>NZ_CP035501.1:545000-1745000 GCF_004135585.1 Sphingosinicella sp. BN140058 | reverse complement strand
CGGGGCGCAGGCGGTCGAAAAGAGCGGGCAGGGAGAAGAGGTTTGTCGGACGGGTCATGGTGCCTCCTGGATTTGGGGGGCGTTCCCACCCAGGAAGACGATGCTGCACTGCAAAACTGACACGGATGTGAAACATTCGCTTCGTCGAGGAGTCAAATCATCGGCGCATCATGTATCGGTCCATTCTAATCTGCTCAGCACTCTGTCGCAGCGCTCTTGAAGCCCGGTTCGCCGACTTCCCACCCGAGCTGACGCTATACTGAGCAGGTCGAGGGGCCCGTCCAAGCCGTCTTCTTATTGATGAACCCGGCGTGGTGCCGCTGATTGTTGCCGTACGAATGGACGCGACCATGTCCTGTGCCGCCATTCTGCTACTGGATTGAGCTGGTATCCTCGACGGCGCTGACGATGATGCGCAACGGGCGGCTCCCGGAATCGAGATCGAAGCGGATCCACCATTCGCCGCTCAGGATCTGGAGACAATAAGAGCCCGGAGACGGACCCTCGTTGCAATTCTGCACCCAGTCGACGGAGTCGTGCGCAAGGCCGCGTGAGGCCACAAGGCATTGGGACGGGTCGAGTGCCTCCCGACCCCAATCGCCAAGGCCGGCACAGTCGAGCGGCGCCGGGGCTGGACCGCCAGCGCGCGCGGCGTCGCCGAGCGCTTGGACCAGGCGTATGGCGAGGGCGAACTGAAAGCCATTGTCTGCTGGTGCGCCGCTCGGGCTGTTCGCTTTGACCGACGCGCAGGACGCGTGCCCTGCGCGGCGCCGTTCCATGGCTGGGCGATTTCGATCGAGGGCACGTTCTTCGTCCTCCACGAAATAGCGCGTTCTCGCCCGTATCTGCCGCAGCACCATGGCCGGGTTCGGCCGCACCGCTGCGTCGGTCGGAACGAAGATCATGTCGATCTCGTCGAGCGCGCAAATCCCGTCCACTTCCGAAGGGCGGGGGCGGATGGCGGCCGTGATCGTCTCAGGCTGGATCCGAAAGGGTCCTTCCTGCCAGGCGTCGCGCGGCCGGAGTGTCATCGCGACGCCGAGATCGCCGAAGAGGCGGCGAGCAAGGTCCGGATCGGGAAGCGTACGCAATTCCTTGAGCGTCAGCGTACCGGAATCCTCCACCCACCCCATTGTCACTGGGTCGGGGGCGGCGAGCGCCTGGGGAGACAGGTGGAGCGCCGACCCGGCGAGCGTAACGAAGACGACGGCCCGTATCACCGAAACATCCTGCTCGTTATCGCCAGGGCTGTCGAGCTACTCCGTTTTGCCGGTCTGCCTCCGGCCCGCCGGACCGGCGTTCCGAAGACTTCCCGGGAGCCAAAGCGCAAGAGCCCAAGCTCAGCAGCCTGGGCTCTTGCTGGTCAGAAGAACAGATCCGCCACCACCACTGTCGCAAGACCAAGATCGATGGTGAAGTCCGCCACCTTGTCGCCGTCGACGTCGCCCGCGAGGAGATGGGTCCCCCAGCTGGCGAAGCTCCGCAGCTCTCCGGCGACGCCGCCGAACAGGGCGCTGCCGATGAAGTCGAACGCCTGGTCGCCGGCGGCGAAGATGTTGGCGTCGATCTCGCGGAGGTCGATGCAGTCGGTGCCGGATGTGAAGTCGAGGATCACGTCCTTGCCGCTCCCATCGAAGAAGCAGAAGCTGTCCGCGCCCTTGCCGCCGACGAGCGTGTCGTTGCCGCCGAGGCCGTTCAGCACGTCGTCACCGCCATTGCCCTTCAGCCAGTTGGCGACGTCGTTGCCGATCAGGTAATCGCGGGATTCGCCGCCGACCGCATTCTCGATCACCGTGTTGTAGGCGATCGAGATGTTGCGGGTCATCGTCGCGGTGACCCCGCTGACCCCGGTGTCGGCCGCGACGATTGCCGCGCCCATCGACAGCATCGATCCCGTCCAGCCGGCGTAGAAGTCCGGATTCCACACGGTCTTGGGCTCGCCCTCGGGCTTCACCGCATTGTAAGCGGTCATCGCCGCGACCGCCTCGGCATAGGGGAGATACCCTTGCGAGGCCGAGCTGAACGCACCCGCCCGCAGATCGACGAACACGCCGCTGGCGGCGGTCGAGAAATCGAACGTGTCGTTGCCGCCGGCGTCGTAGACGCACAGATAGGGAAAGGGATTGTGTTCGAGATCGTAGACCGCGTTGCCGGCGGTCGAATTGGAGAAATAGACGGTGTTGCCGCGGCGTGTGGTCGGATCGGCGCCGTAAATCTCCTGGATCGCCAGGATGTCGTGCAGCAAGGGGGTCTGTGCGTAATTCTGGGTCAGCAGCGATGGATCGAGCGTCTGGGCGCCGGTATAGGCGTTCAGGAAATAGGACATGATCGAATATTGCATACTGTCCTGCGCGTAGACCGCGTCATTCCCGTAGGAGATCGGATCGGGGACGCCGTCGCCGTCGCTGTCGTCGCCATTATTGTAGTCGCCGGGATGGCTGAGGCCGAGCGAATGGCCGATCTCGTGGACCAGGGTGGTGGCGCCCCAGCCGCCGTAGCTCAGCCAGCCATTGCTCCATTGCTGGTCCGGATCGGCGACCCAGATGTTGCTCTGCGGGGTGCGCGGATTGCCGTCTTCAGTCGGCATATAGGCCCAGGCCTGTTCGGGACCGGTGGTGGTGTTGGCGAGCGCGATGTCGACATTGCCGCGAGTCTCGATGAAGTGCATCGGCACGAGATCGTCCCACAATTCCATCGCCGCGCGCGTGGCGGCCTTCTGCGCACCGTCGAACGCCGAGAAGCCCGCATATTCGCTCCCGGTCTGCCCGACGGCATCACGGGCCTCTAGGAAGCCGTAGCGGATCACCCGCCCCTCGATCTTCCAGTCCGTGGTGAGCTGGCCGATCACCTGCTGTTGATCGAAGATCGGCTTGCCGGCCCACGTCCCGCCGGCGGCACCGTCCTCCAGGAGGTAAGGGGTCGGCTCGGTCAGCGGCGTCGGGTCCGTACCGCGATCCCGGCGCAGGCGGCTGAACAGAGCGGGCAAGGAAAAGAAGTTCGTCGGACGGGTCATGGTGCCTCCTGGCCTTGGGGGTCGTTCCCACCCAGGAGACGATGCTGCATCGCAAAACCGACACGGATGTGAAACATTCGCGTCGTCGGAGAGCATTGGCGCTGCTCCAACGCATCGGGTACCAGTCGCTGTGCCGTAATGCGGTCAGTTCGAAATCATGCCGTCTCAGGCCTTCGCGGCTTCGATTGGAAATGCCGCCGCGCTGTTACGAAAGCGTCTGTATCCTTGTCGGCGGTGGGTTCGCCGCACCACGATGCGACGAGGCTTTGTTCATCAGCTTTCGCGGTAGAGCTGGTCCCGGTTGCGCAGGATGAAGGCATGCACGTAGCGCACCGATTCGCGCTTCGTGTCGTCGGAGTAG
Organism: Sphingosinicella sp. BN140058; assembly: GCF_004135585.1. NCBI lineage: Bacteria > Pseudomonadati > Pseudomonadota > Alphaproteobacteria > Sphingomonadales > Sphingosinicellaceae > Sphingosinicella > Sphingosinicella sp. BN140058. The sequence goes on along the minus strand of NZ_CP035501.1, from coordinate 1,741,626 downwards.
AACCATGTGTCGAACGCCTCCGCGGCATAGGTCGGCGGCGGTTCGAAATCGAACACGCGTTCGCCGCCGGATGCGAGTTCGCCCGACAGGACGGCCTGCTGGTAGAGCAGCTCCAACCGCCATTCGGGGTGCAAGGCCTCGATAGAAGCGAGGTCGCGCGCTGTCGTCGGCTGCCACCATGTCTTGCCGCGCTGTGCCAGGTGGCGGATCAGCCGCTTGCGGCTCTTCGCCCATTTTTCCGGTTCTTCGGACAGGGGAACCGGCTGCAGCCGGCGGGGCGCAGCGGCATCGCCGGCCTGCTCCGCCATCGCCCGCCCGAAGCGCTCCCGCAATTCGGGCCAGTGCAGCGCCTCTACTGCCGCGACTCCGAGCGCGAGATCGCGCGCATAATTGTCGCAATATTGGGTGAAACCGCCATTGCTGACCTGCCCGACGATATCGGACCACATCATCAAGGTCCGTTGCGCCGGCGTGAGCTGCAGATGGCCGGGATGGCCATAGAGGTTCCAGCCCTCGACGTTCATCACTGCGGACAGGTGGATCAGGCTCTCGCCGGTCATCCACCAGCCGTCATCGACATAAGCGGCGGCTTCGTCGAACGAGTCGCCGGTCATCACAGGGCGGGTGTCGGTCACATTCTCTCCACGGCTGGGGCGGCGCGCAACCTGCCCCGTCTTCTATCCTGCGGGAAGCCGGCACGGCGTTCAATGTGCCACCACGGGATCGCTCTGCATCACGTCGGGCCGGGAACCCCCAGCTCGTCGATCAGCATGCCCGACACGGCGAGACGCTGACAGGTTTGAGGGGCGGCCAGTGCGACCCTGCTGTTGCTGACTCGGCACTTGCCCGTTCCTTCCGGGACGGGGATGGAGGGACATCCTGCCCTCGCACCGGCCGCGCTGTTCCCTTTACGGCTTCACCCCGTAACGCTCGAAATCTTCCCGAATGTTGGGATCGGCCTTCGTCGCTGCGGCAACACCGGTGTCGAACTTCGCCCGATCGCCCTTGCGCGCCCACGCCACCGCGCGGCCGAACAGCGACGATGCCATGTCAGGGGCCTTTGCAAGCGCGCGATCATAATCCGCGATGGCCTCGTCGATGCGGCCGAGCCGGAGCAGAACCAGGCCGCGGCTGTCGAGGAAGCCAGGCACATCGGGCTTCTTGGCAAGCGCCGCATCGCAGTCGGCAAGCGCGGACTCGAGCGCGACGCCGGCGGTCGCCTTCGTCCAGCACATGTTGTTGAGAATCACCGGTTCGCTCGCCTTGCTGCGCGCGCGCTGGAAGTCCGCTTCGGCTTGCTGCGCGTTTCTGGATCGCGCGTGGACGATGCCCCGCCCCATCAGCAAGTCGACCTCCTCCGGAGATTTCGTCAGCGCAGCGGAATAGGTTTCGATCGCCCCGGGCAGGTCCCCGCTATCGGCCTGCAGTTCCGCCTTTGCCGCGATCGCTTCCGAGGAGTCCGGCTCGAGTTTGAGGGCCGCATCGATGTCGGCGCGCCGGCCGGCGAGATCGGTCTTGGGACGGCGAAGGGCCCGGTTGAGGTAGATATAGGCCTCCGGCTTGAGCGCGAGCGCCTTCTCGTAGGCGCGCATCGCCTCGGCATCCTTGTGGAAGGCGCTATAGATGCTTCCGGCCACGACGTGCGCGTAGCCCTCGCTAGGATTGGCGGCGGTCAAGGCCTCGGCCTCGGCGAGCGCAGCCTCCTGTTTGCCCTGGCGGCGCAGAATGTTTGCGCGCATCAGATAGAGGTCTATCCATGCCGGGTTCTGCTTGAGCGCCGCAGCGGCATCGCGCAGCGCTGCCTCGTCATCGTTCCCGGCGCGCGCCGCCATGGCGCGGTGGCCGAGCGCAAAGGCATTTGTCGGTTCGACTTCCAATGCCGACGTGAAGGCCGCAATCGCGTCACGCCATTCCCCTTTCTGCTCCGCCATCACGCCGCGCGCGCGGAAAACAACGGGGTTTCTAGGGTTGATCTTGGCGGCGGCGTCGAGATCGGTGGCGGCTGCCGCGAGATCCCGCTTGTGGACCCGGGCGAGCCCCCGGTTCGCAAGAGCCCACTCGTTGGAGGGGTCCAAAGCCTGCGCCTTGTCGAAATCTGCTATCGCCTTGTCGAAGTCGCCGGTGTCGAGGAAGAAATTACCCCTGCCGACATAGCCGTCCGGATCATCGGAATGTTTCTCGATCACCGATGTGAAATCCCGGAGCGCGCCCTCGGTGTCTCCGAGCCTCGCATAGGCGGCTGCCCGATGCTCGATCGCGAACCGATAATCGGGAGACTGCTCGAGGGCTCTCGTATAGGCCTCGACCGCGTCGCGGGGCCGCCGGTCGGCCTCGGCCAGCATGCCCCGCCCGATCGCGTTTTGAACATAATCGGGATCGGTCGCTTCCGCTCTGGCAAGGTCGCTTCTCGCGCCTGCAAGGTCACCGACCTGAATGCGCGTGATGCCGCGGTTCGCCCAGGCACGGACGTTGTTGGGATCGAGTTCTACGGCCTTGTCATAGTCCAGCAGTGCTTCCTTGAGCATGTTCCGATCGCTGAACACCGAAGCGCGATCGACATAGCCCGAAGATGTCGTCGGCACGTCGGCCTTGACCGCGGCGATGTCGGCACCGCTATGTTTGTAGCGCGCCGGCATGCGGATCGACGCGGTCCGTTCGCTCAGCATGCGCAACGCCGCTTGCTGTGCGGGGGCGTCCTTGGCAGAAAATTCGGGAACGACGCTTCGTTCGGTCTTCTCGATGGTGAACACGCCGTCGGCGATGGTCGCGTGACGCCGGTAGGCGATGCCGCCGGCGGTCTCGTCCACCTCCATGCCCGTCCCGAGCTTGAACTCGCCCGCTCCCGTAGGGAGCACGATCGTCTCCCGCGTGCGGTTGAAGATGGGGTAGGGCACGGCAAAGGGCGCGTCCTTGTTCGGCCCGGGATCGCGGCTGAAGTCCGCCTCGTAGCCGACGCCGGTTCCGTCCGTCTGGTAGTTGCCGTTGGCCCAGTCCAGCTTCGCCTCTCCCTCCATCGAGAGATGCAGTTCGCCCGTCTTCGCGTCGAAGCGGGCGCCGGACGCTTTCACTTCGATGAAGTCGTACCGGGCTTTCCAATATTCCTTCAGCCCGCGGTCGCGCGCGTCGCCGACGAAATTGGCCAAGAGGGCGTTGAACGCGATTGCGTCGTCGCCGCGCAGGATGGTCTCGATCTTTGTCGGCGCCGGAACGGAGATACCCTTGCTCGCGTCGATCCGAATCGAAACGTCCTGGGTCGGTGCGGAAAGCGGCTCAGGCAGCATTCGGATGAGCGCTGCGCCCTTGGCGATCAAAGGCAGGCCCCAGCCGAAATTGGGCGTGGTCAGCCTGTCCAGGCTGGTGTCTCCGGTTCTTGTCCCGTCCAGCCAATGGGTGCGCCCGGCCACGGTGGCGCGGACGAGCACGTGATTGAACAGCCCGACCATCGGCAAGCGCTCGTCCATCCCGTCGCCCTGGGTGGTGCTGACCGCGACCGGTTCCGCCTCGATGTCCATGGCATGGAGCAGCGCGAGAAGCAGAGCGGTCTTGCCCTTGCAGTCGCCGAAGCGGCGGGACCATGTCGTCTCCGCATCAGCGGGGACGTAGCCGCCCGCACCCATGGCGAGCGCGACATAGCGCACCCGGTCCTGAACGAGCGCGAGCGCCGCCTCGGTGCGGACTTCGGGATCGGCCGAGAGATTCCGAATGCGCTCCAGCTCTGCACGCAGCGGACCTTGCGCCGGAATCGTTGCGGTCCGGACGTAAAGAGGCGCCATCAGCGCCCCGAGATCGGCCCAGGAAGCAAAGTCGGTGACTTCCACCAGACGCCCGACTTGGTAGCGGGGCGGCGCGCCCTGGGGCGGAACGATCGGCGCGACGTTGTCGAGCGAGAGCTCGACGCTGGACGTGTCGCCGCGGACCACGGGTTTCATCGGCGGGAGGTGGGCGGTCTGCCGAAGGCGCGCCGGCAGGCTGTTCGGCCACTGGATGCGGAGGTGTGCGCGCGCGATAGGAAATCCGTTCCACGCCCCTGCGAACTGCTCGACGTGGCCCTTCATCGTCGGATCGCTCGATGAAACGGAGAGCGAAAATTCAAGGATATCGCCGACCTGCAGACCCTCGGGCTGGATATTGGCGGTGAGGACACCATCCAGTGTCGCGCTTTCGAGATTCTGCTCGCGCCTCAGCACCGTGAAGGTCTGGCCCGAATTGAGCACGTCGATTGTCTCGTGGCCACGCCGGATCAGGAGCTTGTGGACGGTCAGGACATCCGTCTCGGGCCGCCAGGGCAGCGAGATGTTGCCGGCCGCCAGCCCCTGCGGCGTCTGTATCTTCAGCGACGTTTCGGCATAGACCGTCTCGCGTCCCGGTTCCAACGCGATCTGCTGATCGGTCAGCAGGATCCGAATCGGTGCTTCGTCCGCTTTCGCGGACGTGGCGGGCGGCGCGACCGGTTTGACCCAGGCAGGCGCCGGGCCGATCACCGGCTTGTCCGCGGCATAGGCCGCACTCGTGAGCGCGCTCGTGGCGACGAGCGCAGCGAGAAGAATTTTCATGTACCCCCAACCCCTTGGTGAAGGCACTATAGCGGAGCCGGAGGAGAATTCTACTTGCGATCCCCCCGAGCCGGTATCGCCCGTTCTGTCCAGGATGCCGCTGGCCGGAGCCCGGGCCAATTCGGGAACACACGACGCACTAGGGCGCGTCGTTTCACCCGAGACTTTCCGCCGAGCTCCTTCGATCATCGCGGTAAGGGGGGCTGTGCCGAGTGAGCGGACGAGCCTGACAGCGTGAGATCGCGGAGCGCGCTCGGGAGGCCTCCGATCGTTCGGTCCGGCCGTGCCCGACGGCCGGCTCGGCGAGGCCGCCCTCCGTACATCCGACCCGGACCTGGATGGCTTCGCCTGCATTCGGACCCAACAGATACCCGTTGGTGCGCGCGCAGAGATAGGGCCGGTCCGGCCTGTTGTCGGCGTCCGTTTCGGCGATCGGCCAGAGACCGGCGCAATTCGCCGTTTTGCACCAGCACGTCACCAATGACAGTTGGCGGGCGGGCATACCGGTTTCGAGCTCGGCGCGATTGACGAGCACCCGCTCCGAACCTTCAGTCCGCGCCTGAACGGCCGCGAAGTCTCGCCGCAATGCGGCCATTCCGGCAAAATCGGTATGGACTTCCCTGATCTCGCGCTGGACCCAATCGGGCGCTGCTTCGCTTCCGAGGCCCTCCAGCGCGTGCTGCAAATCGGGACGATCGAGACGGCGGAACACAAGCTCGTCACCCGTCGCGATCGCAGCGACCATCTCTCGGGCGGCTGACAGATGTTCGGCTCTGCCGGCAAGACCGGGCGGCGCCTCCACCAGTTCGCGCCGCTCGAGGGGCACCTCCGCTTCGACCAGTCGGGCGATCGGGGCCCGCGACAGAACCTGCGCGACGACCGGCCGGATGTAGCTTTCGAGCGAGGTGTGGCAATAGCCGGAGACCATGAGGATCTCGTCGGGATGCTCCGCCTGGTTGGCAGCGACGGCAGCATGATGGTCGGCGCAGCTGCCGATCGTGCCGGTGATTTCGACCAGCGCCGGTTGGCGCTCGCCATTGTATCGCCCGCCCGGATACAGCACGATCGATCGTCGAACGGTCTCGTCGTCCCCGCTCTTCGGCTCCAGCGTGGCGAGGCGGTCGGCGAACAGGCGCCGGCCGATCACGATGCCGCGCAACCGCACGCAGCGCCCCGACCATGCATCATGGCGCGCACGTACGGCCTCGATCGTTACTTCGGCGGCCCTAGACCTGCTGCAAGTGTCCTCGCCACCGGCTGCCGATGCGGAGGCGGGCAGCAACAGCCAGCACATCAAGAAGCCAAGAGCGCGGGCAACGATTCTCATCGTCAGATCGTGATCGGTGGTCCCAGGAGTGTCAACGCGGCCGCAGGGTGGAGGACACCAGGGTCCTGACTGGGCCACGCATGTCGCGCGACCGGGCACGGCCAACGCAGAACGCCCGCCGCGGCTAAGCATCTTGCACTGCGGCAACGATATTCTGCTGATCAACGTGCGCAGGCGGCCGACTTCGCAAGTCCTGCTGCTCGGCGGATCCGACTGGGTCGGTAACTGCCGTCTTAGGCGCTCGGAGTTTGATCCTCGGCGTCCGGCGCCGCTCGCTCGGCAGCCTTCTTGTCGGCCTTGGCCTGCGCCTTCTTGGCGGCATCGGCGGCTTTGCTCCGTTCGCGCTCGCGGCGCTCGAAGTCGTAATTGGGTTTGCGTGGCGTGGCGGTTACTCCGACAATCGCGCCTCGTGAAGAAAAGCGGGGCGAGGCAGCAAATCCCCATCGCTCCCTATACGCATCCCCGTCCCGCTGCCAAGCGCGTCACGGTTTGGCGAGGAAGGAACGGGAAGGCGCCATACCCGCCCCGCCGACCGGCGGCACGACCGGGCGCAGCGCCGCCGATTTCTGGCGCGGCTTCAACCCGGTTCAGGTTGGGATCGGCGTTTCGCCCGGACGGCCGCACCGACCCTGGCCTGGGCACTGCCTCTTGCTTACCCGCTCTCGCCGCCACTCTGCTCGCCCGGCCGATGGCGCAAGCCATCCATGAGCAGGTCCAGCATCCGCGCGACATGGGCCGGCCCATCCTCGCCGCTCGCTACCGACAGATTGCCGATCGCGCGCAGCAGATCATAGGCCTGGACGTCGCCGCGGGCTTCACCGACGACCGCGGCCGCGTCGAGCAGCGCGGCGAGAGCGGGCTCGAAGCTGGCCCGGAAGTAAGCGGGCAAGGCTTCGAACGCGGCATCACCGGAATGAAGCGCCGCCGCGAGGCCCTTCTTGGTACCCAGAAAGGTGGCATAACGCTGCAGCCAGCGGGCGAGCGCCTCGCCGGGCGGAAGCGCTGCCGCGAGCCGCGGCGCCTCCGCGGCGCAGGCATCGACTTCGCGGCGGAACACCGCCGCGATCAGATCGGCGCGCTTGGGAAAGCGGCGGTAGAGTGTGCCCATGCCGACCCCGGCGCGGGTCGCGATCTCCCGCACCGTCGCATCGACACCGGATTCGGTGAACACCGCCTTGGCTGCCTCCAGCAAGGCGTCCTCGTTGCGCGCCGCATCGGCGCGCACCCGGCGCCGCGCCGGTCCATTCTCCCGATCATGGCTCTCCGTCACGCGCAAACCCCTTCTTCGGCCCCTTGATAAGCGGAGCAGCGCTCCGTATATGCATCGACCGGAGCAGTGCTCCGTTTAAGTGCGCCGCAACGGTTCGCCAAGCCCCAAGCGAGACAAGCCCCATGAACAACCTCATCTCAGTTGCGCGTGCTCTACCCGCTGCCGCTCCCCGCACCACGATCTCGGTGAGTCCTGTGATCCTCGACGTGCCCGGCAGACCGGTGCCGCTCGAACTGCGGATCACCGCACCGATCGACGGCGACGGTCTGCCGATCGTCCTGCTTTCGCACGGCCACGGTCCATCGCTCTACATTACGTCCAAGGACGGTTACGCACCATTGGTCCACTTCCTCGCGGAACAGGGTTTTGCCTTGATCCAGCCGACTCACGCGAATTCGAAAGTGGCCGGATTCGCGACCGACGCGCCCGGAGCGCCTTTGTTCTGGCGAGAGCGGCGGCACGACATGGTCGCCATTCTCGATCGTCTCGATTCGATCGAGCTACTGGTTCCGGTGATCGCGGGCAGGCTCGACCATGATCGGGTGGCGGTGGTCGGCCACTCGCTCGGCGGCCATACCGCCAGCCTTCTGCTCGGCGCCCGCCTGAGCGCATCGAAGGAGCCCGCCCTCGGCGCCGACCTGTCCGACCCGCGGATCAAGGCCGGCGTGCTGCTCGCGGCACCCGGTCGGGGCGCGGATCTGGGCGAGCCGATGCGCTCCCGTGCGCCCGGGCTCGCCCTCGATTTCGCAGGGATGACGACTCGGACGCTGGTAGTCTACGGTGACGCGGACGTCAGCCCGCACCTCACCACGCGTGGCGCGGACTGGCATGCCGATCCGTTCGACAGCCCCGGCGCCGACGGCCTGCTGACCCTGTTCGGCTGCAAGCACGGTCTCGGCGGCATTGCGGGCTACGACGCCAGGGAGACGGACGACGAGGATCCCGATCGGCTGGCGGTCACCCAGCGCATGACCGCGGCCTATTTGCGGTCCGCCTTCGATCGCGCCGATCCTTCATGGTCAGACGCCTGTGCGGCGCTGCGCGAACGGGCGCCCAAGCTCGGCCGAGTCGATCGCAAATAGTCCGGCGGCATCTCGTCGTCGGTGCCGCGAATACGGCCGGCATGGAAAGGCCCGGCGACCATGGTCGCCGGGCCTTCTTCGATCGAATGGTCGATCAGTAGCGGTTGCGCAGCACCTGTACCACGCGGCCGTTGCGGGCGTTGATCAGCAGCAGGTCGTCGCCGTAGCGGATCCAGCGCCGGTTCGCGCCCGGCGCGCGCAGGCGATAGCTGCCGTAGTTCGAGACCGTGTAGCGCGAGCCGTAGAAAGCAGGTTGCAACCGATAGCCCGGAGTCACCGCACGGTAGCGCCAGCCGCGTACCGGCGCCACATAAGCGGCGCGGCTGCGCTGGAGCTGACGGCGATCGCGGCGCACTTCGCGCCGATCGCGGCGGATTTCGCCACGCGACTCGCCGTTGCGAATGTCCTCGCGCAGCTCCCGCCGGCTTTCGCGCAGGTCGCGGCGATCCTCGCGAACCTCGCGGCGGGTCTGCGCGCTCGCGGCGGTCGGCAGCGCCGCGGTGGGAATGGCAGTGGCGGCCATCAGGCCGATCAAGATGAACTTACGCATCACAGTCTCCATGTCTCGTGCGTGCCCGCGCCGTTCGCAGGCCGCGGTTTCCCGCTCCGATGCGGTCTTCGCACCCTTGCCCTGAACCGCCCGGATACGGACTCGTCAGCGTTGAGACAGCTTCAAGCGCGAGCGATCCGCAGCGCCACCTTCACTCGATCCATATGTCCCGCGACCGCGGGCGCCGGTTCACCGCCGCTTTCTCCGGCACGAAGGGATCGGCGACCCTCTGCGGCGGCAGGTCGTGTTCGGCCGCTGTCGCCCGTGTATGGGCCGCCGCCGCCATCTCGCCTCGGTCGACGGAAAGAGATCCGATCTGCGGTCGATCCTGTTGCCGGGGCTGCGGTGCCGATGTCGCAGCGTGCCCGTCGCACCGAGCTCCGGCCCGTGCCTTTTCCCGCCGGGGAGCGCAGCTGTCAGGGCCGGGTAGCGATGCCGCATCCGCCCATGTTTCGGCGCCGGATCGGGGTGCGGCCATCACGAACAAGGCGGAGTCCGCGTCGCCGGAGGCGGAGCGGGCCTCGGTCGTGTTCGCGGCCGAACCGCTCCGTGTGATTTCAGGCACTGCGGCCGCGTCAGCCCCGCGCGTCATCGTCGGCGGGTGAAGCACAGCGATCACCTCTTCTTCCGCTTCGGCGCCTGATGCTTCCGGGCGGGTGACCGGGGCCGCCGCTGCTTCAGCCCTGCACGGCGGGTCGATCTCCTGCGCACCGTCCCGTCCGGCAGGACGATCGCGATCCGCTTCGGCAGACCGCTGTTCCTCCGGTGCCGAAGGAAAGCCCGGATCCTCCGGCGCGGCCGCATCTCGTCTGGAAGCGGCGATCAGCGACATCTGCTCAAGCCGCTCCACCTCCTGCGCGGAGAGCGAGGCCGCCTCCACCTCCTGCTCGGCGGCGTCCCGTCTGGCCGCCGCCATCAGTGCCACCTGGCGATCGAGCAGGCCCATCAGGCGGGAGCCCTCGCCGATCGTGATCTCCCCGGCCGCGACTGCCGCCAGTACCTGGGCTCCGGCGTCGGCGACGTCGGCGGGGCTGTGCATCGGCGGCAGGTCGAACGTGACCGGCGCTTCCTGGGGCCGCGGCAGCAGACGGTCGATGCAGAGGCGAATTGCCTGCATGTCGCCCCAGCGCGCCTTGCGGATCAGCCATCCGACGATCTCTTCCAGTTCGCCGTGGAGGGACGCCTCGACCATTTGCGTCGCACGATGCCGCGCACCGCGCGGTTTGCCGGGATTGCCCGGCTTGAATCGTGTATCGCGCTTCGGCGCGGAACCCTCATCGGCGGCGCCCGCCGCCAACCCGCCGTCAGCCATGATCTACGCCTCCGTCGCGGCGGCCGGGTTTGCCGGCGTCGTCAATAGCACGTTGGGTTTCGTCCGCCGCGGTGCCGTCCGCCGCGTCGCCGGCGCTGCGCGTGCCGGCCTCGAGCGGGCGGAGATCGAGGATCGGTCCTCGGCTCTCGAACAGCCGCTCGAGCCGCCGCACGCGCTCTTCCAGTCTTCGCATCGTCCCTCCTCCGCTCCCCAGGGGGAGCGTGTGACTTCCGCCCAGGCACAGGGCGGCGGGCTTCCCCAACCCAGGGTTGGGACCGCCCATGCCGCAGCGACATCCTCCCTGTCCGCGAAGCGGATGGGGAGGGGGATGATCAGGTGCGATTTGCCCCCGGCAAATCGCAGCCATGCCTGTGGCATGGCGTGCCTGATCATCTGAAAGCTGGTGGAGGGGCCATCAGCGCCTGAAGCCCCTCCACCGCACTTCGTTATGATCAGGCGCGCCATGCCACCGGCATGGCTTTGAACTGCGGGGCAGTTCAAACCTGATCATCCCTCCCCATCGCCTACGGCGGCAGGGAGGATTGAGGGCATTAGCGGGGCAAGACCCTGAAAGTGCGATCTCCGCGCGTTACAACGACTCACGCATTGACAAGAACAAACAAAGAACATATTGCATGAAGGTTGTCAAGATCATCCTGCATCCTTGCGGAGAATGCGTCATCCTTCACACCCGAAAGGCGCGCGTTCGGCTTGCATGAGACGGCGCTGCATCAGACGGTGCGAGCCGATGCCGGGACCGATCGACACGCTCCATGCTGCGCTGCAGCGCCGTAAATACGGACTCGAATACGGGAAAGATGCCGCAGCGCAGCAGAGTAGAAGCGTCCGCTCTTTGAACTGTGAAACGAAAACGAGCCGCAGGCGGTGCGCCTACAGCTCTACCTCGATGTCGGCGCGCCGCCGCGACGGCTCGGCAAGGCCGTCGGCGCCGTCGGCCGCGACCGGCTGCGCCGCGGTCTTCCAGCGCAGCTCGATCTTGTCCGCGGCGACGCCGAGGCGGCGGAGCGCCTCGCCGACCAGCTCGGCACGGGTGCGGGCGATCGCCGGGTCTTCCGCGATCGCCCGTCCCGAAACTTCGGCCGGGTCGGTCGCCGCCCAGCCGGTGACGATCACGCGCTTCGGGTCGACACCGCGGATCCAGGTGATCGCCTGGTCGAGCAGGTAATCGTCTAGCTGGTAGACGACGAACGCCTTGTCGAAGTCGAAGACGAGGTGAAAGGTCTTGTCGGCGAACGGCGGGGCCGGCGGCGTGCGCTTCTCCGACAAGGGCCGGACGTTGCGCACGGGGAGGGCGAAGCGGTTGCCGGCGAAGCCCTCGGCCGGGAGCATGTGCCTGGGACAGGGCGTCGGCAGAACCGAGGTGCGCACCGGCTCCAGCACTTCGCCGCCGCAATTGCTCCTGGTCTCGGCCGCAACCCGGCCCTCGACGAGGATCTCGAAATTCCAGTCGGGCTTGCTCGGGGCGCGGCTGACGTCGAAGCGGCGGCCGCTGGCGCGGTCGTCGGCAAGCCAGCAGCCCGATTTCTTGCCGGCATCGGTGTCGCGATAGATCGGGCAAGTGATGAACCGCACCGTCTCGGCCGTGTCGGCCCCCGCTGCCGACACGGGAAGGGTGGCGAGCAGGACGAGGAGCAGGCGTCTCACAAGGCGCTCATCAGATTGACCAGGTCCTGCTTCTCCTGCTCGGTATAGCCGATCCGGTAGCGCCGGTCGTAATAGTCCACGACGCCGCGCAGATCCTTGGCCGAGCCGTTGGAGAAATAGGGCGCCCGTGCGGCGAGACCGCGCATCGATTGCAGGGTGATCTTGCCGACGTCGGCGCAGCGGCCGGTGGTCAGCGCATAACCGGGGTCGCTGGTATAGATCACGCGTCCATAATGCGGGTGCGGGGCGCCGGTGCAGGTGATACGGAACAGCGGCAGATGCGGCGCCGGATCGGCGAAGGGCTGGGTGGTGGTGCCGAGATCGACCTGCCCCGGCGCGACGTCATTCCCCATTTGGGTCATGTTGTGGCAGAAGACGCAGCTGTTGCGGACGGGATTGCCGAAGCCGATCGGCGAGTTGATCCCCGCGCTGTCGCTGATCAGGAACATCTTCTCGCGGAAAATGCGGGCGCCGCGCGCGACCGACTGCCGGAAAGCGCGCTGCTCCGCGCTCAGACTCGGGTCCGGTTTTTCCCACGCGGCATATTCGCTCCACACCGGCGCGGGTCCCTGGCTGCCGAGGTTTCCGGGCTCGGACCGGGCGAGCTTCTCCGGCCCGCCCTCGGCACCGCCGGCATCGAGCGCCCCGCCTTTCCGATCCGCGATCTGGGCGGAGAACAGGCGGCTCTCGAAATCGACGATCCGCGCCATGTCGCGGGCGCTCATGTTCTTGAGGAATTCCAGATGCGTCGAGGCGGCGTCGCGCATCTGGGCATTCAGGGTCCCGGCGCGGCCGTCCGCCATCAGATTGCCCGACATCGGCCGCCCGCTCTCCGGATCCAGCGGCAGCGGCATGCCTTGCTTCGGATCATAAGCGAAGCCGACGGCGAGCAGATATTTGAGGTTCGAAATCGGCCGCGGCCGTCTGTACACCGAGATGTTCGGGCGCGCGGCCGTCGGGCCGAATTGGGCGCCGCTGTTGCAGCCCCAGGGATCGCGCACCGTCTCGATGGTGAAGTCCGGCGTGATCGCCTTCCCCTGCAGATCCTTGGGCGGCCAGGGGCGCTGGATCCGGATCAGGCCATGATCGATCAGCAGCGAGTGCGAGGCGCGCTGCGCCTGCGGCAGGGTCGGGCAATTGGATCCGTCGCCGGCGGCGAACAGCGGATCGCGCCCGCCGGTCGCGTCCCACCGCTCGCGTGCCGTTTCCCCCGAGAGACTCATCGAATCCGCCGGCTGGTGGCAGGTCACGCAGGCGCGGCCGTTCGGGCCGATCGGTGCGAAGAAGGGATGGCCCCTGGTCTTCATCGGACCGCCCACCAGCAGGGTCCGCAACGTCCCGGTCTCGTTCTCGTAGTCGAGCTGGGCCGGGAACACCCGGCCCTCGCCCGGCGCCCACCAGCGGCTCGGCTTCGCAGCCGGCGCGGCGAGCGCACCGGTCAGGGCTGCCAGACCGGCAGCGGCGATCGCGAGCGGGCCGAGGCGGGCGAGATCCATAATCAGAAGCGCACGGTGCCGCGGACGCCATATTGCCGCGGCGCTCCGAAGACGTAGCCGCCATTGGCGCTGGAGGCGTTTTGGATCTGGGAGGCGATGTAGAGTTCGTCGGTGAGGTTGTTGACGAACGCCTCCAGCCGGTAGCGGTCGCCGAAATCGAGGGTCAGCCGGGCGTCGATCACGTCGCGACCGGGTATTTCGCTGAAAGCGCTCGGAAAGGGCGTGCCGATCTGGCTGGTGACGTGCGACCATTGCACGCGCGGGGTCAAGGTCACGTCGTTGCCCAGTGCAAACGCATATTGGGCACCGGCATTGATCGTCCATTCCGGCGAGAAGGGCAGCTCCTGTCCCTTGGGAACGAGCTGATCGGCGACGCCGCCGCACAGCGCCGGCGTGCCGGCGGGATTGTTGGTGTTGTTGACGCAGACGTCGTCGGCGAACGCGGCGTCGAGCCAACCGACGCCGCCGTTGAAGCTGAAGCCGCCGAACTGCGCGGTGAGCTCGAACTCGGCGCCCCAGGCCTTGCCCGACGCGGCATTCTGGGTCAGCGGCAGGCCGTTGAGCAGGCTTGCGAGCTGGATGTCCTTGTAATCGGAGCGGAAGACGTCGGCGTTGATCCTGAGGTGCCGGTCCAGCAGCTCGGCCTTGATTCCCGCCTCGTAGACGAAATTCTTCTCGGGGCCGAAATTGGGCGTGTTGGGCGTGAGGTTGACGCCGCCGGCCTTGTAGCCCTTAGACGCGGTTGCGTAGAGCAGCACGTCGTCGGTGGCATGGAAATTTACGCCCACCTTTCCGGTCAGCGCGGTTGATTTCTGCACGCCGGTGATCGGCGTTGCAGTCACCGGCGTGCCGATGCCCTGGGTGATCGTGCGGCTGACCTCGTAGCGATCATAGACCTGCTTGTCCCAGCTGTAGCGGGCGCCGGCGATCAGCTCGATCCGGTCGGTGGCGAACCAGTTCGCCTGGCCGAACAGGGATTGCGACGTGTTGGTCGCTTCGGTGACCGTGCGGTTCAGCGTCGCTGAGACGATGTCGACCTGGCTGCGGTCGTCGCGCAGCTGCAGCAGGGGCACCGTCTCGTCGAGCGAGAAGGCGCCGATCACCCACTGGAACGGACCCTTGCCGGTCGACAGCAGGTTGATCTCGTTGATGAAGGTGCGGAAGTCGGTCGAAGCGCGGCTGACCCGGCCGCGGCGGCCGGTGGGGGCGGCGAGGTTGATCGGGGCGAGGCCGCGGTCGCCGTCGGCCTGGTCGTGGGTGTAGCCGTCCTGCCATGAGGTGAGGCCGCGTATCTGGACGGCGTCGCTGAGGTCGTAGCGGACCTCGCCCGAGAGCCGGTAGCCCTGCTGGTTGAGGAACGAGATCGCGTCCTCGCGGATGACGAACGCGTCGCTCTGGCGGGGGTCGAGCGCCGGCTGGGCGGGGTCGCGCAAGGCCGGCACGATATCGCCGCGATTCTTCACCGGGATGTTGTCGGAGCGGTAGTCGAAATACTCGCCGCGGACGTTGATCTTCAGCCGCTGGTCCGGGGTGCGCAGCGCCAGATTGACGCGGAACGAGTCGAGGTTGAACGAACCCGGCTGGCTGGGGCTGGGCCCGATATTCTCGGAGAAGCTGTCGCGCTGGTCGTGGATCCCGGCGATGCGCACCGCGACATTGTCGTTGGGACCCCAGTTGATCGCGCCGGTGGTTCGATAGCTATCGAAATTGCCGATCGTCTGCTCGAGATAGCCGGAGGTCGCATTGAATTCGGGCTCGGGAGTGCGGACGTAGATCGCGCCGCCGGTCGAATTCTGGCCGGTGAGCGTGCCCTGCGGTCCGCGCAGCACCTCGATCGCGCCGATGTCGTAGAAGCTCTGGCCGATGAACTGCTCGTGCGGGATGAGCTGGCCGTCGATATAATAAGCGATGCCCGGATTGGAGGTCGGCGCCGACTGGGCGATGCCGACGCCCCGGATGTTGATGAAGGTGGAGCGGTTGACCGTGTTGATCGCTACCGACGGCGCGGATTGCTGGACGTCGGCGAGGTTGGTGATGCCGCGGCGGGCGATCTCGTTCGCCGAGAAGACGGTGGCCGAGATCGGGATGTCCTGAAGGCTCTGCTCGCGCCGCTCGGCGGTGATCACGATCTCCTCGAGCCCGTCCTGGCTACCGGCCGCATCGCCGGGCTGGTTGGTCGCCGCGCCGGGGCCGACGGGCGCGGCCGGATCGGTCGCCTGCGGCACTGTCTGCGGGGCGGCCGGCACCTGATCGGCGGCGTCCTGCGCCTGGGCGGCGGAGGCGAGCAAGGCGGACAGGCACGCAGCGCCGAGCAGGCGCGCGCGGCGGTGGGCGACAAGGGTCATGAGGCCTCTCCTGATGGTGTCGCCCCTGCATCTTTGCAGTGGGCCTGGAGTCACGTTAATGTTGTACCCCATAGCAATCAAGCGACAATGTTAAGCGCTTGCATCGCTCGTGCAGAGGCGGATCACCGCGCCGACGTCCGGCTCCCGTTCGAGCGACGACAGACGGTGGGCGAGCGCGTCGGCGGCACGGGGCCGGAGCGACCGTGCGGCACGGGCGGCGCAGGCGACGAACTTGGCGCGGAGCTGTGCATCCGACAGCGGCCGGTCGGGATGACCGAGCGGCACCTCGAGCTCCGCCGCCAGGGTGCGGCCGTCGCGGAGCACGATCTCGATGGCGGCCGAAGCGGCGCGGTTCCGGCCCCAGCCCGGTCGCTCCCGGTAGGAGACGCGCTCCGCCAGGCCAAGGATGGCAGGATCCTCAAGGCTCCCGGCATCGAAGCCGTCGAGGCCGACGTGGCCGCGGACCAGCGCCAGGGCGACGGTGAACGGCAGGCTGAACTTGGCATCGATCGCCGTCGCCGGGCGCTGCTTGCGCGCCGCCGGCTCGGCCAGCATCCGCTGCACCTCGCCGCCCTCGAGCCGGATCGCCTCGATGTCCGCCGCGGCGACAACATGCTGCGCGGCGAGCGCAAGTGCCGCCTCGATATAGCCGTGGGTGCCGCGGCAGGCAGGCCAGGGCTTGAAGCTCAGCCGCTCTATCCAGAACCGGTGACCGAGGCCGTCGAGGATGTCGGCGGGTTCGTAGGCGCCGCCGGCATAGAGGCGGAAGAAGCCGGCCTGCCCTTCGAGCGGCGCATCGAAGCCGCGCACGCCTCGGGCGGCGAGTTCGGCGGAGGTGACCGCTGCCTGGGCAGGGAAGGCCTCCCGCACGGCGCGGATCACGGTTTCGGAACTGTATTTGATCTCGCCCGGGCAACTAACCTGGCAGAGCAGCAGCGATAAGCAATCCTGCACCTGCCGCGGCGACAGGCGCATCAGCCGCGCGGCGGCCGCGGCGGCGCCGAACGCGCCGAGGATCGGTGGCGGGTACCAGCCGCCTTCCTCCATTGTCCGCCTGAGGCTGAGACCGATGCGGCAGACGAGATCGCAGCCGATCGCCACCGCCGCGATCAGCTCTTCCCCAGTTACCGGACCATGGCTCTCCGCGACGGCGAGCGCCGCCGGGATCAGCGAGGCATTGGGGTGCGTCGGCGCGGCGTCGAACGCATCCTCGAAGTCGAGTGCGTGGGCGAGGGCGCCGTTGGCGAAGGCCGCAGCTGCGGCCGGGACCTGCGTGCCGTAGCCAAGGATGGTGGACGAGCCGGCCTGCACGGAGGCGAGCGCGACGAACGGATCGGCCTCCCGGCTCATGCCGCTTGCGGCGAGGGTCACGCCGATGCCGTCGAGCAGGGCGCGCTTCGCGGCCGCCACGGTTTCGGCCGGCAAGGCCGCGTAGGAAGTTTCGGCAATGTGGCGGGCGAGGATCGCCGATAAGCTGGATTCGGTCATTGTGGATCCATGTAAGCGCTTGCGCTGTGTTGCCTGATCGGCAATCCTGTGTCCACAACAACGGGTCGGACGAACCTGTTCACGAGGAGTATGTGATGAGCGTCGGCGCCGAACTTGCCCGCAAGATCCGCTGGCGGCTGGCCGTCCCGACGATCCTGTTCATGCTGCTGAGCTCGCTCGACCGGGTCAACATCAGCTTCGCCGCGCTGAGGATGAACGCCGAACTCGGCTTCACGCCCACCCAATATGGCTTCGGTGCCGGGATCCTCTTCGTCGGTTTCCTCGCCGGCCAGTATCCGAGCGTGCTGCTGCTCCAGCGGATCGGCATGCGACGCTGGCTCGGCGGCTGCGCGATCCTGTGGGGAAGCTGCGCCGGCGGCATGGCGTTCATCGACAGCCACATGCAATTCTACGTGCTGCGAGTGTTGCTCGGCTTCGCCGAAGGCGGGCTCGCACCAGGCATCGTCCTCTATCTCAGCCAGTTCGCCACCGAACGCGAGCGCGCCACCACCTTCGCGACGCCGATGCTCGCCATTCCGCTGTCGATCGTCATCGGCGGCCCGATCTCGGGATGGCTGATGGGAACGAGCTTCGCCGGCCTGTCGAGCTGGCGCTGGATGTTCGTTGCCGAAGCGCTGCCGACGATTCTGCTCGGCTTCGCCGCCTTTTTCTACTTCCCCGATCGGCCCGGCGCGGCGCGCTGGCTCTCCGCCTCCGAGAAGGACTGGCTCGCCCGCAACGCCGCCAACACCAGCGCCAAGGCGCAGGCCAACGACTGGTCGGTGCTGGCGCGGCCGATCGTCTGGACCTCCGCCCTGCTTTGGTTCTGCCTTCTGTCCGGGGCCTATGGCATCATGTTCTGGCTGCCGCAGATGGTGAAGCAGATGACGGCGCTCACGCCGTTCGAGATCGGTCTCGTCAACGCCTTGCCCTGGATCGGAGTCGCCATCGGCATCTACGCCAATTCGGCCCATTCCGACCGTACCGGCGAGCGTTTCTGGCATGTCGGCCTGCCTGCCGCGGTCACCGCAGGCGCGATCCTTGCCGCCGCCGCATTTGGTCCCGGCATACCCGGGCTGATCGCCCTGTTCGTCGCGGGATTGGGTCTCGGCGCCGCGCAGGGCGCCTTCTGGGCCCTGCCGACCTCTCTGTTCACGCCCGCCACGTTCGCGGTCGGCGCGGTCGCGATCAACATCGCCGGCAGCGGCGGCGGCCTCGTCATCCCGCATCTGATGGGCTTTCTGCGCGAGCAGACCGGCGGCTTCGGCGGCCCGACCCTGCTGATCGCCGGCATTCTGGTGGTCGCGGCCCTGCTCGTGCTGTTGATCCGCCTGTGGCTGTTCGAGCATCCGGCTGCGACCGCTGCTGCCGCCCGGTGATCGGCGATCTCGATATCCTGGGGGTCGGCGATATCGGCGCCAGACGCGCGGATCTGGGTTCGATCTTCAGGGGATGCCGGGAGACGCTGCGCGGCGGCCTCACCTTCGGCCAGCTCGAGACCACGGTGTCGGACCGCGGCGCGAAGGTGCCGAACGCGAAGCTCGCGATGCGCGCGCCGCTCGGGCTGGCACCGGTGCTTCGGGACGCCGGCTTCGACGTCATGTCCTTCGCCGGCAATCATTGCCTCGACTGGGGCTATGACGCGTTCGACGACACGCTCGCACATATGGCGGCCGCCGACATCACCTTGTGCGGTGCCGGCCGGGATCTCGCGTCGGCGCTGGAGCCGGTCATTCTCGAACGGAACGGTGTGCGCGTCGCCTTCATCGCCGCCAGCGCCATCCTGCCCGAGGGCTATGCGGCCGAGGCGGACCGTCCCGGCTGCGCCCCGCTTCGCGCCCACACGCTCTACGAGCAGATCGAGCACGATCAGCCCGGCACACCCGCTCGCATTCGCACGGCACCGCATGGCGGCGATCTCCAGGCGCTGATCGACATGGTGCGGACGGCGCGGGCCGCTGCGGAGATCGTCATCGTTTCGCTTCACTGGGGCATCCACATGGTGAAGGGCGAACTCGCCGACTATCAGCGGCGCGCCGGCCACGCCCTCATCGACGCCGGTGCCGATGGGATCTTCGGCCACCATCCGCACATCATGAAGGGGATCGAGCTCCATCGCGGGCGGCCGATCTTCTACAGCCTCGGCAATTTCGCGATCGAGCAGCCGCACGTCTGGGATCCGGCGATCGTCCGCTCGGCCTCCTTCCGCCACCTCGTCAGCCTCAACTCGTCCTGGTCGCCGGACAATGCCTACATGCTGCCGGAGGAGACGCGGATCACCGGTGTCGCCAGACTGGTCGTTCGCGAAGGACGGCTCGCGGAGGTACGCTTCCTCCCAGCCTGGATCGAAGACGACAGCGCCCCCGTGATGCTCGCCGCGGCCGATCCCCGCTTTGAGCGGGTGCGCGCCTATCTTGAGGAGGTCACCGCCTCGGAAGGGCTTTCGACCCGCTTCCATGCCGACGGAGACGAACTCGTAATCCGCGCTTAGTCGATCTGACCTCGCGCTTTTTCCCCCTTCCTGAAAGGCAGGGACGAGGGGTGGGTGCGCGGCGCAGCCGCGCCTCTCGCTTCAGCGGCCGCAGAAGGCGCTTTCAGCCTCGTCGAGGCGCAGAAAGCGCACCCACCCGCGGCCCCTCCCTTGGCAGGGAGGGGAGCTTGGAGCCAGAAGAGAGGAAGCTGCCTCTATTCGAATGCCAGCGGCACCTTGAGTGCGCCGATCTCCGGCATGCGCGTGGGCACGATCTCGCCGTTTACCGCGAAGCCCTTGGTCCGTCCCAGGATCTCCTCCAGCGCGACGGCGAGTTCCAGGCGGGCGAGGGCGGCGCCGGGGCAATGGTGGGTGCCGCGGCCGAAGGCGAGCGAGTCTCGGATGTTGTCGCGGTCGAGGCGAAAGCTTTCGGAATCCTCGAACACCTCCTCGTCCCTGTTCGCCGAGGCATAGACCAGAGCAATCGGTTCGCCGGCCGGGATCGTGCGTCCCCGCAGCGTCACGTCGCGTACCGCGGTGCGTGCGAAGCCGCGATAGGGCGTGTAGAGGCGCAGGAACTCCTCGATCGCCGCCGGGATCAGCGCCGGCTCGGCACGGAGCCGGTCCTGCAGCGCCCGATCGCGGGAGAGATGGACGCAGATCGATCCGATCATCACCGTCGGCGCGATGATCCCGACGACCAGCACCTGTCGGATCATGCCGACGATCATCTCCTCGGGCAGTGGCTCGCCGTCGGCCCGCGCCGCGAGCAGCGACGAGGTGACGTCATCATTCGGATCGAGCGGCCGCGCCTTGCGCTCCGCGACCAGCGCGCGGGCCATGTCGTAGAGCAGCAGCGAGGATTCCTTGGTCGCCTCCATGTCGGCGGACTGGACTGCGACGTTGAACCGGCGACCGACCTCGCCGAGACTCTCGACCTGATCAGGCGGCAGGTTCATCCAGCGGCCGAACACCAGCACCGGCATGCGCGAGGAGAATTCCGTACAGATGTCGCCGCCGCCTTTGGCCAGCATCGGCGCGAGCAGATCGGCGCAGATCGCACGCACGACCGGTCGCAGCCGCTCGACCTTCTTCGGCGTCAGCAAAGGCGAGATCGCGCGGCGATAGGGCGTGTGCTCGGGCGGATCGAGGTGAAGCGGCGGCCGACGGCCGGTGAACGCGACCTTGGGCACCACATTCTGCTGAGACGTGATGTAGGTGTCGCTGTCGCCCGCCGCCGCCGCGACGTCCGCATGCTTGGTCAACGCCCAGAAACCGCCCCATGCCTCGGCATGGGCGACGGGGCAGGTTGCCCGCAACCGGCGATAATCGTCGTGCGGGCTGTCGAAGGTCTCGGACGCAAGGGGATCGAAATCGGCGCTCATGATGGCGTCTGTACCAGCAATGCAAGCGTTTGCAACGACAATGCGTTCTTGCACTTGGATGCGGGAGATCGCGCGTTGGGTTGCTTGCGGACCCCTTCAAGTCTGTCACAGTGCGATGGACCTGAAGGGGAGCCGGGAAA
This sequence comes from Sphingosinicella sp. BN140058, assembly GCF_004135585.1. Taxonomy (NCBI): domain Bacteria; kingdom Pseudomonadati; phylum Pseudomonadota; class Alphaproteobacteria; order Sphingomonadales; family Sphingosinicellaceae; genus Sphingosinicella; species Sphingosinicella sp. BN140058. The sequence continues at coordinate 1,720,543 of NZ_CP035501.1, read as the reverse complement.
TGCGACACCAACTTGCCGCCATGCTGTTGATCGCGCTTGCCGGCTGCGACCACGTGCCGCCGCCTGCCGGGCCTCCGGGTAAGACAAGCGGCCGCTACGCCGGGATCGGTGTGTACGATGCGGGGCGACTATGGTCGCAGATCGCCGACCGGCCGGAGGCGAAGGATCCGGCGCTCGCGGGGATCGCCGACGACGAGCCTATCATCGTGGTTGTCGACAGCCACACCGGCGAAGTCCGCCAGTGCGGCGATCATAGCGGCTATTGCGTGGCAATGAATCCGTGGCGGAGCTCCGGCACGACCCTGCCGTTGAAGCTCGGCAAGCATGCCGAGGACTTGGCGGCCGACGACGTCGCCAATGCCGCCGCGCCGGCGGTCACGGATCGGCCCGGCGGATAACTCGAGCCCTCTGCCTCGGCCAGCACGCAGTGGCCCGGCAGGCGGCGCCTTCGTGCGTCCTGAGACTTAGACGGAATCCTTGGCCGGCCGCGCGTCGGCGGCACAGGCTTCGTGCTGTTCGCCGAAGGTCATCGCGAACAGCATCGCCTCGTCCTCGTCCATGAAGGTGATGCGAAAGACGAGCTTGCCGTTGTGCGGCTCGGTCGGAGCGAGCTTCACCGCATAGCCCCGCTCGCGAACCCAGAGCGCCTGCCGCGTATGCTCCATCGACGTGTAGAGCAGACGTCGCAGCGCGACACCGAACTCACGGTCAGACACCTCAGTGACGGCAGCGAGGGAGCCGACATCCTCGCGATCCCGGGGAAGGCCGGGATATTCGACGAGGAAGACGCAACGGTCGATCTGATGAATAGCCATGCGCCGATGCTATCGGCCGCGACATTAACCGTCGATTGCAAAATGAGGCGGTGTGAACCCCGATGGGACAGATCAGCGTCGCGCTCGCTGAACGTAGGCCGGCGGCGCAGGTTCCACGGGAGCGCAGGGATAAGAGCGCACGCATTGCCTTTGCCAAGCGTCCCGGTCATGCAAGCGCCTGAAAGGCGGTTGGAATGCTCGACAGCGTGGCACGCGTGGAGGAATATGCGAACGTCGACGCAGCCTGCTTCGGCGTGATCCGGCGCGGCAACCGCCCGGCAGTCCTTCGTGGCCTGGTCGATTCATGGCCGCTCGTCGTCCACGGACGCCGGTCGCCGCAAGCGATCGTCGACTATCTCACCGGCTTCTACAATGGCAGCCTGGTCAGCACCGTCACGGCGCGGCCGGAGGTTCGCGGTCGCTTGTTCTACGAAGACGATGCGCGGGCGCTGAATTTCGCCGTCTCCGTCGAGAAGATGTCGAGCGTGCTCAAGGGATTGCTGCGCCAGATCGACGCGCCCGACCCGATCGGCATTGCCATGCAAGGGGTTTCGGCCGCCGAGCATCTTCCCGGGCTGGAGGCGGACCATCCGATGCCGCTGGTGCCGCCCGGCACCGGCGCACGGCTGTGGATCGGCAATCGGGTGACGGTGGCGCCGCATTTCGACGTCGCCGACAACATCGCCTGCGTGGTGGCAGGCCGCCGCCGCTTCGTCCTGTTTCCGCCGGAACAGCTCCCGAACCTCTATGTCGGTCCATTCGATCTGACGCCGGCCGGAGTCCCGGTCAGCATGGTGCGGTTCGACGATCCCGATTTCGACACGCATCCCCGCTTCCGCGATGCGCTCGCCGCTGCGCAAGTGGCGGAGCTGGGCCCCGGGGACGCCCTCTACATACCCTATATGTGGTGGCACGGCGTCCAGTCGCTCGATCCGCTCAGCATCCTCGTCAATTACTGGTGGAATGCCGATGCGGTGTCCGCCCAGCATCCCTACGGCGCGCTGCTCCACGCCGCCACTCTGCTGTATCGCGACATGCCGGCCGAGCAGCGGGCGATCTGGCGCACCATGCACGATCATTATGTGTTCGGGGTCAACGGCGATCCCGCCGCCCATCTTCGGCCGGAGCATCGGGACCGTCATCGCCCGATCGCGCCCGCCGCAGTCGCAGGCTTGAAGTCGGCGCTCGCCGATCTGATCGACGGCGCTCCGGAGCAGCAGGGCTGACATTGCCGTCGGCGCTTGCCGGGACGCGCGCCTGCGGCCAGAGCGGCGTCATGAAAGTGCGTTTGGGGCGGCGGGTCGCCGTCCAGACCTTGATCGCCTGCCTGCTCTTCTTCCCGTTCGTCGATCTGTGGATGGGGATCCTGGCGCGTCTGGTGCCCGGCGCCGGGCAGCCCGCGGTCGTCGCCATCCTGCTCGGCACCGCAATGGCGGTGCTCTGCGTCTGGCAGGTCCCGAAACTCGTTCGCCGTGTGCGAACGACCGATCGCCGGCGGCGCTGACGTGCTGCCCGACGACCGCGAACGAGAAGGACGGCCATGGAGCATTGGGTAGCGTTCAAGGAGCTGATCGCGGGGGCATCGGGGTTCGACCGCGGCAGCCTCCACGTGCTCGCCTCGGTGCCTTTGCACGTCTTCTGTGCGCTGCTGCTGCGTCGGCCGCTGACCAGCCTCTGGCCGTGGCTGCTGGTGCTCGCGATCGCCGTCGGCAACGAAGCCGCGAGCGGCTATGCCGACGGCGTGCTCGAGGACTGGGAGATACCCGGCAGCCTCCGCGATCTCCTGCTCGTCATGGGACTTCCCACCTTCCTCGCTCTGGCGCTGCGGCTGCGCGCGCTCTCGCCGGCACCGCGGCGCGCGGTGCCGGCACGACCCTTGCCGCTGCTCACCGTCTCGACGGCTCCGCGCGACCTGATCGTCGACGCGGAGTTCGAGGAGATACGCTGACGCCTCAGCGCGGCGCCAATGTCCGCCGGAAGAAGGCGATCACGTCCCGGTTGAAGGCGGCGTGGAACGCAGCCCGGTCGAAGCCCGCTGGATCCGCACAGATCGCGCCGCTGCTCTTCGCCGCTTGCGCCGAACAGGGCGCCAGGAAGACGAAGTGGGTGGCGCCGGGCACCGGATGATATTCGGGCCGCCGCGGCAGCGCCGCCAGCACCGCGTCGGCATGAAGAGGGGCCGGCAGGATCTCGTCGGCCGCCGGCTTCCACAATTGGACGGGTACGCGCAGCCCCCGCATATTGGCCTTGGTGAAGGTGTAGCCCAAAGCCGGTGCGGCGCTGACCACCGCCCTGATCCGGCCATCGTGCGTCCAGGCCTGCGGCGGCGCGGGCCGCCGGCCTTCGCTCAGCTTGCAGTCGAAATCCTGCGGCCGCTCCCGGCAGTGCGCCACGACCTTGTCCAGGTCCGGATCGGCACCGGCTGCCGCCAGGACGGTGAAGCCGCCCGAGGAAAAGCCGAAGGCGCCGATCCGCTTCGCGTCGACCAGATCCCGCAGGTCCGGCGCTCCGACCATGTGATCGATCAGCAGCTTGAGCTGCCGGGGTCGGTTGGCCATTTCGGTGGCGCGGCTCTGATCGCGCCAATTGTCGCCGCTATGGGTGAGCGCAGCGACGACGAAACCGGCCTGTGCGAGCGCGATCGCAGTGTCGAAATGGCCGGCGAACGCCCCGCCATTGCCATGCGACATCACCACCAGCGGCAAGTGGCGGCCGGCCGGCGTAGCGCCGGGCGCGACGAGGCCGTCGCCCAGCCCGAAATCGACGGGCTGCGGAGCGGCATTGCTCGGATACCATATGCCGATCTCGATCTCGCCCCCGGCCGGATCCGATATCGTCTGCGTGCGGAAGCCCGCCGAGGCGGCCTGTGCGGCGCCGCCGTGCAGCGCAAGCGCGAGGGTCAGCAACAAAAGGGATCGAACTAACGGCATGCAACGGCTCCTGTGCGGTGAGTGTCCGCGCAGGATGATGGGCAGCGTGGCCGCGGCGCGAGCGCCGTTTCGCGAACGGGCGAACGGGTTCGCGGCCGGGCGAACCGCGCTATAGGAGCGTGGTGCAATCCGATCCGACCCGCTTTCCCGCCTGGCTGAAGTGGCTGATGACGACCACCGTCATCGGCCTCATTCTCGGGCTGATCGGCCCTTACGGCAGCTATCTCAACGGGCCCGCCCATCTGCGGATCTTCTACTGGGTCGGGATGAGCTGGGTTGGGACGGCGATCCTGGCGCCCTCGATTATCGCTGCCTTGCACCTGGCCCGGCGCTGGGAGGTTCCGCAATGGCTGACGATCGCGATCGCCATGCTTTTGGCGGCGCTGCCGCTCAGCGGCGCGGTGGCCTGGATCGCCACCCGCCTGTGGCCGGAACTGACCTTCCTCGGACGCGCCGACTGGTATGCGCAGGTGCTGTTGGTCTGCATGCTCCACGCCGGCGCCTATTTGCTGATCGCCCGCCCGCCGAGCAGCCGAGCCGCCGCGCGCGTGCACCGAGACGATGACGAGCCCGCGCCCATCCCTCGCGGACACTGCCTCTGCCTACAGATGGAGGATCATTATGTTCGGATCCACGGCCCTGCCGGGTCCCGGCTCGAGCACAGCACCCTCGCCCGGGCGATCGCCGACCATGGCGGCCGCGACGGTCTTCAGATCCACCGCTCCTGGTGGGTCGCCCGTTCGGCCGTGGCCGAGGTGATCGAGGACGGACGCAGCGTCCGATTGCGGCTCGTCAACGGCCTCGTCGCACCGGTCTCGCGCGGGCGGATCTCCGCGCTCCGCGCCGCAGGATGGCTGAATTCCGGCGCGGGCGGCGCCACCACCGAATGACGGCGCACCAACGCGTGAGCGAGCCGGCTCCTCAGAATGTGAAATCCACCGAAAGCCAGAAGCGGTCGATATCCGTCGCGAAGCCGTGGCTGCGATAGCCGGCATAGCGGGCCGCGAGCGTGTACCGGCCGCGCTTGGCGCTGGCGAGCAGATCGAGTTCGCGGCCGTAATCGAGATCGAGGCGGGCGCTGTCGAAGCGGTGCCAGGTCGCCGAGAGGGTAACCGCATCGGCGGGGCCGACCTTCTTGGCGCCGTAGCCCGCGCTTAGATAGAGATCGCGCAGGCCGTTCGGCGGCGTGGTGACGAAGCGATCGGCCCAGCCGTTGAACTTGAACAAGGTGCCGAGCGGCGTCTGGAAGCTGGTCAGCGCGCGGCCGTCGTCGGCCCCGAGTTCCTCATAGCCTGCGGTGGCCGTGAAGCCGTGCGCCGCGGCACCGGCTTCCGCAAGCAGATAGGAAGCGGAATAGTCGTTGGGGTTGCGGTGATGGTCGCTCTGGCGGGCATAGCTCGCCGCATAGGAAAGGGCGACCGGACCCAACGCGCGGCTGCCCGCCAGGCGAAGGCCGTACGTCTGGCTCGAAAGGCGAAAGGCCTGCACCACGGCTTCATCCTGATCGACCAGGAAGGCGAAGGCGCTGATCGTGCCGATCGGCGTCGGCAGGCCGGCGACGGCGAACAGATTGTCGCCATCAACGGCGGTCTGACGCGCCCCGCGTCCGCGGCTGCCGTTCACGGTACGCACGCTCCACACGTAGCTGATGTCGAGCGTCGGGCCGGTTTTCGCGCCATATTGGAACCGCAGGGCATCGAAGGTCTGTTCGTTCTGGCGGAACGGCGCGGAGCCGACGAAGCGCTGGTCGAGCAGTTCGATCCGCTGGCGGCCGAGCGTCACTGCCCCGTTCTTCAGGCCGGCGTAGCGAAGCTGGGCGCGGTTCAGTTCGACATTTTCGGGATCCACGACCAGCGGCCGGTCGGCCGGGCCTCTGACACCATCGAAATAGTCGTCGACGAGGGCGATCGTGGCTTCGCCCTCGACCAGCATCGACCAGGGCCCCGAGGCGATTTCGACGCCACCGCGCAAGCGCGCGGTCACCGCGTCGGCCTCACGGGCGAGCCCCTCCTGATCGACATGTTCGGTGCGGAGGCGAAGATCCAGGATCGGCTTCGGGGACACCGGCTCCGCGCGGGCCGCCGCGGAGCCGCCGACTGCCAGGGGAACCATGGCCAATCTGAGGGCGCGTCGTTTCGCGCCGCCACGCGCAGCTGCCGCGCGGCGATTTCCTTTTCGAACTATGATTTTTCCCCTCAGAGCGTCATCGCAGCCAAGCTGTCGATCCGTGTTTCGCGCGTCGGGGTGCCGACGGCCTCGCCGACCAGCAGCAGGGTCGGATCGTCGTCGCTGATCGTCGCGACGAGGAAGGCGAGCGCGTCGAGACGGCCGCGGATGATCCGCTCGTCGGGCAGGGAGACGTTGACCGCGATCAGCACCGGCGTGTCGGCGGCGCGGCCGGCGGCGATCAGGTTGCGGGCGATCTCCCCGGCCGATCCGCGCCCCATGTAGAAGGCAAGGGTCGTGTCGGCCGCGGCGAGCGCGGGCCAGTCGAGCGCCAGCGTCTCGCCGGCGCGGGCATGGGCAGTGACGAAGGTCAGGCGTCGGGCGAGGCCGCGCAGGGTCAGCGACGCCCGGCTGGAGGCGGCGGCGGCGCTCGCGGCGGTGATTCCCGGGCAGATCCGGACCGAAATGCCGTGCGCGGCAAGATGCTCGACCTCCTCGGCCGAGCGGCCGAACACCGACGGGTCGCCGCCCTTCAGGCGCACCACCTTCAGCCCGGCACGCGCGGCCGCCAGGATGAGGTCGTTGATCGCGCCCTGGTCCTTGGAATGGCGGCCGGAGCGCTTGCCGACCGAGACCAGCCTGGCGTCCGCCGGCGCCAGCGCGAGCACGCCTGGGCCGACCAGCGCGTCGTGGAACAGGATGTCGCAGCCGGCGATCAGCCGCTCGGCCTTGCGGGTGAGGAGATCGGGATCGCCGGGGCCGGCCCCTACCAGCCAGACCTCGCCGGGGGCGATCAGGGTGTCGGCGGCCATGTCAGGCGGCCCGGGCGACGAGAGGCGCGAGCGCGACGATCGCGCTGCGCAGGATCAGCACGCGGCCGCCGCTGATCTTCACCGGGATCGTCGGCGTACAGCCCTTGTCGGCCCCTTGCGCCTCGCCGCTGGCGAGCGAAATCACCCAATTGTGAAGCGGGCAGGTGACGCTGGCGCCATGGACGATCCCTTCCGAAAGCGGGCCCTTGCCGTGCGGGCAGCGATTGACCAGCGCATAGACCTGGTCGCTGCCGGTGCGGAACACCGCGACTTCGTCGCCGCCGGGGACTCGGATGGTGCGCGCGCCGCGGGGCGGAATTTCGGCGAGATAGCCGACGTCGAGCCAGTCTCCGGTGATCATCATCTTACTCCGCGGGTTCGAGGATCTGGGGGGCGGGGCGAAGCTCGCCCATCGGAGCATGCTGCTCGCGGTGGGCGCCGGCGGCGCGCTCCGCCCAGGGATCGGTCTGGCTGAAGCGCTGCGAATGATGGAAGCGCTCGGTCAGTGCCCTGCGGCCGTATTCGTCCTCGACCAGGCGTGCCTGGAGGTAGGCGAGGCCGACTCGCTCGATCCACGGCGCGGTACGCTCAAGATAGCGCGCGTCCTCGCGGTAGAGCTGGATGAAGGCTGCGCAGACGTCCATCGCCTCCTGCTCGGTGGCGACGCGGCAGAGCAGGTCGGTGGCGCGGATTTTGATGCCGCCATTGCCGCCGACGTGGAGCTCGTAGCCGGAATCGACGCAAATCACGCCGAAATCCTTGATCGTCGCCTCGGCGCAATTGCGCGGGCAGCCGGACACCGCGATCTTGAACTTGTGGGGCATCCAGCTCCCCCAGGTCATGCGCTCGATCTTGACCCCGAGCCCGGTCGAATCCTGGGTTCCGAACCGGCACCATTCCGAGCCAACGCAGGTCTTCACCGTGCGCAGCGACTTGCCGTAAGCGTGGCCGGAGACCATGCCGGCCGCGTTGAGATCGGCCCAGACGGCGGGCAGGTCCTCCTTGCGGATGCCGAAAATGTCGAGCCGCTGGCCGCCGGTCACCTTGACCAGGGGGGCATTGTATTTCTCAACCACGTCGGCAATCGCGCGCAGCTCGCGCGGATTGGTAATGCCGCCCCACATCCGCGGCACCACTGAATAGGTGCCGTCTTTCTGGATGTTGGCGTGCATGCGCTCGTTGACGAAGCGGCTCTGCTGGTCGTCCCGATAGTCGCCGGGCCAGGCGCAGAGCAGGTAATAATTGAGCGCCGGGCGACAGGACGAGCAGCCGTCCGGAGTCGACCAGTGCAGCTTCTGCATCGCCTCCGGAATCGAGCGCAGGCTTTGGGCGAGGATCTCGCGGCGGACGTCGTCATGGGTGAAGCTGGTGCATTTGCAGATCGGCTTCTCGCCGCGCTCGCCGGAATAGCCGTCGCCGAGGGTCAGGGCGAGCAGACCTTCGACCAGCCCGGTGCAGGATCCGCACGAGGCCGAGGCCTTGGAACAGGCGCGCACTGCGTCGAGCGTGCAGGCGCCACCCTCGACGGCGGCGACCACCGCATGCTTGGACACGCCGTTGCAGCCGCAGATTTCCGCGTCGGCGGGCAGTGCGGCGAGGCGGGCGAGCGGATCGGCACCGCCGGCACCGGCCGCAACCGGGCCGTGGATCAGGGTCGCGCGCAGCGGCGAGACGTCCTCGCCCTTGCGGATCAGATCGAAATACCAGCTGCCGTCCGCGGTGTCGCCGTAGAGCACGGTGCCGACGATCCTGTCGTCGCGCACCACGATCCGTTTGTAGACCCCGCGCGAAGCGTCGCGCAGCACGATGTCCTCGGCGCCGTCGCCGCCGGAGAAATCGCCGGCCGAATAGACATCGATGCCGGAGACCTTGAGCTTGGTCGCGGTGGCGGCCGGACGATAGACGCTGCCGGCGCCAGTCAGCGTGTCGGCGAGCGCACGGCACATTTCCCAGATCGGCGCGACAAGGCCGCAGCAAATGCCGTCATGCTCGGCGCATTCGCCGACCGCCGATATGGCGGCGTCGGAGGTCGTCATTGTATCGTCGACGTGGATGCCACGGCCGACCGCCAGGCCTGCGGCCGCGGCGAGCTTGATGTTGGGCCGGATGCCGACCGCCATCACCACCAGGCTGGCCGAGATCTCGCGACCGTCCTTGAGTCGCACCCCCTCGACCTTCCCTTCGCCGAAGATCTCGGCGGTGTCGGCACCGGTCAGGATGGTCTGGCCGCGGCCTTCAAGGGCGGTCTTGAGCAGCCACGCCGCGGCTTCGTCGAGCTGCCGCTCCATCAAGGTCGGCATCAGGTGCAGCACGGTGACCTCCATGCCACGCTGCGCAAGACCGTGAGCCGCTTCGAGGCCGAGCAGGCCGCCGCCGATCACCACCGCCGCGCCGCCGGCATCGGCGGCCCGGACCATCGCCTCGACGTCGTCGAGATCGCGGAACGACACCACGCCCGGAAGATCGCGGCCGGGCACCGGGATCATGATCGGCTCGGATCCGGTGGCGATGATCAGCCGGTCATAGCCGACCGCGCGTCCTGAGGCGGATGTGACAAGGCGGCGGGCGCGATCGATCGCCACCACCGGATCCCCCGTGATTAGGTCGATGCCGTTCGATCCGTACCAGGCGCGATCGTTGAGGATGATCTGTTCGAAGCTCTTCTCGCCGGAAAGAACGGGGGAGAGCATGATCCGGTCGTAATTGACCCGCGGCTCGGCCCCGAAGATGGTGATCCGGTAGCGGTGGGCATCGCGCTTCAGCACCTCCTCGACCGCGCGGCAGCCCGCCATGCCATTGCCGATCACAACGAGATGCGACCGGGCATCGCCGCCTCGCGCTTCGTCCGATCCCTGCCAGCCCGCCGAAAAGTCCATCGCCCTGCTCCGAAACGAAAAAGGCCGCCTGCGACCCCTCCCTCTCGGGACGGTCGCAGGCGGCCTTGCCTGTTACTCGCGCCTTCGCCTTCTTCGTCGAAGACTCCGGTCTATGTCGGTGCGGACAGCCTCGCCCGCGTCGATTGCAAGGTGCGGGAGCGAGAGGCAGTGCGCAAGGGCTAATATTGCGATGCAGCAAGGATGTGAAATATTGTGCGGTCAGCGCGCCGCTGCGAAGCTTTCGAGATAGGCGTCGATATCGACAGGATCGAAAACACGCCCGTCGAAGAAGCGGTCGGGCCCGAGGGTAAGGGTGCCGCGATCCGATCCGGCGCCGGTCGGCACCGCCAGCGCGCCTTCAACCTTGGAGCTCGCCCCCGGCAGCGGCGTCGCGCCCCCGGCGAGCGCGCGGCGGTAGAGGTCGGACCGGAACAGGCTGGCGGCGCGCGCCTCGGCCGCCGCGCTCGGGGCGGCCAGGCGCCAGCGGACGAATTGCGAGTAGATCCAGAGCGCCTGGCTGCGCCACGGGAAGTTCGCCGCTTCCCGGTGGAACATCAGAAAATCGGGCGCCTCGATCACCTCGCCCTCTTTCGACAGCGGCATCCGTCCGGCGAGCGCCTGCGCGATCAGATCGGCCGGTTCCCCGATAATCTGCGGATCCGCGAGCATTGCCGCGAGCGCGGGGATGTTCGCCTTGTCCTCGCACCACGAAGCGGCGCGGTCGAGGGCGCGGAGCAGGCGGTCGACCGTGTCCCCGTTCGCCTCCGCCCAGTCCTGCCGCATCGCCAGCACCTTCTCGACGCTGCGTGCCCAGATGTTGGAGGAGAAGGCGACGATCTCGCCGAGACCTTCCGCCACCGCGACGCTGCTCCACGGCTCGCCGGCGATGAACCCGTCGATCTCGCCGGCGGCGAGCGCTTCCACCATCGCCGAGGGCGGCAGCACCCGCAGCTGGATGTCGCGATCCGGATCGATGCCGGCGAAGCCGAGCCAATAACGCAGGGTAAGGGCGTGGCTGGAGAAACGGTGGACGATGCCGAGGATCGGCTTGCGGCGATGAAGGCCGATGGCGGCAGCGAGATCGTGGGCAGTGGCGACGGGATCGTCGATCCGGTTGCGGGCGACCGGATCGAGCGCCGCGGCGAGCTCGGCGGACACAGTCAGCGCATTGCCGTTCGTGCCGAGCTTGAACGGCGCCGCGAGCGCGACCGGCGGCTGGCCAAGGCCGAGCGTCACCGCCAGCGCCAGCGGCGCCAGCATGTGCGCGATCTGCACCTGGCCGTAGATCAGCCGGTCGCGCACCGTCGCCCAGCTGCGCTCGCGTGCGAGGGTGAGATCGATGCCTTCGTCGGCGGCGAAGCCGAGCCGCTGCGCCGCGATCAGGATCGCGCTGTCGGTCAGCGGCACGAAGGCTGCGGCGACGGGGATCATGCTTTGCCTCCGATCAGATCGGCGGCGGTGACGATCGCGTCGGCGACGTCGACGATCCGCCGGCCCTGGTTCATCGCCGTCGACCGGATCAGCGCATAGGCATCGGCCTCGGTCATGGTGCGGCTTTCCATCAGGATGATCTTGGCGCGCTCGATCTTCTTGCGGTCGGCAAGCGCGCTGCGCGCTTCCTCGAGCTCGGCGCGAAGACCTGCAAAGGCGTTGAAGCGCCGCACGGCCAGTTCCAGGATCGGCTTCACCCGCTCCTTGCGCAAACCGTCGACGACATAGGCCGAAACGCCCGCGTCGATGGCGGCGCCGATCATCGCATCGTCCGATTCGTCGACGAACATCGCGATCGGCCGCGCCAGCGCCTTGCTGACCAGCAGCATCTCCTCCAGCGTGTCCCGGCTCGGCGTGCCGAGATCGATCAGCACCACGTCAGGCGCGAGCCGCTCGATCCGTGCGACGAAGGCACCGGTCGGCGCGACGACATGGATGTCGTCGAACCCGGCCTCGCGAAGGCCCTCCTCAAGGATGGTGGCCCGAAGGCCGCTTTCATCGACGATGGCGATACGCACGAAGGGATCCCGGAACGGCAGCAAGGCTGGAGTAAGCGGGCGGCACGCCGCGGGGAAGCGCCGGTGAATATCTCACCGTCGGCTGCGCCCACGAAAGACCGGCGAGAGGGGCAACGACCGTGCTGTTGCTGTTGCTGTTGCTGTTGAAGTTGCCAATGCGCCACCCCGTTCGGGCTGAGCCTGTCGAAGCCGGTTTCTTCTCCTTTCCGCGCAAAAGGAAAGGGTTGGGCTTCGACAGGCTCAGCCTGAACGGATGGTGGCGGGGGTGAAGACGCTGCCGCCGCCGCAATCCCCGACGCCGTTCGGGGTGGGCCTGTCGAAGCCCTCTCTTTCTCCTCAAGCCGTGAGGCTCAGGAAGACTTGCCTCTGCGGAAAGTCCGCGCGGGTCAGCGTGCGAAGATCGAGAGCAGCAAGAGCGCAAACAGGATGCCGCTGAGCGCCTTCCAGGCCAGCACCGGGTCGCGCTGAAAGAGTGGTCTCGTATCCGCCGCGGCGAGCGCCGGGTTCGGGTGCGAGAGATCGTAGGTGAATTCGGACAGCAGAGCGTAACGCTGCCCCGGATCGATCGCGACCGCCTTGGCGATCGCCGCGTCGACCCAATCCGGCACCGCCGGATTGTGCGCCGTCGCCGGGGTATAATGGAGGCGGCGCTGCGCTGCGCGGGTGCGCGCGGCCGCAACTCGCGGGCCGTAGGGCAGGTGTCCGGTCAGCATCTGGTAGGCGATGACGCCGAGCGAGAAGAGATCCGAGGCCGGACCGGCGGCGTGGCCGAGGTAGAGTTCGGGCGCGCCATATTGCAAGGTGCCGGCATAAGCGGCGTCCTCCGCTATTTCGATCGTGGCAAGCTCGTCGAGTCCGGCGACCTGGACCGATCCGAAGTCGATGATCGTCGCGGTGCCCTGACCGTCGACCAGGATGTTGTGCGGTCGCAGATCCCGGTGCAGCATCTCGCGCTTGTGCAAGGCAAGCAAGCCGGCGGCGATCTGGCCGATCAGAGAACGAACCGCGGTCAGCTCCGGCGCCGGATGGTCGCGCATCCACTGGTCGAGCGTCTGCCCTTTCACGTATTCGAAGGCCGCGAAGATGTGGCCGCGTCCACGCGCCTGGGGTGCGGCCTTGAGCACGTGCGGATGATCGATCCGCCGTGCCACCCATTCCTCGAGCAGCAGGGCGCGGAGCTTCGCCGGATCCGCAGCATGTTCGGTCGACGGCACCTTGAGCACGATCGGGCGCTCGCTGTCGGGCTCGGCGGCCAGATAGAGGTGGCTGCGCGGGCCGGCATGAATCTCCCGGAGAATGCGGTACTGCTCGAACAGGCCGCCGGGGGTGAGCAACGGCGCCGGCGGCAGAATGATCTCGGAGCCGAGCACATCGTCCACGCCGCCCTCCGGCAGGGTGTCGATCCGCATCAGCAGGGCGGTGAGATTGTCCTCGCTGCCCGCGGCGCGCGCCGCCGCGACCAGACTCGCGGCAGCGTCGTCGAGGCAGCCGGCGTCGTGGAGCAGCGCCGCAATGCGGTCGTCGGGGAGATGATCGTGGACTCCGTCGGTGGTGAGCAGGAAGAGGTCGCCTCGCTCCACGGCGATCCGGCGCGCATCGATCTCGACGTGGCGGTCGATGCCGAGCGCGCGGCCCAGATAGGATTTGCCGCCGCCGACGGAGACGACGTGCGGCGCGGTCAGTGGCTCGATCCGCCCGCCGCGCAGCCGAGCGATACGGGCATCGCCGACATGGAAGAGGTAGGCGCTGCGCGATTTCAGCACCAGCGCCGAGAAGGTGCAGATGAGGCCCCGCTCGCGTTCCTCATCGCAGAGCGGGCGGCCGTTGCGGGCGTGCAGTGCGCTGTTGACCGCGGCGATCACGCTCTCCGCCGAGCTTCGCACCGACCAGCCTTCGGAGGTGCGGAGATAATCGGCAAGGAAGCTCTCGACCGCCGTCGCCGCCGCTTCGCCGCCGCGGGGGCTGGTGCTGATCCCGTCGGCGACGGCGGCGGCGATGCCCTTGGCGGCGAGGAGGCCGCCGTCGGGCCGGACGATCCCGCAGGCATCCTGGTTGACCGGCTTGCGGCCGGCGCTGCTGCACCGGCCGGACGAGACGGAGAGGCGCACCCGGCCGTGCGGGCCCGGCGCGCCATTCTCAGGCATCAGGCGGCGAGCTTGATCACGCGGCGCGGGGCGGTCCGGACGTGGGTGGAATAAAGGGTGAGACCGGTGAAGGTGAGGCCGCCGACGATGTTGCCGAGCACGGTCGGGATCTCGTTCCACCACAGATAGTCGGCGATCGAATATTGGGCGCCCATCATCAATCCGGCCGGGAACAGGAACATGTTCACCACCGAATGTTCGAACACCATGTAGAAGAACAGCATGATCGGCATCCACATCGCGATCACCTTGCCGCTGACATGGGTGGAGATCATCGCGCCGACCACGCCCGTCGAGACCATCCAGTTGCACAGCATGCCGCGCACGAAGATCGTGATCCAGCCGGCGGCACCATATTCGGCGTAACCGAGCGTCCGCGCCTTGCCGATGCCGGCGATCTTCTGGCCGACTTCGTTCGGTTCGACCGAGAAGCAGTAGGTGAAATAGATCGTCATCATGAAGGCGACGATCAGGGCGCCTGCGAAATTGCCGGTGAAGACGAGCCCCCAATTGCGGAATACGCCGCCCCACGTGATGCCGGGCCGCTTGTCCCAGACGGCGAGCGGCGCCAGCACGAACACGCCGGTAAGCAGATCGAAGCCGAGCAGGTAGAGCATCACGAACCCGACCGGGAACAGCAGCGCGCCGAGCAGAACATTGCCGGTCTGGACGTTGATGCTGATCGCGAACACGGCGGCGAGTGCAAGCGTCGCGCCGGCCATGAACGCCCGGATCAACGTGTCCCGGGTCGACATCAGGACCTTGGCCTCACCCGCATCGACCATCTTGGTGACGAATTCCGAAGGCGCCAGATAGGCCATCTCTTTCCCTTTCGAACGGACGCAACAAAGCCGCCTCGAGCCGACGGGCGGCTCGGGCGGCGTCATTGCCGTGTTGCTGGTGAAGCAGCGTGCGCCCCGCGTTGGGCGTCGGGCTGCGTCTGCCCGGATGCTAAGCGATTCGGTACGGGATCGTAAAGCGCTATTTTGCGGTGCAGCAACGGCGGGTCGAAGATCATCCCGGTACGCCAACTCCGTTCGGGCTGAGCGCCTTGACGTGCCGCTTCTTGTCCTCTGGGAAGCAGGGAGGCGTGGGCTTCGGCAGGCTCAGCCCGAACGGCTGATGGAGAAGGCGAAGGTCAGCCACGTAGAAGGTGCGAGGTAGGCGAGCCTCCGCGTCAGCATGCGGCATCGAAGGTCGTGGTAACTTCCCCCAAAACCCCCGTTCGGGCTGAGCCCGTCGAAGCCCCTTGTTCTTCCCCGCTTTCAATGCGCGTTGCTGCCGGTGCCGAATGCGGCGATGCCGTCCCGTTCGGCGCTGGCGCCGTGCTGATCGAGGAAGTTGTAGAGGCCGACCGCGAGTGCGCGGGCGGCGGGCGCGGGGACGATCAGGCAGCCGATGACGACGAGCTGGAGGCCGCCGGGGCCGACGTCGTCGCAACAGCGGGCGAGGCGAGGCTGATCCGGACAGTGTCGTTGACCCTCTCGAACGAACCGCTTCGTCGGCGAGGAGATCGGCGGCGAACGGATTGTAGAGGATCGGGAGATCCGCCTTCGGGCGCATGAGGCGAGCATGATCCCCCCGGACCAAGCCCCGATCGAGCGATCCTGGCCTAGGTGAGAGTGCGGGTATTGCGGGATTCACGCCGTTCGCGCCGGCGCCGTCTATGAATGAAGAAGGGCGGCACAAAGCGGACAATCCGGAGCCACAATCGCAGCCCAGAGACCCGGCAACGAAGCAAGCGAGACGCGAATGCTCCAAGATACCTGCCTCCGCCGATCGCCGGGCCACATCACCGATGCGCAATTGCGGGAAACCGCGGCGCTCGCCGCGAGCGGCCGCAACGTCCCCGACTTCATCATTCGCGCGATCGCGCGCCGCATCGAAGCGGAGGAGCAGGGCGAGGCCGCCGTGCGCCGGCCGCTGCCGCGCAACTGGCTGCTCGACGGTCCGTCCGCGCCGGCGGAGCAGCATTGATGGCGGTCGCGATGGCCCCGGCCTGCATCCATGCGGTCGACGACGATCCGCACTATCTGGAAAGCATCGTCGCGTGGCTGTCGCCGCACGGCTATACGGTGACCACCTTCTCCTCGGCCGACGCGTTTCTGAGCGCGTTGCCGGGCCTGGAGCCGGGCTGCGTGCTGATGGACCTCGGCATGGTGCCGCTCGACGGCTGTGCCGCTCTGCTGGTGATGCGCGATTATCCGATCGACTGGCCGGTGATCATGCTGAGCGAGACCGCGGCGGCGGACATTGCCGATCTGTGCATGCTCGCCGGTGCCGATCTGCATCTCGCCAAGAGCGGCGATCCCGCGCACTTGCTCTGCGCGGTCGAGAGGCTGGCGCGCGACTTCGCCGCAGCCTGCGCCGCGGCGACCATTGCCTCCCTGTCCTACGCGCAGCCAGTCGATCCCCAGGCCTGGCGTGCCCACAAGGACGCGCTTTGCGCCCGCTTCCTCCAGCATCTCGCGCCGGCCCGCGGCGACGGTGATGCCGGCAGCAATCCCGCGGTCGGGAAGTCGCGTCGCTGACGCAGCGATCGTCTGCCGATATCCTGGTCTAAAGCGCCAGGTTCCGCGCGGCATCCGCCGCCGCGGCGATCCAGCTCCGGCGCTCGGCTTCCCGGCTGGTCGCGACGATCCGGAACACCCGGCGCTCGATCCGCTCGAAGCCGCAATAACCGAGCAGGCAGTCGCGCCAGATCCGTTCCAGCGGATCGCCGAACGAAGCGGCCTCGCGCACGGCCGCCGTGTTGCTGGTGTTGAGCACCAGCGCGCGCTTGCCGCGCAGCAGCCCGACAGGCACGTCGCCGTCATCCTCGCCCTTGGCGAAGGCATAAGCCGCGCCGGGCGCGAACACCCGGTCCATCCAGCCCTTCATCATCGCCGGCGGCGCCCCCCAGCAATTGGGGTGGACGACGGCGAGCAGGTCGGCTCGGCCGAGTGCGTCGATCTGGGCGCGGATCGCCGGGTCGCGGGAGGGCCGGCCGCGCGCCTCATCGAGATCGAGCACGGGATCGAAGCCGATCGCGTGCAGGTCGAGCAGATCGGCCGCGATGTCCATCGCCGCCCACGCCGCGACCACGGAGGTGGCGAGGGCATGGTTGAGACTGGCGGGATCGGGATGGCTGACCACGACGAGCCCTGACCGCATTCCCTGTCCCCCTCTCCGGCCGGATCGGCGACGGGCACGATAGGGGCGCCGCGGGCGCCTGCAAGCGCCCGTCACTCTTAAGCGCGCGCGATCGAAGGATCAGCCCGGCCGTGCTTCAGTGGGCGCGGACGTTGTCGGCCTGTTGTTCCAGCGCTTCCGCTTTCTGGTCGGCCGCGTCGCGGGCGGCGTCGGCCTGTTCCTCGAGCGCGTCGGCCTGCGCCTCCCGGGCGTCGTTGGCGCTGTCGGCGGCCTCGTCGTTGCGCTCGCCCATCGTCTCGGCCGGGCCGCTTTCGATACTATCCTCACCGTCGACCGCGCCGGAGGCGTTGTCCGCCTTCTCGCCCGCCTGCTCCTGCGGTCCGTCGCAGGCGGCGACCATCATCACCAGCGCGCCTGCCAATGCGGCCTTCCTCAGCATCATATTGCCACTCCTCCTGTCGTCGATCTACGCGGCCGAGGCGCAGATTGTTCCGGGAGCAGCGCGAGACGCGGGATCGGCTCAGGCGTGGAGGCCGGCCGCGACTGTCGCTTCCAGCGCGGAGAAGCATGCGGGGTCGACCGCCCTCCCGACCTCGTCCTTGATGATGCCGAGCGCCTTCTCGCTCGACATTGCCGCGCGGTACGGCCGATCGGCGGTCAGCGCATCGTAGAAATCGCACACGGTGATGATTCGCGAATCGCGGGCGATCAACATGTCGTGGAGGCCGAGCGGATAGCCATGTCCGTCGAGCCGTTCGTGGTGGGCGCCGGCAATGGCTGCCATGTCGCGAAGCGGACCGATCCGCGCGAGGATGTCGACCGTGTGCGCGGCGTGGCTGCGCATCTCGACCCACTCGTCGTCGTCGAGCTTGCCCGGCTTCTCCAGGATCCGGCTGCTGATCGCGAGCTTGCCGACGTCGTGGAGCACCGCGGCGCGGCGTAACGTGCGCAGCTCGGGCCCCGCAATTCCGACGCGGCGCCCGACCGCTTCCGCATAGGCTCCGACCCTGCAGGAATGGCCGCTCGTATAGGGGCTCTTGGCGTCGATCACCGCGCCGAACGCGGCGACGATGTCGTCGAGCCAGGCCTCGTCGATCACGATCCTCTGCTCGGCGGGCTCGAAGCTGCGCACCCGCTGCTCGAGCAGGGGATCGTCCAGCTCCGACCAGAAGTCGGGATCCTGCGCCAGCGTGCGAAACGCCTGGACCAGAGTCGGATCGAACCAGGTACCGCTGCGTGCTTCGACTTCCTCGATCGCCGCGTCGGGTCCGGCGGCGACATGGAACACGTCGACGATCTGGGCGAGCAATGCCAGACGCGCTGCCAGCGGGATCGAATCACCGCTCTGTCCCAAAGGCTTTCCGTTGCCGTCCCAATGCTCGTCCAGTGCGGCAATCGCCTGCGCGACGGCCTCGGGGAACCGCAACTGCCGGGCTATGGCGGCACCGCGGGTGCAGCGCGTCTGGATGAGGTCGCGGGCGATGTTGGTGCCGTCGCGGAGGATGTGGGCGATCGCCTTTGCGCGGGTACCGAGTCGGTGTCCGCTTCCGGTGCGGGTGAAGACGAACTTCAGCGTCGGCGCCAGTCCTTCAGGCACCAGCTTGAAGTCATGCTTGAAGAGGCGATCGTCGGCCAGATAGAGTTCGGCAATCCGCGCCGCATTGCTGCTGCAGCCCAGATCCTTGAGCAGGGTCGCATAATAGACCGTTTGACGCTCTTCGCCGGACAAGTGCAGCACGCAGGCGATGCGGCTTGCGACCCAGCAGGCGCGCAGCGAATGGCCGGCGGGCTGACCTTCGGTCAGATCGAGCGCATAGGAGAAGGCCCCGAGGATTTCGGCCAGGGATGTCGTCTGGTCCGGTATCGCCTGAACGAAATCGGCGGCGAATGCATGGCGCACGGCGGACTCTCTTACCCTGTTGAAGGGCTTGTCTAGCTACGGAGGTTTAAGACGCCGTTATTGGCGATGGCGCCGAATACCGGTGATCGGCGAACATGTGGCGACCTGAGCGGACAAGATCCGGAGGTCGACGTTCGCGAACGCGCGCTCCAATAAAATGCCCCCGAGAAGGTGGTCGCCCCTCGCTGCGCTCGTGCGGTCCATCAGAAACCATGCCCCGCATTTTAGGCGTCGCCCGGCGCTGCGCTCGTGCGCTCTGTCGCCCCTCGTGCTACGCACTCGTGCGCTCCAAATATAACCATGCCCCGCATGGTTATATTTGGAGCGGGTGAAGGGAATCGAACCCTCGTCGTAAGCTTGGGAAGCTTCTGCTCTACCATTGAGCTACACCCGCGTGCCGCCCGTCTGTAGAAAAGGCGGCGCTGCTTGTCGAGAGGACACGGACGCTGCCGGGCGTCAGGCTGGCGATCGTGAGGCGCTGCTTTCAAGTCCTCTCGTCGCTGCCCCGGCGCAGCGAGAGGCGTCATGCGGGATTTGCGAAAGGGCTGATCGAGGACCGTATTGACCGATAATACGGTCGATTTTCAAGTCCGCCGGTCAAAAGTCCGAGCGCATTGCGGCGCCCGGAAGTCGGATCGGGTGCCCGCCTGCAATCCGGCGCGTGCTGAGGGGAGGAACCGGATCGCAGGACGGACGCCCGGCTCGTATTCTTGTCCGGTCCTCGACCTTCAAGGAGGGCGGATGCCCGGTGGCGGAGGAATCGCCCTGGCGTGCCGCAATGGCTCCTGCGGGAGTTCGGGCGCGGAGGCGAACAATAGGAACATATAAGGAACACGCGTCAAAGTCAATGTGGTGTTCGACTTCCGGCGGACGCAGTTCGACAAGGCGGTGCGCTTTCGCTTGTCGGTGCTCGGCATGCCTGGGTGGCGGCCTTGATCGGCATCGGGCACACTCTACCTAGACGGTGCGGCGACCACGTTCCCGTCCCGACGCGGGTGTTCAAGACCGGGACGGCCCGGCGGCCAGGATGGAGGCTGCCATGGCATGGATCGTTCTCGGCATCGCCGGATTGCTGGAGGTCGTCTGGGCCTTCGCGATGAAGCAGTCCGAAGGTTTCACCCGGCTCTGGCCGTCGCTCGTCACGCTGACCGCGATGGGGGTGAGCTTCGGACTGCTGTCCTGGTCGATGCGGACGCTTCCGCTCGGCACCGCCTACACGGTCTGGACCGGCATCGGCGCGGTCGGTGCCTTCGTCGTCGGCATCGTGGTGCTCGGCGAGGCAGCCAGTCCGATGCGGATCACTGCGGCGTTGCTGATCGTCGCCGGGCTGGTGCTGATGAAGCTCGCAGGCGGTCACTGATCCTTCGTTCCGCTTGCGTGAAGCGAAACGCGACATCTCCGCTCGATCACGGCGCTGAATCTGGAGGAGCCGCACGGCTGTGCCGGCGCAAGAAGACGTAAGCGCCCCCTGGACGTGCGCAAGATAGTGCGCACGTGTCTTGCGCATATTTGTTGTTATGCGCGAACACACCTAACCGCGTCAGCCTTGAACCAGGCGCGAGAAACTTTCTGCTCGCGCCGGCGCAGGTTATCCGCGTTGGTCGCCAAGCGGCAGCAGGATGAGCGTGATCCGATCATGGCCGACGGCGATGTCGATCGTCTCGCCCGCGGTGACGTCGATCGGCTTCGGGAAGCTGTGCAGCACCTGCAGCCAGCCGCCGTCGCTGTAGCGATCGGGATGATTGTCGAACGTCACGCCGGGCCACAGATCGATGTGCATCCACTGGACGATGCCGATCGCGCGGCCGCTTTTGGTGACCGTGATCGGCAGGCGGGCGAGCGTCGCGTCGTGCTTCTTGCGGGTGAGATCGAGGCGGACCAGCTCGAGATCGTCCGACAGGCGCTCCCATGCCGTCATCGTGCCGTGGATCGGCAGGCGCTGCGGCGCGAAATCGGTGAAGGCGGACAGATCGAAGCCGGACACGTCGCCGACGAAGGCATAATCCGCCAGGTTGTCGCTGGCAACGAGACACCCCATTGCACTGGCCGCGCGCGGGATCACGATCGCGTCGGGCGCGAGCAGGCGCCGATGGGCGTCCTCGAACGTGTCGAGCACCTTTTCGGTCAGCAGATCGCTGGAGAGGATTTCCGAGACCAGGATCTCGGCCGGCCTGTCGAGCTCGGCGCCGACGGCGAGCTCGGTGGACGGCCGGGCGTGGACCGTGATGCGCTCGGCATAGCCGTTCCGGGCGACGATCCGCTCTGCCATTTCGGCGATCATCGGCTCCATCTCGCACGCGACCACCTGCCGCGCGCCGGCGCGCGCCGCCATCAGCGACAGCAGGCCGCTGCCGGCGCCGATGTCGAGCACGCGCGCGTCCGGGCCGGCAACGTCGATCGCCGCCTTGATCGCAGCCTCGAACGCATCGTTGCGCGGCACGTCGTTCATCATCGGAATGTGCCAGAAGGGCACCGAGGCCGATCCCAGCCGCCGCACCTGGTGGCGCAGGTGGAGGCTGTCCGGCTGCAGCGCAAGCGCGCGGCGGAAATGCCGGAGCGCTTCGAGGCTCCGACCCGCATCGGCGAGGACCACGGCGAGGTTGCCGATCTTGACCGCATTGTCCGGATCGACCGCGCAGGCGCGTTCGAGCATCGCGATCGCCTCGGCGGTGCGGCCGAGCCAGTGCAGGGTCAGCCCTTGCTCGTGCAGCGCCACTGCATGATCGGGGTCGATCGCGAGCAGCTGATCCCAGGCGACGAGCGCATCTTCCGGCCGCGACAGCCGCCCGAGCAGGCCCGCAAGCAGAGGCAGGACGTCGGCCGGCCGATAGTTCTGCGCCAGCACCGAGCGATAGCCGGCCTCGGCGCCTTCCAGATCCCCCGCTTCGTGCAGCGCCATCGCCTCCGCGAGCGCCGCGCGGGCTTCGGTCTGGCGATCGGGGGAAGCCGGGTCGGTCACGTCGATGTCCTTGAAATCCGGGGTGAAGGCGCGTGCGCGATAGGCAAATGGCGCGGGGAGGGATAGCCCTCTGGTGCGTGGGCGGCCGCTCACGAGGGCGGACGATCGAGGTGCGGCAGCTTCGCCCGCCCAGTCGGCGGCGCCACCTTGCTCAGAGTGACGGCGAGCAATCACGCTCTCGCTTCATGAAAGGAGGCTCTCCAGGATCGTACAGCATGCGAATGCGTCCCATGATGCTGCCGTGGCGCCCGTGATCGCGACGCCGTGAGCGACGCCCGTGGAGCGTTCGGATTGCCGTTGAAGCCCGCGGGGCAGCTATCCTAAACGCCGCTGGTCGCGCATTTCTAAGAACCGCTGGACAGTTGAACCTGGGACTTTCGGCCGTCCGGGGTGATCGCCGCGAACAGTCGCTTTCGCCAGGGTTGTCGCCGCCCGATCCGTTCAGTTCGTGAGTGGCCCAGCGTGCATAGGACCACGGAGTGCCTTGATCCCGACGCGAAGGCCTCCACAAGGGAGTACCCGCTTATCAGCAAGCGCCCGGGAGAAAGACATGACGCGAGACATCGGAGTGGGTCTCATCGGCTATGGGCTTGGCGGTCGTGCCTTTCATGCGCCCTACGTCCGTGTCACGCCCGGCATGACATTGCGCGCCGTGGTTTCACGCGATCCTGCCAAGGTTCGCGCCGATCTGCCGGGAATGTGCGTGGTGCCGAGCGTCGATGCGCTGCTCGCCGAACCCGGCATCGACCTGGTGATCGTCAGCAGTCCGGACGACCTGCATGCCGGCCACGCGCTGGCGGCGCTCGGCGCGGGCAAGCATGTGCTGATCGACAAGCCGTTCGCGACCACCCTCGCCGACGCACGACGGATTGCGGAGACCGCCGAGGCCCAGGGCCGCATGGTGACCGCCTTCCAAAACCGCCGCTGGGACGCCGATTTCCGGACGCTTCGCCGGATGATCGACGCCGGAACGCTGGGCGCAATCGTTCAGTTCGAAAGCCATTTCGATCGATGGCGGCCGTCCCCTGCGCCCGTGTGGAAAGAGGCGCGGCAAGGCGGATCCTGGCTGGATCTCGGCCCGCACCTCGTTGACCAGGCGCTGGTGCTGTTCGAGCGTCCGCTGGCGATCAGCGCCGACATCGCGACCCTGCGCGGCGGGGCGCCCGCACCCGATTATTTCCACGCCGTGCTGCGCTACGAGGAGCATCGCGCCATCCTTCATTCGAGCAAGCTGGCCGCGCAGCATGGCCTGCGGTTCGCGGTACACGGCACGCAGGGAAGCTGGATCAAGCACGGGATCGACGCACAGGAAGCGGCGACCGTCGCCGGCCGGTCGCCGGAGGGCGCCGATTGGGGCGTGGATCCCATTCCCGGCCTGCTCACGCGCGGGGACGATCCGTCGCCGCCGGTGCCGGTGGCGAACGAGCCGGGCGACTATCGCTTGTTCTGGCAGGCGCTGGCCGCCGCATTGCGCGGCGAGGGCGCCAACCCGGTCCCGACCTCCGCCGCCGTCGCGGTCATGGAGGTGCTCGATGCCGGGATGCGCAGCGCGCTGGAGGGACGCGAAATCACCCTTTGAGGGGAGGTACGCCCGAAGGCCGTCGCGAGGTCGGGCCGGCCTACACTTCTACGAGCAACGACGGCCAGTCGACCGGCCGGCCGCTGTCCATCGCTTCCTCACCCATCAGCGACGCAACGCTGGCATGATAGGCCTGGCGCAGCAGTCCCGGCGCGGGCACGCCGCTGCGCACCGCCTCGCCGAAGACCTCGAACTGCAGCATCGTCTCGTCAAATTCGCCCCAGCCCAGCGACTCGCCCGGCGTCGTCACCGGCAGCTCCGGGAACCAGGTTGCGCCGCCGATCGGCACCGGGCGCTTGCGGCCCGCCTGGACGTCCTCCCCCATCTTGCGCAACGCAGGGACGCCGGGCGGCTTCTCCTGATAGATCCGGCCCAGTTCGGGCTCGATCGTCCCCTTGCTGCCCTGGATCTGCTCCTCGCAGCCGTAGCGCGCATTGTTGAGCAGCGACGTGTAGACGAGCTTGCGGCCGCCGGCATAATCGAAGACCAAGGCGACCTGGTCGTAGACCTCGCGCCCGTCCTTCCAGAAGCAGATGCTTCCCGATCCGATCACGCGGGTGGGCGGAGCCTCGAGGAACCAATTGCCGACCTGAAGTTGGTGGGTGGCGAGCTCGGTCATCAGCCCGGCCGAGCTGTTGCGGTACAGGCGCCAGTTGATCTTCCGCTCCAGATCGCTGCCGGCGGGGACCGGGCGGCGCCAGCTATTGTTGCGGTGCCAGCTCGCGCGGATCTGGGTAACGGGCCCGATCTCGCCGGCCTTCACCCGCTTCAGCGCGTTGAGATAGGTCGGGTTGAACATCCGCTGATGGCCGATTTGCAGCACCTTCCGGCGATCCTGCGCGCGCTTCACCATGGCGCTGCAATCGGCGATCGTTCGCGCCATCGCCTTTTCGCACCAGACGTGCACCCCGGCATCGAAAGCATCGAGGGTCTGCGCCGCGTGGACATGGAGAGGCGTCGCGATCACGACGGCGTCGATCCCCCCGGCATCCAGCATCGCGCGATGATCGGTGAAGGTGGGCGTCCCCGCGGGAACGAGCGCGCGGCCCTTGGTCAAGTTCGGCTCATAATCGTCGCAGATCGCCGCCACCGCGCAGTTGCGAGTCTTGGCGATGTTCCGGATCAGCGTGCGCCCGCGATCGCCGGTGCCGATCACGCCGAGGCGGACGCGATCCTTCTGCCCGGGCGCGGTGCTCGCGGCAAAGGCAGCCCAAGGCGCCGCGGCCGCCATTCCGGCCCCGGCCGACGCCTTCAGCACATGATCGATGAACGACCGGCGGGTCAGATCAAAATCCTTGTCGATCATCGTATCTCGGTCTCCGCTGGCGAAACGGGAATCCCGGTTTCCCCGGTAAAATCAAAAAGAAAACGGCGCATGGGCTCCGCGTCAAGCAAGCGCTTCGTCTGATCGTCGTCGGCGACGAGCAAGGCCGTGCTCATCATCTCCGCGCGGGCGCCGCTGCGCGCGCAGGCCAACGCCGTTCGCCGTCCGGTGACGATCGTTCCATCCTTGGGGCGGATCATCGGCGCACGATCGGGCGCAGAGGTTCCCTCCCCGACGGTCGACGAGATCGACAGCGCTTCATCCGCCAGTTCGAGCTTCAACAGAACGCGCTCCGGCTGCAGCGGATGCGGAATGGCGAACGGCCATCGCCCGCCAAGCGGATGTTCGCCGATCACCGCGATCGAGCTCTCGCCCGCCGACAGCAGCGCCGAGACGCGGCCCGCCCGCCGCAGGACGTCGCAGGCCCGGTCAAGGGCGAAGCCCTTGCCGAAACCGCCGAAATCGAGCGCGAGGGGCCGCGATGCATGGATGCGGGCCTGTTCGCGATCGAACACGACCATGACCCATCCCGCCGCTCCGGTGTGGGCATCCGCCGCGGGATCGAACAGGCCTTCCATCGCCTGGTAGAAGTCGTCGATCTCAACCAGCGCGTCGAACAGCAATGGGTCGTCGACGGCGGCGGGGTGGCCGGCCGCGAGGCTTTCGTTGAGCGCGGTCGTCGCCGATGGGCGGTGAATGGTCAGGGCGTCGTCGACGGCCTCGATCGCGCGCCGCGCTTCGATCATCGAACCGTCCTCCGCCGGTCCGAACAGATGCAGTTCGATGCGCGTGCCCATGGCGAGGAATCGTTCGACATGCGTGGTGAGTGGAGCGGAGGTCAGGCCTTCACCTCCCAGCCGGGTTCATAGTCGACCGACCACAATTTCATCGCCTCGGGGCTAGACGGCCGGCCCGTCGCTTCGTCAAGGGTCAAGGCCGTGCCGGTCCGATAGGCGATGTTGCCGAGGTGGCACAGCGTGGTGCTGATATGGCCCTCGCGGATCGGCGACGCCAGCGCGCTTGCCCGGCCGCGGATGACGTCGACGAAATTGCCGGCATGATAGACGTCGAGCGCACCTTCGCCGACCGTCCCGGTGGTCTCGGAACTTGCGGGCGCGGCGACCTGCCGGATTTGCTTGCCGGCAAGATCGAACAGTTCGAAGCCGTTGCGGTCGACGATCGCCGATCCCCTGGTGCCCAGGAACAAGACGCCGCGGCCGCGGCCGTAGCGCGGCATCCCATTGCAGCTGTTGCCGTCCCACCGGATCGCGCGGCCATCGGCATAGACGAGATCGAGCGCGAGCGTGTCGTACATTTCCCAGTCGTCGCCGCGGTAGAAGCGCCGCGATCCGCGGGCGGACACCGTCTTTGGATAGGTCAGGCCCATCAGCCAACGCGCCACATCCAGTTCGTGCATGGCGTTGTTGCAGGTCTCGCCGGTTCCGTACTTCCAGAACCAGTGCCAGTTATAATGGACCAGGTTCGAGCGATAGGGACCCCGCGGGCGCGGCCCCTGCCACATGTTCCAGTCGAGATGCGCCGGCGGCGGGACCCCCTGGCCGCGGCCGATCGAGATCCGGTTGTTCGCGTACCAGGTCTGCGCCTCGTAGACGTCGCCGAGCATTCCGGCACGGACGAGATCGGCGAGCTCGCGCGTTTCCTTGCTCGACCGCTGCTGATTGCCCACCTGCAGGACGCGCCGGGTGCGCTGCTGCGCCGCGATCAGCGCCTCGCCCTCCGCGGGCGCCATGCCGATCGGCTTTTCGAGATAGACGTCCCGGCCGGACTCCATCGCGTCGATCGCAAGCTTGGCATGCCAGTGATCGGGCGTCGCCACGGTGACGATGTCGACCGACTTTCGATCGAGCATGCGGCGATAGTCGCGCTCGATCTGCGGCGCGGCATGTCCTTTGGCGGCGAATTCGCCCGCGCGCTTCGCGAGAACGCGCGAGTCGACGTCGACGAGATGGGTGACGGCGACATTGGGAAGCTTGGTGAAGGCGCTCATATGCGCCTGTCCGCGACCGTTCACGCCGACGACCGCCACCCGCAGGCGATCGTTCGCGCCCTTGATCTGCGCATAGCTGCGCGCGCTGATCGCCATGCCCAGCGCCGCGCCTGCACCCTTGATCATCGTCCGCCGGTCGAACATCGGTCCCGCTCTCCTCACAATTCGCGCAGCTTGAGCGAACGGAAGTCGACCCGGTCGCCGTGATCCTGGAGCAGGATCGGCCCGGCTTCCCATTCGCCGAATCTCGGCCATTTGGCATATTTGCTTTCGGCGACGAGCGCCCGGAAAGCGGGCGACCCGCGTTCGTATTCGACGACCTTGAAGCCGTTCAGCCAATGCTCGACATGCCGGCCGCGAACCACGACGACGGCGCGGTTCCACTCGCCGGGCGGGTTGAACCGCTTGTTCGGGTTGGCAGGATCGGAAAGGTTGCGGGCGGTGATGAGGTCGTAGAGCGAACCGAGCGTGCGGTTGCCGTCGCGGCCCATCTTGGCGTCGGGATGGCGGGCGTCGTCGAGCAGCTGGAACTCGAGCCCGATCGCCGAGCCGTCCCCCTTCAGAAGATCCGGATCGACGAAATATTTGATCCCGCTGTTGGCGCCGGGCGTCAGCCGGAAATCCACCGACAGCTCGAAATCCCGATACTCCCGGGTGGTGATGATGTCGCCGCCATTGGTCGATTCGGCACCGTCGGCGCCGTCCACCGACAGGATGCCCTCCCGTATCGACCAGCCCTTGTCCGGAAAGCCCGGCGCCTTGGCGCTGCGCCACCCATCGGTCGTCTCGCCGTCCCAGAGCAGTTTCCAGCCGGCGCCGCGTTCAACCTCGGTCAGCCGATTGGCCAGCCATCCCTGCTGTTCCAGCGTCGTCGCCGGGGAGGCGAACCGGGCCGGCGTATCGGTGATGATCCGCACCCTGCGGAACCGCACTTCCGGCTGCCGCCGGGCTTCCGCATCCGGCAAGGCGTGGACCTGGAACGCGATGAAGCCGCGCGCATCGACATCGTCGGCGACATCGGCGGCGGGGACTCCGTTGACGAAGGTGCGCAGGCGGTTGCCGATCGCCTCTACCCGGTAGTGGTTCCAGTCGCCGGAGCGGAAGGCGCGCCGCGCGGCGTCGTTGCGCCCGAGCGTGTACAGCCATTGGCGACGCTGCTCGTCATAGATGCCGCCGCTCCAGGCACGGGGCGAGGGATCGATCTCAGCCTGATAGCCATGGACCACGCCGCCGCGATAATCGGGCTTGCTCTGGCCGCGGATCATCACGCCTGAATTCAGGACCGTGTCGGTCTTCGCCTCGAACTCGAGGATGAAGTCGCCATATTGGTCGTCGGACACCAGCCAGCTGTTGGCCGATCCCTGCGCCGCACGGCCGACGAGCTCGCCGCCGGTGACTTCGAACGCCGCATTCCCGCCGGCCTTGTGCCACCCGGTCAAGCCGCCGCGAGGCGTGACGTCCCGCCACGGTGCCTGAGTCTGAGCTGCAGACGGTGCCGGCGCCAGCGCGATCAGCGGCGCTGCGGCAACGGCCAGAAACGCGATCCTCGCGTGCATGATGCTTCCTCTCCTGTTTTCTGTTCTCGATTGGCAGGGAAGTCTATCGTACCGCCATCCGCAGCGGCGCTTCAGAACCCATGACGCTGCCAGGCAAGCGACTCTCCTTTGCGCAACGTGGTAAGTTGTGGTCGGGCAACGTGCAATAGGCTGTCAGGCATTTCCACGTCCGGATGACAGATGGCTGTCCGCGAAGTAGGATGGTCGACGGCACTGGCGCGGGCGGGGATTACGCTCGCGGACGAACGGGGAACGGAATGCAAGCGGCTGAACGCGGAGGAAAATTGTATCGCAGGATCGTGCAGGCGATCCTGACCGACATCTCGAACGGTATTTATCCGGTCGGCTCGCGCCTTCCGGCGGAGCGCGACCTTACCGAACGGTTCAAGGTCAGTCGCCCGACCATACGCGAGGCGATGATCGCCCTCGAAATGCAGGGGCTGGTCGAGGCGCGAAAGGGGTCCGGCGTCTTCGTGCTCGCCTCATCGAACGTCGAGGTGGATGAAGCGCTCGACATCGGCGCGTTCGAGATCACCGAGGCCAGGCGCCTGCTCGAAGGCGAAGTCGCAGCGGTCGCCGCGACCGAGATCGACGAGGCGCAACTGGCCGAGTTGCGATCGCTGCTGGCAGAAATGGCAGTGGAGGACAGTGTCGTGGCGGAGAAGGCGGACCGCCGCTTCCACATCGCCATCGCCGAGGCGACCGGAAATGCGGTGATCATCGCCGCAGTGACCGACTTCTGGGACATGCGCTTTCGCTCGCCGCTCGCCCGCGAAGTTCTCCTCAAGGCGGGCAGCCTGGGGACGGAGAACCGGATGGCCGAACATGGCAGAATCCTGCGGGCGCTCGAGGCCCGATCGCCGGTGGACGCGCGAAACGCGATGCGGGATCACCTCACGCGCGTCATCGATCATCTTCTCGACGTCACCGAAACCGAGGCCGTCGAACGCGCGCGCGCGGAAACGGACCAGCGACGGCGTGCGCTGGCGCGGCGCACGGTCTGATCTCTGGAGGGAGAAGCGACACACTCTCGTGATTGGTCAGGCCACAGCAGCAAAGATGTAAGGCGCTATTGTGGATCGAAGCTGACAATGTTACCCGACCTACGGCCTGAATAAGAAAAGCGGTTCAGCATCGCTGCGGCGGACAATCCGCCATCCGGGCCAAGGGAGAGGTGAAATGGGCTGCAACGCCAGCGGCAAGCGCCGCCTGCTTGTCTCGACGAGTTTCCTGGGCATCCTGATGGCGTCACCCGCCGCAGCCCAAGTGTCCCGCCAAGACGCTCCTCCCGACGCCGGACAGGGATCCGAGCCAGCGCCCGCGGCCCCGCCGGCGGGGGACGCATCGGCGGAGGAAGCCGGTATCGTCGTCACCGGGTTCCGCGCCTCGCTGAACAACGCCCTGAACCTGAAGCGCCAGGAAACCGCGGCGGTCGACAGCATCATCGCCGAGGACATCGGCAAATTTCCCGATTCCAATCTTGCCGAATCGATGCAGCGCATCCCCGGTGTGGCGCTGTCGCGCGGCGACGGCGGCGAAGGCCGCAACATCTCGGTCCGCGGTCTTGGCGCACAATTCACGCGGGTGCGGATCAACGGGATGGAAGGGGTGTCGCAGGTCAGCGGCACCGACATACGCGGCGGCGTCAGCTCCGGCCGCTCGTTCGATTTCGTCACCTTCCCGACCGAGATCTTCTCGGCATTGTCGGTGCGCAAGACGACGTCGGCCGACGTGGAAGAGGGCTCGCTCGGCGCGACCGTCGACCTGCGCGCGCCCAAGCCGTTCGACCAGAAGGGGGATTTCACCTTTTCGGGCACCGCCCGCGGGATCTACAACGACATCGCCAAGAAGATCGACCCGCGGCTGTCCGCGCTGGTGTCGAAGAAGTTCGGCGACACGTTCGGCGTGCTCGGCAGCGTCGCGTATTCGCGGCGGAATATCGAGGAATTCGCTTATTCCGCCGTGGATATCCTGCCCACCTACGTTGCCGGCCAGTCGCAATCGGTTCTGTTGCCGGGCCAGACCGCTCCGACCTCGATCATCTTCCCGTTCTGCACGCCGATCGGTTACACCTATCAGGGCGTCGCCGTCACCAGCCCAGGCCCCGGCAATACGGTCGGATCGCCGCCCGTCCCGGTCGGCGCCGACGCGAACAATTGCAGCACCGGCAATCCGCGCACCAGCACCAAGGAAGCCTACGACTATATCATGAGCCGCACCGGCGTGTCCGGACGGCCCGGCGGCGGCGTATTCCTTCCGCGCCTGCCGCGACCGGTCAAATCGCGCCAGGAGCAGGAGCGTCTCGCCGGATCTTTGACCTTGCAGTGGAAGCCGAGCGACCGCACCGACATTTCGCTCGACGGACTGTACGCCCGGTTCAAGGTCGACCGCCTCGACACCTATCTGGACGCACGCTCGATGGGCCGCACCTTGTCGAACGGCGGGCAGCCGATGATGTCGATCAGGGACATCGAGGTCGACGAGGAAGGTTCGCTGATCCACGGCCTGTGGGACGGCGTCGATCTGCGATCGGAGATGCAGGACGAGAGGTTCACGTCGACCTTCCGCCAGATCAATCTCAACTTCGATCACCGCTTCAGCGACACGTTCCGAGTCTATGGACTCGCCGGCATTTCCGACTCGATCTTGCAGGTCGATCGCCTGCAGGTGGCGATGGATTCGAACGATACCGACAATTTCTCGATCGACTTCCGCGACGATCCCGATCTTCCGACACTGGGCTACGGCGTCGATCCGAGCGATGCCTCGATCTTCTCTTATGGGCCGCCGCTGCCGGACGGCACCCAGCGTGGCCAGATCTCGAGTTTCGATCGCCGCAATTCGATCATCAGCAAGACGTTCGAACTCAACACGGAGTGGGAAGCCGCACCGGGCTTCGTGGTACAGGCCGGCGGCCAGTATCGCACAGGCGACTACAAGCAGCGCCAGCGTGATCTCATCCCCGCCCAGCGCCTGCCGCTGACCTTGCCCGCCGGCGTCTCGCTGAGCAGCCTGACCTTCGTCACCACGGGCGTTGCCAAGACTCTCGGCGGAAACATGCAGGATTTCGCCGCGATCGACCCCGACAAGTTCCGCGACGCGGTCGATTTCGACAATGTCTACCAATATTGCGGGATCGAGTGCGGCAGCGCCTTCGGCAAGGTGAAGGAGAAATATACCTCCGGCTATCTGATGGTGAAGTTCGAGACCGGGGACATGCTGCCGATCCCGGTCCGGGGCGACGCGGGAGTGCGCTACGTCCACACCGATCTTCACACGGAAGGTACGATCCCCGTCAACGCACCGGCCGGATCGCTCTACCCGACGCTGGGAGTCATCACCACCGTCGAGCGGTCCTACGAAGACTGGCTGCCATCCGCCAACCTGGCCTTCGACCTCACGTCCAACCTGATCGGCCGTCTCTCCGTCGCGCGGGTGATGTCGCGTCCGGCCTACGGTCAGTTGATCCCGAGCGCGAGCGTCAACGCGGCCATCCGCACCGGATCGGCCAGCAACCCGCTGCTCGATCCGATCCGTGCCAATACCTTCGATGCCGCGCTCGAATGGTATTTCGCGCCCGGCTCGCTGCTGTCCGTCGCCTATTTCTACAAGAACATCGAAACCTACATCCAGAACACGAACCAGCTGGTCCCGTTCAGCGACCTCAATCTGCCCTTGTCGCTGCTTTCCGGAAGCACCGCGAGCCCGGCCGAATTGTTCAATTTCTCCCGCAGCAACAACACCCCGGGCGGACCGCTGCGCGGGTTCGAGGCGAACGTGCAGCTGCCGTTGCGCTTCTTGCCGGGCTTCCTCAGCAACCTCGGCGTGCTCGCCAATTTCACCCGGGTCCGCTCCAACATCAATTACATCCTGCAGACCAACCCCGCGACCGGCGCGCCGACCTTGGCGCGGACCGCGCCGCTGGTCGGCCTGTCGCCGGAAACGGCGAGCGGCACGCTCTATTACGAGGATTCGCGTTTCAGCATCCGCACGACCATCAACTATCGCGCAGGGTATCTCACCGGCATTCCCGGACCGGCGGACAGCGACGCCAACGGCGCTGCGAGCTCGATCTTCGTCGATGCATCGGCCTCGTACAACATCAGCGACAACATCAAGCTGATCGCCGAGATGTCGAACATCACCAACGAGAAGAACAAGCTCTACACGGACACGGTACGGCAGGACCCGCTCTATACGGCGTCGTTCGGCCGCACCTTCGCCCTGGCGGTGAACTTCCAATTCTAGGCCCAAGTGCCGTGCGCGACGCAACCGACCCGAACGGCCCGGGTCGGTTGCGGTACGGGTGGCCTTCGCCTTTTGACCTGCTAGACGATCGTCGATCGAGAGGAGCCGCCCAGGGCGGTTGAACGCATGTTGATGATGACCCAGACGATGCGGTGGTTCGGGCCGTCGGATCCGGTGACGCTGCGCGACATCCGGCAGGCCGGCGCGAGCGAGGTGGTGACGGCGCTCCACGAGATCGCGAACGGCGAAGTCTGGCCGCAAGAAGCGATCGCCGCGCGCAAAAGGGAGATCGAGGAATCCGGGCTTGCCTGGTCGGTCGTCGAGAGCCTGCCCGTGCACGAGGGGATCAAGACCCGAGGCCCGGACTGGCAGAGGCTGATCGAGAATTATTGCGAGAGCCTCGTCAACCTGGCCGCGTGCGAGATCGCGGTCGTGACGTACAATTTCATGCCCGTGCTCGACTGGACCCGGACCGACCTGGCCTGGACGATGCCGGACGGTGCCCTGGCGTTGCGCTTCGAGCTGGAGGCGGTGGCCGCCTATGATCTGTACATGCTTCGCCGCCCGGGCGCCGAGCGCGATTACTCGCCGGCGCTGCGCGATCGTGCCGCGCAGCGCTTCCGCGCGATGTCGGACGACGATCGTCACCGGCTGGAGCGTACGATCATCGCGGGGCTGCCCGGCAGCGAAGAGACCTTTACTGCGGAGCGCTTTCGCGCGGCGCTTGCCGAATATGATGCCGTCGACGGCGACACGCTGCGTGCCAACCATGTCGCCTTTCTCGAGGCGGTCTGCCCGGTGGCGGACGAGCACGGCATCCGCCTGGTCGTGCACCCGGACGATCCGCCATTCCCTCTCTTCGGCCTGCCGCGCGTGGTCAGCACCGAGGAGGATGTCGCGACCTTGTTCCGCCGCGTTCCCAACCGCTCGAACGGCCTCTGCTTTTGTGCGGGTTCGTTCGGCGTCCGTGCCGACAATGACTTGCCGGGCATGATCGATCGCCTCGGCGATCGGATCGGGTTCTTCCACCTTCGCTCGGTTCAACGCGAATCCGAGGAGGCCTTCCACGAAGCCGCGCATCTGGAAGGAAATGCGGGCATGGCGTCGCTCGTCGCCGCGATCCACGCCCTGCAGCAGCGCGAGGGCCGGTCGATTCCGATACGCCCCGACCACGGCCATCAGATGCTCGACGATTTGGCGAAGCAGACCCTGCCGGGTTATTCGTTGCTCGGGCGGATGCGCGGTCTCGCCGAGTTGCGAGGGCTCGAACGCGGGATTGCGCACATCCGTGGCGGCGTTCGTCAATCCGCCGACTGATCCGTCTTAGGCCGCATTCGAACATCGACACCGCGCGAATGACGGATCGCTGTCCTGCGGTCGAGCGCAGGATTGCTCCGGTGCCCGAAGCGGCCGCAAGTGGTCCGCTGACCTAGGTCCGCTCGCATCCCTCGTATCGATGCTCTTGCTCCTGCTCCCGCTTCAGCGCACGATGCGCGGAAACGGGAGGCACGACATGGCGACGACAGCGAGAACCACCGGCAGCGGCGCGAAGCGCGACTGGGCACGGCTGGTGACCTTGGGGGCCTTGCTGTTCGGCGTCGGCGGTGTGCTCGCGGCGTTGATCGCCTCGCTCGGCGCGGGGCGGGAGCTCTGGCATTTCTCCGCCGCCTTCGGGGTGCTGCGCTATGCGTTCTTCGCGGCGATCGCCGGGGCGGTGCTGGGCGTGATCGGGTTGGTGCTGGCACGGCGGGCGCGGAAGGCGAACCTGCTGCTCGCCAATCTGGTCGCCTTGGTGGTGGCGCTCGGCTTCGTCTTGTTCCTGGGGTCGCTGGTCCGGCAAGCGGAGAGCGTGCCGGCGATCCACGACGTCGCC
This sequence comes from Sphingosinicella sp. BN140058, assembly GCF_004135585.1. Taxonomy (NCBI): domain Bacteria; kingdom Pseudomonadati; phylum Pseudomonadota; class Alphaproteobacteria; order Sphingomonadales; family Sphingosinicellaceae; genus Sphingosinicella; species Sphingosinicella sp. BN140058. The sequence goes on along the minus strand of NZ_CP035501.1, from coordinate 1,686,212 downwards.
ACCAATCTCGACGATCTGCCGCAATTCCGCACCTTGAGCGTCCGTGCCGACAATCTCGAGAAGATCCCCGACATGGACCGGCCGGAATTGAAGGCGCTGGCGCCGGAAGCGCGCTGGAAGGCAATCCACCGCGAGGCCTATTCGGACCTCAAGACATTGAAGCTGGCGGCGAGCCCCGAGGATGCGATCCGCCGGGCCGAGACGCTCGCCCGCGAGCGCGGCTGGACGGTGGCCAAGGCGGACCCCGCCGGCGGCACCCTGGAGGCGACCGCAACCAGCACCTTCTTCCGCTTCAAGGATGACGTCGTCGTCCGCGCGCGGCCGGCACCGGGCGGCGGCAGCTTGGTCGACATGCGCTCGATCAGCCGGGTCGGCGGCAGCGACGTCGGCATGAACGCGAAACGGGTGCGCGCCTTCCTGGCCGATCTCGCCAAACAGGGCTGATTGAGAGCCGGTCACTCGGCTCGACGCTGGGGTCGTGCGTTGGCTCCCGTCATCCCAGCGGAAGCTGGGATCTCAGGCCGGAAAAGACACCGCGCGCTTCATTCACGCGGATGCAGGTCCTCGGAGAGATCCCAGCTTTCGCTGGGATGACGAGAGGGGCGGAAGGGGCGCAGTGCTGGGGAGGTGGAGGGGGAAGGGCGCGCGCGCGTTGACGGCGGGGGGTGTCGGTATGAATGGCAAAACGGTGCGTGCGTTCCTGGTCGATCTCGGCAAGCGCGGCTGATTGAGAGCCGGTCACCCGGCTCGACGCTGGGGTCGTGAGGGCGGCGTCATCCCAGCGGAAGCTGGGATCTCAGGCCGGAAAAGACACGCGCGCTTCATTCACGCGGACGCAGGTCCTCAGGGAGATCCCAGCTTTCGCTGGGATGACGAGAGGGGCGCAAGGGGCGCAGTGCTGGGGAGGCGGAGGGGGGAAGGGCGCGGGCGCGTTGACGGCGGGGGCGTCGGTATGAATGGCAAAGCGGTGCGTGCGTTCCTGGTCGATCTCGGCAAGCGCGGCTGATTGAGAGCCGGTCACTCGGCTCGACGCTGGGGTCGTGCGTTGGGTCCCGTCATCCCAGCGGAAGCTGGGATCTCAGGCCGGAAAAGACACCGCGCGCTTCATTCACGCCGACTTAGGTCCTCAGGGAGATCCCAGCTTTCGCTGGGATGACGAGAGGGCGAAACGGGCGCGGGAGGCGGTGGGGCGGAGGGGCGGGCGCGTTGACGTCAGCGAAGCCGGCATCAATGGCAAAAGATGGGTGCGCTCCTGGTCGATCTCGGTAAGCGCGGCTGATTGAAAGCCGGTCGCTCGGCTTGACGCTGGGGTCGTGCGTGGGGGCGTCATCCCAGCGAAAGCTGGGATCTCAGGCCGGAAGAGGCACCGCGCGCTTCATCAACGCCGACGCAGGTTCTCCGGGAGATCCCAGCTTTCGCTGGGATGACGAGAGCAGCGGAAGGGGCGGAGTGTGCCGAGTTCGCGGGAGCGAAAAGGCGAAGAGTGAAAGGCCCTGCACCGTCCACGCGCTACCGCCTCGTTCGGGAGCACCGATTGAGGGGGTGAGACACGCGCCGCCGCTTCGCGCCTTTGCGTGCAAAATCCTTAACGGGCGTCGGTGCGAGGCGGCGAGGGTTGAATGCCAACACAATGCGGCTAACGCTGCCCAGCTTGCTCATGATAAGCATGCTTACTATATTGCTGGCATGGACATCAATTTTGCCACCGAGGTCGGGGACACCGCCCACGCCCTGCGCCGCGCGTTCGATCGGCGGGCGGGGGCGCTTGGGGCGACTCGGGCGCAGTGGCGGGTGCTGGCGAAGCTGGCGCGGCAGGACGGGCAGCGGCAGGTGGAGCTTGCCGAGGCGCTGGAGGTCGAGCCGATCACCCTCTCGCGGATGGTCGACCGGCTCGCTGAGGCGGGGCTGGTCGAGCGCCGGGCGGATGGCGAGGATCGCCGGGTGTGGCGGATCCATCTCACCGCCAAGGCAGGCCCGCTGCTCGAAAAATTGCGCGCCCTCGCCGACGATTTCCTCGCCGACGCGCTGGTCGGCATCTCGGCGCCGGAGCAGCAGGCGGTTCTGGAAACCTTGCGGCGGGTGCGGGCCAATTTGGCCTGCACCGCCCGGATCACGGATAAAGTGGCATGAAGGAAGGTCCGATCACGGCCGCCGAGCCCGGCGAGCAGGCAGACCCGTCCGCCGAAGCGGCGGCACCGGCAGCGAGCGTCGAGGCGCCGCCGAAGAAGAAACGTGGCCGCCTGCTGGTGATGCTGTCGGTACCGTTGCTGCTCGCGGCCGTGGGCCTCTATCTGTGGCTGAGCTCGGGGCGCTACGTCTCGACCGACAATGCCTATGTCCAGCAGGACAAGGTCGCGGTCGCCGCCGAGATTTCCGGTACGATCTCGGAAGTCGCAGTGCGCGAGAACCAGCCGGTCAGGAAAGGCCAGCTGCTGTTCCGGATCGATCCGAGCCAGTACCGGATCGCGCTCGCCCAGGCGGAGGCGCAGATCGCCGCGGCGCGGGTGCAGGTCAACCGCACCCAGGCGGAGGTGGCGGGCAGCGGCGCCGACATCCAGGGCGCCGAGGCCAATGTGGCTTATGCCCAGCGCGCGTTCGACCGGCAGGCGGAATTGCTCGGGCGCGGCTTCACCACCCGCGCCAGCCATGACGAGGCGCTGCACGATCTCCAGGAAGCGCGCGAGCGCCTCGCCAACGCGCGGTCGCAGGCGCAGGTCACCCGCGCCCAGCTCAGCGCCGGTCCGGATACGAACCAGCCCGCTCTGCTCGCCGCGATCGCCGCGCGCGACAAGGCGATGCTGGACCTGAAGCGCACCGAAGTGCGGGCGCCGTCGGACGGCTACGTCACCCAGACCGATCGCCTCCAGGTCGGCAATGCCGTCGTCCAGGGCTTGTCGGTGGTCACCGTGGTGCGCAGCGGCGAAGTATGGGTCGAGGCCAATTACAAGGAAACGGATCTCGCCAAGATGGCGCCGGGCCAGCCGGCGGAGGTCAAGCTCGACGCCTATCCGAGCGCGCACATCGTCGGCCACGTCGCCTCCATTGGCCGCGGCACCGGCTCCGAATTCTCGGTGCTGCCGGCCCAGAACGCCACCGGCAATTGGGTGAAGGTGACGCAGCGCGTGCCGGTGCGGATCATCATCGACAGCGATCCCGGCCGTCCCCTGCTCGCGGGCCTTTCCGCCGAAGTCACCGTCGACACCCAGGAAACACCGCCGCCGGCGCAGGGCGGCCGCGCCAGCCTGGCGCACGCTTCGCAGCCGCAGGCGAACGGACGCCGGTAAGTGGCGAGCGCCGCCGCCTCGGCTTCTGCGGTCGCCGCGCCCGAGCGTCCCGCGCTCGACCGCGCCGAGCACGTGATCGTCAGCATCGCCTTGATGATGGCGGTGCTGCTGCAGGTGCTCGACACCACCATTGCCAATGTCGCTCTGCCGCACATGATGGCGAGCATGTCGGCCACCCAGGAAACCATCAACTGGGTGCTGACCAGCTACATCGTCGCCTCCGCGATCGCGATTCCGATCACCGGCTGGCTCGCCGACCGGGTCGGCCGGCGGCGGCTGTTCATCGCCTCGGTGGTGACCTTCACCTTTGCCTCGGTGCTGTGCGCGATGGCGCAGAATCTACCGGAAATGGTGGCATTCCGGGCACTGCAGGGCGTTTCCGGCGCCTTCCTGGTGCCGATCGCCCAGGCCGTATTGTTCGACATCAACCCGCCCGAGAAACATGCGCGGGCGATGGCGATGTTCGGCATGGGGGTGATGATCGGGCCGATCCTCGGGCCGGTGCTCGGCGGCTGGCTGACCGACAATTTCAGCTGGCGCTGGGTGTTCCTGGTCAATCTGCCGGTGGGTATCCTCTGCACTCTGATCCTGCTTCGCTACATGCCGAGCTTCCCCACTAACAGGAGACGGTTCGACCTGTTCGGCTTCGCGCTCCTGGCGCTGGCGCTCGGCAGCCTGCAGATGATGCTCGATCGCGGCGAGCAGCTGGATTGGCTGCAAAGCTGGGAGATCCGGATCGAGCTCGGCCTCGCCATTGCCGGCGCCTGGATGTTCGTCGTCCACCTGATGACCGCGCGCGAGCCGATCTTCGACCCCAAGATGTTCGCCGACCGCACCTTCGCCGTCTCCCTGCTGTTCATGGCGGTCACCGGCGTGCTGCTGCTCGCCGGCCTCGCCTTGCTGCCGCCCTTGCTGCAGCGGCTGCTCGGCTATTCGGTGCTCGATTCGGGCTTCCTGACCGCGCCGCGCGGCGTCGGCACTCTGGTGTCGATGATGGTCGCCGGCCGGCTGACCGGCAAAGTCGACGGGCGGCTGCTGATCTTCGGCGGCATCTCGGCGATGGCCTTGTCGCTGTGGCAGATGTCTGGCTTCTCGCTGCAGATGGACGCGCATCCGGTGATCGTCAGCGGCTTCGTCCAGGGGATCGGCCTCGGCCTCATCTTCGTGCCGCTGCAGGCGCTCGCTTTCTCATCGCTGCCGCCGCAATATCGCACCACCGCCGCCGCTCTGTTCAACCTCGCGCGCAACATCGGCGGCTCGATCGGCATCTCGATGGTCACCTTCCTGCTCGCCCGCAATCTCCAGGTCAGCCATTCCGATCTCGCCGCCCATGTCACGCCCTACACGATGCAGGTGGCCGATCCGACGATCGCGCAGATGCTCGGCAGCTTCGGCGACAGCGTGACGGCGATGCTCGATGCCGAGATCAACCGGCAGGCGCTGATGATCGCCTATCTCGACGATTTCCACGCGATGATGCTGGTGACCCTGTGCGCGCTGCCGCTCGTCCTGCTGCTGCGCAAGCCCAAGGCGGGCGCCGCCGGCGGTCCGCCGGTGATTGCCGACTGACGCGCGCGCCGATCGGGGGGCGGGAGCCGGAACGGCTTCCGCTCGTTGCGCGGGGAAAGCGGGAAGGAGCCTTCACATGATCACGAGACGAACCCTCGGCAGCAGCGGTCTCGAAGTCTCGGCGCTCGGCCTCGGCTGCATGGGCATGTCCGAATTCTACGGCGCCGGCGACGATGCCCGGTCGATCGCGACCATACACCATGCGATCGAGCGCGGCGTCGACTTCCTCGACACCGCCGACATGTACGGCGTCGGCCGCAATGAAGAGCTGGTCGGGCGTGCCATCGCCGATCGCCGCGACAAGGTCGTGCTCGCCACCAAGTTCGGCAACGTCCGCGGCGCGGACGGCAGCTTCGGCGGCATCTGCGGCACGCCCGATTATGTCCGCTCGGCCTGCGAGGCGAGCCTCAAGCGGCTGAAGGTGGACGTGATCGATCTCTATTATCAGCACCGGGTCGATCCCAACGTTCCGATCGAGGAAACTGTCGGCGCGATGGCCGAGCTGGTGGCACAGGGCAAGGTGCGCTTCCTCGGGCTCAGCGAGGCGGCGCCGGAGACGATCTGCCGCGCCCATGCGGTCCATCCGATCGCGGCGCTGCAGACCGAATATTCGCTGTGGAGCCGCGATGCCGAAGCGGAATTGCTGCCGACGGTGCGCGAGCTCGGCATCGGCTATGTCGCCTACAGTCCGCTTGGCCGCGGCTTCCTCACCGGCCAGTTCAAAAGCCCGGCCGATTTCGCCGAGGACGACTGGCGGCGCCACCATCCGCGCTTCGAAGGCGCCAATTTCGACAGCAATCTCGCGCTCGTCCGCGAGATCGAGGCGATCGCCGCCGACAAGGGCTGCACGCCCGCCCAGCTCGCGCTCGCCTGGGTGCTGGCGCAGGGCGACGACATCGTGCCGATCCCGGGCACGCGCCGGCCCGAGCGGCTCGACGAGAATGTCGGCGCCCTGGACGTCGTCCTCTCGGCCGAGGATCTGGCGCGGATCGATGCGGTGCTGCCACCCGGCGCCGCCGCGGGCGAGCGTTATCATGCGCAGGGGATGAAGACGATCAACGGGTGAGGGGCTGGGGCGCCGAAGCGAATTTGGATCGAGGGCTTGAGTGGGGCGAAGAGGAGGCTTGGCTAGAGCTGGCTCTCTCGTGCGACAGCGGGAAGGGAAGGGCTTCGACAGGCTCAGCCCGAACGGTGTTGGGGGTGAGGTAAGGTGCGCCTCTAACATCACCGGGCGGGCACAACGGCGTTGTTCCTGCTCTCGTGAGGATCTTGCCGAAGGGGTGAGAAGATCGGGACCGACCAATGGGCCGATCGCGGAGACAGCGGGAAGGAGAGGGAAGGGCTTCGACAGGCTCAGCCCGAACGGAGCATAGAGGGGGCGGTACGGCTTTGATTTAACCGTTGTGCCGAGCGCGGGGGCGACCCTGCCCGCTCGGTTCGTTGCACATTCGGCGATCGGACCGGTGTCTTCCACCACCGTTCGGGCTGAGCCTGTCGAAGCCCTCCTTTCTCCTGCCTCTTCCTGTCATCCGCTGCACCGCGGGCAATTGCGCGACCCTCGAGTGTCGTGGCGAACTCCCTTGACAAGCCTCGCGCAATGTCCGAAGTTTCTGTCATGACAGAAATCTCCGCCACGACTCGTACGATGCCGCCAGCGGTGGAACGCTTCGTGCTCCAATGGGGGGACATGGGCGGGCAATGGGGGGTCAATCGCTCGGTCGCCCAGATCCATGCCCTGCTCTATCTGGCGGAGCGGCCGCTGACCGCGGAGGACATTGCCGAGACGCTCGGCATCGCGCGGTCCAACGTTTCGAACAGCCTTCGCGAGTTGCAGGGCTGGAAGCTGATCCGGCGGGTGCCGGTGCTCGGCGACCGGCGCGACCATTTCGAAGCGGAAACCGATCTGTGGGAGATGGCGACCCGGATCGCGCAGGGGCGCAAGGAGCGCGAGATCGATCCCGCGGCGGCGGCGCTGCGCGCCTGCCGCACCGACGCCGACAAGGATCCGCGGGTCAGCGACATCGCGCGCAAGCGGCTGGCGGCGATGGACGAATTCGTGACCTCGCTCACCCGCTGGCACGACCAGATGTTGGGCGTGCCCGCACCGAAGCTGATGGCGCTGGTGCGGATGGGCGCCAAGGTTGCCAGCCTGGTCGGCTTCGGCCGCGGCAAGCCGGCGGCCGAGAAGGATAGCGGCTGAACGCGCTATCCCTTTTTTGACCATACGTTTCTGTCTCTACAGAAACAACGATAGTGGAGGAAGAAATGATCGCGCGGGGCGTAGCGGCGAAGGTGGGGATCGCGGCGGCCGCTGCGCCGACGTCGCCCCCCCTCGGCGACCTGCGCTTCCGCCGCCTGGTCGGCGAGGCCGATTGGGTCACGTTGCCCGAGGCGGTGCGCGCCCGCTTCGCCCATCGCGCCGCCGGCGGCCACGTCATCCTCTACGCCGGGGAGATCGTCGAGGCGCAGCGGAGCCGGTGCGGCTGGTGGCTGACGCAGGCCGCACGGCTGGTCGGGGCGCCGCTGCCGCTCGGCTGCGAGATCGGCGTTCCGGCGGCGGTCAGCGTCACCGAGGATCCGGCCACCGGTGGCCAATGCTGGACCCGCATCTATGGCCGACGCCGCGGCTTTCCGCAGGCCATCCACAGCGCCAAGCGCTTCGCCGGACCGACGGGGCTCGAGGAATATCTCGGCCTCGGCTTCGGCATCGCCCTGGTGCTGCGGGTCGAGGCCGGGGCGCTCCATTTCGACAGCGACCATTATTTCCTCAGGATCGGCAGCGTTCGCCTGCGCCTGCCGCACTGGCTCGCGCCGGGGCGGATGCGGGTCAGTCATGTCGACCTCGGCGACGGGCAGTTCGCCTTCATCCTCGCCCTTCATCACCCCTGGTTGGGCGCGCTCGTCCACCAGGTCGGTATCTTTCACGAGCGACCCGAAAGGGGAGACGCGCCATGACCGAGTTGCTCTGGACCCTCGTCGCCATCCAGATGGTGATGGGCGCGACCGACACCTTCCTTCACCATGAAGGAATCGAGCGGCTCGCCTGGCGTCCCTCCCAGCGCCGCGAGCTGCAGCTGCACGGGATCCGGAACCTGGCCTACGGCATCGCCTTCGGCGCGCTCGGCTGGACCGTGCCGCACGGCGCCTGGGCGGTCGGCCTGATCGCGCTGCTGATCGCCGAGACCGGGATCACCTTATGGGATTTCGTCGAGGAGGACCGCACCCGCAAGCTGCCGCCAAGCGAGCGTGTGCTCCACGCGCTGCTGACGCTCAATTACGGCGCGATCCTCGCCTTCCTCCTTCCCGTGCTCATCGGCTGGGCGCAGCGCGACACGGCGATCGCGCCGGTCTCCTACGGACTGTGGAGCTGGCTCTGCGCGCTGGCGACGGTCGGCACCTTCGTCACGGGCGTGCGCGATCTTGCCGCCGCAGCCCGCACCCGGCGGCTGCGCGACGGCGATGCTGCCCGCCTCGCCATCGGCCTCGCGCCGGGACGCGCGATCCTGGTCACCGGCGGCACCGGCTTCATCGGCCGGCGGCTGGTCGAAGCCTTGGTCGGCGCCGGTCACGACGTGACCGTGCTGACTCGCAGCCGGGGGAGCGATGCCGCGCTCCCGGCACCGATCCGGATCGTCACAGATCTCGATCAGATCGCCGCCGACGCGCGCATCGACGCGATCGTCAATCTGGCCGGCGAGCCGATCGGCAACGGCCTGTGGACCGCCGCCAAGCGTGCGCGCATCCTCGACTCACGCCGCGCGGTCACCGCCGCGGTCGGGCGCCTGATCGATCGGCTTGCGGTCACGCCGGAGGTGATGGTCAGTGGTTCCGCAATCGGCTGGTACGGCCTGCGCGGCGCCGAGCCGCTCGACGAGGGTGCCGCCGGTAGCGATTGCTTCTGCCGCACTGTCTGCGCCGCGTGGGAGCAGGCCGGCCGGAACGCCGCCGCGGGCCGGGCACGGCTCGTGATCCTGCGCACCGGTCTGGTGCTGGGGCGCGAGGGCGGCGTGCTCAGCCGGATGCTGGCGCCGTTCGAATTCGGGCTCGGCGGCCGCTTCGGCGACGGCCGCCAGGTGATGAGCTGGATCCACCGCGACGATCTCGTCCGTCTGATCGTCCGCGCGATCGCCGATCCCCGTTTCAAAGGCGTGATCAACGGCACCGCGCCCGGTCCGGTCGACAATCGCGCGTTCGTGCGGGCACTCGGCCGGGCGCTGCGCCGGCCGGCAATCCTGCCGGTGCCGGCGGCGCCGCTCCGTCTCGCGCTCGGCGGCTTCGCCGACGAGCTGCTCCTCGGCGGCCAGCATGTCGTGCCGGCGCGTGCGCTCGCGCTCGGCTTCCGGTTCGATTATCCCCGGATCGACGATGCGTTGGCGGAGATCGTCGGTAAGCCGCTCGCCGCGCCGCGCCTGCACATCCGGCGGCGCCCTGAGGCGGGGCTGCTGCGGTGAGTGGGGGCGACTCCACCGCGCTATACCCCGACCCGTCATCCCAGCCCTTCGACACGCTCAGGATGAACTGCAGCTGGGATCTCAGGTCGGAAGAGGCACCGCGCGCTTCATCCACGCCGACGCAGGTCTTCGGGGAGATCCCGGCTTTCGCTGGGATGACGGCTAAGGCCGAGGAGGCGACCCGCCTCACCCATTATGGGCCGGCTTCAGAAGACCCCGTTCTGCTCTCCGATCCCGCCGCGAAGTACCACTTCGAGGCGACGCAAAAAAAGGGCCGCCCCGAAGGACGACCCTCTTGTTGCCCGGCACGAAGCGAAGGCTTCGTGACGTATCTCTTAGCGCTTCGAGAACTGGAAGCTGCGGCGTGCCTTGGCGCGGCCGTACTTCTTGCGCTCGACGACGCGCGGATCGCGGGTGAGGAAGCCGGCGCGCTTCACCGTGGTGCGCAGGGTCGGCTCGTAGCGGGTGAGCGCGGTCGAGATGCCGTGACGGACCGCACCGGCCTGGCCGGAGAGACCGCCGCCCTTGACGGTAGCGACGACGTCATACTGATCGCGGCGCTCGGTGATGTCGAACACCTGGTTGATGATCAGGCGCAGCGTCGGACGCGCGAAATAGACGGTCTGATCGCGGCCGTTGACGATGATCTTGCCGGTGCCGGGCTTCAGCCAGACGCGGGCGACGGCGTCCTTGCGGCGGCCGGTCGCGTAAGCGCGGCCCTGCTTGTCGAGCTGCTGCTCGCGAAGCACTGCCTGGATCTGCGGGCCCTGGGTGGCGACGCCATGCTCGTTGGAGACCGGCGCTTCGGCTTCCGCGGTCGCTTCGGTCGGAGCGTCGGCAGCGGCCGGAGCCGGAGCCTGGGCGGCGCCCGTCAGCTGGGCGAGATCGGCGAGGGATTGACGATTGTCGGACATCAGGCACCCACCTTGTTCTTGCGGTTCATGCCCGCGACGTCGAGGGTTTCGGGGTTCTGGCCGGCGTGCGGATGCTCGGTGCCGGCATAGAGGTGAAGGTGGCGCATCTGCTCACGGCCGAGCGGGCCGCGCGGGATCATGCGCTCGACGGCCTTCTCGAGCACGCGCTCGGGGAAGCGGCCTTCGAGGACCTTGGCCGCAGTGACCGACTTGATGCCGCCGGCATAGCCGGTGTGGCGGTAATAGACCTTGTCGCCGAGCTTCTTGCCGGTGAACCGGACCTTGTCCGCATTGATCACCACGACATGGTCGCCGATGTCGGCATGCGGGGTGAACAGCGGCTTGTGCTTGCCGCGCAGCAGATTGGCGATGATCGTGGCGACGCGCCCGACGACCAGACCATCGGCATCGATGAGATGCCATTTCTTCTCGACCTCGGAGGCCTTGGCGGCCTTGGTGGTCTTCATCAGCGCCTTCATGGGCCCCAACTCCGTAACGAGGCACGCCGGATGACGCGCCCACCTGAAATGAACCGCGCCGCCCCGAGGCTTTCACCGGGGGCGGCGCTGACGAGCGGCCAAATGGCAGCTGGACCCATTTAAGTCAAGAAAAACCGCGGCTTTGACGAGAGGTAAAATGATACCGCTGCGGTTCGGCCCGTCGCGAAGAAGGGGGATGGACCGGCCGTTTCTGTCCTTCTGCTCAGGCCGCCTCGCTCGGCCGGCTAGCTGAAACGAGGGCAGAAGAAAATTGGATCACGCAAAGCCGCAAAGCCGCAAAGCCGCAAAACCGCAAAGCCGCGAAGAGGCGAAGAGGCCGCGCGGCGAGTCTCCCCGGGTGGATCCCAAGCGCCGACGATCCGGTCAAACATCGGGAGCCAAGGGAGATCTGTCTTCGCGTCTTTGAGGCTTCGAGTGAACAGTCCTTCTTCTCGTCCGCATGGAAGGGCGCTCAATCGTCCGCGCCGGGCGGCAGGGACCGGTCGAATTCGAGCAGGTCGCCGGGCTGGCAGTCGAGATAGTCGCAGATCTTCTCCAGCGTCTCGAAGCGGATGCCCTTTACCCGACCGGACTTGAGCAGCGACAGATTGGCCTCGGTGATGCCGACATGGGCCGCGAGTTCCTTCGACCGCACCTTGCGCCGGGCAAGCATCACATCGAGCCGGACGACGATCCGCATCAGACGATCTGCCGATTATCGTCGGCGATACGCTGCGCCTCGCCGAACAGCCTGGCGATGAAGAAGAGCAGGGCGCTGACCAGCAGGGCGAAGAAGTCGCCGCTCTCGAACGACAAGGTGACGGTGAGGCTGTCGCCGCCGCGGACCAATCCCAACAGGAACTCCAACAGCGGCGGCGCGACGATCGAGGCGATCGACGAGACCAGCACCCACAAGGCGAAGCCGCGCAGATCGGCGATCGTCGCCTGCTCGAACACCTCGCCGCGTTCGATCCGGCGCAGCATCGCGAGCAGCCGCCAAAGGCCGAGCGCGAACGGGATCCCCGACACCAGCGCTCCGGCGGCCTCGGCATCGGGTGCGCCGCTGCCGGTGGTGCCGAGATGCAGGCCGCCGATGCCGAGCAGGGTGGCGAGCCCGGCCACGGCGACGAGCAGGATCGTCGCGAGCAGCCCCGCCAGCGTGCCGATCCTCAGCCGGCGCGCGCCCACGGCCAGTCTCACACGAGATTCCATATTGCATCCCAAACAAAGATTATCGTAAAACAGAAACTGTTAACTGCTTCACGATGATTGTACAGGAGATCGATACCCGTGCCCAGAGCCTCTTCCCACGTCCTGCTCTCTCTTCTCTCGGGCGCAATCCTCGCCTGTGCTGGCCTCGCCGGCGCGGCTCCGGCGGACGCCGCCGCCGCGGCCGTGAAGACAGACCGGTTCGACGCCGCGATCCTGGCGGCGCGGGTCGGCGCGACCGCCCAGCTGGAGCAGCTCCTGCCCGGCCTCGATCCGGCGGCGCGTGCGCTTGCCGAAGCGCAACTCGCCGCCACCCGCCTCGGCGGACCGGATGCCGACGCGGCGCTGGCCCGCTATTTCGCACTCGGCGACCAGGACCGCGACCGGCGGGCACGGGCGCTTGAAATCGCGTCGGAGGTCGCGTTCGCGAAAGAGGATTATGCCGAGGCGGTGCGGCAGGCGGATGCCTTTCTCGCCCTGTCGCCGGATCGCCCGGCCAAGCAGATCGAGAATATGCGCCAGACCCGGGTCGTCGCCGCGATCCTCGCCCAGGCACCCGCGCAGCGCGTGGACAGCATCGCGGCGGGGCGCCCGGCGAACGGCGCCCGGGACAAGGTCGGCCTGCTGCGCGTGGCGATGGCCGCAGGCGGCGCCCAGGCGCAGGCGGTGGTCGATACCGGCGCCAACGTCTCGGTGGTCAATGCCAGCACCGCCAAGGCGCTCGGGCTCAGGATGCTCGACGGCGAAGCGGCGGTCGGCAATTCGATCGGCGCCGACGTGCCGGTGCGAATCGCCATTGCCGACAGCCTCCATTTCGCCGGCGCTACTCTGCGCAACGTTCCGTTCGCGGTGCTCGACGACAAGGCGCTCGACTTTCCGATGGTTCCGGGTGGCTACCGGATCGAAGCGATCGTCGGCCTGCCGGTGCTGCGGGCGCTCGGCCGGGTCACGTTCGGGCCGGGCGACGCTCTGACGATCGCGGCGGCGCCGAGCGGGCCGGCGCCGGCGCCGAACCTGCTGCTAATCGGCAACGATCTCTATGCGCAGGTCGCGATTGCCGGCCGAGTCCACCCGCTGTTCCTCGATACCGGGGCCGCCAGCACTGCCCTCTACAAGCGCTTCGCCGCCGAGCGCCCGGATCTCCGCCCGACCGACAGCGGCAAGAGTCAGGGCAAGGGCGGCGTCGGCGGATCGACGACAGTGCGGGTGGCGAGCCTCGGGCCCGTCCCCATCGCAATCGGCACCGCGACGCGCGAGATGAAGAGCATCGATGTGGAACTCGCCGACGATGCCAATGAAGAGGAACGCTACGGCGTGCTCGGCAACGACGTGCTCCGCGCCTTCGACGGCGTCACTCTAGATTTTCGCCGCGGGACGATCGAGGCGGCGCCGCGCTGAGGCTCAGGCGGGAGCGGTCTCGTCCACCACCCAGGCGGCATAGCCGGGAGTCGCCGCTGCGATCGGCCAGACCGCCGCGGCCGGAAGGTCGTAGCCGTGCAAGTCTGCGAATCGGGCGATCAGCGCCTCGGCACGATCGGTCGCCGTCTTGAACAGGGCCGCCACTTCGGCCGAATCCTCGATCCGTCCCTGCCAGCGGTAGATCGACCGGCAGCCGCCGAGGATGTTGACGCAGGCGGCCAGCCGTTCCTCGACGAGGATGCGGCCGATCCGCGCCGCCTCGTCTTCAGATGCGAAGGTCGCGTAGACGCTGACGATCCCGCGCGCCGCGTCGCTCATCCGCGGGCGACGCCGGGGCGACCGCCGGTGGCGGCGCCGGGGCGATCGCGGGTTGCGACGTCGAGGCGATCGCTGATGGCGACGCCGAGGCGATGGCCGGTCGCGACCATGGTGCCGAGCAGGATCACCGCCATCGCCTGGTGGCCGGCGGCGATGTGGATGTCGACTCCGCTGAGCAGGGTGGAAATGCCGAGCAGGATCTGCGCCGCCACGGCCGCGAGCAAGGCGAAGGCTTCGGTGCGCAAGTTATGCCGCCACGCCGCCCGGGCGAGCAAAGCGGCGGCGAGCGCGACCGCCCAGGCCAGCCAGCGGTGGACGAACTGGACCATGATCGGATTGTCGACAAAGTTGCGAAGCCACGGCGCCAGCATCGGAGTCGCCGCCGGAAACCATTCATCGCCCATCTTCGGCCAGCTCGAATAGGCATAGCCGGCGTCGAGCCCGGCGACATAGGCGCCGTACAGCAATTGCAAAGCGAGCGCCGACAAAGCCCAGATCGCGACCGTCGGCATGCGTGCCGGCCGCGCCGCCGGGTCGTCGGCAAGCCGGCGCAGGTCGAGCGCGACCCAGACCAGGCTGGAGAAGATCAGCAGGGCGGTCAGCAGGTGGACGGCGAGGCGGATGTGGCTGACGTCGGGTTGGTCGACCAGGCCCGACGCGACCATCCACCAGCCGATCGCGCCCTGCAGCCCGCCGAGCGCCAGCAAGGCGACCAGCTTCCAGCCATACCCGGCGGGGATCGCGCGGCGCAGCCAGAACCAGAGCAGGGGCAAAGCGAAGGCGAGGCCGATCACACGGCCGAGCAGGCGATGGACATATTCCCAGAAGTAGATGTTCTTGAACTCGGCCAGGCTCATGCCGGCATTGATCTGCCGGTATTGCGGGCTCTGCCGGTAGAGATCGAATTCCTCCTGCCAGGCGGCCTCGCCGATCGGGGGCATGGTGCCGGAGACCGGCTCCCAGCGGGTGATCGAGAGACCCGATTCGGTCAGCCGCGTGATGCCGCCGACGACGACCATCAGGAAGACGAGCGCGGCGACCGCGAGCAGCCAGGTGGCGATGGGGCGCGGGCGTGCGCCGGGCGCGGCGGAACGGGGAGCGGCGGCAGTGGCCATAAGCGCGTCCTATGCCTCCGGGATGGATCGAATCCAATGCAACTTTTTCGGGTATGTAATGTTGTATCTTCTCCGTAGCGCGCTTATAAAGGGCCGGCACGGAGGGTACGGAGACACGATGTTCGCCAATACGGCGCGGAGCGGAATGATGGATCGGATGGCGATCGCGCTGTCCGGGCTGTGCCTCGTCCATTGTCTCGCCAGCGCGGTATTCGTTGCGGTGCTGGCCTCGGCCGGCGGCATGCTGCTCAATCCCGTGATACACGAGGTCGGCCTTATGATGGCGATCGTGCTCGGTGTCGTCGCGCTCGGCCGCGGCATCGTCGATCACGGCTTCATGATGCCCTCGGCGGTCGGCGGCCTCGGTCTCGGCGTGATGGGCGGCTCGCTGATGCTTCCGCATGGCGGCAGCGAAATCTACTCGGTAATCGGAGTCCTGATCGTCGCGCTCGGCCACGATCTCAACCGCCGCGCGGTGATCTGAGCCGTTCCGGCCGGTGCCCCGGTGCCGCGCCCGCCAGGGCGGCACAGTCTGAACGAACGCCGAACGAGCCTCGCTGCAAAGCGGCCTGCGGCTTGCTCCGGAGCCGGCAAATCCCTACTTAGGGGCCATGGCCGACCACGAGCACCACCACGATCATCACACGCATGGCGGCGAGTCGCTGATGAGCGCCGCGCAGGCGACGATGGAGCGCTCGGGGGAGCAATGGACGGCGATGCGCCAGGCCGTGTTCGAAGCTTTGGCGAGCTTCGACAAGCCCGCCTCCGCCTACGACATCGCCGACAAGGTCAGCCAGCTTCAGGGGCGCCGCGTCGCCGCCAACAGCGTCTACCGCATTCTCGACCTGTTCGTCGGATCGAACCTCGCGCGCCGAGTCGAAAGCGCCAACGCCTATGTCGCCAACGATCATCCGGATTGCCTGCACGACTGCATCTTCCTGATCTGCGACACGTGCGGTCAGACCACCCATCTCGACGACGACTCGCTCGCCGGCGGAGTCCGTGATGCCGCCAAACAGGCCGGCTTCTCGCCGCAGCGCCCGGTGATCGAAGTCCACGGCACCTGTCCAGACTGCAAGGTCGCCTGATCCCGCATCGCCAGGTCGTTCGCGCGGGGGGCCGACCTCCACCGGCCCTGCACCAATTGCTCATTCGACAGCGCAGCCGCTTTGGAGTAGCGGGGGAGGCACAGGGATTTTTAGCGTAAGATCATGACCGAACGTCCGAATACGCCTTTGCTCGACACCGTTCCGACTCCGCACCAGCTGCGCAAGCTTCGCCCGGATCAGCTGCGCCAGCTTGCCGACGAGCTCCGCGACGAGACGATCTCGGCGGTCTCGGTCACCGGCGGTCACCTCGGCGCCGGCCTCGGCGTGGTCGAACTCACCGTCGCGTTGCACTATGTGTTCAACACGCCGGACGATCGGCTGATCTGGGACGTCGGCCACCAGGCCTATCCGCACAAGATCCTGACCGGCCGCCGCGAGCGGATCCGCACGTTGCGCCAGGGCGGCGGGCTCAGCGGCTTCACCAAGCGCTCCGAGAGCGAATATGATCCGTTCGGAGCGGCGCACAGCTCGACCTCGATTTCCGCTGCGCTCGGCTTCGCCGTCGCCAACAAGCTCGCCGGCGCACCCGGCCGCGCGATCGCGGTGATCGGCGACGGCGCGATGTCCGCCGGCATGGCCTATGAGGCGATGAACAATGCCGAGGCGGCCGGCAACCGGCTGATCGTGATCCTCAACGACAACGACATGTCGATCGCGCCGCCGGTCGGCGGCCTGTCCTCCTACCTCGCCCGTCTCGTGTCTTCCGGCCCGTTCCTCGGCCTGCGCGGCTTCGCGCGGCGAGTGGCGCGCAAGCTGCCCGATCCGCTGCACCGCGCCGCCCGCAAGGCCGACGAATACAGCCGCGGCATGGTTACCGGCGGCACCTTGTTCGAGGAGCTCGGCTTCTATTATGTTGGGCCGGTCGACGGGCACGATCTCGACGCCCTGATCCCGATCCTGGAAAACGTCCGCGACGCCGCCGAAGGGCCGATGCTGATCCACGTCGTCACCAAGAAGGGCAAGGGTTATGGCCCGGCCGAGGCGGCAGCGGACAAATATCACGGCGTCCAGAAGTTCGACGTGATTTCCGGCGAGCAGGCCAAGGCGCCGGCCGGCCCGCCAAGCTATACCGGCGTGTTCGCCAAGGCGCTGATCGCGGAAGGGACACGCGACGACAAGATCGTCGCGATCACCGCGGCGATGCCGTCCGGCACCGGCCTTGACACGTTCCAGGCGCAATTCCCCGAGCGCAGCTTCGACGTCGGCATCGCCGAACAGCATGCCGTCACCTTCGCCGCCGGCCTCGCCGCGCAGGGATATCGGCCGTTCGTCGCGATCTATTCGACCTTCCTTCAGCGCGCCTACGATCAGGTGGTCCACGACGTCTCGATCCAGAATCTGCCGGTCCGCTTCGCAATGGACCGCGCCGGCCTGGTCGGTGCCGACGGCGCCACCCACGCCGGCAGCTTCGATCTCGCTTATCTGTGCACCCTGCCCAACATGGTGGTGATGGCGGCGGCGGACGAAGCCGAACTGGTCCACATGGTCCACACCATGGCGCTGCACGACAGCGGCCCCTCGGCGGTCCGCTATCCGCGCGGCAACGGCACCGGCGTACCGCTCCCGGCGACTCCGCAGCGGCTCGAGATCGGCAAGGGCCGGATCGTCCGCGAAGGCAAGAAGGTCGCCATCCTGTCGCTAGGCACCCGCCTGGAGGAGGCGCTCAAGGCCGCCGAGATCCTCGACGCGCGCGGCCTTTCGACCAGCGTCGCCGATCTGCGCTTCGCCAAGCCGCTCGACAGCGAATTGATCCGGCGCCTGCTCACCACCCACGAAGTCGCGGTCACCGTCGAGGAAGCAGCGGTCGGAGGCCTCGGCGCCCATGTCCTCACCCTCGCCAGCGACCAGGGCCTGATCGACGCCGGCCTCAAGCTCCGAACCTTGCGCCTGCCCGACACCTATCAGGACCAGGACAAGCCGGAGAAGCAATATGCCGACGCCGGCCTCGATGCCGCCGGCATCGTCGACGCCGTCCTGAAAGCCCTCCGCCACAACAGTACCGGCGTCATCGAAGAAGCGCGGGCCTAGTCCCTCTCTCCTGAAGGGGAGAGGGTAGGGAGAGGGGCTCTGACGTGGAGCAGCGCTGACCAAGCCGAGCTTGCCCCGACTCCCCCTCTCCCTGCTCTCTCCCCTGAAGGGAGAGGAGAACTCCGTTTCGGATCATTCTTCACTCGGTTGCGGCGGGAAACTCTATTAGGCTGGCGCCTCATACCTCCGACTTGGGCTTGGCTGCCTCTCGCCGGTCCGTCGCCGCCTCCGTCTCGTACGGGGGCGGTTTTTTTGTGGGCGCTGGCGGCGCGTCCGTCGGTTCGGCTAAGGGCGGCGCGATGGCGAAACTTCGTGTCGATCAGATGCTCGTCGATCGCGGGCTGGTCGAGAGCCGGGCCAAGGCGCAGGCGCTGATCCTGGCGGGCCTGGTTTTCTCGGGCGAGCGCAAGATCGAGAAAGCGGGCCAGCCGCTGGCGGCGGACGCGCCGCTCGAGGTGCGCGGGCGCGAGCATCCCTGGGTGTCGCGCGGCGGCATCAAGCTCGCCCATGCCCTCGATCATTTCGGCTGGGAGGTGACCGGGGCCATCGGACTCGACGTCGGATCGTCGACCGGCGGCTTCACCGACGTGCTGCTCCAGCGCGGCGCGGCCAAGGTCTTCGCGGTCGATGTCGGCACCAACCAGCTCGCCTGGAAATTGCGCCAGGATCCGCGCGTGATCGTCCACGAACAGACCAATGCGCGATACCTGACCAGCGACATCGTCACCGAGCCGGTCGACATCATCGTCTGCGACGCGAGCTTCATCTCGCTCGCCAAAGTGCTCGACACCGCGCTCGATTTCGCCGGACCCGGCGGCCGGCTGATGGCGCTGGTCAAGCCGCAGTTCGAAGCGGAGCGAGGCGAGATCGGCAAGGGCGGCGTAGTCCGCGACCCCGCGGTGCACGCCCGCGTCTGCGATGCTGCGACGGTGTGGGTGGAGTCGCGCGGGTGGAACGTCGTGGGTGTCGAGCAGAGCCCGATCACCGGGCCGGAAGGGAATGTCGAGTTTCTGCTGGCGGCGGCGAAGGGGGCGTGAAGCATAAGGTTCAGCACCCCTCCACGACTTCTTGGAGGATGTGGCGCCTGAAACGCGCCCGCGCCGTCCAAGATGGCGCCGCATGAGGGTGGTCCTTCCTGAACGTCGCTCTCCGGCGGAAACAAGAAGGGGCCACTGTCCAGCTGATACCTAGGTAACAGTTTAGACCGGATACCTAGTTGACACTCTCCTTCGTTTGGGCGTGCCCGCGCGCGGGCACGCCCAAACGTTTCAGTCGCTTCTGCACGGTGTCGATGATGCCGATCGGCCGGGCGTAGAAGCGCATCTGCAAAGCTCCGGTCTCTTGCTCCTCGATCGCGACCCACTCGCCGATGAGTGTCTCGGAGACGAAGATCGAGTCACCGCCCCACCGGATCTCGCCGCTTGGTCGCACCTTGCGGATGTCGGCTTCGCGGGGATAGTCCGGCTCGGGCAAGCATTTCGGAAGCGGCCTCAGCGACGGCGCGTAGTGCCGGGCCGGCGGCGTCTGGTTCAGCGCCTGATGCGGCCGCTCGTGATTGTAGTCCTGGCGAAACGCCTCGAAGCGCACGGCTTGGACCGCGCGATCAGCCGATGGCGGATCCATTGCTTCCTTCAAGGTGAGATGGAAGCGCTCGTGCCGGCCGTTCTGCTGCGGCTTTCCCGGCACGATCCGTTCCTGGTGGATGCCAAGCTTGGTCCACCATACCGCAAGCGCGCTCAGACCCGTGACGCCCGTTGTCGCGAACGGCGTGCCGTTGTCGGACCGGATGATCTGTGGAAGGCCGTATTCGGCAAATGCACGCTCAAAAACAGGCCTCGCTTCCGCCGAGCGCGTGCTCGAACAGGCTTCGATCGCAACCAGGAAGCGCGAGAAGCTGTCGGTCACCGTCAGCGGCTCGCAACGCTGTCCATCGCTCAATCGGATCCAGCCCTTGTGATCGACGCCCCAGACATGATTGGGTTGCTCGGCAACGGTGAGGCCGCCCAACGTCGGCGGGACACGATGACGCCGACGACGACGCTCAACCAGGCCTGCCCGCTTGAGAATCTCGCCCGCCGTTGACGGTGCCGGCCATGAAAGATCAGGTCGCAATTCCTTGAGCTTCGAGACCAGCTTCAGCGGGCCCCAGCTCCTATTCCTGTCCTTCAAAGCAAGGATCAGCGCCACCTGCTCATCCGGCGTCGACCGGCCATGGTTCAACGGCGCAGAATTGCGCTCACGCAAGCCTTCCGCGCCCGCCTCTCGATAGCGCCCAATCCACTTGTAGGCCGTCTTGCGGCTGATCCCGTACCGCTCCGCCAGATCCGTCGTCGCCGACAAACCCTCAAGCCACTCCCCAATGAACTGCATTCGTCGATCCATCGCACAGCTCTCCGCCCAAGGCATCGGCAAGGCCCTCCCTCGCCGATAAGAGAACTGTCACCCAGGTAACCGGTCGGTTTCGTCACCAACCTATCCGGTCAGGACACCACCCCCACCCCTCCAGGAAGTCCTGGAGGGGAGATTAAGGTGCTGGAGGGGAGATTAGGATGTTCGTTCCTGGCCTGACCTAATCCCTTACCGCGGATCGTCGCAGAGTGCGTGATAGGCCACTTCGATCACGGTGCCTTTCTCGATCGCCATCGGCCCTTCCGGCTTTTCATAATCCTTCTGCTCGGTGAGAGCGCCGCCGGGGGCGTATTTGCGGCCGGAATGGGCGGTGATGGTGCGCGCCGGGCAATCGATGCGGAGCAGGTAGCCGATGTCGCCGACGACGGCGCCCTGATCGGAATTGAGCAGCCGGAACCAGGCCTGGCGCCAGCTCGGGCCGCGGGTGACGCTGGTCGCGTCGACGGCAATGCCCTGCCCGGTCGCGGCGGCGCCGAGATTGACCCAGAGCGGCCCGGCCGCTCCGGCGGCGCTCGCCGTGCTCGCCATGCTCTCCGGGACTGCCGCCGCTCCGGGCTGAGAGGCCGTTTGCGCGGCCGGAGGCGCGACGTCGGGCGCCGCCCCCTCGAGAGCGGGCGCGCCGGTCGGGGTCGCAGCCGCATCGAGACCGCAGCCGGCGATTGCGGCTTCGGTCTTCGGCTTGACGTCGGCATCCTCGACGAGGCTGGCGATGTAGAGAAAGTCGCGCGGTCCGAACGCGGCCGGGTTGTTGCCGCCGGGCTGCAGCCGGGAGGCAAGATCGGAGAGCTGGCGCAGCTCCCAGACGGTGAGCCCTTCGGTGAGCCTGGTCTCGACGCATTTGCCCTGATCGCCGGCCATGCCGTAGCGGACGAGCTGGGCGGCGATCAGCTCGTTCTTCGGCTTCCAGTAATCGGACGCGTAGCCGGCGCATCCGGCCAGCGACAGACTGGCCAGCGACAGGCCCGCGCAAGCGGCGGTGGACGGCAGGAAAGGCAGGCATCGAGGCACGTGGGGCGTCTCCGGTCGTCTCAGGATGGGATCGTATCCGCGCTCGGACCTTTTCACATCGCTTCGCGCCCGTCAAAGTCGGGCAATGCGCAAGCTATGCCTGATTCTGCTGTCGCTGTCCGCCTGTCACAATGACGCCGCGGAAGAGGGCGTTGTGGACGCGGCCTCCGAGCCGCAGCAAGCGCTGGTCACGAACGCCGCCGTGGGGAGCAGCGCGCCCGATCCGGCGCAGCTTCAGGCGATGGTGAAGCAGGCGATGGCAACGGTGCTGCCCGACGCCAAGGCGGCCCGCTACCGCAACCTCCACGCCGGCACCGGCGGCGCCGCCTGCGGCGAAGTCGCGGCAGGTTCGACCGCGTTCCGGCCGTTCGTGGTCACGCCGAACGCGATCGCGGTAGTGGCGGCGACGCCGGCAATCGCCTTCGAGGATCCGTCCGACATCTTCGCCGACGCCTGGATCCGCTGGTGCGCGACGCCCGACGACCTCCGGCGGCTCGGCCCGGTGCTGCAGCAGGCGGCGGCGAGCAACGTGATCGAGACGATCCCCAACCCCGAAATCCCGCCGCCGGGGGAGCCGGCGCTGCCACCGCCGACACCGGCCGATACGCAGCCGCCTCCGGCGGCGGTCGCGCAACCGGCGCCCCGTCCGGAAATCGACAGCTTCTTCAATTCGGTAAAGCGCCAAGGCGAGTGAGGCATCGCTGCCTCGGCGGACCAATCGCGATCTGCAACGGGGTTGATCCCACCCGGCCGCTCGGTTAGCGACATGTTTCGTGCCCACTTTCCGGATCTTCCTGGTGGCGGCGCTTCTGGCTTCGCTCGCCGCCTGCGGGAACGGTAGCGACGACAAAGGCGGCCGCAATCGCCAGCCGCCGCTCGTCAAGGCGGCGGCGGCCTCGACGACGCGCTTCGTCCAGACCGTCGAGGCGGTCGGCACCGCCGTCGCCAACGAACAGGTGACCCTGTCCGCGCCGGTGACCGAGCGCATCGTTCGCCTCGGCTTCGACGATGGCCAATATGTCCGCAAGGGGCAGATCATCGCGGTGCTCGCGCAAGGGCAGCAGACCGCCCAGCTCGCAGAGGCGCAGGCCCGTGCCCGCGAGGCGCAGCAGCAGCTCAGCCGCATCGAGGCGCTGCGCCAGCGCGGCTTCGCCACCCAGTCCAACCTCGACGCGCAGACCGCCTCCGCCGCCGCCGCCCGCGCCCAGGCCTCGCAGGCGAGCGCGACGATCGGCGAGCGCGTGATCCGGGCGCCGTTCGCCGGCTGGGTCTCGCTGCGCACCATCTCGGCCGGCGCCGTGGTCAATTCGGGAACGCCGATCGCGACGATCAGCGACGTCTCGACGATCAAGCTCGATTTCCCGGTGCCGGAGACGGTGCTGGCGACGATCCGGCCGGGCCTCACCATCGAAGCACGATCCGCCGCCTATCCGGACCAGCCCTTCCGCGGCCAGATCGCGACCGTCGATCCGGTGATCGATCCGAACACCCGCGCCGTCACCGTGCGGGCGCGGCTGCCCAATCCGGACGGCCGGCTGAAGCCCGGCATGCTGCTCACCGTCTCGATCGAACAGGCGCCGCGGCTGTCGCTGGCAGTGCCCGAGCTCGCCGTCGTCGGCGAGGGCGATCGCCGCTTCGTCTATGTCGTCGCCGGCGACGGCGCAGCGCGCCGCACCGAGATCAAGACCGGCCTTCGCAGCAACGGCCTGATCGAGGTGCGCGAAGGACTGAAGCCGGGTGAAAAGGTGGTCACCGACGGCGTCGTCAAACTGTCCGATGGAATGAAGGTAAAGCTGGCCGGCCCCGCCGCGGGCGCGCCGAAGCCCGCAGGGGGCTGAGCCGATGATGCTCTCCGACGTCTCGGTCCGGCGGCCGGTGTTCGCGGCGGTCCTCGCGATCCTGATCGCGGTGATCGGCCTGGTCGGATTCTTCTCGCTGTCGGTGCGCGAGTATCCCGACGTCGATCCGCCGGTGGTGTCGATCACCACCATCTATACCGGCGCCGCCGCCAGCGTCGTCGAGAGCCGGATTACCCAGGTGATCGAGGAACGGCTTTCGGGGATCGAGGGCCTGCAGACGATCACATCGCGCTCGCGCGACGGCCAGTCCGAGATCTCGGTCGAATTCACGCCGGGCCGCTCGGTCGACGAAGCCGCCAATGACGTGCGTGACCGGATCGGCGGCGCCGCCCAGGATTTGCCCGAGGAGGCGCTGCCTTCGGAGGTGCGCAAGGTCGACGCCGATGCCTCGCCGATCCTGTTCCTGGTCTTCTCCAAGCCGGGCTGGAACCAGCTCCAGCTCTCCGATTATATTGATCGGACGGTGCTCGACCGTTTCTCGTCGCTCGACGGGGTCGCGCGGGTGTTCATCGGCGGCGAGGCGCGGCCGGCGATGCGGATCTGGCTGAAACCGGAACGGCTCGCCGCTTTCGGGCTCACCCCGGCCGATGTCGAGCAGGGTCTGCGCAGCCAGAATGTCGAGCTACCCGCGGGACGGCTCGAATCCGCGGCGCAGAATGTCACCCTGCGGGTCAACCGGCCGTTCGCGACTCCGCAGGAATTCACCCGGCTGATCGTCGGCCGCGGCGGCAACGGCTATCTGGTGCGGCTGGGCGACGTCGCCCGGGTCGAGCAGGGGCCTGAAAATCCCTATTCGGCCTTCCGCAACAACGGCGCCTCGTCGGTCGGGCTCGGCATCGTCCGCCAGTCCGGCGCCAACACCCTCGCGGTCGCCGACGCCGCCAAGGCGCTCGCCGAGCAGATAAAGCCCAACCTGCCCGACGGCATGACGGTGACGGTCGCGTCCGACGAGAGCCTGTTCATCAGCCGGGCGATCGACGGCGTCTACCACACCCTGTTCGAAGCGGCGGTGCTGGTCGTCATCGTCATCTTCCTGTTCCTCGGCAGCTGGCGCGCCACCCTGATCCCGGCGATCACCGTACCGCTCTGCCTGATGGCCTCGTTCGCGGTGCTGTGGGCGGTCGGCTTCTCGATCAACCTGCTCACCCTGCTCGCGCTCGTCCTCGCCATCGGCATCGTCGTCGACGACGCCATCGTCGTGCTCGAGAACGTCTATCACCGCATCGAGGAAGGCGAGCCGCCGCTCGCCGCAGCGTTCGAGGGCACCCGCCAGGTCGGCTTCGCAATCGTCTCGACCACCCTGGTGATCTGCGCGGTGTTCGTGCCGGTGATGTTCATCGCCGGGCAAACCGGCCTTCTGTTCCGCGAGCTCGCCGTGGCGATGATCGGCGCCGTCGCCTTTTCCGGCTTCCTGGCCCTCAGCCTGACGCCGATGCTGTGTTCCAAGCTGCTCCGCCACGAGACTCGCGGACGCTTCGCCGCCTGGCTCGATGAACGGTTCAAACGCCTCGAGAGCCGCTACGGAAGCGGCCTCGAACGGGCGCTGGGGCGTCCCAAGACGGCCTTCCTGCTGCTCGCCCTGTTGCTCGGCAGCACCGGTTATCTGTTCACCACGCTGCAGTCCGAGCTGGTGCCGGCCGAGGATGTCGGCATCCTCGAAGCGAGCATCTCCGCGCCGGAGGGCACCGGCTTTGCCGAGATGGACCGCTACATGCTGGAGGCCCAGGACAAGTTGCTGCCGCTGACCCGCGAGGGCGCGGTCCGCAACGTCATCCAGCGCACGCCGGGAGGCTTCGGCGCCAGCGACGACTTCAACTCGGGCCGGTTCATCATCTTCCTGCGGCCGTGGGAGGATCGCACCGAAACCACCCAGGAGGTCGTCGGCGAGGTCAACAAGCGTCTCGCCGAGCTGCCGACGATCCGCGGCAATGCGACGATGCGCTCGTCGATCGGCCGCGGCCGCGGCCAGCCGATCAACTTCGTCATCGCGGGCTCGACCTATGAGGAGCTCGCTCGGGCGCGCGACCGCATCCTCGCCGCCGCCGAGGACAATCCGGGGCTCGTCAACCTCGACAGCGACTACAAGGAAACAAAGCCGCAGCTGCGCATCGACGTCGATACCGCCCGTGCCGGCGATCTCGGCGTCTCCGTGTCCGACGTCAGCCAGGCACTGCAGACCCTGCTCGGCTCGCGCCGGGTGTCGACCTATGTCGATCGCGGCGAGGAATATCGGGTCGTCGTCCAAGCCGAGGCGCCGGCGCGAGCGACCGAGGCGAACCTCTCCACCATCCACGTCCGCAGCCGCTCGGGCGCTTTGATCCCCCTGTCCAATCTGGTGCAGATGCGCGAGACGGCGGGCGCGCGCGATCTCGGCCGCTACAACAAGCTGCGTGCGATCACCCTCTCCGGCGCGCTCGCCCCCGGCTACTCGATGGGCGAGGCGCTCGCCTTCCTCGAGCAGCAGGCGGCCGCTTCGCCGGAAGTCACCGCGGTGGGCTATCGCGGCGAGAGCCAGTCGTTCAAGGAAGCGGGCGGATCGATCTGGATCGTGTTCGCGCTGACCATCCTCGTCGTCTACCTGCTGCTCGCCGCCCAGTTCGAAAGCTTCGTCCACCCGGGCGTGATCATCGCCACGGTGCCGCTTGCCGTCGCCGGCGGCGTCGTCGGCCTTGCGGTGATGGGCCAGACGCTCAATCTCTACAGCCAGATCGGCATCGTCATGCTGGTCGGTCTCGCCGCCAAGAACGGCATCCTGATCGTCGAATTCGCCAACCAGCTGCGCGATCAGGGCCAAGGGATCGGGGATGCCATCCGCACAGCCTCGGTGCGCCGCCTGCGCCCGATCCTGATGACCTCTATCGCGATGGTCGCCGGTGCGGTGCCGCTGATGTTGGCGAGCGGCGCCGGCGCCGGCGCCCGCCAGGCGATCGGCGTGGTGATCGTCTGGGGTGTTTCGATCTCGACCATCATCACGATCTTCCTGATCCCGCTGCTCTATTCGCGCCTTGCCCGCTATACGGGCTCGCCGCTTGCCGTTACCCGTAGGCTGGAAGCCGAATTGCGGGGCGGGCGGAGGGAGCCTGCACCCGCCGAATAGGGAGGGGTCATGACGGCAATAGCGTCGCGTTCGCAGCTCAGGATGTCGTTTCTTCGTTATGCGCTGATTACGGTGCCGGCGATACTTCTGCTCGGCACGCTGTCCGGGCGTGCGTCCAATTCGGGCTATGGCAACAGCTGGTTCGATGCGCTGGAAAAGCCGGCGATCATGCCGCCCTCCTGGGCGTTTCCAGTCGCCTGGACGATCCTCTACATCCTGCTCGGCCTGGCGCTGGCGCTGATCCTGCACGCCCGGGGCGCCCGTGGGCGCGGCCTCGCCGTCACCCTGTTCCTGGTCCAGCTCTCGCTCAACCTCGCCTGGTCGCCGATCTTCTTCGCCGCGCACCAGGTCTGGACCGCCTTCTTCGTCATCGTCGCGATGTTCGTGCTGGCGGCGCTCACCGCCTGGCTGTTCGCCCGAATCCGCAAGGGCGCCGGCCTGCTGATGCTGCCCTATCTCGCCTGGCTGCTGTTCGCGGCGACGCTCAACTGGCAGATCGCCCAGGCCAATCCGGGCGCGGCGGAGCTTGTACCCGGGCCGCAGAGCGCCGATATCCCGCTCTGACCAACCTTGCGGCCTGCGCGCATCTCGCGCGTTGGACGCCTGACCATCTTGGCCAAGGAGCCCGTTATGCAATCCCAGAACCGCCTGTTCGACGATGTCGTGAAGATGATGAACGGCGCCGCCGGTACCGTGGCCGGCATGACCCGGGAAGCGGAAGGCGCCTTTCGCGAGCGCGTCCGCGAATGGGTCGGCGGGCTCGATCTGGTCAGCCGCGAGGAATTCGAAGCGGTGAAGGCGATCGCGGTGGCCGCGCGCGAGGAGAATGTGGCGCTGAAGGCGCGGCTCGATGCGCTGGAAGCGGTTTCGCGCGGCACCGCCGATGGTGGTGCGCCCGTGAACGGACCGGATGTACAGTAATCCACAACATATTGTATGTGGGCGCCCGACACCGTCTTGCACCGCAACAATTAGGGAGGCAGGCTCCTGGTGAACAAAAGCAGGACCCAGGGGCATGATGAACGTGGACGAGTTTGAGCTGGAGCGCGAGACCAGCGCACCCATCGACATGCTCGAACATTATTTCTCCGCGCACGGCTGGAGCTGCGAGCGGGGCGAGGACGAGATCGTCGCCAATTTCCAGGGCAGCTGGGCGCAATATGAATTGCGCGCGATCTGGCGCGAGGAAGACAATGTCCTGCAATTCCTCGCGCTGCCCGACATTCGCGTTGCCACCGACAAGCGTCTGACCATCTACGAGACGATCGGCCTCATCAACGAGCAATTGTGGCTCGGGCATTTCGAATTGTGGGCAAGCTCCGGCCTGGTCCTGTTCCGCCATGCCGCTCTGCTCGAAGGCGAGGAAGGCGCGGTGCTGACCCTGCAGCAGGCCGAAACCCTGGTCGAAGCCGCGATCGAGGAATGCGAGCGTTTCTACCCGGTGTTCCAGTTCGTCCTGTGGGCCGGCAAGACCCCGCAGGAAGCGATCGCCGCCGCCCTCATCGAGACCCAGGGCGAGGCATAAGGGGACGTCCCGAAGTAGTACTTCGGGCCGGAACTAAAGGATGCGCTCCGCACCAGGTGCGTCAATCGGTCGCCAGGGCAGCGGCGCAGTTTCAAGAATGTTGCTCCACCCAATCGCAGCACCCATTGCCGCTGGGCCTCCGTGTCAGGCACCTCCACGCCCCGGGCGGCCGTGATTGCGGCGAGGGCCGCTTCGGGCGTGATGCCGGCGGCGACCAGCACTGCCGCAGCCATCACGGACGATCGCCCGATGCCCGCGCGGCAGTGGATGGCGATGCGCTTGCCGCTGACCGCCAGCCGCCATGCCAGGGCCAATGCCTCCGGCATGTCATCGGGCACATGTCGGTCCGCAATGGGAAAGGAGACGAAGTCGATCCCGCTCCGCGCGCACAGCCGCGCCTCGGCGCCGAGCTCCAGCTCCTCGATTTCGTTCTGCTCCAGCAGGCTGACGACGCGTTCCACGCCCGCATCCTTCCAGTGAGCGATTTCGTCTTCCAGCCAGTCGCCCGCACGCGGCCGCGCCATGATCGCGAGCTTCGGTCCGCTCTTGGTGTCGATCCAGTAAATCTCAGATCGCATGCGCGGCGCTTTCTTTCGCTGGATGGCTGAGTCTGTCCTCCCCGGAACAGGGAGGGGGACCGCACGAAGTTCGGTGGAGGGGGTTTCGAGAACCCACTCGGCATCCGCAGTGCGGGTCTCGCGCCCCCCTCCGCCACCGCCTGTCGGCGGCGGTCCCCCTCCCCGTTCCGGGGAGGATCCTATCCGAGTCAACACGGCGTTTTGACTCTCTTCCGCGTTCCTGATACGTTCCATCCTGGCGAGACCGCCCGGCTGCTTCCCCACAGGCGTCGGGCCGGGAGCCGGCCCCCGGACGCGGCGGGTCGGCTCATTTGCTTGCCGGCCGGGATTGGGTAGGGCGAGCGCCGGACCATCTGTTTGCGGAGCGGCGCGCATGACCCTGTTCGAAGGACCCATCTGGCTGATCGGCTGCGGCAACATGGCCGGAGCGATGCTGCAGGGCTGGCTGCGCGCCGGCGCCGATCCGCGATCCTTCACCGTGATCCGTCCGAGCGGCACGCCGGTCGCCGAGGGTGTTCGCGTGCTCACCGCATTGCCGGAGGACGAAGTGCCCGCGCTCGTCCTGCTTGGGGTCAAGCCGCAGAAGCTCGACGAGGTTGCGCCGTCGCTGGCGCCGGCGCTCGCGGCCGAGACCATCCTGCTCTCGATCCTCGCTGGGGTCGAGCTCGGCGCCTTGCGGGCGCGGTTCGCAGCGCCGGCGACGATCGTCAAGGCGATGCCGAACCTGCCGGTCGCGCTCGGCAAGGGCGTCACCGAATTGATCAGCGACAGCGAGGATGCCGACGCTCGCGCCCGCGTCGACCGGCTGATCGGCGCGCTCGGCCATGTCGAATGGTTCGAGGACGAAGCGGGCTTCAACATCGCCAGCGGGCTCACCGGTGCCGCGCCGGCCTTCCTGTTCCGCTTCCTCGACGCGCTCGCCGGCGCCGCCACCGAGCTCGGCCTCGCGCCCGATCAGGCCGCCCGGCTCGCCGCCCGCATGGCCGAAGGCGCCGCCGCGCTCGCCGCCGGATCGGACGCCACCCCGACCGAACTCGCCCGCCGAGTCGCCAGCCCCGGCGGCACCACCGAGGCGGGGCTCAAGGTGCTCGACTCCGAGGAGGGCCTGAAGCCGCTGATGTTGCGCACCCTCGACGCCTCCCGCCGCCGCGAGGCGGAACTGGCCGCCGCCGCCCGGCGCGGCTGAACCGGAACAATCGCCCGCGGCCGTCATTCGCCTTCGAAACAGGAGGAAGACATGGCCAATCCGGAACAACCCAATAGCCGCCTGATGTGGATCATCGGCCTGGTCCTGCTCGCGATCGTCGTCGTTGTCGCACTCTGGGCGTTCACCGGCGGCGGCACCGTGCCCTGACGGGGCGCGGTGAGGGCCGCACGCCGCCCCGGCGTTGACGCTCTCCGCCCCGCGCCCTATCCCCCAGCCTCACCCCTGGAACAGCGGCGAGTGCAATGACCGAGCAGCGACCCTATGACGACCGTGACGGCTTGATCTGGCTGGACGGGCAGCTCATTCCGTGGCGCGAGGCGAACGTCCATGTCCTCACCCATGCGCTGCATTATGCGTCGTCGGTATTCGAGGGGCAGCGCGCTTATGGCGGCGAGGTGTTCCGGCTCACCGATCACAGCAAGCGGCTGAAGCGCAGCGCCGAGATCCTCGGCTTCGAGATCCCGTTCAGCGTCGAGGAAATCGACCAGGCCTGCCGCGACGTGCTCAAGGCCAACGACTTGACCGATGCGTATCTGCGCCCGGTGGCGTGGCGCGGTTCCGAGCAGATGGGCGTGTCGGCGCAGAACGCGAAGATCCACCTGTCGGTCGCCGCCTGGTATTGGGGCGCCTATTTCGGCGAGGACGCGATCCGCAAGGGCCTGCGCCTCGACATCTCCAAGTGGCGCCGACCCGCGCCCTACACCGCGCCGGTGGAGAGCAAGGCGGCCGGCCTCTACATGATCTGCACGATGGCCCGGCACGATGCGCAGGCGAAGGGCTATGACGACGCCTTGATGTTCGATTATCGCGGCCAGGTGGCGGAGGCGACCGGCGCCAACGCCTTCTTCATCCGCGAGAACAAGATCTACACGCCGACGCCCGACTGCTTCCTGAACGGCATCACCCGACAGACCGTGATCGAGCTCGCCAAGCGGCGCGGCATCGAGGTCGTCGAGCGGGCGATCTGGCCGGAGGAGCTCGAGAGTTTCGAGGAATTCTTCCTGACCGGCAGCGCCGCCGAGGTGACTCCGGTGTCGGAAGCCGGGCCGTGGCGCTTCACCGTCGGCGAGCTGTCGATGCAGCTCCGCCGCGACTATCTCGATCTCGTCAACCGGCGGTCCTCGAACAGCTGATCAGCGCTGCGGGAGCACCAGGGCGCCCGCCGACGGGGGGTGCGGATAGGGGCTTCCGCAACGCGTCACGGCGGCTATAAGGCCGCCACCTGGTGGGGCGTCGCCAAGTGGTAAGGCACCGGTTTTTGGTACCGGCATTCGCAGGTTCGAATCCTGCCGCCCCAGCCAGCATTTCTTCCGAACGCGTTACAGGGACGATCCGGCGTCTCATCCGCGGCCGCGACGGCAGGTTGGTTGCCGAAGGCCGAGGCGGCGCGGAGACCGGAGCAACTGCAACGTCCCTGCGCTTCCCCTTCCGGCGAGGCCGATCGACAGTCGGCGCCTCGCCGGTCAATGCTCCTGCAGCGCGGTATCCCGGATGCGGATCAGCGGGCCCAATATGTAGTCGAGGATCGTTTGCTTGCCCGAGCGGATGTTGACCTCGGCCGTCATGCCCGGCGTCACCGGCTTGTTCCAGCGGGTGGTGTCCGCACTCAGGCGCACGCGATAGAAGACCTCTCCCTTCTGGTCCTGGACGATGTCCGGAGAGACGTCGAGCACCTTGCCCTCGAGCCCGCCGTAGATGCTGGAATCATAGGCGGAGATCTTGATCCTGGCGGGAAGGCCCGGCCACACTTCGCCGCGGTCCTTGGGAGCGATCCTCGCCTCCACCATGACGACGTCGTCTACGGGCACGATCTCGGCGATCGGCTCGCCAGCCTTGATCACGCCGCCCACCGTCTGGATGTACAGCTTGTTGACGATGCCATCCATCGGCGCTCGCACCTCTTCGCGCGTCGCCTTGTCTTGCGCCGCGCCATATTGTTCGTCGGCCTTGGAAAGTTCGAGCCGCAGCTGTGCCGCCCGCTCCTTGGTTTCCTCCATCTCGCGGGTCCAGACCTCGTTGCGGCGGGCTGCCGATTCGCCGAGAGCGGCGCTGGACTGGGGAATTTCGTTCTGCACGTCGGCGATGCGCGTCCGGAGCGCGAGCAGCGCCGAGCGCTTCTCGAGGACGTCGCGCTCGGAGATGGCATCCTCCGCAAAGGCCCGCTCCAGCTTGTCGAGCTGGACCATCATCAGCTTTTCCTCGTTTCGCAGATTGGCCAGACGCGCCTGCAGGGAGCCGATCTCGGCGCGCCGTGCCCGGGCCTGTTCGTCGATGATGCCGGTCTGCTGGCCGCGCTGTGCCCGGCGCGAATGGAACAGGCTGACTTCGCTTGCGGCGATCTCGGGCGCTTGCGCGGCGAGCTCTTCGGGCACCACGAAATCGCCCGCACCAGCGACCTCCGCATCCATCCGGGCGAGGGTGATCTTCTTGGCGATCACGTCCGTGTGCGAGTTTTCGAGTTCCGCGCCGGTATAGGCATTCTCGATCCGAAGCAGCACCTGGCCCTTGTGGACCCGCTGGCCTTCCTTGACGAGGATCTCCTGGGCGATGCCGCCTTCGAGATGCTGAACCACCTGATTCTGCACCGACGGCAGCACCCGCCCGCCGCCGCGCGTTACCTTGTCGATCGAAAAGAGGGAGGCCCACGCGACGAAGGCAATCGTCAGCAGCACGAGAATCCGAAGCATCCAGGTCTGGCGCTCCGTGGCCGCGCGCGTGCTCCAGGGTGCGAGGCCCCCGATGGCAACGCCGGAGCCTGGAAGTCGCCCGCCAAGCGCCGCCTGCGCTTCCGAGCCCTTGACGTTCTCGAACAGGGTCGCGCCGCCCGCGGCGATGATGATGCGGTCGCGAACTCGGTGGAGAAGCATCTTTGCGTCCTGTGACAAGAAATCCGAGCACGCGTTTACCAGTCGTTATCCTTAATAATGTTTAACGCGCTCGAGTTTTTTTGGGGAGCGGGCGTGGTGTCGCAAACTGCTGAGTATGAAGAGGCGCGCAGGGACAGCCTCGTCGGGCTGCTCTGGAAGCGGGTGCGACGCCGGAGTCCGAAAGCAGCCGCCCGGGCGACTGCGCGAATCGCGGACGGCGACGCTTCTCTGTCTCCCTTTCCCTTCGCCAAGGCGCTGGAGCATCTCAGCGCGCTTTGCGGCAGCCCGACGACAACGGGGCAATTGACCGCCGGGCTTCCGTTTCACGATGGCGACCTCGATTGCCGCTTCGCAGCCTTTGCGATGGCACGCGCCGGATTGGACGCCCGCTGGCAATCGCTATCGCTGTCGTCGGTCGCGACCCACGACCTTCCGGCGATCGTTCCGCTTTACGGCGGCGGAGTCGTCATCCTGCTCGGGGTGCAGGTCAGCGCCGGTCGCGCGACCATTCTGGATGGCGCCGGCGAGCATGACATATCGCTCTCGGACTTCGACGATCTGATCCGCGGCGAGATGCTCGTGTGCGGCCACCTCGATCCGGAGAATGGCCTCGACGAAGACGCGGAGCGCTCGCTGTTGCAGCGCAACCCGAGGCTGTGGCTGCTGGGCGCCTTCCTTTCGGAAAAGAAGCGGCTGGGCCAGTTGCTCGTTGCGGCCTTGTTCCTCAACCTGTGTGCGCTCGGCATCCCGCTCTACATGCGTGCGATCTACGACCGCGTGCTGCCGAACCTGGCCATAGAGTCGCTCTGGGCACTCTCGGCGGGAATGGTTCTGGTGCTGCTGTTCGAATATGTCTTCCGAGGCATCAGGGGTGCGTTCGTCGACACGGTCGGACTTCGAGTCGGCCAGGTGGTGCAGCATCGTGCCATGCACGCGATCCTGCATGGGCGCATACCCAACGGCGGGAAGAGCGCCGGCGCGTTCATGGCGGGGCTGCGCGACGTCGAGCAGCTTGCGGCACTCGCCCCGCAGGCCGCGGTCACCTTCTTCGTCGACATTCCGAGCTTCTTCGGCTTCCTCGCGTTGATCGTCATGATCGGCGGCAGCACCATTGCCGGACCGGTCGTCGGCGCCGCTTGCCTGCTGGTGGTCGGAGTCGTCGCCAATTACGCCCTCAAGCTTGCCAGCGGCCGCACGTCCAAGCTGATGCAGGCGCGCAACAATCTGGTCGTCGAGGTCGCCGACGGCTGGTCCACGATCAAGTCCAACCAGGCCGAAGGGCTGTTCCTTCGCCAATGGGACATCGTCGCGGATCATATCGGCATCGGCAGCAAGGGCGTTCGCCATTGGGGCGAGGTGCTTGCCGGCATGTCGGCTCTGATCGTCCAGATCGTCACCGTGCTGGTGGTGGTCATCGGCGTCTTCCGGATCCAAGACGGCGCGATGACCACCGGTGCGCTGGTCGCGGTGACGATGCTGACCGGCCGCGCCATGGTGCCGATCTCATCGGCGGTGGCGATGGTGGGCAAGCTGTACCAGGCGCTCGCCCAATTTCAGGGGCTCGCCCAGATCCTCTCGACGCCCCCGGAGCGATCCCAATCCGATCCTTCGATCCGTGCCCACCGGGTGCGCGGAGACATTCGGGTGCGAAATCTCTCCTATCGATTCGATGGGGCGGCCGACGACAGCCTGCGGGAGGTGAGCTTCATGATCCGGCCCGGCGAGAAGATCGCGTTGATCGGCAAGTCCGGATCGGGAAAGTCGACCTTGCTGCAGCTTGTCGGTGGGCTGCTGGAGCCGCCTGCGGGGGCAATGACCATCGATGGCCATGCCGCCGGTCAATATGCACCGTCCTTCCTGCGCCAGCACATCGTCTATGCGGCCCAGGACGCCGCCCTGTTCGACCGGTCGATCTGGGAGAACATTCTCCTCGGCATGCCCGAACCGGAAGAGAAAGTCGTGGAACAGGCAATCCGCACGTCCGGGCTGGACGCCTTCGTCAGCCGCACCGTCGAGGGTTACGGCCGCAACATCGGCCCCCGCGGCCAGCGTCTCTCCGGAGGGCAACGGCAATGTCTTCTCCTCGCGCGCGCCTTGGTGCGCAACCCCTCCGTTCTGCTGCTCGACGAGCCGACCGCGGCGATGGACATCCATTGCGAGAGCATGGTGATCGACGGACTGCGCGAGGCCACGCGCGACAAGACCCTCATCGTTGCAACGCACCGCATGGCCCTGCTCGAGCTGGTCGACCGCGTGATCTGGCTCGAGGACGGCAGGGTGCAGGCCGACAAGCCCCGCCTCGAGGTCATGGCGATGATGCGCAACCTGCAGGCGGCGCAAACCGCCAAGGCTGTCTAACGCGCTCTTAACCAAAGCTTAGTCGAGCCCGGTCTATGTCGTTCGCCATTGCCGGGCACGAGATCCCGTCAGTCGAGGGAAAAGTGACGTGGCAGGTGCATCCGCCGAGGGCGAAGTCAATCATTGGCCGGCATTCGTCGACGTACTGACGACCGTGATCATGGTCGTCACCTTCCTGCTCGTGATCATGAGCGCGGCGGTGATGACCCTTTCGCAGCGCGTGATGCAGAATTTCAAAGAACAGCTGATCGCCCAGCAGAAGCAGAAACAGGAGCAGGAACGCCCGCGCAGCCGCGATGCCGCGGCTGCCCCCGACGCATCCGCAAGGCCGAGGCTGGTTTCGCCGGACGCCGAATCGGGAACTTCGGTTGCCGAATTCGGCGCCGTGCTCCGCAGCGAGACGGCGGTCGGAAACGAGCGGCTGACGATCCGTACGCGTGAAACGCCGGACACGCTCAAGCTGCAGGTGAAATCGATCGAGACGCCGGACGACAGCAAGGGCGCCCGGGTCCAGACGGCCGACGTGCTGCTGCGTGTCGACTTCGAACCGAATGCGATCAAATATGAGGACGAGAATGCGGCCAAGGTGCTCGCCTTCCTCAAGGCGAAGGCCCGCCCGGGCCTGACCTACGAAATCTGGTCGTTCGCGCCGCAGGGCGCCTCGGTCACCGAGGCGCAGCGCCTGTCTTATTATCGCGCGGCGATGACCCGCAACATCCTGATCCGTGCGGGCATCTCGCCCGCGAAAATCCAGACCCAGGTCCGCGTCACTGACCCGGCCTCCAGGGACGGACACAATGTTCGTGTCGTGCTGAAGCCGTGAGAGAGCTCGATCGATGACCATCGAAAAGAAGATCAAGTCCGAGCTTTCCAAGATGAGCGGGATCATGCTGGTCCTGCTCGCGCTCGGCATCTACGCCTATGACTTCGTGATCGCCGGCCTTCAGGCGAAGCTGGTGCTCAACTGCTCGATCTTCCTGCTTGCGGGAGTCGCCGCGTCGCTGGCGTTCCGGCACGTGCTCTCGCTCAAGAACGAGGCGGTGGCGCTCAAGGCTTTGCAGGTCGACCACGGCAATCGACGTCGCCGACCGGTGAACCCCTATCGCCATCCCGCAATCATCTTCAACGAGCCGGAGCTTCTCGGCCACGGCTATCGGATGATCACCGAGGAGCTCAGTAAGCAGGGCGAGGCGAAGATCTCGAACTCCACCGTGCAGATGCTGCTCCACGACGTCGATGCAAGGATCAACGATCGCAAGTCGACGATCATGTATTTTTCGGGGCTCATGGTGTTTCTCGGCCTGCTCGGCGCCTTCATGGGCCTGATGAAGACCGTGCACTCGGTCTCCGACCTGATCGGGGCGATGGACTTGTCCGCCACCGCCGGCGTCGACGGAATGGCCAAGATGATCGAGGGCATGAAAGCGCCTCTCAACGGCATGTCGGTAGGCTTCTCTTCGTCGCTGTTCGGCCTTCTCACCTCGATGGTTCTCGGCGCTCTCGAACGCTGCATGACCAGTGCGATGAAGGCGCTGCGCAACGAATATGAGCATTGGCTGTCGAACATCGCCGACCTCGAATCGAACGGCAGCAGCCGTCCGGGCGACGTGCATGTCACCGTCGATGCGGACTTCGCTGAAATGCGGGGAATGCTCGCCGCCAGCAGCGAGCAGCTCGAGCGGCTTTGCTCCGCTGCCATCTACAGCGCCGACGATGGCGCACGAACCCGCGCCGCATTGGGAGAGGTTGCCGGGTCGGTCGTTCGCCTGACCGAGACGGTGGAGCGGCTCCACGATCCCAAGCCGATGCTGGAGCCGATTGCGAAACTGGTTTCGGATCTGGCCGGCAACCAGGCTGCCATGCTCGACCACTTCCGAACCCTGTATGAACAGGCGGAATCCGATCGTACGCAGATCGCGGCCATACTGGGCGGAATGACGGCCGCCGTCGAGCGGATGAACACGCTCGACGGAGCGCAGATGCACCAACAGCTCGACATGCTCGCGACGCTGATGCGCGAGGAGAAGGAGCGGGACCGCACCTCCCTCGCCCAGGCGGAGAGCGCCGGCTTCTGGTCCTGGTTGTTCGACGGTCCTTCACGTCGCAGCCGGCGCGAGGAACCGCGCCCGCAGCCGGTTGGCGCGGCGTCGGCAACGAACTCTGCCGATGCCGCAGACCTCAGCGGATCGCGGCTTGCCCTCGAACTGCTGCGCCGCCGCTTGCGCGCCGATATCGCCGACGAGCCGGAGGCGCCGGAGACATCGCCCGCGCCGGTGACGAAGCAGGCCCGGGGAGGAGAGTGACAATGAAGCTTCCGTTCGCAAACCGCTTCGGCCGCGGCGCCAAGCGCGTCAATCGCTCGTTCGTGCGCTTCCGCTGCGAAGTCGATACCGAGCTGATGCTGCTCGATCGCGTGATGAGCTACGAAGGCCGCATCATCGACATCTCCCGTGGCGGCGCCTTGTTCCGACCGAAGCTCGCATACATCATGCGTCGCGCCAACGTGCCGGTCTGCATTCAGTGGGGCAGCGAGGAATTGTTCGGTCAGATCGTCGGAACCTCGCCGGCCGGATTCAGCATCCGCTTCGAGCAGCCGATCGATGAAGAGCTGTTCGACGAACTTACCGCCCCGCTCCGCGTGACTCCGAAGGCGGCCGCCTGACCACGACGACCTCCAACAGGCCTTCTGGAGCGCTGAGGTGATCGTCCGCGAGACCGCGGATCCGGACTCATGCTTACGACCCGTAACCTGCTGCGGCTCCGGGGCAAGACGGCATCGCCGCCCGCCCGCAAGATCTGGTTGGTTGCGCAACAGGGGATCTTCCCCGAGAGCATCCTAAACGCGTTGTTAACCTTAAGCATTTACGTCCCCCTCACCAGATGTTGAGGGATTTCGTCATGCGTGGGCAGTTTGCGGCGACGCTGTTTGCCAGAGTTGCCGTATTGGCTTTGGTTGCCATTCCGGCGGGGGGTGTTGCGGCGGCGCAGGGTCCGCAGGGTTCGCCGGACGATGCGAACCTTGCTCAGGCCGCCGAACCGCTTCCACCCGCCGACCAGAATGCGGGCGACGGTCCGGCCTTGCCCGCAGACGCAGAGTCGCTGCGCGATGCGATCGTGGCGTCGTTGAAGAGCAATCCGGACATTCAAATCGCTCTCGCCAAGCAGGATGACGCCAAGTTCGGCGTGAGTCAGTCCCGCGCCGGCAATCTCCCGCATGTCGACATGCAGATCGGCTACGGGCCCGAGATCGTGCGGCAGAACGGAACCACCGGCGATCTCAACAAGCGCTTCGAAGGCACCGTCACGGTCAATCAGAACGTCTGGGATTTCGGGACGACGAGCAACGACATCAAGCGCTCCAAGGCAAGCTACCGGGCAATGCAGTGGGCGACGCGCGAGCAGATCGAAGCGATCACCTTCGACATCACCAATGCCTATCTCGGGATCCTCCAGCAGCAGAAGCTGATCGAGCTCGGCAACGAGGAGATGGCCGCCACAAAGAAGATCCTGCGGATGATCACCGTCCAGAAGGAACTCGGCCTCACCACCCAGGCAGATGTCGATCGCGCCAAGGCGCGTGTCGAGAATCTGCAATCGAGCCTGCTCGATCGCCAGAGCCTGTTGCAGCAGGCGCGCGACAGCTACACGCGTCTTACGGACCGCAGCCCCGGCCGCGCGGTCGACCTGCCGCCGAGTGGCGGCGCGCTCCCCGCCACCGTCGATGCCGCCGTCGAGATGATCAGCCAGCACAGCCCGCGCATGGCGCAGGCGGTGGAGGATCGTCGCTCGCTCGAGCGGCAATATGCAAGTCAAAAGGGAACCTTCTTCCCGCGCGTGGGCGTCCAGCTGCAGGGCAACCACCGTTATGACGTGCTCGGGCGAACCGGCCTCGTCCAGGACGCGCGCGGCATGGTCACTTTGTCGTACAGCTTCTTGAACGGCGGTGCGGACGTCGCGCTGCGCAATCGTATCGGGGCGCGGCTTCGGCAGGCGGATTACGAGCTCGAGCGCCGCCGCCGCGAAGTCGAGCAGGATCTGCGCGCCGACTTTCAGTCGCTGGGCGCAGCGCGGCAGAAGATGGCAACCATCTCCGCCGAGATCGAGTCGGCCGAACGCGTCGCCGATCTCTACAAGCAGCAGTTCAAGGAAAGCAAAAGGTCGGTGTTCGACCTGCTCGACAGCCAGCAAGGACTGTTCAATGCCCGCGGCAGCTACGTTGCCAACGACATTGCGATGAAGCTGGCCGAGTACCGCGTCCTCCAGAAGCTCGGCGGACTGTTCACACTGGTCAGCGACGGCGAGCCGCTGCCGCGCCTGACGATGCCCGCGCCGGTGGTTGCGGGGTCCGGTTACTGACGCTTGCAAGAAGGGCCTTCAAAGAGGCTTTTTCATAAATTTTCAACGGACTGGATCGTAAACCAGCCATTGACCTTGAGGGAAGCGACGCAATGGCGGGGGGAGGAACGGCGCCGGCCGGCACAGAGGAGACGCGCATGCCCGCCGACGACGGATCGCAGGCGCCCGGCAGCGCATCTTCCGATTTGGCGCCGAACGCCACGCGTGCCGACGTCGGACCCGCCAAGGTGGTGGAACTCAGCGCCGACGACAAGGCGATGCTGGGCATCCCGTTCGCGCCGTTCAAGGTCGAGATCGTCGACGTCGACATCGTCCTGATCTTCGAGGACGGCAGCAAGATCATCATTCCGGGAATGGCACTGGCCGCTTTCTCGGGCCGCAAGGCAATGCTGGTGTTCACCGACAAGGAGATGACGGCCGATCAGGTGGTCGCCAGCGTCGGCGAGATTCTCGAGCAGGACGTCCCGCTGAAACTGTCCTCCGCACATGCTTCGGAGCAGGCCCAGGGCAAGGCCGAAGGCGAGAAGGAGGCAGACAGCGGCGGCATGCAGCCGCAGGAGTCGGCGCGCAGCCAGGAGGAGGCCGGCGCCAAGGAAGAGAACCGGCACAAATCCGACGAGGAGAACCGGGCGCTCACCGAGAAGATCAGCAACACACCATCCTCCGCGCCCTCTCCGCCGAGCCAGCCTTCGGCGCGCGCTCTCGAGCCGGCGCCGGACGACGCAATTGGCCCGGCCGGAATCGGCAAGCTCGTGCCGACCCTCTCCTTCAAGCTCTACAATTCGGAAGGCGTCACCACCACGTCGGTGAACGGCCAGGCGGTGATCAAGGGTGACACCGGCGGGCCGGGCTCCGCAACCGATGCCGGTTACACGGCGCAGAGCGCCAAGGAGACCGTGACCGGTACGTCCGCGGACGACGTCATCTATGCCGACAATCCTGCCCATGCCCCGGCTGGTGCGACGATGCGGGTTCTCCATGTCGAGGCGATGGTGCCGAGCGCCGGACTGCAGCTGCTTCAGGTCCTGGTGCCCTCCCTGCCGCAAGGCTACAGCATCGCCAACGCGGTCCAGACCGACAAGGGCTGGCTGGTCACGATCGAACCCGGCAACATCACGCCTTTGACCACGCTGAACGACGCGGCCGGCGTGCCCGTCCCGGTTCCCGCAAGCCAGTCCGCCTTCGGGTTCGACCTCCAGCTCATCTATGCCCTGCCGGAAGGCGCCGCGGCCGAGAACGGAGGTTTCCAGGACGAGTTCTTCCTGCCGGTCCAGCTTGGCTTGTCGACCGATGGCAAGACCAGCACCAACGCGGTCGAGGTGTCCACGCATTTCGGGATCAAGGTGGTCAATGCCGCCGGCGACATGATCGTTTCGGATCCCGTCAGCGGCAATCCGATCCAGGTCCTCTTTTCCAATCCGCCCGGCAACGTCATCAACGCGGGGACCGGCGACGATCACATCTATGCCGGTGCGGGCGATGATCAGATCGACGGCGGCGCCGGAGCGGACGTCGTCGACTATAGCCTGTCGAACGCAGCCGTGCAGGCGAACCTCGCTACGGGCAAGGGCGATGGCGGCTCTGCAAAGGGCGACAGCTACAGCGGCGTCGAAAATCTGGTCGGATCGGACTTCGCCGACACGCTGACCGGCGATGGCGGCGACAACCGCCTCGACGGCGGCAAGGGCGCAGACCGGATCGAGGGCGGGGCCGGCTTCGACACCGTCGATTATGATGAAGCGGTCGAGGGCGCCTCGGGTTCGACCGGGGTCGAGATCTTCCTGGATGGAAGTGCCTCGCATGGCGGCGCTGCGGAAGGAGACCGGCTGACCGGGATCGAGCAGGTGCTCGGTGGAACCGGCGACGACGTCCTGCACGGCGCCGACGGCGCCGAGACGCTCCATGGCCGCGACGGCGACGATCTCTTCACCGGCAGCGCCGGCGCCGACACGCTCCAGGGCGGAGAGGGAACCGACCTCGTCGACTATTCCGGATCGGCAAGCGGGGTAACCGCCTTCCTGGACGGTCGCGTCGGCCGCGGCGGCGATGCCGAAGGCGATGTGCTCGGTGGCATCGAGAACATGATCGGCTCCGTCCACGACGACAGTCTGACCGGCGACGCCGGCGACAACCGCATTGCCGGCGGGGCCGGTGCCGACCGCATCGACGGCGGCGCCGGAACCGACACCGTCGATTTCAGTGAAAGCGGCGAGGGCGTGGCGGTCTATTTCGACGGCCGTACCGGCTCGGGCGGCGATGCCGCCGGCGATACCTATGCGAACATGGAAGTGGCGATCGGGTCGCGTTTCGACGACCGGCTGGTCGGCGGTACCGATGTCGACACGCTGATCGGCGGGCAGGGCGACGATGTGCTCGAGGGTGGCAGCGGAGGCGACCTCCTCGACGGCGGTGACGGCTTCGACCTTGCCAGCTACGAAGGATCGTCGCGCGGCGTTCGTGTCGCGCTCGATGGGTCCGTGCAGGACGGCGGCGACCCGGCCGGAGACAGGTTCACCAGCATCGAAGGCCTGCGCGGCTCCGCCTTCGACGATGTCCTGATCGGAACCGCCGGGGACGACGTCCTGCAAGGCGGTGGCGGCGACGACGTGCTGCTCGGGGCCGGCGGCGCCGACGACCTCGACGGCGGGACCGGGTTCGACACCGTCGATTATTCGACCTCGCGGTTCGCGGTGAGTGTCGATCTTGGCGGAGGGCTTTCCGAGGGCGGCGATTCCGATGGTGACCGTCTCACCGACATCGAACATGTGATCGGGACCGCACTCGACGACCGGCTCCTGGGCGGCGCCGGTGACGACCAGCTCGAAGGTCGCGCCGGCGACGACCTGCTGCGCGGCGGTGCGGGCGCCGACCGTCTGCAGGGCGGGGAAGGCACCGATACCGCCGATTACGCGAGTTCGGCGGCCGGCGTGACGGTGGCCCTCGACGGCAGCCTTGGACGCGGCGGCGATGCCGAAGGCGACAGCCTCTCGGGGATCGAACGACTGGTCGGATCGTCGCATGCCGATCGGCTGAGCGGCGATGGCGCCGACAATCTGCTGGCCGGCGGCGGCGGCGACGACATCCTCGTCGGCGGCCTTGGTGCCGATGAACTGCAGGGCGGCGAAGGCTTCGACACGGCCGATTACGCCGCTGCCACGGGCGCGGTCACCGTGCGCCTGGACGGCAACGGTTCGTCCGGCGACGTTGCAGAAGGCGACCGCCTGACCGGTATCGAAAAGGCAATCGGCGGTGCGTATGCGGACATCTTGATCGGCGACAGCGGCGACAATGTGCTGGACGGTGGTGCCGGCGACGACCTGCTCGTCGGTGGCCGCGGCGCTGACCAACTGCTCGGCGGTGCCGGGGTCGACACTGCCGATTATGAGGATTCCGATCAGGCGGTCTCGATCGATCTCCTCTCCGGCACCGGCCTCGGCGGCACTGCGGAGGGAGACAGGCTCGCCGGAATCGAGAACGTAGCCGGATCCCGCCATGACGACCGCCTTGTCGGCGATGACGGCGCGAACCGGCTGGCGGGCGGCAGCGGCAACGACAATCTCGAAGGCGGTGCCGGCGCCGACATGCTCGATGGCGGCACCGGCTTCGACGTCGCCGACTATTCGGGGTCGGACGCGGGCGTCAGCGTGGCCCTGGACGGCAGCGTCGGGATCGGCGGCGATGCCGCCGGCGATCGGCTTCGCGACGTCGAAGGTCTGCAGGGCTCGGCCTTCGACGACACGCTGACCGGCAATGACGGAACGAACGTCCTGACCGGCGGCGTCGGCGACGATGTGCTGCGCGGCGGCCTCGGCGCCGACGCCCTGATCGGCGGCGCCGGGTTCGACAGCGCAGATTATTCAAGCTCGGCGTCGGGCGTGATCGTCGGCAATGACGGCACGATCGGGCTCGGCGGCGACGCACAGGGTGACAGCCTGCAGGGGGTCGAGCGCATTGTCGGGTCCGCGTTCGGCGATCTTCTTTCAGGTTCCGCAGGAGACGATGCCCTGGTCGGCGGCGGGGGCGACGACCGGCTCGACGGCGGGATCGGCGCCGATGCGCTCGATGGCGGCACCGGTGTCGACATCGTCGATTATGGCCGTTCCGAAAGCGGCGTCGTTGCCGGTCTCGACGGGCGCCTCAATCATGGCGGCGACGCCGAAGGCGACGTCTTCATCGGCATCGAGGGCCTCTCCGGCTCAGCGTTCGGCGACGTCCTCCACGGCTCGATCGCCGAGGATCGGCTCAGCGGACAGGGCGGCAACGATCGGCTGGTCGGCTCCGCCGGCGCGGACGTCCTCGACGGCGGCGCCGGGTTCGACGCGGTCGACTATGGCAACTCGCAGGTCGGCGTGTCGGTGAATCTGACCACCAGCCGCGCGTCCGGCGGCGATGCCGACGGCGATATCCTGACAGGCATCGAAAGCATCGTCGGCTCCGCCTTCGACGATCTGCTGGTCGGCTCGGAAGATTCGGACACTTTGCTCGGCGGCGCCGGTGACGATGTGCTCTCGGGGCGCGCAGGCGCGGACACGCTCGATGGTGGCGCCGGCTTCGACACGGTCGATTACGTGTCCAGCACCAGCGGCATATCGCTGATCCTCGACGGCAGCGGCGGCATCGGCGGCGATGCCGCCGGCGACCATGTTGCCAATGTCGAGCATGTCATCGGCTCCGAATATGGCGACGTCATCATCGGCGTCGGCCCCGACGAGCTCCTCGAAGGCGGCGGCGGCGACGATCGCCTGGCCGGGGCGGACGGGCGTGACACCCTGCGGGGCGGCGCCGGGGACGATCTGCTCGAGGGCGGCCTCGGAGAGGATGTCCTGGCCGGCGACGAAGGCGCCGACACGCTTCGCGGCGGCCAGGGGGCGGACATCCTGACCGGCGGTGCCGGTTTCGACACCGCCGATTACGGAGCGTCCGCATCGGCCGTCGTGATCGACCTTGGGACCGGCAGCGGCCGCGGCGGCGACGCCGAGGGTGATCGGCTGGACGGGATCGAGGCGGTGGTCGGATCGGCTTTCGCCGATCAAATGACCGGCGGTGCCGCGGCCGACACGCTCGCCGGCGGTGCCGGAGACGATCGCATCGCCAGCGGCGCCGGCAACGACATGCTGCTCGGCGGTGGCGGCGACGACCGTCTGGATGGCGGAGCGGGCGCCGACACGATCGATGGCGGAGACGGCCACGACGTTGCCGATTATGGCGGCTCGAGCGCCGGCGTAACCGTCTATCTGGACGGATCGGCCGGGCTCGGCGGCCACGCCACCGGAGACACCCTCCTCGGCATCGAGGAAGTGATCGGCACCGGTTCGGCCGATACGATCATCGGCACCGACCGGAACGAGCTTCTGCATGGCGCAGGCGGCGACGACCGGCTCGTCGGCGGCGCCGGCGCCGACCTGCTCGACGGCGGCGGCGGCACAGACACCGCCGATTACGGCGCTTCCGCGGGCGCGGTGACGGTGGATCTTGCCGCCGGCACGGCGCTCGGCGGCGATGCCGAAGGCGATCGGCTGATCTCGATCGAGCGCCTGGTCGGCTCGACCGGAGCGGACGTGCTGCGCGGCGACACGGGCGAGGAGACGATCCAGGGCGGTGCCGGCGCGGACCTCATCGCCGGGCGGGACGGCAGCGACATCCTCGAAGGTGGTGCCGGCGACGACGTTCTCGACGGCGGTGCAGGCGCGGACATGCTCGATGGCGGGGCCGGCCTCGACAGCGTCGACTATTCGTCGTCCGGGGTAGCCGTCCGGGTCGGCCTCGACGGCAGTACGGGCGCGGGCGGCGATGCCCAGGGCGACGTGCTCT
The DNA here is from genome assembly GCF_004135585.1 of Sphingosinicella sp. BN140058. Classification (NCBI taxonomy): domain Bacteria; kingdom Pseudomonadati; phylum Pseudomonadota; class Alphaproteobacteria; order Sphingomonadales; family Sphingosinicellaceae; genus Sphingosinicella; species Sphingosinicella sp. BN140058. The sequence continues at coordinate 1,641,242 of NZ_CP035501.1, read as the reverse complement.
CCGGTATCGAGCGCCTGGTCGGATCGATGCACGACGACGTCCTGACCGGCGGGGTCCAGGCCGACATCCTGGTCGGCGGTGCCGGTGATGACGGCATCACCGGTGGCGCTGGCGACGACCGCCTGGAGGGCGGCGATGGTGATGACGTGCTCGAGGGCGGAGCCGGCGGCGACATGCTCGACGGCGGCGCCGGCCTCGACACCGTCGATTATTCGGCTTCGTCCCAGGCTGTCATTGTCGCCCTCGACGGCTCGGCAGGCGCCGGCGGCGACGCGCGCGGCGACCAGCTGCTCGGCATCGAGACTCTGGTCGGGTCGTCGTTCGACGACCGGCTGACCGGATCGGCTGCGGACGAGACGATCCGCGGCGGCGGCGGCGACGACGTGGTTCGCGGCGCCGGCGGCAACGATCGCCTGGAGGGCGGCGGCGGCAACGACCTGCTGTTGGGCGGCCGCGGCGCCGACATCCTCGACGGCGGCACCGGCACCGACACGGCGAGCTATGCCGACTCTGCGGAGGGCGTGAGCGTGTCGCTCGACGGATCGGCGGCGAGCGGCGGCGACGCGGCCGGCGACAGGCTGACCCAGATCGAGAATCTGGTCGGATCCGCATTCGACGACGTGCTCGGCGGCGCAAGTGGAAGCGAGACGATCGAGGCGGGCGCGGGGAATGACCGTATCCTCGGCAGCGACGGCGCCGATATCCTCGACGGCGGGTCAGGCTTCGACATCGTCGATTACAGCCGCTCCGCCGATGCGGTCACCGTTCGCCTGGACGGCTCCAGCGGCGTCGGCGGCGATGCCGCCGGTGACCAATATCGCGGGATCGAGGGCGTCATCGGCTCCTCGCTCGACGACATGCTCGCCGGCGGGGCCGGGGCCGAGCGCCTGGAGGGTGGCGCCGGCAGCGATCGGCTGAGCGGCGGTGCCGGGGACGATCAGCTTCGCGGCGGCGCCGGTGACGACATTCTCGACGGCGGCACCGGCGCGGACTCGATCGACGGTGGTGCCGGCATCGACACCGTCGATTATTCCACCTCGAGCGCCGGCGTGAACGTCTCGGTCGACGGCAGCAGCTCGCGCGGCGGCGCCGCCGAAGGCGACATGCTCCTCGACGTGGAGAATCTGATCGGCTCCGCTTATGACGACGTCTTGCGGGGCACCGCCGGCACGGACACGCTTACCGGCGGCGACGGAGACGATATCCTCGAAGGGCGTGCAGGCGCCGATATCCTGCTCGGCGGCAGCGGCCTCGACACTGCGGATTATTCCGGCGCACAAGGCGGCATCGCAGTGTCGCTGGCGAGCGGGCGCGGTACGGCCGGCGATGCGGCAGGCGACCGGCTCGAGGGGATCGAGCGGATCGTCGGCTCCGCGCAGGACGACAGCATCGACGGCTCGTCTGCGGCCGACCGGCTCGAGGCAGGGGACGGCAGCGACATCGTACGCGCCGGTGCCGGCGACGATCGGATCGCCGGCGGCGGCGGCGACGACCTTATCGACGGCGGTGCCGGTGCCGACACGATCGACGGCGGTGCGGGTGTTGACGTCGCCGACTATTCGGCATCGGCCGTCGGAGTCCAGATCTGGCTCGACGGGCGCGCCAGCACCGGCGGGCTTGCCGAGGGCGACCTGCTGACCGGAATAGAGGGGGTGGTCGGATCCGCATTCGCCGACGTGCTCAGCGGATCGGCTGCGAACGAACAGCTTCATGGCGCAGGCGGTGACGATGTGCTGCGCGGCGGCCTCGGCGCCGACCTGCTCGACGGCGGAGCCGGCACGGACACGGCGGATTATTCGCAGGCGAGCGCGGGTGTGGCACTGAGCCTGGCCAGCGGCGGCACCGCCGGCGAGGCAAATGGCGACACGTTCGCGGGTATCGAGATCGTCCAGGGCTCAGGCTTTGCGGATCAGATCACCGGCGCCGAGGCGGCGGAGCGCTTGATCGGCGGCGGTGGCAACGATCTGCTCGACGGCGGCGCCGGCCGCGACGAGTTGCAGGGCGATGCCGGCGATGACCTGCTGCGCGGCGGTGCCGGCGCCGACCTTCTGGACGGCGGCGCAGGCATCGACACCGCCGATTATTCGACCTCCTCGGCAGCGATCGCGATCAATCTCGACGGCTCGCTCTCGGCAGGCGGCGACGCCCAGGGCGACACCCTGGCCTCGATCGAGAATGTCGTCGGCTCCGCCTTTGCCGACGCAATCAGCGGAACCGGCCAGAACGAGACGCTCGACGGCAACGATGGCGACGATGTGCTGCGCGGCCTCGGCGGGTCCGACACGCTGCGCGGCGGTGCAGGCAACGATATCATGATCGGCGGCGCCGGCGCAGACCTCATCCAGGGGGGAACCGGCTTCGACACGGCCAGCTACGCCGAGTCTACGGCCGGCGTGACCATTCGGCTGGACGGCGGCCCGAGCAGTGGCGGCGATGCCGAAGGGGACACGCTGCGATCCATCGAAGGGGTGATCGGCTCCGCGTATGACGACACGCTGACCGGCGGCGATGCCAATGATCGGCTCGAAGGCGGTGGCGGTGCGGACCGCCTCGACGGCGGGCTCGGCGACGACGTGCTGCTTGGTGGCAGCGGCGACGACGTCCTGGTCGGTGGGCTCGGCGCGGACATCCTCGACGGCGGCGGCGACATCAATACCGCAAGCTACGCAGCGGCGGCTGCCGGTGTTGCCGTGGATCTTTCCGGGGCCGCCGGGACCGGCGGCGAAGCTGCCGGCGATCGGCTGACCAATATCCAGATCCTGGTCGGCTCGGAGCATGCCGACACGCTCGGCGGCGGAGCCGGCGGCGAGACGCTTCGCGGCGGCCGCGGCGACGACAGCCTGCTCGGAAGCCTCGGTGCCGACCTCCTCGACGGCGGTGCCGGCTTCGATACGGTGAGCTATGCCGCGTCCGGTGCCGGCGTGACCGCCTATCTCGACGGCCGGCTGGGCATCGGCGGCGATGCCGCCGGCGACACGCTGACCGACGTCGAGGCGCTGCTCGGTTCGGCGCACGACGACAGCCTCGTCGGCGGCGGCGTTGGCGAGCGGATCGGCGGAGGCGCCGGCAGCGACCGGATCGACGGCGGCGGCGGCGACGATATCCTCTCCGGCGATGCCGGCAACGATATCTTGACCGGTGGCGCGGGCGCCGACCGGATCGACGGCGGGGCCGGTAGCGACACCGCCTCCTATGGCGACTCGGCAAGCGCCGTCACGATCGCGCTCGACGGCAGCGACGGCGCCGGCGGGACTGCCGCCGGCGACGTGCTCAGCGCCGTCGAGACGCTGGTCGGGTCCGCCTACGACGACGTACTTGGCGGGAGCGCCGCCGCCGACACGCTGAGCGGCGGCGACGGCGACGACCGCCTGCGCAGCAGCCTCGGTGCCGACCGGCTGATCGGCGGCCAGGGCATCGACGTCGCCGATTATTCGGCCTCCGGCAGCGGCGTGGTGATCGGCCTCGACGGCAATGTCGGGAGCGGCGGCGACGCCGCCGGCGATCAGCTTACCGGTATCGAGCAACTGGTCGGATCGGCGTTTGGCGACCGTCTGTCCGGCGCCATCGACGGCGAGCAGCTGGACGGCGGAGCCGGCGACGACGTGCTGGTCGGAAGTCTCGGCAACGATCGCCTGATCGGTGGCGTCGGCTTCGACACGGTCGATTATTCGTCCTCCTCGGCGGGCATTACGGTCGCGACGGACGGCAGCTTCGGCTCCAGTGGCGATGCCGCCGGCGACGCACTCTCCGGCATCGAAAGGATTGTCGGATCTGCGGGCGCGGATCGCCTCACGGGATCTTCCGGCGACGAGACGTTCGAGGGCGGCGGCGGCGCCGACAGCCTCTTCGGCGAGGGTGGCAGCGACACGCTGCGCGGCGGCAGCGGCGACGATGTGCTTGTCGGCGGCGCGGGTGCGGACCTTCTGGACGGCGGCACCGGCTTCGACACGGTGAGCTATGCAGCTGCCGGAGGGGCGGTGAGCATCGACCTTGCCGCCGGCACCGGCACCGGCAGCGAAGCCCAGGGTGACCGCTTCGTGAGCATCGAGCAGGTCGTCGGCTCGGACTATGACGATGCGATCCTCGGCGGCGCGGCTGCCGAAATCCTGATCGGGGGCACCGGCAGCGACAGGCTGGCCGGCGGCGCGGGCAGCGACCGCCTGGACGGCGAAGCCGGCGACGATGTCCTCGACGGTGGGGCCGGCGCAGACGAGATGGTCGGCGGTAGCGGCTTCGATACGGCCGATTATTCAGCCAGCGCAGGCGCGGTGGATGTGACGCTCGACGGATCGGCGGCGGCGGGGGGTGACGCGGCCGGCGACATCCTGCTGAGCATCGAGCGCGTCGTCGGCTCCGCCCAGGACGACACGATCACCGGCGCATCCGCCGCAGAGACGCTGGAAGGCGGTGACGGCAACGACGTTCTGATCGGGAATGCGGGCGGGGACCGCCTTCGCGGCGGGGCCGGCAACGACATCTTGCGCGGCGGCGCCGGTGCGGATGCGCTGGAGGGCGGCAGCGGCACCGACACCGCCGATTATTCGGGCTCGATCCTCGGCGTGAGCGTCACCCTCGATGGCTCGGCGGGAGTCGGCGGGGATGCCCAGGGCGACACTTATGTCGGCATCGAGCGTGTCGTCGGCTCCAGCGAAGCCGACACGCTGACCGGTGGCAGCGGTGACGATAGTCTGCTCGGCCAGTCCGGCGACGACATCCTCTCCGGCGGCGCCGGCAAGGACAGCCTGTCCGGTGCCGCGGGCGACGACATCATCACGGGCGGGACCGGTGCCGACCAGATCGACGGCGGCGCCGGCATCGATACGGTGAGCTATCTGAGTTCGGCCGCCGGTGTCTCCGCGTCGCTCGGCGGCGCGCTCGGGACGGGCGGCGACGCCGCCGGCGACGTGATCGTCAATGCCGAGATCCTGCAGGGATCGAACCAGGCGGACATTCTCTACGGGCGCGTCGGCAGCGATACCCTGCTCGGTGAGGGTGGAGACGACAGGCTGGTCGGCAGCGCCGGCGCGGATGCGCTGGATGGTGGCGACGGCTTCGACACCGCCGATTATTCGGCCTCGGCCGCGGCGGTGACGGTTGCACTCGACGGTTCGGTCTCGCTCGGCGGCGATGCTTCCGGCGATACGCTGGTTCGGATCGAGCGGGTGATCGGATCACTGCAGGCGGACCGGCTGAGCGGTTCCGACGATTCCGACACGCTCGAGGGCAATGACGGCGACGACCTTCTCGACGGCCGTCTCGGTTTCGACATCCTGCGCGGCGGTGCCGGCAACGACACGCTGGTCGGCGGCGCCGGTGCCGACAGCCTCGATGGCGGGGCGGGGAACGACAGCGTCAGCTATGCCGCATCGGCCGCGGGCGTGAACGCCGGCCTCGACGGCGCCGTGAACAGCGGCGGCGACGCCGCCGGCGACACGATCGCCAATGTCGAACGGCTGGTCGGCTCCGAGCAGGACGATACGCTCCGCGGCGGCACTGGCGCGGAAACGCTGAGCGGCGGTGCGGGCGACGATATCCTGACCGGTTCCGCAGGCGCCGATGTGCTGCAGGGCGGCAGCGGCACGGACACGGCCGATTATTCCGCCTCCGGCAGTGCCGTGACCGTGCGCCTGGACGGCACCGCCGGCATCGGCGGCCAGGCCGCGGGCGACACCCTGGCCAGCATCGAGCGCGTGGTCGGTTCCGCCTTCGCCGATACCCTGGTGGGCGGCAACGAGGCCGACATTCTGGTGGGCGGAGTTGGCGACGATCAAATCGCCGGCGGTCTCGGCGCAGACCTGCTCCAGGGTGGTGCCGGGGACGATCGCATCATCAGCGGCGGCGGCGCCGACACGGTCGACGGTGGCACCGGGTTGGACACGATCGATTATACGCTCTCGGCCGGTGCCGTGACCGTGAACCTGAACGGAGCGGCCAGCAGCGGCGGTGACGCCGAAGGCGACACGCTCGCGGGTATCGAAATCGTGCTCGGCTCTGCCCAGGGCGACAGCCTCACCGGCAGCGCCGCAGCGGATCGGCTCTATGGTAATGGCGGCGACGACGTGCTGATCGGCGCGGGCGGTGCGGACATGCTCGTCGGCGGGAGCGGCATCGACACCGCCGATTATTCCGGTGCCGCCGGCGCGGTGGCGATCGCGCTGGATGGCAGCGCAGGCAGCGGCAGCGACGCTGCCGGAGATGTGCTTGCGGGAATCGAGCGGCTGGTCGGCTCGAGCTTCGACGACAGTCTTGGAGGCTCGGCGTCCGACGACGTCCTGGTGGGAGGCGCCGGCAACGACAATCTCGCGGGCGGCGCCGGCGACGACCTGCTGCTGGGCGGCGGCGGCGACGACCTGCTCGCCGGTGGTGCCGGGGCAGACGTGTTCGAGGGCGGCACCGGCTTCGATACCGCGAGCTACGCCGCTGCCGGTGCTGCGGTCACCGCCTATCTGGACGGCACCACCGGGAGCCGCGGCGACGCCGCCGGCGACATTCTCTCGGGGGTCGAGCAACTGGTCGGCTCGGCATTCGACGATCGCCTGAATGGCGGCAGTGCCGCCGAGCAGATCCGTGGCGGCAGCGGCGCGGATGTCATTGCCGGTGGGGGCGGCGACGACGTTCTTGCCGGCGAGGATGGCGATGACACGATCAGCGGCGGCGCCGGGGCCGATCGCATCGACGGAGGCGTCGGCCGCGACGTTGCGAGTTATGCCGCGTCGCTGAGCGGGGTCACCGTCTATCTCGACGGCAGCACTTCGAGCGGCGGCGACGCCGAGGGCGACCTGCTGACCGGCATCGAGAGCGTGATCGGCTCGAGCCTTGCCGACGCGCTGCACGGCGGATCGGGCGACGAGCGGCTCGACGGCGGCGCCGGCGACGACATGCTCCATGCGAGCGCCGGCGCCGACACCTTGATCGGTGGATCGGGCTTCGACACGGCCGACTATTCGGCCGGCAGCGTTGCCGTCGCCGTCAACATGGACGGCACCGTCTCGACTGGCGGCTGGGCGGCCGGCGACATTCTTTCCGGGGTCGAACAGGTCATCGGCACCGCAGCGGGCGACAGCGTTCGCGGCTCGGCCGGCGCCGACACGGTCCTCGGTCTCGGCGGCGACGACGTGCTGAGCGGCGGCGCCGGAACCGATAGCCTCGCCGGCGGCGAAGGCGACGATGTGCTGGTCGGCGGCGCCGGCGGCGACGTGCTGGACGGCGGCGCTGGGACCGATACGGCCGACTATTCGGGCGCCTCCGGCGGGGTCGCGGCGAGAATGGACGGAGTGGCGGGATCCGGCGGCGAGGCGCTGGGCGACGTGCTGGCCGACGTCGAGCGCGTGATCGGCTCCGCATTCGCCGACACCGTCCAGGGCAGCAGCGGTGACGACCAGATCGACGGCGGCGGCGGGGACGACATGCTCTCCGGCGCGGCGGGCGACGACATGATCGCCGGGGGCGCCGGCGACGACCTCCTCGACGGCGGTGCCGGAGCCGATATGCTCGATGGCGGTGCAGGCGTCGACATCGCCGACTACAGTGCCTCCAACGCCGCGATCGTCATGGCACTGGACGGAACCGCAGGGGCCGGCGGCCATGCCGCCGGGGACCGCGTGACCAATGTGGAGGTGTTGCGAGGCTCGGCATTCGCCGATGCGCTGCGCGGCAGTGCATCCGCCGACACCCTCCAGGGCGCGGCCGGGGACGATGTCCTTGCGGGTGGGGGCGGCGCCGACCTGCTGATCGGCGGCGAAGGCTTCGACAGCGCGGATTATTCCGGTTCGGCGGCAGCGATCGTGCTCAACCTGACGGCGGGCACCGGCAGCGGCGGCGATGCCGCCGGCGACCGGCTGAGCGGTATCGAGCGGATCGTCGGTACCGCGTTCGCGGATTCGATCACCGGGTCGGCCGACGCCGACACCGTCGAGGGCGGCGCCGGAGACGACCTGCTCGACGGTGGTGCCGCGGGTGACGTGCTGCGCGGCGGCGACGGCAACGACACCCTCGTCGGCAATGCCGGCAGCGACCTGCTCGACGGCGGCGCAGGCACCGATACGGCGGATTACTCCGCCTCCAGCCAGGCGGTGACCGTCTACAATAACGGCACCGATGCCGGCGCCGGCGGTACCGCCACCGGCGACATCCTGGTCGGCGTCGAACGTGTGCTCGGCTCCGCTTATTCCGACATTCTGGTTGGCGGCAACGGCGTCGACACGCTGGTCGGTCAGGACGGCAACGATGTGATCGAGGGGCGGCAGGGCGCGGACGTCATCGAGGGCGGCGCCGGTTTCGACACGGCGTCCTACGAGCATGCGACCTCCGCCGTCGCGGTAAGCCTCGCGACGGGTTCCGGATCGGCGGGCGAAGCGGCCGGCGACCTGTTCAGCGGGATCGAGCGCCTGCTCGGCTCCGACTATGACGATATGCTGAGCGGCGGCACGGCGGCCGAGACCCTGGACGGCGGCAGCGGCGACGACCTGCTGGTCGCCAGCGCGGGCGCCGACACTCTGGTCGGCGGCGCCGGATTTGACACTGCGGACTATGCGGCGGCGACCACCGGCGTGACCGTCGCGCTCGACGGATCTGCCGGCCTTGGCGGGCTCGCGGCCGGAGATCGTCTGTCCGGAGTCGAGGCCGTGATCGGATCGGCCTTCGACGACGTCCTCACCGGTACCTTTTCCGACGACCGCCTCGTCGGAGGTCTCGGCAATGACCTGCTTGCCGGCGGCGCCGGGCTCGACACGCTCCAGGGCGGCGAGGGCGACGACAGCCTTGAGGGTGGCGGCGGCGCCGATGTGCTGGACGGCGGCGATGGCATCGACACCGCCAGCTATGCGGGCTCGGGCGTCGGGATCACCATCGACCTGTCGCTCGGGACCGCGACGGGCGGCGACGCGACGGGCGACAGCTTCACCGACATCGAGCGATTCGTCGGTTCGCGCGTATCCGACACCATGATCGGGGGCGGCGCGGCGGACTCGTTCGACGGATTCGACGGCAATGACACCTTGCGGGGCGGTGGCGGGGACGATGTCCTGGTCGGCGGCATTGGCGACGACCTGCTCGTCGGTGGCGCCGGCGCCGACCGGATCGAGGGCGGCGTCGGCATCGACACTGCGGATTATGGCGGGTCGGCTGCGGCGGTGACGATCCGGACGGCCGGCCTGTCGGCCGGCGGCGATGCAGACGGCGACGCGATGAGCGGCATCGAACGGGTTCTCGGCTCCGCCTTCGCCGACCGCTTCGAGGGCAGCGCAGCGGACGAAGAATTTGGCGGCGCAGCCGGCAACGACACGTTCGTCGCCTCCGGCGGCGCGGACATCTATCGCGGCGACGGCGGCATCGACACCGTCGATTATTCGGCATCGGCGTCAAGCGGCATGCAGATCTACATGGACGGCAGCTTCGGCACCGGCGGCGACGCCGCCGGCGACCGGCTGTTCGATGTCGAGATCGTCATCGGCTCGGCGCAGAACGACACGATCACTGCAGGCGGCAGCGCCTCCACGATCCTGGCCGGCGATGGCAACGACACGCTGATCGGCGGCGTCGCCAACGACGTGCTCGATGGCGGCGCAGGCGACGATGTGCTCGCCGGTGGCCTCGGCGCGGACCAGCTGATCGGCGGTGCCGATAGCGACACGGCCGACTACCGGCAGTCGAACGCCGCCGTCACCATTTCCAACGACGGCACCGCCGGTGCCGGAGGCTGGGCACAGGGGGACGTGCTCGCCAGCATCGAGCGGATCGAAGGGTCGCTGAACTATGGCGACACGCTCCGCGGCGGCACGCTTGCTGCGACCGCCTTGTTCGGCTGGGGCGGCAACGACCTGTTCGTGAGCTTCGGTCAGGCCGACAGCATCGACGGCGGTATCGGCACCGACACGATTGATTATTCCGCGTCGCTCACCGGCGTGACGGTGCGGCTGGACGGCAGCGTCTCGTCCGGTGGCGATGCGGCAGGCGACCGGATCATCAACGTCGAAGCGGTGCTCGGATCAGGTCAGAACGACTCGATCTTCGGAACCGGCGTCAACGAGGCTCTGTCCGGCGGCGCCGGCGACGACCGGCTCGTCGGCGGGGGCGGCGCGGACATGCTCGACGGCGGCGCCGGTTTCGACACCGCGGACTATAGCAATGCAGGCGGCGTCGTGGTCCGCATGGACGGAACGCCCGGCATCGCCGGCGACGCGGCCGGCGACATCCTGATCGGCATCGAACGGGTGGTCGGCTCCGCGCTTTCGGACACCATCTACGGCTCGGCCAATGCCGATACGATCGTCGGCGGCGATGGCGACGATCTGATCGCGCCTGGAGCCGGGGCTGATGCGCTCGACGGCGGCAACGGCTTCGACACGGTCGATTATGGCAGCGCGGCCTCGGCGATCACCGTCGATGCGGTCAACGCCGCACTCTCGACCGGCGACGCGCAGGGCGACACGTTCGTCAGCATCGAGCGCTTCAATCTCGGCGCCTTCGGTGACACCTTCGTCGGATCGGCCAATGCGGAGACGGTCTACGGCTATGCCGGCAACGACCTGCTCATCGGCGGTGGCGGCGACGACATGCTGTTCGGCGGCCTTGGCAACGACGTGCTGACCGGCGGTGCCGGCGCAGACACGATCGATGGCGGCGGCAGCACGGACATCGATACGGTCGACTATTCGGCCTCGGCGGCGGGCGTGTCGATCAACCTCGCAACCGGCGTCGGCAATAGCGGCGGCGATGCGCAGGGTGACGTGTTCGTCGTCAACACGATCGAGAATGCGATCGGATCGGCCTTCGGCGACACCCTGTACGGCACCAGCGGTGTCAATGTTCTGACCGGCGGCGCCGGCAATGACACGCTGATCGGCGGCGCGGGCGCAGACACCCTCGACGGCGGCAGCGGTATCGACACATTGAGCTACAGCAACACCGGCAGCGCCGTGACGGTCTCGCTGCTCGCCGGTTCGGGTTCGGCCGGAGATGCTGCCGGTGACACCTTCACCAATTTCGAAAATCTCGCCGGCGGCGCCGGCAACGACACGCTGACCGGCAACAATAACGCCAACGTCATCGACGGCGGCTTCGGCGTCGACACGATCTTCGGCCTATCCGGCGACGACACGATCAACGGCGGTGACGGCAATGACGTGATCGACGGGGGCGCCGGCGCGGACGCGATGGACGGCGGGCTCGGGATCAATACGCTGAGCTATGGAACGTCGAGCCTTGCCGTGACGGTGTCGCTGCTCAGCGGGCTCGGCACCAGCGGCGACGCGGCCGGAGACAGCTTCTCGAACTTCTCGAACCTGACCGGCGGCGGGGGCAACGACAGCCTGACCGGCGACGGCGGCATCAATGCCATCCGGGGCGGTAGTGGCGTCGATACGATCGACGGCGGAGACGGCAACGATCTGCTGTACGGCGATGCCGGCGACGACATCCTCCGCGGCGGATCGGGCTCGGACTACTTCCAGGGAGATGCCGGGCTCGACACCGTGGACTATTCGGCGTCGGCAGGCGGCGTGACGGTCGACATCAGCAGCGGCATCGGCTCCGGAATCGGAGGGGACGCGCAAGGCGATACGTTCCAGATCTCGACGATCGAGAACCTGACCGGCTCGGCGTTCAGCGACACGCTGGTTGGCGGCGGGGCCGGCAACGTGCTCAGCGGCGGCGACGGCAATGATCGCCTGTCGGGCCTCGGCGGCAACGACATGCTGAACGGCGGCAATGGCGACGACGTGATCTCCGGCGGCGCCGGAGCGGACGCCATCGACGGCGGAGCGGGCGACAACACGCTGATCTTCGGCAACAACTTCGCAAATCTGGGCAGCGTATCCGCGGTAACGGGAGTCACCGTGTATCTCGACGGCGTCACTGCCGGCGTCGGCGGCGATGCCGCCGGCGATACCTACAAGAACATCCAGAACGTCTACCTCACCAATCTGAACGATACCGCCTACGGCACCAACGCGAACGAGTGGTTCCGCGGCCTCGGCGGAGCGGACACGATCAACGGCGGCGGCGGCACCGATACGGTGAGCTATTGGGGCTCCGGCGCAGGTGTCACAATCAGCCTCGACGGCACGGCGGGGGCCGGCGGCGAGGCGCAAGGCGACGTCCTCTCCAACATCGAGGTCCTGACCGGCTCCCAATATGACGACGTGATCGGCGGCAGCGGCGTTGCGAACAGCCTGTACGGAATGGAAGGATCCGACGTGCTCAAGGGCGATGCCGGCGCCGACCTGCTGGACGGCGGTCTCGGGACCGACACCGCCAACTATGCGCTCTCCGCGTCCGCGGTGACGGTGAACCTGACCACGGGCCTCGGATCTGGCGGCGATGCTGCCGGCGATGTCTATGTTTCGATCGAGAATGTGGTCGGCTCTGCGTCCAATGATATCCTATACGGCGACGCGGGCGACAATGTGCTCACCGGCGGCCTCGGCAACGACGTCTTGCGGGGTGGCGCGGGCGCCGACCAGCTGAATGGCGGCAGCGGCACTGATACGGCCGACTATACGGATTCCACCGCCGCGGTGACCCTCTATCTCGATGGCACCACGTCCACTGGCGGCTTTGCCCAGGGTGACGTCCTGCTGTCGATCGATGTCGCGCTCGGGTCAGCATTCGGCGACACCATCGTCGGCTCGAATGCGTCCGAGACCCTCACCGGAAATGATGGGGACGACATCCTCTCGGGCAATGTCGGCGACGACGTGCTGAACGGCGGCGCCGGCAACGATACGCTGAGCGGCGGCCAAGGCGCCGACATCGTCGACGGCGGCGCCGACACCGACAGCTTCAGCTATGCGACATCTACGGCAGCGGTTGTCGCCTATCTGGACGGCACGATCGGAAGCGGCGGCGACGCGGCCGGCGACAGGCTGGTGAATGTCGAATTGCTCACCGGCTCCGGTTTCGGCGACATCCTCTACGGTGCCGCCGGAGCGGAGACGCTGCAAGGCGGCAGCGGCGACGACGTGCTGATCGGCGGCGCGGGCGCCGACCGGCTCGACGGCGGTGCGGGCATCGACAGCGTATCCTATCTGACGTCGGGCGCCGCAATCAACGCGAGCTTCGCCTCCGGATCCCTCGTCGTGAGCGGTGCAGACGCGGCCGGCGACGTGTTCGTCTCGATCGAAGGCGTCATCGGCACCAACTATGCCGACACGCTGGCGGGCGGGACAGGGGCCGAGCGGCTCGACGGCGGTGCCGGCGACGATCTCATGCTCGGCAGCGCCGGCGCCGACACCCTGATCGGCGGCAGCGGGACAGATACGGTCAGCTATGCCGGATCAGTGGCCGGTGTGGCGGCCGCGCTCGACGGCACGATCGGCAGCGGCGGCGATGCAGCGGGCGACATGCTCTCGCAAGTCGAGATCCTGATCGGCAGCGCCAATGCCGATCAACTGACCGGATCGGCCGGAGACGACACGTTGCGCGGCGGTGCCGGAGGCGACGTCCTTCAGGGCGGTGCCGGCAACGACACGCTCGTTGGAGACGGCGACGACGATATCCTGGTCGGCGGCGTCGGTGCGGACACGCTCGACGGCGGCGCCGGCAACGACACGGCGAGCTATGCCGGCTCGGCGTCCGGCGTCACCGCCGCTCTCGGGGGAGCGAGCGGCTCCGGAGGAGACGCCCAGGGCGACAGCCTTGCCGCCATCGAAAATCTCGTCGGCTCGGCCTTCGGCGACACTCTCGTCGGGGATGGGGGCGTCAACCGGCTCGATGGCGGGAACGGCAACGATGTTCTCGTCGGAGGGGAAGGCGCCGACACGCTGATCGGCAGCGGCGGCAACGACGTCGCAAGCTACAGCACGGCCTCGGCGAGCGTCTCGGTGAACCTGCTCAATGCCGCGCTGAATCTTGGCGAGGCGGCGGGCGACAGCTTCACCAGCATCGAGGGACTGGTCGGCTCCTCCTTCGACGATTCGCTGACCGGCGACGGCAATGCCAACAGCATCGATGGCGGGGCGGGTAACGATCTGCTCGTCGGCGGGAGCGGTGCCGACGCGCTGAACGGCGGCAGCGGCATCGACATCGCCGATTATTCCTCCGCTTCCACCGGGGTCACCGTCTACATGGACGGACGCGCCGGCAGCGGCGGCGATGCCGCGGGCGACACGCTGTCCTCGATCGAAACCGTGATCGGATCGGACTTCGCCGACACCCTCGTCGGCGACGCCGGTGGCAACCGGCTCGAGGGCGGCGCCGGTGACGACGTCCTTGACGGCGGACTCGGGGCCGACACCCTGGTCGGCGGCGCCGGTGCCGACACGGCAAGCTATGCCTCGGCGGGCGCCGGCGTGACCGCAAGCCTCGCCAACAGCCTCGCCAATGGCGGGGCGGCCGCCGGCGACAGCTATACCGGCATGGAGAATCTTACCGGGTCGAGCCGGGCCGACACGCTGATCGGAGATGCAGGCGGCAACCGTATCGACGGTGGGGCCGGCGACGATCGCCTGGTCGGCGGCGATGGCGCGGACACGCTGATCGGCGGCAGCGGGATCGACACAGCCGACTATTCCGGTGCGGGCGCGGGCGTGACCATGAACCTTGCATCGGGCGGGAGCGGATCGGCCGGCGACGCGGCCGGCGACTCATTGTCCGGCATCGAGCGGATCATCGGCTCCGGCTTCGGTGACGATCTGACACTCAGCCTCGGCAACGGCTGGTCCGTCGATGCCGGGGGCGGCAACGACGTTGTCCACCTCGCCGCCGGCAGCGGCACGGTGTCCGAGGCCAATCTTGCCGGGGTCCTCAGCCACGTGGAGACGATCGACTTCACCTCCGCCGGGACCAACGGCAACCTTGCGGTCGACGCGGGCTTCATCCAGTCGCTCGTCGGCAATGGCGCGAGCTCGCATCTGACCCTCGACTTCGATGCCGGCGATACGGTGTCTGTCGCCAACGGCAGTTTCTACAATCAGGCGGGGAACGAATATACCTTCTACTCGGATGCGACGATGACCACGGAGGTGGCGAAGCTCACGCTCGTCTGAACCGTGGTGCGCATTGCAACAGCTCCGGCGGCTGATGACGACCTGCCGAAGCGGCGGTCAGCGGGGCAGAACTCCGCCAAGGATATGAAGGGCGAAGAGGTCTCTCCTCCCTTCGCCTGGATGGAGGAGCGGATCGGACATGTCGGAGACCGAGGATGCGGGAGGACTGAGGACGTGTTTCGCTCCCGGCGCTCGAGCAGCGCGGCGACGAAGCAGGAAGCGGAACAGGCGAGTGGGGAAAGCTTATGTATGCGGAATTGGAGCGCCGGGCGGGGGATCGCATCGTTACGCGAATGATGGCCCGCTTTCGTCTGCTCGGCGCGTCTCCCTGGCGGGTCGACGTTATCGACCTGTCGCCAACCGGCTGTGCCGTTGCACCGGCCTTTTACGCGCGCGTGGAGGAAACGGTGTGGATCAGGTTTCCTGGCCTTGAAAGCTGGGAAGCCCGCATTCGGTGGGTTGCGTCTGACAAAGCGGGGCTGGAGTTCACGAGGCCGCTTCATCCTGCGGTTCTCTCCCACCTTCTTGGGAAGCTGCAGACCAACCCGACCTGCGATCCTGTGCCGCGTTCTCCAAGCTGATTTTTTCCGCGGAACTGGAGAGTGTCGAGGCAGGAGGAAACGGATCCGCGGTATGGGCCGTATTTGATGGTGGCGTGCATGTGACTCGTGTCTGCGCCCGGTAACGCCTCCTGTCGATTGAGTGCCAAGATTCAGAGAATGGATGCAGGCGCAACGTCCTTCGGAAGTCTCTTCGCCAACAATTCTGGCAGAAAGCTTTTGCGGTCTCACCTTCCTTAACAGGGTGCTTACCTTTGAACGGTAGAATTGCTGCATAGCCCCGAACAGCGAGTCTGATGATGAAGAACTGCCTTGTGGTCGATGATTCGAAAGTGATCCGAAAGGTCGCGCGCCATATCCTCGAGGCACTCGAGTTTGAGGTTCGGGAAGCGGGAGACGGGTGCGAGGCGCTCGCCTGCTGCGAGATCCAGATGCCGGACGTGGTCCTGCTCGACTGGAATATGCCGGTGATGAACGGAATCGATTTCCTGCGGATCCTTCGGCAGCGCAGTTTTCCCAGTCAGCCAAAGGTCGTCTTCTGCACGACGGAGACCGATGCCGCGCATATCCGAACAGCGATCGAGGCCGGCGCGGACGAATATATGATGAAGCCGTTCGATCGTGAGACACTCGAGGTCAAGTTGGAGATTGCCGGGGTGGTGTGAGAGCGTCCAGCAGCAATTGGTTGTCCCGGCCGAGGGCAAGGCGGATTGTAGGGACCAAAAAGCACCGATCCAGCCAACAGCCGAGCCACGGAACTCGCTTTCTGGCGAGCAATGGCAACACGCCGCGCAACAGCTCGGTATCGCCGTCGCGGCCGGGGCGGCGCCGTGATCTATCGCACTCAGCCGTTCAGCAACTCACTCCTCGAGTTCGGCCTTGGAACACTGTCTTGCGGCCCAGCGCTGGGACGCCGGCTCTGCTTCCCCAATCTGCCCGGGATCGCAATTGTGCACCGGTAAGCGTCTGCGCCTGGCCGCGCGTCAGCATGTCCAATCCGGGTGCGCCTCGAGGGAGGGTCGATGGGGCGCGGCCTCACGCGCGCGGATCCTCAGCCGTCGGCAAGCGCCCGCAGATCGGCAAAGAGGCGCCCGACCTCGAACGCGAACAGCATCAGGAGGACGTCGCCGGCGGCCGCACCGCGTCCAGTGTTCCAGCGCCACGCCGGCAGCTGCTTCCAGCCGGTGCCGAGAAGCAGGCGCGCGGACAGGAGCCCGATCGCCGCCCCGGCGACGAGATCGCTGGCATAATGGTAGCCGCCGTAGAGGCGGGGAAAGGCCACCGCGAACAG
Organism: Sphingosinicella sp. BN140058; assembly: GCF_004135585.1. Lineage (NCBI taxonomy): Bacteria > Pseudomonadati > Pseudomonadota > Alphaproteobacteria > Sphingomonadales > Sphingosinicellaceae > Sphingosinicella > Sphingosinicella sp. BN140058. Next base: position 1,624,407 of record NZ_CP035501.1, on the reverse strand, counting down.
GCTCCAGCCATAAGCGAAGCGGGCGCTGGCGCCGCCGCGGCGCGCGAGGACCGCCGCCAGCGCGAAGGCGGCAGCAATCGTCTCGCTGGGAAAGCTGAGGCGGTCCGCCTGTGCGCCCGGCGGCAGCGGCGGAAACGCGAACAGGCCGCTGAGCGCGGGACGGACGCGGTCTCCACCGACATGCTGCGCCAGCGCGCATGCCGCCAAGGCGAGGGTTGCGGCGAGAAGGGCCGTGACCGTCTCGCGGCGCCACTCTCCATCCCGCCTGCCCAAGAGGAGCAAAGCGACAAGCGGCAGGAGCTTCAGCAGATCCGTCTGCAAAGCCTGCAGCAACAGCCAGTCGAGGCCCGGCAGATGTCCCGCGACCGCGCTCATCGCCTCGCTGATCCGATGGTCTAGCGCGGAGATGCGCATGCGCGTTCTCCGGCGGCCGACACGTGGGGCTCGTGCAGGCACCGGTGACGGCGTATCGACCCGGCGCGACACGGACCGTGACCGGCGCGATCCGGGCGACGAGCGGCCCCGCCGCCGCTCTTGCCGGTTTCCGAGCGTCGCCGGGCGGCGCCCGCCTTGCGCAGGATCGTACGCATGGGAATCCTCCTCCTCCTGTTCGAGGTGACGAGCCTCGCCGCGGCGCGTTACGGAATGGCGTCGGCGCTCGTGCGCCAAGCTTCGCTTGTAAGACGAGCGTCGATCCGGAGCCGGCAGCCACTTGTTCGCGACCGGACAGGGCGAAAGGGGCATTGGACGTGCCGTGCCGCCGCGCCCTTGAAACGCGGCCTCCGTGGGAGGCGGGGTCATCCCATCGGAGGCCGCGGCCGCCACAACCCGGCACAACGGGAACGCGGGCGGCAATTTCATGGCGCCGTCGAAAAACAGCTCTCACTCGCGGGATTCCCATAGTCGATGCACGATCTCCAGGTAAGCGCCCTTAAAAACGGAAGCGTTACAAGTGAAACGCTACACACCCCGCCAATAACATGTCTGCCATCTGGCCGAGTTACGGGCGAGTCAGATTGGAGGATTTGACATGCAGCATTCCGTTTCCGGTGTTTCGGTGCGCGCGTCCGGGCAGTTGCAGGTGAAATTGGCGGTAATGGTCTGCGCGTGCGCGCTGATCGCTGCCCGAGCAGAGGCCGGCCGCCCGGTGCACCAGATAGAGGTGGATGTCAGCGACCTGGACCTTCGCTCCGGCAAGGGCAAGGTCACGCGCGATTATCGTGTCGGGGCATCGGCCTCCGCCGCGTGCGGCATCGGCGAGAGCCAGCGAGGCGCCGAATTTCGCGCCTGCGTCGATCTTGCGGTCGGCCGGGCACGCCGCACCTGCCGCACCGACGACAGGATCTGCCATGTCCCGATCGATCCGCGCGCACGCGCGCTCCCGCCACGGCTGAGCCTCGGCTCTCGCAGCAGCAACTGAACGGCCGCCGGCCAGGACTGCCGGACAACAAACAAGGATGAACAGATGGACTATGGCAGACGCGATGGTGCGGGAACGATCCGTGCAGGCGATCCTTGGGGCGATGACGACGATGCTGCGGACGGTGCTCCGGCGCCGATGCCGATGCTCGGCATCTATCTGCAGATGATGACCGCAGCGGCAATGGCGACGGCCGGCAAGCTTGGGCTGTTCGAGGCTCTGGCCGACCGCCCGATGGACGTCGCCGGCCTGGCCGAGACGCTGCAGGCAAGCAGGACGGGAGTCGAACGACTGACGGACTTCCTGGTCGCGCTCGGCTCGTTGACGCGACGTGGCCCGATGCTCGCCAACGCCGCGGAGACAACCCGCCTTTTCACCGCGCGCGGGCCGATCGACTGGGGCGCTGGCCTCAGCTGGACGGCCGACGTGTGGAAGATCATGAGCGATCTCCCGGACGCCGTCGTCCGGGGCGGGCCGGAGCGATTGCTGTGGGACCGGATGGCGGAGGATCCGGCGCTCGGGCAGGCTTTCTCCCGCTACATGCGCGAGGCTGCCAAGTTCGTGCTTCCGGATCTGGTCGGCGCGCTGGATCTGCCGGACGGGCCCCTGCGGCTGCTTGACCTCGGCGGATCGCACGGCGTGCATTCGATCGAATTGTGCCGGCGCTACCCGAGGATGGACGCGGTAATCGTCGATCTGGAAAGCGCGCTCAGCGAGACGCGGACGCGGATCGCCGACCATCGCCTGGAGGACCGGATCGCCGTGCAGGGAGCGGACCTGCGCTGCTGCGACTGGGGGCAGGGCTATGATGTCGCGCTGTATCTGTCGGTCGCCCACAACATGGACATCGAGGAGAATCGCGCGATTTTCCGGCGGCTGGGCGAGGTCATCCGGCCCGGCGGGATCCTGGTCATTCATGATTATCCGAAGGAGACGAGGCCCTTATTGTTCGAAGCCGCCTTTCGGCTGACGTTGCTGACCGAGACGGGAACCCGAACCCTGTCCCATGCGGAACTGACCGGCATGGTCGCAGAGGCGGGCTTCACGACGCAGGTGCGCATCGTGCTGTCGCCGGCGGAGAAGGGCACCTTGATCATCGCGCGGCGTGCCGGCGCACGCGTCGCGGCGCTCGGGCGCATGGTTGGCGAAGGCTTCGGCCAGAATTGACCGGCTTGGAGGCGGGACGCGGAATGCCGACGGCGTTCCGCGTCTCCCTTTGCCGATGACGAAAATCAGAGCGGCGGCAAGGACACGATCCGGTAGTCCGCGATCGTGGTGAAGCCGAGCCGGCGGTAGAGCGGCTGCCCGGCCGGCGTGGCGTGGAGCGCGGCGATCAGGGCGCCGCGCCGGCCGCCAAGCCGGACGGCGGCGGCGGTGACGGCCGCACCGAGGCCGAGGCGCCGCCGCGCTGCAGCGGTTGCCACGAGATAGATGCCTGCCACTCCATCGCGCATCAGCAATTCGCTCACGGCGACGATCTCGCCGTCCAGGCGTGCAGCGAAGCGCACCAGGCATCCGGGCGGATCGGTGCGCGCTTCCTCCGCCCGGATCATCGCCGGGATTTCCTCGGCGGCGATGCCCATGGGCGGGCCGTAGGTCCTGACCCACGGGGCCAGATCGGCATCCGGCGCCAGTTCCTCGACGACCAGTCCGGGAGGATGAGGCACGTCGGCGACCCGGTCAGTGCGGATCGCCATGACCGGCGAGACCCCGACCGGCCTTCCGTGTCGGGCGAGCAGGACATCGAGGGTGCCGGGATCGCTGTCCGGCCCGACCCACCACAACCACGGCAGATCGGCGAAGCAGTGTCGCGCCTCGTCCACCCTGGTGCCGAGATCGCCCGGTCCCATCCACATGACCCCATTCAGCTGGGGGTCGCGAACGCCTGCGCTGTAGAGCGTCATCCCGGTATCGATCCGGAGCCTGGATCCGTAGCCGAGCCAATAATGCCGGCAATTCCGGAAGATCGCTTCACGTTCGCTGTCCGTAAGTTGCAGCCGGTCGGCCGCCTCGGTTGCTGACGAGGCCCCGTCCGAAAACGGTGATTGGGCGGCGTCGGCCTGTTCTGCATGGTTGCCGGTCATCGGAAATCCTTTCGGCCTTGAGGGTCATGTCGAGTCGCGCGGGCCCGGATGCGGCTCGGCTCCGAGAGTCATGAGCCGCCGGGCGAGATCCACGCCTTCCCCGGTGGGATAGTGAAGGCAGCCCGCCACCGCGAAGCCCCGCATGACCTCTCGAACGACCCGCCGCCCGATCGTGGCGGGGCCAGCAGGGGCTCTGCCGCGCATGTCCGGGCCGCTCTGGCCGGGCCGAAAACACGGGACTTCGGGGCGATCCTTGACCATGCGGCTCCTTCGGATCGTCTCCCCCCGTTTGCGCATGATCGGCAGGCGAGAGGGCGCGACAATCCTGTTCGAGCCTGCGCATCGGCGCCGCGCGCTACAGCGTGATTACCGGACGGTCCTCCTCGGTTGCATATGAAAGACGGCGGGCGACATCGCCAGATGCCGCCCGCCGCCGCGTCTTCGGATGTGGTCAGCCGCTCAGAGCTTCCTTGCGCCTGCGGTTCGTGCCGCCTGATCGATCACGTCGGCCACCGCCTTCGGCTTGGTGAGGAAGACGACGTGGCTCCCCTCCACCTCATGCGCCGAGGCGCCGATACGCTTGGCGGTCCAACGCAAGAGCTTCGGATCGATCGCCGAATCCCGGGTCGCGATCACCGCCCAGCTCGGCTTCGACCGCCACGCCGCCTGCGTGACCTTTTCGCCGAAGGCCGACATGGCGATCGGCACCTGCGAGTCCCTGAGGAAGGCCGCATCGGCGTCGCTAGTGTCGCCGGCGAAGCCGCTCTTGAACTTGTCGAGATTGACGAACCCGAATCCGTCTGCCTGCGGCTCGATGACGAACCCGGCCGGCGCAGGAATGTCGGCGAACTGGTCACCAGTGGATTCTCCGGCGTCCGGGGCGAGTGCCGCCACGTAGACGAGGCCGATCACCTTGGGATCCACCCCGGCCTCGGTGATCACGGTGCCGCCATAGGAATGGCCGACCAGGATGGTCGGTCCGTCCTGCCGGGCAAGGACGCGCTTGGTGGCCGCCACGTCGTCCGCAAGCGAGGTGAGCGGGTTCTGGACAATGCTGACCCGGTAGCCCCGCCTGGTCAGATCGTCATAGACGCCGCGCCAGCCGGAACCATCGGCGAACGCGCCATGGACCAGGACGACGTTGCGCGCTTGTCCGGCCGCCGGGCGGGTGGCCGGACTCTGGGCGGGCAGGGCCGAGGCGAAGCCCAAAGTTGCAATGGCGGCGGCAGTGATGGTGAGGAGGTTTCGGATCATCGATTGCGTCCTTTCTGCGGGCAGTTTCACTCGACCAGCGACAGCCGGGTTGCGGCAGCGTTGCGGGTGAGGTGAGAGTAAGGGCAGACTAGGTCAGCCTGCTCGATCAATTGATTGGCGAGCCTGGTTTCAATCGTAGGCAAATAGATTTGGAGCTGGACGTCGAGGTCGAAGCCGTCGCCGGCATCGCGCATGCCGATGCCGACCTTGGCGGTGACGCTGCTTCGCTCCGCGATCACGAGCTTGCGCCTGCCGGCGACGAACCGGATCGCGCTCAGGAAGCAGGCCGCATAGCCGGCGGCGAACAATTGCTCAGGATTGGTACCATCGCCATTGCTGCCGCCAAGTTCCGGCGGAGTGGTCAGCGTCAGCGCAATCGCGCCGTCAGCCGTGGCCACCTTGCCGGTGCGGCCGCCGGTGGCAACGGCCTGTGTCTGATAGAGAAGGTTCATCTGCTCACTCTTTTCGTCATAACATTTATCACGATATTAAACGGTGTCAAGGCGGTGAGCGCCTGAGCAACCGCGAGAGGAGATCGAGACCGGTCGATCCATTCCGGCGATGGTTCGGACGCTAGAGCTCATCGGCTCGACCAGCCTGAAAACGGTGTCAGCTCCTGTCATGCGCTTCCCCACCTACATAGCGGCAAAGCAGAAGCTGACGCGGTGGGGAACAGGCAGCTAGCCGGGTCTGCGGATGATCGGGCTAATACCAGCGTATGATTGTGGTCGTTGCGAGCGCGACTGTTCGCGCCCGGAAAATGTCAGCCCTCTCGCCGGGATGCAGACCCGTTCACTTGCCGGGTCGGACGGGCTTGCGAGATATGGCCTGCGCGGACGCAGGCGTGCAAACCATCACGGAAGCGCGACGGCTTTTCGCACATGCGCGATCAGCCGCTCCGGATCGAACGGCTTGCGCAAAAAGGCGAAACAGCCTCCCGCCGTTGCTCGGTGCTCCAGTCGCACGTCGCTGAGCGCGGTTATCACGATCACCGGCACCGGATGCGCCAGAGTCTCGCCGAGCTGCTTCAGGAGACCGAGCCCGTCGAGTTCCCCCATTTCGATATCGGTGATGACGAGATCGCTCGACTCGGCCGCCTCAGCGCTCAGGAACAGCTCGCTGCTGCCGAAAGCCCGTGACTGGCAGCCCAGCGAATCGAGCAGATCGCTGAGCGCCGCCCGCATCGCCGAATCGTCGTCGATGACGCTGACGATCGGCTTGCACGCGCTCCGTTCGGTTGCCGCCGCCATCATGTCAGGCGCCCAGCGCTTCGGCCAAGCGGGTCAGCTCGACCAGGGAGCGCACACCGAGCTTGCGCATTGCTCCTGAGCGGTGGATCTTCACCGTGACCTCGCTGATCAGGAGGGCGTGGGCGATCTGCTTGTTCAGCCGTCCCTCGACAACGAGATCGATGACCTGCCGTTCACGGGGCGAGAGGGTGGCGAAGCGCCGCTGAGCGTCGAGGCGACGCTGGATCCGTGGGGCGCGCCGACGCCCTTCCTCGATCGCCAGTGCGACCGCATCGAGCAGATCCTGGTCCCGGAAGGGCTTTTCGATAAAGTCGATCGCGCCGGCCTTCATGCCCCGCACGCTCATCGGCACGTCGCCATGGCCGGTGACGAGGACGACGGGGACGTGACGGCCTTCCCGTGCCAATTGCTCCTGGAGATCCAGCCCGTTCACACCCGGCAGGCGGACATCGAGGATCAGGCAAGCCGACCCTTCAACCTGCTCGCCGTGGAGCCATTCGGCGGCGCTCGCATAACTCGCGACGTCGTAGCCCACCGATTCGAGCAGGTCTTCCAGCGAGGCCCGCATCCCGGGATCGTCATCGACGACGTGCACCAGCGGCCTGCGAAGCGGCGCGGCGGCCTTCGCCTCAAACATGATCGCCCCCTTCTGCGGGAAGAAGAAGCTCGAACACCGATCCGCCGCCCTCCCGCGCTGCGGCGTGCAGGGTCCCCCCATGGGCGATCGCGATCTTGCGCGAGATCGACAGGCCCAGTCCCATGCCTTCCTTCTTGGTCGTAAACAGCGGCTTGAACAGAAGGTCGGGATTGGCCCCGTCGAACCCTGTGCCGGTGTCCGCAACTTGGAGCGAGAGCATGGCGTCGCGGCGTGCCGTGGCCACGGTCAGAACCCGCCGCGCCTTGCTGTTCTGCATCGCCTCGATGGCGTTGCGGGCCAGATTCATCAGGATCTGCTGGAACTGCACCCGGTTGCCGACTGCGCGGGGCAAATCGGCTGCGAAGCGGGTTTCGAGCAAGATATTCTCCCGAGCCAGCTCCGACAGGATCAGCGAACACACGTCGCGCGCCGCGCCCTCCCAATCGAAGGCCGAGGGCTCCGCCGAAACGTCGTGGATGAGGGACTTGAGGCCGCTGATGATTGCGGCTGCGCGCTGCCCTTCTTCGACCACCCGATCGAGCGATGCCAGCGCCCGCTCCTTATGGTCCTCGCCGGCGGCCATCCAGCGGCGGCATGCCGAGGCGCTGGTGGCGATCGCGGCAAGCGGTTGATTGACCTCGTGGATGATCGAACCGGCGAGCTCGCCCATCGACGCAAGGCGCAAGGCGGCGGCAAGCTCGGCTTCCATCGTGCGTTGCGCCTGCTCGGCCGCGCGCCGTTCGGTGACGTCGGTCAGTACGCCGAAGTAAACGAGCTCACCCTTGAACTCGAGATCGGGCTCGCCGTCGCAGCGTATGTGCTTCTCACCGGTGTCGAGAACGATGCGGTATTCGAAGCGGAGATCTTTTCCGCCGGCGATGGCCGCGAAAAATTGCTGCTCGATCCTGGCACGGTCATCAGGATGAAGTCTCTCCAGCCACTGCTCGACGGTGCAGCCCCGGGTGCCGGGCGGGAAGCGGAACATCTTGAACACTTCCTCGGTCCCGGTGATCGCGCCGGTTACCGTGTTGTACCGGAAGTTTCCGCACTTGCCGACTTGCTGATGCTGGATCATCGCGGCGAGCGTCTCGCGCAGCCCCTCCTCTGCAGCCATCCAGGCACGTTGCGTACGCGCCAATTCGGCACGCAGTTCGATCAGTGAAGGTGCCTGCTCAATCTCGGGCGGCTCCCATTCGCCCTGATCCGGTTGCGGATGCTCTTCCCCCATGCACGCTCCCGGGCCGGCCAGATTGCCAACGATGATCTGGTGAGCGAATAGCATTCAACCTCAACCCGCCCAACCCGATCGACTGGCGACCACTCTCGCGCCCTCTCGGCGCGGCGCAACTCATCCTCTGGTATAGGGGCAGCTGTCGCCGCGATCCGGCCGCGGAGGCGGGGCCATGGCAGATGCGAGCGGCCGTATCAGGCACCGGATGTTTTCGTCTTTCCGGATCCGCCACGACGGGCAGCTTTCGTCGGCCGCAACGGGATCGCCGCAGTTTCATTGGCCGCTGTCCCTGCGCCTGCGCCGGCCGCCGCTGCCCTTTCGGGGTGCCTGCGACTGGCCTCCCGCAGCTTCCTATCCAAAGCGCGCAAGCGCACCTCGTCGGAGGCGAGCGCAGCGAGGGCCGATATGGTCTGCGCTTCGTGATCGCTGAGCGTGCGTGCCTTGTGGTCGATGACGCACAGCGATCCGACCACGAACCCGTCCTCGTCGAGCACCGGCGCGCCCGCATAGAAGCGGAAGCGAGGCTCGCCCTTCACCGCGGGATTGTCCGCAAAGCGCGGATCGGTGGCGAGATCCTCGACCGAGAAGACACCCTTCTGCATCACCGTATGGTTGCAGAATGCCCAGCTGCGCGGCGTCTCGGGAAGGTCGAGCCCGAACCGCGACTTGAACCATTGCCGGGTTGGGGTGAGCAAGGTCATCAGGGCCACCGGTGCCTTGAGGCCGTGGGCGGCAAGCCAGGTAAGACGGTCGAATGCCTCTTCCGGTGCGCTGTCGACCAGTCCGGAACGCTCCAGCGCCACCAGCCGCCGGCCTTCGTTGAGAGCGATCGGGAAGGTCTGGTCCGAAAGGGTGACCTTGAGCTCTTCCGTGTCGCTCAACGTTGCCCGGACTGCCGAAACGGCATCTTCGGGCGTGGCTGCGCACGCAAGTTTGGGCAGCAGATCGCGGGGCACGAGGCCGTCATCTCCCACCACCATGATCTGGGTCCCGTCAGTGGCAGGACTGGTGGCCAGGCTCCGGAGTAATGGCAGCCGGTCGGTGCCCGAGCCCCCCAGGTCGACGATGATCGTGTGCGGCTTCACCGAACCGACGGCGACGAGCGCTTCGAGCACATCTTCGAACGTGTCGACCGTGCACTCCGGGACGGTCGCGAACAGGCGGTCGTAGAGCGCGAGCCGTTCTGCGGTGCCGAGAACGAAGACCGTGGCGGAGGGCAGGGGGGCGACCGCGGCGGGGCGGTCATCGATGAGCGACAGCACGTCGGAGCGGTAGACCCGACGGTGACCGCCCGGCGTTTTCCAGGACGTGATCGATCCGCCTTCGATGAGCAACTGCGCCGTCCTGACGGAGACGCCGAGCAGCTTTGCCGTGTCCGCCGTCGTCAGGATCTCTTTGTCAGTCTTGCTCATGTCCATTCACCTCAGGATCGACCCACAGACTGCAAGGCCGGCGCGCACCCGTACGATATAGTACGCTTCGGCCTCGACCGAAATATGATATAATCGCTAGCGGAGAGGCCGCAGCCTCGACCGCGGCCCCCCACCGTCTCCCGCAGCCGTGCTTGGACGACGGGTCCCCTCATCCGGATCCGGTGGGGTTGAACGCTGACCTCAACCAGCAGGAGCGGCGCCTTTGCTGCCGCGCGGCCGCGGGCGCTGACGGCCCGACGGAGGGCGCGACCGCGGCTGCCTCGGTCTCCGGCCTCGCATCAAGCTCCGGCAGCCAAACCGAGAAGCAGGCACCGCCGTCCGGCATGTTCTCGACCGCGATGGTTCCCCCATGATCCTGGACGATTTCCCAGGCTGTCGACAGGCCAAGGCCAGTGCCCGCCGCCTTGGTGGTGAAGAATGGCTCGAACAAACGCTCTCTGACCGACTCCGCAATTCCCGGCCCCGCGTCACGAACCCGCACGACAACGTAGCGGCCAGGGGAAAGCCCGGATATGGCGTTCTGGCTTTCATTCCGCAGCACGGCCGATTCGATCGAGATCGTCACCGGGCTTCCGCGGCTTGCCTCGCGGGCGTTGTTGCAGATGTTCAAGAAGACCTGCTGCAGGTCGCTGCCGGCGCCAAGGACAGGAAATCGGCTATGCGTCGACGGCTGCAGTTCGAAGCATCGTTTCGAGCGGGTTGCTCCGGCAAGCAGCCGCACCGTTTGCTTGAGCACGCCGAGCAAGTCCACGGGCTGCTTCGTCGCCCGATCCTGCTTGCCGAAGTGCAGGATGTCGTCGATCAGATCGCTCGCACGATCGGCTGCCGCGCATATCTCGTTGAAGCAGGTTCGGCCCGGCGATCCGGCGCGGGTTCGCTCCTGCCCCAATTCGGCGAAGCCGCGGATCGCGCAGATGATGTTGTTGAAGTTGTGCGCGACGCCGCTCGCCATTGCGCCGATCGTCTCCATGCGGCCCGCACGAGCGAGGCTTCTCTCGAGCCTCTCGCGCTCGACCTGCATCGCCTCCCGGCGGGCACCGTGCGCGATCGCAATGATCGCGGAGGTGATGCCGGCCAGATTGTCACGCCTTTCGACGAAGCCTAGGCTTTTCGGCTCGAAGCCGATCACGAGCGCACATGGTTCGGAGATGCGGAGCATCGCCAGATTGTCCATGCCAATGGCAGTCATGGTCCGCCGCAGCAGCGGATAGCGCCTGTCGTCCGCGCGGGATGCGATCACGCGGTCCCCCACCCAGGCGGAGTCCGCTCCGGCCGCTTCTACCAACCTCTGCAGCCAATCGGACTCGGGATCCGTGTCGGGCCACGAAAAGAGACGATTTCCCGTACAATCGGGAATGATCAGCTGAAGCCGCGTGGCGTCGATATGGAGGGCGAGCCGGTGCATCGCTTCATGAATCCGGGCAATGAAGTTCGCCGGCTCCGTGTCGATCAGCGGCGTTGCGATAGCGGCATTGAGCCGCTCGTTCGCAGCCTGTGCCCTGAGGTCTCGCCCGGCGACATGCTGGACCAGCAGCAGGGCCAATATGTTCGTCACGAACATCAGCAGCAGAACGCCGAAGGTGACCTGGAGCGTTCGAACCCGGGCCATGCGTTCCTCCGCATCCGTCTGTACGGCGCGTTGGAGCGCGACGATCCGGCTTTCGGTGCGCAGGCTGCGCAGCGACTGGAGCAGGCCGTCGATCCGAGGCAGCACCGCAACCAGCAAACGCGCATGGGACAGCAATTGCGACTCCGGCGTGCCGTCCCGTGCCGCTGGTATCCTGCGCAGCGCCTTCTCGGCCTCGATCACGGTCTGCGGGCTCGTGTCCAAGGTCAGCCTGAGGATCCGGGCCGACAGAGGGTCGCCGGCCGCCGCGTCCGACGTTCCCGCGACCGCGAAGCGGGTCAGCGAGTTTTGCAGCAGAGCATTGCTGCTCTTGAACTGTTCGACGAGCGCTTCCTGGCGATCGCCGATGCGCATCAGGGTGGCCACGAGCCGCTGTGAGGATGCTCGTTGGAAGCTGCTGCGGAGGACGGCGAGGTTCTTGCGAGCGACGGCGAGATCGCGGTTGACCGGATCATAATTGCGAAGGAGCCCGGCGCGCAGGCTGAGCAGATCCACCTGCAAGGCGCGCTCGGCGAGCGCGTAGCCGATCATCGCGTCGCTGGAGGCGGTCATCCACCGTCGGCTGTCGTTCATCGCCCGGAGCGTCAGGCTGGCGAGTGCGGTGCAGAGCAGAAACAGGAGAATGGTGCCGATCCGCAGACAGGGCAGCCATCTCATTCCCGAACGCTCGCCTGCCGCAGCGGGCGGCCTCGATAGGTTCCGGTCAGCGCGCGCAGAAAGGCGGCGATGTCGCGAACGTCCTCATCGGCAAGGGTCAGATCGAGCTGGGACCGGGCCATCACCCGGATCGCGCCGGGCAGCGAGGCGACGCGGCCGTCGTGAAAGTAAGGCGCAGTGACCGCAACGTTCCTGAGGCTCGGCACCCTCAGATCATCGGGGCCTTTGCCGCCGATCGGATGGAAGATGCCGCGGCGCTGGAACAGGTTCGCACCGAGGTTCACACCCTGGTGGCAGCTTGCGCATCCGGCGCGTTTGAACCGTTCGTAGCCGCGCACCTGCTGCGGCGTGAGCGCAGCGCGATCGCCGCGCAGCCATCGATCGAACGGGGCCGGGGTCACTAGCGTGCTCATGAAGCTGGCGAGCGCATCGGCGATCGTGGTCCGGTTCGGGCCGGCGCCGTAGACTTCCTCGAAGCGGGCGAACATCCGGGGATCGGCGGCAAAGCGCTCTGCGGACCGATCGCGATCGCGCATCACATGCTCGCTCCCGAGCGTGCCGATCGCGAAATCTTTGAGGGTGCGCGTCCTGCCTTCCCAGCCGAGCCGATAATTATGGACGCTGTTGAACACGGTCGGCGTGTTGAACTGGAGGCGGCGGCCGGAAATCCCGCGATCGAAGCGCCGTGATGTCGCGCCATTGGTCTCGAGATCGTGACAGGAGGCGCAACTCAGCGTCAGCGAAGCCGAGATCCGGCGGTCGTGGAACAGGTCTCTGCCGAGGTCGATCTTGCTGCCGCGGCTCTGAGGCAGGCGCGATTGTGTCTCGATCACGCCAACGGGAACCCCGTCCTCTCGGGATCTGGCCGGCGGGGCGAGCATGCAGCATGCGAGGGCCAGAGGAAGCGCGAAGCTCCTCACACGAGTTCCACCTCGCAGTCGAACCGGTAGCCGACTCCGCGTTCCGTCCGAATGAGGCGGGGCGCGTGCGGGGGGTCCTGGAGCTTGCGCCGCAGCCGGAGGATTTGGACGTCGATGCTGCGATCCAGAACGTCTTCGTGAACCCTCGTCGCCTGGAGCAGATGTTCGCGGGTGAGCGGCCGGCGCGGTGCCTGGAGGAAGGCGCTCAGCAATGCGAACTCGCCCTTGGTGAGGACGACGACTTCGCCGGTCGGCGAGGTGAGTTGGCGCTGGCGCTGGTCGAATGTCCAGCCGGCGAAGCGGAAGGTGCATTCACGCTGCTTGGCCGGGCTCATGCGATCCATGCTGCGGCGTCGGAGCGCCGCGCGGATACGGGCAAGCAGTTCGCGAAGGCCAAAGGGCTTGGTCAGATAGTCGTCGGCTCCGAGCTCGAGCCCCAGCACCCGATCGACCTCCTCGCGGCGACCGCCGGTGATGAGGATGACCGGGACGACACTCCTGGCGCGGAGCTCACGCAGGATGTCGAGCCCGTCATCTTCACCGAGGTGAAGGTCGAGCACCACCAGGTCCGGCTCGCGGATTGTGATCGATCGCATCAGGCCCTCGCGCCCGGAGACCGAGGTGGCACGAAGATTGTGCTCGATCAGGTAGGCGACGATCATGCGCTGCATCGCCGGATCGTCGTCCACGACCAGCACACGCGCCGCCTTCGCCTGGGACGTGAACTCACTATTGTTCATAAAAGTCACTGCAAACACCTCATTGGTTACCTCCCCGTGAGGTCGAGGCGCCTCTAAGGTCGTTTTCCTCGGCCAAGAATAGCGATGGTAACAACCGTAACAGTTCTTTCCTAACTATCGGCCAGCGGACTGCCCGGTGCGATGAGGCGATCAACCGCGTGGCACGTCGGAGAGGAATGACTTGCTGGCGATGCAACGCGTTGCATCGGAAACAAGGGGGCGATTGACAGGTCAGCCGAGCTGTTCAAGAACAAGGAATATGCGGACTTGCCTTGTCATTCTGAAAGTCCAGCCATCGGATGCGCCTGCTATTCCGGGGTCCCGAGCGGTGAAGGTCGGGAACCCGAGGCGAGGTTCTGCAGCGACCTCGGCACTCAGACCCCGGAACCTCGTGCACGCGTCATCCGAAAGCGCCGAGGCCTGACTTGCGCCGGCCACGCCCGATCGAGCTGGCGGGAGCGCGCGAAGGCGACCGCGCGGACCTGCAAAACTGAGCAAGGGGAGGAGAGTCGAGCCGCCCCCTGGCTGCGGCTGGCTGCATTCCTGTCGCCCTTTGCCTAGCAAGCTAAACCGGTGGCGTTGCCGACGCCGTCGGAGGTCTCGCTTGCGTCTGCTGGGCGGTAGGCGATGCGTCCGCAAGCTCAGAACAGGGTCTCGACAGTCGCGTCGAACCGATAGCCATAGCTCCGTTCCGTCTTGATCAGGTCGCCGCCGCGGGGATGTGCGGACAGCTTGCGTCTGAGCCGAAGCACCTGAACATCGATGCTGCGATCGAAAATGTCTTCGTGGGTGCGTGTGGCCCGCATGAGATGGAGCCTGGACAGCGGCCGGCCGGGCGCGTCCAGAAATGCGGTCAGAAGGGCATATTCCTTCTTGGTGAGCTCGACCTCGTTACCCGCGGGATTGGTCAGCGTCCGGATCGTGTGACGCAATTCCCAGCCCTGAAAACGGTAGCCGCCCCTTGGCGATGGCCCGGTGAACCGGCGGCCATATTCCTGCCGGCGCAGGATCGCGCGCGCCCGCGCGATGAGCTCTCGCACGCTGAACGGTTGCGGAAGGAGGTCGTCAGCACCGAGCTCGAGTGCCAGCACGCGATCGATTTCGTCATGGCGTGCCTCGGTGATCAGGATCACCGGTACGTTGGAACGGGTCCGAACCTGGCGCAGGGTGTCGAAGCCGTTCAGGGCTTCGCGCCTGACATCGAGAATGACCAGACTGAATTGATCCGTCTGAAGGTGACGCGCGGCGTCACGCCGCATGGTGCCCACGGCCACGCATTGCTGGTCCGTCAGCGGCTGCATGATCCGCTCGCGGGCAGTGGGGTCATCGTCGATGACCAGCACGCGCCCGAGCTGGGCGGCCGGGATCGGTGGCATCGTTCGGGGGCCGATCCCCTGCGGCATGTCAGTGAAGTGATACATGGATTTTCTAACCTTCTGCGCCGGCCGGGGCTGGTGCGCACGGCCCCTCGAGCCTGTTCGAGGCGATCGGCTCGAGGGGGGCACGCCCCAGCCCGTCCGGCGCGCACGGGAGGAAAAGCGGGATCTTATCCGAGGATCAGAGGCCGTGGCTTACGCGCAGGATGTCTGCTGCCCGCTCACCGACGATCGCACAGGGCGCCTGCGTGTTTCCGGTCGACACCCGCGGCAGGATCGAACCGTCTGCAATGCGCAAGCCATCGACACCGTAGACCCGCAGCTTGTGGTCGACGACCGACATCGCATCCTGACCCATCTTCGCGGTGCAGGTCTGGTGCCAGTAGGTGACGGCCGAGTTGCGGATATAGTCCTCGAGATCGTCTCCGGCGACGTTGCCGGGCATGACCTCCCGTGTGACGTAGGGGCTGAACGCCTGGGCGTTGCCGAGTTCCCGGCACAATTGGACGCAACCGACGGCAGCCTCCATGTCGGCGGGATCCGACAGCATGTTGGCATCGATCGTGATCGGCGCCATCGGGTCTGCGCTCGTGAGCCGCAGGCGGCCTCGGCTGGCAGGACGTGCGAGGCCGGCGAACATGGTCCAGCCATGCTCGGGAACGCCGAGGGCCGCGGTTCGCTCGCTGGGGACCGGAAACTCGACCTGGCAGAAGAGCAGATCCGGTGCATCGAGATCCGGCCGGCTCTTCCAGTAAAGGGTGGCCTCGCTGCCGCTGTTGCGGGGCGCGATGGGCTCGGCATATTCCCAGATGCAGCCGAACGACACGTGATCCTGCAGGTTGCGACCGACGCCGGGCAGATGCTGCACGAGCGGAATGCCGTGGCGCCCTAGCTCGTCGCGGTCGCCGATTCCGGAATGCATCAGCACCTTCGGCGTGTGCATCGCGCCGAGCGACAGCACGATCTCGCTGCGTGCACCGATGGTCGAGACGCGGCCGCCATGCACGATCTCCACTCCGGTGGCCCGCTTACCGTCGAGAACCACCCGGCGGACCGTTGCGCCGGTCAGCACGGTAAGGTTTGGGCGATCGAGCCACGGATGGAGGTAGGCACGATACAGAGACTGGCGCTGACCGTCGCGGACCAGCATGTCGCTGATCGCGGCCCCCCCGGGACCTTCCATCATCTCGCCGTTCGGAGAATCGAATGTCGGGATGCCGAGTTCCGAGGCGGCGGCCAGCATCGCATGCGCAACCGGGCTGGGATCGGAGGCCGGCTGGACCCAGACCGGCCCCGATGCGCCGCGAAATTCCGGATCCGGCCGGCCCTGCCAATTCTCGATTCGGCGGTAGAGTGAAAGGACGTTGTCATAGCCCCAATCCTCGTCGCCGGCCTCCGCCGCATAATGATCCCAGTCGCTGCGGTGCCCGCGGGCCCAGACCATCACGTTGATGCTGGAGCCGCCGCCGAGCACCTTGCCCATCGACATCGACAGCGAACGGCCGTTCAGGTGCGGATTGGGCTCGGCCTGGAAACCCCAGTCGCGCTCGCTGCCGAGGTTCGTCGGCCATTGCGCGGGATCGAGCACGGGAGCGACCTCGTCGCTCCCGCCCGCTTCGAGGAGCAGGACCTGCACATCTGGATTCTCGGCCAGCCGCCGAGCGACCACCGAGCCGGATGACCCCGCGCCGCAGATGATGAAGTCGTAGTGCGATTTCAGATCGGCAGTCAGCCGATCCTGGTTTGCGCGCGCGCGTCGGGCGAAATCCAGCGCGTCTTGATGGTGCGAATTCATTCTTGGACCTCCTTCGAAAGCGGATCCACCGCCGTTCGCAGCCACGTGACCCGGCCGGTAAATCCGTCCGTGCCCGGCCGTGGCGCTCGAAGGCTGCACGGCACGTGCCTGCACCGCGTGTCGACCCGAGGCTCCCCCGGCCGGGTCAGGGCTGGAGGAGCACCAAGCCGGCGGAAGGGACACTCCCTCCGCGGCGGTGGCGGTCAGATATCAAATCTATCAATTCTATCAAGTATAATATTTCAATTTTTTTGGGCGCGGCGGCGCATTCGAGGCGAACCGTCAAATATCCGGCCCGTTGCGCGTGACGGGCAGAGGCAGTGGGACGAGCCGCTCCGCCGGTGTCTGCGACGTGGCGGATCAGACCGTCGGAACGGTGCCGCCGTCGATCACGTATTCCGACGCGGTGATCGTCGAAGAGATTGGAGAGACGGTCCAGGTCGACCTCGAAGGGCCGATTACCCCGGACGAGGCAAGCCTTTCCCGCGCGGTCGTGCTTTCCGGAATTGGTCTCGGCTTTTTCATGGAGCCGGACGTGCTTGCCGACATTCGCGCGGGGCGACTGGTCCGCGTCCTTGAAGATTGGACGCCGCCGCTGTCGGCGCTTTGTCTCTATCACCGAGGGCGGCGCAACGCTTCGGTCGCGCTCAGGGCATTCGTCGCCCTCGCCCGGGAGCTTCGCGGCAAAGCCGACGCCTCGGATGCCGGAGCGAGTGCTCCCGCCCAAGCTGTCTGGTGACCGATCGGCAAGGCAGAATGGTGTGCGGCCTCTCGATACCCATGTCCCATCACGATCACGATCTCGAGCGGACTAGCCGAGACGCTGGCGGACGACTTCGGGAAGGTCGCCATCCGTTACGTCCGTAGGCGTTTTGTGGCACCGCCGGGTCCATCGGGACGGCAGAAGAGAGTAGACCTTCGACCCGCCCCGAAAGGACGCGGAGCGGGCTTCAGGCTTGCGCTAACGAGAATATACGTCGCCGACGCGTCCCGGAGCGGGCGCGTCGGCCTCCCGCGTCACCGGTGCGGCCTGTCGGAGCTGGGAGATGGCGCTCTGCTTTGCCTCCGCCATGCACTCTCTGATGACGCGGCTGAGCATACGCTCGAACCCGCACACGCGGCGTGCGGCAGTGCCGATGCGGCGATCGAGCCTCTGCTGCCCCTCCGCAGAGCCCAGGTCGAGATCATCGATCCGAACGAGCGCGGTCCGCGGCTCGTCGAGCGGATCGGCGGCGGAAGCGGCGCCTGGCTGGGCCAGGATCGCCGCACCGGTAACCATCACCGCCAGGTTCCACAGCAACAAGCGGGAGATCATGTTTGACTGCATTTCGTTCACTCACATCTGTTTCTCGATGTGGCGACGAATAACCTCGACCTGTTTCAGTACTGATGCGGATCGCCTGAACATTATGGCAGTTGTAGTCAGGCAATCATCTGCTATTAGCTCGCAACTGTTATTGCGGTATCGTCACCAGGGCAATCCGTACGCCCGTGCTCAGGCTTTTCGCAGCACTCCGGTGACGGCCAAGGCGGCGAAACCGATCATCAAGCCCCAGAAGGCTGATCCAAGCCCCAGCATGGTCATGCCCGATCCGGTCACAAGGAAGGTCAGTATGGCCGGTTCGCGATCTTCGTGTCCCGACAGCATCGCGCCGGCCGCGCCGGTAAATGCCGGAACAAGGGCAAGGCCGGTGAGCGCAGCCACCACCGCGTGAGGCAAAGCGAGGAACAGGCGCACCAGACCCGGCGAGAAGAGTGCGAGGACGAGATAGAAGCCCGCGTACAGCATTCCGACGATCCAGCGCCTGTCTTTATCAGGGTGCGCCTCCGCATTGGTGCAGATTGCCGCAGTGATGGCCGCAAGGTTGACCGCGTGGGCGCCGAACGGTGCCCCGGCCACGGTGGCGAGCCCAGTGCCGACGAGAAGCGATCGCGGGGGCGGGCCATAGCCGGCGCTGCGAAGAACCAGCAGGCCGGGCAGGTTCTGGGACGCGAGGGTGACCAGGAACAAGGGAAGCCCCACGCTGATGAGCGTTCGTACGTCGAAGCGTGGAAGGACGGGCAGCAGCCTGCCTAGGGTCTCGCCCGCCGGCAGCGGCGCCAGGGTGCCCCTCACGAGGGTGAGCGCGACGCCGCCTACGAGAACCAGCAATAATGCGTGCAGGGGCAATCGGCGCCGGGCGACGACGAAGATGGCAAGGAGGGTCGTGACCAGGAGCGGATCGACCGCCGTCAGCCGAAACAGCTCGAGGCAAAAGGGCAGCAGGACGCCGGCGAGCATCGCAGACGCGATCGAACCGGGAATGCGTTCCGCAAGCCGAGACAGCCACGGGATTGCGCCAAGGACGATCATCAACAGGCCGGCAGCGAGGAAAGCGCCCAGTGCCAGCGGCCAATCGACGCCCGGGGCTGCCGCCAGAAGCGCGGCGCCGGGGGTGGACCATGCGAGAATCACGGGCATGCGGAGGCGGAAGGAAAGCGCTGCACCGCCAAGCGCGATTCCCAGGCACAAGGCGGTAACCGCCGACCCGATCTCCTCGACGGAAGCCCCCATATTTTCCATCGCCTGCACGACCAGTACGATCGTGCCGCCGAACCCGACGAGGGCGGCCACCAACGCTGCCGACCAGGACGCCATTGGCGGGGATCTTTCGAGCAAAGGTCGTCTCCCGTTCGGAATGCTGCGGAGCCTGCGATCACGCCTGGTCCAGGTGTTTACGCGCACGACCCGCAGAGACCGGAACTTGTGAGGTTCGGCAAGCAGATCCTTGATACGGCGGGCACGCGCGGTGCCGGCGGCGCCCCCGGTTCTGTCGCGTCACAGCCGTTGAGGCATAAGGTGTCGGACTCGGCGGTCACGCGCTTCCGGTAACGCTTGTTCCCCCAAGTCTTATTGCGATATCAAAGTTCGGACCTGCACGCGAAAGGCGATTTGATGACGACGGATACGGGGCCGGTGCCCCTGGAAGAGCAGCTTTGCTATGCAATCTACTCCGCCGGGATCGCGATCCAGCGCGTCTACAAGCCGCTGCTCGACCGGATGGGGCTGACCTACCCGCAATTTTTGGTGCTCAACATCCTGTGGCGAGAGGATGGGCAGAGCGTCGGTGCCATTGCCGATCGGCTTGCCCTGGAATCGAGCACCCTCACGCCCCTGCTGAAGCGGCTCGAAGCCAACGGAATCCTGGTCCGGAAGCGCAACCCGATCAACGAACGTCAGGTGCTCATTTCGTTGACGGACAAGGGCAGAGCTCTTCGGCCCGACGCCGGCTGCCTTGGCAGCGCGTTGCTGGAGGCCTCGCACCAGACACCCGAACAACTCGCCGGATTGAACCGCAAGGTGAGGGCCCTGCGCGACGCCCTTTACCAGGAGTCCGGTGCTTGGCAGCCGGGATGAAGCGCCGCTTGATCGTTTGCCGTCGGCATTCGCACGACATTGGGCAAGTCTTCCCGCCGCCTGCGCCGAGGCGCTGCGGCAGTTGCTCTTGGCGGCGTCACGCGCGCTCCGGGATCTTGACGATCAGATCCTGGAACCCGTGGATGAAGCAGGAAGGTGTCCTTCTCGGCGCAGCCGTCACGTCGATCCGCCGGAAGCGCTTGAGGATCTCCTCCCACAAGATCCGCACCTGCAATTCGGCGGCCCGCGCCCCAATGCATCGATGGATGCCGGCGCCGAGGGCGAGCTGACGGCGCGCGTTGCGTCGATCGATCACGAACGCATCGCCCTCGTCGAAAATCCTCTCGTCACGATTGGCGGACAGATACCACAAGACGACCTTGTCGCCCTTGCGGATCCGCCGGCCTTCGAAATCGACGTCTCGCACGGCCGTGCGGCGCATGTGAGCCAGGGGCGTCTGCCAACGGAAGATCTCCGGTGCCAGGTTGCGAATGAGGCCGGGGTCCGCGCGAAGCTTGGCCAGCTCCGCAGGGTGGCGATCGAACGCCACGACGCTCCCGCTGATGCTGTTGCGGGTCGTGTCGTTGCCGCCGACGAGAAGCAGGAGGATGTTTCCGTGAAATTCCGCTTTCGCCATGTTGCGCGTTTCCGGGCGACTGGCGAGGAGTGATACGAGGTCGCCGCCGCTCGGATCGCTGAGCCGCTTCTCCCAGATCGAGTCGAACATCGCGAAGCATTCGTGCAAGGCGGCGAGCTTCGCCTCGATCGTCGGGAACAGGGGGTGGCCGGGAAGGGCCACGGCGGCCTCGGACCAGCGGATGAGGTCACGCGCATGTGCCTGGGGCACTCCGAGCAGAAGCGCGAGGGTGCGTGCGGTGAGCCCGATCGACACGCGATCGACCCAATCGAAAGCTGCGCCGATCGGCAGGTCGTCGAGGATTTCGGCGCACCACAAGCGGACCTGCTCGCCGAACGCGTTCATTCGATCGAGGGAGAAAGCCGGCGCCACCGCTTTCCTGTGCTCGCCGTGGCGCGGCGGATCCATCGAGATGAAAGCGGGGAAGAATTGCGGTTCGTCCGGATGCGAGGCGATCGTGATGCCGCCGTTGAAATGATCGGAAGAGAAGGTTTGGGGATCGAGTTCGATGGCCTCGACATCCCTGTGCCGGGTGATCGACCAATAGGCGCCGTAGAGGCCCCCGGCACAATAATGAACAGGCGCCTCGCGCCGCAGCCGATGCAGAGCATGCTCGGCGACGCCGAGCTCGAAATAATCCGGGCGCCCAACATCGAGCTGTTCGATCGGCAACCCGTCAATCTGATCCTTGAGGGATTGCGCGTGTTCGGGGGCGTTCCATGGGGCGTTCATGAGGTCTCCTCCTAAGGCGTCGGGTCTCTAGGGGGAGCGCGCTACCGTCTGGTTGCATCAGGGCGGCGGCGTGTTGCACGCGCAACAATCGTTTTACGATCGTTTGGAAATGCTTCCTGAAGAACGCGCAATTCGAAAAAAAACTTCTTGAGATATCGCGTCGCTGGCAAATCATATGGCCACCGAAGGAGAGATCATTTGGGCATCTTTATTCCATCTGTTACATCTGAAGCGCCATTCGACTTTTACGATTCAACCCGCGGCTTTATCGCTCCTCGCCAGAAGAGATCGTTCGCTGCAACGATTTCGGCAGCCGGCCCGCGCGGCCGCCGATCAAAATGATCAAGGAGACGCTCGTGACTCACCCTCCCGTCCGCAGGCACATCGAGACCTCGCACGGCGTGATCTCGGTCCAGGATAACCAACGGTCCGGCACGCCACTGGTGATGGTGCATGGCAATTCGTCCTGTGCCGCCGTGTTCGGCCGGCAATGGCAAGGAACCCTGGGCGAGAGTCTGAGGCTAATCAGTCTCGACTTGCCGGGGCATGGCGAGTCCGCAAATGCTTCCGATCCCGAGCGGACCTACACGCTGCCGGGCCTGGCGAGCGCGGTAACCGAGGTGATCGAAACCCTAGGGCTCGATGAGGCCATTGTTCTGGGCTGGTCGCTCGGCGGCCATATCGCGATCGAGATGATCGATCTGCTCCCCGGGCTGAAGGGGCTGATCCTCACCGGCACACCGCCGATCCGCCGCAATGGCTTTGCAGAGGGCTTTCTGGCCAATCCGGCGAAGTTGCCGGCCGCGAAGCGCGATCTGTCCGCCGATGAGGTCGAGGCTTTCGCCGGTGCGATGTTCGGAGAGCCCGTCGAGCCCTTTCTGCGGGCCGCGATCATCCGCTCGGACGGACGATTTCGGGAGCGGCTGTTCGCCGCGGCGCAGGCCGGCGCAGGGATCGATCAGCGGCATGCGGTCGAGAGCGCCACGCTCCCCATTGCGGTGATCAACGGAAGCCGCGATCCGTTGGTCAACCTCGCCTACATCGAAAGCATCCGGTTCGAGAATTTGTGGGGCGGGAGAGCCCATCGACTGAGCGGGGATGGCCATGCGCCCTTCTGGCATTCGGCACCGGCGTATGACGCGCTCGTCGCCGCGTTCACGGCGGATGTGACGGGCAGGCTGTCCAAGGTCGCCTGAAGCGGCGTCGTAAGCCGATCGCCCGCGACACGATTCCGGCCGCCACCCTCGCGGCCTGCTTGGCGGCGGTCATAGCTCCCCAGGAAGTCACCGGATGCGAAAAGTTCTGGCAAGATCGGGTCGTCCCGCTGCGCCTTCATCGAGCGATTGGCGGCGCCGAATATGCATGCTCCTCGCCGGCTGTGCTGCCGCGGGCCTCAGTCCGGCGCCTGGCGCCCCTGCGCATCTTCGCGCCGCGCCGCCGGCGTGGCGGACGCTCCCGGCGCAGCGGGCATTGCCGCCGATCCCGACGCAGCAGTATCTGCGCCGCGATGGCGCGCAGCTCTGGTTCGGCAGCATCGGCAAAGGTGCGCCGGTGATCCTTCTGCATGGCGGGCTGTCGAGCAGCCGCGCATGGAGCGAGCAGGTGCCGGCGCTCGCCGCCGCCGGCCATCGTGTTATTCTCATGGACTCCCGGGGCCATGGACGCAGTAGCCTCGGCGATCGGCCGCTGAGCTACGAACTGTTGGCCGCCGATGTTCTTGCCATAATCGATCGCCTGCAGTTGCAGCGCCCGGCGATCGTGGGATGGAGCGACGGCGCGGTCACTGCCCTCGTGCTTGCCAGGCGCCATGGCGCGCGGCTCGGCCGTGTGTACGCGTTCGGTGCGAACATGGATCGGCGCGGGGTTCGGAGCGGAGCTGGCGAAACACCGATCCTTGCCGCAGTCGCCCCGCGGCTCGTGGCAGATTACCGGGCGCTTTCCCAAACGCCTGACGCTTTTCCCCGCCTGAGTGCCGCCGTTCGCGCGATGCAGAAGGCTCAACCCGATTACGCACCGGAGGAACTCGGCTCGATTAGCGTCCCTGCGGTGCTGATCGCAGGCGCCGACCATGACGAGTTCATCACCGACGACCATCCCGCGTATCTCGCCGGCGCGATCCCCGGTGCCGAGCTCGAGATGTTCATCGCCGCAAGCCATTTTGCGCCCTGGCAGTGCCCCAGAACCGTCACGCGCTCGATCCTAGCTTTCCTCGACAAGGAGCGGCCGTCCTTTCGGATGCGGGGCAGGAACAATCCGGCTCTGCGGCGGCGGGCCGCGTCGGCGGCCGTGCCGCGGCAGCGACCCTGTGCCGACTGAGGGCGGGCGAGTGGCTGGCGCACAGCCCGCTTGCCGCACGCGAGTGCAGCGTCCCGCTCGGCTGCGGCCGCTCCCGGCGCTCGAGCGTTGAACATGCGCTGGAACGCTTTCTTCGATCGCCTGCTGGTCGCGGCTGCCGCGGCTGTGCTGATCGGCGGCATGGTCGCGTTGTCGCTGGTTGGAGAGCGTCCGCTGTCGCGACCCGCTCCGGCCCGGCTTCGCAGCGAGGCTCCGCCCCTTGTCTGTTTCGCTCCGGCGCACCGGTGGTCGGCCTGCGCTCCATGCTTGCCGATCCGGATGCCCGATCCGGCGCGCCGGTGCGACGCGGAGCAGATCGGGTCTCATGGATGAACCTTTCTGCAGAAACGCTGTGGCAAGAGGATCGGCCCGCGCCGCCCGGCTCCGAGACCGTGCACCACCGAGCCATCCATCGGCCAGGCGAACAGACGCGAGTGGAGGATGAAGAGGTCGCCGATGCCGGACGGAATTGAACAGTTGCGAGGCATTCAGGAGGTCGCCGACAGCCTGGGCATCACGCCGCGAACGTTGCGCTTGTACGAGGATCGAGGCCTGATCGCGCCCCAGCGCGTGGGAACCCAACGAGTCTATTCCCGGCGTGAGACCAACCGCATGCGGCGTATCCTCAGGGGCAAGCGGCTCGGCTTCTCCCTTCGCGAGATCCGCGAATTCCTCGCCCTCTATGACGCCGATCCTCGTCATGTCGTGCAGATGCGCGGATTAGCGGGCCGCTGCCGGGAGCGCATAGAAGAATTGCGGGCTCAGAAGGTCGCGCTGGAGCTGACCCTCGACGAGCTGGTGAAGATCGAGCGTGACGCTTTGGCGGGGATCGCCGACCTCTGCGACAACGGAGGATAGGTCCACGCCCGCACTTAGGGCAGCGGCCCCGGACCTGATGAAAGCGCGCAAGCAGGGCCGCGCGCATTGAGGCTCGGCACCGGCGCGGTGCCGCCGATGCCGAGCCGTGCATGCCTCACACCGGCTCGGAACTCGGGCGGGCCGCCAGGATGGCGACTGCAAAGAGGCCGCCGATGATGCCGACATGCTCCATCGCAGTGTGGAAGGCGATGGTTCGGGCGGGTTCCTCGGCGATCGACCAGAAGTGGTGTGCCACGATCACCGTCAGGCCGGTGAAGACGCCCAGCGCGCCGGCGCCCAGCCAGGCCAATCTGTCGACGATGATCAGGAAGGAACCTCCGAGCTGAACGGCGATCGTCGCGACGGCGAAAAAGGTCGCCGGATGAAGACCGAAATGGGTCATCTCGGCGAGTGCTCCCCCGAAATCGACGAGCTTGACGATGCCGCTCGCCCAAAAAGGAAAGGTCAGGGCCGTTCTGGCGATGAATGCGGCCGTGCGCCGCCGCAAGAGGCGTTCGATCGAAAGAGACATGAGTTTACTCCGGGACGAGAATTGAGGAGGAGCGACGCGTTCGCGCCGAGCGGCGGAAATGATCGGCACCGTTCGGGCCTGGAGATTGGACGCGGCGTCGCGTTCCACGCCGCCTTCTCGGGAGGCCGTTCTGCGGTGCTTGGATCGGGATGTCTGCCGTGACGCCGCCACTTGGACGAGCACATGCCCGACACAGCGCCGGCATGCCGATGCCGTCGATCCAGCATGCCAGCGTTGTGCCCGGGACGCTTGCCGAGGCCGCCGATCGAGGGATCAGTGCTGTCTGGGCAAGGTGTTGTTGACGGTTCTGTCTCCGCCCTGCCAACGGCGCAGCGCCTCGTGGGCGGTGGCGCGCTGGTGCACCGCGATGCTGTCCATCAGCTCGGGCTCCACCGCGAATTCGATCATCTGGCCGTCGGGATCCTGGACGTAGAGCGAGCGCGCGTAGCCGTGATCGAATTCCGAAGCCTCGAGGCCCGCTGCATGGAGCCGGCAGCGGAGCTGTTCCTGGTGATCCTCATTCACCCTGAGTGCCAGGTGGACGAACAATCCCTGCCTGTGCGCGGCATGTTGCTGTTGAATTTCGGGATCGGCGAAGTTGAAGAAGGACAGCGCGCTGCCGTCACCCAGCGCGTACAGGGAAAGGCTGAATTCGTGTGCGATGCCTCCGATGACTTCATGTTCGACCCAGAACCCGGTCAGCTCCATCCCGAGAATATCTTCGTAGAAGTGACGGGTTCGTTCCTGGTCGGAAGAGACGTAGGCTGCGTGGTGAAAACGGGGCAGGGCCGGAAGGGTCTTGAGATTCGGTCCCGACTCATCACGAATATTCGTGCTCATCTGCAACTCCAATCAGCGGCGAAATTGCCGTCCGATGCACCCTGTGCGGTTCCTCCTACGTGCACGTTGCGGTTCGGAGGGGAGTCATTACCATTGTAGTGCATGGGGATCGACCGAGACGTCTTCGAGTCATAGCTCAAAGCGATCGTCCGTAGATGACATACACCTTGTTGATGTCGCTTTGGATCGTTGTTGCGATGGAGAGCATTCCGCGATTGTCGTCCAATATCCAGCCGATCTCGCCGCGGGTCGCGCCGTATTTGTCGACGGCCGCACGGCGAATACGCTCGATCATCATGAAGGCGAGCTGATTGGCCAGTCTCGACGTCTGAAGCTCCTTGACCACGCCCATCAACGGAACGCGCATGGTCCTCACCTTGGGTTTGCGAAGCCACCAGAGCAGCTTGATCCAGCCAAACGGCAGGAGCGAGCCGTTGAGGCTTTTCGTCGCCTCGTTCAAATCGGGGAGGGTGAGCATGAAGGCGACAGGTCTGCCGTCCAGCTCGGCGATCTGGATGAGGTCGTTGAAGACGATCGGCTTCAGCTTCACGCCAACGTCGCGAATTTCCGGCTCGGTCAGCGGAACGAAGCCCCAATTCGATTTCCAGGCGTCGTTGAGGATTGCGAGAATGATCGCCGCCTCCTCCTCGAACCGGTTTTTGTCCGTGTCCCTGATGCGGATGCGCGGATTAGCCTCGCCGGACTTGATGATCCGCTGGACGATCTTCGGAAAATTTCCGGTGATGTCGAGCTCGTAGGTCAGGAGCTTCTTGACCGGAGAATATCCCGCACGCTCGATCCAGTCGCGATATTCCGGCCGGGCGTGGCCCATCATGATGGTCGGCGGATGGTCGAATCCCTCGACGAGCAAGCCGGGCTCTTCCCAAATCGACATGCTGATGGGTCCCAGTGCCCGGGTCATGCCCTGATCGCGCAGCCAGCGCTCGGCGCGCGCCACCAAAGCGAGGAAGATGTCTTCCCGCTCGGCCTCCATCAAGCCCCATTGACCGACGCCGGGACCAAAGCCCTGCTCCCGCGGCATGGTGAGCGCGAGCGTGTCGATATGGGCCGAAATGCGCCCGACCACGCGCTTCCCTTCGCAAGCAAGGAAAAGCTGGACCTTGGCGTGGCTGAACCAGCCGTTCTTTTCGGGGGTGATCAGCCCCAGCGCCTCACCCTTGAGCGGCGGTACCCAATGCGGGTCGTCACGGTAGAGCCGGAACGGCAGGTCCACGAAGGCCTTGCGGTCGTTGGCGGTGATGACGGGCGCGATCGTTACGGTATGCAAGCGTTGCCTTTCGGATTGATCCCTTGACCACGCCGGCCTCAGCCAGAAAGGCTCGGTCTTGCATGGCACGAGGGACATGATCTTCGAGCTCTAACCACCTGCGACGCGAGAACCATCGAAACATAGTTTCCGTCGTAATCATGGCGAGCGATGTAGACCGAGGTGCTTCGATGTCTCTTTTCTTTCCCAGTCCGCTACAGCGGTAGTCATCGGAGTGTACGAAGGAGCAATCGGAGCCGCTATCTGTCGAAGCGAGTGAATGAAGGAGCATTCGATGCGATCCGAGATCCGGGGGCTTGTTGACCAAGCCGGCTCCCAGCACAGCGCGGTTCAGAGCGGTCCGAGCGTGCGGTGGCGATGAACTCGGCACCGGCTGCGAAGAGTCGCATTGACGTCGGCCGTCGTCAGTGGCGATCGGTCCTGCTCGCTGCACTTGGCGGCGGCCTCGAATATTATGATTTCATCGTCTACGGCATTTTCGCCCAGGCGATCGCCGCCGCCTTCTTTCCGGCCGGAGACCCGCTGGCATTGACGCTTGCCCTCGCGATCTTCGCGATCGGCTATCTGGCGCGGCCGATCGGCGGCATGATCTCGAGCCATTATGGCGACCGCTACGGCCGCAAGACCGTGTTCGTGGTCACCGTCTTCACCATGTCGGCCTGCACGCTCGCCATCGGCCTGATCCCGACCTATGCGACATGGGGCCTCGCCGCCACCTTCCTGCTGGTGCTGCTGCGCTTCATCCAGGGCCTATGCATCGGCGGCGAACTGCCGGGCGCGATCACCTTCGTCGTCGAGACGGCGGGAAAGCGGCCGGGTCTTGCCTGCGGGATCGTCTTCGCCCTGGTCAATGGCGGCGTGCTGCTCGCCGCCTTCGTCAACCTTGCCCTCGGCGCATGGCTCAGTCCCGCAGCGATGCTCGATCATGGCTGGCGGATCGCCTTCGTGATCGGCGGCTTGCTCGGTCTGCTGAGCTTCTGGCTGCGCCGCAATCTGGAGGAAACGCCTGAATTCCTCCGCATCCGCCACGACGCCGCGCGCCAGCCAGTGCGGGAGGTGCTGCGCACGCATCCGGGTTCGATCCTGCTCGGCTGCGCCGTGGTGGCGCTGACCGCCGGGTTCAACGGCCTGCTGTTCGCGCACATGCCGGCCTATCTCGGCCAGGTGCTCGGCTACGACCGCCAGGCGGTGGCGATCGCGATGAACGTCGCCCTGCTCGCCATGTCGCTGTCGCTGCTCGCCGCATCGTGGTGGGCCGACCGGGTGCCGCCCAATTTCCTGCTGCTCGGCTCCTCCGTGCTGCTGCTGATCGGCGGACCCCTGGCCTATTCCCTGCTCGCCCGTGGCGACGCCAACCTTCTCGTCGTGCTGCCGCTGCTGGCGATTGCCGTCGCGGGCGCAAACGGCAGCTTCGCCTATCTGATCGCAGGCCTGTTTCCGGCCCGGGTACGATTCAGCGGCGTCGCGCTGTCGCTCAACATCAGCTTCACCCTGCTGAGCGGCCTCGGCCCTCTCGCCGCCAACGCACTGATCCAGGCGAGCGGCCGGCCGGCAGCGCCGGGCCTGATCGTCGGCGCCGTCGCGCTCGTAGGCCTGGTCGCTAGCCTGGGGTTGGTCGCCGTGCCGCGGCCAACCGAGGCCAATCAGCGACCGGAAGGTGTCGAATGAACCCGTTTTGCCAAAAGTGGAAAGGTACGCTGCTTCCCACGGCTGCCCTGATCGCCCTGCCGTTGCTCTTCCTGGTACGCGCCTTTGCCGCCGATGCGTGCGTTGCCCCAAAGGCAGGCGCGGACGTGGCGCAAGCCCCGGCGGGAGTCGATCCAACCGCATCCCTCCTGTCGCGCCTTCGCCCGCCATCACCGGACGCCATTCGCAGCTACGTCGATTCAGGGGCGGTGTCCGCGCGGCCATATCTCCTGAACGCTGCCCAAAGGGCCAAGGTGGACGATGCCCTGCGCAACCTACCCGCGTTACATCGGCAGAAACTGCACGCGCATCTGCGTCACCTCAGCTTCATCGATGTCCCTGCAGGGGCGGGCAATGGACTTACCGCGGTGGTGAACGACGGAAGCTTTCCGGTGTTCGATCTCACCCTTCGTGCCGGGATTTTGAACGAGTCACTCGCGGAGTTCCTGACCAGCAAAGAGCGGGCGATTTTCGCCGATGACGGCTCCGGATCGACCGTGACCATCGACGCGCCTGCAAATGCTCTGGACTATGTCCTTCTTCACGAGGCGACACATATCGTTGACAATGTCCTGGCCGTTACGAGGAAGCTGGATCCGAGATTTACCTCGTCGATCTGGTTGGATCGCACGTCTCTTCACCCCTCCTGGGCCAAATCGCCGATTGCGTCGAACCTCTTTCGCCGCGGACCCAGGATCCCGATTTCGTCGGCACCGGGCCTTTACACGTCGTTGGTCAACAGTCCTTTCGTCTCATTATACGCGACCGCCGCAGCCCCGGAGGACTTTGCGGAGCTCGTTGCCTGGCGCGAAATGTCAAAGCGCCACCGGCAGCCGCTCACCATAACCGTTCGAGACAATAGAGGGGCGGTGATCCATCGAACTCAGCCGTTCGACAATGATCGATTCACCAGGCGCTTTGCTGCCGTGGACGCACTCTTCGGCGGTTGCGCTGCACGCCGACGGTGATCGTGGACAGCACCGCACCTGCTCGTGGCCGGCACGCTTCCTAAAACGCGAGCACCGTTGGCTGCCATGAACGGCGGTCCGCCTGCCCGCCAAGACCGTTGCAATCTCTGCTACCGCCCCCTAGTGGCTGCGAATGATTATCAATAGCGAAGGTCTAATTTCTTGAGGGGGCTTTATCATCTCGGAATCGCCGCGTTGGTCGCGATTCCCGGAGGTGCCTTTGCGCAGGATGCGAGGCAGGACGAAGATGAGATCATCGTCACGGCCCAGCAGGCGCAGAGGCAGGTCGTGTCGGACGGGGCGATCGGCGTCCTCGGCAATCTCGATGCGCTCGAAACGCCGTTCAACGTCACCGGCTACACTGCCCAGCTGATCCTCGACCAGCAGTCGGAAACGATCGGCGACGTGCTCGAGAACGAGCCGTCGGTCCGCACCACCTACGGCTTCGGCAACCAGGCGGAGCTGTTCGTGCTGCGCGGGTTTACGCTAAGCGGCGACGACGTGTCGATCGACGGCCTCTACGGCGTCACCCCGCGCCAGCTCGTCTCACCCGAACTCTACGAGCGGGTGCAGGTGCTGAACGGCGCCAACGCCTTCCTGTTTGGGGCGGCGCCGGGCGGATCCGGGATCGGCGGCAGCATCAATCTGGTGCCCAAGCGGGCCGAGCGCACCCTGCTACGCGCCACCGCAAGCTACGGCGCCGACAGCCTGTTCGGCGGCAATTTCGACGCCGGCACCAGGTTCGGGCGTGACAACATGCTCGGGCTCCGCGTCAACGGCATCTACCGCGAGGGCGAGACGGCGGTGGACAACGACCGGCGCCGGGTCGGCGTGCTCGGTGGGAGCTTCGATGTCCGCACCGGGCCGGGCCGCTTCTTCCTCGACATCGGCTATGAGGACCAGAACGCCTACCAGCCGCGCACCACGGTGCGGCTCGCCGCCGGCCAGCCGGTGCCGGACGCGCCTGATCCGAGCTACAATCCCGCCCAGCGCTGGACCTACACGGAGCTGCGCGACCTTTATGTCCTCGCCCGCGCCGAGGTCGATGTCGCGCCCAACATCACCGCCTTCCTCGCCGCCGGCATGCGCAACGGCACCGAGGAAGGGGAATATTCGACGATCACCGTCACCAACGCCGCAACGGGGATCGGCACCGCCGCGCGGCTCTACGTGCCGCGCGAGGATCACAATCAGAGCGGCCAGGCCGGACTTCGCGGGCGCTTCCAGACCGGGCCTATCAGCCATCGCTTCAGCCTCGGCGCATCGGTGAACTTCCTCGAGAATCGCAATGCCTTTACCTCGGGTAATTTCCCGCTAGCCGCGCGCCAGGGCTGCGCCGCCGCGCCGGTGGCGGTGACGAGCTTCTGCACGAGCATCTATGACGCTCGGATGGTGGATTTGCCGACCAATGCCACCCTGCCGTCGGCGGGCGGCGACCTCGTTGACCTGCCGCGCGCCTCCACCGCGGAGTTCACCAGCTTCTACGCCTCCGACACGCTCGGCCTGTGGAACGATCGCGTCCTGGTGACGGCCGGTGCGCGGCACCAGCGGATCGGCGTCGACGCCTATAATCGCGGCACCTTGCTGCGTACGACCAGCTATCGCGAATCGGCGACCACGCCCGTCGTCGGGCTCGTCGTCCGGCCGACCGAGCGCCTGTCGCTCTACGCCAATCGCATCGAAGGCCTCGCCCAAGGCCCGACGGCGCCGCTCAACGCGAACACGCTCAATGCCGGCGAGGTGTTCGCGCCGTTCCGTTCGGTCCAGTACGAGATTGGCGGCAAGATCGCGTTGCGCGGTCTCACCGGAACCGTGGCACTCTACCAGATCACGCAGCCGAGCGCGTTCAGCGCGTCGACGCCGACGCCGACCAACCCCAATGCGCTCACCTTCGTCGTCGACGGCGAGCAGCGCAATCGCGGCGTCGAGGTCTCGCTGAACGGCGAGCCGACCGACTGGCTGCGCATCATCGGCGGCTTCGCGCTCAACGATGCCAAGCTGACCCGCACCCTCAACGGCATCAATGACGGCCGCAGCGCGATCGGCGTGCCGGATCTCCAGGCCAATCTGGGCGTGGAGCTGGTGCCGCCCTTCCTGCGCGCCGCGACGATCACCGCGCGCGTCGTCCACACCGCTGCCCAATATCTGGATGTCGCGAACAGCCAGCGCGTGCCCGCCTGGAGCCGCGTCGATCTCGGTATCCGCTACGTGCTCGTCGCCGCCGACCATCCGGTCACATTGCGGCTGAGTGCCGAGAACGTCACCAACGAGGGCTATTGGGCGTCGGCCTTCGGCGGCTACCTGCTTCAGGGGCAGCCGCGCACCCTGCGCTCGTCGGTCACCTTCGAATTCTGATCGCCCGAGGGAGCCGATGACGAACCGCACGATCAAGGCCTGGTACCTGGTCCACAAATGGACCAGCCTCGCCTGCACGATCTTCCTGCTGATGCTGTGCGTCACCGGCCTGCCGCTGATCTTCCACGACGAGATCGACGCGGCCAGCGGAAACAACAAGGCGCTGAAGGCGCTCTCGGCCGGCACGCCGCTCAAGACCTATGACGAGATCGTCGCTACGGCTGTCGCCATGTTCCCCGGCGAGCGCCCCTTGTTCATGAGCTGGGACGACGATCGGCCTGTGGTCAACGTCACCACCGGCCCCGAGGCGCGGGTCGGTGCCGACCAGATGCACATCACCGCTTTCGATCTGCGCACCGCCGAGGCTGTCGGCGATCTCAACGGAGGCGGCGTGATGGATTTCCTCCTCACCCTGCACGTCGACATGTTCCTGGGACTGCCAGGGAAGCTTTTCCTCGGCTTCATGGGCGTCCTGTTCTTCGTCTCGATCGTCTCGGGTGCGGTGGTCTACGCGCCGTTCATGCGGCGTCTGAAGTTCGGCACGGTGCGGGTGTCGCGCAGCAAGCGGGTCCGGTGGCTGGATCTGCACAATCTGCTCGGAATCGTCACCCTGATGTGGCTGAGCGTCGTCGGCCTCACCGGCGTGATCAACACCCTGTCCGAACCGCTCGTCGACGTCTGGCGGCGGGATCAGCTGGCCGAGCTGACCGCTGCCTATCAGGGGCTGCCGCCGGTACCGGTCGAACGCTTCGGGTCCCTGCAGCGCGCGGTCGCCACGGCGCGCGCCGCCGCGCCCGGCATGGAGCCGCAATTCGTCGCCTTTCCGGGCGTGCGCTTCACCAGCGAACATCATTATGCGGTGTGGCTGCGCGGCGGCACCCCGGCGACCAACCGAATCTTCCGGCCGACCCTGATCGACGCGCAGACCGGCGAACTGACCGCGAGCCGGCGCATGCCCTGGTACATGCTGGCGCTGCGCCTGTCGCAGCCGCTTCATTTCGGCGACTATGGCGGGCTGCCGCTCAAATTGTTGTGGGGCCTGCTCGACATCGCCGCAATCGTGGTGCTGATCAGCGGCCTCTATCTCTGGCTCGGCAAGCGCCGCGTTTCGCTCGAGGCGCGCCTGCGCGAATTGCGCCGCGGCGGCGAGCCGGATGGCGCATGGGTGCCGGCGGAATGACGCGGACAAGCGGCGGTCGCGGCCATTCCGTCTTCGCTATTCCGATCGTCCTCGCCCTGCTCAGCCTCGCCGGCCTCGTCGTCGGGCTGATCGGCGACGGCCTGTACGATCTCGTTTCGTGGATCGCGCTCGCCGCTCCGATCATCGCGATCGGCTGGGCGCTCGTGCTGCGACGGAGGTGATCGCGGCTTCGCAGGCGGATCCGCCGATCAGGGCGAGGGCGGCCCCGCCGCCTCGGTCTGCTGGAGGCGCGCTATCGCAGCGAGCAGCTCCGCATTGCTGAACGGCTTCCGCAGCACCGCGACGTCGTCGGGGAGCCCTTCCGTCGCGGTGACGAAACCCGTGACGAGCAGGACCGGCAGCTGTGGATGATCCGCCCGAAGCTGTCGGATCAGATCGCCGCCCGATTTGCCGGGCATCACGAAGTCGGTAACGACGGCATCGAATCTCCCGTCCTCCCGCAGGCGCTGGAGGGCTTGGTCGACGTTCGCGGCCTCGACGATGTCCTGATCGGCGTCGCGCAGCATCTCCGCGGTGGCCGTGCGGACACCGTCGTCGTCGTCGACGAGCAGGATCCGGCCGGACGAAAGGCGCGTCGGCATCGCCACCGGCGACTGGGAAACGACCGGCGCCTCCCGGCTGCAGGGCAGGACGATCGTTGCCGTGGTGCCGGTGCCCACTTCGCTGCGCAGGCGCAGCGCGCCTCCGGATTGGGCGGCGAAGCCGTCGATCATCGAAAGGCCGAGACCCGTCCCCTTGTCGACGGCCTTGGTGGTGAAGAACGGATCGACCGCATGCTTGAGGGTGGCCTCGTCCATGCCGCTTCCGGCATCCTCGACGGCCACATAGACATAGTCTCCCGGCGGGAGCCCGTCGATCATCTCGGGCGATGCCGACCCGGTCGCAATGCGCAGCGTGCCCCCGCACGGCATTGCGTCGCGCGCGTTGATGACCAGGTTGAGAATGGCGAGTTCCAGCTGCCCGGGATCGGCCAAGGCGGGGCGGGCCGGCCCTTCCGCCTCGACGCGCACCTCGATCACCGGAGTGAGCGAGCGGGCGATCAAATCAGACATGTTCTCGATCAGCATTCGTAAATCGAGCGACCTGGGGGCGAGATTTTGTCGGCGCGAAAAGGCCAGCAGCCGGCCAACCAGAGACCGGGCGCGCTCGGCGCTCGCCAGCGCCGCATCCGCGTAGCGCGCGCTGCGTTCGTCCGTCGTCCTCCGGCGAATCATGTCGAGGCCGCCCAATATGGGCGTGAGCAAATTGTTGAAGTCGTGCGCGACGCCGCCGGTCAGCCGCCCCAGCGCCTCCATCCGCTGGCTTTGCAGCAAGGCTGCGTCGCGCTGGCGCCCTTCCTTCAAATCCGCCGCAAGCATTCTTGCCAGCAGCAAGACGACGCCGAGACATAGAAGCGCCGCGAGGATCAGGAGCAGAACGGCTCGCTCGACCGGCGCGGAGAAGATCCTCGCCGGCGCAGTGATGCGCACCGTCCAATCCGTTCCCGCCACCGGTGCGGATCGCTCCAGCAGGTCGGCGCGCCCACCCTGCGCGGCGAGCTGCCCCGACGCGGTGACCGGACTGTTGCTGGCGTCGATGACGGAGGCCGTCCAACCGTCCGGAAGATCCTCGAACAGGAGCAGATCGCGAAGTCTCGTCGCCGGCACCACCGCCGTGACGACGAAGCGGACCCGGCCGCCCTTCAGCACGGGCGCCCGGATCGCGAAGGCGCGGACCCCGCCCGGCCCCGCGACGACGTTGCCGATCGTCGGTCGGCCGCTGGCGACGACTCGGCGGAGACTGGTCATTTCGACGACCTTGCCGGTCTGTTTCCCGCCAATGGCGATCGGCACGTCGGCGATCCGGTTTCCCGCCGGATCGGCGAGGGAAACGGTGCGCCAGTCCGGCTGGTTGGCGACGATGCGCGCGGCCAGGATGCGGAACCGCTGCAGGTCGGGCACGCCGTCCAGGGCTGGCGACTGCGCCACCATTTCGACCGCTCTCAGGTTGCTCTGCAGCTTGACCGAAAGCAGAGCCGCCGCGAACCGCGCGTCGGTCTGCGCCTGCCGCTTCAGCGCCGCTTCTTCGTTGGCGAGGGTGATCGCACCGAAGGTCCCGCCGAGCGCGATCACTGGCAGCAGACCGGCGAGGATGAGGAGGGAAACCGATCGACGCACGCGTGCCAGACAGATTAGCGGAGACAGGGGATTAGCCGAACGCATCGACGAGCGCCATCCGCCGAAAGACCCTGGTCTGCTGCCGCGTTGCAACGCGGCCCCATCGACGGCCTCGGTCTATCGCCCAGGCTGGTCGAACCATCGACCAGGTCGGAACGCGTCTTCAATGATCGAGTTGGAAAGGAGCTTGCAGCGTGCCTGCCCTTTCCGGGGGAAGGGCGTTGGAGCGCTCGCGACGCCCTGTCGAACCCCGGTTCGGCGGGGCGTCTTTGCCCGTGCTCAGCCCGTCAGACGCCGCATCTCGTCCAACGCGGCCCGCCTCGAGGGATCGGCGCGGCGAGTCAATTCCAGCAATCGTCGCGCATGATCGCGGGCCGCTGCGCTGTCGCCGGCGCGACGGGCGGCGCTTGCCGCGCCGTAGAGCGACCAGAAACGGTTGGGGTCTCTTTCCAGACTCGCGCGATATTCCGCCAGCGCCTCGGTTGGTCTCCCGAGCGACAGCAGCATGTCGCCCAATATCTCGCGTGCCGGAAGAAACGGACCCGGCGTAACCGATGCGAGTTCGGTCTTGTCCTCGCGCGCGGCGGCGTCGCGCAGATCGGCAAGGCCCTTCTCGACGTCGCCCTCGGCGAGCGCGAGCCGGCCGGAAACCTCGCGCATGGCGATGTCGATCTGACCCGTCCAATAGTCGTCATTGGTGTCGGCAAGCTTGCCGCGCAGCTGCTCCAGCGCCGCGATCGCCGCCCGTGCCGTGGCGCCGTCCTTGCGAGAAGCGGCGCCGAATCCGCGGGCGAAAAAGGTGATCGCGTCGGCATTGGGAAAGGGGCTGGGGTGCGGCGCGAGTGCGGCGGCTTCCGACCAGGCATGGCGTTCGAGAGCGAAGCGTGCCGGTATCGCCGCGTTCGCGAAGAAGGCGGCCGACGCCGGTGCCGCCCCGCTGGCCCTCGCGGGATCAAAGGTGCGGAACACCTCGACCGATGTGGCGACGAGCCGGCGCGCGGCCTCGTCCTGTCCCGTCTGCAGGTAGCCGTAGATCATGTAATCGCTGGCGTGCAGGACATCGGCCGGTTGCCCTGCCGCCCGGGCCGCATCCGCCGACGCCTTATTGGTATCGATCGAGGCCTGCCAGTCGCCGACGCGGGTGAAAGTGTGCGAAGGCATGTGCAGCGCATGCGGCGTCGAAGGTGCGATCGCCCCGTAGCGCTTCGCAGCCCCGGCCGCCCGCGCCGCGAGCGCCGGCTCGTCATAGGCATGGATGATGTAATGGGCGAGCCCGGGATGATCGGGGTAGCGGGCGAACAAGGGCTCGAGCAGCGCCCCGGCCCTGCGCTGCCGCGCGTAGGTTTGGTCGGACGGATCGGCGGCGGCTGCGAGCGCCAGCGCGTAGAAGATCGTCGCTTCGACATCCTCAGGATAGGCATTGCTGACCGCCGCCATCGCCTGCTCGTAGGCCTTCAGGCGCTCGGACTGGGAGCGGCGCGCACTGTCGACGTACAGCTGTGCGACCGCATCCACATAGGCTTTTTCGCGGGCGGTTCCGGTGCCGATCGCGCGCGCCTTGCCGACCGCGTCCAGCCCTTGTGCCAATTGGGCCGGGGATTTGAAACCGGCGAATGGATTGCTCCAGCGGCTCAGCGCGATGCCCCAATGCGCCATCGCGCAGGAGGGATCGGCGGCAAGGATCGCGTTGAACGTCTCGATGGCACGGCCGAACTGGAAGGAGTGCATCAGCGCTACGGCGGTGTCGAAGCGCTGGCGAACCGAGGGCGCGCACGACGTCTCGAACCTGACCGTGCCGAGGGTCTGCGCCGCATGGTGATCGTGGGCCTGCGCGGCACGATGGTCGGGCGTCTGCGCGGAAAGAGAGGATCCGAGCAGGAGGGTGCTCGCCAGTGCCGTGACCGTGACCTTCATGACCGCCTCGCTTGCTGCCCGGAGGAAGCTTAGCTTATTTTGCCGTCGGGAGCACCTGTGTGCGCGGGCAGGTTCGGAATCTTGCCGCGTGCGGACGGCCCGATCCGGTCGCGGCTTGTGGTGCCGGCCCGGGACGGCGATAGCCGCCGCATGAGTCAGCACAAAGCGCCGTCCGCCATGCACCCGCGCGAGTTCGTCGCCTTCATCGCGTCCGTGATGGCGGTGAACGCGCTCGGCGTGGACCTGATGCTGCCGGCTTTGGCCGATATCGGCCGTGACCTGTTCGTGACCGAAGCCAATCATCGCCAATGGGTGGTGACCGTCTACGTGCTCGGTTTCGGCGCCGGGCAGTTGGTCTACGGACCGCTCGCAGATCGCTTCGGGCGAAAACCGGTGCTTATCGCCACGCTGGCCGGCTTCATCGCGGCGAGCGCGTTCGCGGCGCGCTCCGGCACGTTCGAGGCCTTGCTCGGCGCGCGCTTGCTGCAGGGTTTGATGTCCGCTTCGAGCCGGGTGCTGGCGGTGGCGATCGTGCGTGACGGTGCCTCCGGCCGGCAGATGGCGCGAACCATGTCGATCGCGCAGATGATCTTCTTCCTGGTGCCGATCCTGGCGCCGACCATCGGCCAGGGCCTGCTTGCGATCGGCCCGTGGCGCTTCATCTTCTACGCGCTCGGCACCTTCGCTGCCTTCGTGCTCGCCTGGACCTTGCTGCGCCTGCCTGAGACGCTGCCGGTCGCGGCGCGGTTGCCGATCTCGATCGCGAACTTACGGAAGAGCTACACACTGACGCTGACCGAGCGTTATTCGATCGGCTATGCCTGCGCGGCGTCGCTGACCTTCGGCGGGATCATCGCCTTCGTCTCCTCGGCCCAGCAGATCTTCGTCGACGAATTCGGCGTCGGCCGGCGCTTCTCGCTGCTGTTCGCGATCTGCGCCTTCTCGATGGGCCTCGCCTCGTTCGCGAACAGCCGGCTGGTCGAGCGGCTCGGAACCCGGCTGATCTCGCATTCGGCGGTGCTCGCGTTGATCGCGCTGTCGGTCGTCCACGTTCTGGTCATCGTCGCGGGCTGGGAAAGCCTAGTCACCTATGTGGCCTTCCAGGCGCTCAGCATGACCTGCATCGGCCTTTGCGGCTCCAATTTCGGGGCGATGGCGATGGAACCGGTCGGCCACATCGCCGGCACCGCCTCGTCGATCCAGGGATTCATCACCAGCATCGGCGCGGTGCTGGTCGCCTCTGCAATCGGCCAGGCTTATGCCGGCACGACCTTGCCGCTGGCGATCGGCTATCTGCTGATCGGCCTTGCCGTCCTTGGAATCGTCCTTGTCGTCGAAGGCGGGCAATTGTTCCGGCCGCGCATGGCGCCGCGCTGAGCTCGGCCTCTTATTCGAGGCCTCATCCAAGCATCGGCGGCACGGGTGAAGATCTCTCATGGGAGAGAAACGCTTCGCCGCAGTAGAGAGTGGGCTGGCCGGTCCGGCGGAGCGGCCCCGCTTGATCGCGCCGTGCTTTCGCGCGACCATTGCCGAACCTCGGTGGGAGGAGCCAATGACCATCATCGTGAACGGGGCGCGCGTGACCCTGCCGGACGATCCGCGTGTCTCCCTGCTCGATCTGTTGCGCGAGCATCTCCATCTTCCCGGTACGAAGAAGGGCTGCAACCAGGGTGCGTGCGGCGCCTGTACCGTCTTGGCGGACGGAGAGCGCATCCTCTCCTGCCTCGCGCTCGCGGTGCAATATCAGGGACGCGAGATCACCACCGTCGAGGGGATCGGCACGGCCGAGGCCCTGCACCCGCTCCAGCAGGCGTTCGTCGAGCATGACGGCTTCCAATGCGGCTATTGCACCCCGGGCCAGATCTGCTCGGCGATCGGCATGGCCGGCGAGATCAAGCGCGGCGTGCCGAGCCACGTCACCGCCGATCTCGCCGCGGAGCAGATCCCGCTCAACGCCGACGAACTTCGCGAGCGGATGAGCGGCAACCTTTGCCGCTGCGGCGCCTATAACGGCATCGTCGCCGCGATTGCCGAGACCTTTGCGGAGACTGCGGCATGACCCCGTTTCTCTATGCCCGTGCCGCCGACGCGGGCGAGGCGCTGCGCAAGGCGGCCCTACCCAATGCCAGGTTTCTCGGCGGCGGCACCAATCTCGTCGATCTGATGCGGGAGACGATCGAGCGTCCGACGATGCTGGTCGATGTCACGGGGCTCGATCGGACGATCGCCGAAACGCCGGCGGGCGGGTTGCGGATCGGTGCCGCAGCGACCAACACCGCCGTTGCCGAGCATCGCCTGGTGCGGACGCGCTACCCGGCGCTCGCCCGCGCGATCGTCGCCGGCGCCAGCGCCCAGATCCGTAACATGGCGACCGCCGGCGGCAACCTGCTCCAGCGCACCCGTTGCGCCTATTTCTACGACGACGACGGTTCCCGCTGCAACAAGCGCAGGCCCGGCCAGGGCTGCGACGCCATCGGCGGCTTCAATCGCGGTCACGCCATATTGGGCGCGTCGGACTCGTGCGTGGCGGTGCATCCTTCGGACATGTGCGTCGCACTCGCCGCCTTCGACGCGATCGTCCATGTGGAAGGCGCGGGGGGTGCGCGCAGCCTGCCGTTCGCCGAGTTCCACCGCCTCCCCGGCGACCGGCCGGAGATCGAGACGGCGCTCCGGCCCGGCGAGCTGATCACCGCGATCGAATTGCCGCCGCTGCCGATCGCGGCTCGATCGACTTATCGCAAGGTGCGCGACCGGGCGAGTTACGCTTTTGCATTGGTCTCGGTTGCCGCCGCGCTTGAGGTGGAGAATGGCCGCGTCAGCGATGTCCGGCTCGCGATCGGCGGCGTGGCGCACAAACCCTGGCGGGCCGCCACTGCGGAGGCCGCCCTGCGCGGCCGCCCGTTCGGCGAGGCGGCGTTCACCGCCGCCGCCGATGCCGAGCTGGCCGACGCGCGGCCGCTCAAGGACAATGGCTTCAAGGTCGAACTCGCGCGGCGGACGATCGTCGCGGTGCTCGAAAGTCTGGCGGGAGACGCGGCATGAGCATCCTCGACGAAGGCAAGGCGCTCGCCCAGGGGATGGTTCAGGGCGCCATGGGGAAGGCGGTGGCGCTCGCCCCGGACAGCTGGATTCCGGGCGGCGTCCCCGATCCGCTGATCCGCCGCCAGCATGGCCATGTCGGCGCGCCGGTCTCGCGCATCGACGGGCCGCTCAAGGTATCCGGCGCGGCGCCGTTCGCTGCGGAATTCCCGATGGCCGACATGGTCTACGCCGCGATCGCCTACAGCAACATCGCCAGGGGACGGATCTCAGAGCTCGACGTCGGTGCGGCCGAGGCGGCGCCCGGAGTGGTGCTGGTGATGACCCACCGCAACGCCCCAAGGTTGAAACCGACGCCTCTGTTCATGAGCGACCCCAAAGCGGCGGGCGGCGACAGCGTGCCGGTGCTGCAGGACGATCGCATCTATTGGAACGGGCAGCCGATCGCGATCGTGCTCGCCGACACCCAGGAGCAGGCCGACCATGCCAAGTCGCTGATCCGCGCGACTTTCGAGGCCGCGCCGGCGGCAACCGATCTCGACGCTGCAAAGGCGAACGGCACCTCGCCATCGCAATTCATGGGCGGGCCGATGCACGACGCGGTCGGCGATGCCGAAGCCGCTCTTGCCAAAGCGGCGGTCACGGTGGACTCGGTCTATACGACGCCGGGACACAACCACAATCCGATCGAGCTGCATGCGGTGACGCTTGCCTGGGACGGGGACACGCTGCGCATCCACGACGCGCAGCAGGCGGTGGCGCATTCGGCGTGGACGCTCGCCCAGGTTTTCGATCTGCCGGCCGAGCAGGTGGTGATCACCTCGCCCTTCGTCGGCGGCGGCTTCGGCAGCAAGACTTTGTGGCAGCACCAGATCATCGCCGCCGCAGCGGCGCGGGTCGCCGGCCGACCGGTGCGCCTCGTCCTCACCCGCGAGGGTGTCTACCGGACGGTCGGCGGGCGCTCGCCGACCGAACAGAGGCTGGCGCTCGGCGCCACCGAAGACGGCCGGCTGACCGCGCTGATCCACACCGGCGTCACCGCCAAGACCGCGCACAATGCGATGCCCGAACCGTTCATCCTGCCGACCCGCAGTGCCTATGCGGCCGAGACGATGCTGCTCGACGTGCAGCATGTCGAACTCGACATGATCAGCAACACCTTCATGCGTGCCCCCGGCGAGGCGGTCGGCACCTTCGCGCTCGAATGTGCGATGGACGAACTCGCCGAACAGCTCGGCCTCGATCCGGTCGAGTTCAGGCTGCGCAACGAGCCGGACAAGGATCCGCTCACCGGCCTGCCGTTCTCCTCGCGGGAGATCGCCAAGGCATGGCGCGACGGCGCCGAGCGGTTCGGCTGGAGCAGGCGCAATCCGGTGCCGGGCAGGGTGCGCGACGGCGAGTGGCTGGTCGGGGTGGGCTGCGCCACCGGCACCTATCCCTACTACCGAATGCCGGGCGGCGCAGCCCGGATCACGCTGTCGCGCGACGGCGCGGTCCAAGTCGATATCGCGGCGCACGAAATGGGCATGGGCACCGCGACGGCGCAGACCCAGGTGATCGCCGATCGGCTCGGGCTTTCGCTGGAGCAGGTGCGCTTCACCTATGGCGACTCGACGTTGCCGGGGCTGGTCCTAGCCGGCGGTTCGCAGCAGACCGCCTCGATCGGCGCGTCGGTGATCGCCGCCTACAACAAGCTGGTGGCCGAGTTGCTCAGCCTTGCCGGCAATGATTCCCCGCTCGCCGGGCTGAAGCCGGACGAGATCGGCAGCCGCGACGGCGGTCTGTGCAAGCTGGACGATCCCGAACGCCACGAGAGCTATGCCTCGATCCTCGGCAGGGCGCAGCGCGATGCGGTCAGCGTCGAGGCGGAGCCGCCGATGCCGTTGGAAACGCAGCATTGGTCGATGCACAGCCACGCCGCGATGTTCTGCGAGGTGCGGGTCAATGCCGTGACCGGCGAGCCGCGCGTCTCGCGCTTCCTGGGCTCGTTCGACTGCGGGCGCATCCTCAACCCGAAAACGGCCGCGAGCCAGTTTCGCGGCGGCATCATCATGGGGCTCGGCCTTGCGCTGATGGAGGAGACCCAGTTCGATCCCCGCAATGGCCGGATCGTGAATGCGAGCCTCGCCGAATATCATGTGCCGGTGCACATGGACGTGCCGGAAATCGAGGTGATCTGGACCGACATTCCCGATCCGCACGCGCCGATGGGCGCCCGGGGCGTCGGCGAGATCGGCATCACCGGCACCGGCGCCGCGGTCGCCAACGCGATCTACAACGCCACCGGCAAGCGCGTCCGCAGCCTGCCGATCACGCTCGACAAATTGTTGTGAGACGCGGCGCTGCCGCGCGCCTGCAGGTGTTTGTCGCTCAGGCAGCCGATCGCCACGCATCGCGTTCGGCCCGGAGCGCCGCCGGCACCTGGTCCGCGGGCATCGGACGGCCATAGAGAAAGCCCTGGCCGACATGGCAGCCGAGCGCGACGAGCAGATCGTGCTGGGCGCGGGTCTCGATCCCCTCGGCGACGACCTGCTTGCGCAGGCTTCTGCCAAGGCCGATCACCGCATCGACGATGGCGCCGTCATTTTCGTCGCATTGCAGATCGGTGACGAAGGACCGGTCGATCTTGATTACGTCCACGGGAAAGCGCTTGAGGTGCGACAGCGAGGCATAGCCGGTGCCGAAATCGTCGAGCGCGATGCCGATGCCGCCGGCGGCGAGCGTGTTCAGCGCACGCTCGACATATTCGGCGCCGCGGCCGAGGAACACCGATTCGGTGACTTCCACCTGGATGTCGCCCGGATCGAGGCCATGTTGCCGCATGCGGCCGAGCAGGCGCTCGGCGAAATCGTCATGGCGGAATTCGGCCGGCGAAGCGTTGAGCGCGACATGGCCGAACTCGGTGCCGCCTGCCCGCCAGGCGCCGATGTCGCGGATCACCTGCTCGATCATCCGGTCGCCGAGCTCGACCGCGAGCACCGGGTCGTCGAAACAGGCGGCGATCGTGTCCGGAGTCCGGATCCGGGCCCCGTCGCGCCAGCGCAGCAGCGCTTCGAAGCCGGCGAACAGGCCGGTCTGCAAATCGATCTTGGGCTGATAGAAGGGCACCACCAGAGCGGCATCGATCGCATGCTTGCCGGTCTTCAGCATCACGCTGCGCTGATGGAAGGCATCGCGCAGCCCCGGCTCGAAGATCCTGAGGGTGCCGCCGCCCATCGCCTTGGCGGCGTAGAGGGCAAGATCCGCGCTCTTCAGCAAATCGCTCTTGGACGCGCCATGATCGGGAAACAGGGCTGCGCCGATGCTCGCCCGGCACTCGAGCAGATTGCCGTCGTGCAGAAACGGCAGCCGCATCGCGGCGGCGAGACGGCGTGAGAAGTCGAGCAGCGCCTCGGCTTCGGTCACGTCCGGCAGGATCACCGCGAATTCGTCGCCGCCGAGCCGCGCGACCATGTCGTCGCCGCCGGTGATCGCGCGCAGATGCCCGGCCAAGGCGATCAGCAAGGCGTCGCCGGCATCGTGGCCGAGCGTGTCGTTGGTCCGCTTGAAATCGTCGACGTCGAGCAGGAGCAGGGCGAAGGGACGATCACTCGCCGTCTCGCCGACCACTTCGGCATCGAGGCGCTGCTGGAGAAGGGCTCGGTTCGGCAGATCTGTCAGCGTGTCGTGGCCGGCCGCCCAACGCGCTTTCTGCTCGGCATGCTTCTGATCGCTGACGTCCCGGGCGGTCACCAGCAGCCGCGGCCGGGTCTGCGAGGCATCCACGGGTGTCGCGATCACGTCCCACCAACGACCCCGCGAATGCTCCACGGTGAACCGGATCTTCTCGCCGGTGCGCCAGGCGCGCGCGGCCGCACGCCACGCGCTGCGGCGCACGGCATAGGGCACCAGATCCGCCCAGAAGCTGCCGAGCAGAGATCTCTGCCAGCGCCCCGCAAGCGCCTTTTCGGCGACGTCGTTGCAGAAGGTGACGTGTCCGGTGCCGTCGAGCAGCAGCAGCGCGTCCGGCGCCGCGCCGAGCAGGCGGGCGGCAAAATCCCGCGCCGAGGCGGCTTCGTCGACGGCGAGCACCTGTTCGTGAATGTCGGTGCACGTGCCGTACCAGCGGCGGATTGTGCCGGTCTCGTCCCGCTCCGGCAGGGCTCGGCTGAGCACCCAGCGGAACTCGCCCGAACGATGGATCAGCCGGTAGCGCGCCTGGTAGGGGGTGCCGCTGCGGACGCTCAGCGTCCAGCTCTCGTGCGCGCTGTCGCGATCGTCGGGATGGATGAGATCGAGCCGCAGGATGCTGCCATCGTTGATCAACCGCCCGGTGAAATCCACCCAGCGTTCGTTGTAAAATGCTTCACGGCCGTCGGGCGACATCGACCACGCCATTTGCGGGATCGTGTCGAGCATCTTGCGCCATTGCGCCGATGCCGTGCGCTCCACATCCTCCGCCTGCCGGGCCGCGGTGACGTCGCTGATGATTCCTTCCAGAAAGATCGGCTGGCCGTCGGCGTCGCGGATGGCGTGTCCCTGTTCGGCGACC
Source organism: Sphingosinicella sp. BN140058 (assembly GCF_004135585.1). Taxonomy (NCBI): domain Bacteria; kingdom Pseudomonadati; phylum Pseudomonadota; class Alphaproteobacteria; order Sphingomonadales; family Sphingosinicellaceae; genus Sphingosinicella; species Sphingosinicella sp. BN140058. The sequence continues at coordinate 1,579,515 of NZ_CP035501.1, read as the reverse complement.
CAGCGCAGCGTGCCGTCCTTGTGGCGGATCGGATAGGTGATCTCGAACCGGGCCTCGGCGGCGATCGCGGCTTCGACCGAGGCATCGATCTCGCTCATATATTCGGGCAGGATGAGATTGCCCCACGAGGTCGCGTCGAGTTCCTCGCGCGAATAGCCGGTGAGCGTATCGCCGCCTTCGCTCAGAAACGAAAAGCGCCAGGGGGCGCGCAGCTCGCTGCGGTAGAAGAGGCCGTTCAGGCAGGCGAGGATGCTGTGAAAGGAACGCGCGTCATCGCGGTCGCCATGGATAGCCGGATGTAGCCTGTCCTCGATCATGCGCGCCCCAAATTCCCAATTCGCGCCGTCCAGACGCGCCCTTCCTCGGCGTAATCCATGTTGGCTTCCAAGCCGCTACCGCCGGTCTACGTAATCCTACGGGGCGGCGGTGTGTCGGCGGCGTCGGCTCACGCGGTGCGGAGTGAGTTGAGGAAGGTCGTCGTGGCCTGTTCCAGCCGGCGCGCGCTCTCGGTCAGGCGTTCGCTCGATCCGTTGACCAGGCCGGCGAGGCGCTCGGCGGAGACCGCGGTGGCGGCAACCTCTGCGACTTCACCGGCGATCGCTACGGCGCTAGCCGCCGCCTCTTCGGCGCTGGCATTCAGCCGGTCGGTGGTTGCCCGCTGTTCCGCCACTTCGGCGCGAATGGTCTCGGCCGCGCCGCCGAGCTGATCGACCACGCCGACGATATCGATCAAGGCCCGCTCGACATTGGCCGCGCCGTCGCCGACGCTGCCGATCAGGCGCTTGATTTCAGACGTTGCGGCGCGCGACTGATGCGCCAATTGCTTCACCTCGGAGGCGACCACGGCGAAGCCGGTGCCGGCCTCTCCCGCCCGCGCAGCCTCGATGGTTGCGTTGAGGGCCAGCAAATTGGTGTGCTTGGCGACGGTCGCGATCTGCTCGGCGAAGCCGTCGATGTCGTTCACCCGATCGGAAAGGTCGTGCAGCCTGTCTTCGCCGGCGGCGGTGCGTGCATGCGCCGCCAGGCTCAGTTGAGTTTGCTGATCGGCATTGGCGGCGATCTGCGCGACCGACCGGGCAAGGCTTGCCGCTCGCTCCGCAATGTCGCGCGCCGCAAGCGAGGACTGGCCCGCGCCGGCGGCGACGCTTGCCGCCCGCCGCTGGCCCTGCCGTGCGAGGTCGACCAGGCTGCCTGCCATCTTCTGCACGTCTCCCGCGGCGGCGCCGACGGCGCCCACCACCGCGGCGACCGACGTCTCGAACTCCGCTGCGATCGCCAGCATGTCCGATGTGCGGGCGGCGTCGGCGGCGCGCTGCACGTCCCCGCGATGCTTGCGCTCCAGCGCCGCCCGCGCTTCCGATTTGCGAGCGCGGGCCAGCGCCGCTTCCGCCTCGCGCCGGGCACCCGCAGCGCTCTCGGCAAGGCGCTCGCTGCGGGCGCGGCTTTCGACCTGGCTGGCGATCAGCGTTCCGAGTCGCCTGGTCACCTGGGCGAGCACCAGGAACTGGAGCGCGACCGCGATCGCATGGATGGCGACTCGGCCGATCGCGCCGGATCCGGTGAACGCCCAGTCCGGCGACAGCAAGGACGCAAGCACGTGATGCACCGCGACGATCACCGAGGCGACCGCGATCGGTCGCCAGTCGCAGAGCAGGGTAAGGGCGGCAAGGCTGACGAAGAAGTACATGTGCATGTCCATCTGCCAGGCGCTTCCGCGCAGCAGGAAGACGAGGATCGCCGGTTGCAGCGCGGCCATGACGCCGACGCCGATGCGGGATTCGGCATCGTAGCGGTTGCGCCAGGCGTCGCGGCAGACCGGAAGGTTGATCAATGCGGAGACGGCGAGGGCGATCGATCCGTCCTCGAACCCGAACAGCGAAACGATCAGCGCGAACACAGCGGTGCAGCCGAGCCCGCAGAGCGCCAGCAGGCGCACGCCGCGGCGGCGAAGATCGTCGAGTTCAGCCACGGCGAACGGCCCCTGCCGCCGCGCCGCAGCCGACCGTGCGCGCCGCGAGGAGGATCACGGCCCGGCCCGCCAGCGCCTCGGCGACGTCGCGCCTGCGGCCGTCCACGACGATCGAGCCGGGCAGCGGCCCGCGGGCGACGAGCAGCGTCTCGTCGGCAAGGGCGGCGGCGACCAGGTTCTGCGCGGCGTCGCGGGAAAGCGGCACGAGCAGGAGCCTGCCGCTGGATGGTGGCCAGGCGATCAGGAGGGCAAGGGCGCCGAATGCCGTCAGCACCTTCGCTCCGCGGCCGGCAAGAATTCGGAGCGGCGGCGGGAATCGAACCATGGCGACGCCGTAGTCGGGATGTGGTGAAGACCGGGTTAAGTCTGTTCTTGAACGGGGACGATATGATGAACTGGCAAATATCGGGCGTAGCCCTTTGACCATGTTGCCGTGGCAGGGACGATCAACTAGATCACTTCATCACCAGCTTCTCGGGGGGGAAGAGCTTTTGTACGCCGATCTGGAGCGCCGCACGGGGGCGCGAATCGCGACGCAGATGAAGGCGGGCTTTCGCCTGCTGGGCGCATCCGCCTGGCGAGTCGACGTGCTCGATCTTTGCGACACCGGCTGTGCCGTCTCTCCCGCTTTCTATGCGAAGGCCGGGGAGACGGTTTGGATCAGGTTCCCCGGGCTCGAAAGCTGGGAAGCGCGCGTCCGCTGGGTCGCGGGCGAGCGCGCGGGTCTGGAATTCGCCCGGGCGCTGCATCCGGCGGTTCTCACCGATCTCCTGCGCCGCTCGGAGAGTGCGAACGGGTAAGGGCGGCGCCGGGGCGCCGCCGCTTGCGCTCAGGCCGCTTTCTTCCAGATCGGCTCGAGGGCGTTGTGCTCGGGGCAGGGCGCCACCTTGATCTGAGGCAGGCCGCCGAGTTCGTTGGCGAAGCCGTGATTGACGTCGCGGTGGTGGGCCTCGTCGGCGCGAACGACCAGCACGACATCGCGCAGGGTGGCCGTCTCGGGAAGGTTCCAATAGAGCTTCGCGATTGTCGGGGCCGGCACGTTCTCGGAGCGGCCATCGTCGATCTCGGCCAGGTAATGGGTGTAGCTGATTACCGCTTCTTCCTCGAAATAGCCGACGACGCGGTGCGCGGTCTTGGCGCTGATCAGGTAAAGCGCGAAGAAGCAGACATAGAAGACCCACTGCACGCCGATGATCACAGCGCGCTCGAACAGGGTCGGCTTGGAGATCTCGATGAACGTCATGAGATGCATGCGCTCGTTCTCGGCCTCGTCCATCAGCGTCTTGATCCAGCCCTTGTCGTCGCACATGCGGCGAAGGCAGGCGAGGTGGTTGATGGTTGCGCCGACCATGCCGGGAACGGCGGCGACGGTCTCGAGGACCACGGCGCGGTGGCCATAACGCTCCGCGAAGAAGGTGTCGGCGCACCAGCGCAGCGCCTTGGTGAAGCCAAAGGCAACGCGGTCGGACATACCTTTAGGCTGGTGATGGACGCTCAGGTCTACGAACGGGGCAGTCATCGGAAAACTCCTGCTTCATCAATCTCTTGGTCGATGAAGCGGAGTTACTTGCCGGGTCCGTCGCCGGATATGAGGAATATCCCCTAGACGTTCCGTCCAACCGGATGCTGTGCGATCAAGGCCGAAGCGCCGTCGGCGTCAGCGCTGGGCGGGCAATTGCCGCGGCCTGCCCGCACTCGGATTGTTCGAGGCGCGCGATCAACGCGGCGGCGATCACCGCCGGTATCGGCCGGCCACTGGCAACGAATGTCTTCACAGCGGCAAGATCGGCGTCGTTGATCGGAGCAGCAAGGTAATTAAGCATGATAGCGCAATGACTTATTGCGTGGCTGCAGTCGCTGATACAGGTTGGTGCCCAGTCCGATTCTGCGCTCAGTCGCGCCCGGAGGACGACGGGCGGAGCCTGTGACCACGAGGTCGCGCCTTATCCGCGGAAGAGCCGGCCCATCTTCGCCACCAGCTCGGTCTCCCGCTTTACGCCAAGCTTGGCGAAGATCGCCTTCAGCTGGAACTTGATCGTGTCGACCGAAACGCCGCGATGCTCGGCGATCGCGGAGCGCGAGCGACCCTCGCCAAGCATCATCGCCACTTCGACCTCAGACGCCGTCAGCCGGAACGCCTCGCGGAGGACGTCTGCGATCATCGGCTCCTCGCAGCCGCCGCCGCGGATGGTGAGCAGGTAGCGCGGGGCACCGGCGTCCGAACTCTGCTCTCGGCGCGGCAGAAGCAGCATCTCGACCAGCAGCGGCGCGGCGCCCGCCGCGCCATGCAGGATGCGCCGGGCGGACAGCACCGCGACTCCTGACGCATCCGCGTCTACCAGTGTCCCGATCAGTGCCTCCAGCACCCGATCGTCTCCCGCAATACCCGCACCCGGACCCGATGCCGTGACGAGAATCCGACCGGATCGGGTGAGCGGTCGCATGAGCGGGCCGATCGCGATCACCCTGCCGGCGGCATCGAGCAGCATTGCCGGCAGCCCGACGGCCGCCAGCATGTCCTGCGCCAAGATATGATCCGCGACTGTGTCGTCGCGCCGCCCCCATGCACTTTCCAAATTGCCCACGCCGTTTCTTCAAGCCCCGCAACACGTGTGCGCCGGATGATTGCGGCTGACAAGCCTGCGCAGCCGCCATGTGTGCCGAAGCCGGGCGCAGCCTTGCGCCTAACGCGTAACAGCGTGTCTCGGGGATGCATGGCCGGCGGGCGTTACTCCCCTATCGGGTAGTATCAATTCCAAAAAGCGCGGTTATTCAAGATCCTCGAAGGGGGCTCCGGACGGCCAAGGCCGTGGCAGGTGCGTGCGTCTCGTGCCTCCTCTCGCGAAATTGAAGAGGGGCATTTCATGAAGAATCTATCCTACAAGGCGTCGCTGCGCGCGACGGCCGCCGTCACTGTGACCGCGACCGCGATGTTCGCGGCCGCTCCGGCGAGCGCGGCCTGCACCACCGACGCGAGCGTGGTGACCTGCGAGGGCGCGGGAAATCCGTCAGGATCCATCAATTCCGGCCTCCAGTCGGTGACGACGCCGAACCTTTCGCTCATCATCGGGAATGCAGGCGCGGCGCCGGCGGTCGTTCGCGGAGGTTCTTTCAACATCGGCGTTTCCGCCACTGCGACCGAACGCAACGGCATCGTGAACTACACCAATGACGGCCAGGTCGGCACGCCGGATGCCCGCGTCGGCATCTTTTACCAGGGTGCCGGCGCGACAACCAGTTCGAACTCCTTCGGGATGTCGAACACGGGCACGGTGACCGGCACCGTGGAGATCTTCAACGTCGGTGGCAATCTGAACCTCACCAGCCCCGGTTCCATAGGCGGCAGCGTCGTGCTCCAGGCGCACGGCGTCGTTACGGCCGAGATTGGCGGCAATGTGGGAGCGCCGGCCAGCGGCAGCATGGCGGCGGCTCCGGCTGACGTGAGCGCCTGGGGCCGCAGCGGCGCTTCCCTCTCGATCGGCGCCCTCGCCGGGAATGTGTTCGCGAGCGGCGGAGACTCGTTGTCGACCGCTAGTGGACCGACCACTGTCATTGTGGACGGGGTCTCGTCCACGACCAGTTCGTCGAGCTTCACCTACAATGCCGGGGACGCGATGACGCGCGTCACGGCGGGCGGCATCGTTGGCAGCGTCTACGCAGATTCATCCCGCGGCAATGCGGCAGTTGTGATGGATGGCACTGCCGGTACTGCCGCTAACGCTGCCTTCATCCAAGCCACCGGCAGCTCTGACGAGGTTACGTCCGTGACACGCTCCACCTCGACCCTGGTCACGGGCGCGAGCACTTTCGAGCAGATCTCGAGCCGGACGACGGTTGGCGGCGCGACCGAACTCGAGATCGGTGGAACCGCCTTTGCGTTCGTTAATACGCAAGGTGTGACCAGCGCGCGTGTCGCGATCCGCGGCAGCGTGCAGCGGGGGATTGCGTCGGGCTCGGGGGGCGTGAGCGCAAGTGCCGTTAAATACGAGAGCTCGACACGCAATTTCTCTTCTACGACACCGACAGCCGATGGATCCGTTTCGGTTTCTGGATCGACGTCGAGCGAACACAGGACCGGCGGTGATGCTGAGATCGTGATCAAGGAGGGCGCTAGCGTCGCGACCTACGCGTCCGCGGGCGGACCTGCCGGTGGAGTCGTGATCGTGGACGGCACCTTGGGCAGCGAAGGCAACCTTGCCAATGCCAATGCGGATGCCTTCGGCGTGCGCCGCACTCAGAGCGACACCAGCCGCACCATCATTTCAGCAGTCGGAACGACCAACGAGCGCGAAATTTTTTACGAGGAGTCGTTCACGGGGGGCGAGGCAAAGATCTTGGTCGGCAAGACCGGTCGCGTTACCGGCTCGCTCATCGCGGCCAGTATTGGCGGAGCGAACATTACAGTCGCTGGCGCGGCTGGAACGTCGGCTTCTTCTTCCAGAATCGAAGCGACATCGACTGCCATCGATCGCACCACTCGCGATTTCTCGTCATTTTCGCTGCTGAACGGGGGCGGCGCAGCGTCGGTTACCGAGTATAGCTCCAGCGGTCTCGCCTCGGGTGGCGAGGCGGCAATTGCGATCGAGCAGGGCGCAAGCTTCACTAGTTCCGTCACCGCAACCGGCCACGCGGGCGCGAAGGTGATCGTGGATGGCACCGTCGGCGATGCCGGCGCCTACACCACCATCACTGCCGCCTCTTCCGGCTTCAATACTGCCTCGGCGGGCACCACCACCTCGTCACCGACCGAGTACCGCACTGCGAACAGCAGCAGCAGCGAAGCAGTTGGCGGATCCGCCTCGGTCGAGGTCACCGGAACCGTTTTCGGGAATGTGGATGCAACCGGCCACGCCGGCGCGAACGTGAAGATTGCCGGAAACGTTCTTGGCACAGAAACCTGGTGGGGCGGCCTTGATGGCGGCGCGGTGTCCGCCACTTCTCGGGCGGCAGACACCAGCAGCAGCTCTTCTTCGCTGACCGACGCAAGCGGCTCGAGGAGCGAAAGCGCCTCGACGTCCGTGTCCGTCGGCGGAGCGGCCGCGATCGAGATCGGCGAAGGCGCCCTGGTTCAAGGCGCAGCATACGCCCAGGGCGATGCGGGTGCGTCGGTGGTGGTCGACGGTGTCGTCGGAGCCGCGGGTACGGCTTCGGGCGTGCGCGCGGCTGCGGGTGGGGTCGACACCGAAAGCGCCTCTACCGCCCAGAGCACCGGCACTTATGGCAGCGAGAGGTCCGTTTCCGGGACGTCCAGCCGCGCTTCGACGACCGTCAACGGTGGTCCGGCTTCCATCATCTTGGGCGCTACCGGAAGCGTTGCCGGGAATGTCCAGGCCGAAGGCAGCGCCGGAGCCAGGATCGTCGTCAGCGGCACCGTTGGCCGCGATGGCCCCGCGGCTTTCGTAACTGCCACCTCCAGCGCCTCGAACAGCAAATCGAATAGTGCGTCGACGACAGTCTATTCTGGCCACACTCCGATCGGCAATTCGTCTGTCAACGAGAGCGTCGTGCAAGCGGCTGGCGGCCTGGCGGAGATCGAGGTCGCGAGCACCGGAATCGTGAGCGGCTTCGTGCGCGCGAGCGGCGATGGCGGGGCGACTGCGATCATCGCTGGCAAGGTGCTTCGCAGCTCTCCTGCGTGGGAGAGCGGCGTATGGGCATCTTCTCTCGCCCAAGATCGCACCACGCGAACGGACTCCGAGTACGGTTCGGCTGGATCCCGTTATGAGGATTTGTCCACTTCCGCTTCCGTTGGCGGTAACGCCGCAGTTGAGATCGCCGAGGGTGCGGTCGTTGAAGGCCGGGTCGGCGCCGAAGCCAATTCGGACGCGTCGGTGGTCGTCAACGGCGCGGTCGGACTGTCGGGATTCACCTCGGGCGTGATCGCCTCCGCTTACGGCGCGAGCAGCGAATACGGAAATACTCGTCGAACCTCCTACGGCAGCGTCGCTGGCGATACTGTCTACGAAGAGGTAACCCGTGATGCCACAACTGCGACGGGCGGGGCTGCGAGCGTCACCATCGCGTCCACCGGCACGGCCATCGGCGAAGTAAGGGCAAGCGGAGACGCCGCGGCCAAGGTCGTCATCGACGGCAGCGTCGATAATAGCGACTATTTTTCCCCGGTCAGCGTCCAATCGGAGGCGACGAACACCAGTCGAAACATACGCTCTCTGACCACGTATTCCGGCAATTCTCGTACCACCTACGAATATACAAATGAAAGCGTGACGACTTCAGTCGGCGGTCTCGCCGAAGTGGTGATCGGAAGCGCTGGCTCCCTGATGGGTCGCCTGGAAGTGTCCGGAGATGCTGGCGCGACTGCATCGATCGCGGGCATGGTCGGAAACGCCGAGGATCCGTACAACGTCACCATAGTCTCCACGACGACCGATCGTGCGACGAAGGAGGTATCCGGCGGCAATAACGTGACCGGAAGGTCGAGCAGCTCGTCGCTGTCGACCACCACCGCCTCCGGCGGTCTCGCCACGGTGTCAATCGCAGGCACCGCGCATGTCTTTGGTGATGTGTATGCCGCCGGCGATGCCGGGGCGACTCTCACGATGGAAGCAGGCAGTGTCCTCGGAGGGCAACTCACGGTTGCCTCCTACGGTCAGGCATATGAAGACAGCAGGGCAAGTACGGCCGAACAGACCGGCTCGGGTACGCTTACGCGCACCCAGGCGCGCGGATACGACAGCCGCGACACGGGTGGTGCCGTAACCCTTGCAATCGGCGGCACGGTCGGAGGCTCCATCGAAGCATCCAGCAACGCCGGAAACGTCGCAGTCGCTCTTACCGGCACGGCAGGGGGCGGCGTCGGCGTCTTCTCCAGCGGTGGCACCTATCAACAGAGCTACGTCGACAATTCCGGCGGCAGCAACGGCTACACCTTCGTCGGTTCGTCCTCTCAGCAATCCTTGCGGTCCACCGGCGGAACGGCCACCCTCGAGATCGACAGCAACGCAGCACTTCGCGCCGCTGGCACAGATGCTGTCGCGGCAGGAACGATCGAGGTGGTCGGCGTTGGCGGATCAGCGTTGACCATCGCTGCCGGAAGTCGCGTGCTGACGTCGAATGACGGCGAAATCTCAGTTGGCAACATATTCACCGACTACACCTACACGGCGAATGGAACCGCCGATGGTGGTCAGGTCAGGAAACTGGACGCGATGGTGGGCGGAGGTCCGGCGAGTCTCACCAATGCGGGTGCGATCGGTGCGGCGACTGACGAATTGGACGGCTACGTTGATAACCCCGTCGATGTCCAGATCTCCAGTATCGCCAACGCTTCGGCGGTGAACAGCGGACAGATTTACGGCGATGTCGGCGTCGTTGGCCTGTATTCCGCCCAAGACTGGACAGATACGGTTACATGGGATGCCGCTCATGGGTCGATCAGCAATCGAAGCGTGACGCGGGTCTATACGCCCGTTGGGGGGACGGCGACGCTTACCAACAGCGGCCTGATCGCTGGTGACGTCGAGCTCGCCGCGGCCACTGCAACGGCAACCAACAGCGGAGTGATCCGCGGAACCGTGATGCTCGGGGGTGCGGTCGACAATTTCACGTCGGCGCAGACCGTCCAGCCGGATGGCACCTCCACCGATCCTGTCGTCACCCCGGCCGCTGCCCCGTTCGTGCAGACTTACACGCTGAACCAGAACGGCCTGCTCGCCGGCGGCGTTTCGGTCGACGGTGCGTTCGACCCATCGGGTCTCAGCGACGCGCCAACCAGCGTGATCAACGCCACCGTAAACCTCAATGCGGGTTCGGTGACGCTGGGCAACATCGTCGGCGATCATGATGCGGAGACCGGTGTTCGCACCACCAATACAATGGTCAATCTCGTCGGTGCGGGCCGCCTCGGCCTCAGCAGCGACGAGGCGGCGGATCGTCTGGCGGCGTTCGGCCCTGCCGATCCGCTGCTCGGCAGCGATGTCGATGCGGCGATCGAGGGCCTCGGCGGCGAGGATGCCCTCGGCGCCCGCATCCTCGGCGTCAACACGGTGACCAAATCGGGCACCGGTGCCTTCGTGATCACCGGCGCTGCTTACGGCGTGGAAGAGAATGAGGACGAGGAGGTCGAAGCTTCGGCGCTGGTCACCGCGGCCGCGCCGACGATCAACTGGACGATGGACGTTGGTACCTTCCGCAACAGCGCCGGCGAGGTCCAGCTCGGCGTTGCCGGTGCGGATTCGGTGTTCGGCATCCGCGGCAACGTTCAGAACGACGCCACCCTGGTGCTCGGACGCCGCGTTGCCGTCTCAGCGGGCACCGAGGTGATCGAGGGTATCGACGTCTACCAGCTCGGTAACTTCACCCAATCGGGCACCGGCACTCTGGTGTTCGGGATGACTCCGACCCTGGTCCGCGTGATCGCTCCGAACGCCACCGGCGGCGCTCCCGGAGATCTGTTCGATCCTGCGGCGCTGGGCTTCACGACTCCGGCGAACAGTCAGGTTCCCGTCTCCACGCCGAGCACCTTGACGGTCGACGGCAACGTCAGCCTGGCGGGCACCGTTCAGGTTGCCACCACCCGCGGCGCTCTCTACCTCGATGGCACCACCACCGACCTGTTCAACGTCAGCGGCACGTTCACCAACAATGCGACGGTGACCACCACCAACGGTTCGGCGTTCCTGAAGTTCGCGCTGACGCCGCGGACCTCGGGTGGCCGCACGGTCGTTGCGGTCACGCTCGACCGGCTGGATTACGACACCGCCGCTGCGAACGGGAATGCGGCGGCTGCGGCCGACGCGCTCAACGCCTCGATGGCGGGTGTGGTGAGCACGCTGCGGGCGAATGCGGTGGGCACTCCGGCCTTTGCGCTGACCCAGGATCTCGGCGTGGTGATGGCGGCGCTCGACACGCAGCTTTCGGCGGCGCAGGCCACCGAGGCGCTGAATGAGTTGTCTTCCGGCAGCTTCTACGGCTCGCTGCTTGCGGTCTCGACGACGGCGTCCTTCGGAACGGCGATCGACCAGGCCATCGGCAAATCCGGCACGCGCGGCCTCCAGCTTTGGGTCCGGCCGAATGCGATCTTCTCGCGCTTCGACGCCAACAAGGACGCAGGCGCCTCGGGCCTCAAGGCGAACAGCCTCGGCGGTTCGATCGGGATCGGCTTTTCGACCGGAAGCGGCGGCGAGTTCGGCATTGGCGCTGGCTACGACCATGCCGATATCGATGCACGCGGAACGCCTGAAAAGGCCAATGGCGAGACCTACATGGTCGGTGCCTATGGCAGCCAGGCATTTGGCGGCCTGCGGATCGGCGCGCAGGCGGTGTTCGGGTGGACCAAGTGGGATGCCGACCGTGATCTGGCCTTGTTCGGCCGCACCGCGTCGAGCAGCTTCGACAGCAAGGAGATCCGCCTGACCGGCCGGGTCGATTACGATCTCGCGGTGGGCACCAACCTGATCGCGACTCCGTTCGCCAAGCTCGAGCTGCGCAACTACGATTTCGACGGCTTCGAGGAGGATGGGGCCGAGGGCATCGGTCTTGCCGTTGCCAACAGGTCGAAGAGCGTGCTCAGCCCCGAGCTCGGTCTGCGTCTTGCCGGCGATTGGGATCTCTCCAAGGCGACTGTCCGCCCCTATGCGCAGGTGTCCTACACCTTCCAGGGTAATGTCGGCGGCTATCGCGACGTCGCGTTCCAGGGCTCGCCGAGCAATCGCTTCCGCCTGGAAGGCGTCGATCCCGAAGGCTTCTTCAACATCGGCGCGGGTCTCAACGCCGCCCTCGGTGGCTCTTCGGCAGCCTTCATCCAGGGCAGCTACGCCACCGGCAAAAGCCAGAGCGAGGCGGCGATCAAGGCGGGTCTGACGATCGGCTTCTAAGCCGCGGCCCAATCCTGCACTCTTAAGGGGAGAGCTTCGGCTCTCCCCTTTTTTGTGCGAGCGGCAGCGTCGGAATTCTCGGCTCGCATTGCGGCCCATTCCCTCGCCCAGCATCGTTGGGGCTGAGAAGATTGGGAGGTGCACCCTCGCCTCAGCGATCGGCGCGATCCCGCCTACCTCTGCCGCCACCCGTTCCGGCTGAGCCAGTCGAAGCCGTCTTCGTCCTTGCTCCCGGAAGCGGAGGGAAGGGCTTCGACAGGCTCAGCCCGAACGGAGTTGGGCGAAGAAAATGCGCCCGCCTCCAGGACCAGGTGGGGCGCACCTGGGTTGTTCCTGTTCTTGTGAAATGATGCCGTTCGCGCCGAGGAGATCCGGGAGCCGGTGGTTGCGCGGGATCACGCCGACAGATGGGCGAGGGGCCCAATGCTTACCCCCACAGCCCACTCGGGCCGAGCCCGCCGAGCCCTTCCTTTCTCGCACGCAAGGAGGAGCAACTCAGTCTGCGCGGCTGTCTTGCAACGCCTTATTGCAGGTTTACGAACGCTCCGCCGTCCACCAGCAAGGACGCGCCGGTCACGTATTTCGCGAGATCCGAGGCCAGGAACACGATCGGCCCCTCGAGATCGTCCGGCTGCCCCAACCGCCTCAGCGGCACCCGGCTCTCCATATATTTGCGCTTCTCCGCGTCGGCGAGATCGTCCTTGTTGATGTCGGTCAGGATCGTGCCCGGCAGCACCGAATTGCAGCGTATGCCGTGCCGGCCGAGCGCGATCGCGGTGGATTGCATCAGCGAATGGAGGCCCGCCTTGGTCGGCGTGTAATGGGTCTGGTACTCGCCGCCGACCAGCGCCGAGATCGAGCTCACCGCGATGATCGCGCCGCCATGGCCCTGCGCCACCATCTGGTTGGCAGCCGCCTGCACCATGAAATAGGCGCCGTGCAGGTTGACCCGCATCGTCCGCTCGAACGTCTCCACCGGCATGTCGAGAAAGGCGTGAAATGGGCAGATGCCGGCATTGTTGACGAACACGTCGACCTTGCCGAATGCGGCGACCGCGCGCGCGACGAAGTCCTTGGCGGTCTCCGGATCGGCGACGTCGCCCTGCACGGAAAGGCCGCGCTGCCCCAGCGCCTCGATCTCCTTCACCGCCGATTCGGCGCCCGCGGTGTCGCGCGAGAAGTTGATCGCGACATCGGCGCCGTGGCGGGCGGCGCCGATCGCGGCGGCGCGGCCGATCCCGGCCGAGGCGCCGGTGACGAGAACGGTCTTGCCTTCGAGCAGCTTGGTCAACGCATCGTCTCCTGAACTATGATCTGCGCCGCGGGCGCTTCGCATCGGGGTTCCAGCCGAGCTCGCGGCTGATCGAATCGGCCGTGGAGACGACGTCGCCGGTCAGCTGCTCCATGCGGCCGTCGTCCATATATTGGGCGGCGCTCGACACGCTGATGGCGCCCAAAATGCGGCCGCTGGCGTCGCGGATCGGTGCGGCGACGCAGCGTATCTGGTCCTCATTTTCTTCGAGATCGTAGGCGCGGCCGGCGTCGACATAGCCGGCCATCCGCTTCAGCCAGATGTCGTAGTCGGCGGTGACGTTGGAGCTCTTCTGGTCCTGCTCGAACAGGTCGCGCCAGCGCGCCGGCGGCTCGTCGAGCAGCAAGGCCTTGCCGAGGCCGGTGGAGGTGAGCGGGTGGCGATCGCCGACCCGGCTCGAGATGACGATCCGCCGGCGGCCGGGAATCTTGTCGAGATAGAGCGCACGGTCGCCGTCGAGGATGCCGAGATGAACGGTATCCTCCGAATCCTGCGCTAGCGCCTCCAGCTTGGGACGTGCGATCTGAACGAGGTCCGCCTGCTGCTGCGCCTGGAAACCGAGCTCGAGCAGTTTCGGGCCGAGCTGATAGCCGCGGCCGGGCGCCAGCGTCAGATATCGCCGCTCGATCAAGGCATTGGCGAGACGATGTGTTGTGCTGCGGGTGAGGCCGAGGCGGCTCGCCAGCTCGCCGAGCGAGGCCGGGCCTTCTGCGACGCCTTCAAGCACGTCGAGGCCGCGCAGCAGCGTCTGGCTGCCGGAGGGTGCGCGCGGCGCGTCAGCGGAATTTTCCTGGCCGGCATCGCTGCCGTCGATTGACGTGGTCTGTCTCATCACGTAACACTCTATCCCATATTGTGGAAAAACCAAGCCGAAAATGCGAGTCCGGAAAGCCTGTCCCGAACGAAGGAGCCTGACGCCGAACGGGGGCTGACGTCGCCTCCCATGCGGTCTTATCATCCATTCGCCTGACACGCTTCCCAATATGTGGGATTTTCATATGAGTTTGAGGGAGAGACCGCCAGCATGAACTTGCCGAAAATCGCGCATGTGCGGGCATATGTCGTTCGCGGCGGCGGCGCCGATTATCACGATCAGGGCGAAGGCCACTGGATCGACGACCATATCGCAACGCCGATGAGCCGCTATCCCGACTATCGCCAGAGCCGTCAGAGCTTTGGGATCAACGTGCTCGGCACTTTGGTCGTGGAGATCGAGGCGACCGACGGCACGATCGGCTTCGCGGTGACGACGGGCGGCGAACCGGCCTGCTACATTGTCGAGAAGCATCTCGCCCGCTTCCTCGAAGGTGCGAGCCCGACCGACTACGAGAAGATCTGGGACCAGATGTACTTCTCGACTCAATATTATGGCCGCAAGGGCCTGGTCGTGAACGCGCTTTCCGGCGTAGACCTTGCGCTGTGGGATCTGCTCGGGAAGCTGCGCGGCGAACCGGTCTACCACATGCTCGGCGGCGCGGTGCGCGACGAGCTGCAATTCTACGCCACCGGCGCCCGGCCCGATCTCGCCAAGCAGATGGGCTTCATCGGCGGCAAGATGCCGCTCCACCATGGCCCGGCCGAAGGCGAGGAGGGGCTGCACAGGAACATCGCCGAGCTGGCCGAGATGCGCAGCCGGGTCGGCCCCGATTTCTGGCTGATGCTTGATTGCTGGATGGCGCTCGATCTCAATTACGCGACCAGGCTCGCCCATCGCGCCCGCGAACATGGCCTGAAATGGATCGAGGAGGCTTTGAGCCCCGACGATTATTGGGGCTATGCCGAATTGAAGCGCAACGCGCCGCCGGGCATGCTCGTCACCACCGGCGAACATGAGGCGACTCGCTGGGGCTTCCGCATGCTGCTCGAGATGGATTGCTGCGACATCATCCAGCCCGATGTCGGCTGGTGCGGCGGCATCACCGAGATGATCAAGATTTCGGCGCTCGCCGATGCGCGCGGCAAGCTCGTCGTGCCGCACGGATCGTCGGTCTATTCCTACCATTTCGTGATCACCCGCCATAACAGCCCGTTCGCCGAGTTCCTGATGATGGCCCCCAAGGCGGACGCGGTGGTGCCGATGTTCCACCCGCAATTGCTCGGCGAGCCGATCCCGGAAAAGGGGCGGATGCGCGCCTCCGCGCTCGACAAACCGGGCTTCGGAGTCGAGCTCAACCGCGATATCGCCCTTCACCGACCCTACACCCACTGAGGACATTCCATGAAGCTGCTGCGCTACGGCCCGAAAGGGCAGGAGAAACCCGGCCTGCTCGATGCCGACGGCAACATCCGCGATCTTTCCGAGCACATTGCCGACATCACCCCGCGCGAGGTGACTGTCGATGCGATCGCGCGGCTGAAGTCGATCGATCCCGCCTCGCTGCCGCTGGTTGAGGGCGAACAGCGCTACGGCGTGCCGGTCAACGGCATCGGCAAGTTCATCGCCATCGGCCTCAATTATGCCGACCATGCCCGTGAGGCCGGCCTCGAGCCGCCGCCCGAGCCGATCTTCTTCACCAAGGCGATTTCGTGCCTCACCGGCCCCAATGACGAGGTGATGATTCCGCGCGGCTCGGAGAAGACCGACTGGGAGGTCGAGCTCGGCATCATCATCGGCAAGACCTGCCGCTACGTCGAGCAGGCCGACGCGCTCGATCACGTTGCCGGCTACGTGCTCGTCAACGACGTGTCCGAGCGCGCATTCCAGAAGGAACTCGGCTCGCAATGGGACAAGGGCAAGGGCTGCGACACGTTCGGCCCGACCGGCCCGTGGCTGGTTACGCCCGACGAGGTCGGCGACGTGCAGCAGCTCGACATGTTCCTCGACGTCAACGGCAAGCGCATGCAGACCGGCAACACGTCGACGATGATCTTCCCGGTCGCGGAATGCATTTCCTATGTCAGCCGCTTCATTACCCTGCACCCGGGGGACCTGCTGATCACCGGCACGCCGCCGGGCGTCGGCGAGGGCCAGAAGCCGGAGAAGATCTTCCTCAAGGCCGGCGACGAGATGCGCCTCGGCGTGTCGAAGCTCGGCGAGCAGCGGCAGCAGGTCGTCGCCTGGCGCAAGCTCGACGACGCGGCGGCCTGAGCGATGGCCGCCTATGAAGGCCGCTTCGCGGGCCGCAGCGCGATCGTCACCGGCGGCGCCTCCGGCCTCGGCCTCGAGACCGCGCGCCGGATCGTCGCCGAGGGCGGGCGGGTCGCGCTCTGGGATCTGAACGGCGACGCGCTCGCCGCCGCCAAAGCGGAGACCGGCGCGCACCATGTCGTCGCGCTCGATGTCTCCGACGCCGCCGCGGTCGCCGCGGCGGCGAAGGAGAGCAACGACGTCCTCGGCCGCATCGACATTCTCGTCGCCAGCGCGGGGATCACCGGCGCCACCGTGCCGGTGCACGAATTCCCGATCGACAGCTTCCAGCGCGTCGTCGAGATCAACCTGTACGGCATCTTCTACTGCTGCCGCGAGATCGTGCCCTACATGCTCGCCAACGAATACGGCCGCATCGTCAACATCGCCTCGGTCGCCGGCAAGGAAGGCAATCCGAACGCCTCGGCCTATTCGGCGTCGAAGGCGGGCGTGATCGGCTTCACCAAATCGCTCGGCAAGGAACTCGCCACGAAAGGCGTGATCGCCAATGCGCTCACCCCGGCGACCTTCGAAAGCCCGATCCTCGACCAACTGCCGCAGAGCCAGGTCGATTACATGCGCTCGAAGATCCCGATGGGCCGCCTCGGCGAAGTCCACGAAAG
Organism: Sphingosinicella sp. BN140058; assembly: GCF_004135585.1. Lineage (NCBI taxonomy): Bacteria > Pseudomonadati > Pseudomonadota > Alphaproteobacteria > Sphingomonadales > Sphingosinicellaceae > Sphingosinicella > Sphingosinicella sp. BN140058. The sequence continues at coordinate 1,562,648 of NZ_CP035501.1, read as the reverse complement.
CGCCGCCATGGTCTGCTTCATGGCAAGCGAGGAGTGCAGCTTCACGACGGCGTCCGTGTTCGACACGTCGGGCGGGCGGACGACGTATTGAGGCTTCCATCCTCCCCGTGAGCGAAGCTCATGGGGAGGGGGACCATGCGAAGCATGGTGGAGGGGCCAACGGCGCCGGAATGCCCCTCCACCGCCTGCGGCGGTCCCCCTCCCCATCGCTTCGCGACAGGGAGGATGAGAGAAGAAGCATGTGAGCTAGGAGAGGAGGAAAGATGCGCGACATTCCGTTCGTCGATGCCCATGTCCATCTCTGGGATCTGGAGCGCATTTCCTATCCCTGGCTGACCCCGCCTTTCGCAGACGACGGTCCCAACGGCAGCGTCGCGCCGATCGCGAAGACCTATCTGCTCGACGATTATCTCGCCGATGCGGAGGGCTGGACGATCGCAGGCATGGTCCATGTCGATGCCGGCGCTGCAGCCAGCGGCGCTCTCGACGAGACCGAATGGCTGCAGAACATGGCCGACGAACGCGGGCTGCCGAGCGGCATCGTCGCCTTCGCCTCGCTCGACGATCCCGATGTCGAACGCCTGCTCGCCGCTCATGCCGAGCATCGCAACGTTCGCGGCATCCGCCACATCGTCAACTGGCATGCCGATCCCCGCCGAACCTATTGCGCCCGCGACGTCACCGCCGATCCGATCTGGCAGCGCGGCTTCGATCGGCTCGGCAAATACGGCCTGTCCTTCGATCTCCAATGCTATCCGGGACAGTTCGCCAATGTCGCCCAGGCGATCGTGCGCAATCCGGAGGTGCCGGTGATCCTCAACCATTGCGGCATGCCGGTGGACGGGCTCGATCAGTGGCGCGCGGAGATCGAGCGGCTCACCGCTCTGCCAAACGTCGCGGTGAAGATGTCGGGCTTCGGCTTCATCGAGCGCGCCTGGAAGCCGGAAGCCATGCTTCCGTTCGCGCGCGAGCTGATCGACCGGTTCGGTCCCGACCGGGTGCTGTTCGCCAGCGATTTCCCGACCGACAAATTGTTCTGCGATTTCGCGCAGATCCTGGAGACTTTCACCGAAATCGCGTCCGGCTTCGGCGACGACGAGCGGCGTGCGATGTTCGGGCGCAACGCCGATCGGATTTACCGCCTCGGTCTCGGCGTGTGACGAGCAGACAAGACGAAACACAAAGGGAGGGGCGATGAGCACGACCACGCGCGAGGATTGGCGCAACACGATTCTGGCGGGCCTTGCCAATTATATCGATGCCGGCTCGATCGTCGCCGGATCGGTCGCTTTGGCCTTCTGGAAGAACATCTACGGCCTGTCCGACACCTTCATCGGCCTGATCGGCGCGTTCAGCGCCAACGCCATCTCGGCCGGAGTCGGCGCGCTGATCGGCGGTATCCTGTGCGACCGCTTCGGCCGCAAGAAGATCTATCAATATGACATGCTGTTCTACGCGTTCGGCATGCTGTTCCTGGTCTTCGCCAACGCGCCGTGGATGATCGTGCTCGGCTTCGTGCTGGTCGGCCTCGCCGTCGGCGCCGACATTCCCGCCTCCTGGTCGCTGATCGCCGAGCAGGCGCCGGACGACAAGAGGGGCGCCCATTCGGGCGTGGCGCAGATGCTCTGGTATCTTGGGCCGGTCGCAGTGCTGACCGCCGCCTATTTCCTGGAGCCGTTCGGGATCGACGGAGTCCGCTTCCTGTTCGGGCATCTGTTCGTGCTCGCGATCGCGCTCACCTTCCTGCGCTCGAAGATGAAGGAATCGCGGCGCTGGGAGGAGGCCAAGGCGGCAGGCCTCGAGGCGCCGGCCGCGCGCCGCGCCGAGTGGCGGGCTCTGTTCCGGGCGCCCTATCTCGGCTCGATGCTGTTCCTCGCCGCCATGTACGGCTTCTGGAATCTGTGGGCGGGCTATAACGGCTTCTTCACGCCGTATCTCATCGAGCAGAACAATCTGCCGACCTGGACCGCGACGATGCTGCCGGCGAGCTACTTCCTGATCGGCATGATCTCGATCCTCGGCATCTTCATGACGCTGTCGGACAGGGTCAATCAGCGGCTGATGTTCGGCATCTCGGCTCTGCTCCACGTCGTCGGCATGGCGCTGCTGGCGATCTTCGGCTTCAAGCTCGAGGTGGTGATCGCCCATGTCGTGATCATGGGCATCGCCGGCGGCTTCGGCGCCCAGAGCTTCTTCCAATTGTGGTCGGCCGAGCTGTTCCCGACCGCGATCCGCTCCACCGCGCAGGGCCTCACCTTTGCCATCGTCCGCATCGGCCTCGGCATCTGGAGCCTGGCGGTGCCGACCCTCGCCGCCTACGATTTCACCACTCTCGCCTGGATCCTGACCGGCTTCCTGGTCGTCTCCGGCGCGATCGGCCTGATCTGGGCCCCGCGCAACGAAGGCAAATCGCTGGAGGAGATCCAGGCCGCGCGGGGCTGATCAGGACTAAATTAGATTCCTCCCCGCTGGCGGGGAGGGGGACCGCCCGAAGGGTGGTGGAGGGGGTTCGGAGACCCACTCGGCGCTGGCCGCTTACGCCTTCGCGGGCCTCAGAACCCCCTCCACCACCGCTTGTCGGCGGCGGTCCCCCTCCCCGCTGGCGGGGAGGATCTTTCGGCTCGACGCCCGCCGCCCTCACTTCGCCCCGGGCGAGTCCACCAGCGCCAGCGGCACGCCGCCGCGGACGGTGCCGAGATTGACCAATTGCACCTGCTCCAGGCCGTTGCCGGAGCCTCCGTCGCTGGTCACCGCCACCGCCAGCACGTTCTTGCCGTTGGGGTTAAGGATGCCGTTCGGGATCACGAAGGTGCGCTGGGGGCCGATATGGGCGATGAACTGGCCCATGTTCCAGCCGTTGACGAACAGCAGCGCGCGGTAGTTCACGGCCGATCGCGGCACTTCCGGATTGCCGATCGACAGCCCAAGCGAGGCGTCGTGACCCTTCGGCACGGCGAGGTCGAAGCTGGTGCGGTACCAAGTCGTGCCGGGCAGCACCTGCGTCGCCGGCAGCCGTGCCTTGTCCCATTTGGAATCGTCGAAGCCCGGCAGGTGCCAGCCGCTGCGCTCGCCGAACAGGCCGCCATTGTTCATCGGCCCGCGCACCTTGTCGGCGATCGCCTCGCCGCCCTTGCTGCCCTGGATCTTCCAGGCGATCGGCACCGCGAAGCTCGGCCCCGATTGCGCCGACAGCGATGCCGAGATCAGCCCGCGCGGCTCCTTGTGGGCATCGTCCGCTTCCAGATCCCAATTGTGGCCGTTGTTGCGCACCATCACCGACAGCACATGCGATCCAGCAACCAGCGCGTCGGGCGGAAGATCGAATTCGGCGACGCCGTGGGTCAGCGGCCGCGCCATGCCGGAGGGGAGTTCGTGCTGGCCGACGAAGCGTCCATCGAGCCAGAGCTGGAGCATCCCGCTGCCGCCGCCGCCATAATGGAGCGTGATCCTGCGCGCCGCCGGGCTGCCGTCGAAGCGGCCGCGATACCAGACATCGCCGCTGTGAAAGCCGTAAGCCGACATGTCCATCGCGGGCTGGCCGGTCGGCGGCTTGATCGTCGCGGCGGTGCCGCGGCCGTCGATCGCCTGCCAGGCGGTATCGTCGAAGTCGCGCTTTCGCTCCGGCGTTTCCTGGCCGATGCGCCATTCGAGCAAGGCCGGCAATTCGATCTTCTGCGGCTCGGGCGAAGGCTTTTTCGACACCCAGCTTCCGGATGCCTGATGGTCGCCCGACACTTCCCGTCCGTTCCAGCGCACGCTGCGGATGCGCGGGCCCCAAAGCTCGAGCGGGGTCTCCGCCGCGGTGTCGCCGGTCAGCGACAGCTGGCCGCCGGACAGAGTGGCGCTGCGGACCAGCGCCGGGCCGCGCGCAAGGATGGCGCCGCCGGCCGTCTCCTGCCGCCAGAACGATGCGGCGACGTCCTCCTCGCCGATCAGCAAGGTGAGCGGCGGCCGGCCGCCGCCGGTGATCCGTACGCGGATCAGGTCTTCGTGGCGGTAGTTGAGGCGAAGATCGCCGGTGGCCGGATCGAAGACGTGCTCCGCCGTGCCGTCCAGCAGTTCGACGGCAGGCTGGCTGGCGAAGCGCAGCATTGTCTCGCCGTCCTCGCCTTTGCGGCCGTAGAGCAGGGCGAGGTCGCCGCCGGCATCCTTGATCCCGGTCTGCAGCTCGGAGGTCGAATAGACCAGGCGATGATTGCCGAGATCGTGCGCCGCGACCAGCAACTTGGCGTCGAAGCCGCTCAGCCGGAGCGTGCCCGCCTGGGGGATGTGGTAGCGTCCGTCCGCGGTCTCGAGATCGAAGCTGAAGGCATCGTCGCTGCGGGCGTTGGACGGCTGATGCGCGGCGAACAGCAGGTGGGCGCCGGTCTCGGCATTCACATTGTGGTAGAGGCGGATCTTGTCGGAGCTGGTCTTGATCTCCGGCCCCTTGTCCATGCGGGCGAGGCTCGGAAAGCTCTCGATGAACTGGCCGAGCTGCTTGAGCTCCAGCGCCTTTGGGCGGAGGTTGCGCGCCTCGTCGATCGCGGCGCCGTAATCGTAGCTGGTGTAGACGACCGGCGCCGGCTGCCAGCCCCAGGACGTGCCGCCGAAGCCCATGTAGAAGCTCTGCGCGGTGATGCCGTTGGCGAGGTTGGTGCCGTAGAAGACGCGCTGATAGCCCTTGCCGCGCTGGATCGCGGTGCAGGGATAGGTGCCGTTGCTGCCCCAATAATCGAACCAGCCGCCGCCAAACTCGGCAGCGAAGCCCGGCGTGTTCGGCGAGGCGCTGGCGCCGCCCTTGGCGCCGCCGGGGCCGTACAGCCCCCAATCCGGTGCCGGGCTGCCTTTGGTCGGCTTGGCGGCGACGTCGCAGCTGCCGCCGGGATAACCGTCGAAGGCATAGAGATCGGTCGGACCCTTGATCGTGCCCGGAACCGGGCTCGACGCCGGTACCCAACGGCCGTTGCGGCCGATGTCGTTGTGGAAGATCGGCACAATGATCCCGTCGGCGCGGGCGCGATCGTAGAGATGCTGCATGTAATTTTGCTGCTCGGCATTGGTGAGCAGCAATTCATTCTCGATCTGGTGGAGGATCACCGTTCCCTTGCCGTCGCCATATTGGTGCTTGGCGATGATCTTGTTGATCCGGGTCAGCCATTCGTCCGCCGCCGCCATATATTCGGGGGCATCGGTGCGCGCCCTGGCATTCTGCCGCACCAGCCAGCCTGGAAAGCCGCCGCGGCTCAACTCCGCATTTACGTAGGGGCCGGCGCGGGTGATGACGTACAGGCCTTCCTCGGCAGCCATGTCCAGCAGCTTGTCGACGTCGCGAACGCCGCTGAAATCATACACGCCGGGTGCGGGCGAATGGTAGCCCCAGGCGAAGTACAGGGCGACTGTGTTGAAACCGCTCGCCTTCATCTTCTGCAGAATGTCGCGCCACAGGCTCGGGCTCGGCAGGCGGTAATAATGGAATTCGGACGACCAGATCACCGTCGGCTTGCCGTCGAGAATGATCGAGTGGCGATCGAAGGCGACCTTGCCGAAATCGCGGCGCGTGCCGGAGGCGGCGGGTTGCCCAGCAAGGGGCGCGGGCGTCTGCGCGAATGCCGGCGACGCCAGAAGCAGGGCCGCTCCGCAGACCGTAGCCATCAGCCAGTTTCGCACCATTCGTTTTTCTCCGGCAATCTCAAGCAACATCAGACGCAGCTTCCGCAGGTGGGGTATCCCCATCCGGGAACCGCACCGAGGCGCATGGCACGGGCAAGGGGAGCACGCCAAGATGTTTGGCGACCCGAAAGATCCTCCCCGCACGCGGGGAGGGGGACCGCCTCCAAGGCGGTGGAGGGGGTTCCGAGACCCACGTAGCGCCAGACAAACCAGGCTGAGCGGGTCTCCGAACCCCCTCCACCCCCGCCTGTCGGCGGCGGTCATGAGCAAGTGCAGGCTGCCCCGCAGCCTGCAGTGGTGCCGGGGGCACCACGGGCTTGCTCATCCCCGTTCCGGGGAGGATCTTGCCCTGGGCCCCTCTCACTCCCCCGCCACCTCCGCGTCCTCGGTGACGATCGCCGGCCGCGCATCCGGTGTCTCCGTTTCCAGCCGCACGTCCTTCAGCCGCACCCCGCGCGCGTGCCGTACCCACAGACCGAAGGCAGGCGTCACCCCGAACATGCTCGGCTCGGGATAGGCGTCGGCGAGCAGCGGCGGGCTGCGCGCCGCATCCTGCGCGGTGCCGCCGCCGCCATAAACGAGACGGACGTCGCGCAGAGTCACATCCTCGATGTCGTGGCCGGGCAAGCCCGCGATGGTAGCGGCGAAACGCGGATCGATGCCGGTGGCTGCGACGTCGCGGATGCGGATCCGACGCAATGCGCCGGTACCGGTGCCCTCCGGTCCGCGCCGGCGCGCCCCAAGGCGCAGGAACAGGGGCGCCGTGGTCACTTCCGCCATGGTGATACCGGAAATTTCGACATCCTCGATCGTCCCGCCGTCGACCGTTTCGAGCGCGAGCCCCCGGGAGCGTTCGAACCGGCAGTCGCGGATGACGATGTTGCGGAAGTCGCCGTTCGATTCGGTGCCGAGCTTGATCCGGCCGGTGACGCGGTCGCGATCCGGCGCGAGATCCTGGGTGCGGCCGAAGCGGCCGTCGAGCATGGTTCCGAGATCGAACCCGGTGACGGTGCAATGTTCGACGACGACATTTTCGGTCGCGCGCGCGGCCCCGAGCGCGAAGCTGCTCTTCAGCACGATCGCGTCGTCGTTCGGCGTATTGACCCGGCAGTTCGAAACATGGGCGTTGCGGACACAGTCGAGATCGATGCCGTCGCGATCGGTGTCGATCCGGAGATTGTCGATGGCGAGGCCGTCGACGCCGGTGGCGAGGATGGCGAAATGGCCGCCCTTCCAGATGGTGAAGTCGCGCAATGCGACGCCGCGGCAATTCTTGAGGGCGATCGCCTTGTTGCCAAGGCCGTTCATCCGCTCGGCCGCGGGCTCCAGTGCGCGGATTTCGGCTTCGCTCATCCCGGCCATCGACAACGGTCGCTCGCCGGTCTGCCGGCGCCAGCGCGCGCCGGGGCCGTCGCGGGTCAGGCCAGTGCCGTCGATCCGGCCGGGGCCGGCGATCGCGATCCCGTCGAGGTCCTCGCCCCAGATCAGGCTGTTGCGCCAGTGGCTGTGGCCGAAATCCTGGTAGAGCTGGGCCGCGCCCGGTTCGGGCAGGTCGTAGCGGCCGTCATGGTGCGCCGGATCGGCCGCCTCCATCACGGCGTCTCGATCGATCAGCAGGGTGATCCCGCTCGCCAGCCGGATCGAGAAGCAGAGATAGCGGCCCGCCGGGAACAGCACGGTTCCGCCGCCCGCCGCCGCGGCAGCCGCGATCGCGCGATTGACGGCGTCGCTGTCGATCGTGCGGCCGTCGCCCCGGGCACCGTAGCTGCGGACGTCGAGAATCCTCCCGTTCAACGGCACGCCGCCCGCCCGAGCGGCATCGTGCGTTTCAGATCCGGCCGCGCCGCGAGCACGTGCGCGGAGACGGGAATTTCGAGCGCCTTCAAGTCGCGGGCGACGATCTCGGCGATGCCGCGTGCGCCCAATTCGCTGAAATGGGTGTCGTCGTCGATGCCGCTGGGGAAAGCCGGCAGTCGCTCCTCCGCCTTGTGGTGGAGGAAATAGACACGCGATCCCGCTTCGCCCGCCGCCTGCACCCAGGCGGCCGAGTCACGCTCCAGGTCGATTAGCGGCACGCGGAGCTCGGCGGCGAGCGCCCGCATCGAATCCGACCAGGGGGTGAAATCGGCGACGACCCGGCCGTTCTTCCAGTTGCGGCGGGTAACGGGGGTGATCAGCACCGGCTGGGCGCCGGTCGAGCGCGCCACTGCGATCATTCGCGCAAGGTTGCTGCGATAGGCGCCGAGCGGATCGGCATAGCGCTCGATCTTGACCGTGTTGGCGTCGTTATGGCCGAACTGGATCAGCAATGTGTCGCCGGCTCCAATCTCGGCCTTGATCCGGTCGAGCCTTTTCTCGCCGATGAAGGTGCGGGTGCTGCGCCCTCCGACCGCATGGTTTCGAACGGTCACGCTGCCGTCGAGCGCGCAGCCGAGGAACTGACCCCAACCCGACTGGGGATAGCGGTCTGCGGCGTAGTCGGCTGCAGTGGAATCGCCGGCGATGTGGATCGTCACCGCGGCCGCAGGCCAGGCGCAGCCGAGCAACGCCAGGCCGATCAGGCTCCGCAGCCGCTGCGCGCTCACTTCCCGGCCGCCTTGGCGAGCTCCACCGCATAGATGTGGTTCTCGCCCTCCATGTTCGATCGGAACACTACCCATCTGCCGTCGGGCGTGAAGGTCATGTTCGGCTCCAGCCGATAATCGTGCTTACGCATGTCGACCAGTCTTTCGGGCTGCAGCCGCCCGGGCGAAATCAGGTTTTCGGCGCCCGGGGCATGGATGCCGGCGACGTCGGGAATGTCCTGCGGGTGGAAGAGGTAGAGATATTTTCCGTCGGGGGCGTGCGCAACCATCTCGCTGTCGCCGCCGTCGCCCGAGAAGAGCGTTCGGTCGGGCGACTGGTTGAAATGCACCGACCATTGGTTGCGCTCGAGATGGTACCACTTACGCTTGCCGGTGCCGAGTTCGTACCCGGCCAACCAGAATTTCTCGCCGCGCGGGGTCTGCAGATCGTACCAGATCGTCTTGCCGTCGGGCGCGAAGAATTCGTGCCCCGCAATTTCCATGTTCATGGTCCGGATATGGATCTTGGTCTTCTCGCTGCCGTCGGTGCGGATCGTCCAAATCCGATCGACTTTATGCCAGGGTCCCTCGTGGCAATACATGATCAGGGTCGGGTCGGTCGGCGAGAATTGGATGTGGTTCAGCCAGTCGGTCGAGGCGGTGACCACGCGCCGGGCGCCGGTGCGGATGTCGATGGTGAAGATCTCCATCGGAATCCTGGCTTCCAGCCGCTCGTTGAGGCGCACCTCCTTCGCTTCGGCATAGGTCAGCGGCTTTCCGTCAGGTCCATTGGCCGCATAATCGGTCTGACCGAAGCGCATCCGGTTCTGATCGCGGTCGCGCCGCTCGGCGCCGGTCGGCTGCAGCGGCGGGTCGCGTTCCGCCCATTGCCCGAGCAACAGGGTCTCGTCGGCATTGATCGATCCGATCGTGCCGCTCTTCAGCGCTGCGATCCTGCGCGTCTTGCCGCTGTCGATGTCCGCCGCCCAGATCGTCGACCCGATACCGTCGGCCGCAGGCACGGAATAATAAGCCGACCGTGTCCTGCGCCCGGTGAACAGCAATTGCAGCCGCTCGCCCGTGACCAGCGGGCTCACCGTCCAGCTCTTCACATCCACCTTGGCGATGCCGCCGGGCACCGAAATCACCATCGTCCTGCCGTCCGGCGTGTAGCTGTTCTGGTGAAAATAGAGGCTGGCCGATCCGGCCTCGCCGGAGATGCGGACGATGCGGTGGCCGGTGAGCGGGTCCACCCGCTCGCGCGGACCCACCGCGGCGTCGGCGGGTGCCGTGAACAGCAAGGCGGCGATCAGCAAGGCTGGTGTCATGGCAAACTCCGTTCAGTAGCGGACGCGCAGGCCGACGAAGAACTGCCGGCCGGTCTTGCTGTAGACCTGCTGATCGCGAATGGTCTGGCCGTTCCAGAAATCGGTCGGCTGGTCGGTCAGGTTCAGCATGTCGATGTTGAGCCCGACATTGGGCGTGATGTCGTACGAGATCGACGCGTCGACGTTGAAGGTCGAATAAGATCCGGTGGCGTCGGCAAGGCCGGCGCGAAGCGGCACCTGGCGCAGATACTGGCTGCGATACGCCCCCGAGACGCGGGCCGAGAAGCCACCCGCTTCATAATAGAGCGTCGCGTTCAGGGAGTTGGGCGACACGTTGATCAGCTCGTCCCGCAGCACCGGACCGGCACGGTTGGCGGTCAGGAAGTAGCTGATCCTGGAATCGATATGGGTGTAATTGATGAGTGCGCCGAAATTCTTGAGGAAGCCGGGCAGGAAGGTGAAGGGCTGCTGATAGTTGATCTCGAGGCCGCGGATCGTGCCGCCTTCGGTCGACTGGAAGTTGGTGATGTTGATCGGCGTGTTGGGATCGGTACCGGTCGGGAAAGCCGAGGCGGGGATGCCGCTCTCGCCCACCGTGGTCTGAGTCAGCAATTGCTGGGCGAAGCTCTTCAATTTCTTCTGGAAGACGGCGGCCGAGAGCACCGCGCCTTTCTGGAAATACCATTCGATGCCGGCGTCGAGATTGGTCGACCGGAACGGCGTCAAATTGGGGTTGCCGACCGTCGAGGTGAACAGATTGCCGGTCGTGCTGACCGCGCCGCCCGGTGTGAGGTTGCCGAGCGCCGGCCGCGACAATGCCTTGGCCGCGGCCAGACGGACGATGAGATCGGGGCCGATCTCGAGTGCGAGATTGGCCGCGGGGAGGAAATCGTCATAGGTTCGGCGGGCCTCGACGATCGGCAGCGTCGCCGAGATGAAGCCGGTCGAAAATTGCTTGGTATGGGCATAGCGGGCGCCGACATTGCCGCGCAGGACCCATTCGCCGCCGAGCGGGAAGTTGAAATCGATCTGAGCGTAGGGGCTTTGATCGGTCTCGCGGACGAAGCGATTATTGCCGAGCGCGGCGGCGGTGCCGATGCGGAAGTCGCCGAGCGCGTTCACGCAGTTGCAGTTGAAGTCATAGACCTGCTCGAACGCATCGATGTCGGCGACGATGAAGCTGGTCGTCGAGCCCGCCGGCAGATCGAGGCCGCGTCCGAAATCGTCGATCGGATTGCTGAGATCGGCGATCGTCACCCCTGCCGGCAGCGGCGCGTTGATGATCGTCGAGGTGAGGCGGGATTCGCTCTCGGTGCGGAAGGTGAAGCGCTTGTAGGCATAGCCGATCTTGCCGGTAAGACGTTCGTTGAATTCCCACTGGAAGTCGATCTTGCCATTGCGGAACTTGTTGTCGACCCGCTGGCGCTGCACCCGGATGTCGGAATAGCCGTTGATGAAGCCCCAGTTGGACGGATCCGAGGCATCAAAGCCGAAATCCAGGATCGGGTTGCGTTTGTCGTCGCGGGGATCGAACACGAAGCCGTCGCTGTCGAGCCGGTCGAGCGAAATCAGCGTGAATTCGGGCACCTTGAACAGGGAGCGCGACTGTCCCAGCAGGACGTTGACCTGGCCGCGCTCGCCGATGTCCTGCTTCAGATGCGCGGAGACCTGGTAGAAATGGGTCTCCGAGCGTTCGTAGCCGTTGGTCATCCGGAAATCGGTATCGTCGAACACGCCGTAGCGCAGCAGGCCGGTCTCATCGACCTCGGCGTCGCGGATCTTCATGTTGGGGCGACCCGTCGCCTGCGCGGCGGTGAGGCTGCCGGCGGCGGCGCCGTTGCCGCGGTTGAAGCTGATCGGGTTGGTCGCATAATCGTTCTTGCGCTGGTCGTAGCGCGAATAGGCGCCGTCGATGGTGAGCAGCGTGGCGGGCGCCGGCTGCCATTGCACCGAACCGGTGAGGCCAAGCCTCTTCTGGCGGTTCACGAAGCGGCCGTAGCCCGGCAGCCGCGGCACGAACACGCCGGCCCGCGCGACCTTCGCATAGGCTTCGGGCGTCGAGCCGTGCACCGCACCGGGGGCAGGGGTGCAATTGGGCGTGAAGGGCGCGGTGGTGACGAGCGTGTTGATCGGGGTGACCGCCGTGCCCGGTACCACCGGACAGAAACCTTGCTGCGACTCCCAGAAGTCGGCGAGCGAAGTGTTCGAATAGGCTTCTTCCTCGACCGTGCGTTCGGAATAGGCGCCGGATAGCAGCACGCCGATCGTGTCGTCGGCGAAGGTGTCGCTGATCAGGGCGGCGACGCGCGGCTGCACGTGCTTGCCCATTTCATAATAAGCGCCCTGTAGCGAGGCGGCGGCCCGGAAGCCCTTCTTGTCGAACGGACGCGCGGTCTGCAGGTCGACGGTGGCACCCAGCGAGCCCTCGTCGGTCTCGGCAGACTGCGATTTGCGGACCACGATCGAGTTGAACAATTCCGAGGCGAACAGGCTGAAGTCGAAGCCGCGGCCGCGGTTGATCGTCGATCCGAGCGTCGAACCGGTGGTGGCCGAGATCGCCTCGAGGCCGTTGAGGCGCACGCGCGAGAAATCGCCGCCGAGCCCGCGAACGGTGATGTTGCGGCCCTCGCCGGCGTCGCGCTCGATTGCGATGCCCGGCACCCGCTGCAGCGATTCCGCGACGTTCGCATCGGGGAAGTCGGCAATGTCCTGCGCGTTGATGACGTCGACTATGTCGTTTGAATTGCGCTTGGTGGTGAGTGCGCTCTGCAGCGCGCCGCGAAGGCCGGTGACGACGATCGCCTCCTCCGGCGCCGCTTGTGCCACTCCCGCCGGGGAGGCGGTCGCCGCTGCGTCGGTGCCGGCCGGCGATTGCTCCGCCGGAGCGGTTTGCGCCTGTGCGATCGACGGCAAGGCGGCGACGGCGAGGGCGATGCAGGATGTGGTCGTTCGGGAGCGGGCGCTCCGAGGCAGGGAACCGTTCACGTCAGTCTCCTCTCCACGCGTTTCGCGGTCCGGATCCGGGCTCCGGCTGCCCTTGCTGGTCTTTCCGAGGCGGGACTCGGCGCCAGTTGCAGACAAGGTTACCGCATCTTCGCGCCGCGTCAGCCAAAATATGAAACAACCATCCACATTATGGGAAAGTGTTGCATTCGGGCGACGGTCGTGACAGCAGGGGAGGATGGATCGGCAATGGACCCGGCGAGCACTGATTGGCGGCGCGACGGCGCTTCTCGCCGGCTGCGCCGGGCGCATCGGCAGCCGAGGCGCGCCACTTCATCATGACGATTTCCGCCATGGCCTCGGCCGGTGGCAGGTGGAAGCCGAGCAGGGCGGCCGCTTTCAGGCGGACGGCGGCGTGCTCGACATCGACAGCCCGGCCGGCGTCACCCTGTGGTTTCGGCCGTCGCTCGCCGGGCCGGTCGCGATCGACTATCAGGTCGCCGCCGTGCAGTCCGGCGGGCCGAATGACGCGGTCAGCGACGTCAACTGCTTCTGGATGGCGAGCGATACCCGCGCGCCCGGCGGCGACGTGCTTGCGATCCGGCGCAGCGGCGCCTTCGCCGACTATGACGAGCTGCGCACTTATTATGCCGGCATCGGCGGCAACCGGAACACCACCTCCCGCTTCCGCCGCTATATCGGCCGCCGCGACGACCGCCCGCTGCTGCCGCAGCACGACCTCGCGGCGCCCGCCGACCTGCTCGAAGCCAATCGCTGGTACCGCATCCGCCTGATCGCCGACGGCCGCAGGATTGCGCTGCTGCGGGACGGCCGGCCGATGTTCGAGCTCGACGATCCGGAGCCTTACACCAAGGGTCATTTCGGCCTCCGCACGACCAAGAGCCACTTGCGCGTGCGGGACTTTCGAGTGTGGCGGCTGCCGTGAGGGCGAAGGGAAGAAAGCAGGGGGGCTTCGACAGGCTCAGCCCGAACGGTGGTTCAACTACCCTCTTAGCCTCTCCTGTTCCGTTCGGGCTGAGCCTGTCGAAGCCCACCCTCGCTTCCCTCCTTCACTCTCATCGAAAGAAGGCCCGTACATGACGCACCGGGCCAAGGCTCGCAGCAGGCCGGATGGGGCCAAGGAACGAAAGCAGGAAAGGGCTTCGACAGGCTCAGCCCGAACGGGTGCTTTTGGGAACGGGCACCTTATTCTCTCTGCCCTATCTCCCCCGTTCGGGCTGAGCTTGTCGAAGCCCTTCCTTCCGCTTGCCGATTACGTGCTAGCGCGGAAATCGAAAGCCAGTCTCCCCGGATCAAGGCCATTTTCTTTGCCCGGCTCCAGCCCTTGATCTGTCGCTCTGCAGACAGCGCCTCGTAACGGCTCGGAAATTCTTCGGACCACACCAAAGTCACCGGCAAACGTTTGGCTGTATAGCCACCAAGAGCGCCGGCCATGTGCTCCGCGATGCGCTTGTCGAGGTCGTCGGTATGGCCGACGTAGAAGGTTCGGTCTGCAAGTGCCCGTGGATAAGAAAAAGAGGGCTTCGACAGGCTCAGCCCGAACGGAATAGGAGAGGGAGGGGGCTACGGGGCACCAGTCACCAAGCCCCGTTCGAGCTGAGCTCGTCGAAGTCCTTCCTTTCTTCCTCTCTCCCGTCCCCGCGCTCCAGTCACCCCAAAAAAAGGCCCGGTGCAATGACGCACCGGGCCGAGGTTCGCGGGAGGCCGGGAGGTCCGGCCTGCCGGGGAGGCTCGTCAGAATTTGAACGAGGCGCCGGCGTAGAAGCGGCGGCCCGAATATTCGTAATTGGTCATGCGGATGTCGCCGGACGTCTGCCGCTCCGTCTCCTTGGTGAGGTTCTTGCCCTCGACGAAGAGGGAGGCGCCGTAGAAGCCCGGGAAGCGCAAGGTCAGCTTGGCATCGAGATAGCCGGTGCCGTCGTTGAACACGGCGTTGCCCGAACGCTCGGACGATGCGCGCAGATAGTTCGAGCGCCCATTATAGGCGAGGCGGAAGTTCAGCCAATCCTTGTCGTAATAGGCGACCAGATTGTAGCTGTGCTTGGACAGGAACGGATAAGGCAGTTCCTCGCCGGTCAGCTGGTTGAACAGGCCGACGTCCTTCGCGTCCGAATAGGTGTAGTTCGCCTGGATGCCGAAGCCGTCGAACGGCGCCGGCAGGAACGTGAACGCGGTCTGGGCGGTGAGCTCGAGCCCCTTGATCTTGGCGCCCCGGCCGTTTTCCGGGCGGCGCAGGTCGAACAGCTCGCCGGTGCCGAACAGGTCCATGTCGAAGGTCGAGACGTTCTCGATCACGAACGTCTGGATGTTCTTGTAGAAGGCGGCGGCGCTGATCAGCGTGTCGCGGTTGGGGTACCAGGACAGGCTGAGGTCGAACTGGTTGGCACGATAGGGCTCGAGATCCGGATTGCCGGCCGTGCAGTTGTTTTGGGTCTCGGCCACCACATCGCCGATGTTGCAGGTGATGTTCGGCGCCAGATTGGCGAGCCTCGGCCGCGCCAGCACCTTGGAGGCGCCGGCGAACAGGATCAGCTGGTTGGGAATGATCCCGATCGAGAGATTGGCGCTCGGCAGCCAGTCCTCATAGCTGTTGCTGATCGTGATGAAGTCGGCGCTGGCCGCGACCGTCTGGCCGGGCAGGATGGTGCGGACGAAGCCGGTAGATGTGTCCTCGGTGCGGACATAGCGGACGCCGAGATTGCCGTTCACCGCCATCCCGGCGACTTCGAAATCGAAATTGCCCTTGAGGTAGGCTGCGTAGATCTTCTCGTCGACGTCCTGGGTCGGGATCTGCCCGACCCCGTTCACTTCGCGCAGGCGATCGTGATTGGCGTAGGTCTGGTCGAAATAGTCCCCGATCCCATTGAAGTTCGGACGCAGCCAGGTGTCCGGCAGCCCGGTACGATCGCCGACCGGGAAGAAGGTGTAGGGGAGGAAGTCGGTCGAGCCCTGCAGAAATCGCGAGAGGGTGGCGGGGGAAATCTGCTGCGTGCCGACCTGACTGCCGTTCGGAGTCGGCACCAGCGCGGTATCGGTCGTGCCGAGCTGCGCCCGTGCGGTGATGTACGGGGTCGGTACGATCACGCCCTGCGCGTTCGGGATCTCGCTGCCGGTGGAATTGATGCCGCCGCCGTAGCGCAGGATGCTCGACGTGCGATATTGCGCGCCGATCTCGATCAGCTTCAGGAACGAGGAATCGACGTCGAAATCGCCATCGATCTTGAACTGGTTCTCCTTGGTGTCGATCTCGTCCGGACGGTATTGGAACTCCGCAACGATCGGCCGCACGGTGCCGGTCACACCGGTCGGATTGAGAAAGGTGTCGATGTCGGACGGATCCGCATCGGCGGGGAAGCCGAAGCGCGGATTGCCGCTTTCGGGATCGAGGTCGACTCGTATGCTCGGAATCGTCCCGTTGAGGACGATCGAGTTGGTGTCGTTCCAGGTCGTGCCCTTCGACAGCACGCCGAAGCCCGAGAGGCGGAAGCTCTCACCGTCATAGTTGAAGCCGACCTGCTTGTAGTCGGTGTTGATCTTCTGGATGAAGTCGCGAAATTGCACGCTGAAGATCGAGCCGGCGCCGCTGCCGGTGCCGGCCGCGTTGAAGCTTCCGGTCGCGGCCGTGTTGAAGCCGATCAGGTTGCCGGCGTCGTCGATCGTGCAGGTGGCGCAATTGTTGGACGTGTCGATGCGGCCGAAAGCCTGGACGTCGACGGCGAAATTGTTGTCGATCGTGCGCACCTTACGGCTGTTGCGCTGATATTCGGCATAGACGTCGAGCCGGTCGGTGACCTGATATTGGATGGTCGCGACGCCGGAGATGCGCTGGTCGTTGCGTTCCCAGCTGCTGTAGCGGGGAATGCCCGGCACGAATTCGGCGAACTGAACCAGGCAATCGGCGCGGGTGGCGCCGGCGCCTGCACTGACCGGGACGGCGTTGCAGCCTTGCGGTGTCGTGATGTTCGTGAAGTTCGCGTTCTCGGTGATCTTCTTGTTGTCGTTGTTGAGATCGGTCTGGGTGGCATCGGCCGAAAAGCGGCGCCATTCGGTGTTGCGCTGGAAGTCGGACCGGGTGTCGACCTTGTCGTAGGTCAGGTTGACCAGGAAGCCGAGCCGCCCGTCGAGGAATTTGCCGCCCGCGGTGATGTTGCCGCGGGGCCGCCACTTGTCCAGCGTCTCCAGATTCTGCATCGAGGCGGTGACCGCGAGCAGCGGATCGCGCAGCTCCAGCGGCCGCCGGGTCTGAATGCTGACGGTGCCGCCGACGCCGCCTTCGGTCATGTCGGCGGTAAAGCCCTTGAACACGTCGATCGACTTGACCAGCTCGGATGCGAGCTCGCGGAAGTCGCCGCCGCGCGCGCCGGCCGAGCCGAGCACGGAGGCGCCGTTGATCTCGACGCGGTTGAGATCGGGCTCGACGCCGCGAATGCTGACCTGCGAACCTTCGCCTTCGACCCGCGACAGCTGCACGCCGGTCACGCGTTGCAGCGCTTCGCCGATATTCTTGTCGGGAAAGGAGGCGATGTCCTCCGCCACGATCGAATCGACCTGGGTGCCGGCATTCTTCTTCCGGGCGATCGCCCCCTGAAGGCTGGCGCGGGTGCCGGTGACGACGATGGTCTCGTCGGCGGCGGCACCGGCCCCCGGATCGGCCTGCGCTTCGGTAACGTTGGTCGCCTCGGCCGCCGGATCGGCGATCTGCTCGTCGGCTTGATCAGGCCGCGGCTGATCCGAGGTGGTAGATCCCTGTTCCACCGGTGCGGTATTCGGCTGCTGAACGATCGCCGGCTGACCGCCCTGCGGCGGAGTCACCGGCTGCGCGGCGCCCGCGCCCTGCGCGAGCAGGGGCGCGGCGAACGAGAAAGCGGCGACCCCGATCGCGGCCCGGCTGGTGGTCAGAAGCGCGCGGCGCCCGGTGCGGAAGTCAGTCACTCTCAGCCTCTCCTTGGTCGGCCCTTCGGTCCGGTTGGACGTGGTCTTCGTCGGCTGATTCCGCCGCCACTTGTCCGACCATTACCGCGATCAGCCACCGCTGAAAAGGAAAATGTGGAACATGTTTCCACTATATGGGATTACAGGTTGCAATCCTTGGTGAATTGTATGACCATTGTCACCGCAAAAGCGGCGTTTCCCGGCCGAGTCAATGTGCCCGGGTCGCAACAAAATGGGCGAGGAGAGAGCAAGATGGCCATGCCGAAGGTCGGTGCCGCAGCAGCCGGATTCGCGCTCGTCGCGGCCGGCGCCGCCCAAGGGGCGCCGCACGGGTCCCCGATCATTGCCGGTCGTCAGGCCGAGTCGCTCGATCGCGGCGTCGTCGCCGTTCCCGCGATCGGCGGCGCGGGCATCCTGGTCAGCTGGCGCCTGCTCGCAAGCGATGCCCCCGGCACCGGATTCGCCGTGTATCGCGACGGGCATCGGGTCGGAGATGCGCCGCCCCAGACCGGCACCAACTTCGTCGATGCTGCGGGCCGTGCGGGCGCACGCTACACCGTGCGCCCAGTGGTCGGGGGCAAGGAGCGGGCGCCGAGCGCGGCCGCGGCAGCACTGGCCAGCGGCTATCTGTCGATCCCGCTTCAGCGCCCGGCGCAGCGCACCGCACCCGACGGCACGGCCTACAGCTACGACGCCAACGACACCAGCGTCGGCGATCTCGACGGCGACGGCCGCTACGAGATCGTCGTCAAATGGTATCCCTCGATCGCCAGGGACAATGCCTTTGTCGGCTATTCCGGCGAGACCTTGTTCGATGCCTATACGCTCGACGGCAAAAGATTGTGGCGGATCGACATGGGCCCGAACATCCGCTCGGGCGCGCATTACACCCAGTTCCTGGTCTACGATTTCGACGGCGACGGCCGCGCGGAAGTGGTCGCCAAGACCGCCGACGGCACCATTGACGGCGCCGGCAAGCCGATCGGCGATCCAAAGGCGGATTGGCGGGAGACGGGCGGCGACGTCGACAGCACCGATCGCACCGGCTCGACCGAATTGCCCGGCGGTCGCCGTGTCGCCCAGCTCACCGGCCGGATCCTCAAGGGCCCGGAATATCTTACCGTCTTCGATGGCCGCAGCGGCCGTGCGCTTGCGACCGCGCCCTATGCGCCGCCCCGCCATCCGGACACGCCCGCTCCCAGCGGCGACCAGCTCAAATCTCTGTGGGGCGACAGCTACGGCAACCGCTCGGAACGCTATCTCGCCGGCGTCGCCTATCTGGACGGCAAGCGGCCGAGCATCGTCATGGGCCGCGGCTATTATGCGCGCTCGACCGTCGCCGCCTGGGATTATCGCGGCGGCAGGCTGGTGCGGCGCTGGCTGTTCGACACGTCGGCGCCCGGCAACGACCGCTTCGCCGGTCAGGGCAACCACCAGTTGAGCGTGGCCGACGTCGATTCCGACGGCCGCGACGAGATCGTCTACGGTTCGATGGCGATCGACGATGACGGCAAGGGCCTGTGGAGTTCGGGCCTGCGCCACGGCGACACCATGCACCTGTCCGATCTCGATCCGGCCCGTCCCGGCCTCGAGAAATGGGGCGTTCACGAGGAGGTGTCGCGCAACGGCGGCATCGGCGCGGCGATGCTCGACGCGCGCACCGGCGCCGTTTTGTGGTCGACCAAGGCGGACAAGGATACCGGCCGCGGCCTCGCTGCCGACATCGATCCGCGTCATCCCGGCGCCGAAGCCTGGGCCGCGAACAGCCCCGACCTTTATGACGTCACGGGCAACGTGATTGGCCGCCATCCGCGCCAGACCAATTTCGCGATCTGGTGGGATGGCGATCTCTCGCGCGAACTGCTCGACGGCACCGCCATCTTCAAATGGGATTTCGCAAGGGGCGAGAGCGTGCCTTTGCTGGAGCCGGCCGGAGTCGCGTCGAACAACGGCACCAAGGCCAATCCGGCGCTCAGCGCCGACATCCTCGGCGACTGGCGAGAGGAGTTGGTCGTCCGGACCGAGGACAGCAGCGCGTTGCGGATCTACGTCACGCCCTATCCCACATCGATTCGGCTGCCCGCCTTGATGCAGGATCCGGTCTACCGCCTGGGCGTCGCCTGGCAGAACGTCGCCTACAACCAGCCGCCGCACACCGGCTATTTCCTCGGCACCGGCATGGCGCCGCGGGGCCGGTGAGGCATCGGGCGGGTCAGCCCTGCGCGCGCTCCGGCCACTGCACCGCGACCACCAGCACGCCCGCCATTGCCAGCATCGCGCCGGCGACCATGCGCGCGTCGAACGCATCGCCGGTGATCAGCACGCCGAGGCCGATCGTCGCCAGCGGGGTCATCAGGGTCAGCGGGGCGATCAGATTGGCTTCGTAGCGCGCGATCAGGCCGTAGAAAGCGGTGTGGGCGAGAACGGATCCGACCAAGGCGGAATAGAGAATGGCGGCGATCAACGGCCAGCCCGCGGCAAGCGCCGCGCCCGCCTGGCCGCTCTCGAACAGCAGGGACGACGCGAGCAAGGGGAAGAAGGAGGCGAACGATACCCAGGCCTGGAATTGCAGCGGGCGGACGTCCGCCATCTGCTTCATCATCACCGCGCCCAACGACCCGCACGCCGCGCCGGCCGCGACCAGCAGCAGCCCCGGCGAGAGATCGAAGCCGCCCGGCCGCCAGATCACGAGCAGCGCGCCCGCCATGGTGAGCAGGATACCGAGGCCGCGCCGCGGACCAACCCGCTCGCCGAGCATCGCCACCGATAGCAAGGTGGTGAGCGGCACGTTGATCTGCATCACGATCGCCGCTGCAGACGGGCTCGCCGTCCTGAGGCCCATGGCCAGAAAGGCGAAGCCGCCGCCGCCCATCAGCAAGCCGATCGCCGCGATCCGCCAGAGCGGCCGCGGTGCCGGCTGCAGCCAGCGCCAGGTGACCAGGCCGACAATGGCGAACCGCGCCGCGACGAAGGCGAGCGGTGGGCAGCCGAGCTGCGTCACCGCGATCTTGCCGACGACGTTGTTCAATCCCCAGGCGAGGCAGACGAGCACGAAGATCAGGAAGTCGCGCGGGGACAAGGGGGCTCCTGGCAATCGCCGCACCAAACCAGAATCGGGCTTGTCAGCACGGCCAATTTTGTATGACAAGTCTCGCATGGAGAATCCAGCGCCTCGCGCCGATCTGCTCAGCGCCCAGCTCGCCCAAAGCCTCGGCCGTGCGATCGTCGCAGGCCGCCTTGCGGTCGGCAGCAGCCTGCCGACCGAGGCCGATCTCTGCCGGCAGCACGGCGCCAGCCGTACCGCGGTGCGCGAAGCGCTGAAGGTGCTCGGCGGCAAGGGTCTCGTGTCCGCGCGGCCGCGGCTCGGCGCGTCGGTGCGCGACAAGCAGCATTGGTCGATGCTCGACGCCGACGTGCTGCGCTGGATGCGCGACGCGCCCGTAGACCGCGCCCTGCTGCTCGATCTTGCCCAGCTGCGCCTTGCGATCGAGCCGGAAGCGGCGTCGGCGGCGGCGCACCGCCGCGATCCGCAGGCGCTCGGCAACATCGCCGCAGCGATCGAAGCGATGGAGGGGGATCCGGCCGAGGCGCTTCAGGCCGACATCGCTTTCCATGCCGAATTGCTGCGCGCCAGCGGCAACCGCTTCTTCGCCTCGCAGGCGTCGATGGTCGAAAGCGCTCTGTCGATGTCGATCCCGGTGACCAACGCCGCCAAGCGGGTCGCCAAGGCCGATGTCGAGGCCCACCGCATCGTCTATCTGGCGATACGCGACGGCGATGCGGCGGCGGCAAGCACCCACGTCCGCGCCCATATTCTCGAGTCGGTGCGGCTGCTCAAGGATGGACAAGCATGACGGAGACGACGGCATGAAGGCCGCTTCGGTCATCGACTATCGCAAACTGGCGCGGGCGCGGCTGCCCAGATTCTTGTTCGAATATATCGACGGCGGCTCCTATGCCGAAGTAACCCTCAAGCGGAACATCGCCGATCTGGAAGCGGTGGCGCTGCGCCAGCGGGTGCTTCGCGACGTGTCGACCATCGATCTTGCGACCCGCCTGTTCGGCCAGGATCTGGCGATGCCGGTGGCGCTGGCGCCGATCGGCCTCGCCGGCATGAACGCCCGGCGCGGCGAGCGCCAGGCCGTGCGCGCGGCCGAGAAAGCCGGCATCCCGTTCACTCTGTCGACCGTGTCCGCCTGCGCGCTCGCCGAAGTCGCGGAGGCCGCGGCGAAACCCTTCTGGTTCCAGCTCTACATGATCCGCGACCGCGGCTTCATGAAGGATCTGCTCGCCGAGGCGGCGTCGCTCGGCTGCCCGACCCTGATGTTCACCGTCGACATGCCGGTGCCGGGATCGCGCTACCGCGACTATCGCTCGGGCCTCGCCGGCGCGCCGGGGCTCAAGGGCTCGGTTCGCCGCACCCTGCAGGCGATGATGCGCCCGCGCTGGGCCTGGGACGTCGGCGTCAACGGACGCCCGCACGCGCTCGGCAACGTCGCTCCGGTGCTCGGCCCGAACACCGGGCTCGAGGATTTCTTTGCCTGGATGCGCAACAATTTCGAACCTAATGTAGGCTGGCACGACATCGAGTGGATCCGCGCGCACTGGAACGGGTCGATCGTGATCAAGGGCATCCTCGACGCCGACGATGCCCGACTCGCCGCCGAGTCCGGCGCCGACGGCATCGTCGTCTCCAACCACGGCGGGCGCCAGCTCGACGGCACCCTGTCCTCCGCCCGCGCGCTGCCGCCGATCGCGGACAAGGTCGGCGGGCGGATGACCATCCTCGCCGACGGCGGCATCCGCTCGGGCCTCGATGTCGTCCGCATGCTCGCGCTCGGTGCCGACGGGGTGCTGCTCGGCCGCGCGTGGGCCTATGCGCTCGCCGCCGGCGGCGAGGCGGCGATCACCCACATGCTCGATCTCGTCCGGGCCGAGATGAACGTGGCGATGGCGCTGACCGGCACCACCCGGATCGCCGACATCGACCGCTCGATCGTCCACGATCTCTCGCCTTCATGATCGCTCTGGCCCTGACCCTGGCCGCGCCGCTCCCGCCCCGGATCTTCTGCGTCGAGGCGGCGCGGGCAGGCTGCGCCGCGGCACCGCGCACTCTGCGCTTTGAGGAAGCGCGCGGCTTCGGCTGGGAGGATCCGGCGCGCTTCTCGGTCAAGGTGCCCGAGGGCAATTACCGGGTCACCCTGGCCCTGGGCGGCGCGAAGGCGGCGGCGACCACCGTCAAGGCCGAGGCGCGCCGGCTGATGCTCGAGGATGTGCGCACCGAAGCCGGTGCCCACACGACGCGCAGCTTCGTCGTCAACGTCCGCACGCCGGCGCTTGGTCCGCCGCCGGAGAACGCGCCCGGCGGCAGTGCCGTACGCCTCAAGCCGCGCGAGATCGGCAGCGCCACCTGGGACGACCGCCTGACCCTCGAATTCCTAGGTACGGCGCCGCAGGTCCAGTCGATCGCGGTCGAACCGGCAGACGTGCCGACCCTCTATCTCGCCGGCGATTCGACCGTCACCGATCAGACCGCCGAACCGGCGGCGAGCTGGGGCCAGATGCTGACCCGCTTCCTGGGTCCCGACATCGCCGTCGCCAACCATGCCGAGAGCGGCGAGACGCTGAAGTCGTTCCTGACCGAGCTCCGCCTCGACAAGATGCTGTCGGCGATGAAGGCCGGGGACTTCGTTGTCTTCCAGTTCGGCCACAACGACCAGAAAAGGCAATGGCCGCAGACCTATGTCGAGGCCGCGACCACCTACCGGGCCTATCTGCAAGCGTTCATCGCCGAAGCGCGCCGGCGCGGCGCCACCCCGATCCTCGCAACCTCGCCGGAGCGGCGAACCTTCGATGCGGCGGGCCGGATCGTGCCGAGCCACGGCGACTATCCCGCGGCGGTCAGGCAGGTCGCGCGCGAGACCGGGGTGGGCCTGATCGATCTCACCGCCGCCACGACCAGCTTCTACGAGGCGCTGGGGCCGAGCCGCGCACCGCTCGCGTTCAACGACGGCGGCAAGGACAAGACCCACCACAACAATTACGGCGCCTATGCCATCGCGCGCATGGTCGCGGCCGGCCTCGCCGCCGCCGATCCGCGCCTGGCCGCACACGTGCTGCGCGAAGCCCGCGCCTATGATCCGGCCCGGCCGGCGCCGCCCGAGCGCTTCGCACTGCCGGCGAGCGGCCTCCGCTCCGATCTTCGACCCGACGGGAACTGACATGGATCGACGCAGCCTTCTCGTCGGCGGGATCGCCGCCGGCCTCGCCGTTCCCGGTCTCGGCCCGACGGGCGCCCCCAGGCGATCGCACCGGACGATCCGGCTGTGGCCGGGCCGCCCGCCCGGCGCTGCCGACGTCACCGTCACCCAGCGGGCGGTGCGGCGCTCGGCGACCTCGCCGCCCGACGACCTCGCTTTCTACGGTGTCACCGAACCGACTCTGGCCGTGCTCCGGCCCGAACGGCCCAATGGCATCGCCTTGCTGATGGTGCCCGGCGGCGGCTACGAACGGGTTGCGACCGCCCCGGACGGCGGCGCGCTCGCCCACCTCTTCGCCGATCGCGGCTTCACCGTCGGCACTCTGCTCTACCGTCTGCCGTATGACGGCTGGGCGGCGGGTCCGGACGCGCCGCTGCAGGACGCGCAACGTGCCTTTCGCCTGTTGGCGCGCGACGCCGGCGCCGCGACCAGGGTCGGCGTGATCGGCTTCTCGGCCGGCGGCCATGTCGCCGGCAGCCTCGCCGGCCGCTTCGCCGATGCGACCTACGACAGGGTCGACGAAGCGGAGTCGTTGCCGGCGCGCCCCGATTTCGCCGGCCTGTTCTTCCCGGTGATCACGATGGCCGATCCCTACGCCCACGCCCAGTCGCGGCGGAACCTGATCGGCAAGGCGCCCGATGCTGACCGGATCCGGCGCTGGTCGCTCGAGCAGAACGTGCCCGCCGACATGCCGCCGACCTTCCTCGCCGCCGCCGCGGACGACAGAACGGTGCCCGTCGAAAACAGCATGATGATGTTCGCGGCCCTGCGCCGCCGGAAGGTGCCGAGCGCGATCCACATCTTCGACATCGGCGGCCACGGCTTCGGCACGCCCGGCGACGCGACCGGCCCAGGGCATTTCTGGCCGGATCTGTTCGAGGATTGGCTGGGGCGGCACGTGGCCGGGATGCCTCGGTGAGTAAACCTTATGACACACTCCAACACACAACGCACCGTTCGGGCTGAGCCTGTCGAAGCCCTTCACTTCCTCAGGGAAGAAGAGAAGAGGAGGGCTTCGACAAGCTCAGCCCGAACGGTCTGAAGTTGTGAAATGATTCCCACATTACGGGATTGAGTCTCAAAATATGACTATTCACGGCCTTGTAGCTCAGGCATAAGGCGCACCGAGGACGAAAGGAGAGGGACGTGGAAACCCACGCTTTCCGAATGCAGCTGAAACCGGGGCAAGCGGACGAGTATCGCCGCCGCCACGACGCGCTGTGGCCCGAGCTCGCCGCCTTGCTGACGGACGCCGGCATCCGCGATTATTCGATCTTCCTCGATCCCGAGACGGGCGCCCTGTTCGCCACCCTGAAGCTCGCCGTAGATCATGACCGCGACAGCCTGCCGGCCCATCCGGTGATGCGCCGCTGGTGGGATCACATGGCCGACATCATGGAAGTCGAGCCGGGCAACAAGCCCCGCGAATGGCCGCTCGTGCCGATGTTTCATCTTCCCTGAGGAGCCCGCAAAGTGGCCGCCACCAACCACCAGATTCCCCGCGACACCGTCACCGACGCGATCGGCCGGCTGATGGACAATCTCGTCAACATCAAGGACGAGACCGGCGAGTTCCTGCTCCACCTGGAGGACGGCCGCATCATCGACACCAAGGGCTGGGCCGGCTGGGAATGGACCCACGGCGTCGGCCTGTTCGGCATGTGGCGCTATTACGAGCAGACCGGCGACAAGGCGGCGCTGCAGATCATCAAGCGCTGGTTCGAGGATCGCTTCGCCGAAGGCACGCCGACCAAGAACATCAACACGGTGGCGCCGTTCATCACGCTCGCCTACCTCTACGAGCACGAGCCCGATCCCCGCTACATTCCCTATCTGGACACCTGGGCGGAATGGCTGATGGCGCCCGACGGCCTGCCCAAGACGGAAGAGGGCGGCTTCCAGCACATCGTCTACAATGACGAAAATCCCGGCGAGATGTGGGACGACACGCTGATGATGTCGGTGCTGCCGCTCGCCAAGATCGGCCTGCTGCTGAACCGCCCGCATTATGTCGAGGAGGCGAAGCGCCAGTTCCTCGTCCACATCAAATATCTGTTCGATCGCAAGACCGGCCTCTGGTTCCACGGCTGGGATTTCAACGGCCGGCACAATTTCGCCGAAGCCCTTTGGGCGCGCGGCAATTGCTGGGTGACGATCGCGATACCCGAAATCATCGAGATCCTCGATCTGCCGCCGGGCGACGCCTTCCGCACCTTTCTCATCGACACGCTCGCGGCGCAGGTGAAGACCCTCGCCGAGACCCAGGACGAAAGCGGCCTGTGGCACACTCTGATCGTCGATCCGACCTCCTATCTCGAGGCATCGGCGACCGCCGGCTTCGCCTACGGCATCCTCAAATCGGTGCGGAAAGGCTATCTGGACCGCCGCTATGAAGCGGTCGGCCTCAAGGCGGTGGAAGGCGTGCTCGCCAACATCAGCGCCGA
This sequence comes from Sphingosinicella sp. BN140058, assembly GCF_004135585.1. Classification (NCBI taxonomy): domain Bacteria; kingdom Pseudomonadati; phylum Pseudomonadota; class Alphaproteobacteria; order Sphingomonadales; family Sphingosinicellaceae; genus Sphingosinicella; species Sphingosinicella sp. BN140058. The sequence continues at coordinate 1,536,504 of NZ_CP035501.1, read as the reverse complement.
CGGCGAGCTACAGCAGGTGTCGTTCGGAACCGCGATGGGCGACAGCCTGCAATTCTACAAGGACATCAAGCTGACTTCGATGCCCTACGGCCAGTCGCTCGCCGTGCTCGCCCTAGCCGAATTCCTGCGCACCTACATCTGATCCGCCGCCGCCGAGCGCCCGCGAGAGGCGCAGGCGGCAGACCCGTCCCCGAGAGGAACCGCCATGCCCATCACCGGCGCCTTCGCCCCGACCGGCAGCCGTCCCGTCCGCTGGTACAATTACGGCGCCTACGGCTCGATGGACATATTAGGCGCGGGCTCGATGGCGGTGATCAGCGGCTGGGTGCTGATCTTCTACACCACCTTCTGCGGGCTGGAGGCCTGGGAAGCGGGGCTGATCTTCACCGTTGCCCGCGTGCTCGACGCGATTGCCTCGCCGGTGATCGGCCACATCTCCGACAATATGGGCTATACCGCGCTCGGCCGCCGGTTCGGGCGGCGGCGCTTCTTCCTGCTCGCGGCCATTCCGCTGCTGCCCTCCTTCGCCCTGATGTGGGTCTCGGGCCAGAGCTTCTGGTATTATCTCGTCACCTATGTCGCGTTCGAACTCGTCTACGCGATGGTGATCATCCCCTACGAGACGCTCGCCGCCGAGATGGGCAAGGATTACAAGACGAAGGCGAAGTTCGCCGGAATCCGCATCCTCTTCGCCCAGGCCTCGGCGATCGTCGCCGGCTTCGGCCCCAAGATGCTGATCCAGTGGCTCGGCGAGGACCGCCCCTACACCTTTCTCTACATGGGCATCCTGTTCTCGATCCTGTTCATGATCACCGCCGGGCTGCTCTTCCTGTTCAGCTGGGAGCGGCCGCCGTCCGAAGTCGCCGCGCTGCGCAGCGGCGAGGCGAAGCCGAGCGTCGGCGCGGCGATCAAGGCGCTCTACCGAAACCTGTTCTCGACGCTTCGGATCCGTGCCTTCCGGCTCCATCTCGGCATGTATCTCGGCGGCTATATCAGCCAGGACGTGTTCAACGCCGCCTTCACCTTCTTCGTCGTGTTCGCGCTCGCCGGTTCGATCAGCGTCGCCTCCACTTTGCTCGGCACGATGTACATCGTCCAGTTCGTCGCCGTCATGATCGCGATCAACCTGGCGCTGCGGATCGGCCCCGCTTTCGCCTATCGGCTGGCGGCGGCGAGCTTCGCGATCGGGGTCATCACCCTGCTCGCCATGTGGAGCGCCGGCATCCGCTCGGGCGATGCCTTGTTGTGGGTGCCGATCGCGTTCGCGGGCCTCGGCCGCGGCGCGCTCAACTTCATCCCCTGGGCGACCTACAATTACATGGCCGACGTCGACGAGATCGTCACCGGCCGCCGCCGTGAGGGCGCCTTTGCCGGGGTGATGACCTTCATACGCAAGCTCACCCAATCGGCCGCGGTCCAGGGCGTCACCGCGATCATGAGCCTCGGCGGTTTCGTCTCGGGTGCCAAGGCGCAGAGCCCGCAGGCGATCACCACCCTTGCCGTCATCCTGGGCGTCGGCACGGTCGGCATGCTGATCTTCGGCGTGATCGTCTCCTATCGCTTCAAGCTCGATCCCGCGACCCACGCCTTGCTGATGGACGAGATCGACCGGTTCAAGACCGATCCGGACGCACCGACCTCGCCCGAGACCAAGGCGGTGGTCGAGGATCTGTCGGGCTGGCCGCACGCGCAGCTCTGGGGCAGGAATCCGGTCGCGCGGATGTGAACGCCATCTTGGCGCGGCGCCGGCTTCGCGGCATGGCGCGGGGATGATCGACACCGATGCGCAGAAGCGCGCCGCAGCGGACGCGGCGGTCGCCGAGATCCGGGCGGGCATGCTGGTCGGCCTCGGCACCGGCAGCACTGCCGCCTTCGCCATCGCCGCGCTGGCGCGCCGGGTCGAGGCAGGTCTCGACGTCCGCACCGTCGCCACGTCGCACGCGACCGCAGCGGCCGCCGAAGCCGCCGGGCTCGCCGTGCTCGACATGGCCGATGTCGCGCGCGTCGATCTGGCGATCGACGGAGTCGACGAAATCGATGCGGCCTTCCGCGCGATCAAGGGCGGCGGCGGCGCGCTGCTGCGCGAGAAGATCGTCGCCGCCGCCGCCGACCGGATGATCGCGATCGCCGACGCGGGCAAGAAAGTGGACCGGCTCGGCCGACATCCGCTGCCGCTGGAAGTGCTGCCGTTCGCGCGCAGCGCCGTCGCCGAGGCGGTGGCGGCGCTCGGCGCCATCCCGGTCCTCCGCGTCCGCGGCGGCGCACCGATCCTCACCGATCAGAACAACGTGCTGATCGATTGCCATTTTCCCACACTGGGCGACCCCGAAGAGCTGGCGCGCGCGCTCGCCGAGGTGCCGGGCATTCTCGGCCACGGACTGTTCCTCAGCGAGATCGACGCACTCTATCTCGCCGGTCCCGAAGGCGTCCGATTATACGAACGTAGCGGTTCGCAGCCGCGCCGCCTGCGCTAACCAGCTTCTTTCCAATTGCCGCCCCGGCGGCCACGTCCTAACGCCGCCACATTCCTTCGAGAGGAGCTCTTGCGCAATGCGATTGGCGATGATCGGCCTCGGCCGCATGGGGGCGAACATCGCCCGCCGACTGATGAAGCACAGCCACGAAATCGTGGCCTATGACCACTCGGCCGAGGCAGTGCAGGCGCTCGCCGCCGAGGGCGCCGCGGCGGCGGCTTCGCTCGAGGATGTGGCGGGCAAGCTGTCGGGGCCACGCATCTTCTGGGTGATGCTGCCGGCCGGCGATCCGACCGAGCAAACGATCGAAACGCTGATCGGCCTGGCTTCTCCGGGCGACATCGTCATCGACGGCGGCAACAGCTTCTTCAAGGACGACATCCGCCGCGCCAAGGCCTGCGCGGAGAAGGGCCTCCATTATGTCGATGTCGGCACGTCGGGCGGAGTCTGGGGGCTGGAGCGCGGCTATTGCATGATGATCGGCGGCGACGAAGAGACGGTGGCCTTGCTCGATCCGATCTTCGATGCGCTTGCTCCGGGCTACGGCAACGTGCCCCGCACGCGCGGCCGCGACGGCCAGGATGATCGCGCCGAGCGCGGCTACATCCATGCCGGCCCCGCCGGCGCCGGCCACTTCGTCAAGATGGTCCACAACGGCATCGAATATGGCCTGATGCAGGCTTATGCGGAGGGCTTTGACGTGCTCAAGACCCGCGCGTCGGAGAAGCTTCCCGAGGAGGAGCGGTTCGACATCAATCTGCCGGACGTCGCCGAAGTCTGGCGGCGCGGCAGCGTGATCTCCTCCTGGCTTCTCGATCTCTGCGCCGACGCGCTCGCGCAGGACGGAGCGCTTGCCCAGTTCAGCGGTCGCGTCGCCGACAGTGGCGAGGGCCATTGGACGGTCAATGCCGCAATGGAGCAGGCGGTGCCGGTCAACGTCCTCTCCGCCGCCCTGTTCGCCCGCTACCGCAGCCGCTCCGACACCACCTTCGGCGACAAGATGCTGTCGGCGATGCGCTTCGGCTTCGGCGGTCATGTCGAGATGCCGCAATGATCGCGCCGGCGGGGCTCAGCGCGTGACCAAGATCCGCCTGGTCGTGTCCGACGTCGACGGCACCCTGGTCCGCTCCGACAAGAGCCTGTCCGACGCGGTCGTCGCCGCCGCCGAGCGGCTCCGCGCCGCCGGAGTCCATTTCAGCCTGATCAGCGCCCGCCCGCCCAGCGGGATCTGCTGGATCGCCGAGCGCCTTGGCTTGCGCGGCCAGATCGGCGCGTTCAACGGCGGCACCATCCTCGAGCCGGACGGAACGATCCTTAGCGCCGTGACCCTCGATCCCTCGGTCGCGGCACACACGCTGGACGCGCTCGATGCGGCCGGGGTCGACATCTGGCTGTTCGCCGACGGTAACTGGTATGCATTGACCGAAGACAATCCGCGGGTTCCTCGCGAGAAATTGTCGTCCAACGTCGATCCGGTGATCGTCTCCGATCTCCGGCCCCTGACTGGCCGGGCCGACAAGATCGTCGGCGTCTCGGAAGACGAGAGCTTGATGGCCAGGCTCGAACGCGATCTCGCCGCCGCGCTCGGGCTCCGAGCGCACGTCGCCCGCTCCCAGCCCTACTTCCTCGACGTTACCGCGCCCGCCGCCAACAAGGGCGACGGCGTCGCCGCGCTCGCCGCCGCCGCCGGCGTTGCGCTGGAAGAGGTCGCGGTGCTCGGCGATCAGCGCAACGACCTTCCCATGTTCGCCCGCGCCGGCCTTTCCATCGCCATGGGCCAGGCCCCCGACGAAGTCCGCGCCGCCGCCGATCAGGTCACATTGCCCAACGACGAAGACGGCGTCGCTTACGCGATCGACACCCTTTTGCTCGGCGGAGACGGGGCCGCACGGCGCTGATCGGCGCACGCATCAAGGGTATGCGCCCGATCTAAGCGATTCGTTGATGGTCGCGCACGCGGCCGCACGGCAGAGTCCGACTCGCTTCACGAGGGAGTTTGCCCATGCTGGTCGCCGCCGCCGAATCCGCCCGATCGAGTTTCTCAGCCCTCGCGCGTCCGCTCGACGCCGCGTCGGGTCTGCTCTCGAACCGCAATGCCGGCGGGGCGCAGAGCCCGATCGCCGCTCTGGTCGATCAGGTCCGCGCCGAGGCCAATCCGGTGCAGCAGGGCGCACTGATCCGCGCGCTCGATGCGCTCTCCGGCGGCAGGGCGGAGACCGATGCGCTGCTTCGCAATGGTGCACCGGGCCAGACGGCGCCGGCCGCCAAGGGCAAAAGCGCGGCCAAGCCCAAATATGACGGGTCGAGCCTCTACGGTGCGTCGGGCAAGCCGCAATTGCGCGACATCCGCCAGAGCAATTTCGGCGATTGCTATTATGTCGCGACGCTCGGTGCCGTCGCCGACAAGGCTCCGGCCACGATCCAGAAGGCGATCCGCTACGACGCCAAGTCGCAGACCTTCAAGGTCACTCTGCACGATACGAACGGCAAGCCGCAGACCTTCACGGTGAGCCAGAAGGAGATCGACTCCAACATCGCGATGGGCGGCGGCAGCCGCCGCGACGACGGCGCGGCCAAGGCGCCGATCTGGCCGGACGTGATGGAAGTCGCCTACGCCAAGATGCTCGATACGAACCACAAGGACGGCCTCGCCCAGGGCTACAAGGATCTCGGCGACGGCGGCTGGCCGAAGGACGGCATGGAAGCGATCACCGGTCGCGAGGGCCGCGAGGTCAAATTCGATCAGAGCTGGTTCGAAAGCCGCGGCCACGCGCTGGACGAGGTCGGCAAGCAGGCCGCCGACGCGCTCAAGAACGACAAGCCGGTGACCGCCTGGTCGGTGCCGGAAAGCGACAGCCGCAGCCTGTGGGGCAAGATGACCGGGGCGGCGATCGAACAGGATGGCCTGGTCGACAACCACGTCTACACCGTCACCAACGTCTACAAGGACGGATCGGGCAATTGGCAGGTGCAGATGCGCAATCCCTGGTCGCACAACCAGGTCGGCGAGGGCAAGGACAGCAACAGCGCCTTCATCACCCTGCCGCTCGACACCCTGGTGCGCACCGGCGGGCTCAACTCGTTCCGGATCGGCCAGTAGCGGCGCGGCGAAACCCGCGCTAGGCTCAAGTCATGACACGGGCCGCCATCACCATTATCATGCTGGCGCTCGCCACGCCGGCGGCGTGCAGTGCGCAGGCGCCGCAGGACGGAACCAGGATGATGATCGCAGCCCCTCCGGGCACCGCCAAGGATCTGGGAAGCGCCGCTGGAGATCCCGCGGCGACGGCGCTGGCGGCTCTGGTCGCCCGCCAGATCGGCGGCGATTACCGCATCCAGTCGGCGCGCTTCTTCCGCATGCAGGCGGTGATCGGCTGGAATTCGGTGTCGAAGTTCGTCGCCGGCCAGCGTTCGAGCACCGGCATGCCGCCGTCGCCGCGCTTTCACGACGGCGGGCTGGATCTCATCGATCTCTATCCGGCCGAAGGCGGCAAGCCCGCTTTCGCCGTGGCGATGGCGCAGGAGCCACTCGCCGACGGCGGCAAGCTGGTCGGCTATTTCGAGCTCGGCCCGCCCTGACGGCGCAGGGCCGAGCCGGCACGCCCGCATGGAAATCCCAGCTTCCGCTGGGATGACGGTAGAAGGGGGCAGGTCACGTCCTCGCGGGCACGTTCTTCCCAACTGTCTCCAGCGTCATTTTCTCCCCGGCACCCCGCCGTCATCCCACCACCCCTCCGTCATCCCAGCGAAAGCTGGGATCTCCCGGAGGCTACACGCCGGCGCGAGTGAAAAGCGCCGCGCCATTTCCGCATGGAGACTCCAGCTCGCGCGCGCTTATTTCTTTTCTTCGGTCTTCTCGGTCTTGGTGCGGTTGACGTCGATGTCGACGTCGATGTCGCCGACCTCGTCCTTGATCGCCCGTCCGGTGCTCTTGGCGACGTTGCCGATGCCGGCGGCGACGTCCTTGGCGGTGTCGGCGGCGTCCGACGCGGCATCCTCCACCCGCTGCTCGTTATACTGGATCCGCACCTGATCGTTGGCGTCGTCATTCTGGACGTTGCAGGCGGCGGCAAGGCCGAGCAGCGGCAGCGCAAACATGAATCGCACGATTTTCCTCCGTTGGTTTCTGCCTCAACGAGCGGAGATCGTTTCGGCTCCATCACGGGGCGTCGTCCTGCATAGACGGGCCGTGCCTCTCCCGCGCAGGGATTGGATGTAGCGTCTCGCGGCCAGACCCAATCCTCCCTGTCGCCATAGGCGATGGGGAGGGGGACCACTCGAAGAGTGGTGGAGGGGCTATCGGCGCCGGAGGCCCCTCCACCAGCTTTCAGCTGGTCCCCCTCCCCATCCGCTGCGCGGACAGGGAGGAGAAGGCCAATTGCAATCGCCCTATCACCCACCAGGCCTTGACGCCCGCGCCTGCACGACTAGCCAAGGCACCGCCTGAGAGCGACCGGCCTGCAAGAGGAAGTAAATGATGCGTTTTGCGACTCTGGCCGCGGCCCTCGCCCTGCTAGCTACCAATGCCGCGGCCGCCCCCGACGCAGCGCGCTTCACGGCTCGCGATTATGTCGGCGACAAAGTCTTCACAGGCGGCATCGAAGGCCCGGCGGTCGGCCCCGATGGCGCGCTCTACGTCGTCAATTACGCGCGTGAGGGGACGATCGGCCGCGTCCGCCCGCAGTCCGGCGGCACCGGGCAGGCGACCCTGTTCGCGACTCTTCCCGAAGGCAGCGTTGGCAACGGCATCCGCTTCCTCGCCGGCGGCCGCATGCTCGTCGCCGACTACAAGCGCCACCGCCTGCTTTCGGTCTCGCCCAGGGGCGCGATCGGCACCTATGCCGATCTTCCCTCGGCGCACCAGCCCAACGATCTCGCCGTCGCGCCCGACGGGATCGTCTACGCCAGCGATCCCGATTGGGCGCACGACGCAGGTCGTCTCTGGATCATCGGCACGAACGGCAAGGCGTCGATCCTGGAAGAGGGCATGGGCACGACCAACGGCATCGAGGTCAGCCCCGACGGCCGCCGCCTTTATGTCGGCGAAAGCGTGCAGCGGCGAATCTGGGTCTACGACCGGCAGGCGGACGGGAGCGTGACGGGCAAGCGCCTCTTCGCCACCTTCGCCGATCACGGCCTCGACGGCATGCGCTGCGACCAGGCCGGCAATCTCTACGTCACCCGCCACGGCGGCGGTGCGGTCGCGATCTTCGCGCCCGATGGAACGCTGACGCGCACGGTGGCGCTGAAAGGCAAGCTGCCCAGCAACATCGCGTTCGGCGGCAAGGACGGCCGCACCGCCTTTGTCACCCTGCAGGATCGCGGCGCGATCGAGACCTTCCGCACCGAAATGCCGGGCCGCGAGTTCCGGGGCGCGCAGCGACGCCGGTAAGCGCTTGAGCGTGCACCGGGGCAACGCTGCCGCCGGCTGATCCGAGGTTCGAGGCACGCGCGGGCGTCGCGGTCGCCGCATTGCGCAGCAGCCGATCGGCGCCGGGACAGTGTCGCATTCGTCCCATCGTCACAAAATTCCTCCCACCGCACCCCTGCGATTGCCGCCCACAAGGCGCTGCGCGAGCGCTGCCCGGCACCAATTCCGGGGAGATGCTTCAGCGATGTCAGCTTCCATTCGTGCCTGCCTCGGCGGGCTTGCCGTCACCCTCCTTGCCGGCGCCGCTTCGGCACACAGCGAGGAACCCGCGCGCGATGCGCAGGGAAGTGCGACCCGCGCGGCGGAGGACGCGTTCGGCGCCACCGCGGGGATCAACCAGGTTGGCCTGTACAGCCCCTACCAGACCCGCGGTTTCGATCTCACTGCCACCGGCGGCGCATTCCGCATCGACGGCTTCTACTTCCATCCTGCGGCGCTGCCGTCGGATTCGCTCGTATCGGGGTCCGCGATCCATGTCGGCATTGCAGCAACGGCGCTGGATCTCTCCTCTCCGACCGGCGTGGTCGGATACCGGCTTCGGGAGCCGGGTGCGCGCGACGGCCTGTCGCTCACCGCCGGAACGCGCGGTTTCGGATCGCCAAGCCTCGAGGCGCAGGCCGATCTGGTGAGCGGAAACGGAACGTGGGATCTCACGGCCTACGGCTTCGTCAGTCCGGAGGAGAAATGGTCGAACGGGCAGGACGGATCCCGATACGATGTCGGCGCCGTCGCCCGCTGGACGCCCGGCCCGGCGACCCGCCTGCGCCTGTTCGCCGGCCTCAGCCGGGATTCCTACGACGGTGACCTTGCGGTCCTGCCGCGGGATGCGGCCAATCCCCCGCCGCTGCGGGTGCGCCGTCACTATGGGCCCGATTGGGCGCGCACCCGCGCCACCGGCGGCAATTTCGGGGCCTTGTTCGAGCATCGCTGGGGCGACTGGTCGCTCGGCGCCTCCGCTATCCGCTCGACCCGGGAGGCCGCGCCCGCCGACACCATCGTGCTGGAGGTGGATGGTGCGGGGCTCGCCAGGAGCACTGTCTATCACACGCGGTCGGTCGACATTCGCTCCGACTCCGCCGAGGCAAAGCTTTCCCGGTCGCTGACGTTCGCCGGCGCACGCCACCGGATCGGCGTCGCGCTGCGCCAGCGCAAAACGATCAGCGACCGCGCCGACGCCGTCGCGATCCCCGCCGGCACGTTCCCGATCGCGGCGGGGCCGGTGGACGTGCCCAGGCCCGATCTGCCGGAGGATGTGCCGTCGACCCGCGACACGGTCGATCAACGCATCCTCAGCGCCACCTATGCGCTTTCGGCCGGCGACGCGTTCGAATTACGCCTGGGCGTCCATCGCAACCGCTACGAAAAGACCGTTCGTCACGCTTTAGGGGCGCCGTCGACACAGCACGTCACGAGTTGGCTCTACAGCGCCTCGGCGCTGTGGAATCCGGCGTCGAGACTGCACCTGTTCGCGAGCTACGTTTCGGGCCTGGAGGAATCGGGCCTCGCCCCCGACGCCGCCCTCAACCGGGGCGCGGTGCTGCCGCCGGTCGAAGCGCGGCAATATGAAGTCGGCGCCCGTTTCGATCTGACGCCGCGCCTCAAGCTGATCGTCGCCGGTTTCGACATCCGCAAGCCGATCTACGGCTTGCGCGCCGACATGATCTACGCGCCGGTCGGCACCGTCCGGCACCGCGGCATCGAAGCCTCGCTCACGGGCCAGCTCACCCCCACCACCACGTTGGTCCTCGGGGCCAATTTCGTTCGCCCCAGAGTCTCGGGCGAATTGGTGGAGGCGGGGTTGGTAAACCCCGTGGCGCCCGGAGTCTCCCGCTTCAACGGCACGATTGCCGTCGAGCAGAGAGTCGCCGATCGCTGGAGCCTGGACGGATATCTGCTCTACGAGGGATCGCGCCGCCGCGACAATCTCGGCGCGACGGAGGTGGCGGGCGTGCCCTTCGCGATCGCCGGCACACGCTACGACTGGTCGGTGGGGAAGACGCCGCTGTCGCTGCGGGTGCAACTGGTCAACGCGCTCGGCCGCAAGGGCTATTATGCGACGCCTTACGGGCCGCTGGTGCCGATTACCGGGCAGCATTGGCGCATTCTGCTCACCACCCGGCTCTGAAATGCGGCATAACCGATTCTGCCGAACCTTTCGTCCACGATCCGCCCCCGTATCCACCATCTCAGAAGGAACGTCTGAACGATGATCGATCTGGTCGCCCGCTTCGCACGAACCTCCCAGTCCAGCGAGCCCCGCCGCACGGGAGCGGCGCTGGCCCGGCACCTTGCCCCGTTCGCGCTGATCCCTGCGGGCGCGGCCTATTGCCTGCTCTACGAAGCCGTCTTCACCGACGTGCAGCCCGATTTTGCCGGGAGCATGATCTGGGCGATCGCGACCTTGAGCCCCTGGGTCGCAGGAGCGATGCTGTTCGAGCGGCTCGCCCGATCGGCGAAGAGCCGGACGCAGCTGCTGATCCTCGGCATCGGCCTCGCCTGCGCCGCTTATGCGGCGAGCTGCATCGCGGCCTTGTGGCTCGGCTCCGGCGCGGAACGGGCCTATTTCAGCCGGCTGCCGCTGCTCGGCGTGGCGCTGCTCGCCGCGTCGCTCTACCCACTCAAGGCCTCGACGCAGCCTGCGCAGGACCTGGTCCCCTCGGGCGACACACCGCCGGTCGCACCGGCGGACATCCTCTTCGCCTGCGCCGCCGGAAACTATGTCGAGCTTCATACCGAAAGCCGCACGATCGTCTGGCGGCAGACGATGCGCAATGCCGAACGGGTGCTGCGCGATGCCGGCTTCGTTCGGGTCCATCGCTCCTATCTGGTGCCCTGGCGGACCATCGACATGCTGGTGCGGGACGGGCGCAGCGTCGTCGAAGTCGCGCTCCGCAACGGGCGCCGGCTCCCGGTCTCCAGCCGCTACGCGAACAACCTCGCCAGCCAGACGCTGCAATAGCCGATGCGCGGCAGAGTGTGCCCACTGGCGTAACGACCTCCGACACCCCATATGGTCTTTATCGCGCCGACCGCCGACGAGCATGGCCGCGACTGAGAGAGGCTTCGTGCTCCCGCTCCGACGCGGAGTTCCCATGCCCATTCTGCTTCAGCCTGCCACCCCGCGCCGCGCGCCCGCGATGTTTGCCCGATCCGCCGCGTCCGCCGACGGGCGCAAGGCCGCGCATGCCCAGTTTCACGCGCCGCGCGGTTCGACCACGGCGCCGCCCGAGGCTGCGCTGGACCGCGGCGCGCCCACGGCGGCCGAGCGCGACCTCAGCGAAAATCCGGATCGCGGCTTCGCCGAAGGCGACGGTTCGGGCCGAGATGATTGAAGCTGCCGATTTTCATCAACCAACCGGAGGATCCATGAACAAGCCGTTCCGCAAGAAATTCACCGCCGTGAAACTGTCGCCGGAGGAAGCCTCCCGGCAAGGCTCCGCCGCCAGGCTCGCCTGGGAGCATCTGCCGGCACCGGGGGCTGCGATCGCCTTTCTCAACAGCCACCATGACGGCCTCGACGGCCGCCCGATCGATGTCGCCGTACGCAGCGCCGAAGGATTGAAGGCCGTCCGGGAGGCCATCCTCGCGCACGCCGCCTAAGTCCCGCCGGATCGGGGCCGGCAAACCATGTGCGCCGCGGGTGCGGTTCCATCGCGAACGCCGCAATCGGGCTTCAAGACCGTGGCGGGCGCCGCTACGGGGCCCGAGGACATTCCGCATGGAGAACGACATGACGATCACCCGCCTTCACTCCGGCCCGCGCATGAGCCAGGCCGTCATCCACAACGACATCGTCTATCTGGCGGGCCAGGTCGGCAATCCCGGTGAGGGCGTCACGGCGCAGACCCGGAGCGTGCTCGCCTCGATCGACGCCTTGCTCGCCGAAGCCGGCACCGACAAGACGCGCATCCTCACTGCCACAATCTGGCTGGCCGACATGGCCGATTTCGCCGAGATGAACTCGGTCTGGGACGGCTGGGTCGCCGCCGGCCACGCACCCGCCCGCGCCACCGGCGAAGCCAGGCTCGCCACGCCCGACTACAAGGTCGAAATCATCGTCACCGCTGCGATTTGACGTCCTCGCGTCGGGTTTGGAATCGGCGCGTCCCCTCAGCGGCATCGATCGCCAGGTCGATGCCGCGTCAGCCTTTGTCGGCGATGTACGTGACATTGCGGATCAGCGCGAACTCGAACAGCCGGATCGAGAATGTCACGCGGTAGGCGGCGTAGGAGAGAAAACAGAGACAGGCCGCCACCGCAGCTCCGAAGAAGAGCAGCCACGGCTCGGCGGCAAGCAGGCCGGCAAAAGCGTCGGGCAGAGCTCTGTCGGGTCCTGAAGTGACCAGTTTTGCCCAACTCACCGGAGCGCCGAAAGCGGAAAAGGCGAGAATGGCGAACACCAGGGTCAGCGAACGAAACTGCTTCTGGAAGCCCTCCACCCGATCCAGTTCCGAAATCGCCTCGGGGCAATTGAGCCGCAGATATGTCCACCAAAAGGCGCGAGCGCTCCACGGTGTCTCCCCTGCGTCCGCTAGACCCTGGTGCTCGCCGATCACGCGATCCCGCAATTGAGAGGCCAGGCCTGCAAGTCTCTTCATCCTCCTGATCGTGCCGCCAAGGCGTCTCCTGCCGGGCAGGAAGCGCAGGTCGCCAAGGTCGGTCTCGACTTGGCGATCGACGAACCTGTCCATCTGGCCTGCAAGTGCGGCCAACAAGCTTCCGGCGGCAAGGGAGAGGACCAGGAAGGAGAGCAGGAGCAGGGTCGCATCGATTTCCGCATTCGGGGCATATGTGATCGCTCTTGCGATGTGCCTGATCGCGTCGATCGGCAGGAGCAGCAGCAACACCGCTCCCGGCACGAGGAGGGCGAGCACGTCGCGGACGCCGATGAAGAGATCGGAGGGTTTCATCCGCGAAGCATCCTGCCCAAGTGCGTTCGACCCATCATGACGGTGATCGTCGACGAATCAAGCTGTGGTCGCGGGCCGTTCCGCCGGAAGGGTCTTCAGCGCTTCCGGTTTGTTGCCCGGTCGGACCACGCCGCCTCGACCACATCCCCGACCAGAGCCAGGTTCTGGATCGCCGCCAGCCCCCATTGCGCGGTGGCATTCGTCGACACGCCCGGCGCTTCGTCGACCGGCTTCAGCACCGCCGGCCCGTCCACCCGCCGCGCCCGTGCGGCGACACCGAGCCCCAGGCCCGCGTCGCCCGAGAAGAATTCGTCCCAGGCCCGGCGTGCGAGCACGGGATCGCCCAGATGCCTGGCGGCGAAGGCGGTGAGGCGGCTATGGCCTTCCTTGAGATTGCGGCCGCCGCGATCCTTGGCGCCGGTCAACGCGGCGAAACGCTCGGGCGGCGCATTGTAGGCGACGCAATAGTCCAGCCAGGCTTTCTCGTAGGCGGGAACGTCGAGCAGGTCGAACAATTCGGCATTTATCTCCACCGCGCCGAACACGCTGTTCAGATGGCTGACGCTGACCGCGTCGCCGGGCCCGATGAAGCGACCGCTGGCGAGATCGAAACGGGCGCCGCCGGCGAACCATTGTTTCGGTAGCGCCGCGAGCGAGGTCATGCCGGCGACGATGCGGTCGCGCCATGTCTTGGCGCCGGTCCGCTCCCATTCGGTCAGCCAGGCGCCGACCAGGGTGGACCAGCTGGTTCCGAACTGCAGGAAGATCTGGCCGGCGGGCAGGGGCGCGTCGGCGGTGACCGCACCGGTGCCGCCGGGCGGGGCGGAGCCCGGCCGCCGCGCATTGACCTTGCGGCCGATGTCGACGTGGACGAGGGTGCGGTCGCCGTCGAGCAGCTCGCGCATCAAATCGCCGGTGCGCTCGTCGGCGGTGAGATAATAATAGATGCGGCGATAGGCGGCGTTGGAGACTCGCGGCTGCTTGGAGCTGTCGCCCCAATGCTGGACGGCGTGACGGGTGCCGAGCCCGCGGAAGCGGCCGAGATGGTAGACGTCGACCTCGCCGGTATGCCGGGTCATCGCCTCGGCCATCCGGAAGACCCTGGCGTCGCCCGAGCGCAGGAAACTGTACCAGAGCCAGAGGTCGGGCGAGAGTTCGCTATTGTCCCAGGCATAGCCGCCGATGTCGTAGCGCCACACGTGGCGATCGGCATCGTAGGTGTGCATCACGTCGCCATAGTTCCAGAAACCGTACCAGCGTCGCTGCTCCACCTGCTCGCGATAGAAGCGCAGCAGGAAATCGTTCTGCTCCTCGATCGCGGACTTCGCCGGGGTGGTGCGATCGGGCAGGCTCCAGTCGCCGAACACGCCGGCGGCGTGGAGCCGCGCCGGCGTCGGCACCAGCCGGGGTGGCCTGGCGACGAAGTGCGCCATTGCCGCGAACCGTTCCCGCGTCGGCGTCTCGGCCAGGGCCCAGAGCGTGAATTCGGTGGTGCGGGCGATGCCGTGCGGCGTCCCCCAGCCGCGCTCGTAATCCTCGTAAGTGATGTCGAGGCCTTCATTCTCGGCGACATGGTCGGTCATGCCCATGCCGTCATGATAGAAGCGCAGGTCCATCACCGCGTCCGGCGCATGGTACCAAAGGGTGAAGGCGGCGGTTTCGGTCGCTGCGTCGCGGATGTCGAGCCGTACGGGAGGGCGCTGCCAGAAATCGCCCATCCCGAACGCTGCTCCGCCGGCCGGGCCGCCGACGAAGCCGAGGCCGTTGGCTCGGCCGCCGGTATCGGCGTCGATCCAGCCATGGCCCTCCTTGGTGCGCTTGGCGATGGTGAAGCCGTCGGCATTGGCCTGGGCGAGGGTGAAGTCGCTCCAGTGCGGCACGTAGGGCAGGCCCTCGCGCACCGGTGCCGCCATCTCGGCGACCGGCGGCACCTTCCGGCCCGCGACCTGTGCCTCGGTGAAATCCTTGCCCGGATTGCGGCGCAGCCCGGTCAGCGGCTGCACCGCCTCGGCCCAGATTCCGTCGCCGCTGCCGGCGAAGCGGATGTGGCGGTCATAGGGAAGGTCGGCCATCGGCACGTCGCCGGTGAGGCCGAGGCCACAGAGGAAATCCTTCTGCTCGTCGCCGTCGAAGATGAAGGAGTGGACGATCCGCACGCTTTCCGACCCGGCATGGAAATAGAGCCGGAGCGAGAAGGGGAGCCACGCCCGCCTCTCCGCCGCGGCGCCGCTGGCGGTGGGTGTGCCGCCGGTGCTGTCTACGCGGTTCGCGCCGCGGTGCCGGCCCTCCACCCTGATCACCGCGCGCACCGGCCCGTCCTGCTCGATCGCAGCCGTCTCGATCGCGCTCTCGAACCGGCTGCGGGTGACGCTTTCCGCCGCCTCGCTCTCCGGCCGGTCCTGTGCGGTCGCGACCAGCCGAACGTTGCGCAAGGTCTCGCGCGTGCCATGAAGCGCCGATCGAATGATCTGGGCGCCGCGCGTCCCGATCCGCCACGTCACCGCGCCGTTGCGCACCACGATCGCATCGCCCTGCACGGCGGCGGAAACAGGCGCCGCAGACGCCGCCGGCCGCCCCGGCCCGACGATCAGTGGCGCGTTGCCGCCGGCGCCGGCGGGAATGGCATGCGCGGTCCACTTGATCGATCCGTCCGGCCAGGTGGCCGTCGTCCAGCTCTGCATCGGCAACGCGCCGCCGCCAGCGTCGCGCAGGCCGAACCGCGCCCGCGCCTTCTTGGTCCCCCGCGGCCACGGCACGCCCCAAGTCAGGCCTTCGTGCAGGGTCGGCGCGGCCCCATCCAGCCAGACGATCTCGGCATCGATGGGGGGTGACGCAGCCCCGGGCCGCGCCTTGTGCGGTGCCGCCCAGAGCGCGGGCGCAGCAGCAAGCGTTCCACCTGCCAGAGCAGACTGCACGAGAAACCCCCGCCTGCTGATCGCCATCGCATCCTCGCCCGTGGTTGCCTCGATATCGTTGGCGTCATGGCATGTGAGATGCCGTCCCACAATATGAATTGAGACAGGCTTTGTAGCTGGAGGCTCATCCGTCCATGCGCGAAAACTGGACTTCCGATCCAAAGGCACCGCGCGGAGGCATCATGTCATCTTCGACTGATGCAGGTTCCGCAAGGGCTCGCCGATCGACAAATCGAACGGCCAGGCCGGCGCCTTCCCCGGCAACAGTCTCACCACGGCCGTCGCCGGCATAAACACCGCCTATTGAGACCGCGCGATCCCTGCCGACCAAGGTCGGCAGGGATTATGCGTGGCGCGTGGCTTCGACCACGGCCGTCGGCACGACCTGCTGGGCAAGATCGGTGGACCGGTTCAATCGTCGCGATCTTATCACCACAGACGATCTGCGGGCCGATCGGTTCGCTTCGCGAATCGAGGGTGATCTTCTCGATCGTCGCGCCTCTTCTGGTTGCCAGGCGGAGGCATCCGCGAGGGCAGTGAAGTACACCTGAGCGCGAGTCTTGGGAACATGGCGTGTTTGCGCACGCGGATGAACAAGAGCGACGATGCCGAGGGCTGGCGAGCCACGTCGACGACGATGCGACCCACCTGGTTGGGAAGCACGCCCTGGCACCGTCATTCAAGCTTCGGCAGCAGAGCCCGAAGTGGGATTGATCGCCAATCTTGGCGAGAAGACCGAATAGACATCGTCATAGGGTGGCGGGCCGACGATGCTCGTGCCCAAACGCTCGTTTTCCTCGATCAGGGCGGAGAAGTCTCCGTCACGCACGGTCTCGATCAGCCGGAATGCCTTCTCCTGATCCCCGGGTGTGAAGACCACGAGCATCCGGACAGGCGCATCCGAAAGATTGGCCCACGCGTGCGGCGTGCCCTTCTTCACCGTAGCCGCCTCTCCGGCAGACAATTCCACCTTCTGCTCCCCGTTGGTGAGGTGAACACGCCCTTCGACGACGAGGAAATGTTCTTCCTCGTTGCCGTGGATGTGCAGAGGCACGGCGTTGCGAGGATCGGCAACGATCTCGATGATCGTGTAGCGCCCCGCCGTTTCCACGGCAGAGGTGCGGATGGCAAATCGCTCGCCCGGTGTGATCTCAACCCAGCCTTTTTCGTCTTCAAGAACTGCCGAAATCTGATTTGGTGAATGTTCCATGGGTCACTTCCATAACGTCACCCTTGTCTGCGGATGACCAGCCATGTCCTTTTGACAGGCATCGCGCTACATTCGCATGACCGAAATAGGACTTAGTGTTGCAGCTGTCGTGAATCCCCTCAGTTTGTTAGCAAGTATAAGCATGAACGTCTTGTCGCGTGGCTCGCGGCCACCTTGAGCCGGGTGGGTTAGGAGTAAGTGGCTTCAGGCAGCCTGATGGATTTCAGTGGCGAGGGTGACGACTTACGCGGCAATCCTATGATTCGAATTACGGTGACACTCGAACTACGGTGACACTCGAACTGCGGTGACACTCGAACTGCGGTGACACTCGAACTACGGTGACGCTCCACTAGTCGACCCCCCCCCCCCGGCTGTGGGGGGTGTCACCGTAATCGCCAACTATTTCGCCCTCGTCAAACTCGCCTCAGCCAAAAATTGGAATGCGCTTTATGAGTCGGTGACCGAATCCCTTCGAGGCCCTCGGTTCTTTCCTCGTTCCGGTAACAGGCAAGCGTCGACAATGACGAGTTGATCCGCTGATAAGCGCGCGGCGGCGGATCATCGCGGCGCCCCTTTCACGCGCGCTGCCGCCTTGAACGCCGCGTTGGCATGCTCGCAGGAGGGAGCGCTCCGGATCGGCCCCGCCGTCGCTCCGGGCCGGATTACGCCACGGCTGCTCGCCACGGGGCGGTTGGCCGCAAAACCGGGCCCGCGATGATGCGCGGCTCTCCGGGGTCAGGGTTGCCGCCGGAACGCGTTGCGCCGACACGCGAAAGCGCTTTGTCGGGCTTCGACTTTCGATTAGGAACGAAGCGGGGTGGCGAGGTCCGCAAGATGGGCCGAATCGGCGGTGTCGCATGCGACCGCCGGCGATACGGCGAACGGTCTCGTGCCGTGGTGAGTGACGAGGGGGATGCGTGGTGACGATTTCTCATGTGCGGCGGATTGCGTCGGCTCTGGCGGGCCTGTTCGCTCTGTCTGCAGCGCCGGCCTTTGCACAGGATTCGCTGTCGGATCCGGCCGGCTCGGGCGTGATCGTATCGGCGGTGCAGTGGCTGCAGGGCACGCTGCTTGGCACCATCGCCACCGTGGTCGCGGTGATCGCGGTCGCCTCGGTCGGCTTCCTGATGCTCACCGGCCGGATCAACTGGCGCTACGGCGCCACCGTGATCGTCGGCTGCTTCATCCTGTTCGGTGCGGCCAGCATCGTCGCCGGCATCCAGTCGACGGCGACGCTCGGCAACTGAAGGCCGTGACGGCCTTCGCTCGTTCGGCCGCGAGGGCGCGTCTCGGGATACCCCGAAGGCGCGCGTCCGCGCACCTCGCGCGGGGTACGCGCTGATGGACCGGCTCGATCAGGACCAGCTCTTCGTTGCGCTGACGCGGCCGCAGATGTTCGCGGGGGTCACCTACAGCTTCTTCGTCGTCAACGCGGTGCTGGCGACCGAATTGTTCCTGATCTTCCGCTCGATCTGGGTGCTGCTTGCGGCCCTCATCATCCACGGCGTCGGCGCGATCCTGTGCGTGCGTGAGCCGCGCTTCTTCGATCTGTGGCTGGCCAAGGTCCGCCACTGTCCGCGCGTGCGCAACCATCGGCTCTGGCAATGCAACTCCTACCGCCCCTGACCCGCGATCCAAAGGTGATCGCGCGCGAGCAGCCGGTCGGCCGTCATCTGCCTTATGCGCGGCACGTCGACGATCACACGATCGAGACCCGTGACGGCCTGTTGCTGCAGGTCATCCATCTGCGCGGCCTGCTGTTCGAGACTGCGGATACGGACGAGATCAACTATCGCAAGCGGCTGCGCGACGCGATGCTGCAGGCAATCGGATCGTCGCGCTTCGCCCTCTACCATCATATCGTGCGCCGCCGGGTCGAGGCGGACCTTCCCGCCGAGCATGAGGACCGCTTCTCGCGCGAGCTCGACGAAGCCTGGGCGGCGCGGCTCGCCGCCAAGCAGCTCTACGTCAACGATCTCTATCTTACTTTGGTAAGGCGGCCGCTGCAGGGCCGCGTCGGCATCCTCGATCGCATTCGCGGCGCGCTCGGCCGTGCCGCCGAGGCCCCGGGCGCGTCGACCGGCTACGAGCTGCGCCAGCTCGGCGCCGCCCGCGATGCCCTCATCGCCGCGCTCGGCAATTACCAGCCGCGCCTGCTCGGCGTGCGCGACACCGAGCACGGCATCTGCTCCGAGCCGCTCGAATTCCTCTCCACCCTGCTCAACGCCGAGAGCCGGCCGGTGCTGCTGCCCAACCAGGATCTCGGCGATTATCTGCCCTATCGAAGGATCAGCTTCGGCCAGGAAAGCGTCGAGCTCGGCCGCACCGGCACCGCGCCGCGCGCCTTTCAGGGCATCGTTTCGATCAAGGATTACCCGGGCCAAACCCAGGCTGGGATGCTCGACGATCTGCTGCGGCTGCCGTTCGAGCTGACCATCTCGCAGAGCTTCGGCTTCGTCGATCGCCAGGCCGCACTCTCGGGCATGAACCTGGCGCTGCGGCGGATGCGCTCGGCCGAGGACGAGGCGGTCAGCCTCCGCGCCGATCTGTCGCGCGCCAAGGACGACGTCGCCGCCGGCCGCGCCGCCTTCGGCGAGCATCACCTGACCATCGCCGTCCATGCTGACACGCCGGACGGGGTGGACGACGGCGTCGCCGAGATCCTCGCCGCGCTCGGCGATCTCGGCATCATCGCGGTGCGCGAGGAAATTGCGCTTGAGCCTGCGTTCTGGGCGCAATTCCCGGGCAATTTCAAATATATCGCGCGCAAGGGCCTGGTCTCAACCGCCAATTTCGCTGGCCTCGCCAGCGGCCACAATTTCCCGATCGGCCGTCCCTCCGACAATCATTGGGGCGACGCGGTGACCCTGCTGGAGACGACCGCCGCCGGGCCCTATTTCTTCAACTTCCACCAGGGCGATCTCGGCAATTTCACCGTCATCGGCCCGTCCGGGTCGGGCAAGACGGTGGTGCTCAATTTCCTGCTCGCGCAGGCGCGCAAATTCCGGCCGCGGATCATCTTCTTCGACAAGGATCGCGGCGCCGAATTGTTCATCCGCGCGATCGGCGGCCGCTACGATCTCTTGCGCCCGGGCACCCCCTCCGGCCTCAACCCGCTGCAGATCGAGGACAGCCACGCCAACCGCCAATTCCTGATCGGCTGGCTGGCGGTGCTCGCGGGCGGTGCCGACGTCGACGAAATGGCGCAGATCAAGGATGCGGTGGACGCCAATTTCGCCCAGCCTGCGGCCCACCGGCGCCTCCGCAACATCGCCGAATTGTTCCGCGGCGGCCATCGCGCCCATTCCGCCGATCTGTGGGCAAGGCTGCGGCCGTGGTGGGGCGAGGGCGAGCGCGCCTGGCTGTTCGACAATGCGCAGGATCTGACCGATCTCACCGCCGCTTCGGTCGGCTTCGACATGACCCAGATCCTCGACGATCCCGCGGTCCGAACCCCGGCGATGATGTATCTCTTCCACCGGGTCGAGGAGCGGTTGGACGGATCGCCGGCGATCATCGTCGTCGACGAAGGCTGGAAGGCGCTCGACGACGAGGTCTTCGTCCGCCGCATCAAGGATTGGGAAAAGACGATCCGCAAGCGCAACGGAATCGTCGGCTTCGCCACCCAGAGCGCCCAGGACGCACTCGAGAGCCGCATCGCCAGCGCGATCATCGAGCAGGCCGCGACCCAGATCTTCATGGCCAATCCCAAGGCGCGCGAGTCCGATTATGTCGAGGGTTTCGGCCTCACCCCGCACGAATATGAGATCGTGCGGACGATGCCTGACAATGCCCATTGCTTCCTGGTCAAGCACGGCACCGACAGCGTCGTCGTCCGCCTCAATCTTTCGGGCGAGCGCGATCTGCTGACTATATTGTCCGGCCGGGAGCGCACGGTGCGCCTGCTCGATGACATCCGCGCCGAGGCCGGGGACGATCCCGAGGCCTGGATTCCGCGGCTGCTGGAGCGCGTTTGATGGCGTGTCCCGCCTTCGCGCCCAACGGCCAGTTCCTCAGCAACCTGCTGAACACGATCGATTGCTATGCCCAATCGATCGGCGAGGGCGGCTATCAGGCGCTCGCCGCGCCGGGATCGGGGGTCGCGCTGGCGCTGACCGGCGCACTCACCCTGTTCGTCGCGATCATCGGCTATCGGCTGCTGCTCGGCGAGGCGCCGACCGCGCGCGATGGCGTGCTCGCGGCGGCCAAGGTCGGCATCGTGCTCGCTCTGGCGACGAGCTGGCCGGCCTTCCGGATCCTCGCCTATGACGTCGCCCTTCGCGGCCCGGCCCAGCTTGCGGCGGAGGTCGGCGCGCCGGCCGGGCTCCCCGGCGTCGAAGGCGGCCTGATCGCGCGGCTGCAGGGCGTCGACGATCTCATCAACGAGCTGACCGTGCTCGGCACCGGCCGGCCGCCGCAGGCCGACATCATCGTCCAGCCGACCGGCACGCTCACGCCCGCCCAGCAACAGCAGGAGCTGCAGCGGCTGCAATCGCTGCAGGACCGGCCCCGCTGGAATCCGGTCCAGGACGCCAAGATGGTGGCGCAAGGACGCACCCTCTTCCTCACCGGTGCGATCGCCGCCTTCGCCTCGGTGCGGCTGATCGCCGGCCTGCTGCTCGCGCTCGGGCCGCTCTTCGCTCTGTTCCTGCTGTTCGATCATACCCGCGGCCTGTTCGAGGGCTGGGTGCGCGGGCTCGCCGGCGCCGCGCTCGGCGCGCTCGGCACCGCTTTGGTGCTCGCGGTCGAGCTCGTTTTGATGGAATCGTGGCTGGTCAACATCGTGTCGCTGCGCCGGGCCAACATCCCGACGCCGAGCGTACCGGTCGAATTGCTGGTGATGACCCTGGTCTTCGGGCTCGTCCTGATCGGCATCCTCGCCGCCGCTGCCAAGGTCGCGCGCGGCTTCCAGATGCCGCAGGCGTGGCGGGTCGCGCCCGGCCGCTGGGTCGAGAGCGTCGTTGCGGCGCAAGCGGCCGGCCGCGCGGGCGCGATCGTGCAGACTGCAGGCGCGCGCGAGCCGGCCGACGAGCGATCGCGGGCGATGGCCGTCGCCGATGCGGTGCAGGCGGCGCAGCGCCGCGAGATGGGCAGGGCGGCGCCGCAGGCGGCGCAGCTCGGCGCGCCAGCGATCGCCGCGGCGATGCGCCGGGAGACCAATGCCGCCGCTGCGGCCGGGGCGGCCGCGCCGGCCGATCGCGGGCTCAGGCGGCGAACCCGCGGCCGGGTTTCGGCAGGCGCGGGAAGGCGGGACAGGATCGGATGAACAAGATTTCGCGCGAAAATCTCGATGCCTATTACAAGGATGCCGAGGGCTGGTCGCAGGACCGGATCGAAGCCCTGCGCAAGTCGCGCAAGGCGGCCTGGATCGTCGGCGGGGTCGCCGCGTCCATCGCCTTGCTGGAAGCGCTCGCGCTGATCGCGCTGACGCCATTGAAGACGGTGGTGCCCTATACCCTGCTGGTCGATCGCCAGACCGGCTACGTGCAGGCGCTCGATCCGATCAATCCGGCCAAGATCACCGGCGACACCGCGCTCACCCAGAGCTTCCTCGTCCAATATGTCACCGCGCGGGAGAGCTTCGACGCGGACATGGTCCAGGCCGCCTACCGCAAGACCGCTCTGTGGTCGGCGGAGAGAGCGCGGGCCGAATATGTCGCATTGATGCAGGGTACCAATCCGAACAGCCCGCTCCAGGTCTATCCGCGCGGCACCGTGATCGAGACCCGGGTGAAGAGCGTTTCCGCGTTGGCCAAGAACGTCGCCATGGTCCGCTTCGACACGATCCGGCGCGATGCCGGCGGCCAGGCGGTCCCGGTCGGCGCCTGGGCGGCGATCCTGCGCTACCGCTTCGTGCCCGATTCCATGTCGGCCGAGGACCGCTTCGTCAATCCGCTCGGCTTCCAGGTGGTCCGCTACCGCCGCGACGCCGAGGCGCTGCCGCCGCCGGAGGTCGTCGTACAGCCCGGGCAGCCCGCGCCGACGTCCGGTGCGTCGCCCGGCACCGCGCCCGTCGCCGCCGCGCCGCAGCCGGCGCGGACGGCACCGGCCACGGCCGCACCGGT
This sequence comes from Sphingosinicella sp. BN140058, assembly GCF_004135585.1. Taxonomy (NCBI): domain Bacteria; kingdom Pseudomonadati; phylum Pseudomonadota; class Alphaproteobacteria; order Sphingomonadales; family Sphingosinicellaceae; genus Sphingosinicella; species Sphingosinicella sp. BN140058. Next base: position 1,513,496 of record NZ_CP035501.1, on the reverse strand, counting down.
CCGCGCCGCGCCGCCGCCGGTGCGGGCGGAGCCGGAGGTCGAGTTGTGATCCGGCGCGGTCTTCTGTCCCTTCTCCTGCTCGCCGCCGCCGCTCCGCTGACGGCGCAGGTCCGTCCCGTGCCCGGCGACGGCGATCCGCGGCTGCAGGTGGTCGATTACAAGGAGGGCCAGATCGTCCTGCTGGAGGCGATTCCCGGCTACCAGATGATGGTCGAGCTCGGGTCCGACGAAGAGATCGAGAATGTCGCCCTGGGCGATGGCGGCGCTTGGCAGGTCACCGCCAATCACCGCGGCGACCGCTTGTTCGTCAAAGCGGTGCAGGCGGGGGTGTCGACCAATCTGACGGTGGTCACCACCGCGCGCGTCTATGCGATGGAGCTTGCGCCGCTCGCCGACCCTTCACTGCCGATGGCCTATATCGTCAGCTTCCGCTTCGCCGAAGCCGCGCCCGCGGCCAGCGCCGCGAACGGTGCTCCGGCGGTGGGTCAGGCGGCGCAAGCGGCGGCGGATACAGCTGCCCTTCCTGCGTCGTCGGCGGAGGCGCGCTGATGGCCGGCCCCGACGATCTCGATCCGCGTACCGAGCCGCCCGTGCCTGAGGATATCCGCCCGGTGGTCGCGCTGCCGCGGAGCGGCGCGCCGACCTGGGTGTTCGCCGTCCTTGCCGCCATGGCCGCCCTCATCCTCTTCCTGGTGCTGGACTCGCGCCGGCGGGCTCTCCCGGCGGAGCAGGCCGCCGCCCAGGAGACCGGACGGATCGCAGCGCCGCCGCCGCTCTACGTGCCGGTCCAGCCCCCGCCGGTGCCGCCGCCGGTGGTGGTCGAGGCACCGCCACGAGCCCCCGCACCGGCGCCGCGGTCGCTGCCGTCGCGTCCCGCCCAGCCTCAGATCGTCTACGTGCCGCAACCTGCGCCGCTCCAGCCGGTACCGCCGCCGCAGGCGCCGCAGCGGGTCGACGGCGGCGCGGCCTTGGTGATCGACACCACCGCCGGCGGCGCTCCGGCAAATGCGGCAGCCGCCGCGGCCGACGCCGCCGCCGGTGGCGCGGCCGGCGCCGACGCGGCCGGCGGGGTGACGCTCGGCGCGCGCGTGCGCGCCGGCATGTTCGCCAACCCGGCGACCACGGTGCCGCAGGGCACCTTGATTCCGGCGGTGCTCGAGACCGCGTTCAATTCGAACCGCCCGGGCTTCGCCCGCGCGATCGTCTCGCGCGACGTTCGCGGCTTCGACGGCACACGGGTGCTGATCCCCCGCGGCAGCCGGCTGATCGGCCAGTATCGGGCGGACGCCCAGCCGGGCCAGAAGCGCGCGGTCGTGAGCTGGGTGCGGCTGGTACGCCCGGATGGGGTGACCATCGCGATCGGCTCGCCGGCCAGCGACACGCTCGGCCGGGGCGGCGTCAAGGCCAAGGTCAACAACCATTTCTTCCAGCGCTTCGCCGGCGCCTTGCTGCAATCCGCGGTCGACGTCGGCGTCGCTCTGGCCTCGCGAGGCAGCAGTTCCTCGGTGATCGTGGCGGCGCCAGGCAGCAGCGCGCAGCTCGGCAATCTGGTGCCGCCGGACCAGATCCGGCCGACCCTCACGGTTCCGGCGGCCACCAGCATTAGCGTGTTCGTTGCGCGCGATCTCGATTTCACCGGGATCGGCCGGCGGTGAGGCCGGCCTCGGCGGACGAGGCGCAGGGCGTGTATCTGCGCTCCTATCTGGCGCCGCTCGCCGCGATCCTCGGCCGCAACGACGTCACCGACATCTACGTCAATCGTCCCGGCGAAGTCTGGGTCGAAACCACCGGCGGCGGCATCGAGCGGTTCGACGCGCCCGAGCTTGACGACACCATGTTGTGGCGGCTGGCGCGGCAGGTCGCCGCGCTTTCGCACCAGGGCATCAGCCGCGAGCATCCTCTGCTGTCGGCGATCCTGCCCGACGGCGCCCGCATCCAGATCGTCGCGCCGCCGGCGACCCGCGGGCCGATGGCGCTCGCCATCCGCAAGCATCTCGAGACCGATCTCAGCCTTGCCGACTACGTCGCGGCGGGCGCGCTCAGCGAGGTCAGCGTCCAGACCGGCCTCCACGCCGGTGCCGGCGACGATGCGCTGCGCGCGCAGCTTGGCCGCGGCGACATCGCCGGAATGCTCGCCGCCGCCGTCCGCGCCCGCAAGAACATCCTCATCTCGGGCGGCACCTCGACCGGCAAGACCACCTTCCTCAACGCGCTGATCCGCGAGATCCCGGCCGAGGAAAGGCTGATCTTCATCGAGGACACGCCCGAATTGCAGCTGCGCCACGCCAATGCGATCGGGCTGGTCGCCTCGCGCAGCCGTCTGGGCGAGGGGGAGGTCTCGACCAACGATCTGGTCGCGGCGTCGCTGCGCATGCGACCCGACCGGATCATTCTCGGCGAATTGCGGGGGGAGGAGGCCTATGCCTTCCTGCGGGCGGTCAATACCGGCCACCCCGGTTCGATGACCACCGTTCACGCCGACAGCGCCGAGCGCGCCGTCGAGCAGATCACCCTGCTCGTCCTTCAGGCCGGCTCGCGACTCGGCCGTGAGGACGTGCATTTCTATGTCGAGCGAACGATCGACGTATTCGTCCAGCTGAGCCGCTCGGGCGGCCGCCGGCACGTCGCGCAGGTGGTGCTCAACGATCGTCAGGATTGATCGCGACGACGCGCCGGGCGCCTGGCGCGACCGACCGGCTCGGGCTCAGGCGGCGGCGGCCAGTGGAGTCCGCAGCTCCGCTTCCTCCAGCCGCTCAACGATCGCGGCCACGATCACGGCCGGAATAGCGCGGCCGCGCGCGACCATGGCGATGACGTCCTCGAGCTCGGCGTCGGTGATCGATTTGGCGGGCAGATGGGTCATGGCTTCGAATTAAGGTTGTTGCGAGCCGTCCGCAATTAAGTGGAACCACGGATACGGGCCGCACGGCTGCGGCGGAGACGCTCCTCCGCGATTCTCGTGGACCGCGGAAAAGTTGTTCCAAAGCCGGTACTTGCCGGCGGGGCGGCGGCAGGATTTCTTAACGATGTTGCGGAACGTCTTCTCAATGTTCCGGGCATAGTTCGAAGCTTGAGGGAGCCCCCATTTCGGCCTCTCTCCAGGGGTAACATGCACAGGATCGTCCTCGGCGCCGCGGCGCCCCTCCTTCTCGCACTCGGCACCGGCGCCGCAGCAGCGCCACCGGTGCAGTGGCGCGTCACCGAAGCCAGCGGCAACGTTCGCGTGGTCGAGAACGGCCGTGCCCGTGCCGTTACCCGCGGCGCGTTGCTTGCCAGCGGATCGACGATCGCGACCGGCGCCGGTGCCCGCGCCGTCATCGTCCGAGGCCAGGAATTCGTCGTCATCTCGCAGAGCAGCCAGTTGCGCGTGCCGATCGTCGCCGAGAGCCGCGGCGGCCTGATGCAGATGATCGCCGACTACGGCACTGCCCTGTTCAAGATCGAGAAGAAGAGCACCCCCCATTTCGGCGTTCAGACCCCGTATCTCGCCGCGGTCGTCAAGGGCACGACCTTCACGGTCAACGTCGGTCCGCAGGGCAGCAACGTCCAGGTCACCGAAGGCGCGGTCGAAGTGTCGACCCTGGACGGCGGCGCCGCCGAACTGATCCGGCCGGGCAACATCGCCAGCGTCGGCGCCGGCGATCTCTACCAGCTCACCATCCAGGGCGAGACCAGCAAGGTCATCCGCTCCGAGAATCCGGCGGGCACGGTGACTTCGTCGCTCGGCGCCAAGTTCGGCACCGCTGCCGCGGCGCCAGCCGCTTCCGGCGAACCTGCAGCGACGCCTGCCGAGGCGGCCGATCCCGCGAGCGACTCCGCTCCGCCGGTCGCTGTCGCCCAGCCCGATCCGGCCCAGGCGGAGCCGATGGTGATCGCAAGCCCGATCGGCGAGGGCGCTCAGTCGCTGTCCGATCTCACCGGCGGCCTGATCGAAGGCCCGTCTCCGGCGGCGGTCGTGTTCGCCGAACTCTCGCGGCCGCTCGCGACCATGCCCGAGAACGTCAGCGCGATCCTCAATCCGCAAGCGGGTAACGGCAACGATCAGGGCGGCGGCACGGTCACTCCCCCCGCGAGCGGTGGCACCACGCCGCCTCCTGCGAGCGGTGACACCACGCCGCCTCCTGCGAGCGGCGGCACCACGCCGCCTCCTGCGAGCGGCGGCACCACGCCGCCTCCTGCGAGCGGTGACACCACGCCGCCCCCGGAAAGCGGCGGCACCACGCCGCCTCCGGCGAGCGGCGACACCACGCCGCCTCCGGTGAGCGGAGGCAACGATGCCGGGTCAGGCGCCGGGAACGGCAACGGCAATAACGGCAACGGCGGCAGCGACGCCGGGTCGGGTGCCGGGAACGGCAACGGCAATAACGGGAACGGCAACGGCAATGGCGGCAGCGATGCCGGGTCGGGCACCGGGAACGGCAACGGCAACGGTAATGGCGGCAGCGATGCCGGATCGGGCGCCGGGAACGGCAACGGCAATAACGGCAACGGCAACGGCGGCAGCGACGCCGGGTCGGGTGCCGGGAACGGCAATAACGGGAACGGCGACGGCAACGGCGGCAGCGACGCCGGGTCGGGTACCGGGAACGGCAACGGCAATAACGGGAACGGCAACGGCAATGGCGGCAGCGATGCTGGGTCGGGCGCCGGGAACGGTAATGGCAATAACGACAACGGCAACGGCAACGGCGGCAGCAACGCCGGGTCGGGTGCCGGGAACGGTAATGGCAATAACGGGAACGGCAACGGCAACGGCGGCAGCGACGCCGGGTCGGGCGCCGGGAACGGCAACGGCAATAACGGCAACGGCAACGGCAATGGCGGCAGCGATGCCGGGTCGGGCACCGGGAACGGGACCGGCAATAACGGGAACGGCAACGGCAATGGCGGCCCCGGCAAGGGCAGCGAGCCGCCCAAGGACAGCGGCCCCGGCAAGGGCACCGAGCCGCCCAAGGACAGCGGCCCCGGCAAGGGCAGCGAGCCGCCCAAGGACAGCGGCCCCGGCAAGGGCAGCGAGCCGCCCAAGGACAGCGGCCCCGGCAAGGGCAGCGAGCCGCCCAAGGACAGCGGCCCCGGCAAGGGCAGCGAGCCGCCCAAGGACAGCGGCCCCGGCAAGGGCAGCGAGCCGCCCAAGGACAGCGGCCCCGGCAAGGGCAGCGAGCCGCCCAAGGACAGCGGCCCCGGCAAGGGCAGCGAGCCGCCCAAGGACGGCGGCCCGGATAAGGGCGGCGAGCCGCCCAAGGATAGCGGCCCCGGCAAGGGCGGCGAGCCGCCCAAGGACGGCGGCCCCGGCAAGGGCGGCGAGCCGCCCAAGGACGGCGGTCCCGACAAGGGCACCGAGCCGCCCAAGGACAGCGGCCCCGGCAAGGGTTCCGAGCCGCCCAAGGACAGCGGCCCCGGCAAGGGCTCCGAGCCGCCCAAGGACAGCGGCCCCGGCAAGGACAGCGGCCCCGGCAAGGGCAGCGAGCCTCCCAAGGATAGCGGCCCCGGCAAGGGCAGCGAGCCGCCCAAGGACGGCGGCCCCGACAAGGGCACCGAGCCGCCCAAGGATAGCGGCCCCGGCAAGGGTTCCGAGCCGCCCAAGGACAGCGGCCCCAGCAAGGGCTCCGAGCCGCCCAAGGATAGCGGCCCCGACAAGGGCTCCGAGCCGCCCAAGGATGCGGGCCCGGGCAAGGGCGCGGCCGACAACGGTCCCGGCGACAAGGACAGTGGCGGCAAGGCTAAGGCGAGCGGCGTGGAAAGCCCGGCCGACATGCTGGCCCAGACTAACGCTGCCCCGTCGAGTGAGGCGGTCGTGCCGCCGGCCGCGGTCCAGCCGCCTCAGGTCGAGGAACCAGCGGCGCGCGATCTCGGTGCCGGCCGGCGTGAGCGTGTGGAAGCCGCGCTTCGCAACGTCCTCGAACGCGAGCGTTAAGGGCGGAGGATGTCGCGCTTCGGTGACATTGCGAGTCGGATCCGGCGCCTTCCACAACGGGTGACCCTCGCCGTAGCCGCCGGCATCGGCCTGCTCGCCTTGTTCACCGGCGCCGGTGCCGGGCTCGAGGAGACGCTGCAGGACGTCCGCTACGGGCTCCGTTCGCATCCGGCGAGCGGCGAGATCGTCGTCGTCGAAATCGATGCGCGCAGCATCAAGCGGATCGCCCGCTGGCCATGGCCGCGAAGCGTTCACGCCAGGCTGGTCGATCGCCTCCGGCATGCCGGCGCCCGCACGATCGCGTTCGACGTCGACTTTTCGTCGCCGACCGAGCCGAAGGAGGATGCAGCGCTTGCGGCCGCACTCGATCGCGCCGGCGGCGGCGTGATCATCTCGACCTTCCGCCAGGCCGCGGGTAGCGGCGCCGAGGGGTTCGTCGACAATCTGCCGATCAAGATGCTTGCGGACCGGGCCTTTCTCGGCGCCGTCAACGTCCAGCCAGATGACGACGGCGAGGTCAGGAGCATGCTGCTCGGCGTCGAGACTGCGGACACGCCGAGGCCTTCGCTGCCCAGCCTCATCGCCGGCGCGAGCGCCGCGATCGGCCAGGACTTCCCGATCGACTATGCGATCGACCCCGCCACCGTTCCGCGGCTCAGCCTGATCGACGTCCTCGACGGCAAGGTCCCGGCCGCGGCAATCCGGGGCAAGAAGATCATGATCGGCGCCACCGCGATCGAGATCTGGGATCGCTACACGACGCCGCGGCACGGCGTGCTGCCCGGCGTCGTCATCCAGGCAGTCGCCGCCGAGAGCCTGATCGGCGGCCGGGTGCCCCAGCGCTGGAGCGGTGCGCTGCCCTGGCTTGCAGCGCTCGCCATCGTCGCCCTGCTCGGCGGCGGACGCAAGCCGCGGCACCTGGCCCTGATGGCCGCCGCCGGCCTGCTGCTCCTGCTGCTGCCGCTGATTACCGAGCAGAAGTTCGCTCTGACCCTAGCGGTGGTGCCGGGGCTGCTTACCCTCGCCTGCGGCATCGCCTTCACCTGCGTCGCGCTGGCGGCGGATCGGGCGCAGCGGCGGGCGCGGCACGATCCGGGAACGGGCCTCCCCAATCTGAGCGCGCTTGAAGCGGCGATGAGCAGCCGCGCCGGCGCCAACCTGATCGTCGCGCATATCGAGAATTTCACCATCCTGGCGTCTAGCCTCGGCAGCGACGCGGTCGCGCAGCTGATCGTGCGGGTCTCGAACCGGCTGCGCTGCAGCTGTGCCCAGGGGCCGATCTACCGGATCGACACCGCGACGCTCGCCTGGATCGAGCGCACCGAGGACGAGACCAGTCTGGACGGGCGGCTGGAGGAAGCCGCGGCGCTGATGCGGACCCCGATCGAGATCGATCGGCCCGTCGAAGTGTCGCTGACTTTCGGCCTCTCCGCCGCCGGCGCGCCGCGATCGCCCCGCCAGCGCGTCGCCGATGCCGACCTTGCCGCGCTCAACGCCGCCCGACGCGGCGGCCGCTGGCAGAAGTTCACCGAGGCCGATGGCGAGGAGGCCAGCTGGCAGCTGTCGCTGCTTGCCGAGCTCGACCAGGCCTTGGCCAGCGGCGATCTGTGGAACGCCTATCAGCCGAAACTCGACATCGCGAGCGGCCGCATCGTCGGCGTCGAGGCGCTCGTTCGCTGGAACCATCGCGAGCGGGGACCGATCGGTCCCGACCGCTTCATCCCGGTGATCGAGGCGAACGGCCGCGCCGGCGATCTCACCATCCATGTGCTGCGCCAGGCGCTCGACGATGCGCGCAGCTGGGCGGATCAGGGCCACCCGATCGGCATTGCGGTGAACGTCTCGGCGACCCTGCTCGCGGACCACGGCTTCATCGAAACCGTGCGGGGAACGCTCAGCAACGGCATTGCCGCCGCCGACCGTGTGACGATCGAAGTGACCGAAAGCGCGGCGATGCTCGATCCGGAGCGGGCCGTCGCCGCGCTCGAAAGCTGGCGCGCGCTCGGCGTCAACATATCGATTGACGATTACGGCACCGGCCAGTCCTCGCTCGGCTACCTGCAGCGCCTGCCGGCAACCGAGCTCAAGATCGACAAGAGCTTCGTCCAGACGATCGCGCAGGACCGCCGCAACGCGATCATGGTGCGCTCGACGATCGCAATGGCGCACGAGCTCGGCATGAAGGTGGTCGCGGAAGGGATCGAGGATGGCGAGTGCCTGCGGCTGCTCGGCGAGATGCAGTGCGACACCGCCCAGGGCTTCTACATAGCGCGGCCGCTCACCGCCGGGGCGCTGGCCGCCTTCCTGCACGACCGCGACAAGCTGGCGGCCTGACGCTTCGCCAGGCGACGCCGCGGACCGTCGGCAGGGTCAGGCCGACGCCGGTGCGCAATAGCGATCGATGAAGGCCTGATGGGTGGGCATCCTCTGCACCGCCGCAGCGATCTTGCCCTTGAGGTCGGCGAGCGACTGCTGGATCCGCTCCGACCCCATCAATTCACCGACGCGGTGATGGCCGAGCGGCTGCAGCCGCTGCCCGAGCATCACCTGCACCCAGGAATCGACTCGGAACAGATCCTCTGACGCCTGGTAAGCGAAGCCGGCTTCCCGGAAGAGTCCGATCCGCTCGGCAAGACTGTCCGGAACCGCCATATCGCGACACTGCCGCCAGAAGGCGGAATCGTCGCGCTCCGTCAGCTTGTAATGGAGGATGATGAAGTCGCGAATGCTCTCCAGCTCGCTCCGCGCCTGTTCGTTGAACCGGTTCACCACCGCATCGCTGATCCCGGAGAAGGGGAAAAGCTGCATCAGCCGGGTGACCGCGATCATGATCAGGTGGATCGAGGTCGATTCGAGCGGCTCGACGAAACCGCTGGCGAGCCCGAGTGCGATGCAATTCTTGTCCCAGGTCTTGCGCCGCCGACCGGTGCGGTAGCGGATCAGACGCGGCTCAGTGATCGCCTCGCCTTCGAGCTTCTCGATCAACAGCGCTCTGGCGTCGTCGTCTTCCATGTGGGCACTCGCGTAGACGAGGCCGTTGCCGACGCGGTGCTGCAGCGGGATCCGCCATTGCCAGCCCGCCCGATGGGCGATCGCGCGGGTGTAGGGCAGCGCCGGCCCGACCGATCCGGTCTGCACCGCAAGCGCGCTGTCGGTGGCGAGCCACTGGCCCCAATCCTCGTAGCCGGCCCGGAGCGTCTGTTCGATCAGCAGGCCGCGAAAGCCGGTGCAATCGATGAACAGATCCCCTTCGACCCGCTCGCCCGACTCCATCGCGAGGGCGCGGATGAAGCCGTTTTCCGGATCCTGCTCGACCGAGGCGATCCGGCCTTCGACGCGGGTGACGCCGTGGCTTTCGCTCCGCGCGCGCAGGAATCGGCCGTACAGCGTTGCATCGAGATGATAGGCATAGTTGATCGTCGTGTCGGAGCCGGTGGCGAACTTGCCGGCCTCGGCGGCCTGCAGTTCGAAGCAATAGTCGCCGATCTCGCCCGCGAGGCCGCGCGCGCGCGCCTCCAGCCAGAAATGGTGGAATTCGGCGATCCAGGTCGACGTGCCGACCTGGCCGAACGAATGGACGTAGCGGTCGCCGACCCGCGCCCAATCCTCGAAGGCGATGCCGAGCTTGAACGTCGCCTGGGTCGCCCGCATGAATTCCGGCTCGTCGAGCCCGAGCAGAGCGTTGAAGCTGCGTGCGGTCGGGATCGTCGATTCGCCGACTCCGACCGTGCCGATCTCGTCCGATTCGACGAGAACGATCTCGATCAACCGCCCAAGCTGCCGCGACAGGGCCGCCGCCGCGATCCAGCCCGCCGTTCCGCCGCCGGCGATGACCACCTTCTTCACTTCGCGCCCGTTCAAACCTTTTCCCCTCGCCTTCACCGGTTGAGGCGGTTGAGCAGCAACGCGCGCAGCCGCCGCGCCTTGAGATCGTCCATCGGCCCGAGGTTGCCGCGCGCATGCTCGGGCAAATGCGCCGCCGGCCGCTCCGCCGGCCCGAACACGTAATAATCGAACAACGACTTCCACGCTTCCTTCTCCGGCGCCGGGCGGTCCCTGAGGCTCAGCAAGGCGTGGAGGAGGGTGTTCTGCGGCGTGTCCATGAAGGAGGGCGAGGTGTTCCACCAATAATTGACGAGGACGTTGAAGCGATCGAGCGCCTCGACATGGTGCCACCACAGCGCCGGGTAGAAGAGAACGTCGCCGGGCTCGAGCTCGGCGACCTCGCCGGCGGCGAGCGCCTCTGCGAACAGTGGATGCCGCTCGAAATCGGGACGCTCGAAATCGACCATGCTGACAACCTGGCCGCCGGGCGTGGGCTCCAGCGGGCCGGGATAGAGGTTCGCGATCTGATCGGGCGGGAACAGCGTGAAGCGCCGTCTGCCGACCACGCAGCAGGCGAGATTGTTCGACATGTCGTAATGGGCCGAAGCGATCGTCCGGTTGCCGATCCAGATGCTGGCAAGCGGCGGATTGCGCACGAACATGTCGTTGTCGAGTAGCAGATCGTTCTCGCCGCGAAGGCCGGGCAGATAGAGATCGAGGTCGGTCGAGCCGATGTAGAAAGAGGGGGCGTCCGGATTGTCGAGATGCTCCTCGATACGCGCCAGCACCTCGCCCAATGGCGCGCGTGCACCCTGGAAATTGAGGCCGGTGACGTCTTCATTGTAGAAGAAGCGACCCTTGATCTCGGCCGCGCCGGTGTAAGCGACGATCGGACGCTGGCCCTGGAACCGCCGAATGTAGGTGATCGCCGCCAGCGCCGAATCCTGGCCGCGGCGGACCAGCGGCCAGTCGCCGGCGACACCCTTGAGGATCGCCGGCTGCTGTTCCGTCATCAGATCGTCATAGGGGATTGCGTCCGGCGCGATCCCGGTCAGCGTGCGCGTCTTGCGCATGGGCCGGCTCATCGCTGCGCGTCCTTGCGGTTCTTGCGCTCTATGAGGTGCGGCACGTTGCCCAGGGAGGACAAAGCGAAGATCGCCGGGGCGAGGAAGCCGGCGCGGTGCAGACTGTCGAGCGCAGTCCCCCCGAGCGACGCGAGCGCTTCTGCCGAGACAGCCTGGTAATCAGGCAGATTGTAGCTGCGTCCCTCCTCGACCGCGATTTCGATCGCCACCGGCTGTACCAGTCCGAGCGCCTCCCACGCGGCGTACATCGGCCCACTCGCTTCCAGGCCTTCGTAGATCGTGCGCAGGACTTCGACGATTTCGGCGAGGTAGGGCGAATTGCCGCCATGCGGCAGGAACAGCCTGTGGCCCTCGCTGCCGCCGACCCGCGGATCGTCGAGATCGACATGGATCATGGGTTCGCGGGCCGCGTCGGGGTCGTCGCCGCGCTGCGCCACGCTGATCGAGAACGGGCCGCGCCGCTGGATCGCGGGCACGCTTCGGCTCAGCCATCCGTCGCTGCCGAGGAACAGATTTTCCGACCGATCGAGGCCGAGCAGGACGACCGCCTGCAACGCGCCTTCTTCGTCGCGGCGGAAAAGGATCGGGAATTCGCGCTGGAGCGCCTCGAACTCGGTTGGGAAGACCGGAAGCTGATTGACGGCGTCGCCATGTTCGGTGCCGAAGCGCGGCATCACCTTCAGCTCGGCATGATCGATATTGTTGAGGAGAACCTGCCTGGTCATGACGCCCTGCTCAACTCTCGTCCTCGTTCGCGCGGAACAGAGGACATGCAGCGCGCCGCGTCAACCATGCGGTGCGCACCCTTTTCGGCGGGAAGAGAAAAGGCCGCTGACATGCAGCGGCCTTTCCCTTGTCATCCCGCCGCCGATCAGAAGCGGTAGCGTGCTCCGAGCAGGACGCGGGGCTTCTGCTCCTGCGCGAACCACAATTGGTTCTCCGACCGGGCATAAGAGCGGATCGGCTCGCTGAGGATGTTGATCGCTTCCAGCGAGACCGCCAGATTTTCGGTCACGTCGTAGCTGATGTTCGCATCCAGCGTGCCGAACGGCGCGAAGAACACCGGGTTCCTGTTGTTGCCGCGGTTGACCGCCGCCAGGAACTTGTCGCGCCAATTGTAGGCCACGCGGGCCGACAGTCCGTATTTCTCGAAGATGCCGGTGATGTTGAAGCTGTCGCTGAGGCCGGTAAGCGCGAACACGTTGGCGCTCGGATCGGCACCGCGATCGACCTTCACGTCGCCGAGCACCTTGGTGTACGAACCCGAAATACCGAAGCCGCTTTCTCCGAAGAAATGCTGCCCCTGGATTTCGAAGCCGTGGATGTTGCCGCGGCGGTTGTTGATCGGGGTCGCGACCGAGAAGCTGTAGAGCGGGTCTGCGGCATTGGCGACGACGTCGGTGCGCTTCAGCACGGTGTCGACGAAGGCCTGGCTGAGATTGCCGTTGACCAGATTGGCCTGGAACTGGCCCGAGGCGGTGGCGATGTTGCCGCCATTCTCGATCAGCAGCGCGGTCATCGTGAACAGGTTCACGTCGCTGATCGTCAGACCGAGGCGATCCAGTTCCTGTCGGGCGATGCCCGAGCGGGTGCCGACGGCGCCGGAGCTCGGATCACGAAGCTCGAACAAGGGCCGATCGACCTGGCCGACGCCGACGAAGTTCTTCACCCGCTTGGCGAAGAAGCCCGCCGAGATGTAGCTGGTACGGCCGAAATACCATTCGAGCGAGATGTCGAAATTGTCCGACACCAGCGGCCGCAGGTTCGGGTTGCCGGTCGAGCCCGTCGGTACGCCACCGAGCGCGGTCGGACGGTTGGGGCCGTTGGCCTGCTCCGAAGCGAACAGATTGCCATAGTCCGGGCGTGCCAGCGTCTTCGAGTAGGAGACGCGGGCGACGACATTGTCCATCGGCTCGATCTGGAAATCGACTGCAGGCAGCAGGTTGTTATACTCGCCCTTGCCTGAGCGGGTGACCAGAGTGTCGTCGATCAGGCGGACCTGGCGGGTGAAGTCGTTGTCGGACACCCAATCGATGCTGTCGGGCTCGTTGAACTCCGCGAACGAATCGACCTTGGTGTTTTCCCAGCGAACGCCGGCGACGAGCCCGGCGCGGCGGCCGGCGAGATCGCCCTTCCAGCTGAACTGGGCGTAAGCGGACCAGATCTTCTCGCGGACGCGGTCGAAATCGCTGCCGGTGACGTTGATCGGGTTGTTCGCATAGCCCTGGGCAAAAGCTTCGTAGAGGTCGACGGCGTTGCCGCGGAAGGCGATGTCGGCCGAACTCGGGCTGTAGTGATCGAACTTGCAGCTCAGGCAGTAGGTCTCGATCAGATCGCCAGCAAACTGGGCGACGTCGCCGACATTGCCGATGCCCCAGTCACCCAATTGCTGCTGCGTCTGGGTGCGCTGACTGGTCATCTTGGAGTCGATGTAGGTGGTGCCGACATCGAAGCGGCTTTCACCGTCCAGTTCCCAAGTAAGGTCGGCGCGGAACTGGTTGATGCGGTGGCTCTGGCGAGACGCGTTGGTCCGCTGCACCTGGGTGCCGAGATCGCCGAGATCCAGCGTACCGTTCTTGTTGCCGCGTTCTTGATCGTTGAAGGTGAAATTCTGCAGCGGGATCGAACCGTTATAGTCGACCGAGTGCGCATCGATCACCGGAGCGCCGAAGCTGACCAGGGTGGAGCTTGCGCCGTTCCGCGCGTCCGGAGTGCTCTTCGAAGTGGAGTGGTTGCCGTCGAGATTCAGGGTGAAGCCGTCGGCGATTTCCCAATTGGCGTTGAGGCCGTAGGATTGAAGCTGGGTCTTGGTGGCGCGATATTGCTGCTCGAAGCCCATGTCCTTGACGGTGTAGCGCGAACCTTCCTGCAGGAAGGTGGCGGTGCGGACGACGGGATCGTCGTCGAAGGTCACCGCGTCGAACGGACGGTTGAACCAGTTGGTCTGATCGGCACGCTCTTCAGAGATCTTGTTCTGCGCGAACAAGGCATCGGCGGTGAGGGTGAGGTTCTCCATCGGCCGGAATTGCAGCGTGCCCGACGCGTTGATGCGCTCACGCGAGGATTCCGAATAATGGTAGCGGCTGTCGTTCGGGATGGCGACCAGCTGGTTCGGATCGGTCGGCGCGTTGGTGATCACCGTCTGCGCGTCGCGGCCCGGCATCGACGAGAAGGGCGCGATGTTCCAGTCGTTCGACGTGGCGCTGGCAGCCGCGCTGTCGCGCTTCTGGTACGCGCCGAACAGAGACACGCCGAAGCGATCCTCGGCATCCGACCAGCTGACCACGCCCGAGACTTCCGGGTTGATCTTGAAGCCGTCGTTGCTGGTGTCGTAGAGTGCCTTGGCGCCGATGCTGCCGCGCAGGCCCTCGGCCTTGCCGTCGAGCGGGCGCTGGGTGACGACGTTGATCGCGGCGCCGATGCCGCCCGAAGGGATCGCGGCGCGGCCGGTCTTGTAGACTTCGAGACGGCTGACGCCTTCCGATGCGAGGTTCGAGAAGTCGAACGAGCGTCCGGTGGCACGCGAGAAGTCGACATTCTGGTCGCCGCCGACCGCGTTCACGTCGGAGGTCGCGATCTGGCGTCCGTTGACGGTGACGAGGTTGAAGGTGGGACCGAAGCCGCGAACCGTGACCTGCGACCCTTCGCCGTTGCGGCGGTCGATCGAAACGCCGGGAATGCGCTGAAGGCTCTCGGCAAGGTTGGTGTCGGGGAACTTGCCGATGTCCTCGGCCGAGATCGCGTCGACGACGCCGTTCGATTCCCGCTTGATGTCCATCGCCGCCTCAAGGCTGGCGCGGATGCCGGTAACGACGATTTCTTCATCGTCTGCAGGAGTCGGCGTGATCTCGTTTGTCTGCGCCGGCGTGGCTTCGCCGGTGGCGGTGGTCGCGGTGGTCGCTTCCTGCGCCCAGGCTGGTGCAGCAAACAATCCAGCGGCGAGGCTCGACACTCCGAGCAGCAGCGACGCGCGCAGCATTGTGCCCGAACGTGTTTCGGACGCAGTTCGACTGGTAAGGCTGTTCATGGCTTCCTCCCCTTTTTTCCTCAGGCTCTACAGGCCAGTTGCATGAAGTGACGGACCAGTTCTTTGGCCGCCTTAGTAACTCTAGTTTCGTTAGCGCTAACACGGCTCTCCTCGTCGATCAAGCGAAGGCCGACATGTGCATGTGCGAATTTCTTGCCCAATTTTGTCTGATATATTGGAATGACTAGGCGATGCAGGGACTTGCGTGACTTCACATGACCGTAGCAAGCGCCAGACTCGGCATGAATGTGACGACTGTGCAACACAGAAGCGGAAGTTTGCGTAACATGTAACCGGTCTCTTCCTGTTTCTGCTGCAGTGCAGCAACCCGAAGGGCGGGGAATCCGAGGAATTGCCGCGAACAAGCGCTTCCAGGAAGCCATCGCGGGGGCACATCGCGGCCACCAGATAGGATCGATGCGGATCTTCGACGTCGACGAACTCACTGCGGCTGACGCTCGCGGACGGACTCCCTACCTGATCGAGGGAGAAGAGGTGCAGGCCGGTTTCGTCTCGCCGACGGGCCTGATCCTGTTCACTCCTTTGCGGGTCCTGATCGTGCAACGGGAGCATCTGCTGCAGGAAAAGATCGAGACCAACTCCTATCCGTGGCGGCAGCTGCGGCATTTCGCGATCACTGACGTGGCCGAGAGCAGCCGGAGCGTGTTGCGGATCTGGCTCGCGGACGATGCCCAGCCTCTGCATCTCAGAGCCAATCAGGGTACGGACTTCGCGGCCGTGCAAAGGCTGTTGGCCGCAAAGCTGGCCTGAGATGGACTACGCGACCGCTTTCGGCTGCATGAACGGGGTGTAGTTTCAGGTTCATGGAGCCTGTTTTACTCTCCACTCGTTCTGAAGGGGACGATCCGCCTCCCGACGGACGGATGACAGGAGAGAGTTATGCGTATTCTTGCATTTGCCGCGCTCGCGGCCGCCACGATCCTCCCCGCAACTGCGGTCTCCGCCCAAAATTGGCGCGGCGGCGGCTATGGTTACGGACATGGCTACGGTCGCGGCTCCGAAGTGCGCCAGGAACAGCGTGAATGCCGGCGCGAACTGCGTCGGGCCGACAGCCGCCGCGAGTATCGCCGCGAGCTGCGTGAATGCCGCCGCGAAATCCGGGAAGCGCGCCGTGACGATCGGCGCGATTACCGGCACGATCGCCGCTACCGCAATCGCAGCGGCTATTACGATCATCGCCGCTACTGAGCGCACGGACGCGCGGAATCCGCGCGTTTAAGTCAAGGCCCTCGTTTGCTGTTCGCCATGCGCAAACGAGGGTCAGTCGCGTCGGGTCCGCATGGGCGGGCCAAACCTGATTTCTGTTAACGATTCCGCCGCTGTGCGGGCGGCGAACCTTTGTGCTATGCAGTCGGCTGCGCTCCGACGGAATTATCGTCCGGCGCCAATATCTTGGCCGCGGCGAGGGGCGCTCGGCGACATGCAGGGAACGGGGGTGCGATGTGCGCAGGGTGGTCAGGCTCGACCTGCCGGCACGTCTGTCGCGGCTGCTACCCCGATGGGTGACGCAGGCGCTGGTTGCGATCGCGATCACCGGTATCTTCGTGGGCATTCGGCTGATGCTGCTGCCGCTGATCGGGCCACAGGCGCCGTTCGCGCTGGCATTTCTGTCGACGGTTCTGGCCACCCTGCTGGCAGGGTGGCGCAGCGGTGCGCTGTCGCTCGTGCTCGGCATGGCGCTCGTCTGGTACTTCGTGCTGCCCATCCAGCAAAGCTTCGTGATCGGGGATGGAACAACCGCGACGACCCTGATCATCGTGCTGTTCGCGCAAATCGTCATCCTCGTCGCGCTCGCTCTGTATCAGCGGGAAGTACGCCGGGGTGAATTCGAGCGGCAGCGCCGGATCAATTTTCTTGGTCATGCCATCCGTGAGATGGATCATCGGACCAAGAACAATTTCCAGATCGTGACCAGCCTGCTGACGCTTCAGGGAAGCCGATCTCCGAACCCGGAAGTGCAAGCCGCGCTGAAGGAGGCGACCGAGCGCCTCAAGGCCATCGCCGCGGTCTACGATGCGCTTGCGCCGAGCAGCCAGGGGCTGGTCGCGGTCAGGCTGCAGGATCAGATGGAGGAAATTTGCTCTCAGATCCGCCGCGGTATCCTGCCCGATGGGATCACCCTCGTGTCGGACATCGAGCCGATGCTGGTTCCGCATGATGTTGCCGTGTCGATCGGGATCATCGTCAACGAGCTCGTCACCAATGCGTGCAAGCATGCCTTCGGCGAGGCGGGAGGGACGATTTGGGTTCGCGCGGCGAAGGAGGGCGAAGGCGCCCGGATCGAGGTGGCGGACGACGGCAAGGGCTTCACCCCCGCGCCGAGCAGCAGGAAGGGACTGGGCACGAAGCTGGTCGCCGCATTCGTCCAGCGGATCGGCGGGAAGGCGGAGGTGCGCGCGACACCGGGGGGCGGGACAACCCATTCGATCTCTTTGCCGCCGAGCGCCGAATGACTGTTCCGCACAGCGCCGGCATCCTCCTCTACAGGCTGCCTCTTGGCCGGCTGGAAGTATTGCTCGCGCACCCCGGCGGCCCCTTTTGGAAGAACCGCGATCACGGCGCCTGGATGATTCCGAAGGGCGGCGTGGAGCCCGGCGAGGACGCCTCCGCGTGCGCGCTGCGGGAGTTCGAGGAGGAACTCGGTACCCGTCCCGCAGGCATTCCCGATTTCCTGTGCCGCATTCGCCAAACCGGGGGCAAATGGGTCGATGCATTCGCTTTGGAAGGCGATCTCGATGCGACCGCGATCGTCAGCAACCACTTCACCATGGAATATCCGCCGCGGAGCGGGCAGCTGCGCAGTTTCCCGGAGATCGATGCTGCGGCCTGGTACGGCCTCGACGAGGCGCGCGCCAGGATATTGCCCAGCCAGCGGCCGATCCTGGACGCGCTCGAGGCCGCCCTCGCGGGACGGCTCAGGCCTTAATCGTTGAACAAATCCGCATGCTGCCGCGGCTGGCAGCGCAGATACTGTTTCGCCGCCTTGGCGCGGGCGCCGAGCGCGGCGGCGGCATGCCACGGCCAACGGGGATCGTAGAGGATCGTGCGGGCAAGCGCGACGGCATCGGCATCGCCGGTTCCAACGATCGCTTCGGCCTGCTCGTAACCGGTGATCAGACCGACGGCGATGACGGGGATGCCGACCCTTTCCTTGACCTGGCGGGCGAGCGGCACCTGGTAACTCGGCCCGACCGGAATCTTCTGGTCGGGGTGGAGGCCGCCACTCGACACGTGGATCGCCGCGCAGCCGCGCGCCTCCAGCGCCTGGGCGAAGGCAATCGTGCTCTCGACGTCCCAGCCGCCGTCGACCCAGTCCGTCGCGGACACCCGCATGCTCACCGGCTTGTGAGCAGGGAAGGCGGCCCGCACCGCGTCGAACAGCTCGAGCGGGAACCGCATCCGGTTTTCGAGGCTGCCGCCATAATCGTCTTCGCGGCGATTGGAGAGCGGCGACAGGAATTCGTGCATCAGATAGCCGTGCGCGCCGTGCAGCTGAATGGCGTCGAGGCCGAGCCGGTCGGCGCGCACCGTCGCTGCGACAAAGGCATCGCGCAGTCGCACGAGATCGTCGCGGCCGAGCTCGGTGGGTGGGTTCTCATGCGCCTCGAACGGGATCGCCGATGGCGCTTCGGTCTGCCAGCCGGTGGCCTCGTTCGGGCCGATCTGGGCGCCGCCTCCCCAGGGCACCCGGGTCGACGCTTTGCGTCCCGCGTGAGCGAGCTGAATACCGATCGGCATGTCGGAATAGCGGCGGACTCCCGCGAGCACGCGGCTGAGCGCCGCCTCGTTCTCGTCGGACCACAGGCCGAGATCGTCGGGCGAGATCCGGCCCTCGGGCGTCACCGCCGTCGCCTCGATCATCAGCAGCGCCGCACCGGATTGCGACAGATTGCCGAGATGGATGAGGTGCCAGTCGGTCGCATTGCCGTTTCCGTCGGCCGAATATTGGCACATCGGCGCGATGACGATGCGGTTGGAAAGGGTGAGCGCGCCGACGGGAAGCGGCGTGAAGAGCTGGCTGGCCATGATCTGTCCTGTGGTTGGGCATCTGCCCCGGATCGACAGAAGATGGGTCAGCGTGGCGGAGTTTCCAGATACCCGATCGGGTGTCCCGTCTCCGGCAAAGATACCCGCTCAGATTTGCAGCATGCCTTCGATCACCGTCACACACTGTCCGCGCAGGATCGCCCGCTCGCCCGCGCGCCGACAGGTCAGGGCGCCGCCGCGCCGGCTCGCCTGAAAGGCGGTGAACGAGTCTCGACCGAGCCGCTCGCACCAGAAGGGGACAAGCGCGCCATGGGCGGATCCGGTCACCGGATCCTCGTCGACGCCCCAGGCCGGAACGAAGACGCGGCTGACGACATCGTGGCTCTCGCCGGGTGCGGTCACGATCACCATCAGCTCGACCTCGCGCAGCCGCGCCATGTCCGGCGCGCAGCCGCGAACCTGCGCCTCGTTCTCGAACAAAACAATCGCGGTCGCTTCTGCCCCCTTGTAGCTGAGGAAGGCCTTGGCCGCGGCGCGGCTTGCCGGATCGGCGGTGAGCAGGTCGACGAGGCCGCTGCCGTCGCGGCTGACGAACGACCGCAGCGCTTCCGCGTCGGCCTCACGAACCAGTGTCTGCGGCAGATCGAGCGTGTAGCCGTCGCCGTCGCTGCCGACGACCAGGATCCCCGCCTTGCGGGTGCGGAAACGCACCTGTTCGCCTTCGAGCAAGACGTGTCCGCTGGCGAGCGTGGCGTGCCCGCACAAGGCAACCTCGGTCGTCGGCGTGAACCAGCGCAGCTCGTAATCGGCATCGCCGCCGGTCGGGACGGTGAAGGCCGTCTCGCTGAGGTTGTTCTCCTCGGCGATCGCCTGCATCACCGCGTCGGGCAGCCATTCCTCCAGCGGCACCACGGCCGCGGGATTTCCGGTAAAGGGGCGATCGGCGAAGGCATCGACCTGAACGAGGCGATAGGCGGTCATGGAGGCACTCCGGGGCGTTGACGGCGGTGGATTAGCGAAGGTCGGCGTGGAGGAACAGGGCAGGACCCTTCACCGCGGCGTCAGATCCGTCTCCGCCAAGGTGTTGCCGGGCTGATCGATCTGCCCTTCCGGATCGACGTGGATCAGGATCTCGCAGCCTGGAAATTCCTCCTCCAATTTGTGCTCGACCTCGTCCATCACCCGATGCGCCTCGGCGACGGTCATTTTCGGATCGACCCAGACGTGGAACTGGACGAAGTCGTGCGCGCCGCTGGTGCGGGTGCGCAGATCGTGAATCCCCTTGAGCTCGGGATGCCGCGCGGCCGCTTCGATGAAGCGGCGGCGTTTGTCTTCGGGCCATTCGCTGTCCATCAACTGGTCGATCGCGCGCGCCGATGCCCGCCACGCTCCGAACAACAGCCACAACGCGATGACGATGCCGAACAGGGAGTCCGCGCCGCTGACGCCCAGATATTGATCGACGACGAGCGCCGCGATCACCGATGCGTTGAGCAGCAGATCCGACTGGTAATGAACGTGATCGGCCTCGATCGCGACAGAGCCGGTGCGGGCGATCACCCGCCGCTGGTAGGACAGCAGGGCAAGCGTGGTCGCGATCGCCAGGAGAGAAACGCCGATGCCATATTCGGCCTGGGCGGTGGCCGAGCCTGCGATCAGCCGATCGACGGCACGCCAGCCGATCCCGACGGCGGAGACCGTGATCAGGGCGACTTGGGCGAGTGCCGCCAGCGCCTCCGCCTTGCCATGGCCGAAGCGGTGGCCTTCGTCGGCCGGTTCGGCGGCAAGCCGCACACCGTAAAGGGTGATGAGTGAGGCGAGCACGTCGAGGGCGGTGTCGGCCAGCGAGCCGAGCATCGCCACCGAACCTGTGGCCAGGGCTGCATAGCCCTTGAGCACGAGCAGGAACAAAGCGACAGAGACGCTTGCAATCGCCGCCCGCCTGGCCAGGCGGCCATCCGCGGCAGCGTCGTGCTGCGTACTCACGGGTACAGCAGGCCCTCGATCCAGCCGTCGCCTTTACGGGTAAACAGGCGTCGCTCGTGAAGGCGGTGGGCGCGGTCGTTCCAGAATTCGATTCGGACGGGCACCACTCGAAAGCCCGACCAGCGCGGCGGCCGCGGCACGTCCTGACCTTCGAAGCGCAGGCGCATCTGCTCGTACCTGGCCTCGAACGTCCCCCGGTCATCAAGCGGACGCGACTGGTCCGAGGCCCATGCGCCGAGCTGGCTGTCGCGGCTGCGGCTGGCGAAATAGGCGTCCGCTTCCTCGGCCGCGACCGGCCCGACCGGCCCCTCTATCCGCACCTGCCGTCGAAGCGACTTCCAGTGGAACAGCAAGGCCGCATGGGGATTACCGGCAAGCTCGCCGCCCTTGCGGCTGTCGAGGTTTGTATAGAAGACGAAACCCCGCGCATCGTGGCCCTTGAGCAGCACCATCCGTACCGAAGGCTGACCGCTCGCGTCACTGGTCGCCAACGCCATCGCATTGGAGTCGTTCGGCTCCGAGAGCCGGGCCTCCGCCATCCAGGTTTCGAACAAAGCATGAGGATCGTCGGCCATCGCCGCTCTTTGCCGCCGATCGATTATCGGCACAAGGCGACGCTTGCGCGGGCGCGCCCGCGAACCCATTTCAAGGCTGTTGCCCAATTGCAACAATGGACTTTTTGGCCACGGTGGAGAACGAAGCGCGCATGGCTGATCTTTATTCAACTCTCGGTGTGAAGCGCGATTCCGACGAAGCGGCGATCAAGAAGGCATATCGCAAGCTTGCGAAGGAACTGCATCCGGATCGCAACCGCGACAATCCGGCCGCCGCCGAGAAGTTCGCCAAGGTCACGCAGGCGTACGACATCCTCACCGACAAGGACAAAAGGGCCCGCTACGATCGCGGCGAGATCGACGAAGACGGCAATCCGCGGGGCTTCAATTTCGGTGGCGGCGGCGGTGGTGCCGGCGGCAGCGGCGGCTATGCGCGGGGGCCGCAGGGGGGCTTCGGCGGCGGCGAGGAAGTGGATCTCTCCGAAGTGTTCGAAGGTCTGTTCGGTGGCGGTACGCAGCGTCGCGGCGGTTTTGGCGGCTTCGGCGGTTTTGGCGGACGTCGGTCTGCACCGCCGCAAAAGGGCGCCGATTCTTCCTACCGCCTGGCGGTCAGTTTCGAGGACGCGGCAACGCTCGCGGATCAGCGCGTCACCCTGCAGGGCGGCAAGACCGTGTCGATCAAGCTGCCCAAGGGCGTGGAGGAAGGCGCGAAGATCCGTCTGGCCGGCCAGGGCCAGCCGGGCGCGGCCGGCAACGGCGACGCGATCGTCACCATCGCCATCAGTCCGCACCGTTTTTATACACGCGACGGAGATCATATTCGGCTGGACCTGCCGATCAGCCTGGACGAGGCGGTGCTCGGCGGCAAGGTCAAGGTCCCGACCGTCGACGGTCCCGTGATGGTCGCGATCCCGGCGGGCTCCTCCTCCGGCAAGACGCTTCGCCTCAAGGGCAAGGGATTCACCGGCAAGAGCGGGACCCGCGGGGATCAATTGGTGACCCTGATGATCGAAATTCCGGCGGGCGATGCAGAGCTTACCGCCTTTATTGAGGGGTGGAGCCGAAAGGGCAAAGGAAACCCGAGGGCGGGGCTGGGCGTCTAGCCACTCGTGCAGACGATATCGCCCGAATCTCCCGAAGCCAGGCGCCAGCGCCTCGCCAAGACCCGCCAACGCTTCGGCCGGGTGCGGGACGGAATGAGGCCCGGACAATATCCGTTCGAGGTGATGAAGCGCGTGGCGCTCGGCGTCTACAGCGACGGCTTCATTCATGCGGGCAATCTCGCCTATCTCTCGCTGATGACGGTGTTCCCGTTCGTCATCGTCGCCGCCGCCGCCGCCCGCCTGTTCGGGCAGACCGAAGGCGGGTTGCAGGCCGTCGGGGCTCTGCTCCAAACCATGCCGCCCGACGTCGCCGACGTGCTCAGAAAGCCGATCAGCGACGTCCTCGCCGCACGGTCCGGCAATCTTCTCTGGCTGGGCGCGCTCGTCGGCCTCTGGACGACGGGCAGCTTCATCGAGACCATCCGCGACATCCTGCGGCGCGCCTATGGCGTGACCGGCGGCGCACCTTTCTGGGAATATAGGCTGGGCTCCATCGGGCTGATCGTCGCCTCGGTGCTGATGATGCTGATCTCGTTCAGCGCCTCGATCCTGCTGTCGAGCATCACGCAGTTCATCGCCCGGCTGATCCCGCAAGCGGAAGACGTTATCGGGCTCCTCACCCTGTTCCGGATCGTGCCCGGCCTCATCCTGTTCGGATCGATCTACCTCATCTTCGTCTCGCTGACCCCACGCCGCTATCGGAAGATGAAGTGCAAGAAGTGGCCGGGCGCCCTATTCGTCACCTTATGGTGGCTCGCGACCACCGCCCTGCTGCCAGTCGCCCTGTCCAGCCTCGGCGGCTACGATCTCACCTATGGCAGCCTTGCCGGCGTGATCATCGCCCTGTTTTTCTTCTTCGTGATCGGGCTCGGCGTGGTTATCGGCGCACAGCTCAACGCGGCACTGGCGGAACCGCCGGAACCGAGCGTAGAGGAGCAGCACGAAGCGGATGCGGTAGGGGAAGCGTAATGACGGGTTTGATGTCGGGCAAACGCGGACTGATCATGGGTCTGGCGAACGACAAGTCGCTCGCCTGGGGAATTGCCAAGAAATTGGGGGAGCAGGGCGCCGAGCTTGCATTCTCCTACCAGGGAGAGGCGCTGCAGAAGCGGGTTGCGCCGCTGGCCCAGCAACTCGGGTCCGATTTTCTGATCGAATGCGACGTGTCCGATCCGGCGGGGATCGATGCGACCTTCGCGGCGCTGAAAGAGCGCTGGGAAACGATCGACTTCATCGTCCACGCCATCGGCTTCTCGGACAAGAACGAGCTTCGCGGCAAATATGTCGAGACCAGCCTCGAGAACTTTCTGCTGACGATGAACGTCTCCGCCTACAGCTTCACCGCCGTGGCCAATCGGGCGCGTGCGATGATGCCGAACGGCGGCAGCCTGCTTACCCTCTCTTATTACGGCGCGGAAAAGGTGATTCCGCACTACAACGTGATGGGTCTCGCCAAATCGGCGCTGGAGACCAGCGTCAAATATCTCGCGATGGATCTCGGGCCCGAGAATATCCGGGTCAACGCAATCTCCGCGGGTCCGATCAAGACGCTTGCGGCGAGCGGCATCGGCGACTTCCGCTACATCCTGAAGTGGAACGAGTATAACAGCCCGCTCCGCCGCAACGTGACGATCGACGATGTCGGCGGCGCAGGCCTCTATCTGCTCTCCGATCTGGCCTCGGGCGTTACCGGCGAAATCCATCACGTCGATGCCGGCTACAATGTCGTCGGCATGAAGGCGGAGGACGCGCCGGACATCTCGACGACGTGAGCGGCCATGCCGAGACCGGCAGCCGGACGATACGTCCGGCCGAGCGGCGCGACGCGGGCGCGATCCGTGCGGTCCACCTGCTCGCATTCCCAACGCCCGCGGAGGCGGCTCTGGTCGATCGTCTCGACCGCGATCGCGACGTCGTCGTCTCGCTGGTCGCCGAGCAGGAGGGTCAGGTGATCGGTCATCTGCTGCTCAGCCGAATGCAGGTCGAAGGCGACGGCAGGGCGTTTCGCGCGCTCGGCCTCGGGCCGGTCGCAGTGCTTCCGCCTATGCAGCGCAGCGGCGTCGGGACGAGCCTGATCCGCGGCGGGCTGGCGATCGCCAAGGCGACCAAGGAGCAAATCGTCTTCGTTCTCGGCGAGCCCGATTATTATGCGCGGTTCGGCTTTTCGGCCGAGACCGCATCGCCCTTTGCCTCCCCTTATTCCGGACCTTATCTGATGGCGCTGACCTTCGGCGACGCGCCGCACCCGGTGCGCGGCAAGGCAGATTACGCACCCGCCTTCACTGCACTTGGACTGACCGCATGAGCTTCAACACGTTCGGACGAGTGTTTCGCTTCACCACATGGGGCGAGAGCCATGGGCCGGCGCTCGGCGCGGTGGTCGACGGCTGCCCGTCGTTGCTTCCGCTGTCGGAAGCCGACATCCAGCCCTGGCTCGACAAGCGCCGCCCGGGAACCAGCCGCTTCACCACCCAGCGTCGCGAGCCCGATCAGGTGCGCATCCTTTCGGGCGTGTTCGACGGCAAGACGACCGGTACGCCGATCAGCCTGATGATCGACAATGTCGATCAGCGCTCGAAAGATTACGGCGACGCTGCGCCGCCTTATCGCCCCGGCCATGCCGATTACGCCTATGACGCCAAATATGGCACGCGCGACTGGCGTGGCGGCGGCCGCAGCTCGGCGCGGGAGACGGCGGCGCGGGTCGCCGCCGGGGCCGTCGCGCGCCTCGTCGTGCCCGAAGTGTCGATCCGCGCCTATGTGGTCGAAATCGGCGGCGATCGCGTCGATCCCGCAGCGTTCGACGACGCCGCGATCGACGACAATCCCTTTTTCTGCCCCGATCGTGCTGCCGCGGCGCGATGGGAGATGCTGGTCGATGCCGCCCGGAAGGACGGCTCGTCACTTGGTGCCGTGATCGAATGCGTAGCGACGGGCGTCCCCGCCGGCTGGGGCGCGCCGATCTACGCCAAGCTCGACAGCGAGCTCGCGGCGGCGATGATGTCGGTCAACGCAGTGAAGGGGGTCGAGATCGGCGACGGCTTCGATGCCGCCCGGCTTCGCGGCGAGGATAATGCCGATCCGATGCGACCGGGTGCCGGGGGCCGTCCCGAGTTCCTCGCCAACCATGCCGGCGGCATCGCCGGCGGTATCTCCACCGGCCAGCCGGTGGTGGTCCGGGTCGCGTTCAAGCCGACCTCCTCGATCCTCACGCCGGTACCCTCGATCACCCCGTCCGGCGAAGCCGCCGAGGCCGTCACTCGCGGCCGGCATGATCCTTGCGTCGGCATACGCGGCGCACCCGTGGTCGAAGCGATGATGGCGCTGGTGCTTGCCGATCAGAAATTGCTGCAGAGAGCGCAGCAGGGGTAAACCACTGCCCTCACCCTCCCACCGCTTCGCGGCGGGTCCCTCCCTCTCCCCGAAGCGGGAGAGGGAAAAACGCAAGGAGCGCAACCTCCTCTCCCATTTGGGGAGAGGGAGGGGCCCAAGCCGCAGGCTTGGGAGGGTGAGGGCTGTCAGCGCCGCGTGGCGATCAGCGTTCCCTTGGTGCCGCCTTTCCACATCCGGAAATCGAAATCCGGCCGCGCCTTGCGCCATCGCCTGGCGACGATCCGCTCGCCGGGCCGCGCCGCATCGTCGAGGAACAGGGTGCCCCCGGGGGCGATGTGGTCGAACAGCGAAGCCGCGGCGCCGCGGGTGAGCGGATGAATCGTCCATGGCGGCCCGTCGATCAGCATCATGTCGATGTCGTGCGGCAGCGGGCCGTGGGCATACCAGAGGCCCGGCCACCCGTCCGGCGAGGGGCGCAGCGGCACCGCGCGGAGATCGGCTTCGAGTCCGTGGTCGGAAAGCCAGCGCCGCGTCGCGTCGACGAAATCCGCATGCTGCTCGAAGCTGATCAGACGGCCGCCGCCCGCTTTCTGAAGCGCCCTGGCGATGACGAGGGTGGAGGCACCGGTGCCGAATTCGACCACCAGCCTGGGACGGTTGGCGAGGATGTGATCCACGATCAGGGTCAGCAGGCCGGCGTCGGCCTTCCACGAGCCGAGATTGGGCAAGGCATCTGCAGGGAGGTCGAGCCGGTGCAGCAGATGTCGCCGCTGGGCCTCCGAGCCGCCGCTCAGCCCCTTCAGCAGCCACGGCCAGGTGATCGCGCCGTAAGCGAGGAGAGCGGCCCAATCGCCCGCCGATCGGTCGCCGGAAGCATCGATGACGGGCGTTTCCCCGATCCGCGGCAGCAATCCGGTCGCGTCTCGGGTGGTCATCGCGGCTCCGTCAGTTAGCGAACGGATCCCGCACCAGGATCGTGTCTTCGCGCTCGGGACTGGTCGACACCAAAGCGACGGGACATTGGATCAGTTCCTCGATCCGCCGAATGTACTTGATCGCCTGGGCAGGCAGCTCGGCCCAGCTGCGCGCGCCGGCCGTCGACTGCGACCAGCCCTCGATCGTCTCGTAGATCGGCTCGACCGCAGCCTGATCGGCGGCGTGAGCCGGCAGGTGATCGAACACTTCGCCGCGCAGCCGGTAGCCGGTGCAGATGCGAATCTCCTCGAGCCCGTCGAGCACGTCGAGCTTGGTCAAAGCGATGCCGGTGACTCCGGACACCGCACAGGATTGTCGGACGAGCACCGCATCGAACCACCCGCAGCGACGCTTGCGGCCGGTGACGGTGCCGAATTCGTGGCCTCGCTCGCCCAACCGCTGGCCGATCTCGTCCTCGAGCTCGGTCGGGAAGGGGCCTGCGCCCACGCGCGTCGTATAGGCTTTGACGATGCCGAGCACGAAACCGGCGGCGGAAGGGCCGAGGCCGGTGCCGCCCGCGGCCGTGCCCGCGATGGTGTTGGACGACGTCACGAACGGGTAGGTGCCGTGGTCGACGTCGAGCAGCACGCCCTGCGCGCCCTCGAACAGCATCTTCTCGCCCTTGGCCTTGGCGGCGTTGAGGCGAAGCCAGACCGGAGCGGCGAATTGCAGCACGAAATCGGCGATCTCGGCGAGCTCCGCCTCCAGCCGAGCGCGATCGATCGGCGGTTCGCCGAAACCGGCGCGCAGCGCGTCATGGTGGGCGCACAAACGGTCGAGCTGCGGGCCCAGTTGGCCAAGATGGGCGAGGTCGCAGACACGGATGGCGCGCCGGCCTACCTTGTCTTCATAGGCCGGGCCGATGCCGCGGCGGGTGGTGCCGATCTTGCCCTGGCCTGACGCATCCTCGCGAAGCGCGTCGAGATCGCGGTGGAACGGCAGAATGAGCGGGCAGGTGTCCGCGATCTGCAGGATTTCAGGCGAGATCGCCACGCCCTGCGCCGTCAATTTCTCGACCTCGGCCCTGAGCGCCCACGGATCGAGCACGACGCCGTTGCCGATTACCGACAATGTCCCCCGGACGATTCCCGAGGGCAGCAGCGACAATTTGTAGACCTGCTCGCCGACGACGAGCGTGTGCCCCGCATTGTGCCCGCCCTGAAAGCGAACCACCACGTCGGCCCGGCTCGACAGCCAGTCGACGATCTTGCCCTTGCCCTCGTCGCCCCATTGGGCGCCGATCACGGTCACATTGGCCACGTATCTACCTTCGCGAAAATCGGATGCGCCGCCTCTAGAGAAGGATCATCCGACGTGAAAGCGGTTTGCGCTTTCGCCCTCGGACTCGTGCGCGTCGCACGCACCATTCCTGCGCACCGATGCCGTCTCATCAACAGCCAAGGCTGATTGACACGTACCTATTCCGAGGATGGGCGATGCCATCCTCCGTCTCGACAATCGGCCAGGCCTCGCCGGCAGCGTCGACGATCATACGGCTTCGAGATATTCCACGTGCTTGCAGCCAGGCTTTCACCGCTTCCGCTCGGCGTGCGGAAAGGCGCATGTTGTACGTCTCGGATCCGGCGCGGTCGGCATGGCCGACGATCTTCAGGGGCTCCGCACCGGTCACGGCGGCCGCAGTCCTGACATTCTCCAGGAGCGCGCGTGCCGGCACAGAGAGGCTGGCACTTTCCGTATCGAAGAACACCGTGAATGGATCACACAGGGCAGGAGGTGGGGGAGGCGCAGCCAAAGCCCACAACACCAGCGAAGCGAGCATGCTCATGGCTTCGACCTCGATCATCAACGCATCCCCGCCTGCGACTTCGTGGAGGGGGCAGCAAGGTGGTTCTTCTCGTCCTAGATCTCCATCTCCCGTGAATACAGGAAAGAAGGACCACCCCATGTGGCGCCATCTTGGGACCGCGCGGGGCGCAGTCCGGGCGCCACATCCCCCACGAAGCCGTGGAGGGGAGGAGAGGCAGAAAAGGCGATCAGAAGCGCAGCGGGGTGGCGATGCGGACGCCCGGAATGGCCTTGATCCGCGCCGCGGACTCCTGGCCGACCGGACTGTCGACCGAGATCAGAGCGACCGCCTCGCCGCCGGCCGCGCGGCGGCCGAGGTTGAAGGTGGCGATGTTGATCCCGGATTCCCCGAGCAGGGTTCCGAGCCGGCCGATGAAGCCCGGTGCGTCCTCGTTGACGATGTAAATCATGTCGTTCTCGAGCTCCGCCTCGACGCGGATGCCGAAAATCTCGACCAGACGCGGCGCGGCGTTCGCGAACAAGGTGCCGGCAACCGATTTCTGGCCTTCCGGCGTGGTGATCGTGACGCGCACCAGCGTGTGGTAGTCGCCCTCGCGATCATGCCGCACTTCGCGCACGTCGAGGCCGCGCTCCTTGGCGAGGAACGGCGCGTTGACCATGTTCACCGTCTGAGAATAGACGCCCATGAAGCCGGCGAGCACCGCCCCGGTGATCGGCTTCTGGTTGAGCTGCGCCGCGGCACCCTCGACCTCGATCGCGATCGCGCTGGCCTTTTCACCCTCGAGCTGGCCGACGATCGCGCCGAGCTTTTCGGCAAGCGCCATGTAGGGCTTGAGCTTCGGGGCTTCCTCTGCGGACAGCGACGGCATGTTGAGCGCGTTGGTGACGCCGCCGCGGGTCAGGAATTCAGACATCTGTTCGGCAACCTGGATGGCGACGTTGACCTGCGCCTCCGTGGTCGAGGCGCCGAGATGCGGCGTCGCGACGAGATTCTGGGTGCCGAACAACGGGTTCTGCTTGGCCGGTTCCTCGACGAAGACGTCGAGCGCGGCGCCGGCGACATGGCCGCTCTCCAGCGCTTCCTTGAGCGCCGCTTCATCGATCAGGCCGCCCCGCGCGCAGTTGATGATGCGCACGCCCGCTTTGGTCTTGGCCAGATTCTCGCGGCTGAGGATGTTGCGGGTCTGATCGGTGAGCGGCGTATGCAGGGTGATGAAGTCGGCCCGTGCGAGCAGATCGTCCAGTTCGACCTTCTCGATGCCGAGCGCCACCGCGCGTTCGGCGGTGAGGAACGGATCGTAGGCGATCACCTTCATCTTGAGGCCGAGCGCCCGGTCGGCGACGATCGAGCCGATATTGCCGGCGCCGATCAGGCCGAGCGTCTTGCCGGTGAGCTCGACGCCCATGAAGCGGTTCTTCTCCCACTTGCCGGCCTGGGTCGAGCTGTCCGCGGCCGGAAGCTCGCGGGCCAGCGCGAACATCAAGGCGATGGCGTGCTCGGCGGTGGTGATCGAATTGCCGAACGGCGTGTTCATGACGACGACGCCGCGTGCGGACGCGGCGGGGATGTCGACATTGTCGACGCCGATGCCGGCCCGGCCGACGACCTTCAAATTGGTCGCGGCCTCGAGCACGTCCGGCGTGACCTTGGTCGCCGAGCGGATCGCGA
Source organism: Sphingosinicella sp. BN140058 (assembly GCF_004135585.1). Taxonomy (NCBI): domain Bacteria; kingdom Pseudomonadati; phylum Pseudomonadota; class Alphaproteobacteria; order Sphingomonadales; family Sphingosinicellaceae; genus Sphingosinicella; species Sphingosinicella sp. BN140058. The sequence continues at coordinate 1,483,250 of NZ_CP035501.1, read as the reverse complement.
GCCCGTCATACTGACCGATGATCGCCTTCAGCTCGTCCTTGCTGAGGCCGGTAATCTCGTCGACTTCGACACCCGCCGCGCGGAACACTTCGGCGGCCTTGGGATCCATCTGATCGGAAATAAGTACCTTGGGCATCTTTCTTTTCCTTTCCTCCTCTCCCCTTCAGGGGAGAGGGCCGGGGAGAGGGGGAGTCAGGACTTCCTCGATCGCCTGAAGCACACCCTCCAAATTCTTCATGATGTCGGCGTTGGTGAAACGGACGACGCGATAGGCTTTCAACTGCAGGTAACGGGTGCGCTCCTCATCGTAGGCGAGGCTAGTGGCGTGGGTGTCGCCATCCACTTCGACGACGAGCTGCAGAGGGGTGCGACACGCAAAGTCGGCGATATAAGGACCGATCACGACCTGCCTTCGGAACTTCGCGCCGTTCAATCCCCGAGCCTTGAGCGCGAACCAAAGCTTCTGCTCTGCCGGGGTGGCTTCGCGGCGCATCCGTCGGGCACGGTCCCGAAGAATTCGGTCTCGCACCGACTCCCCCTCTCCCTGCCCTCTCCCTTAAAGGGGAGAGGAAGAGACCTCGGCAAACGCCCAGTCCAGCCAAGGGAAAAGTGCCTCGAGATCTTCGGTCTCGACAGTGGCGCCGCACCAGATCCGGATGCCCGGAGGAGCATCGCGATAGCCGGCGATGTCGAAGGCGGCGCCTTCGGCTTCGAGCAGCGACGCGATCTTCTTGACCAGCGCGTTCTGCGCTTCGGCATCGAGACCGGGCACCGCCGCGTCGGCGAATTTCAGGCAGACGCTGGTGTTGGAGCGGGTGGCGGGATCGACCGCGAGATCTTCGATCCACGGCGTCTGCTGCACCCAGGTATCGAGTGCGGCGGCGTTGGCGTCGGCACGCGCGATCAGGGCGGAAAGGCCGCCGAGCGACTGCGCCCATTCGAGTGCAAAGATGTAGTCCTCGACGGCGAGCATCGACGGCGTGTTGATCGTCTCGCCCTTGAAGATACCCTCGATCAGCTTGCCGCCCTTTGTCATGCGGAAGATCTTGGGCAGCGGCCAGGCCGGAACGTAGTTTTCGAGACGCTCGACCGCGCGCGGGCCAAGAATCAGGACGCCGTGACCGCCTTCGCCGCCGAGCGCCTTCTGCCAGCTGAACGTGCCGACATCGACCTTGTCCCAGTCGATATCCTGCGCAAACGCCGCCGACGTGGCGTCGGCGAAGGTCAGGCCCTCGCGGTCCGCGGCGATCCAGTCGCCGTTCGGCACGCGCACGCCCGAGGTGGTGCCGTTCCAGGTGAAGACGACATCATGTGCCGGATCGACCGTGGCGAGATCGGGGAGCTGCCCGTAAGGCGCTTTCACGACATTGGCGTCGAGCTTCAGCTGCTTGACGACGTCGGTGACCCAACCTTCACCGAAGCTTTCCCAGGCGAGCAAGGTGACGGGACGAAGGCCGAGCATCGACCAAAGCGCCATTTCGACGGCGCCCGTGTCGGAACCCGGAACGATGCCGATGCGGTGGGTCGCGGGAACGCGCAGCACCTTGCGGGTCAGCTCGATCGCATGACCAAGGCGTGCCTTGCCGAGCTTCGACCGATGCGAACGGCCGAGCGATCCAAGGGCAAGATGTTCGGGGCCCCAGCCCGGCGGCTTGGCGCAGGGACCGGAAGAAAAATGAGGACGCGCAGGCCGCACGTCCGGCTTCACAACAACCATGTAATCTCTCCTCGCAGAGAGCGCGCGCCGCGTTGGGACGGCGTGGCCCGCCGACGCCCTTAACGGCGTGGGCGGGCGTGTCAACCGAAGCTGCGATGGAGTGCGGTGCCCGGTTCAGCCGCGTGCGGAGAGCTTGAGGTGCAGTTCGCGGCGCAGCAGCAGGACGCTCAGCAGCGCCTGGACGGTCACCGAAGCCACGGAAACATACCAGAAATCGTGGAGCTCCGTGCCGGGCCGCCCGGCCAACCAGATCGCCGGAAGCGCGAATGTGACGAAGCGGCTGGCGCTGCTCAGCAGTGACGGAATCGTGTTGCCGAGCGCCTGGAACATGCCCGAGCAGGCGAAGACGAGCCCCACCGCGACGAAGTTCCACGAGATGATTCGCAGGTAATCGGTGGCGACGCGTTGCACCGCCGCCTGTTCGGTGAACGGGTGGACGAGCAGATCGGGCCGGATCTGGCAAAGCAGGGTGAGCGTCAGCATCACCGCGCTTCCGATCAGCGCCGCGTGGCGAAAGGTGCCGCGCACCCGATCCGCATGGCCGGCGCCGAAATTCTGACCGGCGATCGGCGAAGCGGCGAAGGCAATCGCCATGGCCGGCAGGAAGATCGACTGCATCACCCTGGATCCGATCCCGAACCCTGCCTGCGCGTCCGCGCCGAAGCTGCGAATCGACCAGTAGAGCAGCGCCGATACCAGGAAGATCAGCAGGAACTCGCCGGAGGCGGGGAGGCCGATCGCTGCGATCCGCAGCCACGTCCGCAGCCTCGGGCGGAGGCTGGGCAGGTGCAGACGCAGCAAGGTCTGCAATCGGTTGAACAGCAGCAGCAGGGCGATCGTGCCGGCGACGCTCGCAATCGAGCTGGCGAGGCCGGCGCCGGCGACGCCGAGCGGAAGGCCGGTGCCCCAGCCGACGATCAGCACCGGCGCCAGCACCGCGTTCAAGATCACGCTCAGGCATTGCAGGACCATCGGACCGGCGACGACCCCGGCTGCGCGCAGCGCCGAGCCAAGCGCCGCGCCCGGAAACATGATGGCGAGCGCCGGCAGATAGGCGAGCAGATAGGTGTGGGCGAGCGCGGCCGTTTCGCCGTCGGCTGCAAGGATCGTCACCAGTGCATCGCCGAATGCATAGCCGAGTATCAAGGTGACGAGCGCTGCGGCCAGGCTCATCGACAAGGCTTGATCGAAAATGGTCTGCGCGTCGCCCTGATCCTTGCGGCCGATTGCCCGAGCGATCAGCGACAAAGCACCGACCGAGACGAGCTGGCTGGCGGCGAGAACTGCGAACATCGTGCTCGCCGCCGCGGTGACCCCGGCGACCGCATGCTCGCCGAGCCGCGCGACGAAATAGAGATCGACCAGCACGTAGAGCGTCTGGACGGCAAGGCCGAAGCCGATGAACGCGGCCATGTTCATGAGGTGCCGCGGAATCGATCCGCTGGTCAGGTCTCTCGTCGCCATGCCCTGCATTCCCCCGCTTCATGCCGCCGTGAGGCCTAAGCCGACCGCCCAGTTATGTCAATTATGCCCGGATAATAATCACGGAACAATCGCCTCGAGAAGTCGCTTCGCGGCTTCGGCTGGGCTGCTCTTGTTGACATCTCGATCAACCGTCAGATTGGCCTCGCGCATGTGGCGGACGTCGATCGCGCCGATCAGCGGCCGCAGTGCGGCGACGACGTCCGGATCGGCTGCGGCCCGGGGGGAAAGCAGCAGCACGGCATCGTAATTGGGCAGGGCGCCCCTCGGATCTTCGAGCACGACGAGATCGAGCGCGGCGATCCGCCCGTCCGACGAGAAAGCGGAGATCACGTCGGCACTGCCGTCGGCGATGGCGCGGTACATGAAGGTCGGACTGTAGGCGCGGGCGTCGGCGAAGCGCAGGTCGTATGCCTTGCGCAACGCCCGCCATTCCGGTCGGCCGAGAAATTCGATGTCGCTGGCAAGGCGCAGACGCGGTGCCCGTCTGGCAAGATCGTCGATCGTGCGCACCCCGAGTGCCTCGGCGCGGCTGCGCCGCATCGCCAGCACATAGGCATTCTCGAAACCGAGCGGGCCGAGCAGGGTCACGCCGTCGCGCGCCCGCAGGCGGCGGACGAGTTCGGCGCGCATCGTCGCCGCCGACGGCGTGTCGCTGCGGCCAAGAACGTTGGCCCACAAAGTACCGCTATAATCGACGTAGACGTCGATATCGCCGGCGGCGAGGGCGCGATAGGCGACCGCCGAGCCGAGATCTTCGCGCTGCAGAGTCGGAAACCCCGCGCTGCCCAGCCGCTGCGCCATTGCGTTGGCCAGAATGTATTGTTCGGCAAAATTCTTGGCGCCGACCACGACCGGCCGCCGCTCGGAAGCGCCGCCCGCGGCGGGCATAAGTGCGAGCGCGGCGCCGAGGACGAGCAGAGTCGCGGCAATTGCCATCCGTGCCGGAGAGCGCTTCGCAACGCCGCTTTCCACCATGGCCAGCAGCGCGTCGACGAGGATGGCGAGCGCCGCGGCTGCGCCGCAGCCGACCAGCACCCGAACCCAATTCTCCGTTTGCAGCCCCGAGAAGATCAGGTTGCCGAGGCTCGGCTGGCCCACCGTCGTGGCGAGGGTGGCGGCGCCGATCGTCCAGATCGCGGCGGTACGGATGCCGGCGAGAAGGACCGGCGCGCTGAGCGGCAGCTCGACCTGGAGGAGTCGCTGGCGCCCGGTCATGCCGACCGCATCCGCCGCTTCGAGCACGCTGCGATCAAGGCCGGTGAGGCCTGCCACCCCGTTGCGGAGGATCGGCAGCAGGGCATAGAGCGTCAGCGCGAGCAGAGCCGGCAGGAAGCCGAGCGCCGGCACCGGCAGACGGGTCGCGCTGCCGATCAGCAGCAATGCGGGGTAGAAGAGGGCGAGCAGCGCCAGGGTCGGCACCGTCTGGATCAATCCGGCGGCGGCGAGCAGGGGCACCCGCACCGGGCGGACCCGCGCCGCCCACCAGGCAAGCGGCAGCCCTGCAAGAATGGCCAGCCCGACAGCAGCGCCGCTCAGGATCGCATGCGCCCGGAGCAATTGCGGAAGATCTAAGGCGGCATCGGCGAGGGCCGGGCTCATCGCGGGTCCGCCAGGTCGGCGAGGCGCCGCGCCTGCGCCCTGGGCAGCGCGATCAAGGCGGCGACATCGGCGTCGGCATGGCCGCGCAGCAGGGCCGCCGGTGTCGCATCCGCCCGGACCGCGCCATCTAGCAACACGACGATCCGGTCGGCGAGCAAGAGCGCCTCGGTGATGTCGTGGGTCACCATGATGGTGGTGAGGCCGAGCTGCGCATGCAGCGCACGATAGGCGCGGCCCAGCGCATCGCGGGTGATCGGATCGAGCGCGCCGAACGGCTCGTCCATCAGCATCAGCGACGGCCGTGCCGCAAGCGCGCGGGCGATCCCGACCCGTTGCGCCTGACCGCCCGAAAGCGTGTGCGGCATTCGTGATGCAAACTCCGCAGGAAGCGCGACCAGCGCGAGCAGTTCGGAAACGCGCGCGGCACGCTCGTCTTCGCTCCAGCCGAGCAGCCGGGGCACCGTCGCGATATTCTCCGCGACATTCCTGTGCGGGAACAGCCCGATGCCTTGAAAGGCGTAGCCGATTCCTCGCCGCAGCAGCGGGGCCGGCATGTCCCGCACGTCGGCGCCTTCGATCCGAACCACCCCTTCGTCGGGCTCGATCAGCCGGTTGATCGTCTTGAGCAAAGTGGTCTTGCCCGATCCGCTCGGCCCCACCAGCGCGACGAACGCACCGGCGGGCAGCGAGAGCGATACCCGGTCGAGCACGCGGCGCCGGCCATGTGCCTTCACCACGCCATCAAGTGCGAGGAAAAGAGGGGCGTCGATCAACCTTCCTCTGCCTCGTCGTCCGCTGTCTTCGGGCGTGCCGGGGGCGGCGGCAGGTGGGCGGTGGCCGCTTTCACCTTCTCCATGATCGCGGGCATTTCCTTGATCAGCTCCGGCATGAACTTCCCCATGGTCGAGACGATCTCCGGATCGACCCAGGCCATCATCGACTCCGCCGCGAAGGCAGTGCCAGCCTGTGTGTCGAGGAAGCGGTTGATGTCCTGCAACTGCACCGAGCTGAACTTGCGTGCGTAGGTACGGGAAAGACCTTCGCGCAGATCCGGTTCGATCCGGCTCATGACCGGCTTCATTTCCTGGAACATGACCCGATTGGTAATCCGCATGCGTTCCTCGAAATGCGGATCGAGTTCCGAGAGTACCTGCCGCATGGTCTTGTCGCCAACTTCCCGCTCGATGTCGCGATCGGGCTGACTGCCCTCGGGCATGAAGTCGGCCATCCGGCTCTCGAACATTTGGCCCATGACCATGTCGGCCATCTGGTTCATCGAACCGTCCATCATGCGCTCGAAGCTGCCCTGGGGAAGCATCGCAGCCGCCGTCCTGCGCGCGAGCGCCAGGCGTGCCGGGTCGATTTCCTGGGGCACTGCGGTCGAAGCTGCGGGCGGGCGCTGGTCGGCGGCAGTGGTCGGCGCGCCGACCAGCGCGGCAGCAGCAAGCAAGGTCGTGATCATCAAATCGCGAGAATCCCTTCGTCGCCGGAATGCTAAACGAGCGTGGAGGCTCCGTCACGCGCGCTCGGCCCGGAAAGCGGGCCTTTCCGCCCATGGTCCTTCAACTTTAGTTGCAGAAAAAACCGCATCCCGTCATGACTTGACTCATCGCCTGCAAATCATCCTACATAGCCAATGCAACAGGGGAGCAGGAGAATGGGTAATCTCATCAGGGCTGCGGCGTTGACTGCGAGCTTTTCACTGGCTGGTCCGGCGCATGCGGATTCTTTATTCCAGTGGAACCAAGGTGTGAACGGTAGCGCGCCGCAGAAGATGTTGAGCGCTGCCGATAACTATTGTTACCTGACGCGGGTCGCCGGCAAGTTCCGTGGCTATGGCGAGCGTATCCGAATCCGGGTGGTGAACGGCAATTGGCAGCTCGAAGGGCAGTCGCAACAGCAGGATGTGTCCGCCTGGGCACGCTGCTTCCCGCGATCGGAGATCAAGGCGCCGGCCGGGTCCGAACGCTGGAGCAGCGAGGAGTTCAGCGCCACCGCCGACAATCCCGGCAACGGCTGCGTCGACACCTTTCCGCGCAATGCCTGGTGGGGCGACGCCGCAACGGTGATCACGTTGGTCACCGGCGCGCTGCGCGGCTGGGGCGAGCGCATCACGATCAACCAATCCGGCGATCCGTTCGGGCCTTCCACCCTCGTCCTCCACAGCTGCCAGAAACAGCTCGGCGTCGGTGCCCACAGTTTCTTCGTCGGCAAGCCGCAGAGCGGCCGGGTCGCACGGTTCATCGGCCCGAACGGCACCGGAACGCCGGGGCAGGCCGGAGAATATGTCTCCCTGCCCAATCAGAACGTGATGCTGGCGCCGCTGTTCGACTCCTTCTGCTATTTCACGGAGATCAGCGGCGCGTTCAACGGGGGCGGCGAAAGCGTGACCATCCTGCCGGGCGCCGATGCGAACGGTGTCAATCGCTGGGTGCTGCAGGCCCGGCATGCCAGCGGCACCGGTGTCGCCGCAAAGGTGCGCTGCTACGCGCGAAACCAGCTGTAACGGCTGATCCCGGCCGTCAGATCTCGCGCGGTACGGTTGCGGTCAGGTGATCGACGAGCGTGCGCAGGCGCTGCAGACGTCTCAGATCCTGATGGTAGCCGATCCAGACGTCGCGGCCTGGCGGTGCCTCTCCGGAAAGGTGCACCAGAGGGAGCCCGTCGCCGATCACCCGCGGCAGCACGGCAATGCCGCCGCCGTGGACGCAGGCTGCGCCTTGCGCCTCTCGATTGTTGCTGCGGAAAGAGAGCCGGGCCCTGGGCCAGCGGCCGCGCAGCCAGGCGAGGTCGGCGGCCTGATCGAGAGCGGCATCGAGGGTGATCAGCCGATGACCGGCGCCGTCTGCGCTCGCCGCCGGATCGCCGCAGCGATCGATGTAGGAAGCGGCCGCATAGGCGCCGTAGGCGATACGGACGAACCGCCGCTGGACGATGTCCGCGCCGCCTAACGGAACGAAGCGGAAGACGAGATCCGCTTCGCGCCTGCCGAGATCGAGCAGGCGCGAGTCGGTCAGCAGCTCGATCGTCATGCGCGGATTGGCGGTTGCGAAACCAGCGAGCGGCGTGGCAAGGATCCTGGTCGCGAACCAGTCGGAAGCCGAAAGCCGCAGCACCCCTTCGAGGCCGCGGGCGCCGCCGAGCAGTTTCCGCTCGAGTGCGATCGAATCCTCTTCCATCCGCTCGACATGGGCAAACATCGCCTCGCCTTCGTCCGTCAGGCGAAAGCCGCCGGCGCTGCGCTGGAACAAGGCGGCGCCGATGTCCCGTTCCAACGCGCGCAACCGTCGGCCGGCAGTGGGTTGACTGAGCCCCAGCCGCTCGGCGGCGGCGGTCAACGTTCCGGCGCGCGCGATCTCAAGGAAAAGCCGCAGGTCGTCCCAGTTGATGCGCAGCTTCTTATTCACATGCGGAGTGCCTAGCCCGAATGGCCGTGGCTGTCATACAGAAATGAATGCTCATCATGCAGCCTTGGCCATGGCGCGCGGCGCGTCCAGGCGCGATCTGCTGGGCGGCAGGTGCAGGTCCTGCCGCAACCAGGGACATCCAGCATGAAGGCCATCGGCTACCACATTCCCGGCAGCATCGAACGCGACGACGCTCTCATCGATGTCGACATGCCCGCGCCGGTGCCCGGTCCGCGGGATCTGATCGTCCGGGTCAAGGCGGTCTCGGTCAATCCGGTCGACGTCAAAGTACGCGCCGCGGCGCAGCCGGATGCCGGAGAGCCGAAGATCCTCGGCTGGGACGCCGCAGGGATCGTGGAAGCGGTCGGTCCGGAGGTGTCGCTGTTCGCGGTGGGCGACGAAGTCTTCTACGCCGGCGACATCACCCGTCCCGGTACCAATGCCCAGCTGCACGCAGTCGACGAGCGGATCGTCGGCCACAAGCCGAAGACGCTCGGCTGGGCCGAAGCGGCCGCGCTGCCGCTGACGGCGATCACCGCCTGGGAATTGCTGTTCGAGCGGCTGCTCGTGCCGTACGGCCGCAAGACCGCGGCGGGGACCCTGCTCGTCATCAACGGTGCGGGCGGCGTGGGCTCAATCCTCATCCAGCTTGCCCGGCGGCTGACCGGCCTCACCGTCATCGCGACCGCCTCGCGCCCGGAGACCGTGCAATGGGTGACGGGCATGGGCGCGCATCACGTGATCGACCATCACCAGCCGCTCGATGCCGAGCTCGCGCGCGTTGGTATCGGTGAGATCGACTTTGTCGCCGGTCTGACCGCGACCGAGAAGCAGCTGCCGTTCTTCCCGAAGATCGTCGCACCGCAGGGCCGGATCGCGCTGATCGACGATCCCGAGAGTTTCGACATCGCGCCGCTCAAGCGCAAGTCGATCACGGTGTCGTGGGAGCTGATGTTCACTCGGCCGATGTTCGGCACCAAGGACATGATCGAGCAGCATCGCTTGCTCGAGGAGGTGGCGAATCTGGTCGATGCGGGCGTGCTCAGGACCACGCTGACCGAGACGCTGTCGCCGATCGATGCCGCCAACCTCAAGAAGGCGCATGCGCTGGTCGAAAGCGGAAGGGCCATCGGCAAAACGGTGCTGGTCGGCTTCTGATCCCGCCTTGACCGCATCGCCCGGAGGCAGCAGCGTTCGGGCGATGCGGCGCGGATTCGTTCTCTTACCCTTGCTCCTGCTGGCGAGTTGCATCCCGGGCGGCCGCGCCCGCGACGAACGGCCGCCGGCGGGAGCGACCGCGCCGCGCGCGGAGGACGTGCGCCAATGCCTTGCGGATCTCGGCCGGGAAGGGGTGCGCTTCAAGGCGCTGCCCGACCGCGTGTTCGAGAATGGCTGCTCGGCGATCGGCGCGGTGCAGTTGCTCGACATCGGCACGCCGACCACCAACCTCAAGTCGATGACCTGCCCGCTCGCCCGCCAGTTCGCACGCTGGACCCGCGAGGCGCTGCAGACCAACGCCCGGGTGTGGCTCAAGACTCGGGTGGTGAAGATCGAAAGTTTCGGCACCTACAGCTGCCGTCCGATCAACGGCCAGGCAGGCAACCGATTGAGCGAGCATGGCCGCGCCAACGCGGTCGACATCGCCGCCTTCGTTCTCGAAGACGGCCGGCGGATCACCGTGCTCGGCGGCTGGAACGGTCCTGACGAAGACGTGCGCCGTTTCCTGCGGGCGGTGCATCAGGCCGGCTGCCGCCGCTTCGGCATCGTACTCGGCCCCGATGCCAATGCCCTCCACCGCGATCATCTGCATTTCGACATGGGACGCGGCCCTTATTGCCGCTGAAGCCACTGATCCGAGGAGGATTTCGAGCGCGGTCGAATGCGTGCCGCTTCCACCCCGCGCGAACAGGCTCTACAGGCCGCGCCATGACCGAAATCGTACCCCCCACGCGCGTCTTCCAGCGCGCCCGCGAAGAAGCCGAAGTCGCCAACCAGCCGACGCCGGCGCCGCAGACCGCCGACGCCGCCTACCGCCTTGCGTTCCAGGACCTGGATTTCCTGCTTCGCGAGGATTTGCGACCGATCCGATTCCAGCTCGAATTGCTGAAGCCCGAATTGCTGCTCGAAGAGGCGAAGATCAGCTCGACCTTCGTCATGTACGGCTCCGCCCGCATCCCGGAGCCTGAGAAGGCAGACGCCCTGCTCGCCGCCGCCGCAACCGATCAGCAGCGGCTCGTCGCCGAACGATTGAAGGCCAAATCCAAATATTATGACGAGGCGCGGCAGCTCGCGCGGCTCTGCAGCCGGGTCGACAAGGGCCCCGACGGACAGCGCCACTTCGTCGTCTGCTCGGGCGGCGGCCCGTCGATCATGGAAGCCGCCAATCGCGGCGCCTGCGATGTCGGCGCGGAATCGATCGGCCTCAACATCGTGCTGCCGCACGAGCAGATGCCGAACCCGTATGTGACCCCGTCGCTGAGCTTCCAGTTCCACTATTTCGCGCTGCGCAAGATGCACTTCCTGCTCCGCGCCCGCGCCGTCGCGGTGTTCCCGGGCGGCTTCGGCACGTTCGACGAGTTCTTCGAATTGCTGACCCTCATCCAGACGGGCAAGGTCAAGCCGCTGCCGATCATCCTGTTCGGCCGCGACTTCTGGGAGCGTGTCGTCGGCTTCGAGGCGCTTGCCGAGGAGGGCGTGATCGCAAAGAAGGATCTCGACCTTTTCCACTTCGTCGAAACTGCAGACGAAGCCTGGCGCTACGTTTGCGAATATTACCACGCGCGCGATCTGCCCGTGGAGATGTGCAAATAGCCATGCTTTCGCTGTTCGGGCCGCGCCTCCCTATCGATCGGGACGAGTTCGAATGGCAGTTGGCCACGTTCAAATGGTTGCGGCTTGAATTCGGGAGCGCCGCTCGACTTCTGGTGCTCCCGAGCCCGGCGTTCTTTCCCGCCTCCTCATCCCAGGGTCACGAACGGATCGCGGATCTATTCGAACATGTCCGTGCTGCGGCAGGAATGGAGGACTGGCCGTGTGAGCTGCAAGCGGGCCGGCGCGACCGTCCGGCGCAGGTCGGGCCGGCGCTGTTTCTCCGCCATGAGGACGCGCCGGCGCCATGCGGCACCTTCCAGATCACCGGCGAGGACGGCATCCCAAAGGTGGTCATCACCTACAATCCGGAGTTGACCACCGATACCACGGCGATGATAGCGACTCTCGCGCACGAACTTGCCCACTATCTGATGAGCACGGCCGCAACCGATCCTCCGGGTGGATGGGACCTGCACGAGCTCCACACTGATCTTGCTGCCACGTGGATGGGATTCGGCATCTTCCTTGCCAACAGCGCCCGAAATTTTTCGCAGTTCCAGTCGGACGGGCTGCAGGGCTGGTCGTCGCGAACGCAGGGCTATCTGAGCGAGCAGGCGCTCGTCACCGGCCTTGCCATCGTGGAGCGCCTATATGGTCGCGATCCGCTGGCGGCCGCGCCTTTTCTCAAGACCTATCTAGAAAGCGATCTGAGGCGGACAACGAAGGCGCTGGCGAGATCGCATCCCGACATCCCGGCGGCCGTCGATGCGGTCGACCTTGCCGAATACGGCGCCAGCTGACGGATTTACCTGCGATCAACGGGCGCGTGCACGCGCATGCTCGGCGATCAGCACATCCAAAGGAACGGCCCGGATCGTCGCCGCCAGCACCTCTTCGGCTAGATCCTGCGGGCCCTTGAGGCGCAGGCATGATTTGCCCATGTCGAGCCGCTTGCCGGCGCTCGCCCAGTCACGCTTGAGGCGCTGGGTGCGCTCCTCGGATGCGTATACGCAAGTGAGATAGAGCGCTGTGAAATTCTTTTGCGCGGCGAGCGCCACGTAACCAAGCGGTTGGCCATTAAACGTATCCGGATAAAGCGACAGCGGCACTTCCCAGGAGATCATCCCCCAGTTCATCCGCTCCTCGTAGCCGGCGGGAAGATTGGCGTTGATCAGGGTGCGCAGCCGCGCGACGAAGGCAGCGCGCTCCGGCGGAAGCTCCGCGAGATACGCTTCGGGGGTGGCGGCCTTGCTCGAGACCATCACCCCCGCTCCATCACTGTGTCTTTTGCTGGCCGGCGCGGCCGTCGACGGTCGGAGCACCATCGCCGTGAATGTTGCTGGCGCCGCCCTTGGCGCCGGCTGCGGTCGCCTCGTTGAGCACCGGCTCATCCTCGGCCTTGTCGCCGGCGGCCGGCTGATCGGCGGCTTCGGCGGCGGTCTGGGCCGGATTGCCCGCGGCGGCGACCGGGGCGGGCAGCGGCAGGTTGCTGCCCTGCTGGTTCAGCCAGGCAATGAGATTGGCGCGATCCTCGGCCTTGCCGAGGCCGGCGAAGGTCATCTTGGTGCCCGGCGCGAAATCGCGCGGCGACTTCAGCCAATGGTTGAGCTCCTCGAAGCCCCAATTGCCGCCATGACCGGCAAGCGCCGGCGAATAAGCGAAGCCAGGCGCATGATGGCCGATCGGCTTGCCCACGACGGCGAACAAATTGGGGCCGGTGCCGTTGGCGCCGCCCTGGTTGGCGGTGTGGCAGGCAGTGCACTTCTTGAACACGGCTTCGCCCTTCGCCGGATCGGCGGCGGCGAGCAGATTGGCGATCGGCTGCTCGGCTTCGGCACCGCCCTCGGCCCCTTCGGCGCCGGTCACGCCTTCGATCGGATATCCCATCTTCTCCGGCCGCTCCGCCTTGAACATTTCCGCGGTGACGATCGAAGCGCCGAGTGCGACAATGCCCGCACCGAGCACCCAGCCCGCAATCGTGTTGTTGCGATTGTCCATGCCGTGTTCAGACCTCCAGGGGCGCGCAAGGAGTGCGCGCGGATGGGAATTCGGCAGACCCTTTAGAAGCGGCTGCGCAAACGGGCAAGCGGCTCAAAGCGCTTCCTGTTCCCGCTCAACCTTGATCGCCGCTGAACGTTGCGCTGCCGTGATCCCGATCCACCCACCAGCGCAGCAGGGTGTGGGCGATGGCGAATGGCGGCGGTGCCAGGAAGCGTGCGTCCGGATCGCCGGCGAGGGCGGCGCGGACATCGTCGCGCGAGGCCCAGAAGGCGTCTTCCAGCTCGGTCCGGTCGAGCGTCACATCGTCGCTCAGCGCTTCGGCGACGCAGGCCATCATCAGCTGGCCCGGAAAGGGCCAGGGCTGGCTGGCGACGTAGCGCACGTTGCGAACGCCGATCCCGGCCTCCTCCCCGATCTCGCGGGCGACCGCTTCCTCGACCGATTCGCCGGGCTCGATGAAGCCGGCGAGCGCGGAATAGCGGCGTGGCGGATATTGCGGCTGCCGGGCGAGCAGAACCTTGCCTCCATATTCGGCGAGCATGATCGCGACCGGATCCACCCGCGGGAAATGGTCGGCGCCGCAGCCGGTGCAGCGGCGCCCCCAGCCGCCGCGGAACGGCAGGGTGGTGCTGCCGCAGATGCCACAGAAGAGGTGACGATTGTGCCATTCGATCAGGCTCTTGGCGCCGCCCCAGAGCGCAGCTTCTTCTGCCGCCATGCGCGCGAGGAGGCCGAAGACGCTCCACGCGCGCTGCCCGGGCGCGGTGCGGATCAGCGGCGCGAACAGGGGCACCTCGCCCCGGAGGCCGAGGAAGATCAGCTCCGCCGCGCCGGCGAGCGGAAGCCAGGTGAGGCGGCCCTCCTCGTCCAGCACCGGATCGAGCCCGTCGAGCTGCATCAGCAGCGCTGCGTCGTGGGCGGCGAGTTCGGCCAGTTGCGCCTCGTCGAGGCGGAGATTGTCGGCGCGATCGACCGCTGCGCCGGTAAAGCCGGTCTCGATCATGCCGCTTCTCTCCACTCGGTGCCGCGGGCCGCGAGCCGTGCGAACAGGGTCGGCAGACCGGCGTCGCCGATGCTGGCGATCGGCCACCAGATCGCGTCCTCCTCATGAGGCCGGCTGTCGGCTTCGGCGCAGAGCAATTTCATGGTCAGCGCGAAATGGGTGAAGACGTGATCGACGCTGCCTGCCTCGCGCCAGCGCGCCTCGGCCGGCGCGGCGTCGGTCGGCAAGGCCAGCATGCCGCCGAGCAGACCCTTGGCCGGGCGGCGGACCAGCCGGACGTGGCCGTCATGCTCCAGCCAGTAGGCGACTCCGTCGCGCCGTGGCTTGGGCGCTTTCGGCGCCTTGCGTGGATACAGGCTCTGGGTCCCCGCCGCCCGCGCCGTACAGCATGAAGCAAGCGGGCAGCGGCCGCATTCGGGCGCCCGCGGCGTGCAGACGGCCGAGCCGAGATCCATCATCGCCTGCGCGAAATCGCCCGCATTTCGTTCGGGCGTGATCCTGTCGGCAAGCGCGTAGAGCCGCTCGCGGGCGGCGGGCAGCGGCTCGTCGACCGCGAACAGGCGCGAGACGACACGCTCGACATTGGCATCGACGACGACGGCGCGCCGTCCGAAGGCGATCGCCGCAATGGCAGCGGCGGTGTAGCGCCCGATCCCGGGCAATGCCCGAAGCGCCGCTTCGGTGTCGGGGAAGCGGCCGCCATGCGCCTCGGCGACCTTGCGCGCGCAGGCGAGGAGGTTGCGCGCCCGGGCGTAATAGCCAAGCCCCGCCCAGGCCGCCATCACATCGCCATAATCGGCGGCGGCGAGCGCCTCGACGCTCGGCCAGCGGGTGACGAACTTCTCGAAATACGGGCGGACCGCGGCGACGGTGGTCTGCTGGAGCATGATCTCTGACAGCCAGATCCGATAGGGATCCGGCACCTCGCCAGGTTCGGCGCGCCACGGAAGTCGCCGCTTATCCACAGCATACCAGGCGAGCAGGGCAATTGATGCATCGACGGACATGGGCCGCCTATGCCATGCTTGGCGGCATGGGCAAATCGGGCGGGACAGCGAAGAAGAAGGAGCAGCAGGCGGCGCCGCGGTCGAACCGGGCGCGAGCCGTATCGGACATGCTGCCGGAGATCGGCGGCGCCGCCTTCCGCCGATTCGGCTTCGTCCAGTCGTCGATCGTCAGCCGCTGGAAGGAGATCGTCGGCGAGCGCTACGCCGGCGTGTCCTCGCCCGAATCGATCCGCTTCCCGCCAGGCCGCCGCTCGAACGGCGTGCTCACCCTGGTCGTGGAAGGCGCGCACGCGCCGATGATGCAGCACGTCGTCCCGGTGATCGTCGAACGGGTGAATCGCTTCTTCGGCTATGAAGCGGTGATCCGAGTGCAGTTCCGGCAAGGCATCGTTCAGGTGCAGCGCGCCAAGGCGCGGATCGCGCCGCCTTCGCTGCGGCCGATCCCGCATGAAATGTCCGAATCGCTGCGCGAAATCGCCGATCCGGAACTTCGCGCTGTGCTTGAGGCGGTTGCACGCGGGGTTGCGGCAGGCGAAGGAGCCGGGGGAGTGACGGTCGCCATTCCGATCGTCGGCAGAATTGGAGACAGGAAGAAATGAAGGCTTTGACCGGCACTGCGCTCGCGGCGCTCGCACTCACGCTCGCCGCCTGCGGCAGCGACGATGCCGCCAGCAACAACCAGACGGCCCTCGCCCAGAACGTGCCGCTCAAGACGATTCCGGCGCCCAATGGCGGCGACTGGACGCAGATCGTCAGCGAAACGCCGCAGGG
Organism: Sphingosinicella sp. BN140058; assembly: GCF_004135585.1. Taxonomy (NCBI): domain Bacteria; kingdom Pseudomonadati; phylum Pseudomonadota; class Alphaproteobacteria; order Sphingomonadales; family Sphingosinicellaceae; genus Sphingosinicella; species Sphingosinicella sp. BN140058. The sequence goes on along the minus strand of NZ_CP035501.1, from coordinate 1,467,449 downwards.
CGGCTTCCGCATGGGCAATCCCGACGCGCCGGTGAAGCTGCTCGAATTCGGCTCGCTGACCTGTCCGCATTGCGCCGAATTCGCGGAACAGGGCACGCCGGTGATCGTCAGCAAATATGTGGCGTCGGGCCAGGTCAGCTACGAATTCCGCAACGTCATCCGCGATCCCGTCGATCTCGCCGCTGCGTTGCTGGCGCGCTGCAACGGTCCCGCCGCCTTTTTCCCGCTCAGCGACCAATTGTTCGCGACGCAGGGGGATTGGTTCGCGAAGGCCGCTGCGCTGACTCCGGAACAGCAGCAGCAGATCGGCGCGATGCCGTCGCCGCAGGCCGGTTTCGCCAAGGCGGCCGGGCTCGATCAATTCGCACGCCTCCGCGGGATTCCTGCCGCCAAGGCGCAGGCCTGCCTGACCGATCAGGCCCAGGTGCAGCGCTTCATTCAGCAGAACGAGGCCGACGCCAAGCAATATGACGTGCAGGGCACGCCGACCTTCGTCATCAACGGCGAAAAGGTGGAAGCCGGCGCATGGGCGGCGCTGGAGCCGCAGCTTCGGGCGGCGATCAAGTGATCGGCCGCGGCCTGGGTCTCGCGCTCGGCGCCATCGGCCTCGCCGGCGGACTCTCGGCCGCTCTTGTCCCCGCGGACGCGGCGCCCGCGCGCAAGGCGCCGGCGGCGCGGCCCGCCCCGGCGCGTGACTGGACCCGGACGATCGTGCAGACGCCGGAGGGCGGCTACCGCATGGGTAATCCCGCCGCGCCGGTGAAGCTCGTCGAATATGGATCGCTCACCTGTCCCCATTGCGCCGATTTCAGCGCCGGCGCGAAGGCCGGGCTGGAAGCGAAGGTGCGTACCGGCAAGGTCAGCTACGAGTTCCGCAATTTCGTGCTGAACGGCATCGACGTCGCTGCAACCTTGGTTGCCCGGTGCGCAAGCCCGGCCAATTACTTCCGCCTGACCGAGAACCTGTATGCGACTCAGAAGCAATGGGTCGGCAGGATCAGCGGCCTTTCGCAGGCGGAGAAGGACAAGCTGAAGGCGCTTCCCGAAGGCGAGCGGCTGGGCCGGCTGGCCGACATCGGCGGTCTCACCCAGCTCGCCGCCCGGGCGGGCGTTACGCCGCAGCGAGCAAAGGCCTGCCTGACCGATCCGGCAGGGCTTGCACGTCTGGAAAAGATCGCCGAGGCGGCAGAAGCGCAAGGGGTGAGCGGCACGCCCACCTTCTTCGTGAACGGAGCCAATGTCGGCACCGGTGACTGGGCCTATGTCGAGTCCTTCCTCCAGTAAGGCGGGAGCTTAAGGAGCGGGATATGCGCGCCGGGGGGCGGGGATGCAGATAAAGCGGCTGAAGCTTTCCGGCTTCAAGAGCTTCGTCGAGCCCGCCGAACTGCGCATCGAGCCGGGTCTGACCGGCGTCGTCGGCCCCAATGGCTGCGGCAAATCCAACGTGCTCGAAGCGATCCGCTGGGTGATGGGCGAGAGCTCGCCCAAGTCGATGCGCGGCGCGGGGATGGACGACGTCATCTTCGCCGGCACCGCGCAGCGGCCGGCGCGCGATTTCGCCGAAGTCAGCATGCTGGTCGAGCGGCCGACCGAGGAGGTATCGGGCGACGTCGCGCTGGCGCCGCCGGGCGACGTCGAGATCACCCGCCGCATCGAGCGCGGCGCCGGCTCCGCCTACCGGGTCAATGGCCGCGACGTTCGTGCCAAGGACGTCGCCCTGCTGTTCGCCGATGCCGCCACCGGGGCGCACTCGCCCGCTCTGGTCAGCCAGGGCAAGATCAGCGCGATCATCGCCGCCAAGCCGACCGAGCGACGCGCGATGCTGGAAGAAGCGGCCGGCATTTCCGGCCTCCACGTCCGCCGCAAGGATGCCGAGCAGAAGCTCCGCGCCGCCGAGGCGAACCTGACCCGGCTCGACGAGCTGATGGGCGACATGGAAAATCGCGCCGCTGCGCTTCGCCGGCAGGCCAAGGCGGCCGAGCGCTACCGCAGGCTCTCCGACCAGATTCGGATCGCCGAGGCGCGCATGATCTTCGCCCGCTGGCGCGAGGCCGCCAATGCGGCGGATCTCGCCAGGAAAGAGGCGGATGCCGCCGTCGCCGCGGTGAATCGCGCGGCCGACGCGCAGCGTGCCGCCGCCACGCGGCAGGCCGAAGCGGCGCAGGTCGTCGCCGATCGCCGCAAAGCCGCCCAGGCGGCGCGCGAAACCGCCACCACGCTCGGCCACGAACTTGCCACCTTGCGCGCCGAACGCGACATGGTGGCGCGCCGGATCAAGGATCTTGCCTCCCGCCGTGCGTCACTCGCTGCGGACCGTTCTCGCGAAGCGACGCTTGCCGAGGACGCGAAATCGGCACTGGAACGGCTGGCGCGGGAAAGCGAAGAGATTACGGTGCGCCTCGCCGCGGCCGAAGAGGCGCGCGGCACGATCGACATTCGCACGGTCGAGGCCGAGGATGCAGCCCGGGCGGCCGAAGCCGAGCTCGGCAAGGCGCGGACGGTGCAGGCGGCCGAACAGGCCGAAGCGCGGGTCGGGCAGGCGGCGCTGGAGGCCGCCCGCACCAAGCTCGCCCGGGCAGAGATCGAGGCGCAGCGTCTTGCCCAGCAACTGGAGGCGCTCGGCGACGAGAGACCGCTGGTCGAGACGCTGCAGTCGGCGCGCACAAGGCGGGAGGCGGCCGAACAGGATCAGGCCAAGGCTGCGGCGGCGATCGTCGATGCGGAAGCCGTCCGCCAGCGCTCCGCAGCGAATCGCGACGCGGCGGAAAGCGAGGGCGCATCCGCACGCGCCGCCCATGCCGCGCTCGAGTCGGAGGCCCGCGCGCTGACCAAGGCGATGGAGGGGGCGAGCGGCGACCGCGCGATACACCATCTGAAGGCCGCGCCCGGATATGAGCGCGCCCTTGCGGCGGCGCTCGGCGACGATCTCGATGCCGCGGTAAAGGGGGAGTCGGCACGGCGCTGGTCCGGGGCGACCATCGGTGCCGGCGATCCGCCTCTGCCCGCCGGCTGCGAGCGTCTGCTCGATCACGTCGAGGCGCCCGCCGCCCTCCATCGCCGCCTCGCCCAGATCGGTGTCGTCCACCATGATGACGGCTGCGATCTTGCCGTCGGACAGCGCCTCGCCACCCGCGACGGCAGGCTGCGGCGATGGGACGGCTATGTCGCCACCGGCGTCGGTGCCGCTGCCGCCGAACGATTGATCCGGGTCAACCGGCTCGCGGAATTGCAGGCGGCGCTGCCGCCGGCGCTGGCTGCGGTCGAGGATGCCAAGGCCCGGATCGCCGCTGCGCTCGACGAAATGGCGCGGGCGCGCGATGCCGCCGATGCCGCACGCCGCGCCGAGGCGCAGGCCGCTGCCGCCATTCGCGAGGCGGTGAGAGCCGAGGACAGCGCCCGCGTCGAGATCGAGCGGCTGGAAATGCGCCGCACCGGCCTAGCCGAGCGGATCGAGCAGGCGGCGGCGGATCTCGGTGACGCGCGCACCGCGTTCGCCGAAGCCGGCAAGGTGGTCGACGGCTTGCCGGACGCCGCCACGACCGAGCGAATGGTAGCCGGGCTGCGCATCGCCGCCGAGACCGCCCAGCACGCGCTTGCCGAAGTGCGCGCCGAAGCCGCCACCCAGGCGCGGGCGATCAGCGCCGACCGGCAGCGTGCCGAAGCCGCGCGCAAGGAAGCTGCCGACTGGACGGCACGGGCTGCCGCGGCCGGCAAGCGCCAGGCCGACATGGCGACACGAATCGCGGAGGCCGAAGAGGAGGCGGAGAGCCTCGCCGATGCGCCGGAAAGTCTAGCCCGCAGGCTCGAAGCGCTGGAGGCGGATTATCTCGCAGCGACACAGGCCGCCGACACGGCCGCAGTGGCCGAACGTGAAGGCGAGGCAGCGCTTCGCCAGGCGGACGCTCTGCTCGCCGAGGTCGGGGAATTGCTCGCCACCGCGCGTGAAGGCCGCGCCGGCGCCGTCGCGCGTCATGAAAATCAGGAACTCCGCCGGATCGAGATGGCCCGGATTTCGGGCGAGCGCTTCGAATGCCCGCCGCCCTTGCTGCCCGATCGGATCGGGTTCGACGACGAAACGATCGCGCCATCAGGGGAGGAATCGGCACGCCACGAGCGGCTCTCCACCGAGCGCGAGCGCATCGGACCGGTCAATCTGGTCGCCGAGCGTGAGCTTTCCGAACTGGAGGAAACGCGATCGTCCAGCCTGGCCGAGCGCGAGGAACTCGGTCTAGCCATCAATCGCCTGCGTGGATCGATCGGCAGCCTCAACCGCGAGGGCCGCCTGAGACTGCTCGCCGCGTTCGAAGCGGTCGACCGTCACTTCCGCAGCCTGTTCACCACCTTGTTCGAAGGTGGCCAGGCTCATCTCGAGCTGGTCGAATCCGAGGATCCGCTCGAAGCAGGCCTCGAAATTCTTGCCCAGCCGCCGGGCAAGCGGCTGTCGACGCTGACCCTGCTCTCGGGCGGCGAGCAGGCCCTGACAGCCGTTGCCCTGATCTTTGCGCTGTTCCTCACCAATCCGGCGCCGATCTGCGTGCTCGACGAAGTCGACGCGCCGCTCGACGATGCCAATATCGAGCGCTTCTGCGATCTGCTCGACCGGATGACCGCCGAGACTCAGACGCGTTATCTGATCGTCACCCACAATGCGGTGACGATGAGCCGCATGCACCGCCTGTTCGGCGTGACGATGATTGAGAAAGGCGTCAGCCGTCTCGTCAGCGTCGATCTGGGCGGCGCCGAGCGCCTGCTCGCGGCGGAATGAAGCGGCCGCACTCGTAATGTCCACCCCTACCGATGCTCCCCTCCGCTACGTGCCGCCGCATCCGCCGCGGCCGGACGGTCCTGTGCCGGTCTGGCGAGGGTTCGTCGGCGAGCGGGCGCGCAATGCGGTGTTCGGCTGGTCGAAGCGCGCGTTCGAAACTTCGTATTTCGAGCGGAACGTGCTCGGGCACCGGGTGCATATTCCCCTCGACCCGGCACTGGTCCAGCATGTCATGCTCGACAATGCCGCCAATTATCAGAAGCCGGATCTGGTCAAGAAACTGCTTCATCCGACCATCGGGCAAGGCCTGCTGAGTTCGGACGGAGCATTGTGGCGCGATCAGCGGCGGATCGTCGCGGCAAGCTTCGCGCCCGCCGCGATCGACGCCCTGTTGCCATCGTTCGCGCGTGCCGCCGAAGCGGCGATGGCCGGGTGGGGCGGCACCATCGACATGGCCCAGATTGCGACCGCGACGACGATGCGGGTGATCTCCGATGCGCTGTTCGGCGGCGATCCGCGGCTCACCAGCCAGGCGGCGATAGGCCATATCGCGGCTGCGCTGGAGGGTGTCGGTGGCGCGCGTCTGCAGGTGCTGCTCGGACTTCCCCTGGTGCCGGTGACGGCGAAAGGCAGGCGCGGCAAGCGGGGCCAGATCTATCTTCGCGAAACCTTGAGCGCAGTCGTCGACGATCGCCGTCGCCGGCCCGGCGACGATTTTCTGAGCCACATGATCGCGGCACTCGACGCCCGCTTCGCACCCGCCGAGGCGCAGGCGCTCGCCGTCGACAATGCCGCGACCTTTTACCTCGCCGGGCACGAGACTACGGCCAATGCGCTGACCTGGACCCTGTTTCTGCTGTCCGAGCAGCCGGACCTGCAGCAGCAGGTGGCGGCGGAAGCGCAACGCGCGCTTGCCGCCGGCGTCGACGATCCGGGTCTCGGCGATCGTCTGCCGCTGCTGCGCCGCGTGCTCGAGGAATCGATGCGTCTCTACCCGCCGGTGCCGCGCTTCGATCGCCAGGCGATGGCCGACGACCGGATCGGCGAGCATCCGATCTCGAAGGGCGACTTCGTCTCGATCTGGCCCTGGCTGATCCACCGCCACCAGAGGCTGTGGGAGGATCCCGACCGCTTCGACGAGGCGCGATGGCAGCCGGACGCCAGGGCTGCCCACCACCGTTTCCAATATATTCCCTTTGGCGGCGGCCCGCGCGTTTGCGTCGGAATGCGCTTCGCAACCGCCGAGATGCTGAGCGTACTCGCACACTGGCTGGCGCGCTGGCGCTTCTCGCCGCTGCCTGGACGTGCGGTACGGCCGTCCGGAATGGTTACCCTGCGGCCGGCAGGAGGCCTCCCGCTGGTTCTCAGCCGGCGTTAGGCGCACCGACCTCCTGGCGCCGGCCGAGAAACAAAGATGCGACCAGGCCGATTAAGGCCACGGCACTGACGATCAGCCCCGGCGCTGCCGGCCGGCCGCTCGCCTGGATCAGTGCATTGGCGGCGAGCGGGCCGAGGCCGCTCAGCAAGGTGAAACTGATGTTGAGCGACAACGCGACGCCGCTGAAGCGTACCCGCGCCGGGAACAGCCCTGCGATCAGATAGGCGAAGCTGCCATTGGCGCCTGCGACAGCAATCGCAAGCAAGGACAGAACCAGCATCAGATTGGCGCCGCCGCCGGCCAGCAGTTGATAAGCGACCGGGGCTCCGACCAGCAGCAGCACGGAGGAGCCGAGCAGCAGGAAACGGGGCGGCACCCGGTCGGCCCACCACGATGCGGCGAGCAGCGACAGCGACATGGCGAGCAGGGCGACGTTCATCGCGATCGCCACCGCCTGGCGGTCGTAGCCGAGCACCTGGCCGAGATAGGCCGGCATGTGCGCGAACAGCAGGCCGTTGAACCCGGCGGTCAGCGCCACCACGGCGCAGCCGAGCAGGATCGAACCCGGATGCGTGCGCAGCACCTCCCGCACTGGCTGGCGCGCGGCGTCGTGGCGGATGCGGAGGAATTCAGGCGTTTCCTCCAGATTGCGGCGCAGCCAGAAGCTCAGCAGACCGAGCAAGCCGCCGATCACGAAGGCGATCCGCCAGCCATGATCGAGCATCGCTGCGGGACTGAGCCATGCGCCGAGGGCAAGGTTGACGAAGGCGGCGAGCAGCACGCCGCCATTGACCAGGGCGAAGACGATCCCGCAGGCAAGCCCCGGCCGCTTTTCCGCCGTCTCGACGACGAAGGTAATCGCGCCCGGCAGTTCGCCGCCGATGCAGAGGCCCTGGATGAAGCGCAGCAGCACCAGCAGGAAGGTGGCGGCGAGGCCCCATGTCGCATAGGTCGGGATCAGGCCGATGGCGAGCGTGCAGGCCGACATGGTGAAGACGGTGACCACGAACACGGTCTTGCGGCCGTAGCGGTCGCCATAATGGCTCGAGATCATGCCGCCGATCGGCCGCGCCAGATAGCCGATCGAGAAGATCGCGAGGGCCAGCGTCAATGCGAGCGGGTCTCCGGCCGGGAAGAAGGCGGCGGCGATCGCCTGGGCGAAGATGCCGTAGACGATGAAATCATAATATTCGAGGCCGCCGCCAAGTGCAGCGAGCACGATCATCCGCCATTGACGCCGGGTGAGGTCGCCGCCGCGCGGCTCCTGCGAAGCTGAAATCCCCAATCTCCCCGGCCCGCCCGATCCGTCGCTGCGTCAGCGTGGCTTACGGAATTTGAACACGAACTGGTCGGTCTTGCCGCGGATCGCGGGATCGAACACGCTCGCGGTGTGCGGATCGGCCGGATTGGCGAGAATTGGCAGAGCCCCTTCGAACCTGAATCCGGCCCGTTCGATTTCCGCGCGTGCCGCCGCGGGGTCGATCCGGTGCAGCGCCTCGGGCGCCTTGAACTCCGGATCGGCATTGGCGACGTGATCGACGACGAGCAGCACGCCGCCCGGCTTCAGCGACTCGTAGAATTTCATGGCGACGCTGCCGGCGAAGTTCGCCGGCACCATCTTCAGGTGGAGATCATGGTAATTCTGGACCGTGACGATGGCGTCGAGCGGCTCCGGGAAAGCGAATTTGGATAGCGAGTCCCGCGATGGGGTGACGTTCTTGTAGCCGGCGACCGCCTCATCCTGCTGGGTACCGTAAGCCGGCATGAACGTGATGAATTCGGCGGGCTGATAGGCATAGACGCGTCCCTTCGGGCCCACGGCAGCAGCCAGGATACGAGTGAAATATCCGCCGCCCATGATGAAATCCGCCACCTTTTCACCGGGCGCGATTTCGGCGAAGGCAAGCAGTTCGCCGGGTTTGCGCGCCGCATCGCGGACGCGGTCTGCCTCCGGGCGGCGGCTATCGGCCACGGCGGCCGTGATCGGTGCGGGGATCGGGGGCGCGGCGGCTGGGGCTGCGAGCGCGAGCAGCAGCCCGACGGAAAGCGAAAGCGGCGTCATGACGAATCCTCCTGGATCGCCCGATACTATGAACCATTGCCGCGACGGTTCAAGCGCGACGCGTTCGAGCGCTTTGACACGGCAAAGCTGCCGGCAATCGGTCCATCCCGGATCGGGTTAGGTCTTGAAGCGATCCGACACGATGATCGGAGATCAAGTTTGAGCTCTATCTCGAAGAAAGCGCGGAATATGCGCGGCTGTGAGTCGCTATACGACACCAGCATCGATCGCCAAGATTGGCAAGCCAGTTAGCAATAAGTATCAATGTAGATCTGATTTAGGGCGAGCGACTCGAAGAGGGGTGCGCCCTTAGCACTTGTCGAGTCAATGTTTCCGACATAACCGATCCGAAATGGCGCTCGTCGGAAGTTGACTCCAAATGGATTGAGACTGATGCTTCCGGGGACTGATTTGCGCCATGTGAAGCTTCATGCCGGCAGGCGGGCGCCTCGCAGTCATCTCGCGCCAGCACGAACATCGTTTCCTGCTGGGATCTCAACTCATGCATAAGGGTATTCGACATGAAGAAGATATCCGTTCTTAAGGTCCAGAAGCTCAAAACCACCTCTGTCGCACTTTACGACTGGTGGGAGTGCCTGTGGCCCCGTCTGTCCTAAGGCAGACCGATTGGTGCCCGGCCGGGAATGCGGGGACGCACGTCGTGCGTCCTGCGCGGTCCGGCCGGGCGCATGTCAAAGACGGGTTTGCACGTAAAGAAGGTGCGCTCATGAAATCGCGAACGCGGCCGGCACGATCGCGCTGGCCGGCATCTCGACGCCTGATGTTGGTCTGCGCACTCGGCGCGAGCAGTGGCCTGGCCGCATCGACCCATGCGGCGCCCCCGGCCGAGGCTGCCGATCGGCCAGGTATCGAAGCGGAAATCGGGCTCCTGATCAGATCCTTCATCGCTGCCCAGCGCGGACGCGATGTCGCAACCCTGGAGCGGTTGACCACGCCCGATTATCTGGAGGTGTCTCCGATCGGAGATGTCGACGATCGCACGGCGATGCAAGGCTTTTACGCACCGGAAAACGCAAAGAGTGCGCCGCGCATCGACGTCGCGGATTTGGTGGTTCGTGAATTCGGCACCGCCGCGGTGGGAGTGGCGAGACTTGATTACGTGTTGCCGCCGCCGCGATCCGCCGGGGCGATGCGGGCGACCTATGTCGCGAAGCGCTCCCACGGCACCTGGCTGCTGGCCTCTGTTCAGTACACGCCGGTTCGGGCCGGCGGCGCGGAGGCGCGACAATGACGGAGGCCGTCATTCCCCTCGCCAGCGACGTGCCCGGCATGGCGCCGCAGGGTAGCCTGGATATCGGGTCCGATCGCTATTTCGTCATCCCGCTGTCCATCCAGCAGGACGGTGCCGACTATATGGTGGGCAATGCAGATCTGGAGGAATTCTACCAGTTTCCGGCCGAGGGCGTACGGATCATCGAGCTTTTGCGCAGCGGCCTCGACGCGGCTCGGGTGAAGACCATTCTTGCCCGTGAATATAGCGACGATCTGGATGTCGACGATTTCATCGCTTCGCTCGTCGAGATCGGCTTCGTCTATCCTGCCGATGAAGTAGATGGTTTCAAGCGGCGATTGGCCAGGCAACCATCCGACCGTCGCCTCACCTTCGCCTGCAGCCCTGCTGTTGCCCGCGCTCTGCTGTCGCCCGCCACCCTTCTGCTCTACGTCGCCGTCATCGGGATTGCCGGCTACAAGATGGTGGCCGATCCGGCGCTTCGGCCCGACTGGGGCGCGCTCGCGCTCGAGCACGATATCACCCTCACCATGATCCCGCTGCTGCTGCTCTATGCCTGCACCGTCAGCTTCCACGAACTGGGCCATATGCTCGCCGCCGCCCGCTACGGCGTCCGTTCCAAACTGGGCATCGGGAACCGTTTGTGGGCGATCGTCGCGGAGGCGGATCTTTCGGGCATCCACGCACTTCCCAAACGGCAGCGCTACCTGCCGCTGCTCGCCGGGATGCTGACCGATCTTTTCACCATTTCGGTGACGACGCTGGTGATTGCCGGCCTGCTCGCCCAGGGTGGACATGATTATCTCACCCAGCTGCTCAAGGCCTTGGTGCTGCAGATCATCATCACGCTGACCTGGCAGTTCAACATCTTCCTGCGCACGGACGTGTATTACGTGCTGTGCACCCATCTCAATTATCCCGATCTCGATAGCGACGCGCGTCTCTATCTGGGCGAGCTCGGGCATCGGCTGAGCGGCGGACGCTTCGGCAAAGCGGCGCCATCTGCGCATTACAAACAGCGCTCGGTGCTGCGGATGTTCGCCGGAATCTGGTTGCTCGGACGGCTGATGGCGGTGACGATGCTGATCTTCGTCCTGATCCCGACCTTGGTTCATTACGTCGCCCAGGCCTACCGCACCTTCCGCGATCCGACGGCGCCGTTCGCCACCGTCGTCGATCAGATCTGCTTCCTGGCGATATCGCTGACGTTGTTCGGCACCGGAATGATCATGTGGTTGAAGCGCAGGCTGATGCCGACGCGCGGAGAGGAGCAACGGATATGAGCGCAGCTGTCGACCATCGTTTCCGTACACTTACCGGGCGAGGGGAGGCCGGACGCGATCCCGGAACTCGCGGCGAAGACCGAGCCTTCGTCCTCGACGCGCGCTTCTCGCACCGGGGCACCTGGGCGGGAATCGAGGATCTGGTCGAATCCGCGTATCTGGCGCTGCGCCGGCTCGGTCGCGACGATCTGATCGACCGCTACAATTACGCGCTGCACATGGTGCTGCCCAGGCATCGGCAGGGGCTCGCCCTGGTTCATGCGACCTTGACCGACAGCAGCGAAGGCACCGAGCGGACTCGCAACTTCCCGCTCGATCGTGCCTATCGCATCGTCCACAGCCTCGTCGAACTGATCGTCGATTGGCAGCGGGAAGTCGCGCCGACCGGCCAATGGACCGTGCTCGCGCGTGGCTTCGACGAGGCGCAGCATCTCAGCCGGCGCTTCTTCGCGGAGCTCGCGCGGCGCGCATCGTCGATCAAAGTCGTCGTCGAAACCGAAGATGGAAATGCCAGCGCGCCGGAGCCCTTTGCGGAGCTGGTGCAGAACGAGCTGCCGTCGACCATCATCGACGAGCAAGAGAAAGAGCAGCTCGAGGCTGTATTGGACAGCTGCGGCTTCGATCTGTTCGAGCAGCATTATCCGGCCTTGCTCGCGCATTACCGTCATTACGGCTACGAACTGGCGGCGGCGCGTCTGGCGATCCGGGCGCTCTCGATCTGCAATCACTACGGCTATTATCATGAATCCGGCAGCTTCGCCGAGGCGGTGCTGCCGCATTTCGACGCAATCGTGGGTGACGATCAGGTGCTGCGCTGGAACCTCGTCGGCAACATCTTCCAGGGTCTGGTCATGGTGGGTCAGCAGGACCGCGCCCAATCCGTCGTGGAAGCCCTCGCCGGCGAGCATCTGACCCGCCCCGATCTGCTCGCAAAGATGAACTACGTGCTTGCGATGGTGCATCTGCGCTACGCGACGGTGCAGGACATAGGCCGCGCCGAACATCATCTCGGCCTCGCCGGAGAGATGGTCGCGGCAGCGCGGGGCATGCTGCCGCCGGACGAATATCATTTCTTCAAGGTGTTCAGCGACAATGGTCTTGCTTTCCTGCGGGTACGGCAGGGGCGTCGGGAAGAGGCGCTTGCGCTGTGCACCGAAGGCTATGCCTTGCTTACCGCCGAGCTCGGCGAGCACCGGCACAAGCTGCATCGCTCGGTGCTGCAATATAATGCCGCTCAGGTCTACGTGATGCTCGATCGCCTCGATGATGCGCTCGCTTATTATGCCCAGGCAGCGGAGATGGACCCTTATTATTCGGAATATCACAACGAGGCAGGCAACATCCTGCAACGGCAGGAGCGCTACGCGGAGGCTCTCGAAGCCTATGATCGGGCGATCGCCTACAGCGCGCCCTATCCGCAGGTGCATTTCAACAAGGCAGTGTGCCATACCCATCTCGAGCAATGGGACGAGGCGCTGGCTGCTTTCGGCTACAGCCTCGAACTCGATCCCGCACAAAGCGAAGCGCTGCTGATGCGGGCGGAGATCCTGGATGCGCTCGGCCGGGAAGACGAAGCCCTGGCCGATATCGAGACGGCGATTGCGCTCGACGGGGAATTGGTCACGGCGCGGGTCAATCGTGCGGTGGCCTATTTCGCGCGGGGCGATCTCACCGGTGCGCTGCGCGACATGGATCATGTCATCGCCATCGAGCGCGACGAACCGAGCCACTACGAGAATCGCGCCGAAATCTACCGGGCAATGGCGCACGAGGACCAATATCTCCGCGATCTGGAGAAGGCACGGGATCTGCGGCTGGCCGCGTGAACAGGGGCGCTCCCCTTCACCGGGGGGCGAACGCGCCTTAGATAGCGGCGATGCGCATCGCCATTCTCGAGACGGGCCGTCCGCCCGCGGATCTCGCCGGCCGCTTCGGCACCTACCCCGCCATGTTCGCGGATTTGCTCGGGAGAGACTTCGAAGCCGTTTCCTTCGATGTCGCTGCGGGCGAGCTGCCGGAACGGCCGGAAGACTTCCCGGCCTATCTGGTCACCGGCTCGCCCGCCGGAGTCTATGAAGAGCATCCCTGGATCGCGCCGCTCAAGGACTTCCTGCGTGCGGCCAAGGGCAAGGCGAGAATCGTCGGCATCTGCTTCGGCCACCAGATCATGGCCGAGGCGTTCGGCGGGATCGTCGAGAAATCGGAGCGTGGCTGGGGCGTCGGCCTGCAAACGCTGGAGATCAAGACGCAGCGACCGTTCATGAACGGCGAAGCGCGCGTCTCGGTGCCGGCATCGCACCAGGATCAGATCGTGGTTCCGCCGCCTGCTGTCGAGGTGCTCGCGGGCAGCGCGTTCAGCCCCTATGGCGTCCTCGCTTATACCGACCATCCGGCGCTTTCGATGCAGTTCCATCCGGAATTCGCTCCCGCCTTCGCGCAGGCACTGGTCGAGAGCCGGCGCGACCGCCTGCCCGATCCGGACGCGGCGATCGCGTCGCTGGCAGGCCCGAACGACAGCGCCTGCGTCGCCGGCTGGATACGCAGCTTCCTCAGGGACGAGCCGGAATGACCGCGTGGCGGGTGATCGAGGGGGACATCACCACCCTGGCCGTCGACGCGATCGTCAATGCCGCCAATTCGAGCCTGCTCGGCGGCGGCGGAGTGGACGGCGCCATTCACCGTGCTGCCGGCCCGGAGCTCGTTGCGGAATGCCGAACCCTCGGCGGCTGCCGGCCGGGTGAGGCGAAGATCACCAAAGGCTATCGGCTTCCCGCAGCCCACGTCATCCACACGGTCGGTCCAGTCTGGCGCGGCGGCGGACAGGGAGAGCCGGAAACTCTGGCGAATTGCTACCGCAACAGCCTTGCGCTCGCGCGCCGGCACGGCCTGCGGAGCATCGCCTTCCCTGCGATCTCGACCGGGATTTACGGCTACCCGGTCGAGGACGCCGCAAGCGTGGCCGCCGAGACGGTCGCTGCCGAAATCGTTGCGGCGCCGGAGGCGTTCGACGAGGTCCTGTTCGTCTGCTTCAGCCCCGACGCGCGAGCGGTCTACGCCCGCGCGGTGGAGCGGGACTGAACCTCAGACAGTGGCGGCCGCAAACGTGTCGCAGCTGGCGGGATCGCCGCTCTCCAGCCCGCGCCGCAGCCAGCGCTGGCGCTGCTCGGCGCTACCATGGGTGAAGGCTTCGGGGACGACCCGGCCCTGCGCCTGGCGCTGCAGCGTGTCGTCGCCGATCGCCTGGGCCGCGCGAAGTCCTTCTTCGATATCGCCGGGCTCCAGCGCCGCACGTCCTTGTGCGTCCTTAGCGTTGGCGGCCCACACGCCCGCATAGCAATCCGCCTGCAACTCGACGCGGACCTGGATGGCATTGCCCTCGCGGCTCGACACGCTTTGCTGCTGCTCGTGCGCGCGGTTCAGCGTGCCGGTCAGGAATTGCAGATGGTGACCGACCTCGTGGGCGATGACATAGGCCTGCGCGAAATCGCCGGCAGCACCGAAGCGGTTCTGCAACTCGCCGTAGAATGACGTGTCCAGGTAGATGCGGTTGTCGGTGGGGCAGTAGAAGGGGCCCATCGCCGATTGCGCCGCGCCGCAGCCCGATTGTCCCCTGCCGCCGTAGAAGACGAAGCCGGCGGGCTGATATCTCTGGCCCTGTGCCTGGAAGATGCGCGACCAGGTGTCCTCCGTATTGGCGAGCACCTGGCAGGAGAATTTGCTGGCCGGATCGATCGCGCAGGCTTCCTGCGCATTGGCGCCGCCGCGCGCCTGATGCGGCGCGACCTCTGTGCCTCCGCCGACGCCGAGCGATCCTCCGCCGCCCAGGGTGGTGAGCGCGCAATAGCCGAGCGCCAGGATCAGAACGCCGCCGATTCCGAAGCGACTGAGCACCAGTCCGAACAGCAGGCCGAAGATCCCGCCGCCGCCGCCGCCGAACCCGCCGCCGCCGAAACTCTGCCCGCGCTGATCGCTGACATTGTCACTCGTTCGATAATCGTCGAGGCGCATCCGGCTCACTTCCTGCTGCGAGGTGCAACGCCAGGCGGGCGCCGGCCTTGATCCTCAGGTTCGAACCGGGAGAATGCGCGGAACCCGGCCACGGTTGCAAATGCCGCGGCGAGGCCGGAAAGAGCGGCTGACCATCAGCCAAGGAGAAGGCGCGCATGCTGCTTTCGGGAAAGACCGCCCTCGTCACCGGATCCACCTCGGGTATCGGCCTCGCCTGCGCCCAGGCACTCGCCGCCGAGGGGGCCAACATCGTCATCAACGGCTTCGGTGACGACGCCGCGATCGAGGCGATCCGCTCCGGTCTGGAACAGGCAAGCGGGGCAGGGGCCCTGTACAGCAATGCCGATCTCACCGATCCGAGCGCGATCGAGCGCATGATCGATCAGGCGGCCGATCGCTTCGGGGCGATCGACATCCTGATCAACAATGCCGGCATGCAGCATGTCGCACCGATCGATCAGTTTCCGGTAGACCGCTGGGATCTGATCATCGCGCTCAACCTCTCGGCGGTGTTCCACACCACGCGCCTCGCTTTGCCGGCGATGAAGGCGAAAGGCTGGGGGAGAGTCATCAACACGGCCTCCGCGCACAGCCTCGTCGCCAGCCCCAACAAGGCGCCCTATGTCGCCACCAAGCACGGCGTCGCCGGCTTCACCAAGGCGGTGGCGCTGGAAACGGCGACCGCGGGCATCACGGTCAACTGCATCAGCCCCGGCTATGTCTGGACACCTCTGGTCGAGAATCAGATCCCGGACACGATGAAGGCCCGCAGCCTCACCCGCGAGCAAGTGATGAACGACGTCCTGCTCGCCGCCCAGCCGACCAAGAAGTTCGTCACCGTCGAGGAGGTAGCGGCGCTGGCGCTCTTCCTGTGCCGCGATGAGGCGGCGTCGATCACCGGCGCGAATCTGTCGATGGATGGCGGCTGGACGGCAGCGTAAAGGTTTGAAGACGGGCCACCCCCACCCCTCCAGCAAATGCTGCATGGGAGCAGAACGGGGCGGGGCGGCACAGGCGATGCTCTCCGGTCGCTCCGCCTTCCGCCTCCCATCCGCGATTTCGTGGAGGGAAAGGGGGTGGCCCTTCCGGCTGTTTCTGCGGCGTTGATCGATCCGCCATACGCCTTATGCTGAGGCGATGATGTCCTCGCTCAAGCCGGTGCACGGCGCCCTGATCCCGCTCATGCTGCTGGCGGCCGGCTGCGCTGCCGAGCGGACCGGCCCTGCCGAGGCGGTGCCCCAAAAAGATGCCGCCTGGCGCGCGGTCGCGACCGACACCGACCGTGCCCGCATCCGCGACTGGCGCGACGCCTGGCTGGAGGCGCTGCAAAAGGCTCGCACCGGCGGTCACGGCGACGCGATCGTCGCCGAGGGACGACTGCTGGTGCCGGACGCCGCCATGGCGCAGGTATCGCCTCCGGCCGGCGATTATCGCTGCCGGGTGCTCAAGCTCGGCGCCAAGAGCGAAGGCCTGCTCGATTATGTCACCTATCCCGCCTTTCGCTGCCGCATCGGCCCGGGCGAGACGACCCGGGAATTCGCCAAGCTGACCGGCTCGCAGCGTCCGATCGGGCGGCTGTTTCCGGATAGCGACCAGCGCATGATCTTCCTCGGCACGCTGCAGCTCGGCGACGAGGAAGGCACCCTGCGCTACGGCCATGACGAGGATCGGGCACTCGCCGGACTCCTCGAGCGGATCGAGGACCGCCGCTGGCGCCTGGTATTTCCCCGCCCCCATTTCGAATCGCTCGTCGACGTGATCGAGCTGATCCCCGAGGAGTGACTGACATGCGCATGGCTCGTCTTCCCGCCGCCCTTCTGCTCGCGTTCGCCGTGCCGGCCGCGGCCGATCCGCTTGCCGATCAGGTGCGCGCCGACATGCCGTCGCTGATGACCATCTATCGCGACCTCCATGCCAATCCCGAGCTCAGCATGCAGGAGGTGAAGAGCGCGGCGAAGCTCGCCGCCGAAGCGAAGAAGCTGGGTTTCGAGGTCACCACCGGCGTCGGCAAGACCGGCGTCGTCGCGGTGATGAAGAACGGCCCGGGCCCGGTCCTCTTGATCCGCGCCGATATGGACGGGCTGCCGGTGATCGAGCAGACCGGGCTACCTTTCGCCTCCAAGCTTCGCGGCACCAGCCTCGCCGGGGTGGAGAGCGGCGTGATGCATGCCTGCGGCCACGACACCCACATGACCACCTGGATCGGGGTCGCCCGGCGCCTGGCGGCGATGAAGGACCGCTGGTCGGGAACGCTCGTCATGATCGGGCAGCCGGGCGAGGAGATCGGCACCGGCGCCAAGGCGATGCTCGACGACGGCCTATACACGCGCTTCCCCAAGCCAACCCACGCGCTCGCCTTTCACGACAGCGCCGGGCTCGCGGCCGGCGTGGTCGGCTATTCGGTCGGACCTGCGCTCGCCAATGTCGACAGCGTCGACATCCAGGTGAAAGGCATTGGCGGCCACGGCGCCTATCCGCACACCACCAAGGATCCGATCGTGCTCGCCAGCCGGATCGTGATGGCACTCCAGACCCTGGTCAGCCGCGAAGTCGATCCGCAGGAGCCCGCGGTGGTGACCGTCGGCAGCTTTCATGCGGGCGCCAAGCACAACATCATCTCGGACGAGGCGACGTTGCTGCTCACCGTCCGTTCCTATACCGACGAGACCCGCAAGATCCTTCTCGACGGCATCCGGCGGATCGTCGAGGGCGAGGCGATCGCCGCCGGCATGCCCAAGGATCGGATGCCGGTCGTCACCCACAAGATGAGCGAATATACGCCCGCGACCTACAATACCGACAAGCTGACGGCGGATACCGCCGCCCTGCTCACTGCGCGTTTTGGGCCGGACCGGGTGCTCAAGACCAAGCCGGTGATGGGCGGCGAGGATTTCAGCCGCTTCCACCTCGCCGACAAGTCGATCGAGAGCACGATATTGTGGGTCGGCGGCGTGCCCAAGGCGCAGTGGGACCAGGCAGCAGGCGATCCCGCCAAGCTGCCGAGCCTGCACAGCCCGTTCTGGGCGCCCGATGCGGAGGCGGTGATCTCGACCGCGACCGAGAGCCTCGTCACCGGCGCGCTGGGCGTGCTCGGCAAGAGATGATCAGGCGCTGATCGCGGTCCTGATCGCCTCGGCCAGATCTTCGGCACGGTAAGGCTTGCTGACCAGCGGAACGTCGGTGAACGCCGGAGGGCGCCCGGCCGAACCATAGCCGGTGGTGAAGATGAACGGCGTTCCGCGGGCACGGAGCATCTCCGCCAATGGCGCGCTGTCGACCCCGTTCAAATTGATATCGAGCAGGGCGACGTCGAACGCCGTCTGCTCGGCGAGTTCGAGCGCGGCCGGCAGCGCCGTCGCCGCCGCCGCGATCTCGCAGCCGAGCTCTTCCAGCATATCCTCGGCCATCATCGCGATGATCGCCTCGTCTTCGACCAGGAGGATCCTCGTTCCCGCAATCGACATGGCAAGTTCCTCAGAAGGCCGGCGGCGCGTCTTTGCGGGCTCTGCTGCCTCGGGGCAAGTCTCGTTTGCCGCTTCGCATGGTTCGGCGCCGGGCGCTTGCCTGCCGCGAAGATTACTTTGCGATCACTGCAAAGCGGGTGGCATTGTCGGGATCGTCCTGCATGTCCGGCACCAGAATGGCGAGCCCGTAGGCGGAGGCCGCGGCTTCCGACGCCAGCACCGCGCGATCCCGGGTCCTCAGATCGCGGGCCGCGAACGCGGTGTTGGCGGCGGGCTCGGCTTCGAGGCCGAGCGCCGCCACCTTTTCCGCGCATTGCAGCAAGGCGACCGGATGGCTGCGGACGAGCTTCACGTCCGCGAGCGTGACGCCGGGCAGCGCGAGCAGGTGCATGCGAACGCGGAGGGGATGCTCGGCGAGCACCCGCACGCCGCTCGATGCGATGATCTCGGCAACGCCCTCGACCGGACCTGCGCGGCTGTTCTCGACCGGCAGCACCCCGCGCTCGGCCCCGCCGGAGGCGACCGCCCGCGCGACTTCGGCGAACGTGTCTGCCGGCACGAGCTCGCAGCCCGGGCAGAAAGCGAGCGCCGCCTGATGGCCGAACGCGCCGGGCGCCCCCTGATAGGCGACCTTCACGCGGCGTCCGAGCGACGCTCGGCCGCCCGGCCGACCAGGGACGCGACCGCGATCGCCACTTCCAGCGCCTGCGGCGGATTGAGGCGGGGATCGCAATGGCTGAGATAGCGCCGGCCGAGCTCACTTTCGCCGCCGCATGCCTGGCCGCCGAGACATTCGGTAACGTCGCTGCCTGTCATCTCGAGATGGATGCCGCCCGCATGCACCCCTTCCGCCGCAGCGACCTCGAAGAAGGTCCGGGTCTCAGTGAGAATGTCGGTGAGGTTGCGGGTCTTGACGCCCCGCACGACCGAGCCGTTGCCGTGCATCGGATCGATCGACCAGATCGCCCGGCGCCCCGCACGGCGCGTCGCCTGCATCAGCGACGGAAGCGCCGAGCCTGCCTGCGCGGCCCCGAACCGGCCGATCAGCACCAGCCGTCCGGCCTCGTTGTCCGGATCGAGCAGATCGATCAAGCGAAGCAGCTCGTCCGCAGCCATCGTCGGACCGCACTTGAGACCGATCGGGTTGGCGATGCCGCGGGCATATTCGACGTGCGCCCCGCCGATGGCGCGGGTGCGCTCGCCGATCCAGACCATGTGGCCCGAGCCGGCCCAGTGCAGGCCGGTCTCGGGATCCTGGCGGGTGAGCGCCTGTTCGTAATGGAGCAGCAATGCTTCATGGCTCGCATAGACCATGTCACGGCTGCGCTCCGCCAGGCGGTAGGCGCCGAGGAGGGTGAGGGTGGCGCGGGCCTGTTCGTACGCCTCGATCAACCTTTCGGGCTCAGGGGCGCGGCTGGCGCTGGTGAACGCGCGGCCGTTCACCGCATCGCCGCGATAGCTCGGCAGGCTGATCCCCGCTTCGCTCTCCATTGTCGCCGAGCGCGGCTTCGCGAACTGGCCAGCGGCGCGGGCAACGTGGACCACGGAGGGACCGGCGGACGCGATCAGGCTGCCGATGCCGAGCAGGAGCTGCTCGTCGCGCCGGACCTTCTCCGGGCTGAATTCGGCGAAGCTTTCGGCGCAATCGCCGCCCTGGACGAGGAAGGCTGCGCCCGCCGCGACCCGCGCAAGCCGTGCCCGAAGAGCCGTCACTTCGCAGAGCGGAACCAGCGGCGAACGCTCGGTCAGCGCCCGCTCGCTTGCGGCAAGCGCTGCCGCGTCCGGATAGACCGGCATCTGCGCTGCCGGACGCGCGCGCCAACTCCCGGGCGACCAGCTCGGACCGGCCGCTTCCCCGGCAGTCTCGATGGTGTCGCCCGGCGCGATCCGGCCGACTGCATAGCCGATCGTTGCGTCGCCCGCGTCGCGGACGATGTCGAAGACCAGCAGGCCATCGCCCTCGCCGGCGGCGAGCGGGGTGCCGAGCACCGCAATCGCTTCTTCCTCGCGGGCCAGGCGCAGCGCTTCCGCGCGCGATCCGACGCGTCGGATCGGGAATGCCGTGCCGAAATGATCGCGCACCTGAAGATCGAGCCGGTCCGGAATTTCGTCGCCGCACAGGATGATCTCGGTGCGCGCCTGCGCCTGCAGCGTATGCGCCATCAGTTCGCGCCAGATCAGCGCCACCGCATCCGCCGGAGTCGCTTCGGCACGCCCCTGCAGGCGGGCGATTACCTCGGCCTGGCGGCGGGGGCGGAGCTTGAGCCGGCCGTCCTCGCCATTGCCCTTGGCGGCGGAGATCGCTGCCGAGGCGGCGAGGCGGCGTTCGATGAGGTCGAGGATCTGGTCGTCGAGAGAGTCGATTTCGGCGCGGAGCGCGCTCAGGCGGTCAGGCATGATGATGTCTCACTGTCACCGCTCGCGTGGCGCTTGCACGGGGGGAGCGGCTCTTTCGGCAGGTGGGCAGGATGGGTGGCTTCGGGGGTGAGACTCCGGCACGCCCTCAGGCGTACCGGCCCATAAACGAAGCGAAGCTGCCGAGATGAAAGGAGAGAGCCTCGAAGCGGGCGACGATCTGTCCGTTCTTCATCTCTGCCTCCTTTCCGAGCCTTGATCGGCCTGTACTCTGAAACTGCCGATGGGATCCCATTCTGTCAACACTCAATGCGGCGGGCTGTCGCAAACCCAAACCCATGAGCCAGAGACGGCGCGACCGGAGAGGTACGGGATCCTATTCGCCGGGCCTGCGGCCGCGGGCCTTGCGCGGCTTCCAGACCACCTTGCGGCCCTTCGGCACGTGCCACTTGCCCGACGCCGTGCGAACCAGATCGGCGCCGCACCCGCTGCAGCGAGTGAAGAAGTAGCCGCGATTCCACACCTCGCCAGGTTCCGCGATGTGGTGGCCGAGCCGGCACATGATCTGTCTCGCGCTTGCGAAGAGCGGCACGTCGATATCTCCTCGCCGGCCATGCTAGGCCAACGGAGCCCGCCGCATCAACGGCCAAGCGCGGTCGCGGCGCGAAGCGCTGTTCAGCTGCGGGACGCGGCGTCGAGGCGCGCGCGCTGGTCCGCGGTGAGTTCCAAGGTCATTGCCGGCAGCAGCTCTTCCAATTGCTCCGGCGTGCGCGCGCTGGCGATCGGGGCCGCGACGGCGGGCTGCGCGGCGAGCCAGGCAAGTGCGACCTGCGCCGGGGTCGCCCGAGCCTCGGCGGCTACTGCATCGAGCGCCTCGAGCACGGCGAAGCCGCGCGCGTTCCAGAACCGCTCCATCCGCCCGCCGCGCACGCTTTGGCCGAAATCCTCGCGCCGGCGGTATTTGCCGGTGAGGAAACCGGAGGCGAGGCCGTAATAAGGAAGGATCGAAATGTCCTCCGACACGCAAAGCGGCTGCAGTGCTCTTTCGACATCCTCACGCGCCATCAGATGATATTCCGGTTGCAGCACCTCGTAGCGCGCGGTGCCGAGGCGGGACGCGGCTGCGAGCGACTCCTCCAGGCGCTCGGCGGTAAAGTTGGACGCGCCGAGCGTGCGGACCTTCCCGTCCCGTACGAGAGCATCGAAAACCTGGAGAACGTCGTCGATCGGCGTCTCCGGATCGTCCTGGTGCGCGTAATAGAGGTCGATGGTGTCGACCCCGAGCCGCTTCAGCGACGCCTCCGCAGCGGCGGCGATCCGCGCCGGCGCCAGTTTCTCGCCGCCCTCGCCGGGCAGCATTCCGACCTTGGTCGCGATCAGCACGCCTCGGGTACCACCACGGCGCCGGATCCATTCGCCGATGATCGTCTCGCTCTCGCCCCCGCGATGGCCCTCGACCCAGGCGGAATAGACGTCCGCCGTGTCGATCATCAGCCCGCCGGCCTCGGCGAAGCGATCGAGAGTGCGAAACGACGTCGCCGCATCGGCCGTCCAGCCGAACACATTGCCGCCGAGCACCAGGCGGGGCGTGGAAAGGTCGCTGCGGCCGAGACGGCGGAGTTCAGGCATCGGATGTTCCTTCATCATGGCCGGGTAAGAACTCGGAGTAGGCGGGTTGGCTGCACGGAGCGTCCCTGTCTCTCGGCCAGCCTCCTTCACCGAATCTTTGTCAATTTGCGCGACACCACGCGCCGTGTCGGAAAAGCTTACATCTGAGGCGATGGCGCGATGGTAAGGCTGTTCAAGCATTACGTCCCCCATACCGTCCTGTTGCTCGGCCTGATCGACTTCGTCCTGCTGATGCTGGCGGGCGAGGCGGGATGGCTGCTGCGGTTGTGGCAGATCGATTCCCAGGCCGATCCCGACGTTGACCGACTCCCGCATCTGCTCACCTTCGCGGTCGTGCTCGAGCTGGCGATGGTCGGCGTCGGCGTCTACGGCGCCGATGCGCTGCGATCGATGCGGATCGGCACGGCGCGCCTCGTCGTCGCGATCTCGCTCGGCGTGCTGCTGCTCGCCTTCGTCTTCTTCATGCTGCCGGCGGTCACCTTCTGGCGCTCGAATCTGCTCTACGCGATGGCGCTTGCGCTGTTCGGCCTGTTCGTCGTCCGGGTAGTTGCGGGCCAGTTGGTCGGTCACGACGCCTTCAAGCGCCGCGTGCTCGTTCTCGGCGCGGGGCCTCGCGCCGCCCGGCTCGCCGACGTCGCCCGGCGCGAGGGGGCGGGCTTCGCCATTGCCGGCTACGTCGCCATGAACGACGGCGGCGTGGTGGTGCCGAGCGCGGTGAACCGCGCCGCGATCGCGAACCTCAACGATCATGTCGTCCGCCTCGGGGTCAGCGAAGTCGTGCTCGCGCTCGAGGAACGGCGCAACGCGCTGCCGCTCGCCGACCTGCTTCGGATCAAGACCACCGGAGTCCATGTCAACGAAATCTCCTCCTTCCTGGAGCGCGAGACGGGGCGGGTCGATCTCGACAGCCTCAATCCGTCGTGGCTGATCTTCTCCGACGGCTTTTCCGCGGGACGCCGCTTGTCGAGCGGCGGCAAGCGGCTGTTCGACATCGCGGTAAGCGCGGTGATCCTGCTCGTCTTCGGGCCGATCATCCTGCTCACCGCGGCGGCGGTGAAGCTGGAGAGCGCCGGACCGGCCTTCTTCCGGCAGCGGCGGATCGGCCTCTACGGCCAGCCGTTCGAAATCCTGAAGATCCGCTCGATGCGTCAGGATGCCGAAGTCGGCGGCAAGGCGGTCTGGGCGCAGAAGGACGATCCCCGGGTTACCCGGATCGGTTCGATCATCCGCAAGCTCAGGATCGACGAGCTGCCCCAGGCCTGGACCGTGCTGAAAGGCGAGATGAGCTTCGTCGGCCCCCGCCCGGAGCGGCCGCAATTCGTTTCCGATCTGGAATCGCGTTTGCCTTATTATACCGAAAGGCACGTGGTGAAGCCCGGCATTACCGGCTGGGCGCAGATCAACTTTCCGTACGGAGCCTCCGTCGAGGATGCGCGCCAGAAGCTCGAATATGATCTTTATTACGCCAAGAACTACACGCCCTTCCTCGATCTGCTGATCCTGCTCCAGACGGTACGTGTGGTGCTCTGGCCGGACGGCGCGCGCTGATGCTCGGTTTCGGTGTCTGGATGCACGCGCTCGCCGCGCTGGCGTTCGGCATTCTCGCCGTTCGCCAGCTTCGCCACTGGCGGCAGGGCGCGCGCAGCCGGCATCTCGCCGGCGCATTCGCCGTGACCAGCGCCTGGGCGATCCTGGTCGCTTTCGTCGGCGCCTCCTCGCTTGCCGCCGGACTTGCGGAAAGCGGCCGCAACTTCGCCTTCCTGTCCTTCATGTACGCGATCGTGCGCAGCGCCGACGTCGAGCGCCAGCGTGCGGTGCGCATCGTCTACGGTGTGATCGGCGGAGTCATCGGCCTGCAGATCACCATCGCCGGGGTGCTGCCGCGATTCGAAACCGAGCCGCTGGCCTATCAGGCGCTGACCTCGACCGCGCAGATGCTGGGGCTGCTCATCTCCGCCGGAGCGCTCGTCCTCGTCCACAATCTCTACGGCCAGGCCGCGCCGGACAGCCGCTCGGGGCTGAAGCTGCCGATGATCGCGCTTGCCGCGATGTGGACCTACGATCTCCACCTCTACACGACAGGCTATCTCACCCGTTCGCCGGTCCACGACCTGATCGCATTTCGCGGCCTGGTGCTGGTGTTGGTTGCCTCGCTGTTCGCCGCCGCCACCCGGCGCGACACCGAGTGGCGCTTCCAGCTCAGCCGCGCCGCGACTTTCCAGTCACTCTCCGCGATCGCGATCTTCCTTTATCTGATGGTGATGATGTCGGCGACGCGGGCGCTGGAAATCGTCGGCGGCGACTGGGTGCGTTTGGGCCAGGTCGGCCTGGTCTCGGCCATGATCGCGCTCGCCGGGCTGGTCCTGCCGTCGGGACGGCCGCGCGCCTGGCTGCGGGTGATGCTGGCCAAGCACTTCTTCGAGCATCGCTACGATTATCGCGAGGAATGGCTGCGTTTCACCCGAACCGTAGGTGCGGCGGGCCATGACGCGCCGCCGCTCGGCCAGCGCGTCGTCAAGGCGATTGCGGACATCGCCGAAAGTCCCGGTGGACTGTTGCTCGCGCCCGACGAGAATGGCCGGCTGGTCGTCGAGGCGCGGGTCAACTGGCACGATCCGCTGCCGCAAGCCGGCGATGACGCAGCCCTGATCGCTTTCCTCGAACAGACGGCCCACATCCTCGATCTGGATGCCGCGCGAACGGCCCCGACCGGCCAGACGACGCCCTCCACGGACCGGCTCGCCGCGCTCGAAATTGCCTGGGCAGGTGTGCCCTTGCTCCACAGCGATCGCCTGGTCGGTCTCGTCATCCTCCAGCACCCGCAGATCCGGCGCGCGCTCGACTGGGAGGATTTCGATCTGTTCCGCGCCGCGGGTATCCAGGCGGCGAGCTATCTCGCCGAAGCGCGCAGCCAGGAAGCGCTCGCCAACGCGCAGAGGTTCGACGAATTTAATCGCCGCTTCGCCTTCATCCTCCACGATATCAAGAATCTGGTCAGCCAGCTCAGCCTCGTCGCCCGTAATGCCGAACGGCACGCCGACAATCCGGCCTTTCGCCAGGACATGATCGCAACGCTTCAGAGCTCGGTGAAGAAGATGAACGATCTGCTCGCCCGCCTGTCCCGCAACGCCGGAGCCGAGGGCGATACGCCGCGTCCGACCAGTCTCGGCCACATCCTTTCCGCCTTGGCCGAAGGCAAGAGGCGGTTGCACCCGGTCGAAGTGGCGGCGCAGCCCGGCCTGGTGTCTGTGGTCGATGCCCGCGCGCTCGAGCAGGCGATCACCCATCTGCTCCAGAATGCGATTGATGCGAGCGACGGCGGCGCGCCGGTTCTGCTTCGGCTGCGCGCCGAGGACGGCACCGCGCTGATCGAGATCATCGACAATGGCGCCGGTATGTCGGCCGAATTCATCCGGGGCCGGCTGTTTCAGCCCTTCGCATCGACCAAGGACGGCGGCTTCGGGGTCGGCGCATTCGAGGCGCGGGCGCTGGTCGGAGCGATCGGCGGGCGGCTCGAAGTCGCCAGCATCGAAGGGGAGGGGACGTGCTTCACCATCATCCTGCCGCTCGCCGAGCCGAGCCATTATCTTTCACCCGAACGGATGCGCGCATGACCGCCGAGGCCAAAGCCAAGCTTCTGATCGTCGAAGACGACGAGGGCCTGCAGCGCCAGCTGCGTTGGGCCTATGACGATTACGAGGTGCTGATCGCCTCCGACCGCAATGCCGCGATTGATATCCTGCGCGCCGAGGAGCCGCCGGTGGTGACGCTCGATCTCGGCCTGCCGCCGGATCCGAACGGGGTGAGCGAGGGCTTCGCGACCCTGGAGAAGATCCTTGCGCTCAAGCCCGAGACCAAGGTCATCGTCGCGTCCGGCCACGGCGCGCGCGAAAGCGCGCTGCGCGCAATTTCGTCTGGCGCCTATGATTTCTACCACAAGCCCGTCGACATCGATCAGCTCGGGCTGATCGTTCGCCGCGCGTTCCAGCTGCACGGCATCGAGCATGAGAATCGCCGGCTCGAAAGCCGGGTCGGCGAGGATCGCACTGTGCTGGGCACGATGCTCACCGCAGCGCCCGAGATGATGAAGGTCGCGCGGACGATCGAGAGGGTCGCCAACACCAATGTGTCGGTGATGCTGCTCGGCGCCAGCGGCACCGGCAAGGAATTGCTGGCACGCGGCCTTCACAAGGCCAGCCGCCGTTCCGCTGGCGGTTTCGTCGCGATCAATTGCGCGGCGATTCCGGAGAACCTGCTCGAGGCCGAACTGTTCGGCTACGAGCGCGGCGCGTTCACCGGCGCCGTCAAGACCACCGAGGGCAAGATCGAGCAGGCGCATGGCGGCACCTTGTTCCTCGACGAGGTCGGCGACATCCCGCTTCCGCTCCAGGTCAAATTGCTGCGCTTCCTGCAGGAGCGGACGATCGAGCGGATCGGCGGCCGCAAGCCGATTGCGGTCGATACCAGGATCGTGTGTGCGACCCACCAGGATCTGCCCGAGATGATCAAGGCGGGGAGCTTCCGCGAGGACCTCTGGTACCGGCTCGCGGAAATCGTCGTCCGCATCCCCAGCCTTGCCGAGCGCGCCGGCGACGCGGTGCTGCTCGCCAAGCATTTCCTCCACCGCTTCGCCCGCGAGATGAACCCGCAGGTCAAGGGCTTCACACCGGCGGCGCTCGCCGCCGTCGACGCCTGGCAATGGCCCGGGAACGTTCGCGAACTCGAGAACCGAATGAAGCGGGCGGTGATCATGGCCGACGGCAAGCATGTCACTGCCGAGGATCTCGATCTCGAAACGGACGAGGAACAAGGCCTGCCGCTTAATCTCAAGGCGGCGCGGGAAGCGGCTGATCGCCGCGCCATCCGCCAGGCTCTGGCGCGCAGCGAGAACAATATCTCGAGCGCCGCCAAGCTGCTCGGGATCAGCCGGCCGACCCTCTACGATCTGCTCAAGCAATATGGGCTGCAGCCGTGACCCGGAAGCGCCTCGTCATCGCAGTCTCGCTGCTGCTCGGCGTCTCCGCCTGTTCCGGCGCCGCCGCCGACAACCCCGAGGTGTCGTACCGCAAGGGTCTCGCGGCGCTCGATGCCGGCGATCCGCGCACGGCCAAGGTGGAGTTGCTGAACGCGATCGACGGCGCGCCCGCCGATCCGCGCATCCGCATCGCCCAGGCCCGAACCCATTTGCTGCTCGGCGACGGCATCGCTGCCGAGGCGGAGCTGCTGCGCGCCCGCAAGCTGGGCGTGCGGGCGTCGGAGCTGCATCATCTCCTCGCCCATGCTTATTTCCTGCAGAAGAAATTCGACGAGGCCGCGGCCGAGGCGGAGCAGGCGCCACCTGCGCACCGCGCCTACGGCGTGCGGATGGCCGGCCGCGCTTATTATGCGCTCGGCGCGCTCGAAAAGGCGGCCGACGCCTTCACCGATGCCATGGCGGCCGGCGCCGACGACACCTGGGTGTGGACCGATGTCGCCCGCTTCCGTCGCAACACTGGCGCGCTCGGCGAGGCGATGGCGGCGGCGGATCGCGCCATCGCGCTCGATCCCGACAATGTCGAGGCGCTGACCCTGCGCGGGGAGCTCACCCGCAGCCAATATGGCCTCGCTGCAGCGATTCCGTGGTTCGACAAGGCGCTCGCGATCGATTCCAACTCGGTGTTGGCGCTGTCGGAACGGGCGGCGACCCTCGCCGATCTCGGCCGCATGCACGCCATGCTCGCCGACAGCCGCCGGATCCTGGCGATCCAGTCCGATCATCCGGTGCCGTGGTTCCTGCAGGCGATGCTCGCCGCCCGCGCCGGCAAGTTCCCGCTTGCCCGGACCCTCTACGATCGCACCGGCGGCGCCCTCGAGCTGCAACCGGCGGGCCTGCTCCTCGCCGGAATCATCGATCTGCAGACCGGGCGTTCCGAACAGGCGGTGGTTCGTCTCCGCAGCCTGCTCGACATGCAGCCCGCCAACTTCAAGGCGCGCCGGCTGCTCGCGGTCGCGCAATGGCGTCAGGGCGATGCTGCGGCGACGGTCGAGACGCTGCGCCCGCTGGCCGACCGACCCGATGCCGATCCCTATGTGCTGAGCCTGATCGGAAAGGCCTTCCAGCGGCGCGGCAATGCCGATCTCGCCGCCCATTATCTCGCCCGTGCGGCGCAGCCGCAGCGCCGCGATGCCGTCGCCTTGCTCTCCGGTCCCGTTGACGATGCCACGCTGGACGATCTCCGCGTCAGGGCCGATGCCAATCCGCGCGACGCCTCGCTGCAGGTCGACCTGGTTCGCGCGCTGCTCGGTCGCGGCAACGGCGGCGAGGCGCTGGCTCGCGCCCGTGCGCTGCAGGCTGCCTTTCCCGGTGCGCCCGATGCGCAGATGCTGGTCGGCGACGCGCTCGGCATCCAGGGCAATTTCGCAGCGGCGGCGCAGGAATATCGCAAGGCCGCCAACATCGCCTTCACCGAGCCTGTGGCGATGCGGCTGATCGAGGCTTTGCGCAATTCCGGCAACGAGCCCGCCGCGACCAGGGTGCTGACCCTGTTCCTTGCGCAGAACCCACAAAACGTGCCGGCCCAGCAACTCGCGGCCGCGAGCTTTCTCAAGGCGCGGCAGTGGGATGAGGCGATCGCGCTGTACGAGGGGCTTCGCCGACGCCTCGGCAATCGCGACGCGACGCTGCTCAACAACCTCGCCTGGGCCTATTCGGAAAAAGGCGCATTCGACCGTGCCATCCCGCTCGCCCGCCGGGCCTACGCGCTCGATCCGCGCAATCCGGCGACCGCCGACACGCTCGGCTGGCTGCTCTACAAGAGCGGCGAAGCGAGAATGGAAGGACTGGCGCTGCTCGATCGCGCAGCGCGCGGGGCGCCGAGCGATGCCGCCATCCGTGCCCATCTTGCGGCCGCAGGCGGGGCGGGCGCCTGAGCCGGATAGGCAAGGCCGTGTCCGAAGGCTAGGCAGGCGCGATGTTATCGCGTCGCTTCCTGCTCGGCGGGCTCCTCTCGCTCTTGCCGGCCCGGCTTCTGGCGCAGGCCGCGAGCCGCTCGCAGCCGCTCCCGATCGTCACCGAAGGGGCAGCCCGCGCGGTCGTGGTCGTCGGGCGCGATCCCGGGCCATGGGAGAAAGCGGCGGCGGACGATCTCGTCAAATATGTGAAGCTGATGTCGGGTGCGACCCTCACCGTCGCCGAAGCCGCGCCGCGCGGTGCCGCCGCCATCGTCCTTGGCACGGCGGCGCTCGCCATGGATCCGGCGATCGGCAGGCGCCTCGCCGCAGTGGCCAAGCCGAACCCGCTTGTCCAGGCTGACGCGATCCTGGTGCTGCGGCGCGGAGCGAACCTGTTCGTCGCCGGCACGAACGACGAATCGCATTATTTTGCGGTGTCGTGGCTGCTGCAGCATTGGGGCTGCCGGTGGTATCTGCCGACCGAATTCGGCGAAGTGGTTCCGGAGCGGCGCAGCCTGACGGTCGACACTCTCGACCATGTCCATGCGCCGCCCTTTGAAATCCGCCATTACTGGCTCGCCTGGAACGCGGATTCCACGGGCGCCGATCTGTTCAGGCACCGCAACTTCATGTCGGCGGCGACGATGGTCGGGGCGGCGCAGACGCTCGCCAATTACACGTCGGACATCGCACCGGCGGGCGGGGATCATTTCAATGTGCCGTTCACCGACCGGCCTACCGCCGAGCACGTCGCGGCCAAGATCGAGGCGGATTATGCGGCCGGCAAGGACGTGTCGCTCGCCATCTCGGACGGGGTCTATGAAAGCCCAGCCGATCGTGGGCTGATCACCCGCTACGATCGGTACATGCTGAAGCCGTCGGTGACCGACGCGATGCTGGTCTTCTACAACGCCGTCGCCGACATCCTTCGCCGCAAGTATCCGTCCAGCAAGGCGAAGATCGGCGGCCTCGCTTATGCCAACGTGACCCTGCCGCCCGATCGGGTGAAGCGGCTTGCGCCGAACCTGGTGATGTGGATCGCGCCGATCGACATCGATCCCAACCATGCGCTCGACGATCCTCGCTCGCCGCCGAAGCGCGAGTTCGGGGCGATGGTCGACGCCTGGTCGCGCCTCGCGCCCGGCCGGCTCGCGCTCTACGATTACGATCAGGGCATGCTGGTGTGGCGCGATGTTCCCAACCCCTCGCACCACGTCTTCGCCCGTGACGTGAAGATGTATCGGCGCCTCGGCCTCGTCGGCTTCGGCACGGAGAGCCGGGGTGCCGCCGCGACCACCTTCCTCAACCTGTTCTTCCGCGGCCAGTTGATGTGGAATCCGGACGCCGACGTCGATGCGTTGCTCCGGGATTTCTACCCGGCCTTCTTCGGCCCGGCGGCCGAAAGGATGGCGCGTTACTGGAACCGCATCTTCGCGGCCTGGGCGGAGACGAAGGTCACCGAGCACGAGCATATGGCGCTTCCCGCCATCTATACGCCTGCACTGGTCGAGGCGCTGCGCGGGGAACTCGCGGCGGCGGAGGCGATCCCGGTGACCGGCCGTTTCGCCGAGCGGCTTGCGTTCGTCCGCACCGGCTTCGACATTCTCGCCAACATCGTCGCGATGAACAGCAAGGCGGCGCGCGATCTCGATTATGCCGGCGCCGCGGCCGCGGGAGAGGCGGCGATGGCCGCGCGCAAGGCGATGCGCGCGATGAACCCGACCTTCACCCTGGATCCGGCCGACAGCCTGGAGCAGGGCAGCGCCTGGCTGTCGGGCGAGATCGTCCAGATGAAGGCGCTGCAGGCGCGGGCCGCCGGAGAGAAGGGCCGGATGCTCGCACCGTTGCCGCTGACCTGGTCGTTCCGCATCGAGCAGCCGCTTGCGGCCGACTGGCGCTATCAGGGGCCGCTCGGCGCCGAGGCCGGGAAGAGTTTCGGGGGCGGGGAAGGCGTCTGGCGGGAGGTCCGCACCGATCTCTATCTGCAGGCGCAAGACATCCTTGCCGCCGATGGCCAGGCGGCGCTGGGCCGCTACCGCTACCGGGCGGAGGTAGATCTTGCCGAGAGTGCCGGCGCCCACCTGCTCTTCCCCGGGCTGTTCAACGAAGCCTGGCTGTTCGTGAACGGCGCGCTGGCCGGCCACCGGCCGTACAACGAGCCGTGGTGGCGCGGCGATTACGGGTTCGAGTGGGACGTCGACGTCGCCGCCTATCTTCGTCCCGGCCGCAACGTCATCGAGCTGGTCGGCTTCAACCCGCATCATTTTGCCGGCATGTTCCGCCGCCCGTTCCTGTACCGTCCGAGCTAGTTTCGCGTCACCGATCCGTCATCGTCGCCACATACTTGTTCGCCCGGTGCCGTTCTGCAAATGCGGGCACGGCCACAAGGGACATTTCGATGAAGATCAGCCGCCTCGCCGCTCTTGCCGCACTCGCCGCCGGGATCGCCATCCCCGCTCTTGCCGCGGCAGCGCCGCCGAAGCTGGTGGTCGCGATCTCGGTCGATCAATTCTCGGCGGATCTCTTCCAGCAATATCGCAAGGATTATGACGGCGGCCTGCAGCGCCTGTCCGAGGATGGCGTGGTGTTTCCGGCCGGCTATCAGGGCCATGCGGCGACCGAGACCTGCCCCGGCCATTCAACGATCCTGACCGGCGCGCGGCCGTCGCGCACCGGGATCATCGCGAACAACTGGTTCGATCTGTCCGCCGCCCGCGAGGACAAGAACATCTATTGCTCCGAGGACCCGCGGGTGCCGGGCAGCAACCACGACAAATATACCGTTTCCCCCTACCATTTGCGCGTGCCGGCGCTCGGCGACCATATGAAGCGTGTCGATCCCCGCGCCAGGGTCGCGGTCGCGGCGGGCAAGGATCGCGCGGCGATCATGATGGGCGGCTACAATCCCGATCAGCGCTGGTGGTGGGGCGGCAAGAATTTCGTCGGCCATGGCGGCGCCGAGCCCGTGCCGGTGATCGCGGTCAACCGCGGCATCGCCGAAGACATCGCGGCGTCGCGTGCGGCACGCGATCTGCCGCGCAGCTGCGCGGCTTCGAGCCGGGCGATCCTGCCCGCCGGCGGCGCGACGCGCAGCGTCGGTGCAGGCCGCTTCGCGCGCGACGCCGGGGACAGCCGCGGCTTCCGGGCCTCGCCCGATCTCGATCGCGTCACCCTCGATCTCGCCGACGGCCTCCGCCGCGACATGAAGCTCGGCGAGGGGGATGCCACCGATTTGCTCATCGTCGGCCTCTCGGCGACCGATTATGTCGGCCACACCTACGGCACCGAAGGCGCCGAAATGTGCATTCAGATCCACGCCCTCGACAAGGCCCTGGGCGACTTCTTCCGCAAGCTCGACGCGACCGGCATCGACTATGTCGTGATGCTCACCGCCGATCATGGCGGCCATGATCTGCCCGAGCGCAACCGGCAGCGCGGCATCCCCGAGGCGGCCCGTGTCGATCCCCTGCTTTCGGCGACCGAGATGGGCAAGGCGCTCGGGCAGCGGCTGAAGCTCGCCGGGCCGGTGTTGTACGGCGACGGGCCCTTCGGCGACATGTATGTCGATCGCAAGCTCACCACCACCCAGCGCGGCCGGGCCCTGAACGAAGCGGTGAAGGCCTATCGCGCGCATCCGCAGGTCGAGGCGGTATTCACCCGAGACCAGATTCTCGCCGCGCCGCCGCCGCAGGGTGCGCCGGATCATTGGAGCCTGCTCGAACGGGTCAAGGCGAGCTACTATCCCGGCCGCTCCGGCGACCTCGTCGTGCTGCTGAAGCCCCGGGTCACCCCGATCGCCAACACCGAGGGCGGCTACGTCTCCACCCACGGCAGCCCGTGGGATTACGACCGCCGCGTTCCGATCCTGTTCTGGCGGAAGGGCATGGCGCCATTCGAGCAGTCGCTCGCCGTCGAGACCGCCGACATCCTGCCGACCCTCGCCGCCCTGATCAACGTGCCGATCCTCCCCGGCACGATCGACGGCCGCTGCCTCGATCTCGACGCCGGCGAAGCGAGCAGCTGCGGGCGGTAAGAGGCACGAGACTACGCTCCTCCCTTTCCTCCCTGTCTGCGAAGCGGATGGGGAGGGGGACCACCCGAAGGGTGGTGGAGGGGCTTCCCAAGCTGCTGGCCCCGCCGCTGCCTTGCAGGCGGTCCCCCTGCCAATGAGCTTCGCTCACAGGGAGGATGAGCGCACCGAGCGGGATCGACGTGCCCTTACCCCGCCAGAGCTTCGACCTTCTCGGCCAGCTCAAGCCAGCGTTCTTCCGCGGCGTCGCGCTCGGCGCGGGCTTTCTCGATCGCGGCGGTCAGCGCGGCGAAGCGGGGATAATCCTTCGTGTAGAGATCGGGATCGGCGAGTGCCGCCTCGTCGCGGGCGATCGCCGCCTCGATCTCCTCGATGCGGCCGGGCAGCAGATCGTAATCGCGCTGGTCCTTGTAGGTGAGCTTGGTCGTTGGTCGCGGCGTGGCCGCGGCCGGCTTGGCGGAATTGCTCCTGGCCGCGGCCGGCGCAGCGGCGGCCTTGCGCTGACGAACCCAATCCTCGTAGCCGCCGGCGACGACGTCGACCTTGCCCGAGCCGTCGAGGCCGAGCGTGATCGTCACCGTTCGGTCGAGGAAGTCGCGGTCGTGGCTGACGATCAGTACGGTGCCATCATAGTCGCCGATCACTTCCTGAAGGAGATCCAGCGTCTCGAGATCGAGATCGTTGGTCGGCTCGTCCAGCACCAGCAGGTTGGACCGGCGGGCGAATTCGCGCGCCAGCAGCAGCCGTGAGCGCTCCCCGCCGGACAAGGTGCCGATCCGCGCTTCGGTCATGTTCGGATCGAACAGGAATTCCTTGAGATAGCCCTGGATGTGCTTCTTGACGCCGCGCACCTCGATCCAGTCGCCGCCGTCGGCGAGCACGTCGCGCACGCGCTTCTCCGGATCCATCAGCTTGCGCTGCTGGTCGACGACGATGCCGGTCAGGGTCTGGGCACGCTTGATTCGACCCTCGTCCGCCTCGATCTCGCCGGTCAGCAATCTGAGCAGGGTGGTCTTGCCGGTGCCGTTGGCGCCGACGATACCGATCCGGTCCCCGCGCTGCACCCGAAGCGAGAAATCGCGGATGATCGTGCGGTCGTCGAACCCCTTGGTGACGTGCTCGGCGTCGATCACCACCTTGGTCTTCGCATCGTCATTTTGGATGCCGAGCTTGGCCGCGCCCGCCGGGCCCATCATCGCGGCGCGGGTCGCGCGCATCTCGTTCAGCTTGGCAAGGCGGCCCT
Source organism: Sphingosinicella sp. BN140058 (assembly GCF_004135585.1). NCBI lineage: Bacteria > Pseudomonadati > Pseudomonadota > Alphaproteobacteria > Sphingomonadales > Sphingosinicellaceae > Sphingosinicella > Sphingosinicella sp. BN140058. The sequence continues at coordinate 1,433,050 of NZ_CP035501.1, read as the reverse complement.
GGTTGCGCTTGCGGCGGGCGGTGACGCCGCGCTGCAGCCAGTGCAGCTCAAGCTTCAATTTCGCGTCCAGCTTCTCGGCGACACGGGCTTCCTCGTGATAAACCTTCTCGGTCCAGGCATCGAAGCCGCCGAAGCCGATCTCGGCGCGGCGCAGATCGCCGCGGTCGAGCCACAGCACCGAGCGGGTGAGGCGGGTGAGGAAGGTGCGATCGTGGCTGATCACCACGAAAGCGCCGGTGAAGCGCGACAGCCAGTCTTCGAGCCACTCGATCGCGGCGAGATCGAGGTGATTGGTCGGCTCGTCCAGCAGCAGCACGTCCGGTTCCATCGCGATCGCCCGGCAGATCGCCGCACGGCGGCGCTCGCCGCCCGACGCGGTGGCGGCATCGCGGTCGAGATCGATGCCGATCTGGTCCGCGATCGCCTCCACTTCGTGGACCGGCGGCGCGTCGGGTCCGCTTAACGCATAGTCGCGCAGGGTTGCGAAGCCGGCGACCGGCGGATCCTGCTCGAGCAGGACGACCCTGGTGCCCGGTTGGATCGTGCGTCGACCCTCGTCGGTGTCGATCACGCCTGCCAGGCATTTGAGCAGGGTGGTCTTGCCGGCGCCGTTGCGGCCGATCAACGCTAGCCGGTCGCGCGCGCCCACGAACAGGCCGATGCCGCGAAAGAGCCAGCCCGAGCCCTGGACCAGGCCGAGATTTTCATATGCGAGTACAGGTGCTGCCATGCGCGGCACATAGGGGCGATGGAGGTCTTCGTCACCCTGCCGCGCGCTGCGTCATCGTGCCCGGCCGGCACAATTCCCGATCGCGCACGTGGGGCTATTCATCCGCGGGGCGACTCGGTCGCCGCCGTCCGACGCGTAACGAACGCCACGGCCTATGCGGCTCGTTTCGGCTCCGCTGACCCCGAAAGGGGGCTCGGACCATCGTGCTTCCGGAACATGGTTAATCTGGCATTCACGCGAATCACGCCGTCCTGCGCACGGGAGAGCCCGCCACACCCCCGTCGGGCTCTCCTCAACAAAGGCTAGTAGGGATTGCCAGTATGAACAGGATTTTCCTCGCGACCACCGCTGCGGCGCTCGCCGCCATCGGCACCATCGCCAACGCACAAACGACCGACACCCAGACCAGTCCGCCAGCCGACACCAGCAGCGGCACGGCCACGCCGACGGACACGCAGACTCCGCCCGCGAACGATCCGGCAGCGACGGATCCGGCAGCGACCGGGGCCGGCACCGCGGCGCCGGACAGCAGCCAGACGCCGGACACGGCCCAGCCGCCGGCCGAGCCGACCGACACGTCGACCAGCGAAGCTTCGGAAGCGACGCCGGACTCGCAGAGCGCCGACACCGGCAAGAAGTCCAAGAAGAGCAAGCGCCCTCGCTAAGCGCGGCTTTGGGAGGTGCCGCGTGAAACGCGGCGCCTCCTCTCGTTTTGCATCATCATCCTTCGTCCGCCGATCTGAAGCCGTGACCTCCCGATCTCCATTCTCCGACATCGATCTCGAGCGTGCCGTCCGCGAAAGTGAAGATGCAATTGCACGCGCCACCCTGATGGTCCGAAACTCGCGCGAGTTCCTCCTTGTCATGAAGAAAGCAGGAGAGCCCGCCGTGCCCGACGGGCACGACTCGCCTTCGGCCGTCGACCCGATCAGCACGATCGAATAAGCACGAAGCAAAGCCTCCGGCGAGGGCATATGGATCAGGACCTCGAAAGTCTCGACAGAGCTCAGCTGATCGCGGAGATCATACGGCTCCGAACCGGCATCCGAGCCCATCGCGACAGCAGCGGCCACGATCTGTGCTGGCACCATCCGCAATTATGGGGCTTGTTGCCCGAACCCATCCCCGGCCCGATCGCAGTGCCGGAATGGCCGCAATTCCTGCGCGGCTGCGTCAAATACCGGGAATCGCTCGATCGCGAGCGGCCGGACGCAGAGCGAATCACGGCCGAGCATCAGGGCTAGGAAGACACCGCGCCTCCACCTTGGATCCGGATTTTCAGGCAGCGCGCGATCATCTCGCCGACGCTCGCGAAGCGACCGGTGACCTCTCCCGAGATCTTGTCGCGCAGCGTGGGATTGGCACCATCGAGATCGACGGTGAGCAGATCGAGATCGGTGTCGCCGAGCACGACGTAGGCGTCGTGTCCCGGCCCTTCTCGCCAGAGCCGGTTGGCGGCGATCAGCCCCTGCCAGAACCTGCCGGGTCCCGGCGCATGTGCGTCCTGAACGGCGCCGTAGAGAACGAGTCCATCGTGATCGAGACCGCTGGTCCGCGACAAGAAGGCGGCATAGTCGTCGGAAAGGGCGGCGCCGAACGCCTCCCGGAGCATCTCCCGCAAACGCCGGATCTGGTCCGGCGAAGCCGGCGCCTGCCATGCTTCCCCGTGGGCGACCTTCTCCGCCCGGATCTGCGCGATCATGTCGTCCATCGGCCGCTGTCCCGCGTGTATAGATCGAGGTCTAGTCGGGTAGGCGCGAACCATCGAGCAGGCCGATCGCATTGCCAAGCCGACGCAGCGCCTTTTCAGCCGTCTCGCCGTTCAGGATCTGCGTCGCCCGCGCTGCGAGTTCGCGGGCGCGCTCTAGAAACAGGGCGCGTGCGCGGCCTTCCAGCGGCCGGTAGGATGCGTTGCGAGGCACCGCAAAGGTCATGCCGGCGTTGATGCCCGGACGATCGGCGTTGGCCGGCAGTCGTGCCAGAGTGTTCGAGATCGACGCACTCGCCTCCATCAGCTCGACAGACGTCCGCATCAACAGCCGCTGCTCGCCGGCGTCGGCGATGCTGAAGGTTTGGGAAAGAACGCTCAGCATCATCCCGTAAATGGCGTTGGCGAGATCGAGATGGCCGGCGGCTTCCGGCTCGGTGATCCACAATCGTTCCGCCGGATCGATCGGCCGCCGCATCACCGGATCATGGGCGGCCGGCCAGGCGGGCGTGAAGCCCGGATCGACGGCGTGCAGCGCCTGCCATTCGGCCCGAATGGTCCGGAAGCGATCGAAATGGCTGTCGACGCCTTCGCCGCCCGACGAGCCTTCGCCTTCTTCCTTGATCTGGCGAATCGCCGACAGCGCCGTTTCGAGGTCCGTCACCCGCGGAATGTTGGGGAGCTTGATCAGCTCCGAATCCATCTGGGCGCGACCAGCGGGATCGATCAGCGTGCTCTCCCCGAGATGTTCGACCAACGTGCAGAACCCGGTCGCGATCGAATCATAGAGTGCCCCGACGGTGGGATAATCCTGCGCTGACGGGGTGACGCCCTCGATCGCCACTTCGCGTTCCTCGCCGCTCGGCTCGAATCCTTCGGCGTCGCGCATCGCCATGCCTTCGGGCCGCTCGAGAAAGATGAAATGATCGAGTGTCGCGGCATCGAAAGGGGTCAAGCGGACGACCACATCGGCCGGATGATAGCCCGGCGCGACCGGGAAATTGGAGCGGTCGAAATGCGGCGCGCCGCCGATCGCAATCAGCAGATTGTTGACGCAGGCGAGATGCGCCATCTCCTCGAGCGCGATCTTGAGGATGGTCTTGCGCCAGCGTTCGACCGCTTCGCCTTGCGCATCATCGAGGCCGGGCTCCCCGGCTCGCTTCATGCTGAACACCGCGTAGAGATAGGAGCACAAAAGATTGTGCTCGATCTCGGCCGCTTCGGTGAGCGTGTGGATCAGCTGCTCGCGTGTCTCGATCATGTAAATCCCCCGGATGGACGAGCCGGAACGCGTCGTCGCTGCCAACGATCCTTCAGCCGTGCCGGGTATCGGCAGGTGCGTTGATCTCCGCCGTCGGCTCGGCCATGGCGCAAGCGGGAGAAGCGGCATGACCATATGGCCCATCGAAAGCGTCAGCACCGGCGCCCTCGGCCCGCTCGGCCCGGATGGGCTTTCGAGCGGCATCGCGAAGCAGGGTCGCGCCGGCGTCGTGGCGCTCTCGAAGCTCGGATTGCAGGGTGATGCCCAGGGTGATCGTAAGCACCATGGCGGACCGGACAAGGCCGTTCATCATTATCCGCGGGACCATTACCGGGCCTGGCGCTCTGAACTCGGCGATCACGCGCTGCTCGCAGGATCGGCCGCGTTCGGCGAGAACATCGCCACGTTCGGGGTGACCGAAGCAGAGGTGGCGATCGGTGACAAATTCCGCCTGGGCAGCGCCATCGTGGAGATCTCGCAGGGACGGCTGCCATGCTATCGCGTAGACCTGCGCTTCGAGCGGCGCGGCACGGCCCTGCGAATGCAGGAGACCGGGCGGACCGGCTGGTATTACCGGGTGCTGGAGGCGGGGGACGTCGCGCCCGGCGACAACCTCATCCGACTGGATCGGGTTGCACCCGAATGGACGCTCGAGCGCATCCGCCGCATCCTGTTCGTCGACATGCTCGATCTCGGCGATCTTCGAGCCCTGGCCGGCCTCGCTTTGCTTCCGGAAAGCTGGCGTCGCATCGCCGAGCAGAGACTGATTACCGGTCAGGTCGAGGACTGGACACCGCGCCTGGCGGGAGCGTGACGTCTCGCCAGCGGTCGATCTGCGCACCGGATCGTTGAAAAAGCGCTTGTTCGGCCGCTTGCTCTCTGCCCTAATCGCCGTCGTCAGGAGACCAGATGGCAAGCCGCTCGGCGATTTCGGAACGATTGCTCACGCTGCTCGCCGCACCCGGGTCGGGTGAGGCGCTGCTGGCAAGTCCGACGGGCGACAGCCTGTCGGCTCCGCGAAGCGGGGCAACATATCGGGTTGCCGATGGTATCCCGATCATTGTCGCGCCCGACACCGTGGGGCACATAAGCGGCGAAGAGGATTTCATCGGCCGCTACGATGACCTGCTGCGGACCGATCGCACGCGCGCGCTCTACGGAGACAGCGGCTATTACAATGTCGGTTACCGCCCCGCCGGCGCACTGACGTTGACCGAGGCATGCGAGCAGCTGGTGGACGAGCTCGCCGCCGCCATTCCGCACGATCCGGCCACCATCCTCGATGTCGGCAGCGGCATCGGCGCGGCCACGGCTCGGCTGATCGCGCGATTTCCGACCGCGACCGTCGTCGCCGTCAACCTCTCCGCTTGGCAGCTGGATCAGGCGCGCCAGCGCGGCGTGACCTTCGCTGTCGCGGGGGACGCGGCGCGCCTGCCGTTCCGCGATGGTGCCGTGGATGCGATCTTTTCGTGCGAAGCCGCCCAGCATTTCGAAACGCGGGCCGATTTCCTCCGAGAGGCTTTACGGGTGTTGCGACCCGGCGGCACGCTGACGATCGCGGACATGCTGATCCGCGATGTCGAGCGGTTCGGAAGCTGGATGCTGCCGCCGGAGAATGCAGTGGCTTCGCCGCAAGCCTATCGTGAGATCGTGCGCGCGGCCGGGTTCGACGATGTCCTCGTCCGCGACGAGACCGAGCGCACCTGGCTGCCCTTTTGCAGCGAGATGGAGCGCGCCTTCGATGCCCCGCCGGAGCGGCTCCGCTCGCTGCGGGACTCGGTTTCGGCCTACGTGCTCGCCTCGGCCCGCAAGCCGCTCCAGCATTCGGACCCCGGCCCCTGTTCCGCCGCCAGCGAGTGACCGGTTCGCGGCGCCCGATGCCGGCGGCGTCAGCGGGCCAAGTGCCGGACCTCGCCGCGCCGGCCGCCCTGGTTGATCATCATGCCTACTACCGGCTTCTACGCCGAGAGGGCCCGGTCCATTACCTGCCACGACAGGGCTTCTGGCTCGTTCTCGATCACGCCGCGGTGAAGCAGGCGCTGGACCGAGCGGACCTTTTTTCCAGCGCGCCCTACGAGGAGATCGACGCGATCCTTCTGGCGGCGGGGCCGCCCCGTCACCGGGAGGTTCGCCGACGCGTCGCCGGGCTGTTCACCGCCGAACGGATGCGCCGGCTCGTCGACATCGCCTCCGCCACTGCGGCAACCAGCATCGCCCGACAATTCGACGTCGTCGCCGACTATGGCGTGCCGATCAGTTACGCCGTCGCCGCCGAACTGATCGGCTTCGACACGGCAGCATTCACGGTGGCGGCACAAAGCGCCCGGCAAACGGCCACGCTCGCGCGGGGCCATCTCACCTTGATCCGGACGCTCGACGGGCTGGCCGATGGCGCGCGTCTCTTTCCTTCGCTGATCGGCCTCGGCGCGTCGCCCGTCGAGGCCCGCGGCTTGATCCGGCTGTTGTGGCTGGCCTCGACGACGACCACCGAGAGGGTGATCACGCGCGCAGTCCTGACGCTGATCGAGCAACCGGATGTCCGATCGGCACTGATCACCGATCGCACCTTGCTGCCCGCCTTCCTGGACGAAGTGCTGCGGCTGCATCCGCCACAGCTCATGCTGCCCCGGCGCACCACCGTCGCCGCGTCGCTCGCGGGCATTTCGATCCGCGCCGACGCGGATGTCCGACTCTGCATCGCTGCCGCGAACCGCGATCCCACACTATTCGACGCGCCGGATCGACTGCTTTTGGATCGCCCGCCGCGGCTGCACTTCACCTTTGGGGCGGGTATTCATCGCTGTCTCGGAACGGCCTTGACTCGCAACCTGGTCGCGGCGGCGATCACTACCTTGCTCGATCGCATCCCGGACTTCGAGCTTGCTCGGCCGCTCGTTCCCACAGACCGCGTCGCCACCGCCATCGACCTGTATCAGACGCGGCTGCCGATCCGCGCGGGCTCCGCGCCGAGCCGGTCGGAACCGGTGGGTCAGTCAGCATAAGGATGTTCACCGCCGAGCGCGAGCGCGGCGAGAGCGCGGTCGATCACCCGTCCAGGCGTGCCATTTGGCCGCTCTTCCGGAGCGAAGGGCAGCAGCAACGCCTCGAGTTCCTCGACCACATCGAACAGCGCCTGCGGCGATAATGGCGGGCCGGTGCCCTCGAGATGCGCACGGGCGCGGTGACGAAGCGCTTCCTTGCGGACACACGCTTCGGCGCTGAACCGTCTCAGGCATACGCCGTAGCTGCCGTCGATCCACGAATTCCACTCTGCCGCGGCGGCAGAATCGGTTGCACCGGAATCGAAGCGACCCGCTGGAAAGCAGTGCGGGAAAGCGTAGGGCGCCAGTGGATCCGTCGCCACGCGCGCGGTAAAGCCGGCGTGGAAGTGGGCGCGGATTGTGGTTGCGGCATCGGCGGCGTTCCCACCCTGCGCTCGCGCGGCAAGGATCGCCCGTCGCGCCCACCAGATAGCAGCGGGAGCGTGGTACAGGTCCACCGATGCTGCCACGATCGCCGCTCGGTCCGCTGCGGGAGTCGATAGCGCACTCCACCAGCGTCCGTCCGCCGTCCGGCCATAAATCGCTCCCGGGATCGCCGCCGCGGCAATCAGTTCGTCCACCGCGCAGCCAGTTGGGAGGTGACGCTCGAAACCTGGACGGTCGAGAAACCAGCGGTTCATGTAACGCTTCATGTTCATGCACCCGCATTAGCCTCCCGCCGGATCGACGTTACGCTCACGGCCGAAGGAACGCGGCGGTTGACGGGCGAGACTTGGAATTCAGGATGACGATCGATGCAGACGCCCACCGACCACGGCCTCGGCCGCGAGACAGTGCATGCATGGCTCTCGGCCCGATCGATCGCCCGCGGGCTGCCGCAACCTTGTCCAGATCGCGGCGGCTACCGGGTCGACACCAATGCGGAGAGGGAAGTGGTTCGCTGGGTCTTTCCCGCACCTGCTCCAGGTCTCGTGCAACTCGGCAACGAGATCGTGGAGCCCCTTCATTTCCTGAAGTGCTGCTGCGCGGCAGAAAGATTGCGCGCGCTGCTTCCGGCGCGATGGCACGTCGATGGTCAAAGCTGGTTCATGCAAGGTGGAGGACCGCATGACCAGCGCCCGCTTCCCGCGGGCTACAGTCTCGAGACCGTCAGAGATGGCGCAGTCATTGCCGTGCGCGTGATGTCGGACGGCGCCAATGTGGCGGCGAGCGGATTTGCGGCTGAAACCGCGGACGCGTTCATCTACGATCGCATCCAAACGGCGCCCGATCACCGCCGCAGGGGCTTGGGACAGGCGGTGATGGCCGCGCTGCAACGCGCAAAATCTTCGCGAGACGCACCCGAACTGCTGGTCGCAAGCTCGGACGGCCGCGCGCTCTACACCAGGCTGGGCTGGCGCATCCTGTCGCCCTACAGCACCGCATCGATCCGCGAACGCCCCGGTGCTGGGCTCGTCCTCTGAGCCGGGGAAGGGGGGATCGCATCGCGAGGATCAGCCGCTCCGGCTCTTGCCGCGAGCCGGCCGCAGCAACGTTCGTGCTTGTGCCTGCGCATCGACGGCGGTGCGGCTGAACAGCATCGGCTTCATCTCGCCGCGGACCCAAGGGGTATAATGGTCGCGGTAATGGGCCGAGCGCGGATCGTTCGATTGCCCTGGCAGGTTGATCATCTGCGAATTGTCCCATTCTCCCACGTCGATGACCTGTAAATAGCTGGCGCCGCCGCTCACCGCCCAGCTCGGTGCGCTGCGCAGCCAGCGCGCCATCACCGTGAAGGAATCGCCGCCCGATCCTTCGCTCTCGATCGTCGGAAAGGCCGCGGCGATCGCGGGCAGCCGCGACAGCGGGTGCGCGATCCGCACCTTGTGGAGGCGCGCCCAGCGCCAGGAGGCGGGATCAGCGCCGAGCTCGGTCTCGGCCTGCCTCCAGGCGGCGGCAAGCGCATCGTCGAACAGCGCGTCCCGCACCGCGTCGGGATCGGCGCCGAGACGCGCATCGGGTTTCTCCAGCAGGCCGAGCAGCACCGATGGTGCGATCTCGTCGACCAGGTCCCGCGCTCGATCCGGTACGATCCGCGCGAGCATGCGATCGCCGAGATCACGCCAAAGAATTTCGAACAAGGCCGCGGCGCCGCTGTCGGCATCGATCCGCCCGTCCCAGCCGCGCAGCATGGCGATTGCCGGCGCGGCGGCAGCCGAAGCGCGCGACGGCAGCAGCGCAATCAGCTGCCGCGCCGGTGTCGAAAGGGTGTCGTGCTGCAGCTTGATGCTGTCGGCAAGGCTGTGCTTGGGTTGGGCGCTCAGCACGTCGACGATGCGGTCGTAGCGATAGGGATCGCGGAACGAGAAGGCCGGGATGCGGTCGCGCGGCCAGTTTGCGGGCAGATTGTTCTGGTTGGCCGAGGCGAACCAGCCCTTGGCCGGATTGTATTCGCTCGGCAGCGCGCGGAAGTCGCGCATCCCGGTCCAGTCGTAGCGGCCGTCGCCGGGCACCGGCATCAGCCCGTCGCCCCGGCGCCGCACCGGCACGAAGCCGATTACCTGCCAGCCGTGATTGCCGTCGACGTCGGCATAATGGAAGTTGGTCGGCGAGGGGTGGAAGCGGAACGCATCCTTCAGGCTCTGCCAGTCGCGTGCGAGATTGATCGCGATCATCGCGAACGCTCCGCTGCCGCCCGGCTGCAGCTCGATCGCTGCAAGCGCCGTTGCCCGGCGCTTCGCGGGATCGTGGGAGACCACGGGACCATGAATGGAAAAGCGCAGGACGGCATGGTTCGCCGGCGCCCCCTGCACCGGGATCGAGACCTCGGTACGATCGAACGTCTTCCACCCTTCGCCGTGCCGATAACGCTCGGGGTCAGCGGGATCGAGCTCGAGAACGAACAGATCCTCCTGATCGATGTGGAAATTCGTACGGCCGAAGGCAAAGCGGTCCGTATGTCCCTGCATGATCCCGGGAAGGCCCGGAGAGCCCGCGCCGATCACGTCGAGGCCGGGAGCAGTGAGATGCGCAACATGGCGCGGCCCGAAGCCGCCGATGCCGAGATGCGGATCGTTGGCCAAAATGGGCCGGCCGGTGGCGCTCCGGCTCGGCGCGATCGTCCAGGCATTGCTGCCGGCACTGGCACGGACCGAGGCATTCTCCGCCGGGTTGGCGGGTTCGGGCCCCGGCACGATCGATCCGAACGGCAGACTGCCACCGCGCAGTGCGCCAAGATCGGCGTCGCTGACGGCGGCGGCGTCCAGCCCCTCGGGGACGCGCAGCGGCCAGGCCGGGCGCAGGGGCGCGATCACTGCGTCCAGTTCGAGCAGGCCCATCCCCGCCAGTCTTGCGCGGCGAACCTCATCCTCGACGCTGCCGCCCTGAATGCCGCGGGCGAGCACCAGATCGTCCAGGGTCCACCGCAACGGCTGGACCTTCAGGATCGCATATTCGAGGGGCAGCAAGGCCGGATCGGCGAGCACCTCGTCGATGCGCGCATTGATCCCGGCGACATAGGCCCGTGCGCAGGCAACGATATTGCGCGGCACCCGCGCCAGCTCGGCCTCCAGGTCGCCGCGGAAGTGGAACAGGCGTGCGGTGGCATCGTGCGGCGCGAAATCGGCGCCGAACGCTTCGGCGAGCCGGCCGAGTTCCCGGCGATGGGCCAGGTCGATCTGGAAGAGGCGATCGCGGGCGACGACATAGCCTTGCCCGAAAAAGGCATCCGGGATCGAGCGTGCGCGGATGTGCGGCACGCCATGAGGATCGTCGATGATCTCGATCGGTGCCGAGAGACCGTGCACCGAAACCGTCTGGCCTGCGGTGGGCCGGACGGCGGCAGCGACGCCGTCCGCAGACGAGAGCGCCACGGCGGCGGCGGAACCGAGCAGGAAGGAGCGGCGATCGAGCATCAATGATATTCCACGTCCGTGACGACCAAGGCTAGCGTTCCCGCCGCGGACGCGTCACATCACAAAGGCTCGGGCGATCATAGGAAGAGGCTATGGCCACGTCATAGTCTGCGTCTATGGCCCAGCAAAGGATTGGAAGCCGAAGGGGATTGACGCTGCTCGGCACTGGCCTGCACCTTCCCCGGATTCCACTTTCAGGACATGGGCACGCAAGAGGCCGGCCGAAGGGGGAAGAAGCCGATGGACGGCAGGCTTCCCGATCCAGGGAATCCACGGCACCCAAGGGGGACATATGACCATTCGATCGACAGCTGGACGCCGCAAAGCTTCCTTCCTCGCCCTTTCCGGTTTGGCCGCGCTGACCATGGCAAGCGCAGCTTCGGCCCAGGAGGCGCAACCGGATGCCGAAGGCACCACCGCCGTCGAAGGCAGCGCTCAGCAAGATGAGTCTGTGACCACGGCTGCGCGAAGCGACGAGAATATCATCATCACCGGCACGCGCGTTGCCCGGGACGGCTACCAGGCGCCGACGCCCCTGACCGTGCTCACCCGCGACGATATTGAGAACAGCTCGCCCACCAACAACATCGCCGATTTCGTCAACCAGCTGCCGTCGCTCGCCGGTTCGACGCGGCCGTCCAACTCGCGCCTCAATCTCAGCAGCGGCCAAGCGGGCATTAACGCGCTGAACCTGCGCAACCTCGGCGAGGTCCGCACCCTCGTACTGCTCGACGGGCGTCGCTCGGTCGCCTCGACGATCACCGGGCTGGTCGACGTCAACACCATCCCGCAATTGCTGGTCGATCGGGTCGAAGTGGTCACTGGCGGTGCATCCGCGACCTACGGCTCGGACGCTGTCGGCGGCGTCGTCAACTTCATCCTCGACAAGAAGTTCGAGGGACTGAAGCTGCAGGCCGATGGTGGCATCACCACCTATGGCGATGGCTTCAACTATTCGGCCGGCCTTGCCGCGGGCAAGTCCTTCGCCGGTGGCCGCGGGCACGTCATTCTGAGCGGCGAAATCGCCCACCGCGACGGCATCTTCGAAGTCGACCGGGACTGGAACGCGACCGGTTACGTGCGCATCCAGAATCCCGCCTACAACGCCACCACCAACAGCAGCGTCCCGCAATTCCTGATTCGTCGCCAGGTGGGACCCACCAATTCCACTCCCGGCAGCATCATTCTCAATTCGGCCGGCGGGACTGCGAACCGGCTGCGCGGAATCTATTTCGGGCCCGGCGGCTCGGTGAACCAGTTCCGATATGGCGATCTTACCTTTCCATCACCCACGGGTTCGGCGCCGCCGACCCTCACGCAGGGCGGTGATTGGCAGGTCAACGATTCGGGTCGCCGGATCGGTCTCGACGCTGAGGATGATCGCCGCAGCCTGTTCGGCCGGATCAGCTTCGACGTCGCAGACGGGGTGACCCTGTTCGCGGAGGCCTCGTACAATTGGCAGGAAGTCCTGTTCAATGCGGGGCCGAACCTGGCTTCGACGACAAGCGCTCCGAGCCTTGCCAACGTGGGCGCCGGTTCCGCGGGATCGAGCACGCTCGCTGGCGACAACGCCTTCCTGATCCAGGCGCTTGGCGCGCAGCGTCTTGCCGGGATCACTGCGGTCACGATCGGTACGACCGCGGCCGATCTGCCGTTTCGTGCCGCGAACAACGTTCGCGAAGTGCAGCGTTACGTGATCGGAGCGGAAGGCGAATTCGAGCTGCTCGGGAAAGCGGCGCGTTGGGACGTATATGGTCAATATGGTCGTGCCGATCTGCGCGAGCAGCTTCGCAACATCATGCACACGCAACGGACCGCGCAGGCTGTCGACGCGGTATTCTCGGTGCCCGGGAACACGTCCAGCCCGATCGTCTGCCGGATCAATGCCGACGCCAATCCGAACAACAACGATCCCAATTGCGTACCGCTCAACCGACTCGGCATCGGCGTCGCCAATCCGGCCGCGATCGATTACATCCTTGGCGATCCCTATCGGGACGAGGTGGTCGAGCAGATCGTCACCGGTGCGAACTTCTCGTTCACGCCCTTCGCGACCTGGGCCGGGGACGTCAGCGTCGCCGTCGGCGGCGAATATCGCGAGGAGAAGATCAGGGGATTCGTCCCGGCCGAGTTCCAGCCGACGATCACGCCGAACCCGGCCGGAGGGGTGACCACTCTAAACGCCTGGTCAGTCGGCAATTACCTGCCGACGAATGGCAAGTACAATGTCAAGGAAGCCTATTTCGAGACCGTGGTGCCGCTTGGGCTCGGCCTCGAATTCAACGGCGCGGTTCGGGCAACCGATTATTCGAGCTCCGGCTATGTCACCACCTGGCGGGCCGGTGCTACCTGGCAGCCAATCCCGGACATCCGGCTCCGCGTGACCCGCTCGCACGACATTCGCGCGCCAAATCTGAACGAGTTGTTCCAGGCGGGCTCCTCGAACACCGATGCGGTGCGCAACCCGTTCTTCCCCGGATCGGGTCCGCTCGGCAATACCTATGGCTCGAGCATCTCTTATTCGGCAACCGCGACCGGCAATCCCAATCTGCGGCCCGAAAAGGCGGATAGCTGGAATGTCGGCGCTGTGGTGTCGCCCCGCTTCCTGCCGGGCTTCAGCGCTTCGGTCGATTACTTCCGGATCGAAATGGAGGACGTTATCGACTTCCTCACTGCCCAGAACATCGTCGACCGATGCTTCGAGGGCGTGCAGGAATATTGCGATGCGATCGTCCAGGATCCGAACAATGCGTCCCGCATCCTGCTGCGCAATCAGCCGTTCAATTTCGCCAGCAAGCTCGTCCGAGGCGTCGATTTCGAAGCCTCTTACCGGCAGCCGCTGGATAGCCTCTTCGCGGGCGCCAACGGCAACGTCACTCTTCGGGGCGTCGCCACGCGTTATATCGACAACATCACGGACACCGGCGTTCCAGGCTTCATTCCGCTCGATACGGTCGGCTTCAATGGCGGTCAGTATAGCACGCCGAAGTGGATCTACCGGTTCAGCGCAACCTACGATACGGATCGCTATGCGATAACCGGCGTGGCGCGCGGCGTCAGTGCCGGCAAATATCTGGCAGGCGTCATCGAGTGTCAGACGGATTGCCCGGTCTCGACCACGCAATTCCCGACGTATGACGACATCGACATCAAGGGCGCTTTCTACGTAGATCTGAATTTCACCGCCAAGTTCGACGCGCTCGGGCGGGGTAACGGAGAATTCTTCGTCAACATCACCAATTTGCTCGATGCGGACCCGATCCTGCTTCCGGAAACGGGTTTGGCGGCGAACAGCACCTACAGCGATCTGCTCGGCCGCGCTTTCCGGGCCGGCATTCGGCTTCGCTTTCGCTAGGGCCGTGCTGCCTTCGGCTTGGTCGAGCCGAAGGCAGTTGCGTGCAGACGTGCGGCTTCCCGCATACGGGCGGCTGCCGAGGGCCGGAAGGTGAGCAGATGAAGGCAGGCGATCGTGACTGACGCCGGTGTGGCCGCGCCGCCGGCCGTCCGGCCTGGCCTTGGTCGGCAGGCGCTCTATCTGCTGCTCGGCTTCTCGGCCGGCCTGCCTTTCTACATGTTCTCGACCATCCTCTCGCTGCGCCTGCAGGCGCACGGCGTCGGGCTGGTCGTGATCGGCTTCTTCGCTTGGGTGCAGTTGCTGCCCACCTTCAAATTCCTCTGGGCACCTTTGCTCGATCGCTACGACGTGCCGGGCTTCAGCCGCTTCTGGGGCAAGAGACGCGGCTGGATCATGCTGTCCCAGCTCGGCATCTTTGCCTCGATGGCGACAATGGGGCTCACGGCCTCGGACGACAGCCTCCCCATCACCGCCTTGTTCGCCGTCCTGCTCGCCTTCTGGACCACCACCCTCGAAGTTGCGGCGGACGCCTGGCGAATCGAACTGGCGCCGAACGCCGAGGAGCAGGGGCCGATCGCCGCGGCCAATCTGTGGGGCTACCGCACCGCCATGGTCGCGGCCGGCAGCGGCGCCTTGCTGATCGCGGATCAACCTGGCTGGGGCTGGACCGCCGCCTATCTCGGCATCGCCGCCGCCGCGTTCGCGGCCTTTCCGTTGCTGGTCGCCCTGCCGCGCGAGCCCGGACGGGACGGACGGCGGAGCATTGCCCTGGTCGCCGGTCTCGTCGTTAGCCTCATCATCCTGCTAGCCGCCGTCGCCGTGACCGCCGCGATCGGCTGGCTGCTGCTTGGCGCGGCCTCCGGGCTCGGCATCGGCGCGAAAAGCAACGTCACTCCTTATGTGCTTGCAGCGTGCATGCTGCCGTTCCTGATCATGGCCGCCGCCCTGCCCAAGATCCGCACGCTGCCGCCGACGTCACGCGCACGGCGCTCGGCAGCTATCGGCCCCTATGTCGATTTCTTCTGGCGCTACGGAACGATGGCCCTTGCTCTGCTCGCCTTCGTCTCCATCTATCGCATGGGCGACGTGCTCGCGCTCAACCTGTCGAAGCCGATGATCAAGCAGCTCGGTTATTCGCTGACCGAGATCGGCCGGGCGGACAGCTATGTCGCGCTGATCGCCAGTATCGCCGGAGTCGGTCTCGGCGGGTGGATGGCGGCGCGTTGGCCGCAGGCGCGCGCGCTGCCGATCGGTGCCGCCTTCGCCGCGCTCGGCAATTTCGGCTTCGTCTGGCTCGCCCACCAGCCGGTCAGCGAGGGCCTGCTCTACGTTGCGACCGCCGCCGACCAGTTCGGCAACGGCATGGCCGGGACCGTTTTCGTCGTCTATTTGTCGCTGCTGGTGAACCCGCGCTATCCCGGTGCTCAATATGCCTTCCTGTCCGGCTTCGCCTTCCTGCTTCCCCGCTTGCTCTCCGGCGCTGGCGGATCGATCGTCGAGCGCTTCGATCAGGCAGGCTATCGCGGCTTCGACATCTTCTTCCTTCTCTCCGGCGTGCTGAGCCTCGCCGCCTTGCTGTTCCTTCCGGTGATCGCCCGCGCGAGACCGCGTCCGAGCGATGAAGCCGCGCCATGATCTCGCGCGCATTCGCGCCGGCGCTGGCAGCGGTGGAATCCGGCCGCATTCCCGGCGCAACCCTCGGCATCGTCACGGCCGACGGTCGGCGCGCGATCCGCTGTGCCGGCATGGCCGCGCTGGTGCCTGAGCCGGAGTCGCTGACCGAAGACCATTGGTTCGATCTGGCTTCGGTGTCGAAGGTGATCGCCACCACGACGATGATCCTCACGCTTGCCGAGCAGGGCCGGCTCGATCTCGATCGGCCGCTCACCGACGCCATTCCCGATCTTCGGCAATATGACGTGACCGGCGCCGCGGAGCGCCGGCTGACCTTCCGCGATTGCCTCGCCCACGACACCTACCTGCCGGCGGTGGAGCCGATCTACACCTATGGCGACGATCCTGCCCGTCTTCGTGCCTTCGTGCTGCAGCGCGAATGGCGCCACGGGCCGCCGGTCTATTCGGACATCAACTTCATCCTGCTCGGCATCGCGGTCGAGCGGCTGACCGGCCGTCCGCTCTCCGATTGGCCGCTCGGCCCCGGGCTGGCCTACGGACCGCCGCCCGGCCCCGCGGTGGCGACCGAGGCGTGTCCCTGGCGCGGGCGCGTGATGAAGGGTGAGGTGCATGACGAAAATGCCTGGGCGCTGGGCGGCGCGCCCGGCCATGCCGGTCTGTTCGGCACCGTCGCCGGCGTGCTCGATTATGCCGGCGGGCTGCTCAACGGCACCGGCGCAAGCCCGGCCCTGCTCGCCGCCATCCGAACCTCCGTTCGTGCCGAGCGCACCTGCGGCTGGGAACGTCGCTTCGCCGGCTGGCACGGCGGCGATGCGTGCTCGGCGGAAACGATCGGCCATACCGGCTTCACCGGCACCGGCCTCTGGATCGACTTCGACCGCGGTCTCGCCTGGACCCTGCTCACCAACCGCGTGCATCCGACCCGACATCGCGAGACCGGGATCCTGGAACTGCGCAGGCAGACAGGGGACGCGGTGATCGCTGCGTTCGGCCGATAATCCCGAGATTCCGTTCGGGCTGAGCCCGTCGAAGCCCTCTTTTTCCCTTTCCGATCAATGTCTCGAAGGGGAAGGAAGGGGCTTCGACAGGCTCAGCCCGAACGGCTGTTGCGGCGGCATATGAAGCTCAATTCTCCTCTGCAACCAGCACCAAGGCCGCGTCGATCAGCCTGGTCGCGGCAACGTCCTCGGGCACATCGTTCGCGTAAGCCGAGAAGGTGAGGGTGCGGCCGCTCCTGGCGGTCAGATAGCCGGACAGCGCATTGGTCGCGTTGATCGTGCCGGTCTTGGCGAAGACCTTGCCCTGGAGCGGCGTGCCGCGGAAGCGGCGGCCGAGCGTGCCGTCGACGCCGCCGACCGGCAGCGTCTGGCGCCATTGCGTCCCCCAAGGCTGCGCAGCGATCCAGCGCAGCAGGCGGATCGTCGTGCGCGGCGCCACCCGGTTGTAGGTCGACATGCCCGATCCATCCGAAAAGTCCCAGCCGGTCCGGGGCACACCGGCCCGCTCCAGCATCGCCTGCAGGGCAGCGACGCCGTCGGCGATCGATCCGGTACCGTTCACCAGCGCCACCCGGCGCAGCATCAACTCGGCATGAAGATTCTGGCTGACCTTGTTGATGAGGACGAGGTCTTCGGTGACAGGCGGCGGCGTCAGGCGGGCGAGTGCCTCCGGCTCGGCCGGGCGAGCGATCGGCGCCGCTCCGCGTCGCTTGGGGTCGTCGCCGGGGCCGAGCGGGCGGTGGCGGACGTCGACCTTGCCGGTGACCCTTACCCCGCGCGCCTCGAGCAGGGCCTTGAACCGCCACGCCGCGAAATGGGCGGGATCGTCGATCCCCACCCGGACGATTTCGGGCTCGGCTCCGGCGGCGATCGTGCCGGAAAGGCGGAGCAGGCGGCTGTTCGGCATCCGCTCGGCGCTGAGGGCCGTTTCGCCGGAGGCGACGGTCACCGCGCGATTGTCGATGTCGTAATAAGGCAGGAGCTCGATCTTGGGCGGCGCGCCGGGGCTCGTCGCAACGACGCGGATCGCCAACTCGTTGTCGTCGAGCGTCAGCGCCGAAATGCCGGTGCCGTAGCGCGAAACGATGTTGTTCCAGCTCATGCCGGGGCTCCAGCGTTCGTCCGGGAACAGGCTGTCGTCGCCGACCACGTCGCGGACACGCTTCGTCCTCGCCGCCACGGCATCGGCAAGCGTGGCAAGGCAGTCGGAGACGCAGTCCGGCGCGCTCGACAGACGGGCATCGCCGTGGCCGCGCAGCACGACATCGGGCACGTCCTTGCCCTCCAGCCGCACCGAGGCGCCGCCGCTCTGGTCGGGCTGGTCGAGATCCTTGAGGATGGCGAACGCCGCGGCCGTGGTGAAGATCTTGGTGTTGGAGGCCGGAATGAAACGCTGGTCCGGATTGATCGCGATCAGCTCCCGCCCGTCCGCATCGGCCACGACCAGGCCGAACCTGGGGCCCGGCCCAGCCTCGGCGAGCTTGGCTTCGACGCGCTGCTGGAGTGGCTCTTTGGCGAGGGCAGGGGCGGCGAGGAATAGGAACAGGAGCGCGAGCGGCGCAGGACGGCGGGATCGTTGCATGCCCGAACCGTAGGGCGAACGCGCTGCGGGGCAAGCGTTTCGGCCATGCGCAGGTTTGGCCCGATCATAACGAATGCGCATCGGGCCCACGCCACTCTCGCTCCGTTCGAGCTGAGCTTGTCGAAGCTCCGTTCTTCTTGCTCGCGCCGAAGGGAAAGGAAGGGCTTCGACAGGCTCAGCCCGAACGGGGGGTGGTGTCTGGTTGCGCCATGTTCGTGTCCACTCGAGTGCGGAGAACCTCTTCGTCGAGCTCGCCCTCCCACCGCGCCACGGTCGTCGCCACCGTCAGGTTGGCGCTGGCGCTCGGCACCGTGCGGGTCATGTCGAGCAGGCGGTCGAACGGCAGGACGAAGCCGACCACCAGAGCCGTCTGCTCGGGCGCGATTCCGACCGCGGAGAGCACGGCGGCGAGCATGAACAGGGAAGCCGAGGGCACCGGGGCGGTGCCGAAGGCGGCGAGCGCCCCGGTCAGCAGGACCAGCGCATAGACGGTCGGAGTCATCGGCGTGCCGAACGCCTGCAGGCTGAACAGGCTGAGCAGGCCGACATACATTGCGGTCCCGTCCTTGCCGATGCTGGCGCCGAGCGGCAGCACGGTCGAATAGACCGGGCGCCCGACTCCAAGCTTCTGCTCTGCGATGCGCATCGCGACCGGCAAGGTTGCGGAGCTCGAGGCGGTGGAGAAAGCGACCACCATCGCATCGATGATGCTTCGGAAGAACCGGCCGACCGGCACCCGTGCCAGCACCTTCAGGATGACGCTGTGCACCAGCACGATCTGGATCGCCGAGCCAAGCACGACCGCGACGGCAAGCCAGCCGACGTTGACGAACACCTTGGCGCCGTTCGCCGCCACCGCCACCGCGATCAGCGCGAACACGCCGAAGGGGGTCGCTTCCATGACGATCCCGACGATCTTGAGCAGCACCGCCGACGCGGACTGGAGCAGTCCCGCGAGCGGCCGGCCGGCCTCTCCGGCAACCAAGGTCCCGACGCCGAGCAGGATCGCGACGAAGATGATCGCCAGCATGTCGCCCTTGGCGAGCGCGTCGAAGATGTTGGTCGGGACGATCCCGATCAACTGCTCATAGGGCGACGGTGGCGTGCCGAGTGCCTTTGCCGTTGCGCTGCCGAGCGGCGCCCCGACGCCCGGCCGCACCAGGGTTGCGACGGCCATGCCGACCGACACCGCGACGGCGGTGGTCAGCGCGAACAGGCCGATCGTGCGCGCGCCGAGGCCGCCGATCCGTTTGGGATCGCCCAGGGCGGTGATCCCGGAGGCGATCGTCACCAGCACGATCGGCACCACCAGCATGCGGATCGCGCGGACGAACAGGTCGCCCATGAACTGCACCGCCGGCGTCGCCTGCGGCCACAGCAGCGCGAAGACCAGGCCGAGCGCGAGCGCGCCGAGCACGCGCTTCCATAAGGGGATCGCGAACCAGGCCCTCAGCAAAGTCATGGACAGCGCCCGGGGGTCGGCCGGTGGGGCAGCGGCCGGCCGGCCGCGCCACCGGTCACTTCACCATTGTTCACCGCGAGCACGCCATTGACGAAGACGGCGCGCACGCCCGCCGAGAGCAAGGCGGGCTGTTCGTAGGTCGCGCGTGCGGCGAAGCGCTTGGGATCGAACAGGACGACGTCCGCGAACGCGCCCGCCCGCAAGCGCCCGCGGTCGGCGAGGCCGAACGTGTCGGCGGTGAGGGTCGCGCTGCGGTAGATGAAATCGCGCAGCGAGATCGTCTTCCGCTTCACCACATAGTTCGCATATTTGCGGGCAAAGCTGCCGTAGGAGCGGGGATGGCCGGTCGAGGCGTCGGATCCGGTCATCACCCACGGGCGGCGCATGAAGGCTTCGATGTCGGCCTCGATCTGGTTGAACGAGGCGACGGCGGGATCCTTCACCCGGATCACGGCAATGGCGGCCGCGATCGGGTCCTCGCCGCGTGATCTGGCGACGGCTTCGAGCGTCCTGCCGCGCTGCTCGCCCTCGGTGATCAGCAACGCGCCCGCCATCCCGCGGCGGCGCAGATTCTCCGTCATGTCGGCGCGCAGCCGTGCCGCCAGGGCCGGATCGTCGAACCGCTTCAGCATCGCCGCACGGCCACCGTCCTGCGCCCAGAGGGGGACGAGCGACGCGACCAGGCTCGTGCCCGATGCCGACCAGGGATATTGGTCGGCGGTGACCTTCTGCCCGGCCGCCTGCGCCCGCTCGATCCGCGCGATGATCGCCGGCGCCTGGCCGTGGACGTCGACTCCGAGCGCCTTGATGTGGGAGATGTGGACCGGCATTCCGGCCTCGCGGCCGATGTCGAGCGCTTCCTGCACGGCCGCGGCGAGGCCGATCGTGTAGGAGGATTCGTCGCGAAGGTGGCTGTCATAGACGCCGCCGCGAATCGCAGCCTCCCGCGCCAGGGCAACGATTTCGTCCGTCTTCGCGAAGCTCTGGGGCGCGTAGAACAATCCGGTCGAGAAGCCGAGCGCGCCCTTGCACATCGCACCCGCGACCAGCGCCTTCATGCGCTGGAGCTCCTCGGCGGTGGGGGCGCGGTCCGCCTCTCCGATCACCTTCTTGCGCACCGGATCGAGGCCGACATAAGCGGCATAATTGATCCCGACCGGCTTCGACGAAGCGCTCCCCAGCACCTTGCCGAGATCCGGATCGCCGCCGCCGTCATTGCCGATGAGGGCGGTGGTGACGCCCTGGGTCAGGAAACCCGGGATAAGCCGCGTCGCCGGATCGTCCGAGGCGAGCTGCGCCCCGGCATGGGTGTGCGGATCGATGAAGCCGGGGGCGACGACCAAGCCGCGCGCGTCGATGGTCCGCCGTGCCGTGACCTTCAGGTGCGGACCCACAAGGCTGATCCGGTCGCCCGAAATTGCGACATCGCCGGTGAACGGCGCCGCGTCTCCGGTGTAGATCGTACCACCGCGGATCAGCAGGTCGACCGTCTCCCGTGCCGGCGCCGCGCCGAGGCTCAGGCCAGCCGCGGCGATCAGCAGACCGGCATGTCGCACTCTCATTCCGTTCCCCAGAAACCCGTCGCCGGCGCAAGCAGATAGCCGTCTTCGTCCCGCACGCCGTCGGCCCGATCCTCGGCGAGCCAGATCGGACCGTCAAGGTCGACGAAGTCCGACAGCCCGGCGATGTGAAGCGCCGGCGCGATCGACAGCGACGAGCTCACCATGCAGCCGGTCATCAGCCCGAGGCCGAGTGCACGCGCGGCCTTCGCCGCCTGCAGGGCGCCGGTCAGACCGCCGCTCTTGTCGAGCTTGACGTTGACCATCTGATACCGGGCCGCGACCGTCTCGAGATCGTCGACAGTGTGGAAGCTTTCGTCGGCGCAGATCGGAACCGCAGGTTCGAACCCCTCCAGCCACGCATCCTCGCCGGCCGGCACCGGCTGTTCGAGCAGGTCTATCCAGCAGTCGGTGAGCAGCTTTTGCAGGCGCTCGACCATGGCCTGATCCCAGCTTTCGTTGGGATCGACGATCATCCGCGCCGCCGGTGCCGCCTGACGCACCACGCGGATCTGCGCTTCGGGGGCGATCGCGTCGACCTTCACCTTGATCACCGGAGCGTGTGCGATCGCGGCGGCGGCCTCCGCCATCTTGTCGGGCGTGTCGATCACCACCGTCAGGGCGCTCGCGATCCGCGCCGGGACGGCGGCGCCGGTGATCGTGGCGACGCTGCGCCCGCGCTGCCGCGCCTCCAGGTCCCAGAGCGCGCAATCGAGCGCGTTGCGGGCGGCGCCCGGGCCGAGCGCGGTCATCAGCCCCTTGCGATCGACCCCTGCCTCGATCAGCGGCCGCACGTCCTCGATCGCGGCGAGCGCGCTTTCGACGCTCTCGCCGTAGCGCGGATAGGGAACGCCCTCGCCGCGGCCGATCTTGCCGCCCTGCCGCACCGTCACCGTGATCACGTCCGCGGCGGTCTTGACGCCGCGGGCGATCCGGAACGGGTGGGTTAGTGCGAAGCGGTCGTGCTGCGCGTCGAGATATCGGTGCATAGCAAACGGTCGAGAATGGGTTCGACGCCGAAGGCGATCGGATCGGTGCAGGGCAAGGCCAGCCGGTCCTGCGTCGCGGCGCAAAGGCGAAGGGCGGCGTCGCGGTCCATGCCTGAGGTGTTGAGGCAGATGCCGACCGCACGCACGCCGGGGCTGGTCAGCCGTGCCGCCTCGAGATTTCGCTCCAGGCAGAGGCCGAGATCGGGCAACGCCCGGCCGGGGATGCCGCGCATGTGCGGACGGGCCGGATCGTGGCAGAGAACCAGGGCTTCCGGCTGTGCGCCGTGCAGCAGGCCGAGCGAAACTCCGGCGAAGGAGGGGTGGAAGAGCGAGCCCTGACCCTCGATCAGGTCCCAGCCGTCGTCGTCGCGGGCCTCGGACAGTTGCTCGATCGCGCCCGATATGAAGTCGGCGACGACGGCGTCGACCGCAACACCGGCCCCGGCGATCAGGATGCCGGTCTGGCCCGTCGCGCGGAAGTCGGCAGCGACACCGCGTGCCTGCAGCCCGCGGGCGAGGGCGAGGGTCGCATACATCTTGCCCACCGAGCAGTCGGTGCCGACGGTGAGCAGGCGATGGCCGGCCCGCGGCGTGCCCTTGCCGACAGAGAGGCCGCGTGGCGGCTCGCGGACATCGAACAATTGCAGGCCGCTGCGCTGGGCTATCGACGCCAGCTCCGGCTGGTCGCGCAGGCGCTCGTGCAGCCCGGCGGCCACGTTCAGGCCCGCCTCCAGCCCGGCTTTCGCATCGGCGATCAGCTCGGCCGGCAGCTTGCCGCCGGCACCCGCAATTCCGAGTACCAGGGTTTTCGCCCCGGCTGCGACCGCTTCCGCCATCGTCATCCGCGGCAGGCCCAGGGTGAGAGGGGAATCGTCATGGCGAAATTCGCCGACGCAATCCTCGCGGCGGAATTCGGCGAGGCCGCGGGACGTCTTGATGCCGAGCGCGTCCGCGCTGTGGCCGAGATAGAGGAGGAAAGGTGCCGGTATCATGTGGCCGAGAGCCTATCCACGCACCGGAGCCGCAACGAATAGCGAGTTCGGGCGCGGCCATAACCTTCCGTTATGGAGTGTCGAGCACCCGGGTCAGCGTCTTCAGGAAGTCGTTGGCCAGCGCGCCGGGCGGGCGGTTGATCAGGAACATCGCGTAGATATCGAACGCGATGCGCGGTTTGAGCGGCCGCATCGACAGTCCCGGCGCAAGGCACGCCTGGGCGGTGAAGCTGTCGACGACGGTCATGCCCACGCCCTGGCGGACGAGCGCGCTGGCGATGTAGAAGGTGCGCGCCGAGACCATCTCGTCCAGCTCGATCTCCAGTCGCTGCAGCTCCTGGGTGAACAACTGGCCGATCGGCCCGCTTGCGGCGACGCTGATGAACTTGCGGCCGCACAGGCGCTCGAGCTCGACGCTCGGCGGCGCGTCGGGCATGTCCTCCTCCCGGTAGAGCACGACGAGCTCGCCCTCGCCGACCCAGCGGTGGGCGATCGGCGCCGCCGGCGGCACCTGATAGGCGATCGCGACATCGGTTTCGCGCTCGTACAGCTTCCTCAGCAGATCGTCGTGATGAACGGTCTGCAGGTCGAAGCGGACGTTTTCATGGCTCTTGAGGAACAGCGAGACCGCGGTCGGAAGTGCATCGAGCGCCAGAGAGGGCAAGGCGGAGACGCGCAGCATCCCGTCCGCCCCGCGCCGCAGGTTACGCGCCGCCTCGCGCAATGCATGGACCCGATCCTGGATTTCGCTCACTTCGCTGAACAGGGTGTGGGCGTCGTGGGTCGGGATCAGGCCGCCGCCATTGGTGCGCTGGAACAGCTGGAAGCCGAGCAGGGTCTCGGCGTGGCGCAGCATTTTCGACACGGACGGCTGCGACACGTTGAGCGCCCGGGCCGCGGCGGTGACCGAGCCGTTGACGTAGACCGCGTGGAAGATCTCGATGTGGCGAAGATTCATGGCGGAGAGCCTAGCGCGTTCGGCCCCGCCTGTCTCAGCCCTCCTTTTCGACGGCGCGGGTACGGGCCAGCAGGATCGCGCCGTCGAGCGCGTCGCCCAATGGTTCGCTCAGCCGTTCGCGGATGCTCGCCGCCAGCCAGTCCCGCATCCGCGCGGCGACGCCGCCCATCAGGCAGCAGCTCGGCGCCCCCCGATCGAGCAGCACCCGGATCAACCGGTCGAGCCGGCGCGCGGCGGCCTGGACGATCGGCTCCGCCACCGCGTCGCCTTCTCCGGCGCGGTCCATCACCATCGGCGCGAAGGCGGCATAGTCGGTCGCGGTCGCCCGGGCCGTCCAGTCGACGATCTCGCCGGCCGAGCCGTGAAAATAGGCCAGCACGTCGTCGGTCATCGGGCTTGGCGGAATGCGCCCATCGCGCGCCCACAAGGATTGCCGGATCGCGCGCAGGCCGAGATCGGCGCCGCTGCCTTCGTCGGACACGGGGAAGCCGTAGCCGCCGATCGTGGTGATGTCGTCTCCCACCCGTGCGAAGCCGATGCTGCCGGTGCCGACGATGACGATCGCGCCGTCGCCGCCGGCATGGGCGCCAAGGTTGGCGATCGCGGCGTCGCTGGCGAAAGCGATCGATCGGAACGGGAAATGATGCTCCTGCAGGCCGGGCAGGACGCCGCGGCGGTTGAGCCCGGCAATGCCGAGGCCGGCGCGGATCGACGCTAGATCGCCTTCGTCGAGACCGGCCTCGGACATCGCCTGCAGCGCCGCCGCCTGCACGGCGTCGATCGCCAGGTCGAGCCCGATCCGCGCATTGGCAGGGCCAGCCTCGCCAGTGCCGACGATCTCGCCGCCGGCCGTGACCAGCCGCGCCCTGGTGTGCGAGCCGCCCGCATCAATTCCGAGGAAATAATCCATATCTGCGAACTTGACCCCGCGGCGGTGCTGCTCGGATGGTGTCCGGCCTTGCCATTATAGGCCGGGAACGCCGTGGAACAGGAGCTTTTCACATGTCGACCGAGCTGATCAGCGCCCGCTTCGCCGATCTCGACCTCTGGCCGAGCCAGGATGCGGTGCAGGCGATGCTGGAAGGCCAGCTCGCTGCCGTTGCCGCGGTCCAGTCGCAAACTTCGGCGATCGCGGCCGCCGCGGACGCCGCTGCAGGGCGCTTGCGCGGTGGCCGCGGCCGGCTGATCTATGCCGGCGCCGGCACATCGGGACGGCTCGCGGTGCTCGACGGCGTCGAGCTCGCGCCGACCTATGATTGGGGCGCAGAGCGGACCGGCTTTGCGCTGGCGGGCGGCATGGCGGCGCTGACCGTCAGCGTCGAGGGTGCCGAAGACGATGCGACGGCGGGAGAAGCCGCAATCCGCGCTCTCAACCCGACCGCGGAGGATGTCGTCATCGGCGTCGCCGCCAGCGGCCGAACGCCGTATACGGTCGCAGCAGTGCGCGCGGGTGACGCGGCGGGTGCGCTCACCGTCGGCATCGCCAGCAACGCTGGGACGCCGCTGCTGGCGGCGGCTGCGCATCCGATCCTGCTCGACACCGGCGCCGAGGTGGTCGCGGGCTCCACCCGGATGAAGGCGGGCACCGCCCAGAAGATCGCGCTCAACCTGCTGTCGAGCACGATCATGCTCCGCCTCGGCCGGGTCTATCGCGGGCTGATGGTCGACATGCGTCTGTCCAACCGCAAGCTGCGCGATCGGGCGGTGACGATGGTTTCCGAGATCAGCGGCGTTAGCCGGCCGAAGGCGGAGGCTGCGCTGGAACGCGCCGGCGGCCGCATCAAGCCCGCCGCCCTGGTCGCGCTCGGCGTCGATCCCGCCGCCGCGGCGACGATCCTGCGGGATTGCGGCGACGATCTTCGACAGGCCCTCGAACGGTTTCAGGCCGACACGGGAGTGGAAGCATGACCCCGCTCCGACGTGCCGACCTGCCGACACCCGCTCTGGTGCTCGATCTGCCCGCCTTAGAGCGCAACGTCGCGGCGATGGCGGCATGGGCGCGCGACAAGGGCGTCGCGCTTCGTCCGCATTCGAAAACCCACAAGAGCGGTGAGATTGCGCGGCGCCAGCGCGCTGCCGGCGCCGTCGGCATCTGCTGCGCCAAGCTCGGCGAGGCTGAGGCGCTCGCGGCCGACGGAATCGACGACATCCTGATCACGTCTCCCGTCGTGCCAGGACAGGCGGTCGAACGGCTCGCCCGCCTCGCCCGCACGATCCCGCGCCTCGCGGTCGTCGTCGACCATCCGGACAATGTCGATCGGATCGCGGAGGCGGTCGGCGACGGCGGCATCGACGTCATGGTCGACATCGATCCCGGCGCCCACCGCACCGGGGTCGCTTCGGCCTCGGCTGCCGTCGCACTCGCCGGGCGGATCGCCGCCTCGGGGGGGCTGCGCTACCGCGGTGTCCAATATTATTGCGGAACCCTCCAGCACGTGACCGCCGCCGGCGATCGCCGCACCGCCTTGGCCGAGCGAGCCGACTATCTGCGCACGATTCTCGCCGCGCTCGCTGCTGCCGGCTTGCCGGCCGAGACGGTCACCGGCGGCGGCACCGGCAGCTTCGCGATCGACGCCGAGCTTGGCGTGCTGAACGAGTTTCAGGTCGGTTCCTACATCTTCATGGACCGCGAATATCGCGACTGCGAGGTCGTCGGCCCCACGTTCGAGCAGGCGCTGGCAATCGACACGCGGGTGATCAGCGTCAACACGCCGGGACGGGTGACGATCGACGCCGGCCTCAAGGCGATGGCGACCGACGCCGGAGCTCCGGTCGTCTTGTCGGGCACCGATCCCGCTTCGCGCTACGTCTTCATGGGCGACGAGCACGGCATGCTGATCACGCCCTGCGGCGGCAGCGATCCTGGACTCGGCGATCTGGTCACCCTGGTGCCGCCGCATTGCGATCCCACCGTCAACCTCTACGACCGCTACGTCGTGGTGAAGGGCGATGCCGTGGTCGCCTTCTGGCCGGTGACGGCGCGGGGGCGATCCGCCTGATCGTGTTTGCCATCACCGTCGCATCAACCCCATTTCCTCAACCAGGGCCGTGGGTTAAGGTCCCCTGACAAGCACAACCGATCGGCGCCTTTCGGGTGACCGGCCGGTCCGGAGAGGTACCAGCATGAGCAACTACAACGAAGCGCGCCGCTTGCATCAGGAACTGGAATTCATCGGCCTGCGTGCCCAGGCGACCAGCGTCGGCTTTCTCCAGCTTTGCGCAGAACTCGTGAAGGCCGGCGTGATCGGCAATGATGGCCTGCAGCGCATCAAGGATGCCATCCACCGCGAGATCACCTGTACGAATTCACGGCGCCATGGTCGCGACGAGTTCGAGACCACGCTGCGTCAGCGCCTGGACGCGATCTTCCCGCGTGCGGACGATGCCGTGCGGGCGGAGCCGGTCGGCTCGATCGAGGACATGGAAGCCGCGTTCGGCCAGGGCCCCGCCCAGCCGCACGCCTGATCTCCGCGGGCCGCCCGAAAAAAACGGGCCGGCCAAGAGTGCGGAACGTGCTGCCGCTCCCCCTGCGGCACTGGCTTGCACGTTCCTCATCTTCGCCGGCCCAGGCGGAGAGCCCGGTGGATCAGAAGCGCAGGCGAACTCCGGCGCGGTAGATGCGGCCCAGCGTGTCGTAGAGCGCCGGGTTGACGTCGAGGCCGGTGTTGGTCTGCGGTGAGGGTTCGGGGTCGCGGTCGAACAGATTGTCGATCTTGAAGAAGGCTTCGAAATTCTCGCTGACCTTCGCCGATCCGCCGACGTCGATGTAGAGCGCGCCCTTCATCTTGTTGTAGTCGATCGTCGGATGGTTGCCGGTCGAGACCGGACAGCCGGTCGTGCAGACCACATATTGGTTGCCGAACACGCCGTCGCTGAACCAGCGTTCCTGAACCGTCAGGCTGAACTTGTCGGTGCTGTAGGTCTGGATGCCGAGCAGCTTCCAGTCGGGCGTGTTGCCGGTGTTGGCGCCGGCCTGGTCGACGACGTCCACTCCGGCGATACCGGCATTGACCTTGAACTCGCGGACGTGGGTGGCGAGCGCACGGAGGGTGAGGGTGCCCGGCAGCCCAAGCGGCCGCTGCCATTGATAGCTCGCCTCGATGTCGAAGCCGCTGGTCTTCCACGAGGCGAGGTTGAACGGCTGGACATTGATGAAATTGCCGCCCTGAACCGGGCTGTCGAGCACAAAGCCGCCGCAGAAGGTCTGATTGCCCTCGAAGCAGAAGCGGACGATCTGGTCCGCCGTCAAGGTCGAGATCACGCCGTTCAGCTTGATCGTGTAATAATCGACCGAGAGGCTGAGGCCCGGCAGCCAGTCCGGCCGCGACAATACGACGCCGAGCGTGGTGTTGCGGGCGATCTCCGGCTTGAGGTCCGGATTGCCGATCGTGTTCTGGAAGGCCTGCACCGCGACGTTGCGGAACGGATCGTTGAAGTTGGGCAGGGTCGTCACCGTCGGCGCTGCGAACAATTCCGACAGATTGGGCGCACGGACGTCGCGGGAGGTCACGGCGCGGAGGCGGATGCCTTCGAGCGGCGTGTCCCAGGTGCCGCCGACCTTCCAGGCCCACACCGTTCCAGAGGTGCTGTAATGGGTGACGCGCGCCGCGCCGTTCAGATTGGCGCGGCCGAGCTGCTCGCTGTTGACCAGCGGCAGGTTGAGCTCGAGGAAACCCTCGATCACGTCATATTTGCCGCGGCCATTCTTGTAGTTGCCGGCCGCCCAGTTGCTGCCGAGCGGCGCATTGAGCAGAGGATCCGCCGGATATTCGGCGCTGTTCGGGCTGAGTGGGGTGACGCCGGCGCCATAGGGATCCGCGTTCACGCGGTAGAATTCGCGGCGATATTCGCCGCCGAACGCCACCGACAGCGGGCCTGCCCACAGGTTGAGCGGCTCGCCGGAGAAATTGAGGCTGGCGACGTCCTGGGTCAGTTTGGTGTGCTGGAACGGACCATTTTCAGGCGTGACGTAGGCGAGCGCCGCGTCCGAGGGCGTGAAGCCGCCGAAGATGTTGATCGGTTGGCATCCTGCCGCGCGGGCGACAGGATCGGCGCAGACGATCTGGCCATTGAGGCTGATCGCGTTGGTCGCTGCGACGTAGCGGTTCTGCAGTACGATGTCGTCGACGTCGATGTCCGAGATGGTGATCCCATGCTCGTAATAGCCGTCGTAATTCCAATCTGTACCGGCGAGGCCGAACACGCCCTTGAGGCCGGCGACGAAGCGATATTGGCGGCGGTCGGTCGACACTCTCGGGTCCGGGAAGCTGCCGTTGCTGGTGCCGAAATTGAACGAGGTGATTCCGGCGGTGGCGCAGCGATCCCGGATCACCTGCGGCAGGTATGGATTGGCGCATTGTACGGTGAGGTTGGGCCGGTTGTAGCCGGGGCTCGGCTGGTTGCTCGTCTTCACCTGCGCGACGTTGACGGTGACGTAGATCTCGTTGTTCTCGGCGAAGTCGTAGCCGAGGCGGCCGAAGCCGACCGCGCGTTCCAGCGACGACTTGAGCGATGCGCCCGATCCCGGCGCCCCCGACAGATCGCCGCCGATGCAGAAGCTGTTGCCCGGATAGCAATTGGAGACGCGGCCGTTGCCCAGCGGCTGGCCGTTCGATCCGTAGTTAAAGGCGAACGGAGTCCCGCCGCGATCGAAGGCGATGCCCTGCAGCGGCCCGTTGTTGATCAGCCCGTACAAGGCATATTGGTAGGGCTGGGCGAAGTCGCGATAGTTGAACTGCGGCAGGCCGTTGTTGGTCACGCCGGTGTTGAGCAGGGTGGTCGCACGATACCAGTCGCGCTGGCCGGCGAGATCGGTGCCGAAGTCGCCGGGGCCGACGCCCGCCTCATGGTCATATTCGCCGCTGACGATCAGGTGCAGGCGATCGTCGAGGAAGGCCTTGCCGAACGCCGCCTGGACAAGCGCCTGCCCGTCGTCGCCATAAGGGGTGACGCCGCCCTGAACGTTCGCCTTGAAGCCGGTGAAGCGGGTGTCGGTGATGAAGTTCACGACGCCGCCGACCGCATCCGAGCCGTAGGAGGCGGAGGCGCCGCCATTGACCACGTCGACCCGGTTGATCAGCAGTTGCGGGAACAGGCTGATGTCCGGCACGCCGGTGACATTGGCACCGACGACGCGTTGCCCGTCCAGCAGGGTGAGGGTACGGATCGTGCCGAGGCCGCGCAGCGAAAAGGAGCTGAGGCCCTGCTGGCCGCTGGACGTGCTGAACGTACCGGTGGCGGCACCGGTCGAGCCCTGCAGGGAGGGCAGTTGCGCGATTGTGTTGAAGATGTTCGGTTGCGCGTTGGCGGTGATCTGCTCCTCGCCGATCATCGTTGTCGGAGTCGGCGCGGTGAAGCCGCTGGTGCGGATGCGGGTGCCGGTGATGATCACTTCGCGTTCGTCGTCCGGTCCCGCCGAACGCGCCGCCGGCGCGACCTGGGCCTCGTCGCTCGCAGGTGCGGCGGCATCCGCCTGCGGATCGGCGGGCGCATCCTGCGCGAACGCCGGTGTGACGCTCAGCGATGCAGCCAGCGCCGCAAGACTGATAGCGGTACCACGAAAATGCCGATCAAGCGCGATAGTCCCCATCATCCGCCCCTTTTTTGTTGATGGCGCATGATCTCTGGTCAGCGCCGTTGTCGGCATAGTCTTAGTGGATCGCGATCCCCCCGACATATACGACCATGGTCGCAACCGATTACAGTGGGGCCGGCAGGCGCCACTCTTCAATCCTCGGGCAGGCTCCGTGCGAACTGGGCGGCCGCGGAGAAGCCGGCACCGGAAGCCATCACGCGGTACGAGGCGCCAGGTTGCAGCGGGACCGCGGCCGTGCGCGCGCCGAACCCGTTGGGCAATTCTCCGTAGCGAAGCCGGGTGACGCATCCAGCAGCAGTTCGATCACGGCTGGCGTCCCATATCGGCGCGGCGCTGTCGGGCGCGGAGGGGTAGACGCTGATGCTGTCGATGCAGGCGGGAGCGTCACGCCTTTCCAGGGAGAAGGAGACGCTTTGCATATCCTGGGCTACGTGAAGCTCGGCGCCCTCACGGCATCCGCACAGCAGCAATGCCACCGCGACGGCGAGCGCAGAACGCCGTGCGTCGCTAGAGACCATAGATTCCCGTGCCGTCCAGGCGCTTCTCCAGGTCCCGCAAGGTCGCTTGATCTTGCGGCAAGGAGGATCCGCGCAGGCGCGCATAATCGCCGACCATCTCCGCCTGTCCTTCGATCGTCTCGTCCGCAAAGCGCGTGTCGCGCGTGTCGTAGCGATAGACCGCGTTTCGATCGAAGTCATGGTCCTTCAGGTCGTTGGCATATTTCCCCGCAAACGATCCGTAGCCGAGCCGTTCGTACTGAACGACATGGGTGAATTCATGGAGCAGCAATTCGCGCTCGACGCCGGGCTGGCCGAGATCACCCGAATAATGGTCCTTGTCGAGATAGATTGTGTTGCCGATCGTGATCGCCGGATTGCCCCCCACCTTGAACGCGGCATGCGCCGCGGGAGACTTGCCGGGGCCGTCCACGATCCTGACGTCGTCCAGATCGATCTCATCGCCGAAGGCCGCTCGGATCGCGTTGCGCTCCGCACCGGTCAGTGGGCGCGCCTGGTCGCCCCGCATCGAGTCGGCGAGCGCATCGGCTGCCTCATGCGGCAGGGTGCGGAGCTGGTCGCCGATCGCGTCGGCGGCTTCGCGCAGGCTCTGAAGACCGCGCTGCGCCAGATCGATCGGGTTCGGAATGTCCGGCAGGCTCGGCAGGTTGGGGAAGGGGATCGACGGCAAGCCGGGCAGACCGGGAAGGTCCGGAAGCGGAAGCGAGGGCAGCCCTGGAAGATCGGGGATGCCGGGCAGGTCCCATCCGCCGAACGCCGCGGTCGCGGGCATCGATCGCAACAATTCGCCCTGCTCGACGGGGGTCAGGACCTGCGCCGCCTGGCTGTAGCGCGCGGCTGCCGCGCCGCCATCCGTCTGCGCAAGGGCCGCAATCTCGATTCCAAGCGCGTCGACGTCGGGCCGCCCGCGCGTGTCCGTCGGAATCGGCGGCGGCGCCGCGCCCGCGGCGGTTGCGCCCGATGCCGTGCCGACGCCGGTGTTCTCGATTGCCAACATCATCCGCTCCTCGCTTTTCCCAATCAGGTGAAACAGATAGCTTTTACCGGCAATCAACGAATCGATGAGGCGGCCATCGGCTGGTCCGATTTCCTCTGCTTCCCGGCGATTGCGGCCTTCACATCCAGCCCCGTGATCCTAAGTTGAAGGGATGCCGCGTGCATCGATCGTAGAGCCTGAGAGGCCAAGAGTGAGTGGAGTCGCCCTGTGGCTCCTTCTGCTCTCGATCTTCACCCATGCATTTGGGCCTTTGCCGGGGCCCGTATCCGGCACGACCCGCTCCGCCTTCAGCGCCTTCACCGACGACGTCTCGCTTGCACCGGCTTCGCCCCTTTCCTTGCAGAAGTCCGCACGGCTGCGTGCCGGTTCCGGTGACGGCGATGATGCCGACGGGGTGGCCTCGTCCGACGGCATCGCACTTCTTGTCGTCGTCCTCGCCGGAATCGCCGCCTTCGGTTTGGCACGCCGCGCCCAGATTGCCGCACGGCCGCTTGGAGCTGCCTTGCGTCAGGCCGGCTATCTTCCCCTCGGAGCACGCGCCCCGCCAGCCTTCTGATCCGATTGCACCTGCAAATCAGGGACGCCGGAGCGCGCTCTCTGCTGCCGAGGATCAGACAGGATGGACGAACTCAAGTCCGCGCCGCGGGTGCGCGGCCCGCGGGCACCCGCGCATCGAGGGCTGACGTCGAGCCGGCGTCGCCGCGCCGCGTCAGCCGAGGCGCTCCGCGGATCAGCACCTCTGCCGCCCGCCGAGGCGGCGTACGACGACCGCGCTCGGCCGCGCAGCGTCCGCCACATTCTTGCGGTGATGACGATGCTGGGCTTCGTGCTCGGCGCCCAACTCACCGCCCGACCCGCCGCAAACGCCGCCCGCCCGGCCGCCGCCTCGATCACCGTTGCGTCGGGCAAAGGCGGGATCGCCCTGCGCACGTCTTCCCGGCAGGGACTTGCTGCGCTTGCGGGCCCGGACGCGAAGCCCTTCGTCCCGCCGAGCGGCGCCGTACCTTCGCTCCCGAGCGGCGGTGCGGACGCGGCAGCAACGCCGAGACCTGCGGCCCCATCGGGTCCGGCGCAGGCCCGGCCCTCTTCCTACCGGGCACGTGCGCCGCCGGGGCTGCCGCCGCCGTCTTCCGACGGCTGAGCAGATCCGGCCCGCCCCGCGGGCATTCCCGATATTCGGAGAGCAACATGCCTTCCACCATCTACAGACTGACCAGCGTTCACCGCCGCCTCGACGACACCATCACCCAGGAAATGCGTCGGCGCCTGCCCGACAGCCTCAAGCTGCTTCGCTTGAAGCGGCTGCGGCTGCAGGTGAAGGATCGTCTGGCCGCCTTGATGACGCGGCGTCCGGCCGGCTGACCAGGCAGGGCTGGCGTCTCCGGACGCCAGCCCTCACGTCCCTCCACGTCAGCCTCAGATGAACACCGCCGTCGACGCGTCGAGCGGCATGTGGATGATGGCGAATTCGAACACGTAATCCTGCCCAGCCCGGTACGCCCCGTCTCCGTCGGCATCGACGACAGCGAACACCCGGCCCGCCATGTCTCCCGAATTCGGCGTGAACAGCACGGCGGAATGCGCCTGCAACGGGCCGTCGACGGCGGCGGCAAGCCCGCTGTCGAACGTCGCGGAGTTGAGCACGCCCGCAGTCAGGCGCCCGGTCCAGGCTGTCACCGTGAACGGCAGGTCGATCCGGTCGATCCCGGATCCGAAATGGGAGAAGGTGTCGAAGCTCGTTCCGGTAGACTCCGCTGCTGCTCCGTAGACGAAGACATCGCCGTCGCTGCCGCCGACCAGGAAGTCGGCACCGAGGCCGCCGGTAATCTGGTCGCGCCCCAGCTTGCCGTAGATCGTGTCGTCGCCGGCGCCACCCGAAATCGTGTCGGCGAGCATGCCGCCGAGGATGATGTCGTTGGCGCCGCCGCCCAAGACGATCCAGCGGCCGTCGCTCTCCGCCATGCCGTCGAAGAACAGAGTCTCGCCGACGAGCAACTCGGATGCATCGACGCGCAACTGCTGTCCTGCGGCGACGTTGCCGTCAGTCATGGTGAGGTGATAATCGAAGTCGGCACCCTTTCCGCTGAGCAGGCGCAAGCGCTCAACGCCGGCAATCTGGCCGCTCCCGAAGGCCATGAAATAATCGCCGCCGAGGATGAGGCTGTCGTCGCCACTGCCGCCGTCGACGCTGTCCCCCGAATCCCATTGATCGCCGAAATAGAAGCGGTCGTTGAGGCCGTTGCCGCGGGCGTGATCGTGCCCTCCTTGGTGCAGCAGGAACATGTCGGCGTTCCCCGTACCGACCATGTCGTTGTCGCCGCTATCCCCGTCCAGATAGCCGTCGGGGGCGAGATTGATGACGATCGCGTCCTGATCGCTCCGCGCGCCGCCGCTGCCAGCGACGCCGAGATCGCTGGTGGTGATGGTCAGCGTCACCGCGCCATTCTGATTGAGCGTGCCGCGATAGACGAGGCCGTCGAGCGCGGCGTTGATCGCCGCCGCCGTGCCGCTGAAGGTCATCGCCGCATCGCGCGTACCGTCCCCTGCGGAGAAGGAGAGGGCGGCGGTTTCCGCCAGGCTCAGCATCCCTTGCGTGACTGCTAGCGTGACGGTCAGCGTGCTCGCCTCCGCGTCCGAGGCGGTGATCGGGTTGCCCCGCGCGGCGGAGAAGACGACGTCCAGATCCTCGCTGCCGCCCTGGCTGATCGGGGCAACGTTGATCGGCGCGTCGTTGATCGCATCGATGGCCACGGAGATCGATCGGGCGGCAAGGCCGGCGGCGCCGCTGCCCTGGCCGCCGCCCGGGGCGCCGTCGGCGAAACCGTAGGCCAGCTCAACCGACGCCGGCGGCGTGTCGCTGCCGTTGGTGTAGCGTATCGCCTGGATGACCGTATCGACCAGGGCGGAGGTTGCCGGCGTCTCGAGACTCGTGAAGCTGATCTCGATCGTGCCGGAAGACCCGGTCGACACGGTGCCGAAGACTCGACCGCCGGCCTTCAACTGATCGCCGTCCACGGTGAAGCTGCCGTTCGACGCAAGGCTGAACACATCCTCTGCATTGGCCCCGCCATTGCGTTGGACGCTGAATGTCGCCCCCGCATAGTCGCCGAGACCGCCATTCCTCTTGTCGAGGTCGGCATCGGACACGGTGACGCCGCCGAGCAGCGTCGCGGCGATCTGCTCGGCGACGACGATCGGCGCAGCGCTCGTCAGCAGGGGTGCATCGTTCACCGGGGTGACATCGAAAGTGAGCGTGTTGGAGGAGGGGTCGGCGGCCCCTTGTTCGTCGATGACGCTGAACGTGATCGCACTGTAAGCGGGACCGTAGCCATCCGTCTCCGGCACAAAGCGTACCCAGCCGCCGTCGAGGTCGGCGATGGCAATGGTTTGCGGCATCGTCACATCGGCGAAGCCACCCGATCCGCCATGGTCGGTATCCACCTGGATCCTCCCGCCGGTGACCGCACTGATCGTCACGCCGGTAAAAGTGCCGTCGGCATCCGAGAAGCCGAAGTCGGCCGCGCTCAACGGACGGGAAGTGTCCTCCAGGATGGTGAGGCCGCGGTCGGTGCCGGCAGGCAGATCGTTCACGGGCGTCACGTTCACCGTCGCCTCGGCCTGCGCGGTAGCGGTGCCGCCGTCACTGTCGTTGATCAGGAAGGAGATGGTTCGTGGCGCACCGCTCGGATCCTCGGCGTTGTTCGCAAAGGTGATGCTTCGGATCAGGGCCTGGACGGCAGGCGCAGTCGCGTCGCTGTCGAAGTTGAAGACGAGATCGGACGCGTTCGTGCCGCCGCTGAACGTTGCGAAGACGGTGCCGGCGAAGGCGATCGTAGAGGCGGCCGCGTCGACGCCGATCTGCCCCGGTCCGATGCCCTGGTGACGTATGCCGAGCTGGTCGGCGCCGGTGCCGTTTGCCTGAAACCTCACGGACAAGGTGCCACCGGCGAAATCCGGAGAATCCGCATCGGCGAGCAACGCGTCCGGAGCGATCAGCGCCGCGGCATCGTTCTCCGTATAAGCAAGGATCGCACCCGGCGCCGAGCTGCTGAGCTGCAGGGTCGGTGCGTCGTTGACCGCGGTGATTTCGATCGTGATCGGCCCCGCCGTCGCGGCGGCGCCGCCGCCATCGGTGACGGTGAGCGTCAGGATGCGCTGCGCGGCGGGCGTGTCGCTGTCGTTGGCGAAGGTGAGCGATTCGATCAGGGCTTCGACTGCAACGACTGTTGCTGCCGGATCGAGGTCCACCCGGAATGCCGACCCGTTGCCCCCGCTGAAATGGCCGATGAGTACGCCGCCATAGGTGACGCCGGAGCCGGCAACCCCGATCTCGCCTGCGCCGCTGCCCTGGCTGCGGATGGCAACGCGATCGCCCGCCATCAGCCCGGCGACGACCATGCTGCCGCCCCCCAGAGCACCGTCGGGATCGCTGAGCGTGATGTCGGCGTCGAGCAACAGGCCGGCAGGATCGATCGTCCCCTCGACGAGACCGATCGGGCCAATGGCGGTGAGCGTAAAGGCACCGTCATTGGCGTCGATGACCCATGCGCCGGCCATATCGCTGAAGGAGGCGTAGCCGTGGCCCGCCACGGAGTCGGCATCCTGCCAGTAGATGCTGGTGAAATCGAGCGAGGTGTCTCCCCACGCGCCTTCGCGCAAGGCGAACCAATAGGTGCCGGCGCCGAGCGTCACCGGCGCATCGAAGGCGCCGTCGAAGCGGAAGACGTCCTCCCCGAACCAGCTTTGAGTGCCGGTATCGGTCGCGACCGGGCTGCCGACCGAGCCGCTCGCAACGATCGTCTCGGGATGGTCAGTGCCGCTATAGATGGCCCAGCCGAGCGTTCCGCTGAAATTGTCGAAGATGCCGTTGTCGTTGCCTTGGCCGTCGGCGAGCCAGGCCGAGAAGCCGGCAAGCTGCGTTGGCGCACCGAGGGTGAAGTCGTTGGCGACCTGCGATATCGTGATGTCGAACTGGTTGGTGCGGACAAAGTCCGATTGGTTCCACGCGATGGCGCTGCCGCCCCAGTCGCCGAGCACCGGCGCATCGTTCTCCGAGGTCACGGTGATCGCGATGTCGACAGGCGCCGGCAGGCCGACATCGTCCGAATCGAGGATGTCGAGCTGGAGCGTTCGTCCCGAGGTCGGGGCGTCGCTCGCATTGGCGTAGGTGAGACTTTCGATCAACGCCTCGATCGCGCGAGACGACGCGGAATTGTTGAAGGTGACGACGAACGGCGTGCCCGCGCCGCCGGTAAAGGTCCCGATCTGGCCCCCGCCGAAATAGACGCGATTGGCTTGGGTACCGATCACGCCCGCGCCCAGGCCGCCGTCCAGAATCCCGATCCGGTCCTCGGCGAGCAGACCGCTGACGACGAGCTTGCCGCCACCTTCCTGACCGACGAAGTCCGCACGCGCATCGATCAGCCGCGGCGTCCCGTTGACCGCATTCTCGGCGAAGACGATGGTCGCTTCGGCAAACCCGCTGAGATGGGGCAGGTCGCTGCTCTGCGTGACCCCGATCACCAGCTCGGCAGGGGCGGCAAGGCCGTGTCCCGCCCCGTCCTCGAACGTAAGCGTCAGGGTTCGGATCGGCGTGGGCTCGTCGCTAGAATTGGCGTAGGTGAGGCTTTCGATCAGCGCCTCGACCGCAGCCGCGCTGGCGCCCGCGCCAAAGGTGATCGACAGGGTCGTGCCTGCGCCGCCGGCCAAGGTGCCGATGGCAAGTCCTTCGTACAGGATCGTGCTGCCCGAGACGCCGATCTCGCCCGGACCACTGCCGCCGTGACGGACACCGATCGAGTCCTCGGCAAGCGCGCCGGCGAGGCGTAGCACCGCGCCGTCCAGATTTCCCTCGACCGCGGTGAACGTCACGTCCGCATCGATCAATTGCGGGCTGGTGTTCACATCGGCTTCGGTGAAGGCGATGGCCGCAGTGCCGGTGAGCGCGAAGGCGCTGTCGTGGCCGAGCGGAACATAGGGGGCCTGGACGAGCTTCACCGGCCCGCCGATCATCGCCGTCGCCGAGGCCCAGCCGACCACGCTGCCGTCGGCGCCATCGCCGCCCCAGCGCGTTTCGCGGATGCCGAACCAATAGGTCCCGGTCAGCAGGACGATGGTCTGGCCGAAATCGCCTTCGAAGCGATAAACGTCTTTCCCGCCATAAGCGCTGTTCACGCCCGTGTCGGTGCCGATCAGCGAAAGGTCGGTGCCGCTGTAGAGCAGACTGCCCGGCTCACCGCCGGCGGTGTTCGTATAGAGTCCCCAGCCCAGCGTGCCGCTGAACCCGCCGAACACGCCGTCATCCGCCGTCGAGCCGGCGCTTTCGGTGAGGTAGACGGTGAAACCGGTCAGTGCCTGCGGCAATGTCAGGGTGAAATCGTTGGCGGGCGTCCATCCGGTGATGTCGGCATAGACGTTGGTGGACAGCGCCGATTGATCCCAGACTGCCGCGCCCGCCTCCGGTCCCCAGCCCGAGAGAGAGGGCGGGTCGTAGACCGGCGCGACCTCGATCGTGAAGGTGTTGGGGGAGGCATCCAGCGCTTCGCCGAAATCCGGTCCGCCGGCATCCCGGACCTGAAAGGTGAAGCTTGTGCTGCCGCTGGCATTCGCCGCCGGAACGTAGGAGATCCGGCCCGCTTCCAGGTCCGCGCGGCTGATCTCCTCGCCGACGCGCAGCTCGAACCGGCGAATGTCGACATCGGGAACGCCGTCGCCGTCGACATCCAGATGATCCAAGATCCCGTCCGCGTGGCGAAGCGTCCCTGCGGTCGGCAGGCTGGCGAGACGGATGGCGACCAGGGGCTGGCCTTCGACATCGGTGAACGGGAAGTCTTCGACTCCGAGCACGATCGGAACGTCTTCGAGCGTGCTTCGGGTGACGTCCTCACCCGCTGGAGCGATGCCGACGTCGGCGATGGAGACGGAGACCGTGTCGACATCTGAAAGACTGCCGTCGCTGGTCGTGACGGTGATCGTGCGGACGCCGCTTACGCCTGCGGCCGGCGTGTAGCTGACGAGATACAGGGCGCGATTGACGTCCTCTGCGGTGCCCGAAAGCAGCAGATCATTGGTGCCGTCGCCCGAGATGATGGCCGAAGCCCCGGCGGGGCCGACGCTAAGGCTGCCGTCCGCGACCGTGACACGCGTCGTGAGCATGGCGCTGTCGACATCGGTCACCACGATTCCGGGCGGGTCGAGATGGGGCAGCGGGATCAGCGTCACGGCCTCGCCTTCCACCGTCGCCCGGCTGGTCGGCAGGCTGTGCACCGGGGCATCGTTCACCGGAGTGACCGTGATGGTCAGCCGATGCACCGGGGTAGAAAGGTGAGAGCCGTTGCCGTCGTCATCACTGAGCACGACGTCGACGCTGATCGTCCCGCTCACGTCCGGCCGGAGCGCGAAGGTGAGCTTGCCCGTGACGACGTTGATGGACGGCGCTTCGCTCAGCAACCTGCCGCCGGCGACGACATTTGCGGACAGGCTAAGCCCCTGACCGCCTTCATTGGCCGGGCCGGCGCTGATGCTCGTTGCCCAGGCCGGGATGGAGACGAAGCCGGAATCCTCATCGATGACGATGTCGGCGCCGGGGACGAAGCTTGGCGCGTCGTTGACGGCGATGACCGCGATCGGGCGCGTATCGACGTCGTTCGCCTCGCCGTCGCTCGTCGTCATCGTGAGCGTGTCCGCGCCGAAATGATCGGCGGCGGGCGTGTACCGCACGGCGTCCGCGACAGCGAGCGTGGTGTTGATCTGGGTGAGCGTGCCTGTGAGCGTCGTCGAGCCGGCCGGGCCGACCACGATCCCGGCGGCGGCCACGCCGCCTGCCACATCGGCCATGACCGCGATGCTGCCATGCTCCACTGCAAGCGTCACCGTGAAGGTCGCGCCGGCGGGATCGGCATCGGTGATGGCAAGGCCGATGATCGACGCGCTTGCATCCTCGTTGAGCGTGATCGTTCCCGATCCGATCAGGTTGACGGGAGGCTCCGTGACCGCCTCGACGTCGAGCGTGATCACATGCGGCAGCGAGAGGTTCGAGCCGCCGTTGGCCGTGCCGCCATCGTCCTCCACCGCGAAGTGGAAGCTGGCATATCCTGCGCCATTGCCGTTCGCATCCGGCACGAAGGTCAGACCGCCGGCCGCGATGATCGACGTCGCGACCATCACAGGGGTGCCCGGCGCCGGCTGAACACGCACCGCCGGGGCGCCGCCGGCGCCGTCCGCATCGAGCCACAAGGCGCCATTGGCCGGAGCGTCGTACAGCGCAACGCGCGTGAAGCTGTTGCCCTCGGCATCGGCGAAGGCGAAATCGGCAAGCGAGAATGTGTGGGCTGCGTCTTCCACCAGCGTGACGGTACGGTCGCTGGTCTGGGGCCGATCGCTGACCGGGGTGACGTTGACGGTGATCGACTGGCCGGCATTTTCGAGGAAGATGATCCCGCCCTGGTCTTCGCCGGCGATGCCGTCGAGGTCGCCGTCGCCGTCGAGATCGGCAAAGGTGATGCCGAGCCGGGCGCCGCTCAGGCCGCGAAACGGGATGTCGAATACGCGGGTATAGGCACCCGCGCCGTCGTTCCGGAAGGTTCGGACGTGGTCGTAGAAGGCGACGACCAGGTCCTGATCGCCATCGCCGTCGAAGTCGAGGAATGCGGGAGAGCTTGGAAAGCTGAACGGGAACGGCACGCCGAGCGTCACCGGCGCGGCGAAGGTGCTGCCGTTTCTGCGCGACACGAAGACTTCGCCGGTCTGGCTGCCGATGATCAGGTCGACATCGCCGTCGCCGTCATAATCGGCGAAGACCGGGTCCGACCAGGCGCCGATGTCGTAGCCGTTGAACGGATTGGCCGCGCCGGTCAGCTGGGTGAAGGCGCCGTTGTCGTTGCGATAGGCAAAGAGCTGGCCGGTGGCATCGCCGATGACGAGGTCCGGACGGCCGTCGCCGGCGAAATTGCCGAAAGCCACCGTCACCAAATTGCCGGCGGTGATCCCCGAGAAGGGGTTGTCACTCCCGGTCAGCTGGGTGAAGACGCCGCCGTCGTTGCGATAGGCAAGCACCGATCCGAACGCCTCGCCCACGACCATGTCGGGATCGCCGTCGCCGTCGAAATCGACGAACTCCGGCTTGCCGATCCGGCCGACGTCGATGCCGCTGAACGGACTGTCCGCGCCGCCGAGCGCCTCGAACGACATCCGCCCGTCCGCCCTCAAATCGGCGCCGTCCGCATCGGCGACGCTGAGGGTCAGCGTCCGGCTCGCCGTCGGCGCATCGCTCGTATTGGCATAAGTGAGATTCTCGATCAGCGCCTCGACCGCCGCCACCGTCGCGGCGCTGTTGAGCGCAACCGTCAGCGTCGTGCCGGCACCGCCGCCGACTGTGCCGATGACGACACCGCCATAGCTGACCTCGCTCCCCGAAACGCCGATCTGGCCGGCACCGGCGCCCTGATCGCGGATCCCCACGATGTCCTCGGCGAGCAGGCCGGTGACGGTCAGCACCCCTCCGGCGACGTTCCCCTCGGCATCGCCAAAGGTGACGTCCGCATCGAGCAGCGCCGGCGCCGCGTTGACGGCGTTCTCGTCGAACGTCGCGCCGGGAGAGAATCCGGTCAGCTTCGGAGCGTCGTTCACCGCCGCAACGTCGACCGTGACCAGTCCCTCGTCCGTGCCGCCGCGGCCGTCCTGGACCACATAGGTGAAGCTGGCGGTACCGTTGAAGTCGGGGGCTGCCGTGAAAGTCACGCTCCCGTCGGCGTTCAGAACCGGCGTCCCGCCGCTCACCGCCGTCACGCTTGCGATGGTGAGGGCGCCGCCGTCCACATCTGTGTCGTTGCCGACGAGCTGCGCGGCGGTGAAAATCGTCGGCACGTCCTCCCGGGCGGTGAGCGCATCGTCTTGCGCGACCGGGGCTTCGTTGACCGGGGTAACGTTGACGGTGATCGACTGGCCGGCATTTTCGAGGAAGATGATCCCGCCCTGGTCTTCGCCGGCGATGCCGTCGAGGTCGCCGTCGCCGTCGAGATCGGCAAAGGTGATGCCGAGCCGGGCGCCGCTCAGGCCGCGAAACGGGATGTCGAATACGCGGGTATAGGCACCCGCGCCGTCGTTCCGGAAGGTTCGGACGTGGTCGTAGAAGGCGACGACCAGGTCCTGATCGCCATCGCCGTCGAAGTCGAGGAATGCGGGAGAGCTTGGAAAGCTGAACGGGAACGGCACGCCGAGCGTCACCGGCGCGGCGAAGGTGCTGCCGTTTCTGCGCGACACGAAGACTTCGCCGGTCTGGCTGCCGATGATCAGGTCGACATCGCCGTCGCCGTCATAATCGGCGAAGACCGGGTCCGACCAGGCGCCGATGTCGTAGCCGTTGAACGGATTGGCCGCGCCGGTCAGCTGGGTGAAGGCGCCGTTGTCGTTGCGATAGGCAAAGAGCTG
This sequence comes from Sphingosinicella sp. BN140058, assembly GCF_004135585.1. Taxonomy (NCBI): domain Bacteria; kingdom Pseudomonadati; phylum Pseudomonadota; class Alphaproteobacteria; order Sphingomonadales; family Sphingosinicellaceae; genus Sphingosinicella; species Sphingosinicella sp. BN140058. The sequence continues at coordinate 1,390,388 of NZ_CP035501.1, read as the reverse complement.
GCCGGTGGCATCGCCGATGACGAGGTCCGGACGGCCGTCGCCGGCGAAATTGCCGAAAGCCACCGTCACCAAATTGCCGGCGGTGATCCCCGAGAAGGGGTTGTCACTCCCGGTCAGCTGGGTGAAGACGCCGCCGTCGTTGCGATAGGCAAGCACCGATCCGAACGCCTCGCCCACGACCATGTCGGGATCGCCGTCGCCGTCGAAATCGACGAACTCCGGCTTGCCGATCCGGCCGACGTCGATGCCGCTGAACGGACTGTCCGCGCCGCCGAGCGCCTCGAACGACATCCGCCCGTCCGCCCTCAGATCCGCGCCGTCCGCGTCGGCGACGTTGAGGGTCAGCGTCCGGCTCGCCGTCGGCGCGTCGCTCGTATTGGCATAAGTGAGATTCTCGATCAGAGCCTCGACAGCGGCGGTGGTGGCAGCGCCGTTCAGGGCCACCGTGAAGGCCGCGCCGACGCCGCCACTGACGGTGCCGATCACCACGCCGCCATAGCTGACGTCGCTGCCGAGCACGCCGAACTCCCCGGCAGCGATCCCCTGATGACGGACACCGATCCGGTCCTCGGCGAGCAGACCCGTCACGGTGAGCGTGCCACCGGCGAGGTTGTTCTCGGCATCGTAGAGTGCGACATCGATGTCGAGCAAAGCCGGCGCGGCGTTGACCGCATCCTCGTTGAACGTGACGCTCGATGCCAGTCCGGCCAATGTTGGTGCAGTCACAGCCTTTCCCCCAAAAGACCCTGCAGGCCACCGGGTCTCGGCGGCTCGCGTGATTGGATGAGAAGATATCGGCTCGGCTGACAAGTCCAACCGGACTTTTCTGCCGAAACACGCCTTTCCAAGCACGTGTCCGCACTGCTGCGCGCCGGGTCGCGCGCCCCGGCAGCGTCTTGCCGACTATCGCATCAGATCGTCGGCAAAACGGCGAAGGAGATGGCGTAAAGTGTCGAGTTCGGCGTCGGACCAGCCCGCCAGGATGCGGTTGGCCAGGCGCTCGCGGGCGGCGTTGAGCGCGGCAACCATCTTCCCTCCCTTTTCGGTGACCACCGCCTCGCGCACCCGTTTGTCCTTGGCCGACGATCGTCGCTCGATCAGCCCCAGCTCCTCCAGCCTGGCCATTTGCCGGCTGATCGTCGTGTGGTCGCGCCCGGTGCGATCGGCAAGATCGACCACGCCGACCGGTCCATGCCGCCCGACCCGGACAAGCAGCGGAAACAGCGCCCGGTCGAGCGGAATGCCCGCTTCCTGGATCAGCCTGTCGTCCCGGCGAGGCCGATTGATTTCGTCGACCAGGTCGATGATCGCGGTGTGCAGATCACGCAGGATCTTGGGATCGTGTGTATTATGCACGTTTTTCCTTGTGCCGTTCGGCGCTTCGATTTACGTGCATAGTACACATTGATCCGGAGCTGCCAATGCCGTTCGACACCGATGTCCTGATCTGCGGCGCGGGCGCCGCCGGCCTCACCTTGGCGATCGACCTGGCGCGGCGCGGCCTCTGCTTCCGTCTCGTCGAGCAGAATGAGACGCCGTTCGGCGGATCGCGCGGCAAGGGCATCCAGCCGCGCACGCTCGAGGTGTTCGAAGACCTTGGTCTCCTCGATCGGATCGCCGCCGCCGGCGGCCCCTATCCGCCGCATCGTATCTATCGCGCGGACGGAGGCATTGCGGAGATGCCGATGTCCGAGCCGACCCCATCCAGTCCCGCCGAGCCCTATCGCGAGCCGCTGATGGTGCCGCAGTTCATGACCGAACAGGTAATGCGCGAACGGCTCGCCGAACTCGGCCATCGCCCTTCCTTCGGCGTTCGGCTGGCGCATTTCGAGCAGGACGGCGACGGTGTATCCGCAACCTTGGTCGAGACTGCCGGGGAACGGCGCATCCGGGCGCGTTATCTGGTTGGTGCGGACGGTGGTCGCAGCTTCGTCCGAAGAGCCCTGCAGGTCCCGTTTCCGGGCGATACGCTCGGCGTGCGCGCGCTGGTCGCAGACGTTCGCCTCGACGGCCTCGATCGCACGGCCTGGCACCGCTTCCAGGTCGGTACGGGGGCGGAGCAGGTGATGATCTGTCCGCTGGCCGGGACCCAATTGTTTCAAATCCAAGCCCCGGTTGCGCCGGAGGGGGAGGTCGACGTCGACGTCTCGCCGGAAGGCCTGAACGCGATGCTCGCCCGGCGTACCGGCCGCTCGGACATCCGGGTGCACGCGGTGCATTGGGCCTCCGTCTATTCGATGAACGCCCGCCTGGCGGACCACTACCGCGTCGGCCGTGTCTTCCTGGCCGGCGATGCCGCGCACATCCATCCGCCGACCGGCGGGCAGGGGCTCAACACCAGCATACAGGATTCCTACAATCTCGGTTGGAAGCTGGCCGCGACGCTGGGCGGCGCGGCCGACACCCTGCTCGAGACCTATGAGGAAGAGCGCAGGCCGATCGCCAAAGACGTCCTTGGCCTCGCCACGAAGCTGCTGGACGAGGCGAAACAAGGGATGATGCGACGCGCCCGGGAGGTGCGGCAGCTCGATCTGGGCTACCGCGGCTCGTCGCTGTCGCTGCCCGGGCCAGCCACTGCTTCAGGCCTCCAGGCCGGCGATCGCGCGCCGGACGCGCCGTGCCGCGGACGCGCCGGCCAGCCGGCCCGCTTGTTCTCTCTCCTTCAGGGGACCCAATGGACCCTGCTCGGCCACGCGGCCGCCGCGCAGCCCACGCCACGCAAGAATATGCGCATCCTTCGCATCGGCCACGATCTCCTCGACGATGGCGGACATATCGCCGAGGCTTACGGCCTCGCCGCCGGTCAATGGGCGCTCATTCGTCCGGACGGCTACCTCGCCGCAATCGTGGTAACGCCCGATCTCGAACGCGCTGTCTCGATCCTGCCGGGCGCGCCAAGCATGTGAGCTGCGCAGCTTTGGGCGCGGGATCACGTCGAACAAGCAGGTTCAGTCGAGGCGAAGCACTGCAGTCGCGGCAGAATCCGGATCCATGCGCTCCAGCAGCGACTGCTGGATCGCGCTCGCCGTTCGCGCGATCCTCCCGGAATGGGCGATCCGGTTGTTGACGATCACTCGGATCGGCCGATCGAGGTCGACCAGCCGATCGGAAAGGCGCAGCGTCGTTCCCGCGGGAACCGCCCCGGTCACGGTGATCGTCTGCCCGTCGACATCGGCAATGATCGTATCGCCCGCTTTCGCCGCCTCGGCATCGCGGAGGCGCAGCCAATAAAAACGATCATGGGTGACGTCGTCCTGCACCCACACGATGCGCTTCGGCCATGGGTTGCGGGTGAAGCCGGCCATCCACGGCAGTGCCTCGGCATCCTTGCGATCCATCCAGTGGGGCAGGCCGGGGTAGATGCGCGCCATGTGGACGTATCCGCCGGGATCGGCCGCCTGCAGTCGGTCGAACTCGGCGGCGCGCTCAGCCGCGATTCGGTTCCGGTCATAAGCCGCATCGGCCCCGCCCATGAAGATGGCGAAGGGAAGGTTGCGCAAGCCGAGCATTCCGGCCTCGTTCGGATGGCCCGCCATCATGGCCGCGGCGGCGAAGCGATCCGCCATGCGTGGCGCCAATTGCCAGACGCCGTCGCCGCCGGCCGAATAGCCCATCAGATAGACCCTGTTCGGGTCGACCCCGTTGACCGCGACCTGAGCGTCGATCAGCCGCTGAAACAAAGGATCGATATGCGCCTCGTGCCACAGGTTCCAGCTGTCGGTCGGTGCCCGCGGAGCAAGGTAGATGCCTTCCGCGGGCGCGTAGAGGCGGATCTGGTTCTGCCATTGCCGGTCGTTGACGGCGGGCTCCGCATTGCCGCCGCCGTGCATGGAAATCCACAGGCTGCGCTTGCCCCAGGGGACGGTGCCGAAAAGCTTGCTCTCCCACTTCAGGACCTTGTCGCCGACCGCAATCTGCCTGGCCGCGATAGCCTCCGCCGCCTCTGCCGCGACGGCACGCCGGCGATCGACCCCAAGCAGTGTCAGGACACGCTCCGCCTGCGCCCGAGTCAAAGGACGGACAAGGGCCGGATCGTCCGCCCGGCGTGCGGATTCGGGCCGCGCCAGCCAGGATTGAACGGCCGCGACTGGCGCTGCGATCGGCTGGGCCTGGGCGAGGGATGTCTGGGCCAGGATTGCGGGGGCGAGGAGGGCGGCTGAGAAGAGCCGGATCGGAAACGAACGCATGCTGCGTTCCTAGTGGACCCGCGGCGGCTGTCGAGATCGTTCCGCCGACACATCACCCCCGCGAAGACTTTCGCCAGACCGCCGGCTTAGCGCAGACCAGCGAGCGTGCGTGCGCAGATCGCAGGCGGTGTGATGGTCTGTCGGCGAGTGTCGCCGCCAGTGCCTGCCGAGCGGAAGTGGAAGAGGGTCGAAGCGGGTCACCCGCGTTTCCCGGCAAGCCTCGCTGAAAGCCATCGGGTATTTCCCGACCGCATTTCGGGAGATTTCTGATTAAGAAAATCGGCGGATTCGAGAAGATGCGATCGAAAGGTAGATTGCGTATGCGTTTTGTCTTCGCTCTGCTTGTTTTGTCCGCCTGGCCGGCTGCAACCCAGGCACAAGTCGGTCTATGGCCGGGTCGCTCCAGGTAACCCGCCGCCCAGCGGTCAATATCGGGATTTCATCGTCGTCACACTCGGCTCTGAGCAAATCTCCGAGGTTTTCCACCTCGTGATTGCCGTTCCGGATCATCCACCAGCGCGTTCTTGTGAAGAATGCCATCCTTCATGATGACGACGAAGCTCCGTCCAGGATCGGCGACGAGATTGAGGTCCTGCAAGGGATTACCGTCGACCAGCAGAAGGTCGGCAAATGCGCCGGTCTCGACGATGCCGAGCCTGCGCCGATAGGGGTTGCGCTTGCCGGACAGGGCGAGCAGCTCGGCATTGGTCGAAGTTGCCATGATCAAGGCCTCGGCGGGCGTGTACCACCGGCCGAGCGAGGCCAGGATCGCGCCCTGTTGCTGGGCGAGGGCGCGCGAGAACAGCACGTCCGTACCCCACGCCACCTTGATCTTGTACTTGCGCGCCAGGGCATAGGTTCTGGCGATGCCGGGGAAGACCGCATATGCTTTTTCGCGCTGAACGGACCCCGGCGGAAGGCCCGTCCGCATTGCCTCGGGCAGCGGCTGCGCGCTCAGCCAAATGCCCTTGTCGGCGATCGTTCGGGCCATAGCCTCGCTCATCAGGAAGCCATGTTCGATGCAGAGAGCGCCGGCGTCGATCGCCAGTCGAATGGCGTCGTCGGTGAAGGCGTGCACCGTGACATAGGTGCCCCAGTTGCGCGCGGCCTCCACGGCAGCGCGAAGCTCGGCATCGCCAAAGGTCACGACGTCGATCGGACTGAATGGCGACGAAACCCCACCGCCCCCCGTAAGCTTGATCTGCGAAGCCCCTCGCATCAACTGCTCGCGGACTCTGACACGCATTTCGTCCGGGCCGTCGGCGATCGCGAAGCCGCCAATCTGCTCGCCGCGAGTCGGCGGTCCGCCGATCTGACGCGGCAGATCCGAGAGCTGACGAAAGTCGCCATGGCCGCTGGTGACGGTGATCATCGCTCCGGACGGGTAGATGCGTGGCCCGGGCACGATGCCGTCGTCGATCGCCTGCTTGAGGCCGAAGACCGGACCTCCGACATCGCGAACCGTGGTGAAGCCGCGCATCAAAGTATCCCGGGCTTCGTCCGCCGCAATGAGGTTCATGTATCCGACGTCGCCGGAAATCGCCTCGACCGGCGTCGGGCGGATCAGCATGGCATGCCAATGCGCATCGATGAGGCCGGGCATCAGGGTTCGGCCGCCGCCTTCGATCACCTGCGCACCCGGTTCCGACGCGATCGGATCGGTGGAAATACGTTCTATGACGTTGCCCCGGACAAGCACGTTCGACGGCGTCGACAGCCTTGGCGTCTTCCCATCGAAGATGCGCACGTTCTGAAAGAGGGTAACGCGGCCGGCTTCCCCGAGCATCGGCTGCGCGATGCCCGGCGACGAAGCGGCGATCAGGAACGTCAGCAGCATCGACATCGAGCGCAGCAGCGTGGTGGAAGAGAAGCGGGCTGGCCGGCCCGGTGAGGGTTTACGAGGAGCACGGAACGCCACGTTGCATTCTCCCGATATGCCCATCCTCTGAAGTGCCCCGATCGTCGCGAAGGCGCGAGACGCACCGGGATGGCGCGGCGAGACGCTAGTCGGCAGTTCCATGTGGCGATATCGGCAGAATTCCCGATCCGGACCGCTCAAAACCGGAGGCGACGCACCGCTTAACCTCCGGAATTCGTGTCAGTCGTCTTGGGGAAGCGCGACGCCTGTAAGATCCGCCAGCGCCTGCAGCAGCGCCTCGTGGAAGGCAGGGTCCTTCACTTCGTCCGCAGGCTCGGCCTGCCGCATCGCGTGCCAATAGCCGCCCGACACGAGCGCGGCGGGATCGTCGCTGCTGGCGAGCCAGCTCTGGGTACGCTGGCCGGTGTCGAGATCGACCGGGGCTGCGGCGCCGCCCATTTTCGTGCGGACCCAGCCGGGATCGACGGCATTGCTGAGCACTCTCGGCCAGCGCCGCGCCAGCGCATTGGCCAGCGCCGCGACATGCAGCTTGCTTTCGGCATAAGCCTGTGCCGAGTTCCACGGCCGCCGCGTCCATTCGAGATCCCGCAGCGACCCCGCGCCGCCGCGGTGCAGACCGCTGCTGAGATAGACGAGGCGATCGGGCCGGGCGATCAGGGCCGTGAGGATGTAGGGCGCCAGGCTGTTGACCGCGAAAGTGGTGGCGTGTCCTTCGGGAGTCGCACCGCGCGTCGGCGCCAAATAGATGCCCGCATTGTGGATGATTGCGTCCATTCTGCCGATCGCATTCACCTGATCGGCGACGGCCCGCGTTTCGTCGGCGCTGGCGAGATCTCCGACCGCCACCCCGGCCGAGCGCGATACGAGGTCGGCGACCGTCGAAGCGCGTTGCCGGGAGCGCGCATGCAAGACGACCTCATGGCCGCTGGCGAGGAGCGCCTCCGCTGCGGCTCGCCCGAGACCGTCGGTGCTGCCGGTGATGAAGATACGCGCCATTCCGTCGATCCTTTGCCGCGGCGGCCAGGATGCCTCGGCTCAGCGCCGTCCGCCCGCGCGTTTGTTCATCCGCATCTGCTGCTGCTTGCCGTAGCGAGTCTTGCGCGTGCCGGGCTTGCCCTCGGTCGAATTGCCGACCAGGGGCGCGCGCTTCTCGTGATCGGGGATGCCGAGCTCGTCGGCCTCCAGCCTGCGGATCTCGTCGCGCAATCGTCCCGCTTCCTCGAACTCGAGATCGGCGGCAGCCTTGCGCATCCTCTGTTCCAGGTCGGCGATATAGGCCTTGAGATTATGGCCGACGAGATGCGGGCGCTCCTCGTCGCCGGTGTCGACGACGACGCCGTCGCGGCTGGAGACGTGGGCGATGATGTCGGCGATGTTGCGCTTGATCGTCGTCGGCGTGATTCCATGCAACGCGTTATACGCTTCCTGCTTCTCGCGGCGGCGAGTCGTCTCGTTGAGCGCCCGCTCCATCGATCCGGTAACCCGGTCGGCATAGAGGATGACCTTGCCCTCGACGTTGCGGGCGGCGCGGCCGATCGTCTGGATGAGCGAGGTTTCCGAGCGGAGAAAGCCTTCCTTGTCGGCGTCGAGGATCGCGACGAGTCCGCATTCCGGGATGTCGAGCCCCTCGCGCAGCAGGTTGATGCCGACCAGCACGTCGTAGACGCCCAGACGCAAGTCGCGGATCAGCTCGATCCGCTCCAGAGTCTCGACGTCCGAGTGCATGTAGCGGACGCGCAATCCTGCCTCGTGGAGGAATTCGGTGAGATCCTCGGCCATCCGCTTGGTCAGCGTGGTGACCAGGGTTCGGTACCCCTTCTTCGCCACCTCCTTGCATTCGTGGATGAGATCGTCGACCTGGTCCTCGACCGGTCGGATCTCGACCGGCGGATCGATCAGCCCGGTCGGGCGGATCACCTGCTCGGCGAAGACGCCGCCGGTCTGCTCCATTTCCCAGCTGCCGGGAGTCGCCGAGACCGCCACCGTCTGCGGTCGCATCGCGTCCCACTCGTTGAAGCGCAGCGGCCGGTTGTCGATGCACGAGGGCAGGCGAAAGCCGTATTCGGCGAGCGTGATCTTGCGGCGGTGGTCGCCGCGCGCCATCGCGCCGATCTGCGGCACCGTCTGATGGCTCTCGTCGACGAACAAAAGCGCATTTTCGGGAAGATATTCAAACAAGGTCGGCGGCGGCTCTCCGGGCAACCGTCCGGTCAGGAAGCGGCTGTAATTCTCGATGCCCGCGCACGAGCCTGTGGCGGCGATCATCTCGAGATCGAAATTGGTGCGCTGCTCGAGCCGTTGCGCCTCCAGCAACTTGCCCTCGGCGACCAGCTCCTTCAGCCGCTCGGAGAGCTCGTGCTTGATCGCTTCCATCGCCTGCTTGAGCGTCGGCCCCGGAGTCACATAGTGGCTGTTGGCGTAGATCTTGACGTAGTCCAGCGCCGCGATCTTCTTGCCGGTCAGCGGATCGAATTCGACGATCTCCTCGATCTCGTCGCCGAAGAAGGCGATCCGCCACGCCATGTCTTCATAGTGGGAGGGAAAGATCTCGAGATTGTCGCCGCGCACGCGGAAATTGCCGCGGCCGAAGGCCTGATCGTTGCGCTTGTACTGCAGGGCGACAAGCTTGCGCACGACCTCGCGCTGATCCGCGGTCTCGCCTTTCTTGAGGCTGAAGGTCATCGCCGAATAGGTCTCGACCGAGCCGATGCCGTAGAGGCAGGACACCGAGGCGACGATGATCACGTCGTCCCGCTCCAGCAGCGCCCGCGTCGCCGAATGGCGCATGCGGTCGATGCCCTCGTTTACCGAGCTTTCCTTCTCGATATAGGTGTCGGAGCGCGGCACATAGGCTTCGGGCTGATAGTAATCGTAGTAACTGACGAAAAACTCGACCGCATTGTCGGGGAAGAAGCTCTTGAACTCGCCGTAGAGCTGCGCCGCCAGGATCTTGTTCGGCGCGAGGATCAGCGCCGGGCGCTGCAATTCCTCGATCACCTTGGCCATGGTGAAGGTCTTGCCCGATCCGGTGACGCCCAGCAGCACCTGGGTCTGCTCGCCCTCCCGCGCCGCCCCGGTCAGTTCGGCGATCGCGGTCGGCTGGTCGCCCGACGGCGAATAGTCCGAAACGAGCGTGAACTTGCGCCCGCCTTCCGCCTTGTCCGGCCGCTGCGGACGGTGGGGAACGAAGTCGCTGCCGGTCTCCGGCTCTTGAAGGCCGGTCCTGATGATGATGCCCATGGCTCCTATATGGTCATTCGATCGCCGCCGCGCTACCGTTCCACCACGACAATGAAGAGAAGGGGGATGGGATGCGGAGATTGATGCTGGCGTCGCTGTGTCTGGTGGCGGGTTGCGGTGCGGCCGAAGAGAAGAAAGCCGAGGCACCGGCGGCAGCGGCAATGGGTGCGGGCCAGTGGGAAACCGCGTTCGAGACGACCGCCTTCCGCTCCACCGACGGCAAGACCCCGATGCTCAAGGCGGCGGTCGGCGACAAGGCGACGTCGAGTGCCTGCATCGCTGCCGGCACCGACAGCAAGCCCGAGCCCGCCGTGCTGGTCGGCCCCGATTACAAGTGCAGCTATCAGCCGGGCAGCTACGTCAAGTCGGGCCGGATCAACGCGCAATTGACCTGCACGCGGGGCGGCAAGGGGCCGATCAACGTCAGCATCTCGGGAACTTCCACCGCCGATACGCTGGACGCGACCGCCGAGACGACCAGCTACCTGCCCGGCGACGGCGACTTCACCATGAAGCAGACGATCACGGCCAAGCGGACCGGCCCCACCTGCCAGGCGCCTGCGCCCGGCGCGGACGGCAACCAGACCGCCGACAAGGCGGCCTGATTTTCGCGCGGACGATCGCCATGCCCCTCATTCCCTGCCAGCGGGCGCGCTTCGAGATCCCGGCCGAGATCGCCTATTTCGATTGTGCAAAGATGTCGCCCTTGCTGATCGCGGCGGCGCAGGCGGGCGAGGAAGGGCTGCGGCGCAAGAGCCGCCCGTGGGAGATCAATGCTGCCAGCTTCTTCGATGAGGCGGAACGGGTCCGCGGCCTCTACGCGCGTCTGATCGGCGCGCGGGCCGACGACATCGCGATCATCCCGTCGGTCAGCTACGGCATGGCGACGGCGCTTCGCAACCTGCCGGTCACCGCCGGCCAGACGATCGTCACGCTGGCCGACGATTTCCCGTCGGGCATCTATGCGGCGCGGGCGCTGGCGCAGCAGGCCGAGGCGAAGGTGGTGACGGTGCCGCGGCCGGAGGGCGACGGCGACTGGAGCGCGGCTTTGCTGGACGCGATCGACGGCAGCACCGCTCTGGTCGTGTCGCCGCACGTGCACTGGATCCACGGCACTCGCATCGATGTCGAAGCCATCGCCCGGCGCTGCCGATCGGTGGGTGCCGCTCTGGTGCTCGACACCACCCAGTCAATGGGGGCGCTGCCGCTCGATCTCGCCGCGGTCGATCCCGATTACATGATCGCCGCCTCCTACAAATGGCTGCTCGGCCCCTACTCGGTCGGCTTTCTCTACGTCTCGCCTCGACATCAGGGCGGCCGTCCGCTCGAGGAGGGGTGGATCACCCGCAAGGGGGCGGAGGATTTCCGGTCCCTCGCCGGCTATTCGCAGGAACTGGAGCCGAGCGCACGCCGCTTCGACATGGGCGAGCGCTCCAACTTCGCCCTGCTGCCGGTCGCCGGCGCGGCGATCGCGCAACTGCTCGACTGGGGCGTCGCAAACATCTCCGAGGCGTTGGGCGCGATCACCGGCGATATCGCCGGCCAATTGGCCGATCACGGCATCGAGGCGTTGCCGGGCCGGGCACCCCATTTCCTGTCGGTGCGCTATCGCGCCGGCATGCCCGAGGACATCGAGGCGCGGCTGGCGGCGGCGAACGTCCATGTCAGCCTGCGCGGCGATACGATGCGGATCACGCCGCATCTTTACAATGACGACGCCGACGTTGCGCGCCTGGTCGCACAGCTTTCGGCCTGACTGCAAACAGAGGGAGTGCACAGATGAAGCTGAGAATCGCACTGGCAGCAATGAGCGTCGCGGCACTTGCCGGGTGCGGCGGGGGCGGCGGCGACAAGGCCGACGGCAATCAGCAGAGGGCTGCGGTCGACGGCACCGGTGGCATCTCCGGTGAAGCGATCCAGGTCCGCCCCGGCCAGTGGGAGATGCGCACCGAGGTCAAGGCGGTCAGCGGCCCCGGGGTGCCGGCCGGCGCCGTCGAGGCGATGAAGGCGCAGAAAACGACGGTGACCACCTGCATCACCGAGGAACAGGCGAAGACGTCCGATCCGAAGATGTTCACCGGCAAGCAGAATCCGAACTGCAAGGCGGAAGGGTTCAAGGCGAGCGGCGGCAAGATCGACGGCACTCTCACCTGCAAGGGCGAGAATGGGCAGCCCGGCGTGACGATGACCATGGCCGGCACCTTCGAAGCCGAGCGCTACGATCTGCAGATGAAGATGAAGATGGGCGGCCCGGAGCAGGGCATGACGATCGAGACCGCGACCAGCGGGCGGCGGATCGGCGAATGCCCGGCCGGCGCGAAGAGCTGAGCCGATGCTCGGCTACGCGACGGTCGGTACCAACGACATCGATCGGGCCCGCGCCTTCTACGACGCCCTGCTCGCCGAAATCGGCGGTCGGCGGGTGATGCAGTTTCCGGAAAACGGCTTCACCATGTACGGCACCGGCGGCCGTGCCCCGGGCCTTGCCGTCACCTGTCCCTATGACGGCGGCGAAGCCCGGCCCGGCAACGGCACGATGGCGGCGCTCGCGGTGGACAGCCGCGCCAAGGTCGACCGCCTCCACGCGCAGGCGCTCGCGCTGGGCGGCACGGACGAGGGCAGCCCGGGCCTTCGCACGCCCGAAGGCGATCGTGCCTTCTATGGCGCCTACTTCCGGGATCTCGACGGCAACAAGCTTTGTGCCTTCTGTATTGGCGGCGGGGACGCCGACGCGGCACACTGATCCTGGCTCCTTCTCTCCTCTTCCGTGCTGGAAGAGGAGAGAAGGGCTCACATGCGAGGCACTTCGATCGTCCGCCCGACCTCCGTCGCCACGAACGCGTCCTCGGCGATCTTGTGCGCGCGCTTCAGCGCTTCCAGCCGTTGCCGCGGTTCGTCGATCGGTTCGAAGGTGAGCTGGAAGGTGCCCCAGTGGATGCCGAGCGCGCGCGTCGGCCGCAGCCGCTCGAAGATCGCGACCGCCTCGGCCGGATCGATATGGTTGTTCTTCATGAAGTCGCGCGGCGCATAGGCGCCGATCGGAATGATCGCCAGGCGGTAGCCACCGCGGGCGGCGGCCTCCTCGACCCACCGGCCGTCTCCCCAGCCGGTGTCGCCGGCGAAGAACAGAGCGCCGCCGGGAAGGTCGACGCGGAAGGCGGACCACAAGGCGCGGTTGCGGTCGGCGCCCCAGCGAGAGCTCCAATGGTGGTTGCGCAGAATCTCGACGCGGGTCTCGGCGGTGACCGGCACGACACCGCGCCAGTCGCCGGCGACCGCTTCGATCCCGGCCGCGCGCAGGATGGTCTCGTTGCCGAGACTGGTGACGATCTTCGGACGGTCGCGCGCCCACAAGCGCTTCAGGGTCGGAAGATCGAGATGATCATAATGGTTATGGCTGATCAGCACGAGGTCGATCCTCGGCAGATCCTCGAACCGCACGCCAGGCGCCCGCACGCGCTTGGGCCCGGCGAACAATATTGGCGACGCGCGTTCCGACCAGACCGGATCGGTGAGGATGTTGAGACCGTCGGCCTGGACCAGCACGCTCGCGTGGCCGATCCAGGTGACCAGCATGCGGCCGCCGGCAACCCGCGCCGGCGGCCGGCTTGGTGTGACCGGAACACGGTCCGGCCAGCCTGCGCGATTGTCGCCCTTGAGCCAACGATTGATGAACCGCGCGGGGCTGCCTTGACCGGGGACGGGCGCGGCCAGCGGGTTGAAGAAACGGGCACCGTCGAAATGGTCGGATGGGGCGCCGCGATGATAGACACGGTCGAGCAGCGGCATCGCGACACTCGGCGCGAGGCAGAGCGCAATGACCAGGAAGAGAAGGGCTGTCCCGGCCCGGCGCAGCAGAGTTCGCATCGCTCGGTTCATAGCCGGCCCGGAAGGCGGCGCAAGCTAGCGCGTGATCGTGAACCCCGCCGGCGCCCGCTCCTCGCGATGCTCCTCGTGATACATGTCCATCGCGATCTGGCTGCGCCCGGGCGCCGCGGCGCCGCAATCGAGCGTGTAGAGACCGACGACGGAGCCGAAAGCGCCGACGCTGCCGCTCTTGCGATCGAACGCCTGCGGCGGCTTCCCGTCGGCGCAGCGCAGCCGGGCAAGATAGGCGCGCTCGCCTTCCGGGCCGCCGACCCGCACCGGGTTTTCCAGGGTGCCGAGCGGATGCGCGGAGGCCGCCTCCACCTCGCGGGCGAGCTCCGCGTCCGACGTTCCCTCGCCGATGCCGGCGAAGAGCTGCTCCGGAGCGTCGGTCCGCTTGCCGACCTTTTCGGCAGCGGGCGCGGTTGAAGCACAGAGCAGAGCGGCGGTGGCCGCGATCATGACGAGATGACGCATGGGGGACTCCGAACGGGGGGAATGCCATATTGGGTACCGGCGGCGCGAAGTACAGGTCGGCCTTGCCTTCCAGGCCCACCAAGCCGTTGAGCGGCAACGGGAAACCTGTCTCTGCATGGTAGAAAGGCGGGGATTTGTACCGCACCCATAACAGATGGGCAGGAACAAGACGGCCAATCAAGCGTCTTACCTTCAGTCCGTCGGATGAACTGCCCGGTTCGTCCGGCTAGTAACAGGAGGGAAGTATGGATCCCATTTCGATTATCGTATGGCTCGTCATCGGCGGCATCATCGGCTGGCTTGCGAGCATCATCATGCGCCGCGACGCGCAGCAGGGCATCCTGCTCAATGTCGTAGTCGGTATTGTCGGCGCTTTCCTCGGCGGACTGCTTTTCGGCCGTGGAGACATCAATAACGGACTGAGCGTTACCTCGTTCATCGTTTCGCTTCTCGGCGCGATCATTCTGCTCGCGATCGTCAACCTCTTCACCCGTCGCAGCCTGCGCTAAGCGCGGCCGCTTCGGATCTGAAAAGAAAGAGCCGTCCGGAGCGATCCGGGCGGCTCTTTCCTTATGCCCCGCATCGGCTGCAAGGGAGGCCGGCCCGCTGGGCCGGCGATTTCATTCCAGCTCGAAGGTCACGTTAAGGCTGACGCTCAGCGCCTGTTCGCCCGCGTCGATCTTGGCCGCTTCGGCCCGCGCCGCGAAGCCGCGGACGATGATCGGCCCCGGAGCGCCGCCGCCGCTCTCGCTGATCGCCAGGATCTTGCCGACCCGCTTGCCGGTGGCGCGGGCATAGAGCTCGGCGCGGCTTCGCGCATTGGCCAGTGCCTGGGTCCGCGCTTCGTCGAGCGCCGCTTCGGGCTTGTCGATCGACAGCGTCGGTCCATTGATCTGGTTCGCACCCTGCGCGACCAGAGCGTCAAGGATCCGGCCGGTATTGGCGATGTCGCGGAAGGTCACCGTGACCTCGTTCTGGGCGCGATAGCCGACCAGTTGCGGGTTGCCGCCGGTGCGGTCGTCCTGCCGATATTCGGGAAACAGGTTGATCGCGCTGGTCTGGACATCCTTGTCGGCGATCCCCGCCTTGCGCAACGCGTCGCGAACCTTGCGCATCTGGACGTTGTTCTGCTCCAGCGCTGCGGTGGCGCTCGGTGCGGTGGTGATCACCCCGGTGCTGATCCGGGCGACGTCGGGCACGCGGGTGACCTCGCCGGTGGCGACGACGTCGAGCCTGGTGCCGTTGATCGTCTGCACCGGCAACGTCGCCTGGCCGTGGGCCGCCGCGATCGGCGCTGCCGCCAACGCCAGAGCCGACGCCATCCTCATCTGCCGCATCATCAAATCTACTCCCAAATGGACGGCCCGCCGTTTCGGACCCGATCCGTCCTTAACGATGTTGCCCCTGCATCGTTTCTGAACGGCCCGGCGCGCGAATTCCGCGGTCCAACGAAAAAGGCGGTTGACGAGGCGGCGTTTAGCGGCGACTTGAACGGCCTGATGTCGATGCAGACGATCTCCTTTGCCTGGCGCTGGTGGTGGGATATTCCCTCGTCGGGCGGCGCGCGTGCATCGATGGTGAAACGGATCTGACCATCCGGATCTCCCAAGCAAGGCCCGCCCAACCGGCGGGCCTTTCTTTTTACGCGCATGCCCAGGATCATCGTCATGCTTCGCCCTGAACATCTCACCCTCGCCGATCCGGCCGAAGAGGATATCGAGCAGAGTGTCGAAACGGCGCTCGCAAGTCTCTTCGCCGGACGATCGCTGACCGAGCGCGCGGCCGAGCAGCTTTTTGCCGCTTTGGTCGAAGGCAGCCTCGCCGAACCCTCGATCGCCGCGATGCTGATCGCATTGAAACTGAAGGGCGAGACCGCCGAGGAACTGACCGGCGCCGCCCGCGCCCTTCGCGCCGCAGACGCGCCGTTCGAGCGCCCTGATTACCTGTTTGCCGACAGCTGCGGCACCGGCGGCGACGGCTCCGGATCGATCAACGTCTCGACGGCGGCGGGGCTCGCGGCAGCGGCGGCCGGGTTGCCGGTCGCCAAGCACGGCAATCGTTCGGTCACCTCCAGATGCGGCTCGGCCGACGTGCTCGAGCAGCTTGGCGCCCGCATCGACGTTTCGGCGGAGGTGTCGCGGCAGGCGCTCGATGCGGCCGGCTTCTGCTTCCTGTTCGCGCCCCGCTACCATCCCGGCCTGCGTCACGCCGGGCCGGTCCGCCGCGCGCTCAAGGTGCGCACGATCATGAACGTGCTCGGGCCCTGCCTGAACCCGGCCGAGCCGCAGGTGCAGTTGCTCGGGGTCGCCGAGCCGAAGCTGGTCGAGCCGGTGGCCAAGACCCTGCGCGCCCTCGGCGTCGAGCGTGCCCTGGTCGTGCATGGCGCCGGGCTGGACGAAGTGGCGCTGCACGGGCGCACCGAAGCGGTGCGGGTAACCGGCCGACAGCTCGAGCATCTCACGTTCGGGCCCGAGGATGCCGGCCTCCGCCGTCGCCCGCTCGACGCGCTCAAGGGCGGCGCGCCCGAAGAGAATGCCCTTCGCCTCAAGGCCTTGCTCCAGGGCCGGGGCGAACCCGCCGAAGCCGAAGTGGTCGCGCTCAATGCCGGCGCCCTGTTGTTCACGGCGGGCCTCGCCGGCACCCTGCGCGAGGGACTGGCAATGGCAATGGATGCGCTCCGATCGGGGGCGGCGCACCGCCGTCTCGAACTTTATGTAGAGGCCACGAATGACGGTATCAGCCAATGATTGATCCGGGCGGCGTGCTGGGCGAGATCGTCGCCCGCAAACGGATCGACGTCGGCGCGCGGCTCGCCGATATCGCGATCGAGGATCTGCGCGGCCGGGCGGAACCGACCCGCCGCAGCCTCAAGGCGGCACTGTCGGCACCGGGCGCGCGCTTCGTCATGGAGGTGAAGCGCGCTTCGCCGACCAAGGGCATCATTCGCGAAGGTGTCGATCCGGCGGCGATCGCCAAGGCCTATTCCGGTGCCGCAGACGCGATCAGCGTTCTCGTCGACACGCCCTATTTCGGCGGCTCCTACGCCGACCTCGAAGCGGTCCGGGCCGTGTTCGACGGACCGATCCTGGCCAAAGACTTCGTCGTCGATCCGCGCCAGGTCCCCGAAGCCCGCCTGCACGGCGCCGATGCGGTGCTGGTCATGCTCTCCGTGCTCGAGGACGATGAAGCCGCCGCGGTGATCGCGGAGGCGCGGGGGCTCGGCATGGACGCCCTCGTCGAGACCCACACCGAAGAGGAAGTCCGACGGGCGATTGCGCTCGGCGCCGAGATCATCGGCATCAACAATCGCCAGCTCAAGACCCTGAAGGTCGATCTGGCGGTGACCGAACACCTCGCGCCGCTGGTTCCGGCCGATCGGATCCTGATCGCCGAATCGGGCATCGAGAGCCGGGCCGACGTCGCCCGCCTCGCCCCTCACGCGGATGCCTTTCTGGTCGGGTCCTCGCTGATGTCGGCGTCCGATCCTGGGCTCGCCGCGCGTGCGCTGGCCTATGGCCGGGTCAAGGTGTGCGGGCTCACCGATCCCCGGGATGCCGCGGTGGCGGCAGGTGAGGGCGCGTCGTTCGCCGGGGTGATCATGGTGCCGGGAACGCCCCGCGCCGTGACGGTCGATCGGGCGCGGGAGATCGCCGCCGCAATCCCCGGACTTCCCCTTGTCGGCGTGTTTCGCAACGAGAAGGTGCTGCAGGTTGCCCAGGCCGCGCATTCGCTCGGCCTCCATGCCGTTCAGCTCCACGGCCAGGAAGACGCTTCCTACATCCGCGCCCTCCGCGCCCATCTGCCGGACGGGATCGAGATCTGGGCTGCGGCTTCGGTGGAAGGAGAGGTACCGGCGCAGCGGCCGGGCGCCGACCGCACCCTGTTCGACACCGGCAAAAACGGGCAATCGGGCGGAACCGGTACCGCGTTCGACTGGGCGCTGCTCGCCGGTCGTGGCGACCTTGCCGAAGGAATCCTTGCCGGCGGCCTCGGCCCCGACAATGCCGCTGCCGCCGCGAAGGTCGGCGCTTATGCTCTCGATATCGCCTCTGGCGTCGAAACGACGCCCGGCAGGAAGGATCCGGCCAAGCTTCACGCCTTCTTCGAGGGCCTGCGGCTGCCGGTCAGGAAGGAAATCGTCTCGTGTTGATGGATGGCCGTTTCGGCGCTTTCGGCGGCGCCTATGTTCCCGAAATCCTGATGCCCGCGCTGGAAATGCTGGAAAAGGCATTTCTCGACGCGCAGCAGGATGAGAGCTTCCGCGCCGAGCTTGGCGAATTGCTGCTCAAATATGCCGGCCGGCCGACGCCGCTGACCCGTTGCCGCAACCTCGGCAACGACCGCGCCCGCCTGTATCTGAAGCGCGAGGATCTGCTTCACGGCGGCGCCCACAAGACCAACCAGGTGCTCGCCCAGGGATTGCTCGCCAAGCGCATGGGCAAGACCAGGATCATCGCCGAGACCGGCGCCGGCCAGCACGGCGTCGCCACGGCCCTGACCGGCGCCCTGTTCGGGTTGAAGACCCGGATTTACATGGGCGCGCACGACGTCGAGCGGCAGAAACTGAACGTCTTCCGGATGCAGCTGATGGGCGCCGAGGTGATCCCGGTGACCAGCGGCGGCCAGACTCTGAAGGACGCGGTCAACGAGGCGCTGCGCGACTGGACGGCGAGCTTCGAGGACACCCATTATCTGCTCGGCACCGTCGCCGGGCCGCACCCGTTCCCGCTGATGGTCCGCGAATTCCAGCGCATCATCGGCCAGGAAGCGCGCGCGCAGATCCTGGAGGAGGAAGGCCGGCTTCCGGACGCGGTGATCGCCTGCGTCGGCGGCGGCTCCAACGCGATGGGGATGTTCGCCGATTTCGTCGGCGACGAAGACGTGCGGCTGATCGGGGTCGAGGCCGCTGGGCGGGGCGTCGACGGCGACGAGCATGGCGCGACCCTGTTGCGCGGCCGGCCCGGCATCCTCCATGGATCGGAAACCTATGTCCTGCAGGATTCCGATGGCCAGATCGCCGACACTTGGTCCGTGTCCGCCGGCCTCGATTACCCGGCCGTCGGGCCTGAGCACGCCTTCCTGAAGGACAGCAACCGCGCCGAATATGTTGGCGCGACCGACCGCGAAGCGCTCGACGCGTTCGCGCTGCTGGCCCGGTCGGAAGGGATCGTCTGCGCCTTTGAATCCGCCCATGCGCTGGCGCACGCGCTCAAGCTGATCGAGGCGGCGACCGAAGAACTGGTGCTGGTCGTCAATCTGTCCGGCCGCGGCGACAAGGACATGGAACAGGCGCAGCGTCTGCTCTCGGGAGATGACGCATGAATCGCTACGATGCGATGTTCCGCCGTCTGGCGCCGCGCGGCGAAGGCGCGTTCGGCGCGTTCGTGATGCTCGGTGATCCGGATCTCGCGACCAGCGCCGACATGCTCGACGCGCTGGTCGAAGGCGGCGCCGACATGCTCGAAGTCGGCATTCCCTTCTCCGATCCGGTGGCGGACGGGCCGGTGATCCAGGCGGCGGCGGTGCGGGCGCTCGGCCGCGGCCTCACACCGGCCGACTGCTTCGATCTGCTGCGCGATTTCCGCGTGCGTCACCCCGACGTTCCGGTCGGCCTGCTCACCTACGCCAACATCGTCGTCGCGCGTGGCCGAGAGGCTTTCTACGCAGCGGCGCAGGCGGCGGGGGTCGACAGCGTCCTCGTTGCGGACGTGCCGGTCTTCGAGGCGCCGCCCTATCTCCGGGCGGCGCGCGCCGCTGCGGTCGCGCCGGTGCTGATCGCGGCGCCGAATACCCCGGAGGCGACGCTCCGCCGCCTCGCCGCGGAAGGGGAGGGCTATACCTATTGCGTCGCCCGCGCCGGGGTGACCGGCGCCGACGAGGAGGTGCGCTTCGGCCATTCGCAATTGCTCGGCACCCTCAAGGCGTTCGGTGCGCCGCCGCCGGTGTTCGGCTTCGGCATCTCCCGGCCGGATCATGTCGCCGCGGCGCTCGACGCCGGTGCCGCCGGCGTGATTTCGGGGTCGGCGATCGTCCGGCTGATCGCCGAGCATCCCGGCGCGGAGGCCGATGCCGTACGCGGCTTCGTTGCCGACATGAAGGCGGCGACCCGCCGCTGACGTTTCCGGTCGAGGCGGCACTTCAGAGAAGCGTTTGCCGGCGGCGGTGGCCGCCGGCGATTGGGCAGATCAGGCGCGGCGGCCGGAGATCAGCTTCCAGACGAACAGGATCAGGATCGCACCGACGATCGCGGCTATGAAGCCGGCGCCCTCGCCGGGCCGATACCAACCGAGCGCATTGCCGAGAAAGCCCGCGACCAACGCGCCGGCGACGCCGAGCAGGATGGTGACGATGCAACCGCCCGGTTCCCGGCCCGGCACGACAGCCTTGGCGATGATTCCGGCGATGGCGCCGATGATGATCCAGCCGATGAAGCCATAGTCGGCCATCAAGTTCATCTGTTCCTCCCTTACCGTTTATTGCTCAGCCGCTGAAGTGGATATATCCGCAATGGCCTTGCTCCAACAAAAACGGTACAGACCGGTTCCGTCGCATCGGGGGCGATCGCGGCACTTTGGGCTTGAGGCAGGTGATTTATTCGGCTAACACAGTAGCCGGAGCATGGCCGAGCCGCAGGCGGTGTGGGGAACAATGGAAGTCATGAACGTGCAGCAGGGAAAATGGAGCAGCAACGCGCTCGAAGTCGAAACGCTTGACGACGCGGCGCTGGCCCGGCGGCGCAAGCGTCGCAACATCATCCTTGCCGTAGTCCTCGCGCTGGTCGTTCTCGCCGGCGCCTATTTCGCGTTCGGCAAGAGCGGCGGCGACAAGGCCGGCGCGGACAAGGCGGCGGCAACTGCCGGAGGCAAGGATGGTCAGGTGCCGCGCGTCAGCGTCGTCGTTCCGGGCCGTCAGCAGGTCGCGCGGATGATCACCGCCACCGGCACGCTTGCGGCGCGGCGTGACATGCCGGTCGGGGTTGCCGGCGAAGGCGGCATGGTCACCCGCGTGCTGGTCGAGCCGGGCCAATGGGTCGGTGCCGGGCAGACGCTCGCGATCATCGAGCGTTCGGTTCAGTCGCAGGAAGCGCAGCAGCTCGCCGCCTCGATCGAGGTCGCCCGCGCCGACGCGCGTCTGGCCCAGCAGGAGCTCGAGCGCGCCCAGTCGCTGGTCGGCCGTGGCTTCATCTCCAAAGCCGACGTCGAGCGGCGGACCGCAACCCGCGATGCCGCCAATGCCCGCGTCCGGGTCGCGCAGGCGCAGCTCGGCGCGACTCGCGCCCGCATCGGCCGCCTCGACGTTCGCGCACCGGCCGCCGGATTGGTCCTCGACCGCAACGTCGAAGCGGGTCAGGTCGTGAGCAGCGGCTCGGGCGCTCTGTTCCGGATCGCTCAGGGCGGCGAGATGGAGCTGCTCGCCCGGCTCAGCCAGGAAGATCTCGGCCGGCTGCGGCCGGGTGTGCCCGCCACCGTGACTCCGGTCGGCACTCCGCAAAGTTTCGCCGGGCGCGTCTGGCAGGTGTCGCCGATCATCGATCCGCAGACCCGCCAGGGCGATGCGCGAATCGCCGTGCCGTATAACGATCTGCTGCGGCCGGGCGGCTTCGCCACCGCAGCGATCCAGGCCGGTGCCGTCGATGCGCCGCTGCTCCCGGAAAGCGCCGTGCAGAGCGATGCCAAGGGCAATTACGTCTTCCTGGTCGATCAGAAGAACCAGATCCTGCGCCGCAACGTCCAGGTCGGCGAAGTCTCCGATCAGGGTGTCGCCATCCTGTCGGGGCTGAACGGCAACGAGCGGGTCGTGCTTTCGGCGGGCGCGTTCCTCAATCCGGGCCAGAAGGTCGTCCCCGTCCGCGCGACCGCCAAATAAGGGCTGCGATCGATGAACTTCCGCAACATCTCCGCCTGGTCGATCCGGAACCCGATCCCTCCGATCGTGCTGTTCGTCGCACTGACGCTGGCCGGCCTGATCAGCTTCATGCGGATGGACATCAATGCGATGCCGGACGTGGAATTCCCCGTCGTCAGCGTCGCGATCAGCCAGCCGGGCGCGGCCCCGACGGAGCTCGAGACCCAGGTGACGCAACGCGTCGAAGCGGCCGTGCGCGGGGTCAACGGGGTCGACGAGATCACCTCCTTCGTCGGCGAGGGCTATTCGCGCACCGTCATCCAGTTCGACATCGGCACGCCGGTCGATCGCGCGGTCAACGATGCCCGCAATGCCGTCTCCCAGATCCGCAGCGAGCTGCCCGAAGGCATTCTCGAGCCGCAGGTCACGCGCCAGGACGTCGCCAGCGGCGGGCCGATCGCCTACATTTCCGCCGAGGCGACCGACATGTCGCTGGAGGAGCTCAGCTGGTACGTCGACAACACCGTCGCCAAGCGGCTGCTGTCGATCCCCGGAATGGCCAATGTCGGCCGCGGCGGCGGCGTCAGCCGCGAGATCCGGGTGATCCTCGATCCCGCCAAGATGCAGGCGCAGGGCGTCACCGCCGCGCAGGTCAACGCACAGCTGCGCCAGACCAACCTCAACGCCGCCGGCGGCCGCGCCGAGATCGCCGGCTCCGAACAGGCCGTGCGCGTGCTCGGCAATGCCGCCGACGCTTATGCGCTCGGCGAGACCCAGATTTCGGTC
Organism: Sphingosinicella sp. BN140058; assembly: GCF_004135585.1. NCBI lineage: Bacteria > Pseudomonadati > Pseudomonadota > Alphaproteobacteria > Sphingomonadales > Sphingosinicellaceae > Sphingosinicella > Sphingosinicella sp. BN140058. Next base: position 1,368,107 of record NZ_CP035501.1, on the reverse strand, counting down.
GGGGCAGGACGAACCGTCAAGCTGTCCGACATTGCGGTGGTCCGGGATCTCTATGCCGAGCAGCGCTCGCTGGCGATGATGGACGGCAAGCAGGTGCTGAGCTTCGGCGTCGAAAAGGCCAAGGGCTCGTCCGATGTCACCGTCTACAATGCGGTGAAGGAAGAGCTGAAGAAGCTGGAGCAGGAGAGCGGCAAGGTCCACTTCACCGAGCTCTTCACCTCCGTCAAATACACCAATGAACAATATACCTCGGCGATGGAGGCGATGGTCGAGGGCGCGGTATTGGCCGTGCTCGTCGTCCTGATCTTCCTGCGCGACTGGCGTGCGACGATCATTTCCGCGCTGGCGATCCCGATGTCCGCGATCCCTGCCTTCTGGTTCATGGACATGCTCGGCTTCACGCTGAACACGATCAGCCTGCTGGCGCTCAGCCTCGTCGCCGGCGTGCTGGTGGATGATGCCATCGTCGAGATCGAGAATATCGTGCGCCACATGCGCATGGGCAAATCCGCCTATCAGGCATCGATCGACGCTGCCGACGAGATCGGTCTCGCCGTGCTCGCGACGACGATGGCGATCGTCGCGGTGTTCCTGCCGGTCGGTCTGATGCCGGGCCTCTCCGGCCAGATCTTCAAGCAGTTCGGCCTCACCGTCGTCATCGCGGTGCTGATGAGTCTCGCGGTCGCGCGTCTGATCACCCCGATGATCGCGGCCTACTTCCTCAAGTCGCACGGCCAGCAATCGCACGGCGAGAACTGGCTGATGGATCGCTACATGGGCCTGCTTCGGTTGTCCTTGCGGCACCGTTGGAAGACTGCATTGTGCGGCTTGCTCGCCTTCGTCGCCACCATCTTCGCGTTCGGCAGCCTGCCGACCGAATTCCAGCCGACGACCAACTCGGATTTCAGCCAGGTCCGGATCGAAATGGTGCCGGGGTCCACGGTGCAGCAGACGCAGGCGGTGACGGAGCGGGTCGCCGCCATGCTCCGCCGGCAGCCGGAGGTCGAAAAGGCATTCTCCGACATCAACCCGACCGCGGGGACGATCTACCTGACCCTGCGCAAGGAGCGTGAGAAGAGCAGCGTCGAGTTCGAGCGCAGCATGGCGCCGCATCTCAACGAGATCGCCGATGCCCGTGTGACCTTCGCGTCGCAATCCGGCGGCGGCAGCGGCCGCGATCTCACCATTGCGCTCGGCGGCGACGATCCGGCGGTGCTTACCGAGACGGCCAACAAGATCATCGCCGAGATGAGCGCCCTTCCGGAAGTCGTCGCGCCCCGCGTCAATGGCGACGTCCAGCGGCCGGAGATCACGATCAAGCCGCGCCTCGATCTCGCCGCCGATCTTGGCGTCACCACCTCGGCGCTCAGCCAGACGATCCGGATCGCCACTTTGGGCGAGATCGATCAGAACAGCGCCAAATTCTCGCTCTCGGACCGTCAGATCCCGATCCGGGTCGCGCTCGAGGAAGGGAGCCGCAAGAGCCTCGGCACCATCCAGAACCTGCCGGTGCCGACGTCGCGCGGCGGCACGGTGCCGCTGAAGCTGGTCGCCGACATCAGCTTCGGAGCCGGTCCGACCGAGCTTCGCCGCTACAATCAGGTTCGCCGGACCATGATCGGCGCCGATCTCGCGCCGGGGCTGGTCACCAGCCAGGCGATGAAGAAGATCGAGGCGCTTCCGACGATGTCGAACCTGCCCCAGGGCGTTCGGCGCCTGACCATGGGCGACAGCAAGTTCGAGCAGGAGATGATCACGAACTTCATGATTGCGGTCCTGTCGGGCGTGTTCATGGTCTTCGCGGTGCTGGTTCTGCTCTACAAGCGGATCCTGCCGCCGTTCGTGAACATGGGCTCGCTGCTGCTGGCACCGCTGGGCGGCGCGCTCGCCCTGCACCTGAGCGGCATGGCGATGTCGATGCCGGTCTATATCGGCTTGCTGATGCTGCTCGGCATCGTCTGCAAGAACTCGATCCTGCTCGTCGATTTCGCGCTGGAGGAGATGGACCGCGGCGTCGACAAATGGACGGCGATCATGGAGGCGGGCCATAAGCGGGCCCAGCCGATCGTGATGACCACGGTCGCGATGGTGGCCGGCATGGTGCCGACGGCCGTGTCGCTCAACGGCGATGCGGCGTGGCGCGCGCCGATGGGCGTCACCGTGATCGGCGGCTTGATCCTGTCGACGATCCTGACCTTGGTCATCGTGCCGGCCTGCTTCAGCCTCGCGGTCGGCTTCGAGCAGCGTCTCGGGCCGAAGCTCCGCCGGATCTTCACCAATGGTGGAGAGGATGGGCATCCCGTTTCGGCAACCCAGCCGGCGGAGTGACGCGGCGACCCCGCATATTCAGTCCGACGGTCCGCTGCGGCGGGCGCACGAAAAAGGGGGAGCCCGGTCGCGCTCCCCCGATTTTCGTGTTGAGGCTCGGCTCAGTTGCAGTAGCCGAAGGCGTGCGCGAACCACGAATAATAACTGGTGTCCGGATTGATGTCGCAGATGCTGACCGCCCGCGCCGGTGTCGCAGCCGCAGTCGACGTCACGACGATGATCGCGATTGCGGTCGCCACTCTCCTGATCCTCATATCCGTGCTCCCTCTGTTGTGCCCCCTCGAAAGGAGTGGGGACCACCTTCTCGCACGCGCGACGCGCGCATGGCACCTGCGAGACAGATCCGTTTCGGACCGATCGTGTCCACGCAGTGCCGCATGCCGCCTCTTGGCGGGCCGATGAACCTTCGCGCCCTCCGACCATTGTCGCAGCGATGAGTCGCACCAGCCCGCCCGCTGCCCAGATGGTCATGTCCGGTGCGAACGGCGCCAGGATGCGTTTCGTCGCGACGACGATGCTGATTGCGATGGCGGCCCTGTTTCTGGTCGCCGGGCGGTATGACGACCTCCACCCGGCCTGGGGCTTCGTGCGCGCCTTTGCCGAAGCGGCGATGGTCGGCGGCCTCGCCGACTGGTTCGCCGTGACGGCGCTCTTCCGCCATCCGCTCGGCCTTCCGATCCCGCACACCGCCATCATTCCGCGCAACAAGGATCGGATCGGGGAGACGCTTGCGTCGTTCCTGCGCGACAACTTCCTGATCCCATCGGTGGTCGCGCGGCGGATGCGTGCGGTGGACATCGCGGGCGCGATCGGCCGCTTCCTCGCCAACCCCCCGCCGGAGGGACGGCTGCGCGAGGGCGCATCGCGCCTCTTCGCAGGCCTGCTCGAGAGTCTCGACGAGGAGCGTCTTGGCGGCATGGTCAAGGCCGCCGTTGCCGCACGGCTGAAGACGCTCGACGTCTCGCCTTTGCTCGGCAAGACTTTGGAAGCAGCGATCACCGAGGAGCGGCACGTGCCGATGCTCGACTCCATCGTCACCTGGGCGGGCCGGACCCTCGACGCGAACGAAGACATCATCCGCGCGATGGTCCACCAGAAAGCGGGCTGGATCGTCCGGCTGGCCGGACTGGACGAGCGGCTCGCCGATGCCATCGTCGACGGCCTGCGCCGCCTCACCATCGACATGGCGATCGATCCCCAGCACCCGCTCCGCGCCAAGGCCGAAGAGGGGCTCGCAGGCCTTGCCTGGGACATGCAGTGGGACGACGAGACCAAGGACAAGGTCGAGGCCTGGAAGGCCGAGATCCTGGCCAACAAGGCGGTCACCGAATGGGTCGGCGGCCTGTGGGAGAATAGCCGCGCCGCCCTGCTCAAGGCGGCGCGCGATCCCGATGCGGTCCTCGCCGGCAAGTTCGGGGAAGCGCTACGCCAGCTCGGGGAGACCGTTCAGCAGGATCCGCGGCTGAAGGCAGCGATCAACGGCTTCGCGCGCCGCGCCGTCGTCGGCGTCGTCGCGACCTATGGCAGCGGTATCGTCACCCTGGTTTCCGACACCGTGCGCGGCTGGGACGCGCGCACCATTACCGGGCGGCTGGAAAATGCGGTCGGCCGCGATCTCCAATATATCCGCATCAACGGCACGCTGGTGGGCGGGCTGGTCGGCCTTGCCATCCACACCGCAGAGGTGCTGACGTAAGGGAAATCCTCCCCGGCACGGGGAGGGGGGGCGCGCGCAGCGCGGTGGAGGGGGTTCCGAGCCCCCGTTGCCGCCAGACCGCCAGGCACCCTACGGGCCTCCCAACCCCCTCCACCATCCTCCGGTTGGTCCCCCTCCCCGCGCGCGGGGAGGATCTGGGAAGGAGGTCCCGCTCAGCCGTCGCTGGCGCGCTCGATGTCGGCGCCCACGGCCTGGAGCTTCTCTTCGAGGCGCTCGTAGCCGCGGTCCAGATGGTAGACGCGGTTGACCTGGGTCTCGCCGCTGGCGGCAAGGCCGGCGAGGACGAGGCTCATCGAGGCGCGAAGGTCGGTCGCCATCACCGGCGCGCCGTGCAGCGCCCCGACACCCTTCACCACGGCCGAGCGGCCGCGAACCTCGATGTCCGCACCCATGCGGTGCAGCTCGGGCACGTGCATGTAGCGATTCTCGAAGATCGTCTCGGTGAGCAGGCTGGTGCCCTCGGCGAGCGTCAGCATCGCCATGAATTGCGCCTGCATGTCGGTCGGGAAAGCCGGGTAGGGGGCGGTCGAGAGCGACAGCGGCTTGAGCCCGCCGTCGGCGCGCACGCGGATGCCGTCGTCCAGATCCTCGACGATCAGGCCGGCGTCGGTGAGGCTGGAGAGGATGGAGGGCATCGTCTCCTTGCGGGCGCCGATCAGGTCGAGCGAACCGCCGGTGATTCCGGCCGCGCAGGCATAGCTGCCGGCCTCGATCCGGTCCGGCATCACCGAATAGGTGGCGCCGTGCAGCCGGTCCTTGCCCTGGATGGTCAGCGTATCGGTACGAAGCCCTTCGATGTCGGCGCCCATCGCGATCAGGCATTTGGCAAGGTCGGTGATTTCGGGCTCGCGCGCGGCATTCTCGATCACCGTCGTGCCCTTGGCGAGCACCGCTGCCATCAACGCATTCTCGGTCGCACCGACGGACACGAACGGGAAGCGGATCGTGCCGCCCTGCAGGCGTCCGCCGGGCGCGGTCGCCTTGACGTAGCCGGAGGCGATCTCGATCTCGGCGCCGAGCGCTTCCAACACCTTGAGGTGAAGATCGACCGGACGCATGCCGATCGCGCAGCCCCCCGGCAGCGACACCGTCGCTTGACCGGCGCGCGCGACCAGCGGTCCGAGCACCAGGATCGAGGCGCGCATCTTGCGGACGATATCGTAGGGTGCGACCGTCGAGGCGATATTGGACGCGCGCAGGGTCATCACCCGGCCGAACTCGTCGGGGCGGGCGCCCTCGATCATCGTCGAGACGCCCAGCTGGTTGAGCAAATGCCCGAAGCTGTCGACGTCGGCGAGCCGCGGCAGATTGCGCAGGGTCAGCGGCTCGTCGGTGAGCAAGGCGCAAGGCAGCAAAGTAAGCGCCGCGTTCTTCGCTCCGGAAATCGGAATGCGGCCGTTGAGGGGCTTTCCGCCCCGGATGATGATGCGATCCATGTCGGGTTCTTAGTGGTTTGGCGGCTCCGTGCAAGGGGCCGGGAGAGGACCCAAGGGATCTCATCAGGCTGCTCTTATCCTCCCTGTCCGCGAAGCGGATGGGGACCATGCGAAGCATGGTGGAGGGGCGATCATCGCAAAAAGCGCTCCACCGCAGGTCGTGCGATTCCGCTCCCGTCCCCTATTGCGACAGGGAAGACTTCGGGGCTTTAGTGCGGCGGAACCCGCAAACTCAGATGCCATCGTCTTGAAGGCAGCCGTCCGTGGTGTTCCGGGGATCCACTCAGCTGCTCTAACACCTCGATGCGCCGAGGGATCGTTCTTGAAGGTGCCGCTGGATGGACAGCCGGCCTTCTTACGCCTTTTCCAGCGTGCACTGCAGCGGGTGCTGGTTCTCCCGTGCGTAATCGATCACCTGGGAGACCTTGGTCTCGGCCACTTCGTAGCTGAACACGCCGCAGACGCCGACTCCGCGCTGATGCACCTGGAGCATCACCCGGGTCGCGTCTTCGATCCCCATCTTGAAGAAGCGTTGCAGGACGAGCACGACGAATTCCATCGGCGTGTAATCGTCGTTGAGCATCAGCACCTTGTAGGGCGACGGCGTCTTGGTGCGGGTGCGAGTCCGGGTCGCAACGCCGAGGCCTGTTCCCTCGTCGTCGCCCTTGCCTTCGCCCGCGGCGGTGATCGTCAATTCATTCGATGACATAAGCATGCACTAAATATTGCACCGGATGCACGTCGGACAAGAGATTCGCTGCTGCTGCAAGCGATAAACGCACACGCCTCGGCGAATTTCCCTCGGCCGAAGCGGCGTGTCGCACCAGGTTCGCCTGCGGTCCACCCAGCAAAAAGGCGGCCCGTCCGCCGGACGGGCCGCCTTTCTGATCTCGTGCGTCGCGGCTGCTTACAGGGCAGCGACGCTGCGAACGCGCTCGGCGGCAACCGTGGCGCGGTTCGTGATCGGTTCGGCGACTTCGCCGGCGAGCTTGATCACGGTCTCGCTCAGCTTCGAGCTCTCGGCGACCAGCGCGTCGAACTGGGTGCGGGCGAACTCGCTCTGCAGGCGGAAGAAGTCGGCGGGCGACTTCACTTCGGCCAGGCTCTTGAGGGTCGCAGAAGCGTCCTCGAAGGTCTTGCGGCCAAACTCGGCGACTTCCTGGCCGATCGTCTCGAAGCCGCGGGCAGCGACCTTGGAGGAGGCAACGACAGCCTCGACGTTGCCGCGGCCGAGCTCGGTCAGCTCTTCGGCGAAGCGGGTGTTGCGCTCGATGACGTTCTTGGCGCGCTCGTTGGCATCGCCGAAAACAGCCTGGAAACGCTCTGCAACATTGGTGTCGTTGAACATGGTCCTCATCCCTTCATTCGATTTCAAGGTAGTGGTGGAAACGGCGGCCGGAGCCGGCAGCGCCTTCAGCTTGGACTGGACAGACGCGGGCTTGCGCGGCGCAGCTGCCTTGGGAGCGGCCTTGGCCGCGATCTTGTTCACCTTCTTCGCCGACACCGGATTGGCTTTCGCCGCCGAGGCGGCCGGAGCCGCCTTAATGGCCGCCGGCTTGCGGGCCGGAACGGGCCTTGCCGCCGTCGTCGAAGGAGCCACCGGAGCCGGTGCCGCCTCGGTCTTCGCGGTCGATGCGGGAGCCTCGGCGAGGGCAGTGGTGCCGGTGGTGGAAGCTTCAGTCGTGCTGGTTTCGTCAGCCATTTCAATCACCTAACCTTTGCTGCATCGCAACATAGGTGATTCGTCCAATCAAATCAAGCAGATTGTGCGGTGCAGCAAAGCAAATTTATTTAATCGGCGCAAGAGGTTGTCCTGGCTTTCAGCGGCCCCGTACGTAGCTGCCAGGTGCATCCTCGATCGCCTTCAACTTGCCCTTGCCGGGTACCCGCGCGGCCTTTGCGGCCACCTTCTTGTCGGATCTCGCGCCGATCCAGGCGATCCAGTCCGGCCACCAGCTGCCCTTGGTCTCGGTGGCGCCGGCGACGAATTCGTCCAGCGTCGCGACCTTCGCGTCGTTGGTCCAATATTGATATTTCTGCGCCTCCGGGGGATTGACGACGCCCGCGATGTGGCCGGAGCCGGCGAGCACGAAGCGGATCGGGCCCTTGAAATGATGGGTGATTTTCCAGACGCTCTGCGCGGGCGCGATATGGTCTTCCCGCCCGGCCTGAACATAGGTCGGGGTGGTCACCTTGCCGAGGTCGATCGGCTCGCCATCGACATGGATGCCACCGGGAGTGACCAGCTTGTTGTCGCGGTAGAAGTCGCGAAGGTAGCAACGATGCCATTTCGCGGGCAGATTGGTGGTGTCGCCATTCCAGTGGAGGAGGTCGAACGGCGGGTAATCCTCGCCGAGCAGATAGTTGCTGGTGACGTAATTCCAGATGAGATCGCGGCCCCGCAGCATGTTGAACGTCGCGGCCATGTAGCGGCCGTCCAGAAAGCCTTTTTCGGCCGACATCTGCTCGATCATCTGCAGCGTCTCGTCGGCGACGAACAATTTCAGGTCGCCGGCTTCCGAAAAATCCACCTGGGCGGTGAAGAAGGTCGCGCTCGCCACCTTCTCGGCCTCGCCGCGGGCGGCGAGCAGCGCCAGGGTGCAGGCGAGGGTGGTGCCCGCCACGCAATAGCCGATGGCGTGGACGCTCTCGACGCCGAGCAGGTCGCGGATCGTGTCGATCGCATCGATCTGGCCGCGCACGACATAGTCGTCGAGCACGGTCTCGGCGAGCGTCTCGTCGGCCGACTTCCACGACACGACGAAGACGGTCAGCCCCTGTTCGACCGCCCAGCGGATGAAGCTCTTCTTCGGATTGAGGTCCAGGATATAGTAGCGGTTGATCCAGGGCGGGAAGATGACCAGCGGAGTCTCGTATACGCTCTCCGTCGTCGGTGAAAACTGAACGAGTTCGTAGAGCGGTGTCCGTTTGACCACCTTGCCGGGCGTGAGCGCGATGTTGCGGCCCACTTCGAACGCGGTCGGATCGGTGTGGGTGAGCTGTCCCTTTCCGAGATCGCGGAGCATATGCTCCAGCCCCTTGAGCAGGCTCTCGCCCTTGGTTTCGATCGCCCGCTCGAGAACCAGCGGATTGGTCAGCGCAAAATTGGATGGAGCCATCGCATCGACGAAGCTCTTGGTGAGGAAGCGCACCTTCTCGCGCTGTTTGGGATCGAGCCCTTCGATCGCGTCCACCGATCCGATGAGACGTTCGGAAACCAGCAGATAGCTTTGCCGGATCATGTCGAAGATCGGGTTGTCCTGCCATTGCGGGGCGTTGAAGCGCTTGTCGCGGTTCGCCTTTTCGGCGAGCGCGCTCTGGCCGCCATCGAAGCCGAGCGCCCGCTGCCACAGCGACATGCCTTCGGTCCACAAAGCGGTCTGCTGCTCGGCAAGCTTGGCCGGATCGGGAAACATCGCCATCCATGGCTGCGCAAGCGCCATCGGCTCGGGCGGCGCCATCTCGCGCATCTGCTCGGCGAGATGTTCCATCATCAGCTGCTGGGCGCGACCCATGACCCACGTCCAATGCTGCATCTCTTCCAGCGACGGCAGCGGCGGGGCGGCGCCGGCAGGATTGCCCGGCTCCCTGGATTTCGTGTGGTCGGTCATAGCGATCCTCTCCTGCCGTCCAATACACGCGAGCCGGGCAAAGGTGCCAGTCGGGACTGAAGAGCTCTGGAAGGTGGATCAGTCGTCGCGGCCGAGCAGGTGTTCGCCAAGCTTGTAGAGGACCTTGCCGACGTTGAAGAAATCCACATAGGCGCCGCAGCGGCGGCTCTCCGCGCAGGTTCGGTCTCCCGCGCCCATCGCGGCCAGGCCGGAGGCCGGCTCTCCAGGCAGAAGCCCGACCCGGGCACCGGCGACGCTCTGGCCGGCGAGCGCCTCGCGATCACGATCCGGCCCTCGACGTCCGCAGACGACGATTTCTTCACCGCCACCGCGCGCGCAGTCGATCCCGGAGCCTTCGACGAGCAGCCGGCGCTGCTTTTCGATCGCTTGTTCGGCCGTGATTTCGGACACTTGGATCGCCGGCGGCAAGCTGAGCGCGGGCGCCGGCACGGCGACGAGGAGGACAAGCGCCATTCTCGACTTTGTCATGGACCTCGCCTATCGCCGCCTCGGGGGCTTGAAAGAGGATGACAGATTATATGGTGACCGCAAGCCACGTTCTCGATCGCGTTCTGGTGCTCGAGATGGTCCGGGTGACCGAAGCTGCCGCGGTCGCCGCCTCCAAGCTCGTCGGACGCGGAAACGAGAAGGCGGCGGACCATGCCGCGGTGGAAGCGATGCGCGAAGCGCTGAACCAGCTCGAATTCGACGGCACCGTGGTGATCGGGGAAGGCGAGCGCGACGAGGCGCCGATGCTCTACATCGGCGAGAAGGTCGGCGCCGCCCAGGGTACGGGCCCCCGGATCGACATCGCGCTCGATCCTCTGGAAGGCACCACGATCACCGCCAAGGCCGGTCCGAATGCGCTCGCGGTGCTGGCCATCGCGGAAGAGGGCTGCCTGCTCAACGCGCCGGACGTCTACATGGAGAAACTCGCCGTCGGCCCGGGTTACCCCGATGGGGTTCTGGACCTCGACAAGAGCCCGGCGGACAATGTCCGGGCGGTGGCTGCGGCCAAGGGCGTCGACCCGGCCGATATCATCGTCTGCGTGCTCGATCGCCCCCGCCACTCCGGCTTGATCGCGGAGCTGCGCGCCCTTGGCTGCGGCATCCAGCTGATCCCCGACGGTGACGTTGCCGGGGTGATCGCGGTCAGCAACCCCGAGACGACGATCGACCTCTATATGGGCCAGGGCGGCGCGCCCGAGGGCGTGCTCGCGGCCGCAGCCCTCCGCTGCGTCGGTGGACAGTTCAAGGGCCGCCTGGTCTTCCGCAACGATGCGGAGCGGGCGCGTGCGGCACGCTGGGGCGTCGAGGAACTCGATCGCATCTACGATCTTCACGATCTCGCCCGCGGCGACGTGATTTTCGCGGCGACGGGGGTGACCGACGGATCCCTGCTCGCTGGCGTCAAGCGCGGCCGCAATGCCACCACGACGGAGAGCGTGGTGATGCGCGCCTCGACGGGTACTGTGCGCTGGGTGAAGGGCGAGCACCGGCACGAACCCGGCGTCCATCAGGGCTGATCGGCTCTCGCCTGATCGTCAGGCGGTGGGTAGGTCTTCGACTTCCAGCAGCAGGCGATCGAGACCTTCGGCCGTGCCCCGCATTCGTTCCTCGAGATCGTCGTGGCCGTCGAGATAGGCGAGCTGTTCGGTCAGCCTGAGCAGCGTGCCTCCGCCGTCGCCCACGAACTCGGTGGTGACGAGTGAAGCGGAAAGAGAGCGGCCGCCGGCTTCCATCGCATAAGCGAAGATGATGCGGGCGTCGGGAACGATCTCCAAAAACACCTTCTCGATCCGCTGCAGTGCGCCGGTCGGCAGCATCGCACGATGGATTTCGCGCCCGCCCGGACGGAAGTCCATGCTGTACTCGATCGTGCCGACCTCGGCATGACAATCCGACCAGCGTTGCTTCGCGACCGGATCGGACCAGGCGCGGAAGACGCGCGCGGGGGATGCGGTGAACCGGCGTTCCAGAACGAAGCTGGTGTGCGCGGCCGAACGGTGGGTCATCACTCTTCTCCGTCGAGATAGTCTGCCAGGCGGTCTAACTGGCGGTTCCACTGTGCCTTGCGCGCCGCAACCCACGCCTCGATCCCGCCGAAGGCGTCGGGAGCAATCCGATAGGTGCGGATTCGCCCGACCTTGTCCGAACGAACGATCCCGCCGGCCTCCAGAACCGACAGGTGCTTGAGCGCCGAGGGCAGCGCGATCCCGAGCGGTCGCGCAAGCTCGCTGACCGAAGCCGGTCCGCGGCTCAACTGGTCGATCATCCGGCGCCGGCTTCGATCCGCAAGCGCGACGAACAGGCGGTCGACCGCCGCTTCGGAGCGGAGCTCAGGAATCTGCCAGGAACCTTTGCGGGATGTCGCCGACCAGTGGGAAATAGGAGAACCATGGCCGCGCCTCGGCGATTACCCGCCGCACCGAGGGCCGATCCATCAGCCGATCGAAATAGCCGGAGAGGGTGGCGTGGGATGGCGGAAACGGCTGGACGATCGCTGCGTAGAACAAGGCGGGCGCGGCCGCGCAGTCGGCGATGGTGAAATCGGCCCCTGCCGCCCAGGGATCGGCACCAAGACGCGCCTCGATAAGATCGTAAGCGGAGGCAAGGGCGGCTAGGGCTTCTTGCTGCGTGCGGACATGGCGCTCGCCCTCGGAGCGCAGCAGCTCCGCGATGAAGCGCTGCATCGGAGTCATGACGTAGAGGTCGAACAGCCGGTCCCACAACCGCGCGCGCAGCCGCACGGGTTCGTCTATGGGGAGCAGCGGCTTCGGACCTGGATGATGAATTTCGAGATGCTCGACGATAATCGACGTCTCGGGCACGACGGCGCCGTCATCCTCCAGCAACGGGATCTTGGCGGTCGGCCACAAGGCTTCGAACCCGCGGCGCGCGTCGGCGTCGCCGAGATTCACCATGCGCTGCTCGAACGGGGTGCCCTGCTCGTAGAGGGCGATCAGCACCTTCCAGCAGCAGGAGGACAGCGGATGCGCATGGAGAATCAGAGCCATCGGCGATCTTTAGAAAGTTTCCGTGCAAGCTAAGTATTCGACCAGGGTCCGGATTGCAACAGAAACTTTCCGGCAAGGCTAAGTTTCGGATGCGGGCCTGCGCGGATAATGCCGGGGGTCGGACAGAATGGGCCAAGCGAGCCCTGAGCGCCCGAAAATGCGCATGGATCGTCGTGTTGCCGGGTTCGTCGTATCAGCTGGGTTCGTCACGCTCGAGCGCGTCGAGCACGGCTTCCGGGGCGACGTTGCGCTTGAGCTCTTCGACGTCACCACCGGAGCTCACTCCCAGCCGATCGGCGATCGCAGACACCATCTCGACCAGCTTGGTTACTTCATGCTCGGCAAGCAGGCTGATTTGCAGGTCGAGCTCGGCCCGCTTTTCGCTGATCGCCGACATGCGGTTCTGGCTGATCAGGATGAAGGTGGACAGGAAGATGGCTTCCACCGAAGCCATCATCGCCAGCACCACGAAGGTCGCATCCCAGCGCGGAACGCCCGGAACCCAGCCCAGGTTGGCGACGATCCAGAAGCCATAGGCCGCCGCATGAAGGTAGACGAAGCGCATGCTTCCGGTGAACCGGGTGATCGCTCCCGCCACCCGCTCCTGCGTGCTGGCGGATGCTTCCTCATCCGCACGGCGCCTTCGCAACGCCTCGATGTTGCGCGCCAGCGCAGTGTTGAGAGAGCTGGGCTCAGGGGGCGGTACGGTCGGTCCGTCCATGCTTTACGTCGCCTTTCGAGGTCACCTCAAACGTGGCGAAAGCAAATGCAGTTCCGTGCGCAGCGCAGCTTGACTTTGCGTGTTCCGCCCCAAGCGCCGAGTCAGCTTCGTTGATCCTTGCGGCATCCAACCGCACTGCCGGATGAGCGAGCATTCTGCGATGATCCTGCCGGGCTCCGCTGCACCTTCCCGATCCGCTGCGGGATCTTTGGTCAGCGAGCGACGTGCCGTGTCTGGCGAAGTCGCCCAGGCAGACGATCGGCCTGCGCCGAGCATGGTTTCTCTTGGTCAGCAGGCGGCACGATGCGAGTCAGCCGCCGGAAAAGCCCTGCGCGGTGAGCCGCATGGCACGCAGATCGCGGCCGAGCGCCTGGCGATAATGGGCGGCGACCCCGGCAGCGAATTGCGCGCGGTTGCCTTCTCGCCGAGCATTCTCGACGCTGCTGCCGAACAGCAGGGTGATGATCTTCAACTCTTCGGCGAAGCGGGCGCGTGCGGTCGGATCGCGCATCGCGGCACTGCCCGCCATCTGTCCGGCAACCTGGCGGCGGACTGCGCGGAGTGCCGTATCGTTCGAATCCGTTCCGTTGACGATCTCCCATCCCGTGATGAGATAGACCGCCATGACGTCTGCCGCATCGTTGGGCGAAAGTCCGTGGGAGCGCACGGCAGTGGCGTACGACTGTTCGAAGCTCGGGCGGCCGATTTCCGCCGCAACGGCCTTTGCCGCCTCCGGACTATGGCGGCTCGCCCTGGCGACGAACTCTTTCAGCACTTGCTGCCGCAGCGCGGGATTGGCCTGGAATGGAAAGCGGGCGTCCGAAAGTGCCTCGTCCGCACCGCGGGTGGGCTGACGACGCCCCGGCGTCGGGCGGCCGGGTGTGCTCCGCCGCTGTTCCGCGGCGCGCAACGAATTCCTGTTGATCACCGAGCTCGTCAACGCGCGGCTTTGCACACTGAGGTCAAGCGGTGAGGTGCCTGGAAGGAATTGTGCGCTGACCGGTGCCGCGAGCGCAAGTCCGGCCAGAGCCATGAGAAGCGCGGGCCGTCGTGTGATCATCCTGTCACTCCCTCTCAGCAGATGCCATCTGGGGGCGCTCGCTCTGCGACCCACCGGCCCCAGCATAGCGCGGCGTCCTCACCGCCTGCAAACATCGCGAACCCGAAACGAAGTTCCGCGGCTGCAGTGCCGGATCGTCTCGACAAGGCGACGGAGTCGGAAGCCAAGCCGAGCATCGGACAGGAGCGTGGCGGCGCCGGATCTGCGTCAAGCCGTCGCTCGGAAACACGTTCGGCCCGGCGGTCGGAACCGCCGAGCCGAACCTTGCGGTGTCAGGAAGGTGCGCGTCTCAGCCGCGCCGCGCCCGTTTGGCCGCGATGCGAAGACGGAGCGCATTCAGCTTGATGAAGCCGGCGGCGTCGCGCTGGTCGTAGCTGCCCGATCCTTCCTCAAAGGTGACGAGATCCTGATCGTAGAGGGCGAGCGGGCTCTCGCGGCCGATCACGGTGGTGTTGCCCTTGTAGAGCTTCACCCGCACCTTGCCCGAAACGTGCTCCTGGCTCTTGTCGATCAGCGCCTGCAGCATCTCGCGCTCGGGCGAGAACCAGAAGCCGTTATAGATCAGGCTCGCATAGCGCGGCATGATCTCGTCCTTGAGATGCATGGCGCCGCGGTCGAGGGTAATCGATTCGATGCCGCGGTGAGCGGCGAGCAGGATGGTGCCGCCCGGTGTCTCGTAGACGCCGCGCGATTTCATGCCGACGAAGCGGTTCTCGACCAGATCGAGCCGGCCGATGCCGTTGTCGTGGCCGAGCTGGTTCAAGCGGGTCAGCAATGCGGCGGGAGACAAGATCTCGCCGTCGATCGATACCGGATCGCCGGCCTCGAAACCGATCTCGATGATCGTCGGCTTGTCGGGCGCGTCCTCGGGGGCGATCGTGCGCTGGTGAACATATTCCGGTGCCTCCACCGCCGGATCCTCGAGCACCTTGCCTTCGGACGAGGAGTGGAGCAGGTTCGCGTCGATCGAGAAGGGGCTTTCGCCGCGCTTGTCCTTGGAGATCGGGATCTGGTGATCCTCGGCAAAGCGGATCAGCGCCTCACGGCTGCCGAACTCCCACTCGCGCCACGGCGCGATCACGCGGATATCGGGCTCCAGCGCGTAATAGCCGAGCTCGAACCGAACCTGGTCGTTGCCCTTGCCGGTGGCACCGTGGCAGACCGCGTCGGCGCCGACCTTGCGTGCGATCTCGATCTGCTTCTTGGCGATCAGCGGCCGTGCGATCGAGGTGCCGAGCAGGTACAGGCCTTCGTAGACGGTGTTGGCGCGGAACATCGGGAAGACGTAGTCGCGGACGAATTCCTCGCGCACGTCCTCGATGAAGATATTCTCGGGCTTGATGCCGAGCAGCTCGGCCTTGCGTCGCGCCGGCTCCACTTCCTCGCCCTGGCCGAGATCGGCCGTGAAGGTGACGACCTCCGCGCGATATTCGGTCTGCAGCCACTTGAGAATGATCGAGGTGTCGAGGCCGCCCGAATAGGCAAGGACGACTTTCTTGGGCGGAGCAAGGCTCATGGCAGTTCCTGTCTTCTGCGCCGCTTCGTCGCGGCAGGGTGTTGATGGCGGTCTTGCCCGCCGGAGAATTCAGCTCTCGGACGCTCCGCCCAGTTCGCGGAAACGTCTCTCGATCAGCGCAGGATCGATGCCGTCGCGCACGGCGACGAACAGAGTGTCGTCGCCGCAGATCGTGCCGGCGACTTCCGGAAGCCTGGCCTGATCGAGCGCGAGTCCGACCAGGTGCGCGGAGCCGGGCGGAGTCTTGAGGACCAGCAGGTTCCCTGCCTTCTCGACCGATTGCACCCATTCCGACACGATCTTGCGCAGGCGCGAGGCCGCCCAGTCGCTGTCGGAGAGCTGATCGGGGAGCGCATAGGTCATCACGCCGCCGCGCTTCACCTTGACTGCACCCATGCGGTCGAGATCGCGCGAAACCGTTGCCTGGGTGACCGCGAAACCGTGCGCACGCAGGCGGCCGGTGACGTCCTCCTGGCTGGCGAGCGGCTCCGCCCGAATGAGCTCGGCGATGGCCTTCTGGCGCTTGGCGCGTGCGTCGGTCATCGCCCGTCCGCTCAGCCCTCGAGCATCCAGGCGAGGGCACCGCGCGCAGTGTGCATGCGGTTCTCGGCCTGCCGCCAGACCGCGCTCTTGCCGCATTCCATCACCGCGTCGGTGACTTCCTCGCCGCGCCGGGCGGGCAGGCAGTGGAGGAACCAGGCCTCAGGGCAGCGGCCGATCAAGGCCTCGTCGACCTGGTAGGGTGCGAAAGCCTTGAGACGGGTCTCGGTTTCGTCGTCCTGCCCCATCGATACCCAGACGTCGGTGTAGACGATCTCGGCGCCCTCGACGGCCTCCGCCGGATCCGTGACCTGACGCACCCGATCGATCGTCTCGGGCAGGCCGTAGCCTTCGGGCGAGGCGATGACGAGCTCGGCGCCGACCAAGGATGCGGCCTCTGCGAGCGAGCGGCAAACATTGTTGTCGCCGTCACCGATATAGGCGAGCCTGGCGCCTTCGAGACGGCCGGTGAGCTGCTTGACGGTGAGCAGATCGGCAAGCGCCTGCAGCGGGTGCGAGCGATCGGACAGCATGTTAAGCACCGGCTTGGGCGTGGCTGCCGCCATTCGCTCGAGATCGCGATGGTCCATTACCCGCGCGGCGATGATCTCGTGATAGCAGGCGAGGGTGCGCGCGACGTCCTCGGCGCTCTCGCGGGTGCCGAGCCCGACTTCTTCCTTCTGGATGTAGACGGGATGGCCGCCAAGCTGGGCGACCGCCATCTCCATCGAGTTGCGGGTGCGCGCGCTCGGCTTCTGGAAGACCAGGGCAACGCCTTTGCCCGCGAGGGGCGCACCGAGATCGCTGCGCTCGGCGAGGGCAAGAATCTCCTCCAGCCCGGCGCGGCCGAGTTCGGCGATGGTCAGAAGATCCCTCACCACCTTTTCTCCCGGCTGACCATGGTTCCGATCCCCTCGTCGGTGAGCAGTTCGACGAGCAAGGCGTGCGGCTCCCGGCCGTCGATGATGTGGGCGGTGCCGACGCCGCCGTCGACCGCATCGGCGCAAGCCTGGAGCTTCGGAATCATGCCGCGGCTGACGCTGCTGTGGCCCATGCGCTCGCGCAGTTCGGCCGAGGTCAGCCGCGGGACCAGCGAGCTCTCGTCGTTGACGTCCTCGAGCAGACCCGGCGCTGCGGTCAGATAGACGATCTTCTCCGCCGCCATCGCCACCGCGATTGCCCGCGCCGCCTCGTCGGCATTGATGTTGTAGGGCTGGCCCTGAGCATCGGCGCCGATCGTCGAGACGACCGGCACGAGGCCTTCGTCGAGCAGACGATGCAGAACCGAGGCGCGGACCAAATCGACGTCGCCGACGAAGCCGAGCGAGGATTCGCGCGCGACAACCTGAAGCAGTCCACCGTCCTCGCCGGAAACGCCGACCGCGACCGGATCTTCCAGCGCCTCGCGGTTGATCGTGCCGACGAGATCGCGGTTGATCTTGCCGACCAGCACCATACGGACGATCTCCAGCGTCTCCGCATCGGTGACGCGAAGGCCGTCGCGGAATTCGGGCTCCTTGCCCACCCGCCGCATCATCGTATCGACCTGCGGGCCGCCGCCATGGACGAGCACGCAGCGAACGCCGACGCTGCGCAGCAGCAGCACGTCCTGAGCGAGCGCGCGGTCGAGCTCGGCATCGATCGCGGCGCCGCCTAATTTCACCACTACGGCCTTGCCGTGGAAGCGCTGGATATAGGGCAGGGCCTGGACGAGAACGCTGGCCGTGTGATTGGGCGTGGTCATGAGGTCTTGCTATTCTCTTTGATGTAGCCCGGGCCGAGATCGATGCCGATCACCTGCGCCGCGCCGGAGCCGAGGCCGAGCGCGACCTCGATCTCGATCCGCTCGTTCTTCATGTGCGCCGCGACCGCGTCGGCATCATGATCGGCATTGGTACCGGCGCGCGAAACGACGATACCGCCATAAGCGACACTGGTCTTCTCGGCCTCGAAGTCGATTCCGGCCGATCCGGCGGCACCGAGCAGTCTGCCCCAATAGGGATCGCTGCCGTACCAGCTGCATTTCACCAGATTGTTCTCGGCGATGTTCTTGGCGGCGATCCGCGCCTGCTCGTCCGAAGTCGCGCCGGTGACTCGAAGCGCGACCATCTTGGTCATGCCCTCGGCATCCTTCGCCATCTGATAGGTGAGATCCTCGCAGACCTTGTGCACCGCGTCCGCGAACTCCGCCATGTCGGGCTTGCCGCGGCGGCCGCTGGCGAGGACGATGACGGTGTCGTTGGTCGAGGTGGCGCCGTCGACGTTCAAGGTGTTGAAGGTGCGGTCGACCGCAGTCTTCAGGATCGCCTTCAGCTCGGCCGCATCGACGTCCGCATCGGTGGTCAGGAAGGCCAGCATGGTCGCCATGTTCGGCGCGATCATGCCGCAGCCTTTCGCCATGCCGCCGAGCGTGAAGGTCGATCCGCGGACCACGGCTTCCTTGGCGACGTGATCGGTGGTGAGGATGCCCTTGGCGGCGTCCTCGCCACCGTCCACGGACAGCTTCTTGGCAAGCTTGGGCGTCGCGGCGAGGATCTTGTCCATCGGCAACGGGTTGCCGATGATCCCGGTCGAGCAGACGAGCACGTCCCCCGCATCGATGCCGAGCGCGTCCGCCGTCGCTGCGCACATCGCCTCGGCGTCGGCGAGCCCGGCCGGGCCGGTGCCCGCATTGGCGTTGCCCGAATTGACGATGATCGCCGCGGCGCGGCCGCCATTCGCCTCCAGGCGCGCGCGGCTCGCCGCCACGGGCGGCGCGAAGAACTTGTTCTGGGTGAAGACGGCTGCGGCAACGACCGGCTTGCGATCTTCGGTCGCGACCAGCGCCATGTCATGGCGGCGGCGCTTGATTCCGGCATGAACACCGGACGCGACGAACCCTTCGGCTGCGGTCACGCTCACGGGCAGATCCCGACCTTGGCGAGACCGGCCGCTTCATCGAGGCCGAGCATCAGGTTGGCGCATTGGATCATCTGTCCCGCGGCTCCTTTCACGAGATTGTCGAGCGCTGCGATCGCCAGCACCCGGCCGGTGCGTTCGTCGTAGCGGGCGGTGAGATGGACGGCATTCGAACCGAGCGTCCATTTGGTCGACGGCGCGCGTTCCGACACATGGATGAAGGGCTCGCCTGCATAAGCCTCTTTCAACGCCGCGAGTGGATCGCAGGGTCCCTTGGCCGTCGCGTAGCAGGTGGCGAGAATCCCCCGGTTCATCGGCGCGAGGTGCGGCGTGAACAGAACCCGCGCATCGAGCGCCATCTCCATTTCGGCGGTGTGCCGATGGCCGAGCAGGCCGTAGGCGGTGAAATTCTCGTCCACCGTGTTGAAGTGGGTTTCGTCTTTCAGGCCCTTGCCGGCGCCGCTGACGCCGGATGCCGCATCGACCACGATCGTCGTCGGGTCGACCAGGTCGATTAAGGGCCGCAGGGCGAGGATCGCCGACGTCGGATAGCAGCCGGCCGCGGCGACCGTCTTCGATCCGGCGATCGCGTCGCGGTGCAGCTCGGGAATGCCGTAGACGAAGCGGGAGAGCAGCTCCGGCGCCTGATGCTCTTCCTTGTACCACGTCCGGTATTCGTCCGCGCTGGACAGCCGGAAATCCGCGCCGAGATCGACGAACGGGATGCCGCGCGCGATCACGTCCGGTGCGACACGCTGCGAATGGCCGTGCGGCAGGGCCGCGAAGACGAGATCGACCCCCGCCAGCAGCTCCGGGGCGTAGCGCTCGACCAGGAGATCCGGATAAGCGAGCGCAAGCTGCGGGTGGACGGCGTCGAGGCGGAGCCCGGCCTGGCTGTCGCCGAACAGGCGAACGGGCTCGAGCTCCGGATGCGAAGCGCAAAGGCGGAGCAGCTCCGCACCGACGAAGCCCGAGGCTCCTAGGATGGCTGTACGAATCATGGGGGTGGCGCTATGCAACTTCGTGCATAACTATGCAAGCACTCGATCGTTACGCGGTCAGCCGCCGAAGAAGACGTGCTCGACGAGAACCTTCGTTCCGATCAGCAGCAGGGCCAGACCGCCGATGATCTCGGCCTTTTTGCCCAGCTTCTGCCCACCGGCCGCGCCCAGGAAGACACCGGCCGCGCAAAGACCGAGGGTGACGCCGCCGATCACGGCGCAGGCGAGAATGACGTGGGTGCCGAGCGAGGGCAGGGTGACGCCCGCCGCCGCCGCGTCGATGCTGGTCGCAACGGCTGCGCCGAGCAGGGTCCAGCCCGAAAGGGTGCGGCAATCGGACTCGCCGTCGCTCAGCCCTTCCTTCAGCGTCTTGAGGCCGAGGACGCTGAGCAGACCGAAGACCAGCCAATGGTCGACGTCCCGGATCGCGGAGGCGAAGGCGATGCCGAGCGACCAGCCGAGCAACGGCATCAATGCCTGCGCCGCACCGAACGCAGCCCCGATGCGGACCGCGCCACGAAGCCCCGGACGGGCGACCGCTCCCTGGCACAAGGCGACCGCGAACGCGTCGGCGGCCAGCGCCCCGGCGAGCGCCACCAGCATCAACCATGTCGTAAACGTCACGCCGAACCCCGCCGCCCGATATCCACTAACGCTATAGAGGGGTCGTCGCGCGATTTCCACCTGGGGCGATCGCGGTGTCGCCGGATGCCCGTACGATCAAGCGCGGCCGGCGCCGTTTGCCTTCCAGCCGCGGGTGACCAGCACGTAATCGCCCCTCTTCGCTTGCGCGAACAAAGTGGCGGCAAATTCGTCGGGAATGCCGAGGCAGCCGTGGGTCGCATAATCGTCGCTGACGACGCTGCCATGGATAGAGATCCCGTCCCAGGTGAGGCGGAGCATGAACGGCATCGGCGCATCGTAGATGTTGGAGACGTGGTCGCGGTCCTTTTCCAGGATCGGGAACACGCCGAGCGGCGTCGGCTTGTCGCCCCAGCCACTGATCATCGAGGTTCGGCCGATCTCGATGCCGCCGCGATAGACGTAGAGCTTCTCGGCGGCGAGATCCGCGACGATGGTCAGCGGGCCCTCGGGAACGCCCTCGTCGCTCCACGCATAGTCTCCGGCCGCCAGCGGGTGATCGAGCGCGAGGATGGAGCGTACCGCGAATATCGGGGCCGCCGGCGGGGCGAGCGCGACCGGCTCCGGCGGGGCGGCAGGATCGGGGCGCCGGGCCCGCAACTGCAATCCGGCCGGGGGTGTCGCGCTCGGCTTTGCTGCCGGTGCGGCATGCACCGCGACGGCACGCCGGCTATCGTGCCGCTCGCCGGGCGCGGGCGCCGGCGCGGCCGCGAGAAAGCTGGTCATCCCTGCGAACAGGATCAGCTTCGGAGACAGGCGGCGGGTGAGCATCAGGGTCTTCCTCGTGTCTGAGGCTCCCTTCTGCCTGTTGCGCTGTCCCGCCAAGCCCCCTTTGGCACGCTGTCGCAGTTCGGGACGATTCCCGCGGATGCGGTGAAGCGGCCGGCTTTGGCAAGTCGGCAGCCTCCCGGCATCAAGTGGAGCGGCGCTTGTCGTAGGATCAGTGACGCATCGATTTCCGATGTAACGCGACGCATTTCATTGGACATCCACCGACTCGGCAGATCCGCAATGAGGTCTCGCAATAACAGATAGCTTGGAGCCTGCGTCTTCCGCGGTGAAAATCGGTGGCGACACAAAACTTTAGCTCCGCTTTGGTGCGATCTGCGCGCGGGCACTTGGCGCGCGTCCGATATTGAGGCACATTCGAGTTGGACGTCGCACGGGGCCTGCGGCGAACCGAGGCGTTGAAGGGGGGATGGAAGATGATTTCCACCGGAAGAGTACGTGTCGCGTGCCTGTTTCTTTCAACGGCTTTGCTGGCGGGCACAGTCGCCTGCAAACCGGACGGCAAGCCACTTCCGCCGGGCCCGGACTTCACCGACACCGGATGGACCGAAGCAGGCCGCACCAAATGGTATGAGGCGACCCAGGGCTCCCGCCTGATGCCGTTCGAATGGTTCAACGCGCTCGAGCAGGCCGAGAGCGAACGGCCGTTCCGCGATGACGCCAATCTGGAAAGCTTCCGCTTTCTGACGCGCAAGGATGCGCTTCCGGCCGGCTTCGCGGTGGACAAGCAGAATGACGAAGGCCTGACCTTCAGCAAGCTTCGCTGGTATCAGGGCCAGAAGAAGGACGAGCCGTGGATCGGCCTCAATTGCTCGGCCTGCCACACCGCCCAGCTGAGCTACAAGGGCGAGCTCCACGTCATCGACGGCGGCCCGAGCCTGCTCGATTTCCAGAGCTTCATCGAGGCGCTCGATCGATCCCTGGTCGCAACCCGGAACGATGCCGCGAAATTCGATCGTTTCGCTAAGAAGGTCCTGAAGGAGGACAATCCCGCCAACCGCGCGATGCTGACCCAGGCGCTCGATGCGCTGATCAAATGGCAGGCGGCGATCGACCGGATGAACAATGGCGGTGCCGCCCAGGCGCCGATCCGCTACGGTTTCGCCCGCCTCGACGCCTTCGGCCATATCTTCAACAAGGTGGCCCTGCTCGCCGATGCGCCGGGCCAGACCGCCAACAGCTCCGATGCGCCGGTCAGCTATCCCTTCCTGTGGGACATCTACCGGCAGGACCGCCTCCAGTGGAACGGCATCGTCACCAGCGGCCGGATCGGCCTCGGCGGCGACCGCTATGTCGATTTCGGCGCAATCGGCCGCAACGCCGGCGAAGTGATCGGCGTGTTCGGCGACGTCATCGTCAAGCCGATGCCGTCGATGGGCGGCTTTCCGTCCAGCCTCAACGTCACCAATCTGGACTGGCTCGAAGTCCAGCTGCGCCACGCCAAGGCGCCGAAATGGCCTGCCAGCTTCGACGATCCCGCCGTCAGCGCGGCCCAGCGCCAGGCGATGGCGGCGAGCGGGCGAGACCTGTTCGACCAGCTCAATTGCGACGCCTGCCACATCACGCCGCCCCAGGGCGATTCCGTCTACAAGGTGACGATGACTCCGCTTCGCCCGGGTGGCCCCCAGGCGGCGAACAACACCGATCCGTGGATGGCCTGCAACGCGATCACGTACCAGGCCAAGACCGGGCGTCTGCAAGGCCGCAAGCAGGGCTATATCAACGGTGATCCCTATGGCGAGACGGCACCGCTCGCCTCGATGCTGGCGACCACGGTGAAGGGGGCGCTTCTCGCCAAGTGGAAGCAGATCGCCGAGATCATCGCCACCACCTTCATCGGCTTCCGGATTCCGCCGCAGATCGAGACGGCGACTGTCGATCCCGATCAGGCGCGGCTGGAAAAATGCTACGCGGCCAACAACCCGAACATCAACGCGGTGCCGCCCTTCGCGTACAAGGGACGTCCACTCGACGGCGTCTGGGCGACGGCGCCCTATCTCCACAACGGCTCGGTGCCGAGCCTGTTCGATCTGATGCGGGCGCCCGCCGACCGGCCGAAGAGCTTCCAGCTCGGCACGCGCGAATATGACGTCGCCAATGTCGGCTACCGCCAGGATGCAGCCGCGCCCGGCAACAGCTTCCGCTTCGACACCACGCTCCGCGGCAATTCGAACAGCGGCCACGTCTACGGCGTCGACAAGCTCAACGACGATCAGCGGCGCGCGCTGGTCGAATATCTGAAGACGCTCTGAAGGGGGTTCGGGTGGGGAAGTTTCTCAACATGATCGACGCGGCGCCCGCCGCGGACAAATGGCCGTTGGTGCGCGAACTGATGATGCGCGAGCGTCAGCCTTTCTTCGCCGAGCTGCAGAGCGAACGGCCGGTGCTGCAGCTTCCCGACGACATGGTGTTCATCACCCGCTTCGTCGATTGCACCCTCGTGCTCAGCCGCTGGAACGATTTCGGAGTCGATCTCTACAAGCCCAAGCAGGGCGACTATTTCATGGCGCAGGACGATACTGCCGATCATTGGCGGGAAAAGTCGATCATGAAGTCGATCCTCGATTTCGAGGATCTGCCGGCGATGCGCAAGTTCGTCGGCGAACGCGCCGCCGCCTTGCTGCGCGAGGGGCAGGGAGCGATCGACGCGCCGCAGGCGCTGACTCGTGCCGTCCCGGTCTCGCTCGTCCAGGAATTCTTCGGCTTCCAGGGCGGCAATGCGAAGAAGCTGACCGAATGGTCCTATTGGAACCAGCAGGATGCGTTTCACAACCAGCCGTTCGACCGCGACGTCACCCCCGATCCCGATCACATCGTCGCCGAGCGCAAGCGCGCCAACATTCATCTCGCTTTCTACATCGGGCGGGTGCTGCTGAAGCGGGTGCTGCAGGTGAAGTTCGGCGGCGATCGTCAGGATTCGGTGTCGCGGCTGGTGCGGCTGTCCTTCTCGAAAGGCGTCAAATTCCCGCTGAAGAAGGTGCTGTTCAACGCCGGCGGGCTGCTGATCGGCGCAGTCGAGACGACCTCGCACGTCGTCAACAATGCCCTCGCCGAATTGCTGTCCCGCCCTGACGTGCTGGAGCGCGCCAAGGCGGCGGCGCGGTCGGGCGATGCCAAGGCGTTCGACGGCTTCGTGTTCGAGGCGCTGCGCTTCAACCCGGCCTTTCCCTATTTCTTCCGCACCTGCCACACGCCCACCATACTCGCCGGGGATACGCCGCACGCGGTCGAGGTGAAGCCGGGCACGACGGTGATGGCCTGCACCCATGCGGCGATGTTCGATGCGGCCGGCACCGCCAACCCGCTCGAGTTCGACAGCCGCCGCGGCCTCTACCAGACCTTCACTTTGGGCTACGGACATCATGAATGCCTCGGCCGTGCGATTGCCTCGGTGATGGTGCCGGAAATCGTCCGCCAGGTGCTGCTGCTGCCGGACATCCGCCAGGAAGGGCCGATCGTCTATCAGGGCGGCGTCCCCGAACACTATGCGCTGCGCTGGGCGGCCTGAGCAACGGTGGCACGCAAGCCAACGGGCAAGGCGGGCGGCGGCGGCGGCCTCAAGGCGGCGATCGAGAACCATCCGCTGCTGGTAATCGTCAGCGCGCTGTCGCTGCTGATCAACGCCGGCGTCGGCGCGCACAAGGCCTATGCGGAATTCTTCGGCGAGCGCGCCCTGCTGTCCGAGCAATATCTGATCGTGCCGGCGCGCATGGCCGAGCAGGACGGCGATCCGGACCTGGAGCAGGTCAAGCGCACCGGCCGGCTGGAGCCGTACAAATGCGGGATCCTCGATAACGAACTGCGCACCGCCTATCTCGCCGCCCAGGGCGTCAAAGGAGCCGGCCCCGCCCGCGCCCGGCTTGCCAACGGCGCACCGCTGTCGCGGGAGGGCTCCGTCGTCTACATCGTCATTCGCAACGACGGCGCCGCGCTCGCCCGCGACGTCGTGCTGCGCGGCCAGCGCCTGGCCAATCCGTTCAGCCGCGATTCTCAAGGCCCCGCAATCCCGGCCCCGGCGGATCGCGGGCCGCCCGATTATGAAGCCTTCATCGGCATCAGCGGCGTCCTCGGCGATGCCAGCCCGGGCAGCGCGGCGGTCAAGCTCGGCGCCCTCAAGGCCGGCGAGTGCATCGCGGTGCCCGTCGCCTTTTTCGAGCTTTCGGGAGACGAGGACCCGAAGTTGTTCGTGTCGAGGCCAGTCTACGTCTTCGACCGTCTCGACTATCGACGAAGCTTCGGCTGGACGTCCGAGAGCCAGAAGGTCCGCCCGGTCAACAACGTCGCGGTGACCGTCGACTCGGTGATCAAGGGTCTCGGCTGAGCTAGCGCAGCCGTAGACCGATCCACAGGGTGCGCGGGGTGGCGCGTTCGACGATGCCGTCGCTGCTGATCGCCGCCTCGACGCGGGCGTCGGTAAGGTTCTCCGCGCGCGCCTGCAGCGACAGGTGCCGGGTCAGCGGCCACGCCGCCGCCGCATCGAGGGTGAAGGCGCCGCGCAGGCTCTGGCTGTTGAGATCGTCCTCATATTGCCGGCTCACCCACCGCGCTGCGAGGCTTGCATTCCGCCCGGCGCCGCCGTCCCAGCCGAGCGTGGCCGAGAGCATGTGCTTGGGCGTCTGGGCGGGACGCAGCCCATCCAGTGGCGCTGCCGATCCGTCGGCCTCTACCCGGGCGTGGACCCACGACCAGCCGCCCGCCAGCGACCAGGCACCCAGGCGGGCCGACGCGTCCACTTCCAGGCCGCGGGCCGTGATCGACTCCAGATTCTGCCGTTGACGATATTCGCCGCCGGCGGCGACGAAGCCGACGCCGGAGAAGGTGCCGGGGCCGCGGCCGAGGGTGACGTTGGCGATCGCATCGTCGAGGCGGTTGGCGAACAGGGTGGCGCCGATGCGGACGCGCTTCGCCGGTTCCCAGTCGATACCAGCCTCGACGCCCTTCAGCCGCTCGGGGTCGAGCTCGGCATTGGCCGCGGTCGCATCGGTGCCGGCGCGGAACGGGCGGTAGAGCTCGTTCAGGGTCGGCAATCGCCAGCCGAGATAGCCGGCGCTGCGCAGGGTGATGCCGGCGCCCGGACGGAACGCGATGCCGGCGCGGCCGGTCGGCTCCCAGCCGGAACGATCGGCAAAGTCCGTGTCGGTGAGCTGCTGCCCGGTGGCGAGCACGCGCTCGCCCAGCACACCGTTCGTAATCCACCAACGGTCGATGCGGCCACCTGCGGTCAGGGTGAGCGCATCGGTCCGCCAGCTCGCCTCGGCGAAGCCGCCGACCGTGTCGGTGCGCCCGCCGGCGACGCGGCCGCGGGTGCCGGCACCGGCGACGAACGAATAGAGTTCGCGTGTCTCGCCGATCGTCGCCCGCCAGTCCGCGCCGAGACGAAGGTCGATCGCGCCGATCTCCGGCCGCCATTCGCCCCGTGCGCCGAGCCCGGTCGAAGGCACCGAATATTGTTCGGACGCCTGGCTGACCGCGTTGCGGCCGGCAGCGACGCTGGCGAAGCTGTTGGTGAAGTCGCGGGTCTGGAGGTAGGCGAGCGCGGTCCAGCGCCGTCCGACCAGCCGCAGCGAGGCATCGGCGCCTTTGGTCAGGATGCCGCTGTACAAGGTGCCGCGCTCGCGTTCGTCGCGGAAGACGAGCCCGCTCGCCTGCAGCTCGACTTCGTTGCCGAGCGGTGCGACCGCACGCACGGCCAGGCCCGCTTGCTCGTAGGGAGCAGGGCGGTCGACGGCGCCGCGATCCTCGCGC
Organism: Sphingosinicella sp. BN140058; assembly: GCF_004135585.1. Lineage (NCBI taxonomy): Bacteria > Pseudomonadati > Pseudomonadota > Alphaproteobacteria > Sphingomonadales > Sphingosinicellaceae > Sphingosinicella > Sphingosinicella sp. BN140058. The sequence continues at coordinate 1,341,086 of NZ_CP035501.1, read as the reverse complement.
ACGATCGGCACGAAGCCGTCGCCGCGGGCATAAGCGCCCGCGACGGTGACGAAGCCCCCACCGGCGGCAAGTCCGAGGCCGGCATGCGCGTCGACGCTGTCGCGGCTGCCATACGCGACGTCGGCGGTGAGTCCCTCGATCGGGTCGGCGCTCGATAATTCGATGGTGCCGGCGAGCGCGCCCGGCCCGTAGGCGCCGCTGCCGCCGCCGCGGGTCACCCGCACCTCGCCGAGGCGCTGCGGATCGTAAGCGGGCCAGCTCACCCAGCCGCCGAACGGATCGGTCTGCGGCACGCCGTCGAGGATCAGCAGCGCCCGGCTCGACGCATTGCCGCCGAGCGCCCGCAGGGTCGCCCCCTGGCTGGTCGGGTTGGCGCTGCGCGCGTCGGAGCGGCGGAAGAGCTGGAACCCGGGCACGTCGCGGAGCAGATCCTCGAGCCGGTTGGAGGCGCTGGTCTGCAAGCGGCTCCGGTCAAGGATAACGGTATCGAACACCTCCTCGCCTGCGGCGGGTTGGAGGCCGCGGCCGGTGACGACGATCTCCCGCTGGTCGGCCTGGGCAACGGCAGCGGTGGAGGTCAGGAGGAACGGAAGGAGCAGGGCACGCATGCGGCGCGCCTGAAGCAGAGACGGGACGCACGCAAACGAAAAAGCCCCTCTCCCGCAAAGGGAAAGGGGCTCATCTCGAAAGCGATTGGGGATCAGCGTGCTTCGCGGCGACCCTGACCCTGGCCGGCGCCCTGGCTGCGGCCGCCGCCATTGCGACCGCGACCGCCGCCGCCCGGACCACCGCGACCGGCACCCTGGCCGCCGCGGCCGGCACCCGGACCGCCGCGTCCGCCGCCGCCGGCACCAGCCGGCTTGGCGTGGAAGCGCTTGGGCGGGCGACCGTTGCGAACGCCTTCCTGGTAGCGCTCCTCCCGCTCGACCGCCGCGGCGGCCTCCGGATGGGCCTTGACCTGGTTACGGATCTTGCTCGCCTCGCCGAGGAAATTGTCGGGCAGCGGCTCGATCGCGATTTTCTGCTTGGTCAGCTTCTCAATGCCCTTGAGGTAGGCGCGCTCATCCTCGGCGCAGAAAGCGATGGCGACGCCGGCCGCGCCGGCACGCGCGGTGCGGCCGATACGGTGGACATATTGCTCGGGCACGTTGGGCAGATCGAAGTTGATCACGTGGCTGACGCCCGACACGTCGATGCCGCGGGCGGCGATGTCGGTCGCGATCAGAATCTTGACCTTGCCCGACTTGAACTCGCCGAGGGCACGCTCGCGCTGCGGCTGGCTCTTGTTGCCGTGGATGGCGTTGGACGCGATGCCGCTGGCGGCGAGCTGCTTCACGATACGATCGGATCCGTGCTTGGTGCGCGAGAAGATCAGCACCCGGTCCATCGAGCCCTGCGGACCGAAGCCGTAGCGCAGCATCATCGTCAGCAGAGCGGGCTTCTCCGGCTGGTTGACGAAGGTGACGAACTGATCGACCCGCTCCGCGGTCGAGGAGACCGGAGTCACCGAGACCTGGGCGGGATCGGTCAGGAACTTGTCGGCGAGCTCGCGGATCGCCTTCGGCATGGTCGCCGAGAAGAACAAGGTCTGGCGCTTGGTCGGCAGCAGCCGAACGATCTGCTTCAGCGCATGGATGAAGCCGAGATCGAGCATCTGGTCGGCTTCGTCGAGCACCAGGATCTCGACGCTGTCGAGATTGAGGGCGCGCTGCTCGATGAGATCGATCAGACGGCCCGGCGTGGCGACGAGCACGTCGACGCCGCGCTGCACGTCCTGACGGTTCTTGTTGATCGAGGTGCCGCCGAACACGGTGGCGACCGACATGTGCGAGAAGCGGCTGTAGGCGCGGGCGCTCTCGGCGATCTGCGAGGCGAGCTCGCGGGTGGGCGCGAGCACCAGCATCCGGCACGAACGCGGCGCCGGCCGCTTCTTCGACGCGGTCAGCCGATCGATCGAGGGCAGCATGAACGCCGCCGTCTTGCCGGTGCCGGTCTGGGCGATGCCGAGCAGATCACGGCCCTGGAGCAGGATCGGGATCGCCTGCGCCTGGATCGGCGAGGGCTGGGTATATTCCTTGAGCGCGAGCGCCTGAAGGACGGGCTGCGACAGCCCGAGCGTTTCGAATGACATGGAGAGAAGACTTCCAGATAAGCGGCGTCCCCTCGCGCTGCCAAAAGGGCGCGCGGAAACGCGGCGGGTTTTTGCCGACCCGCGTGAAAAGGGAGGACGTCAGAAAAGGACGAAGCAGAGCCGGGCGCCGGGCGCCAGTTCACGCTGCAATGATGCTTCGCTGACGGCCATGTGGTCGACTGACCCGGAAAAGTCAAGTCGCGCGCCGGCGCCGCGCGGTCGGCGGCCGAACGCCGATGCCGTGGATCGGACGCTCGGCCGGTTCGCGCCTCTATCCAGCGACCCCGCTTCGGCATACATTCGGCGGCGAAGGGGGGCGCCATGGCCGACAGCGACGAATGGCCGGTGCCCGGCCCGGAGAGCGCCGCGGCGCACCCGATCCGCGACCGCGCCGATGCGGACCTCGCCCGCTACCGGCTGATCGTCGAGAACATGACCGAGGGCGTCAGCCTGTCCACCGAAGCCGGGATCATCGTCTACACCAATGCCGCCGAAGACCGGATGTTCGGCTATGCGCCGGGCGAGCTGATCGGCCGCCATGTGTCGACGCTGAATGCGGAGCCGGGCACCGCCAACGACGAACGCGTCGCCGACGTGATCGCCTGCCTGCGCCGCGACGGCGCCTGGGAGGGCGCGTGGCACAATCGGCGCAAGGACGGCACCGACTTCGTCACGGAAGCGCGGATCACCGCGGTCACTCTCGACGATGGTACCCACTGGCTGTGCGTCCAGCGCGACGTCACCCGCGAGCGGGCCGACCGTGCCGCCCATGCCGAGACCGAGACGCGGCTGCAGCTCGCGGTCGAGGCGACCGGGGCCGGCATCTACGACATCAATCTCGAAACCGGCACCGGCTATTGGTCCGACACGGTGTTCGCGATGTTCGGCCTCGCGCCGGCCGCGGACGGCCGCGCCAGCGTCGCGATGTGGCGCGAGCGCATTCACCCGGACGATGCGGCGACGGTGCTGACCGACCATCTCGGCGCGGTCGGCGGCGAGGGAAACTTCCGGCGCGAGTTCCGCATCGTTCGCGCCGACGATGGCGAGACCCGGTGGATCGCGGTGACCGGACGGATGGTGCCGGATGCTGCCGGGCTGCGCTCGGTCGGCACGATCCTGGACGTCACCGAGCGCAAGCGGGCGGAGGCCGCGAACCGCGACAGCGAGGCGCGGCTGCGGGTGGCGATGGAGGCGGGGCGGCTCGGCTCCTGGTGGTTCGACGTCGACAGCGGCACCGGCGGCTGGTCGGACTATTCGGCGCGGATGCTCGGCATCTCGGCCAGGGGCCGCGCGGTCGGGCTGACCGAGTGGCGCGGCCTGCTCTACCCGGCAGACCGCGCGGCGACGGAGGCTGCCTTCGCCGCCGCGCTCGCCGGCGAGACTCCGATCTACGACGTCGAATATCGGGTCGTTCAACCCGGCGGCGGCGTCCGCCGGCTGCACGCGGTCGGCGCCGTCGAACGAGCCCCGGACGGGCGGCCGCGCTACGTCGTCGGCACCTTCCGCGACGTCACCGACGAGCGCGCTGCGAGCGAGGCGCTGGCGGAAGTCGCCGAGCGGCTCGACCTCGCCGTCACCACCCACGGCATCGGCATCTTCGACTGGTACGTACAGACCGGCAAGGTGGTGTGGAGCGCGCAGGAGGAAGCCCTGTTCGGGCTGCCGGCGGGCAGCTTCGGCGGCAACATCGCCGATTGGGCGGCGTGCGTGGTGCCGGAGGACGGGGCCGCGATGGAGGCGGCGATGGCCGGCGCGATGGCGGCGCGGCGCGACCGGCTCGACTTCGGCTTCCGCATCCGCCGCCCCGACGGCGCGGTCCGCTGGATCGAAGGCTCCGGCCGCTTCCTCTATGCGGACGACGGCACGCCGCTCCGCATGGTCGGCACCAACATGGACGTGACCGAGCGGCGCGCCGCCGAGGACCATCAGCGGCTGCTGGTCAACGAGCTCAACCACCGGGTCAAGAACATCCTCGCTCTGGTCCAGGCGATCGTCCACCAGAGCTTTCGCGGCGCCGACATTCCCGCCGCGGCCCGCCGCGCCTTCGAGGGGCGGCTGACCGCGCTCTCGACCGCGCACGATCTGCTGACCCGCGAGCGCTGGGAGGCGGCGTCGATCGCGGATGTCCTTGCCGATGCGCTCGCCCCGCTCGAGACCGGCGGCCGCGTGTCGATCGAGGGACCGGACCTGCGGCTCCCGGCCAAGACCGCGGTCGCGCTGGCGCTGGCGGTCCACGAATTGTGCACCAACGCCGCCAAATATGGCGCGCTCTCGGCGTCCGAGGGCCGGGTCTTGGTGCGCTGGCGCGTGGACGGCGACAGGCTGCACTTCACCTGGCGCGAAACGGGCGGACCCCGGGTGGCGGCGCCGAGCCGCCGCGGCTTCGGATCGCGGATGATCGAGCGCGCCCTGGCGGCCGAATTCGGCGGCACCACCCGCATCGACTTCGCGCCCGAAGGCGTGGTCTGCGTGCTGGAGGCACGGCTGCCGGGATAGGGGCGCTTCCCCTTTCGATCGACAATCCTCCCAGTCCGCGAAGCGGATGGGGAGGGGATCACCCGACGGGTGGTGAAGGAGCTCCAGCGCCGGATGGCCCCTCCACCATGCTTCGCATGGTCCCCCTCCCCATCGCCTGCGGCGACAGGGAGGATAAGAAGCATGGCCGGCGGATGCGCCTCTCTGGTTGCTGCCCCTTCACCGCACTTCGTGCGGTCCGCCTCCCCATCAGCTTCGCTCACAGGGAGGATGGGACAGGTTACCCGTTTGCGTCAGGCGCTGCGGTGGGGGAGGGTGAGGATTGCGCGGGTGCCGGGCTGGTTGTCGAGGAAGTCGATCCGGCCCTTGAGCTGGCGGACGAGGCCGCGGGTGAGGCGGGAGCCGAAGCTGCCGGCCTTGTCGCCGCCGGTGAAGCCCTTGCCGCGGTCGCAGACCGACACTTCGAGGCTGGTGCCTTCCGCCTTGCGCTCCGCGCGCAGCTCGAGCGGGCCGACCGCGCCGTCGTAGGCGTGCTTGACCGCATTGGTCAGCAATTCGGTGACGAGGAGGGCGAGCACCACCGCGTCGCTGGTCGGGATCCGCACCGGCGCGACATGGACCGCGAATTCGCCCTGCCAGTCCGGGCCCCAGCTTTCGAGCAGGCTCTCGCCGATCTCCTCGAGAAAGGTGTCGAGGTTGATCGTGTCGGCCTCGTCGGCGCGCCAGAGACGGCGGTGCGCCATCGCCACCGCCATCACCCGCTGCCGGGCGAGCTCGAACTGGTGGCGGATCGCCTCGTCGTCGACGTCCGCGGCCTGGATGTGGAGCATCGAGGTGACCAGTTGCAGGCTGTTCTGGACCCGGTGATGCACTTCGCGCATCAGCAGATCCTTCTTGTCGATGATCTCGTCGCGGGCGCCGACCGCGGCGCGCAGCTGGCGGTTGAGATCGGCCAGATTCTTGTGCTCGGCGACGTCGCGCACGGCATCGCCGAAGCGGCGGATCGCCTCGAGCTCGGTTTCGGTCCATGGCAAGGAGCGGCCGCGCACCGTCTCGCGCCACAGATCGAACGAGGTGCGCGGGGTCAGCAGCCCGCCGCTGCCGGGCTCCGCCGCCTTGTGCGGGTTGCCGGCCCAATTGACGGTCTCGACCTGCTCGGCGCGAAACCAGGCCAGCACCAGCCCCGGCTCGCGGCGCACGATCGCGGCGGCGATGCCGCTTGCGGCGGCGGTGAAGCCGGAGGCGGGCGGGTAAACCGCCGCGAGCATCGGCGTGGCGAAATGGCCGGGCGCGTCGTCTCGCAGCAGCCACGTCCCGAGCGCCAGCAAAGCCTCTTCGTCGGGCACGGAGCCGAACGCGGTTACGGCGCCGTCGCTCCAGACCGCCGCGCCGTCGCACGGCACCAAAGCGGCGACGTCGGCGATCGCCGCCTCGAGCGCGGTTTCGACCCGGTCGGAGGCGAGAAGCAGCGGCACCAATTCTTCGCGGCGGCGGGCGAAGCGCAGTACCTGGGCGTGGTTGGTCGCCTCGGCCCGGCGCTTGAGATCGCCGGACAGGATCTCGCCGATCACGCAGCAAAGCTGGCGCGCCTCGTGCGGGATCAGCCGCGGCGCGTCTGCATGGCAGGCGATCAGGCCCCAGAGGGTACCGTCGATGACGATCGACACCGAGGCGGAGCCGGCGACGCCCATGTTGCGCAGATATTGGAGGTGGACCGGCGACACGCTCCGCAGCACGCAATCGCTCATGTCGAGCGTGGCCCCGCCGCCGATCAAAGGAGCCGGCACGTAGGACGAATCGGGGATCAGCCGAATCCGGTTGCGGACGTAGAGCGTACGCGCCTGCTGGGGAATGTCGCTGGCCGGGAAATGCTGGTGGAGCAGGGTCGCGCTGCCGGCGGCGCGGGATTCGGCGATCACGCGCCCGGCCCCTTCGCCGAGAAAGCGATAGACCATGATCCGGTCATAGCCGGTGACGTCGCGCACCGCCTCGGCGGCGATCTGGCAGGCGGCGATCGGAGACTCCGCGGCACCGATCGCGCGGGTGAGGCGCTGCAGGCGGGACAGGGCCTGGGCCGCGCTCGGCCGCCCGGCCTGGACCGGCTCGAGCTCGACGATGGTCAAGGCTTCGGAAGGATGTTCGGCGAGATCGAACGCGCGTCCGTCGGCGGTCGCGAAGGTTCCGCCGCGGCCCGAACCGTCGACCAGGGCGGCGCCCTCGGCGCCGAGCACCGCCGCGAGCGGCAGGCGCAGCGGCGTGCCGGCGAAGCCGAGCAGCCGCTCGAAGGCGCCGGCGCATTGCACGACGATGCCGTCGCGGTCGGCGACGAGCAGCAGGCCGTGCGGCTGGATCGCGCCGGGAATGTGGATCGGTTCGCGGTCGCAGGCGGTGAGATCGACGAGATCAGCCATGGACGAGCGCCTCGTCGAGACAGTGTTCGAACAGGGTGAAGGCCGCTTCGGCGCCGCCGATCATCGCGGCGAGATTGCGTCTGCCCTCCGTTTCGAGGTGCGCGCACAGAGCGCGCCAGGTGGTGCCGTCGGCCGCTTCGCCGGCGAAGAAGCGGCGGCCGTCGGCGCCGGGGAGCAGATAATCGAGCTGGCGGGCGATCACCCGGCCGCCGAGGGTCGAGCCCTGCGCGACATAAAGGCAGCCGAGGGCGGCGGCCCTGCCCGTCGGCGGCGCCCAGCCGGCGGACGGCGGCACCGGCGCATGGCCGAGATGGCGAAGATCCGCCTCCAGCGCGGGGATCCGGCCGGGCGAGCGCGGTGCGTCGGCCCACAGCAAGGCGCAGGCGGAATCGAGCAGGTGATGGAAGCGATGCAGGGCGGTGAGCAGGGCGGCATAGCCGGCGCGCGGCAGCCGTCCTTCGGCAATGTCGGCAAAAGCCGGCGCGGCGTGCAGGCGCATGTGCACGTCCTCGGTCGCACTCCGGAGGGCAAAGCGAACGGGTCCAACGGAGCTCATCCCGCTCCTGCTGGCAGTCAAACTGCCGGATCGCAACGAGAAAATGTCGCCGGGCATCGGTGAAACGCGGTGTTGGACAGGGCGGAAGGATGGTTCATCTTTGTAGCCCGCAGTCACGCCAGCGCGTCGGGCCGCATTCGTCTGCACATATTCTGCACGGGCCGCAGGCCGAAAGGTCACGAGCGGCGCAACCGTCATCGACAAGCGGCGGGCACAAGGGCGGCGCAACATTGGGAGCCTGCACCTATGTATCTCGACGCTGCCGCGCCGGCGGCCGTCCCGGTTGGCCGGGGCCGCTTCAGCTTCCTCGTCAAGATCGCGATCGCGACGAGCCTGGTGATCATCGCCGATCTCCTGTTCTTCGCGCATGGCGGCGGCTCGACGATCGGCCTCTACGCCGTCCTGCTGCTCGCCGCCGCGTGGCTGATGCGGCCGGCAATCCGCCGCAGCGGCGCCGCCCTGGTCGCGAGCGGCGCGGCGCTCGCCTTCGCCACCGCTCTGTTCGCCGATCCGTCGCTGCTCGCCGCCGCCTTGTTCTGGGCGGCGGCCTCGATGGCGATGCTGCTGCCGCGCAGCGGGTTCGACAACGGCCTGCGCTGGCTGGTGCGGCTCGCCTTCCAGGCGGTCGCGTCGCCGGTGCTGCCGTTTCGCGATTTCGGGACGGCGCGGACCGCCCGCCGCCGCAAGGCGCGCTTCCGGAGCGGGTCTCGGATCGCATTGCTCGGCCTGCCGGTGATGGGCAGCCTCGTCTTCCTTGCTTTGTTCGCCCGCGCCAACCCGCTGATCGGCCGCGCGCTCGACGTCGAATGGGCGGCGGCATGGGCGTCGCTCTCGTTCGTCCGGATCGTCTTCTGGCTGCTGTTCGCAATCCTCGCCTGGAGCCTGCTGCGTCCGACCCGCCTGCGGCTCGGCCACGTCCGGACGATCGACGAGGATTTCGCGCTGCCCGGCGTCAGCCTCGCCTCGGTCACCTTGTCGCTGATCGCGTTCAACGCGATCTTCGCCCTGCAGAACGGCCTCGACATCGCCTTTCTGTGGAGCGGCGCGCCTTTGCCCGACGGCATGACCCTCGCTTCCTACGCCCATCGCGGCGCCTATCCCCTGATCGCCACCGCTCTGCTCGCCGCCCTGTTCGTGCTGGTCACCCTCCGCCCCGGCAGCGCGATGGCGGAAAGCCGGCTGGTCCGCCGCCTCGTCTCGATCTGGATCGGCCAGAACGTGCTGCTGGTCGCGTCGACGATGCTGCGCACGGTCGATTATGTCGAAGCCTATTCGCTGACCATCCTGCGCATCTCGGCCCTGCTGTGGATGGCGCTGGTCGCGATCGGCCTGGTGCTGATCTGCTGGCGGCTGTGGGCGCGCAAGAGCGCGGCCTGGCTGATCAACGCCAACCTGCTCGCCGCCACCCTGCTGCTGTCCGCCTGCGCCTTCGTCGATCTCGGCGCGATCGCAGCCGGCTGGAACGTGCGGCATGCGCGCGAAGCGGGCGGCAGGGGCGCAAGCCTCGACCTCTGCTATCTGGGCAAACTCGGCGAATCCGCCTTGCTGCCGGTGATCGAACTCGAGAGCCGGACGCGCGCGCCGCTGCTGCGCGAACGGCTCGGCTGGCTGCGCAACGTCAAATTGGTCGCGCTCGAGCAGCAGCAGGCGGACTGGCGGACCTGGACGATGCTCGGCGCGCGCCGCCTGGAAGCCGCGCAGGCCTCGGTCGCCGCGCACCGGCTGCCGCGCTTCGCCCCCGATCATCGCGACTGCGATGCCGCGCCATCGGCTCCGGTCGTCGCAGCGCCAGCGCCGCCGCCATCGGCGCGCCCGGCGGCACGAGACACGCAACCCGCTTTGACAGCGCCCGCCACACGGTGACAGACATGAACGCGATGACCCACAAGATCCTCGTCGTCGACGACGACGCCCATATCCGCCAGGTCCTGACCTTTGCGCTCGGCAAGGCCGGGATGGAGACGAGCGAGGCCGGCGACGGCGAAGCCGCGCTCGCCGCGATCGCGCGCGAGCGGCCCGATCTCGTCGTGCTCGACATCAACATGCCGCGGATGGACGGGCTGGAGGTGTGCCGGCGGCTCAGATCCGACGGCGACCTGCCGATCCTGTTCCTGTCCTCGCGCGACGACGAGATCGACCGCGTCGTCGGGCTCGAGCTCGGCGCCGACGATTATGTCGTCAAACCCTTCTCGCCGCGCGAAGTGGTCGCCCGGGTCGGGGCGATCCTGAAGCGGGGCGGCCGGGCAGCGGCCGCGGCCGTGCCGAAAGGGCCGGTGGTGCACAACAAGCTGCGGCTCGATCCCGACGCCTGGGAGGCGGCGTGGGCGGGCGGCGACGTGCCGGTCACCGTCACCGAGTTCCAGCTGCTGCTGGCGCTGGCGAGCGTGCCCACCAAGGTGTTCAGCCGCGACGCGATCATCGACCGGCTGCACGGGCCCGGTTTCGCGGTGACCGACCGGACCATCGACAGCCACATCCGCAACCTGCGCCACAAATTCGCCGGCGTCGGCGGTAGCGACCTGATCGAGACCAAATCGGGAGTGGGTTACCGGATCGGGCGCTGCCTCGGCGAGCCGGCTTGATCCGAGCCGGGATGATCGGGGTGGCGCGCCCGCTGCGCGCCGCCAAGACCTGGCTGAAGGGCCATTGGCCGGCGCTGCGGCTGCGCACCATCCTGTTCGCGACCCTGCTGTTCGTGGCGGCGCTGCCCGGCATCGGCGCGGTGTTCCTGCGCGTCTACGAGAACACGCTCGTCCAGCAGACCGAAGCGGAGCTGATCGCGCAAGGGGCGGTGCTGGCGGGGGCCTATCGGGCGTCATGGCCGGAGCCGCTGCCGCCGCCTCCCGAGACGCTCGCGCCGCAGCAGCCCAGGATCGATCTGAATGCGATGAGCACGTTGCCGTCGCAGGCCGATTGGCGGACGACGGAGCAGGTGGCGGACACCCCGGCACGGATCGCGGGGCTGCGCCTGCTGCCGATCGTGCGCGAGGCGACACGCACCACCCTGGCTGCGATCCGCGTGCTCGACGCGCACGGGATCGTCGTTTTGGGGCGCAGTGATTTGCGCAAGAGCTATGCGCATCTTCCGGAAGTACGCGCCGCCGTCGCCGGGCGCACGATGACGATGCTGCGCGAGAATGATGCCTATGAGATTCGCTATCCGCTGCAATGGCTTAGCCGTGCCGCAACGGTGCGGGTTCATTATGTCCGGCCGATCGAGGCGGACGGGCGGGTGATCGGAATCCTGATGCTGTCGCGCTCGCCGCGCGGCCTGTTCGTCGGCATCTACCAGGATCGCGGCAAGATCGCGCTCGGCATCGCCCTCATCTTCGCCACCCTGCTGGTGCTCGCCGCTCTGCTGTCGCGCGGCATCACCCGGCCGATCGAGGCGCTGAGCGAGGCGACCGAGAATGTCGCCCGCGGCAGCGTGTCGGTGCCCGAGCCGCCGCCGACCGCGGCGATCGAGATCCAGGCGCTCTACGTCAATTTCGCGGCGATGGCCGAGCGGATCGAGCGGCGCTCCCGCTACCTGCGCGATTTCGCCGCCGCGGTCAGCCACGAGCTCAAGACCCCGATCGCCGGCATCAAGGGCGTGCTGGAACTGATGGTCGAGCATCCGAACATGCGCGACGACGAGCGCGCCCGCTTCCTCGCCAACGCCAATGCCGATGCCGACCGCCTGTCGCATTTGCTGCGCCGCCTGCTCGATCTCGCCCGCGCCGACATGGCGCTGGCGCCGGAGGACAGCGCCGGCGCGGTCGCCGATCCGGCGATGCGGGTGGCCGACGCGCACCGCAGCGGCGACTTTGCGGTTACCCTGGCGCTGGACGACCTGCCGCCGGTGTCGGCGCCGGAGGAATTGCTGGAGGCTGTGCTCGAGACTTTGGTCGAGAACAGCCGGCAGGTGGGTGCCAATCACGTCCGCATCGCCGGCCGCGCCGATGCGGTCAGGGTGGGGCTGACCGTCTGCGACGACGGTCCCGGCATTCCGCCCGCCGACCACCAACGCATCTTCGAGCCGTTCCACACCAGCCGCCGCGCCGAAGGCGGCTCCGGCCTCGGCCTGTCGATCGCCCGCTCGCTCCTCGCCGCCTGCGGCGGCACCATCGCCAGCGTTCCGGCCGAATATGGCGCGCGGTTCGAAATCTGCTTGCCGGTGGCGGCCTCCGTCTCCCCTCCCTGGAAGGGAGGGGCCGGGGGTGGGTGGCGAGCGTAGCGAGCCCTCCGTTCGCTGGCACGATGGCGGTCCAGATGCCCGCCGGGATGAGGGAGGCTCAAGGAATGGGTGTGCAATTGGGGAATGGAGAGCTGATCTGTTCTCCTCCTCTTGCGCCGGTGCATCAATTCTTCCCAATTTCCACACGAAGCCTCGAAGATTCCACGAAGCCACGAAGATGTCGGCATTGACGCTCTCCCCGGTTCAAGATGCTCGCGCCTGCGCATCTTCTGGATTGCAAGCCGCTTTGCGGCATTCAGGAGCGGCAGGTAGAGCAAGGAACGCCCTTCAACGTGAGCCGCCTCCGCATTTCCCGGACCTCACTTCGCGGCTTCGTAGCCCGTCGTGCCCCTTCGGCGAAGCTCGGGAGGGGCTTCGTCTGGAAATGCAGTCTCGCAAACAGAAGCAGGGGGGCGGGATCTGAGGTGATGCCGATCCGAGGCAATGCGGGGCAGGAGAGGGCCGGACGCCGGGGAGGTGTCTCGGCACATCTGATCGTGTCGCTCTGGACCTTGGCGGGTCTTGCCTGCCTCGCCGGGTGCGAGCGTCCCACCTATGATCCATCGCGGCTGCAGGCGATTGCCGACGAGTCCCGGGTGCTGATGCGGACATATCCGACGCAAGAGTTGGTCTTGGTGCCACCGTCTCGCCTGCCCGGCTCGATCGCAGGGCTGCGGCCGCATTTCGTGACCATCGACGCGGACGGCGTAAGCATCAGCACCAAGCCGAGTTTCGATGGCGGATGGGGCTGTTTCGTGCCGCATGACGGGCGGACGCTGCCGGAACCCACGGCGCGTTTTTCGGACCTGGGACAGGGTGTCTACCGGTATCGCCCTGTTTGAGCGCTGCGCCCGCCAGCAGCGCGGCGCGCCGGCTCGGCCGCGCCGATCCTACACGAATTTGCCGCTGCGCCGCGACGGCAGACGGGGAGCGCGGTTCGCCTGGACGGGCAGCGCCCCGGATCGTGGCCGACGATCTGTCGGCGACCGCAAAAACAGGGGAAATACAGGCAGGCGCCGGAGCAGGCGAGCCCGACTCGTCTGGACAGGCAGCGCCCTTGGTGGTCGCCGAGGTCCTGTTGGCGACCGTAAAAACAGGCGAAATACAGGCGCAGGCCGGATCGGAAGAGTGCGGCATTGCGTCGGCCGGAGCAGCATTGCCGCTCGGCTGCGCGCCGGACGCCTTGCCCTCCGGCGCGGTGGGGGCGCATGCTTCCGGGGCCGAGGCGGCTGCCTCGACGGCAGCCGCGTCCGAGGCCTTGCCGGCGTTCTCCGCGGAATGCGAGGCGCGGTCGCGGGAATCGATCAATCTGGCGTGGGCGGTGAGCAACTTCATCACCTGCTCCGCTTCGAGCGGCGTGATCTCGCCCGCGGCCATGGCGGCGATCAGCGCCGATCCGGCTTCCGCCACGTCCGCCCGCGTCGCGGTGTCGGGCAGGTCGATCTCGACCGCCGCCGATTTGGCCGGCGGCATCAGCCGGGTGAAGCAGGCGCGCAAAGCGGGCCATTCGCCCGCCAGGGCCCGCTCGATTACCGCCCGGGCGATCGCCTCCTCCTCGCCGTCGCTGAGCATTTCGAGCAGCCGCGACGCCTTGTTGCGCGCGCCGCGTGGGCGGCCGGCGGGATTGCCGCTGCGGCCGGGGAGGAACTGGCCGGTGGTGGCGCGTGCGAAAGCGGCGGCAGGGTTCGGCATAGCGATCTCCTTGGATGGAACCGCTCGGCGGGGGCACCTTCGCCCTCTACATCAGTGTTCCTGATCTGTTCTGTACGCGGAAATGCTTTCGGCTTCAAGTGAAATGTTGCGACTATCGCATGTTGCTCCTCGCCGGGGTCGCTGCCGGTGGTGGTCGCTCGCGCGCTTGTTCGAAGGAGACGGCCGCCCTGCGGGAGCTCTTAAACATGAAGGAGCCCCTTCGGCGGAGCTCCGGGCAGGTGCGGCCAACCCGCCCCTATCGCCCGTGTTTGCAAAGTGCATAATCGCCCTTTCGATGGCGGTTGGGTTATTCCGTGGCCCGACCAGGGAAGACGCTGGCGGACCCCGCCGGGCAGTTTTCGGATCTGGGCCAGGGCGTCTCCTGGCTTCATCCTTACTGAACGCTGCCCCAGCAATGAGCGTGGCGCGCGCGCCCGGTCTCTTGCCGCGGAGCGGGCGTGGTCGCTCCGTCCTGCTCGCCGAACGCGGGCGCGGTCCGGCTGCACCCGCACCGTGTTGGATCCCGGCCCGGGGCGTGTCGGCGGAGATAATGACAGGTGAGATACTGGCGCGCGTCGCCGGAGCGGGCGATTGTGCCGCGGCGTCCGCCGGACGCACATTGGTGCGGCGCTGCGCATCTTCCAGCGCCCCGCGGGGATGCTGCCGCCGCCGAAGAGCAAGTTTCGGCCGCATCGGCGTCCACGGTCTTGCCGGCTGTGACGGCGGGGCGGCCGCGGACATCGAGCAATTGGGCATGGGCAACAAGCAATTTGCTCACCTGGTTGGCCTCGAGCGGCGTGATCTCGCCGGCCGCCATCACCGCGATCAGCGCGGGGCTGGCCTCGGCCACGTCCGCGCGCGTCGCCCTGTCGGGGAGATCGATCTCAACCGGCGCCGATTTGGCGGGCGGCATCATCCGGGTGAACCAGGCGCGCAGCGTGGGCCATCCGCCAGCCAGGGCACGATCGATAACCGCCTCGTTGCCGTCGCCGAGCAGTTTAAGCAGCCTCGACACCTTGTTGCGCGCGCCGCGCGGCCGCCCGGCGGGATTGCCGCTGCGGCCGGGAGGAACTCACCGGTGGGGGCGCGGGCGAAAAGGCTGGCGGGATCCGGCATGACGATCTCCTTGGGCTGAACGGCTCAGGGAGGGCAGGCTTTGCCCTCGAAATCGCTGTTCCTGATCTGTTCTGTAAGCAGAATTGCTTTCGACTTCAAGTGAAATGTTGCGACGATCGCATATTGGCGCGCGATAGAACTCGCTGCGGCGGGTGATGGTCGCAGCGCGCGCCGAACTCTTGCCCGGTACGAAGACCTTCGCGGTAGACCACCTCCCACACGGCCAACATTGGCCGCTTGTCGCATGCGGGCTTCGCGGTCGAAGCGCGTGTCGCCATTCCTAGGACGCCATCGGCGCACGCTACAGCGGAGGAGGTTCTCCGACCTCGTAGACGCGGAGGTCACGATCGCCGATGCCGAGCGCGGCCCAGGCGGCGCGCCATTCAGCGAGGTGCGGCGCTGCGAAGTGGCGATCCAGTGCGTCCCGATCGGTCGAGAGTTCCTTCACGTGGATCAGTCCGGAATCGAATACGTCCTCAGCATAGCCATATTCGACGCAGCCGTCCTCGGCCCGGCTGGCCTCGGCCATGCGCTTCATGACCGGCCGCGCCGCGTCGAGGTTCCGGGCGGGCAGGCGGACGGTGCCGACGACGAGCAACATGAGGCGAGTGTAGAGCGCTGAGGGCGGGGACGGAAGCGTCTTGCGGGGCGCTCCCGGTGGCACGTGTTCGCCGGCCCCCGATCTCGCGTGCGGTGCTTCGAAGTTTGATTCCGTCCACAATAAGCTCAAGTCGTCTGGCGGACGGACTTGCCAAGCCTGCGTGCAGACCATCGACACCGCGAGCCGAATTGTCTCATTTGGGGTCCGTAGCGGCTGGGGGCGATGCAATTATGTGCACTGGCACCGGAACTCCTAATTATGTGCACTGGCACCGGAACTCCTGGCGCCGGAGCTCCCTCCTCCTTGAAGCGACTCCGTGTCGACTTCGTATCAGCCGGAGGATGGGCCTACATCAATTACGCCATGTCACCGGAACTCCCGCAGGGACGTACCGTGCGCCCAAACTGGTGGGCGTTTGTCGTAGAGCGAACGCGTACGAGATCCGACTTTGATGAGGTCGAAAACGAGAGTAATGACTGCCCAACCTGATGAGAAGTGGAGCTAGGCATTTAGGTGTTCAAATAATTACGACGATGATGACCAAAAACTCTTTCTTACTTCTAGAAACGAAATCAAATTAACGGGAGTGCACGCGTAGGCAGATAGCTCGGAAACTATCTCAACATAAGACAGCCTCTTAGAACACTTGGCCTTCCTTTCAAACGGCAAAAGACCAAGAGCCGCTCTATCAATCATTTCCCTCAGAAACTCATAGGTAAATTCAATCTCCTGCTTACCGCGAAAGCTTATCGCGGCGTCCCGGGAGGAGAACCAGATTCTCGCCGTCGCGATCTCACCTAAATCTACCGCTCGCCGATCCGGTGCGAGTCCATTAAGATCATCTAGAGAATATGTTGATTTCAGAGTCAGGCCCAACCGGTCGAATTCAATAAACTTAAATGTATCAAACCGATCTAGTTCAAGTGCGCCGTCCCTTGGCATGTGCCGTTGCACCCACGCCCATTCATTGAATAGACGTACTTCTTCATGAAAAGCGTTTTGCATGCTTACGTAGAGAGCGCATACCTCTTCAACTACTTTATCGTCATCATCGCTGTGCGCGGCATCGGAAAACAATAAAGATCTAACCGACTGACGAACCGAATCTACGCCGGTGTAGTAATTCTCAATCGAATAGCCGTCGGTGACAAAGGCTTGGGGAATCAATATCTCTGCTAGATCGTGCTCGTAGTCTCGATCAAAAAAAGCCGCAAACTTGCATCTCTCCAAGGCAACATTGCCAAGTACGGCCCGCACGAGCTTCTTAAGATTATTCTTGCCTCGCACATTCCGATACGCAAGTGGTAGACGTAGGTCCGCGAATATTGCACCCATACGCGGACGGAAATAATCCGAGTCTTTACCCTCGACTAAAACGGACACCACGTTATCGTCTTTGGAATGATCACGGAGCATCCCATGCAGGACCACTGCATAAGACGTGCGACTCTGACGCATAGCCTCCGGAGAGGACACTCAACGCTGCCCTTCTGTTGGAGAGCGAAACTTAACTTCTAGAACTTTAGCGAAGGCGTCGAGTTCATTTTCGAAAACAAAGGGTGAATGTGTGACCGCCACTAATGATCCCGTCTTGTGCGAAGCTGCTACGTCCACTAGTATCTTCTTCTGCCAGTCCATCGACAAAGAGAGCTCAGGTTCGTCAAAAATGACAAAATATGAGTCATGGTCACCAAGATACAACTCTGACATAACGCCTAGTATCTGCTTTTCACCAGATGAAAGATCATCAAGATCGAGCTTCGTATTGCCTATTGTCTCATACACGGCAACGGTAGCGTTTAAGATATCATAGCGCATTTCTTTGTTTATAAGATAGCCATTGCATACCTTTGCATACCTCTGAAGGGCACGATCGACCTCTTGAACTTGCTCGTACGCCTCTATCAAGCTGGATAGAAAGAATGAAAGGTGGCGATTAGTCGACAGCTCGCCATTGTCATAAAGCTTGAGAATCAACGACTTCTGCGTGTCGGTGACATTCTCTCCCACCCGACCTAGGACAAGTTCAATGCTGCTGCGATTGGCAAGTCTGCCTAACATCTCCTCAGCAAGTGGAGTATTCTCAGCAAGCTGCCCAAGCATCTGTCCGCTTATCTGCCCGTAAGAGCTAATAAAATGGACCCCAATCTGGTTTGTGGCACTTCTAATCCGTTCATTAACATCTTTCATGCCAAAATGGATGGCGTCAGACGTCATTTCGTTTTCATCTTCGTCTAAATCTAGTAGCTCCTCCAAATCCTGTTCTATCCGCCTATACGTCGGAAGGTATAGCACGGACTGACAAAACGACTCAGAAAGAAATTGACGCAATCGCACTAAAGGCGAATTATCTGCCAAGCTCAACATATCGGTATCGGGTGAAGAAAATTGATCGAACTTCTGAAGCCGGTCAACGAATGCGCTAAATGGAATCCGCATGGATCGTGCAGCAGACATGAAGGCTGCATCCTCACGCAGCCTATGATAAGGCTGATGCTTCGCCATTGCAGCAAGCCTTAGCACTTGACTTGGTGGCAACCCAGTTCTTTCGTTCAGCCTACGCAGCAGGGTCACGCTACGGCTTTGCTCGTAATCCTCAGGTGTTAAAACAAACTGATCAACGCCCGAGAACTTTACGACAATTCTCTCGTAATCAAATTTGGTCAGTTTGACAAAATCCCCGCGTAGGACGCATTGCAACATGTACAGCGCCGTTGTTTTGCCAGACCCATTATCTGCGATGAAGATGCCAACGCTGCCCGACATTATTATACCAATGTCCTGACGCTTATGTAGTCCTTCCACTCGGAAGTACTCCAATTTCGTGAAACTACCGGCGCTGTCGGCCATTGGGGTATTTGCTCCCGGTACGAGGAAGCTCCAACGTAGGGCCAATCTCGTTTACTGGCTAGTGCCGCGTACCGGCCAGTGTGCACCTGGCGTCGAGCTCGGCGCCTTTGATAGTGGAGGTCGTCTCCTGGCGGAGAACATCGCTCTCCTGCTGTGACCAGTCGTCCGCATATGCAAGCGACGCCACCCCACCCCTTGTCTCCGACTGCCAGGACATGATTAGCCCGTGGGGCGGTAGTCGGTCCGTCCAGTGTGGGCACCGCCCGGTGACGTCGATGAGCTGCTGCCGGTCTGATGGACACTGAGTTAGGCTACGCTACCTCAGACAGCTTCTCGAAGTCGATGGGGCTGAGGTACCCCAAGGTCGAGTGTCGGCGCCTCGGATTGTAGAAGCGCTCGATATAGTCGAACACGTCGGCCTTGGCCTGGTCGCGGGTTCGATAGACCTTCCTGGCGATGCTCGGTCTTGAGCGAAGAGAAGAAGCTCTCCATTGCTGCGTTATCCCAGACGTTGCCTGAGCGGCTCATCGAGCATGATACGCCATTGTCGGCCATCAGCTGCTGGAACTGCTCGCTCGTATATTGGCTGCCTTGGTCCGAATGGTGGAGCAGGGCGTGCGGCTTTCCGCGACGCCAGATCGCCATAATCAGCGCATCGGTGACGAGCTGCGCGGTCATGTAAGCGGAGCGCCGTCCCCACCTTGCGGTTCTGAAGCGTAGCGTCGAGCCTGCTCGTCCTGATTGGGCAGAGGACGTTGGTGCTATGACGATGTCATGTGATGATGCTGGCACCAGCGGCGTGCAGCGCTTCGAGGTGTTCACCGGTGCCGGGAGGCGACGGGACTGGCCGTCGGAGGTGAAGGCGTCGATCGTCGCCGAGAGCTTTGCGGGCCGGGAGACGGTATGCGCGGTTGCGCGGCGGCACGCGCTGAGCCCTTCGCAGCTGTTCACCTGGCGTCGCGCGTTGCGCAAGCAGTGCGAAGAGCGGGGCGTGACGTTGCCGGCCGTGCCGGGGTTCGTACCTGCCGTGGTCGAGGCACAACCTGCCGATGCGCCTGTGCAGACAGGCAAGCACTCGAAGAAGCGTCGGCGATCGAAGGAGCCTGCGATCGAGCTCGAGATCGCTGATGTGGTGGTGAAGATTGGTCGCGGCGCCGATACCGGCGTGATTGCCGCGGTGATCGAGGCGCTCAAGGCAACGCGATGATCGGACCTGGCGCTGGTGCGCGGGTGATGGTGGCGACCCGCCCGGTCGATTTCCGCAAGGGGCCTGACGCGTTGGCGGCGCTGATCGGCGCCGCCTATGGCGGCGATCCTTATTCGGGCGTGATCTGCGTGTTCCGGGCGAAGCGCGCGGACCGGATCAAGCTGGTCTGGTGGGACGGCACCGGCCTGTGCCTGATGGCCAAGAGGCTGGAGTCCGGCGGCTTCAAGTGGCCGGGGATCCAGGACGGCGTGATGCGGCTGACGGCGGCGCAACTCGGCGCGCTTCTGGAGGGCCTGGACTGGCGCCGGGTGCATGGCGGCCGCCGCCCGATCGCCCCGCAGAATGGCGAACTTCGCGAAGACCTCGCCGAGCGCGACATTGTGTGCGCTCTGACCCGCTTCGCGCGGCCGCTCGCTATCGGATTGCCGCCGTCAGAGGAGCGGGCACTCGCCCATCGCCACCTGGATTTCTACGTCAACGGGCTGTGCGCTCGCGAGTCGCGCCGATTCAAGTCGTGACAGAAGCGAAGAGCAGCCGGCGAATAGGCAGCGCCGACATCGTCTTGCTCGCTCTCGGGTTCGGGACACTGCCCTTCGTGTGGGACATCGCACTGCAAGACACTGCTCATGCATACAGCATCGACGGGCGGCTTTGGTGGTCCGACGCCAGCTTCCAGTAATAGCTGCCGGTTGGCGTAACCGCTCCGGAACAGCAGCTACGTCCCACCAGCGGCCCTTCGCGCTCCCTAGCGTCTGCGGCGGCACCGTTCCAAGATCAGCCGTTCCGGCGTCGAATGCAACTCGACCGCCGCTGAACGATGACGTGGGTAGGATCGACATTGGTCCGCGGTGAGCGACGTCGCTAAGCAAAAGGTAATGAGTTCGCGCCATTAAGGCGCCGCGGTCTGCCTGCTTGTAGATCGCCGTCAAGGGCAGCGTATCAGCCCTCAGTCTCAGAAGTAGACTGCTTCCTGAATGGAGTTATCACGTGGCATTCTCAGTGAACACCAACACCGGCGCGATGGCCGCTCTCCAGAGCCTCAACGCGACCAACAAGGGCCTCGACCAGGTTCAGAGCCGCATCAACACCGGCCTGAAGGTTGCGTCGACGAAGGACGATTCCGCTTCCTACACGATTGCCCAGACGCTTCGCGGCGACCAGGGCGGTCTGCAGGCTGTCAGCTCCTCGCTGTCGCGCGCCAAGAGCGTGACGGACGTTGCGGTTGCCGGCGCGGAATCGATCTCGGACATCGTCAACCAGATGAAGCAGAAGGCCAAGCAGGCTTCTGACGATGGTATCGACTCCGAGAGCCGCACTGCGATCAACAAGGACTTCGAAGCCCTTCGCGACCAGATCAAGACCATCGTCGACTCGTCCTCGTTCAACGGCACGAACCTTCTGAAGGCTTCGGGCGGCACCGTTACGGCGCTGCAGTCGCTGACCGACACCGACAGCAGCTCCGGCACCTACACCCCGGATTCGCTGTCGGTTTCCAACCTCGAGCTCGACCTTGGCAAGTCCGGTGGCACGTTCGAGAAGCTGACCACCACCAGCAAGATCGACACGGCCGCTGACGCCAAGACGATGGTTGCCAACCTGGAAGTCATCGGCAAGAACCTCAACGGCAAGCTCAGCACCCTCGGTGCGGCTTCGCGCAAGATCGACGCTCAGTCGGCCTTCACGAGCAAGCTTTCCGACGTGGTCGAGAGCGGCATCGGCAATCTCGTCGACGCCGATCTGGCGAAGGAATCGGCTCGTCTGCAGGCTCTGCAGGTCAAGCAGCAGCTTGGCGTTCAGGCTCTGTCGATCGCCAACCAGGCGCCGCAGTCCATCACTTCGCTGTTCCGTTAATCGGCACGAAGTGGCTCCTCGGGCTCCGGCCCGAGGTGCCGGCAGCAGAGGCCGGAGCGGGAAACCGCTCCGGCCTTTGTCGTTTGCAGGCGGTCAAATCCGATCGGCCGCACGCCTGACCGCCCTCACTCGGGCAGCGCGGCAGGCGTCGGCACCGCCGCGGGTCGAATGTGGGTCTTTCCGATTCCTATAGGCGTGAGCCCCGCCGACCTTGCCTCGCAAGCTGTTGGGTGATGGCTATGCGTTTCCGGTTAGCCCGCGAAGGACTGCTTGATCAAGAAGCGTCATTCAATCTGCTCAGAACGAACGACAGCAATGTCCCAGAGCGGGCCGTTCTACGTCAAAATCTGGGTGGCGCATTTGCCGCGAGCGGCAGGGCGCCGGCGACATGGGCGCCAAGCGGGCGCGGCCGTGGGGCCATCGGCGGAAGGTTCGTCGCCGGCGGCGGCGGCGTCCCGGGACGGGCGATGCCAACTCCGTCCAGCTGCCTCGGCGCCGCTAGCCCAGCTTCTGCGCGAGATGCGCGCCGATCACCGCGTCGACGACGGCGTCGTCGGCCGGCACCTGCCCGTCGAGCATCAGCATCGCCAAACCGTGCGCCACCGACCAGGCCTGCAGCGCGAAGACCTGCGGGTCCATGTGCGCCGGCGCGTAAATTCGGGCGTTGGCGAGCAGGAACTGCATCGCCGCGTCGCTGCCGTGCGCGCCCTGCATCAGGTCGGCCGGGGCCGGGTGCTGGAAAATGAGGCGGAACAAGGCCGGGTTCGCCAGCGCGAAGCGGACATAGGCGGCGCCGGTGGCGGCGAAGCCCTTGATACCGCCGCCCGCGCCCTCGAAGGCCGCATGCTGGGCCGCCGCCAGCCGCGCCAGACCCTCCGCAGCGAGCGCCCCCATCAGCGCGCTTTTGTCGGGGAAGTGCCGGTAGACCGCGGTCGCCGACACCCCGACGCGCCGCGCCAGCTCGCGCAGCGACAGCTGATCGGCGGGCCCCTCGGAGATCAGGCGCAGGCCTTCCTCGATCAACGCGCGGCGCAGATCGCCATGGTGGTATTTCCGATCGGATGTTGACACTGTTGACATTGCTGCTATGTTGCCATTGTTAACATTGGAGAACGGTCATGGCCAGCGCAATCGAAACGTCGATCCGGTCCACCCTCGTCAAAGGCGTCACCAAGCTCGCCGACTTCAACCGGCGCCGCTTGCCGCCCGCCGACGGCCATCCCTTCCTGTCCGGTCTCCACGAACCGATGCGGGCCGAGCTGACCCTGACCGACCTGGCGGTGACCGGCACCATCCCGCCGGTGTTCGACGGCCGCTACCTGCGCATCGGCCCCAACCCGATTGCGCCCGATCCGGCCTCCCATCACTGGTTTGCCGGCGACGGCATGGTCCATGGCGTGGCGCTGAAGGGCGGGCGGGCCGAATGGTATCGCAATCGCTGGATCCGTTCGGAGCGCGTCGCGCAGGCGCTCGGCGAACCGCCCGCACCTGGGCCGCGCCACGGCGGCTTCGACACGGTCAACACCAATGTGATCGGCGTGAACGGCCGCACCTTTGCCCTGGTCGAGGCCGGCAGCTATCCGGTCGAGCTTTCGGAGACGCTGGACGAACAGACCTACAATCCCTTCGACGGCACGCTCCACGGCAGCTTCACCGCGCATCCGCACCGCGACCCGCACACCGGCGAGCACCATGCGATCGCCTATGAAGGTACCGACCCGTCGACGATCCGGCACATCGTCCTGTCGCCGGAGGGCCGAGTGGTGCGCGAGGAGCCGATCGCGGTCGCGAACGGTCCGTCCATCCACGATTGCGGCCTCACCGCGCGCTTCGTGGTCATCCTCGATCTTCCGGTCACCTTCAGCATGCGGACGCTGATCGCCGGGCACAGCTTCCCCTATCGCTGGAATCCCAGCCACCAGGCCCGGATCGGCCTGCTGCCGAGGGCCGGCCGGGGCGCGGACGTGATCTGGTGCGAGGTGGACCCGGTCTATGTGTTTCATGTCGCCAACAGCTACGACCTGGCCGACGGCCGCGTGGTGATGGACGTGATCGCCTACGACACGATGTTCGACCGATCGACCCAGGGACCCGACAGCGCGGGACGGCTGGAACGCTGGACGATCGACCCGGCCGCGCGATCGGTGGAACGCCGGACGATCGATGCCGCGCCGCAGGAATTCCCGCGGCTCGACGAGCGCCGGTTCGGGCAGCCCTATCGCTTCTGCTACACCATGGCGATCGTACCGGATCCGAGCGACGACGAAGCGTTCGCCGGCACCTGCCTCTACAAGCACGATCTGGAAGCCGGCGGGCGCGAAGTGCACGATTTCGGCCCCGGCCGCCATCCCGGCGAATTCAGCTTCGTGCCCGAAGGGCCGGACGCCGCAGAAGAGGAGGGCTATCTGATCGGCCTCGTCGTCGACATGCCCCGGCAGGAAACGGAGCTGGTCATCCTCGATGCCCGTCGTTTCGGCGAGGCACCCGTCGCCAGCATTCGCATTCCCCATCGAATCCCCGCAGGCTTTCACGGCAATTGGCTGCCGACGGCGGGGTAGCATATCGGCCCCGCCGGTCGAGCGCCGGATGCAGTCCTTGCGGCGTGCCGGTCGTTCCTCGAGAGCGGCCGCCGCTTGGCTTGGCAAACGTGAGGAGCCGGCCCCTCCGACCGGCGCTGCCGCGCAAGCTTGACCGCGATGCGCGACGGGTGGACAAGAATCGGGGCGCGCGCCCGGGCTCGGCCCGAAGAATGCGCTTGCGCCGGGCGTGGCTGCCGCCGGCAAATGAAGCGGGAGACGTGGATGCTGTCCCATTTCGTCAGATCCGGCTTGCGGGCGATGGTCGCGGATCGCTGGTTCGGGCTCGCCAATCTCGGCGGGCTGGCGCTCGGCCTCGCTTGCGTGATCCTCGTCGGGCTCTTCGTCCATTATGAGCTCAGCTACGACGATTTCCTGCCGGGCAGCGACAGCCTGTACCGGGTGGACACGGTCGAGCGCGTCCCGGGTCAGCCAGCGATCGAGATCGCGCTCACGCCGGGGCCCTTGAAGCCCGCGCTCCTTTCCGAATTCCCGCAGATCGAGGCGGTGAGCCGCGCCTTCGCGGTGGAGGGCGAGGTGCTCCGCGGCGCCACGCCGTTTCGCGAGAAGATCGTCGCGGCCGATCCCGATTTTCTCGGCGTGCTGGGGCTTCCCCCGCTGGCAGGCGATCCGCGCACCGCCCTGGCCGACCCTGGATCCGTGGTTCTGAGCGCGCGCCTGGCTGAGAAATTGTTCGGCGCCACGGCCGTGGTCGGCCGGAGGCTGAGCCTGCGCGCTCCGGTGGCGCGGGATTTTACGATCTCGGCGGTGTTCGAGACCTTGCCTTCGAACAGCCACATGGATTTTGATCTGATCGTCCCGCATGCCGCCTATTTCGCGGCGAACACGGACGAGATTCGCGACATTCCGGACAGCTGGGCGGGCGCCTATTTCCACACCTATGCGCGGCTGCGGCCGGGCGCCGATCCGAAAGACATCCTCGCGCGGCTGCCGGCCGTGGTCGACCGCAGGCTGCCGCCCCGCCTGGTGGCGGCGATCGGGCCGGCGGCCCATGATCTTTTCGCATTCCGGCTGGTGCCGATCCGGGACGTCCATTTCGAAGGCGCGGAGCTGGAGGCGATGCGTCCGCCGGGGAGCCGTGCGGGCGTGATGAGCCTCGCCGCCGTCGCCCTGCTCGTTCTCGTCGTCGCGTCGGTGAACTTCGCCAACCTGACCGCGGCACGATCCACCTTGCGGGCGCGGGAGGTGGCGCTGCGCAAGGTCGTCGGCGCATCGTCGCGGCAGATCCTCGCCCAATTCCTGGTGGAGGCGATCGTCGTCGCCAGCGCCTCGGGCGTCGTCGCGATCGCGCTGTCGGAGCTGCTCGGGCCCTATGCCGCGAACCTGCTCGGGCTCGCCGGAAACCCGCTGCAGGCGGGCATCTGGCAAGTCTGGGCCGGGGTCGCGGCAATGATCCTCCTGACCGCGGTCGCTGCGGGCCTGTATCCCTCCATGCTGGCCTCGAGGATCCGGCCGGCGGCGGTGTTCAACGGCAGTTTCGCCTTCGGAGCGGGCGGACGGGCGCGGCGCGCCTTCGTCGTCGGGCAGTTCGCGATCTCCATTTGCCTCCTCGCCGTGGTCGCGACGATGCTGCTGCAGTTCCGGATGACAGGGGAGGCGGATCTCGGCTTCGACCGCAATGCCATCCTAGTCGTGCGCGTTCCCGAGGGGAGTGGGCAGGAGGCGCTCGCGAAATCGCTCAAGGACCGCTTTCGCACGCTTCCCGGCGTGATTGAGGTCGCCTCATCGTCGGCGGTTCCCGGCGACGTTTCGGAAGACAATCTGTCCGTCCGCCCCGCCGGCGCCCTCAGCGACGTCCAGCTCGGTTTCCACCGTGTCGACCCTTCCTTCTTCGAGGCCTATGGCGTGGCGGCGCTGGCGGGGCGCACGCGGAACATCCGATCGGCTCCGACGGACGCGGCGCGGCCCGCCTCGGCCGCCGTTCCGATCGTCCTCAACCGGGCGGCCGCCAGCCGCTTGGGATATCAAGACCCCGCCGGCGCGATCGGACGGGCGCTGAGGCAGGGCGACACCGCCTACGAGGTCGTCGGAGTCGTTGCCGACCTCCATTTCCGGTCGCTCCGTTCCTCCGTGCGCGCCGAGATGTTCATCGTCGACGACACGGCCGCGAGCGCGATCTCCGTTCGGTTCAGGCCGGAAAACCTGTCCGCCTTGCTGCCTGCCATCGACCGCGTCTGGCGATCCCGGATCGCCGACCGGCCGATCGAGCGCGATCTGCTGGCCGATCTTCTGGATCGCCTCTACGATCGCGAGGCGCGGCAGATGCGGCTGCTGTCGATCTTCGCGGCGCTCGCGACGGCGCTCTCGTGCCTCGGCCTGCTCGCCATGGCCGCCTTTGCCGTGCAGCGCCGGACCCGCGAGATTGCGGTTCGCAAGGTGCTCGGCGCCGGATCGCTCGACATCTTGCGGCTGCTGCTCTGGGACTTTGCGAAACCGGTGCTGATCGCCGCGGCGATCGGCTGTCCCGCCGCCTGGTTGATCGCGCGCCATTGGCTGAACGGCTTCTCCTATCGCATCGCCATGCCCTATCCCGCGATCGGCGGCGCCGCCGGTCTCGCCCTCGTTCTCGCGCTCATGGCCGTGGCGTTCCACGCCGCGCAGGTGTCGCGAACCCAGCCCGCATTGGCCTTGCGGCGCGACTGAGAGGCGGGTTGTCACGATGGCGAGGTCCCTCGCGGCATTGAGAGCCGTGGCGCGCCCCTGGGAGCCAGTCCCCGAAGGCGCGAGGCACGCGACGATCGCGAAGGAGGTGCGGCAGTGGAGTTGTGGCGCCGGGCTGCCGGTTCGTCCGGCGCGCTTTCCTTTCACGTCGCCTGTCCCCACCGGACGCAATCACCCGGCGGCGGCGCGTAAACGCGCCAGGCGGAGCCGGTGGACGTCTGGCGATCGCCGGATGCGACGCCTACCTGAGGGACCATGGCTTTCCTCGACACGCACGGACTTCCGCTCTCGACATCCTCGGAACAGGCGGCGGATCTCTATCGCCAGGGCGTGACGCTGATGCTGGCGGCCTGGCCCGGCGCGGCGGAGATGCTCGACGCCGCCATCGCTGCCGATCCGGACTTCGCGCTCGCACAGGCCGCGCGGGCACGGGCGCATGCGATCCGATCGGAACCGGCCGCGGCGCGGGCGCGGATCGCCGCCGCCGAAGCGATCGTCGCGCGCAACGGCACGGAGCGGGAGGCAAGCCATGTCGCGGTGCTGGCGGACGCCATCGCCGGCCGTTCCCGGCAGGCGCTGGCGGCGGCGCTCGCCCATGTCGATCTCTGGCCGCGCGACATCCTGATCCTGTCACTCCCGCTCGGCGCGTTCGGATTGTTCGCCTTTTCCGGCATGGCGGACCACGATCAGGCGCGGGTGTCGCTCGTCGAGAAGCACGCCGGCCGGTTCGACGCCGACGACTGGTGGTTCCTCACCTATCGCGGCTGGGCGCTCGCCGAACATGGTGAGGTCGCCCGCGGGCGCGCGATGCTGGAGCGCGCGTTCGAACTGCGCCGGCAGAACGCCAATGGCGTCCATGCCCTTGCCCATGCGATGTTCGAGGGCGGCGCCGGAGAGGATGCGGACGCGCTGATCGCCGGCTGGCTTCCCGATTACGACCGCAGCGGCATCCTCCACGGCCATATCGCCTGGCACGCCGCGCTCACCGCGCTGGAGCGCGGCGATGCGGCCGCGGCGCTGGCGCTCTACGAGGCCCACGTCCACCCGTCGGTGTCGCAGGGCGCGCCGATCAACATCGTCAGCGACGCGGCCTCCCTGCTCTGGCGGATGCAGGCATACGGCCATGCGCCGACGCCGGATCGCTGGAAGGAGATTGCGGATTATGCGGCCGGCGCCTTTCCGGAACCGGGCCACGCCTTCGTCGATCCGCACATGGCGCTGATCGAGGCGGCGCTGGGCGACGCTCCGGCGCTGGAGACCCGCGCGGCCGCGCTTGAGCGGAGGATCGCCGACGGCGCGCTCCCGGCGGGCGCCGTCGTTCCCGCAATCGCACGCGCCGCGATGGCGTTCGCCGCCGAAGATCATGCGGCGTGCATCCGAATCCTGGAGCCGGTCATGGCGGAGGTGGCGCGGATCGGTGGCAGCGGCGCGCAACGCGAGATCGTGGAGGACATGTTGCTGGTCGCGCTGATGCGGAGCGGCGAGGCGGCGAAAGCCCGCGCGCTGCTTGACCGCCGCCTCCACCGCCGCCCCTCGCCGCGCGACGCACGCTGGCGGGCGCAGCTCGCCGCCTGAGCGGGGGCGGCGCTCGTGTGACATCGCGATTACCGCACGCTGATGCAACGCTTGGTGCAGGTCGCGGAGTGGCTGCCTTCGCTTGAGGCAAGCGAGGGCGGACCTTCGTTCTCCGGCTTGCCCTTGATTGCCTTCGGGAAGGCAGCCCGGACGTTCGGCGCTGTTTCTGCGAAGTCCGCAATGGAGCGTGGCGCCAGGCTGAGAAAGAGCATCGGGGGCTCCCTCTCGCGCAGCAGCGGGATGACATCGGCCGGGCCGGAGGGATAGAAAGGTCGCATCCTCTTTTATCCTGGATGCAGCAGATTACCGGCACGATGAACAGCGGCGTGGCAGCGCTCACCGAACGCGAGAAGGAGACGTTGCGGCTGCTGGTGGCGGGGCACGACGCAAAGTCGATCGCCAGCCATCTCGGCCTGTCGGTCCACACGATCAACGAGCGGCTCCGCGACGCGCGCCGCAAGTTGGAGGTTTCGAGCAGCCGGGAGGCGGCCCGGCTGCTGGCCGAGCGGGAACAAGCGGCCCCCGATTCTTCGGCGGACAAGTTTTTGGGGGTATCCGGAGCGGCCGATCCAATGGCCTCTGCGGAGCCTGCAGGCCGCCGCAAGCACAGGGCGCAGCGGCTGGCCTGGTTCGGTGGAGGAATGCTGATCATGTCGCTCGTCATCGCAGCCGTCGCGCTGTCATCGGTCTTCGGCGGAAGCGTCGCAGCGACACAGGCGGGCGCCGCGCCCGCGGTCGCCATCACGGCTCCATCCGCTTCGGCGAGCCTGGAGCCCGCGCGCGCATGGCTGGCGCTGGTCGATGGCCGCCGGTGGGACGACAGCTGGCGGAGCGCATCGTCGCTGTTCACGTCCCAGATCACCGCGCCGCAATGGGCGCGGACGATCGAGAGCGTCCGCGGCCCGCTGGGTGCGGTCTCCAAAAGGACCTTCCAGACCGTCACCAAAACCGATGTGCTGCCGGGTGCACCGGCGGGCGCGTACGAGGTGATCCTGTTTCGGACCGACTTCGCCCGGAAGCCGGGCGCGACGGAAACCGTGATCATGGTGCGCGACCCGGGCGGCTGGCGCGTCGCCGGCTACTTCATCCGCTGAGACGATCGGTGCCGCCGCCCCCGGGCGACGGCACAACCGAGAGCGCAGCGGGCGCGATCACGGATCCCCTGCCGCGCCAGTCTTTCGTCGCGGCAACGCCGATTCTTTGCATCTCCGTCCCGGCGGCTCTGCTGCGTCCGACTGCCGCGTCACGCCCGATCCCTTAAACGCCCGATCCCTGAGACGAAGGCCGCTGGCGCGGCAATAATGATGGAGAGCGAATATGCGACGATGGCAGGTGCTGCTTGCCGCGGGGGCGATCGGCGTTGCGTCCCTGCTCCTGGTGCCGTTCGAGAGCCTGGTCCCCGAGCCGATCCCACCTTTCACCCTGCGGTTGCTCGCGATCATCAATCCCGCGCTCCTGACCGCGATCGCGTTGCTCGTCGGCGAGTTGACGGCGCGGCGGATCGGATTAGGGGCGCCGCTGGTCGATGCCTGGCTGCAACCGAAGGGCGCTCTTGCCATCCTTCGCCGGCAGCTTCCTCCCGCTCTGATCGTCGGCGTCGCCGTCGCTGCGATCCTGGTGCTCTACGGCATCACGGTCGGAGACCGGCTGATCGCAGGTGCGGGCGCGCAGGGCGCCTCCGCATCGTTCGACCTGCCGCTCGCGGCCAAGCTGCTCTACGGCGGCATCGTCGAGGAGTTGATCACCCGCTGGGGCCTGGTTTCGCTGATCGCGTGGCTCGGCTGGAGAGTGGCCGGGCGCCCCGAGCGGCTGCCGCGGGCGGCGGCGGCAGTGGCGATCATCGCCGCGGCTGGGCTGTTCGCGGCGGGGCATCTGCCGCTGCTGTTCCTGATCGCGCCGGATGCGCATGCGGGCGTGGTCGTCGCGGTGCTGGCGGCGAATGCGCTGCCCGGAATCCTGTTGGCTTGCTGTACGTGCGGAATGGGCTGGAGGCGGCGATGATCGCACATGCCTTCGCCCATCTGCTGGCGAGCCTCGTCTCCGCTGCGATTTGAGAGCGGCCCCGTGGCGGCGCCGTGGGTGCGGCCGATCAGGCGCCGGCGGCGCGGGCGGGCGTGCGCTGGCAGAGCGGGTTGGCGTCGCGCTCCAGCAGCTCGATCGTGCGCGCGTAGAGCGGCCGCAGCCGCGCCACCTGGGGAACGAGGTCGTCGGGGAAATAATGGCCCTCGATCGCGCGGCGGGCGGCGAACTCGATCTCCTCGGCGAGCGCGCCGAGCGGCTCGGCACCGAATTGGCGCGCCTCCGTCTTCACCGTGTGGGCGGGCAGGACGAGGCCGGTGGCATCCTTGCGGTGCATCGCATCCTCGATCCTTTCGACCGACTTGTCGCCATCCTCCCGCAAATAGCCGAGGATCCGCACGAAGGCGGGGCCGAGCTGGGTACGGGTGCGGGCATGGACCTTCCAGTCCACCAGCTCTTCGTCGCGAGAATCGATCGTGTCCACCTGAATGGCGTATCGCCAGAGGGTAAACAGAGGGTTGACGGGCGACGCGGCTTTCCCGCGGTACCGCGCCCCCATGCCCAGGCGGCCACCGTCGGCGAAGCCCGCCCGGTTAACGTTGTTACGGGCGGGTGGCGCGGACGTGCTCGACGAAGCGGAGCGCCGCGGGGGAGAGGCGGCCCGGCTGCCAGCTCATCCAGAAACTGACGTCGAGCGGCGGGGCCGCCAGATTGCGATAGACGATGCCCGGGACGGCGATGCGGCTGAGCAAATCGGTGCCGAAGGCGAGTGCCAGGCCGGCACCGACGAAGGCGATGCTCGCCATCCAGCTGTCGGTTTCGCGGCTGAGTACGGGCTGGAGCCCGGCGTCGGCCGCCCAGCGCATGATCCGGTCATGATATTCGGGCGCCGCAGCGCGCGGAAACAAGGTGAACGCCTCGCCGCGAAGGCGCCCCGGCTCGACGGAGCCCGCGGCGGCGGCGGCGGGATGGCGGGCGGGGAGGATGAGGTTGATATGGTCGAAGGCGAAGCGCAGGCTCGCCGTCGTCTCGTCCTGCGGGGCTTCGCGGGTGATGATCACGTCGAGCGCGGCTTGCTCCAGCCGGCGCTGCAGCGGCGCCGTCGTGCCTTCGCACAGATCGAGCTCGACGTCCGGATGCGCCTCCGCGAAGCTGCGCAGCATCTCGGGAAGGTCGCTGCACATCGCGACCGGAGAGAAGCCCAGTTTCACCCGGCCGGCGCGTCCGGCGGCGATCGCGCGGGCGCGCTGGACCCCAGCCTCCAGGCCGGCCAGCATCTCGCGGGCGGTGTCGACGAGGGCGGCGCCGCCATGGGTGAGGCGGACGTGCGGTCGGCGGATGAAGAGGGTCACCCGAGTGTCGGCTTCGATGCGCCGGATGAGCGCGCTCAATTGCGGCTGGGCCATGCCGAGCCGCTCGGCCGCCCGGCCGAAATGGAGCTCTTCGGCGACGGCGATCAGGGCCTTGAGCTCCCGACTCTTCATGCGGCCTGTTTCCGGTTGCAGCTCGTCATAAGAAAAGACTTATGAAGTCAGCTGAACTTAGCGCTTTTCGCTTGGTTCGCGAAAGCGGAAAACGGCCGGGCTGCGCGGGATGACGCGGCAGGAGACGTAGCGTGAGCAACAGTGAAGACGAGCGCCCGGCACCGCCCCGCGGGCGGACCGCGGAGCGGCCGGCGGCAAGAGGCGGCTCGATGCTGACCCCGCTCCTTGCCGCAGCCTCCTTGTTGACTGCGGCACCGCTTCTGCTGGGGTCGTGGCTGTGCATTTCGCCCGCGCTCGCCACCGGCGAGCCCGGCGCGGCGATCCTCCTCGTCCAGGTGGTGAGCCTCTGAAGAGCGTCGGGGGCCGGAAGGCTAGAAGAAGGGCCACCCCCTGGCCGCCTCCGGCAAGGGCTGGATGGGGAAAATCGTCGGCGCGGTCGTTCGGCGGCGGGGTTCGTCACCCGGCTTTGGCGAGGGATGGTCACACCCGCCGGTCGAACACCGCATAGCCCTGTTTCAGCCGGTAGAGGAGGGACGGGCGGTTGGCACCGGGTTCGCGGCGCTTGTCGCCGGTCTCCTCGAGGAAATCGCGCTCCATCGCCTTGCGGCGGAAGCCATCGACGTTGAGCGGCTCCCCAAGCACGATCTCGTAGACGCGGTGGAGCTCGGCGAGGGTAAATTCCGGTCCGAGGAAGCGCGCCGGCAGGTCCGAATAGGCGCCCTTGCCGCGGAGCCGGGCGAGCGCCGCGGCGAGGATATGATCGTGGTCGAACGGCATCCCCGATGCCGATTCAACCGGGGCGAGCTCGAGGCCCGGCATCGTTAGCGCGTCGCCGAGCGCCTCGGCCGGGGAGATGGAGAAATAGGCGACGCTCGCCGACCAGCCGCGCGGATCGCGATCGGCGCCGGAGAAGGTCGAAAGCTGCTCGACGTAGAGGTTGCGCAGCCCCGCCTTGGCGGCGAGCACCCGCCGCGCCGTCTCGCCGAGATGGCGGTCCTCGTCGACATGGACATAGCCGCCGATCAGCGCCGGCCGGCCGGCGAACGGCTCGGCGGTTCGCGCCGCGCGCAGCACGCACAAGCGCCCCTCTCTGAGGGTGAGCGGCACCACGTCCACGGTGAGGATCGGCTTCTCGAATGTCTCGACCATAAAATACGACTTGCATCTTAACGTTTAAAATGCAAAGTACATCTTATTCCGAGCCGGAGCGGCGGTCGCTGCGGCGAAGCCTGGAGACGAGAGATGGGACACGGCAATTGGAGCAATCGCGACTGGGAGGCCTATGCGGCCAGTGCCGTTCACGGGCGCAGCCGCGCGGAATTGTTCGGCGCACGCGGCATGGACGCCGCTTATGATCCCGCGCGCATCGCCTTTCGCGAGTCCCGCGACAGCGCCGAGAATCCGGAGTCGACTCCGATCATCATCGGGGTCGACGTCACCGGATCGATGGGCATGCTGGCGGAGCAATTGGTGGTGCGCGGCCTCAACGAGACGTTCACGGCCCTGCTCGACCGGCGGCCGGTCAGCGATCCGCACGTCCTGGCGATGGCGATCGGCGATGCCTTTTACGACCGGGCGCCGCTGCAGGTCACCCAGTTCGAGGCCGACCTCCGAATCATCGAGCAATTGCGCCAATTGTGGCTCGAGGGCGGTGGCGGCGGCAATGACGGCGAGAGCTATTGCCTCGCGCATGCCTTTGCCGGCCTGAAAACGGTCCACGATGCTGCGGAGAAGAGGGGCGGCAAGGGCTTCCTGTTCACCGTCGGCGACGAGCCGGTGCTGGACGGCGTAGAGCGCGACCAGCTTGCCGGTATCCTCGGCGTCGACGCGCGCCGCGGTCTCTCCGGGCGCGAGGCGGTGCGGCTGGCCAGCGCGGGGTACGAGGTGTTCCACATCATCGTCGACGGCAGCTACGCCGCCCGCAACATGAAGCGGGTGCGCGCCTCGTGGGAGGCGATCCTGCCCGGACGGGTGATCCATCTGCCCGATCCGGCGCGGCTCGCCGAGACAATCGTTGCGGCGATCGAGCGCACGGTCGGCCGGACCGCCGCTTGTGGTGCGGCGGGCGGCGGCGCGGCGCGGGCGAGCGGGCTGGTGCCGGCGGCGCTGCGGCGCCTGCCCTGGATGGCGCGCGCCTGAGATGCGTGCCGTGATCGGGGCCAATTACGGCGACGAAGGCAAGGGGCGGACGGTCGACTGGCTGGCCGCCCCGCTGGCCGGTGCGCCGGGGCCGGAGGCGGTGGTGGTGCGCAGCAATGGCGGCGCCCAGGCCGGACACACGGTGGCGATCGAGGGCCGCCGCCACGTCTTCCACCATTTCGGATCGGGCACCCTGCGCGGCGTCCGAACCCATCTGTCGCGGTTCATGGTCTCGCACCCGATCCTATTCGCGGAGGAGCGGTCGGCTCTGGCCGGACTTGGCGCGGCGCCGCTGGTCACCGCCGATCCGCGCGGCTGGGTGACGACGCCGTGGGACATGATGGTCAACCAGGCGCTCGAGCAGGCGCGGGGCGGCGGGCGGCATGGCAGCTGCGGATTAGGCTTGGGCGAGACGGTCGGCCGCTGCGAGGAGACTCCGTTCGGCCTTGCCGTCGGCGATCTCGGCGGCGACGGGCTGGCGTCGGCGCTGCAGGCGGTGCGCGACGAATGGCTGCCGCGGCGTTGCGCTGCGCTCGGTCTCGATCCCGGCGCAGGGCCGCTTGCCCAGGCCCGGGCGGAGCCAGTGCTCGCGCGCTTCTTCGCGGAGTGCCGGGCCTTCGCCGACGCCGTCACGCCGTGCGCCGATGGCGGCGTGGCTGCGCTCGGCGCGCCGATCTTCGAGGCGGCGCAGGGCCTGCTGCTCGATCAGAACGCGTTAGGCTTCCCGCACGTGACCCGGGCGAACACCGGGCTCGCCAACATGGTCGCGATCGCCCAGGACGCCGGCATTGACCGGCTCGATGCGTTCTACGTCAGCCGTTGCTACCTCACCCGCCACGGTCGCGGGCCGATGGAGGACGAGCGGGCGATCGATGCCTTCTATGCGGTCGACGACCCGACCAACCGGCCCAATACCTGGCAGGAAACGCTTCGCTTCGGTCTGCTCTCGCCCGCCCGACTCGGCGCGCGGATCGCAGCCGACGTCGCCGCGGCGGCAGAGCGGCTCACCGTTCGCCCATCGATCGCGCTGACCTGCCTCGATCAGGCGCGGGACGGGCGCTTCGCCTGGCTGGACGAGGAGGGCGAGGTCCGCACCGGCCCGGCCGCGGCGCTGGTCGCCGCCGTCGAGACGGCAAGCGGGCTTGCGGTCACCGCCCAGTTCCGCGGCGCGGCGAACTGACCGATCTAAACGCAGGAAATCAGCGCTTCGCGGCGGTTACCCTGAGGAAGGTCGCTGGAATTTCCGTTGTGCCCGGGCCGCCGCGATTCTGGCTCTCGAACAGGTCGAGGAGCTCGGCATGGAGCGCGGCGTCGCGTCCCGCTTTGGTGGCGGCGGCATAGGCGTTCATGGTCGGGCCGTAATAAGTGCGGAAAAGGTCGAGCAGGTCCGCCGGCGTTCCATTGAGGCGGAACACCCATTCGTCGCGCGTGAAGCCGATGTCGGCGGGCGCGATGCCGGCCGCGGCGAAGCGGTCGACGACATGCTCCTCCTGCCCCCACAGGATCGGGCTGACGAAGCCTTCGGGCGGCGGCGGCGTGTAGGCAGCGCTGATCTTGAGGATCTGGGCGACCAGGGTCGGATCGCCGGGGATCCAGTTGGCCATGACGATGCGGCCGCCGGGCCGGGTGACTCGCACCATCTCGCGGGCGGCATCGTGCGGGCGCGCAGCGAACATCGCGCCGAACAGGCTGATGACGAGGTCGAAGTCGGCATCGGGGAGAGTCTTCAGATCGCAGGCATCGCCTTGCTCAAAGCGCAGATTGTCGAGGCCCGCGGCGCGCGCGCGATCCCTGCCCGCGGCGACCAGATTGGCGGCGATGTCCACTCCGAGCACGTCCGCGCCCCGGCGTGCGGCGGGAAGCGCGGAGGTGCCGTCGCCGCAGCCGAGATCGAGCACGGCAAGGCCGGGGCGGATGCCGAGCGTCTCGACGAAGGCCTCGCCGCTCTCGCGCATGGTCGCCGCGATGCGGGTGAAATCGCCTTGCTCCCAAAGCGCCTTGTTGGGGTTGGTGACCGGTATTGCCATGTTCGAACTCCTGCCCGCGGCGGACCGCCGAGAAAGGCGGAACATGTGGACACGGCGTGTGTCCGCTCGATGCCGCGGTCGATGGGGAATGGTGTCGATTGTCGCTGGGCGCGGAGATCGGCGACCGCCAACGTTCGGGCCCCCTCTAGCGGGCGAGAGACCGCCGGCACCGCCGTCACAATCCCGTGCGCCAGAGTCATCGAACTGCCATTGTGCCGTCACCGGACCCGCGCAGAAGCGCGCTAACGCTCGCCCCCGGGCTGCATCTTGCGGTGCAGCAAGAGGGGGAAGAAGATCATGCTACGTCCGTCCGTTTCGATTTCGGCTCTGGCGATCGCGCTCGCGCAGGCGACGCCGGCTTTGGCGCTTCCGGGCGCAGGGAGCGGCGCAACGGCGGGAGAGGCCGAGACCTCGGCGGAGGCTGCCGGAACGGAAGCTTCGGCGGCCGCGGACGAGGGTGCGGCGGCGGGAGCCGACGAGGCGACCGAGGGGGCGATCGTCGTCACCGGCCGGCAGACCCGCACCGCAGTGGTTCTGCCCGGCACTGAGATGCAGAAGATCCTGCCCGGCATCAGCCCGCTGAAGGCGATCCAGACGCTGCCCGGCGTGCTCTACATCACCGCCGATCCGTGGGGCTATAACGAGCAGAATGCGCAGCTCTTCATCCATGGCTTCGCCGCCAACCAGCTCGGCTATACGATGGACGGCATCCCGCTCGGTGACCAGAGCTACGGGAATTATAACGGCCTGTCGCCGCAGCGGGCGGTGATCTCGGAGAATGTCGAGCGGGTGATCGTGTCGACCGGCGCAGGCGATCTCGCCACCGCGTCGAACAGCAATCTCGGCGGCACCGTCGAGACCTATTCGTCGGATCCGCTCGACGCCTTCGGCATTCGCTTCGGCCAGACGATCGGCAGCTACGACACGTCACGTACCTTCGTTCGGGTCGACAGCGGCGGCTTCGGCGCCGGCGGGGCCAACCGGGCCTACATTTCGGGTGCGCGTCAGCGCGCCCGTGCCTGGGACTTCAACGGCCGGCAGGGCGGCTGGCAGGCCAATGCCAAGTTCGTCCACGATTCCGACATCGGCAAGCTGACGCTCTATTTCGATTATAACGACATGACCCAGCCGAACGAAGACGCCACCGTCTTCTTCAAGCCCTCGGCGGGCGGCACGGCGACTCCGGTGCAGCTCTACACGCCCTATACCAAGCCCTTCTTCTACCCGGATTTCACCACCTATCGGACCACCTATCTGAGCCCTTTCGGCAATTCACCGGCGGCGGAAGGCAGCAATTACCGCAATTATTATTCGGACGCGCAGCGCACCGATTATCTCGCCTATGCGCGCTTCGACAAGGATCTGGCGGAAGGCGTGCGCTGGTCGACGACCGGCTATTACCACCACAATGACGGCGCCGGAGTCGTTGCCGGCCCGCTCGGACAATCTATCACCACCGCCCAGCCCTATCTCGATCCCAATTATGCGACGCTGCCGGCCACTTGCCGGTTCGGCGGTAACGGCAACGGCAATCGTCCGGCGGCCTGCACGGCGCTGACCGCAGCCCAGGCCGCCGCCAGCGGCGCCGCTCTGGTGGCGGCGACCGGCGGCTCGGGCCTGATCACCCGCACCACCGAATATCGGATCGACCGCGAAGGCGTGATCTCGGCGCTCAACATCGATCTCGGCGCGCACCAGATCGAGCTGGGCGGCTGGTTCGAGCATAACAGCACCACGCAGTGGCGCCGCTGGTATGCGGTCGACGTCAACGATCCGGGCTCCAGCACGCCCTATATCCGCCCGCGCGAGGTGGCCGATCCGCTGTTCACCCAATATCAGGGCGAGGCCAAGATCAACCAGCTGCAGCTTCACCTTCAGGACAGCTGGCAGGCGACCGACAAGTTGCGCATCGAGGCCGGCTTCAAGACCAGCGCGCAATGGGCCGACGGTCATTATCCGGTGCAGCCCAAGGCGGGATCATTGTCGGGACTGGCCGGCGGCCTGCCCGAAGGCAAGATCAACACCCTGCGCTGGTTCCTGCCGGCGGTCGGCGCGACCTACGACTTCAACGGCCACGAGCAGGTCTATTTCAACGTTCAGAAGAATTTGCGTCAGTACCAGGCTTACCTCGCCGGTGGCGGCGGCCCGTGGTTCACGGGCAGCCAGGCCGCGTTCGACGCCTTCGCCGACGAAGGCAAGCCGGAGAGCAGCTGGACCTATGAAGGCGGCCTGCGCTCAAATCGCGACTTCGGCGGCGACATCGGGCTCAGTGCGCAGATCAATTACTATCACGTCGCGTTCAACAACCGCCTGCTCGCCATATCGACCAACCCGGGCGGCATCGCCGGAAGCGGCATCACCGGCGGCACTTCGATCCTGGTCAATGTCGGCGACGTCCATACCGACGGCGTCGATGCCGCCTTCACCCTGCGGCTCGGCAAAGCGGTGTCGCTGTACAATGCGACATCGTACAATCTTTCCGAATATCAGAGCGACTATACGTCGGCGGCGAGCGGGATCGGTGCCGCCACCGGCAGCTGCATCGGCGGCTATCTCGTCGTCGGCGGAGTCGTGCCGACCTGCGGCAAAAGGCTGCCCGGCACGCCGAAATGGATGAACAAGAGCGTCGCCACATTGACCGCGGGACCGTTTGAGGCGCAGCTGATCGGCGACTATGTCGGCCGCCGCTTCGCCACCTATTCGAACGACGTCAGCGTCAAATCCTATTTCCTCGCCTCGCTGCGCCTCGCCGCCCAGCTTCCGGCGGAGGCGTTCCGCCTTCGCAAGGCCGAGCTCTCGCTCAACGTCACCAACCTGGGCGACATCAAGGGCGTATCGACCCTGTCGATCGGATCGGCAACCAACGGCTATTCGGCCTATCCGATCGCGCCGCGGCAGTGGTTCCTGACCTTGTCGGCGGCCTATTGAGACGGCCTCGCGCCCGGGCGTCGGCACCTACCCGTTCGGGTACGATCCGGCGCCCGAGCGGGCATTGTCGGCGCGATGCCGAACTGACAATTTCCGTTGGCAATCACGGGAGCCCAAAGTGGGCTCGAGGAGCGCCAATGTTCAAATCCTGTCTTCTTGCTGCGGCGCTCTGCGTCGCCACTCCTTCGGCGGCGGAGATCGTGCCGTTTCCGGCAGCCTTCGAAGCGCGGGACGTCGCGGTCAACGGCACGACGATCCATGTTCGCACGGGCGGCCGCGGCCCCGCCGTGCTGCTGCTGCACGGCTACGGCGAGACCGGGGACATGTGGTCTCCGCTCGCGGCGGCGCTTGCCCGCGATCATCGGGTGATCGTGCCGGATCTGCGCGGCATGGGGCTGTCGGCGCGGCCCGCCGGAGGCTTCGATAAGATGACGCAGGGCCACGACATGCAAGGCGTGCTGCAGGCGCTGGGCGTGCGGCAATTCGACCTGGTGACGCACGATATCGGCAACATGGTCGGCTTCGCACTGGCCACCCAGCAGCCCGATCGGGTTCGCCGTTTCGTCCTGATCGATGCGCCGGTGCCGGGCGTCGGCCCATGGGACGAGATCCTCAAGAACCCCCTGCTCTGGCACTTCCGGTTCGGCGGACCCGACATGGAACGGCTCGTCGCCGGCCGCGAACGCATCTACCTCGACCGGTTCTGGAACGAATTTTCGGCCAATCCCGACCGGTTCGACGAGGCTTCGCGCCGGCATTATGCCGCGCTGTATGCGCGACCCGGCGGCATGCATTCCGGCTTCGCCCAGTTCGCCGCCTTCGATCAGGATGCGGCCGACAATCGCGCATGGCTGGCCGGCGGCAACCGCCTGACGATGCCCATACTTGCGCTCGGCGGCGAGAAATCGTTCGGCGCGACGATGGCCGTGGTGATGAAGGCGGCGGCGACCGACGTGACCGAAGGCATCGTTCCCGACTCCGGCCACTGGATCATGGAGGAAAATCCCAGGGCGACGATCGCGGCGGTCGAGGCATTCCTGGACCCGGGCCGGTGATCCGCACCCGTCTTGCGGTGGCGATCGCATCGTTGACCCCTGCGATCGCGGTGGCCGCGGCGACGCAGGCGCCCGCCCAGGTTCGAGGTGGTCAGGTGCGGCTCACTCCGGCGGAGATCGACCGCCTCGCCAAGGGCGAGGCCGGGCCGGGCACATCGGGAATCGCGGGCATCCGCACCACAATCCTGCTCGGTGATCCGGCCGCCGCGGGACCCTATGTGATCGCGCTGCAGGTTCCCGCGAATACGCAGATCGCGGCGCACAGCCACCGCGATGCGCGCAGCGCTGTGGTGGTCAGCGGAACCTGGTATTTCGGCTACGGCCGGGCCGCCGACGCCGGCGCTGCAAAGGCGTTGCCGCCCGGCAGCGTCTACACCGAAGCGGCCGGCGACCCGCATTTCGCAATGACACGGGACATGCCCGCCACCGTCTACATCAGCGGCTACGGCCCGACCGATACCCAGTATACGGCGGCACCCTGAGCGGAGCCGACGTCAGACCCAGCATGCCAACCAAAGCCGAGCGCTTCATGTGCGCCCAGGAGGATTTGCCGTGACTTCGCCCGCCACCATCCGCGACCCTCTCACCGACGACCTGCTGACGCCCGGCAATGCCGCGCTCCTGATCATCGACTTCCAGCCGGTGCAGGTCGCCTCGATCGTCTCGATGGAGCGGCGCGAGCTGATCGCCAACGTGGTGGCGGTCGCCAAGACGGCCAGGCTCTACGGCCTGCCGGTGGTGCTCTCCACCGTCAACGTCGCGACCGGGCGCAACGCGCCGACCATTCACCAGTTGCAGGACGTGCTGGGCGATGTGGCGGCGATCGATCGCACCGCGATCAACGCCTGGGAAGACGAGGACTTCGTCGCCGCCGTGAAGGCGACCGGCCGACGCAAGCTGATCATGGTGGCTTTGTGGACCGAAGTCTGCCTCGCCTTTCCAGCGCTCGACGCGCTGCGCGAGGGCTTCGACGTCTATCCGGTGGTGGACGCGGTCGGCGGGACATCGCTGATCGCCCATCGCGCCGGCCTGCAGCGCATCGTTCAGGCCGGCGCCCAGCCGATCACCTGGATTCAGCTAGCATGCGAGCTGCAGCGCGACTGGCGCCGCGCCGAGACAGCCGATGGCTTTGCCGAGATCGTCTTCTCCGCGATCCATCCCTGACCCGGGGCAGACATGACGACCTTCGCCGCTTCAGGGCTCGATATGGCCGCGTCGGCGGGCGATCGTGACCGCATGGGTGCGGTCGTGGACATCGAGCTTGGCGAAGATCGACTTGAGTTGCGCCTTGATCGAGTCGACCGAAAGGGCGAGGTGCCGTGCGATCTCCTTGTTCGACCGACCGTCCGCGACCAGCCGGAGGATGGCCGTTTCCCGCTCGGTCAGCGGATCGTCGAGGGCGTGCTCGGCAAGCGCATGGGCGATCTCCGGACTGACCACGCGTCGCCCGGAATGGACGGCGCGAATGGCATCGACCAATTCGCCGCGCACGCAGGTTTTCAACAGATAGCCGGCGGCGCCGGCGCGGATCGCGCGCAGCGCATTGACGTCGCCTGCATAGGTGGTGAGGACCAGGATGCGGGCCTCACCGGAGATGCTCCGGATGCCGGCGATCGCCTCGATTCCGCTCATCCCCGGCATCTGCACGTCCATGAGAGTGACGTCGGGGGCCGCCGCCTGGAATGCGGCGATCGCCTCGGCACCGTCGCTTGCCTCCCCGACCATCTCCATGTCGCTTTGGCGGGCGAGCATTTCGGAAATGCCGTCTCGCACCATCGGGTGATCGTCGACGATCAGGACCCGGATCGGCCCGGCGGGTTTTGGGGCAATGCTCATCACAGACTCCGCAGACGCGCGAGCACGCCGCGCCGCTTTTCCTTGTAGGCGATCGCGGCGGGCAGCGTCAGCACCAGCTCGGTACCCCGATCGGGCAGCGGCCGGACGACGAGATCGCCGCGCAGCTTCGCCGCGCGTTCGCGCATGCCTGCGAGCCCGAAATGTCCGGCGCGCCCGCCTGCGGCATGCTCGGGATCGATGCCGATGCCATTGTCGGCGATCCGCAGCGCGAAGGTCGCGCCGTGCCGGATCTCGATGCCAACCACACTGGCGCGCGCATGACGCCAGATGTTGAACAGGGCTTCGCCGGCGATGCGGGTGACGTCTTCCACCACCAGCGGGTCCATGGCGCGCGGCGTGCCGGCGGTGGTGATCGTGACCGCCACCGCGGGATCGAAACCCTGCCGGGCGATCAGCGCGTCGATGCCTCGCTCGAGTTCGTTGTCGCTGGGGGCGCGAAGATCGCGCACGCGGTCGCGCCCCTCTGCGATCACGTGCTCGGCGCTGTCGATCGCGCGGAGAAGTGTCGCGCGGCCAGGCTGCTTGGGCGGAAGATCGTCGAGTACGAGCTGGAAACGCCAGGTCAGCGCCTGGATCGCCTGCAGCAAGGTGTCATGCAATTCCCTGGCGATCCGCTCGCGCTCCTCGAACCGCTCCGCCATGCGAAGGCGGATACGGGCGGCAACGAAGCGCATGCGTGCCGAATAAGCGAGCCACAGCAGGCCGATTGCAGCCGCGGCGCAGAGAGCCTTGAAGGGCCAGCTCTGAAGGAAGGTAGGGCGGATCTCGAAGTCGAGAGTGGCACCGGTCCGGTTCCAGACACCCTCATCGTTGGCGGCGATGACCTGGAAGCGAAAGCGGCCGGGCCCGAGATTGGCATAGGATGCGGTGCGACGGGTGCCGGCATCGACCCAGCCTTCGTCGACGCCCGCGAGCCGATAACGGAATTTTACCCGCTGCGGCACCACCAGGCTGAGGCCGGCATACGTGATGTCGATCGCACGCGTGCCGGGCGGCAGGTCGAGCTGCCGCGGATCGCGCCACATCGTGCCGCCGCTCGCAAGGGCGCGGATGGAGACCGGCGGCGCCAGCGGGTTCGGTGCAAGCCGGGCGGGATCGAAATAGGCCGCGCCCTGTCGATTGAGGAACCAGATCCGGCCATCGCCTGCCACAGCCGATTGGGTGCCCGTGAAACCGGCATGCTGTGCCGCGCTGACCAGCCCGTCCTGAGAGTTGAACAGGGTGCGGTGCAGCGAAGACTGCGGATCTTCGAAGACGCGGTCGAGATCTGCCGTTGCGACTCTGGAGATGCCGGTGCGGGCAACAAGCCAAGTGTCGCCGCGCGGCGTCTGCACCAGACTGCGCAGCCACGCCAACCAAGGAAATCGCGCCGAATCGAGCCGCTTGAAATGGCCGTCGCGCAGCCGCACCAAGCCGCGGCTGTCGCTGAGAAAAACGTCGCGTCCGCCCCGCGCCAGCATCGTCGCGGAGGGCAGGCCGGTTCGTATCATCACCCGGTTGCCCTCGATCCTGGTCAGATCGGCCGAGCCGAAGACGGCGATGCCGCCGGTCGGCG
Organism: Sphingosinicella sp. BN140058; assembly: GCF_004135585.1. Taxonomy (NCBI): domain Bacteria; kingdom Pseudomonadati; phylum Pseudomonadota; class Alphaproteobacteria; order Sphingomonadales; family Sphingosinicellaceae; genus Sphingosinicella; species Sphingosinicella sp. BN140058. Next base: position 1,298,083 of record NZ_CP035501.1, on the reverse strand, counting down.
TCACGGTCACGGCACGCGCCTGCTGCCGTGCAAGCATGCCGGTGGCGGTATGCCAACCCCTGCCGTCGCGCCAGATCAACGGTTGGCCCAGAAGCGCCACCCAGAGCCTGCCCAAGCGATCCTCCGCGCAGCCGATCGTCGTGCCACCAGCCGGCAGGCCGGACGAGGCTTCCGCGCGATCGTGTCGCACCCGAAGCGTTCTTGCCCGCTGCACGATCCATATGCCGCCGTCCCGGGCGGCGCACATCGACAGGTCGTCCTCCCGCAATTTCAGGATCGGCCGGGGCACGTCGCCCGGCGCGATGAGAAAGACGGTTTTCCGAGACTGAACGTAGAGGCTGCCGTCATTCGCCGCGGCCATCGCCAAGCCCTGGGCGGGATCGGCCGGAATGCCCGCTTCCTGAACGGCGGCGGCGCGGCGGAACTGATCGAGGCCGGTCTCGGTGGCAATCCAGATGCTGCCTTCGCGGTCGAGAAGGGCCTGGTAGGTGAAGTCCGAGGTAAGGCCGTTCACCGCACCGAAGGCGTAGGCGGGGGGCGCAGATCCGGCCGCCAGGCGCGTCGCGCCCGGAACATAGGAAATTCCCACCGAGGAGGTGGTGCTCCAAAGCCCGTTGTGCCGATCGAAAGTGAGCGTCGGCGTCCGCAGGTTCGGCGGTGCCGGGATAAGAGCGCCGACCGGCGCCGCCTTGCCGTGGCTGTCGACGGCCATCCGGGTGCCGATCATATCGGAAATCCAGAGGGCTCCGCCGGGATCAAGCGCGATCCGCGGCCTTCCTGAGACCCGCTGGGGCAAGACACGGAAACGGCGTGCGTCGGGCGCGAGATAGGCGAGGGCGCCCGTGGCGCCATCCTGATGAGTCAGTGCAACCCATAGGCCGCCATCGGGAGCGGCAACCAGTCCCATGATCGCACCGTCGGGCAGGCCGAGGGCGGCGCCGACCGATTCCCAGCGTCCGTTCCGCAGACGCCGCAACTGCTTGTCGAACCGGCCGGAGGCAGCCCAGATGGTGCCGTCGAACCCCTCCGTCAGCAGGGCGATCGCGGCGGGGGGATCGGGCATGTGCATGTCGACGAGGCGCCCACTTCGATAGACCGCAACGCCGCTCCTGTCGCCGAATCCCACCCAGAGCAGACCGCTACGGCTGACCATCAATCCGGTCGGGTCGCCATATTTGTCAGCGGTGCCGGCGGGCCAGTCGATCCGTTCGAAGGATATCCCATCGAACCGGTAGAGGGCGTCGCCGGCGAGCCAGAGAAAGCCGTCCGCATCCTGTGCCATCGCGAAGATACCGTTCGGGGCACCCTCGTCGGTGCCCCAGCGACTATGCTTGAACCTCTCGAAGCCGGGCGGCGAGACCTGGGCCGGCGAAGGCGTCGCGGCAAGGGAGACGGCCGCCGCTGCGCCGAGCAGGAGCGCGCGCTGGCAAAGGCCAAGGTTCGGCCCAGGGACGATCGCGCGCCAAGTCATACAGCCCCCCGCCTCCCCCAGGCTCCGACGATGCGACATGCGGCGGAAGCGCGGTCGCATCGTTACGCAATAGCAGGGGCAGGGCAGCGTCTCCAGTGACGGCGGCCGAACCGCCGGCGAAATGCTCGCCGGGGCGTGCCGATCCGGGCTTGCGGTCGATGGGGCGGTGCGCGGCCTGGTGCCGCGTTGGTTTCCCTGAGGATCGCCGCTGCCGGCCTCGGCCTTCAGCGATCTTGGTGCAGGTCGTTGCTGCGCAGTGTGCCGGCGCCCGGCGCACTCCGACTTGAAGCGAAAGCGGGGCATCGAGCCCCGCTGTCGCTGACCCACCCCCAGCCCCTCCCTAAAAGGGAGGGGAGAAACTGGGGCACTCTCCCTGGCAGGACGGGAAGTCGGTGAGGGAGGCGCTTATTCGAACTCGAGGATCACCGCGTCGACGGCCAGACTCTCGCCGGGCTTGGCGGAGACGGTCTTGACCCGGCCGCTCTTCTCGGCGCGGAGGATATTCTCCATCTTCATCGCTTCGACGACGGCGAGCGGCTGGCCGGCTTCGACGGCGTCGCCCTCGCCGACGTTCAAGGCGGTGAGCAGGCCGGGCATCGGGCAGATCAGATATTTGGAGAGATCAGGCGGGATCTTCTCGATCATGTGGCGCGAAAGGTCAGCGACATGGGCAGGCAGCACGTCGACCCGGTGGCTGGCGCCCCGGCTGGTGAGCTGCCACTGGCGGCCCTTGCGCGCGATCTGGACGGTGCGGCTGCGCTCGTCGATCCTAGCCTTGATCAGGGGCTGTCCGGGTTCCCAGCGGGCGATCACCTCCCAGCCGGCATTGTCGTCCACCTGGGCGATGAGTCCGCCCTCGAAGCCTTCGAAGCGGATGCGATGCTCGGCGCCGGCGATGCGGACGACGTGCTCGTCGGCGGGCGACAGCGCGCCGCCGAGCTGGCCGCTGATCGAATGGGCGCGCGCCTCGGTCTCGGTCGCGAGCAGGGCGGCGATCACCGCCAGATCCTTGACGAGGAGCGGATCGGCGGGCGCGCCGGCGAAGCCTTCGGGATATTCCTCGGCGATGAAGCCGGTGGTGATCGCGCCGCTGCGGAAGCGCGGGTGCTGCATGAGGGCGGAGAGGAAATCGACATTGTGGCCGATGCCGTCGATGCGGAAGGCGTCGAGTGCTTCGACCTGGCGGTCGATCGCGGCTTCGCGGGTCGGCGCCCAGGTGACGAGCTTGGCGATCATCGGATCGTAGAACATCGACACTTCGCCGCCTTCGAAGACGCCGTCGTCGACGCGGGTGACGCCATCTGCGGCGCGCATTTCACGCGGCGGCTGGTAGCGGACGAGCCGGCCGGTCGAGGGCAGAAAACCCCGGTACGGATCTTCGGCGTAGACGCGGTTCTCGACCGCCCAACCGTTCAGTTTCACTGCGTCCTGGGTCAGCGGCAGTTTCTCGCCGGCGGCAACCCGGATCATGAGCTCGACGAGATCGAGGCCGGTCACTTCCTCGGTCACCGGATGCTCGACCTGGAGCCTGGTGTTCATCTCGAGGAAGTAGAAGCTCTTGCCGGTGGTGTCGGCGCCCGAGACGATCAGTTCGACGGTGCCGGCGGAGAAATAGCCGACCGCTTTGGCCAGCGCGACCGCCTGCTCGCCCATCGCCCGGCGCATCTCCGGCGTCACGAACGGGGAGGGCGCCTCCTCGACCACTTTCTGGTGGCGGCGCTGGATCGAGCATTCGCGCTCGCCGAGATAGAGGATGTTGCCGTGCTGATCGCCGATCAGCTGGATTTCGATATGGCGCGGGCTCTCGATGAACTTCTCGATGAATACGCGGTCGTCGCCGAAGCTCGCCAGGCCCTCGCGCTTGGTCGCCTCGAAGCCTTCGCGCACGTCCTGTTCGGACCAGGCGAGGCGCATGCCCTTGCCGCCCCCGCCGGCCGAGGCCTTCATCATCACCGGATAGCCGATCTCACCGGCGATCCTGACGGCATCGTCGGTGCCGGCGATGTCGCCGAGGAAGCCGGGGACCACATTGACGCCCGCGGCCTTGGCGAGCTTCTTCGATTCGATCTTGTCGCCCATCGCGGCGATCGCTTTCGGCGGCGGCCCGATGAAGGCGATGCCGGCGTCGGCGAGGGCGCGGGCGAAGCTCTCGCGCTCGGACAGGAAGCCGTAACCGGGATGAACCGCCTCGGCGCCGGTCTCCTTGCAAGCAAGGATGATCAACTCGGCGTTGAGATAGGATTCGCTGGCCGGCGGCGGGCCGAGCCGCACCGCTTCGTCGGCCATACGGACGTGCGGCGCACGCGCGTCGGCGTCCGAATAGACGGCGACCGTCTCGATGCCCATCTTCTTGGCGGTGCGGATGACCCGGCAGGCGATCTCGCCGCGGTTCGCGATCAGGATCTTCTTGAACATTCAGGCGCCCTCGTGAGCGCGGTGGTTCCGCGCTTCATGTCTGTCGTAGCGTTGCGCTAGCGCATGCGCCCCGCCGCGGCTAGCCGGAGCGACGCCCCCAGGAATGCTTGCTTCAGATCCGTTCGGGCTGAGCCTGTCGAAGCCCGGTTCTTATGCCGGCAGACAAACAAGGCCCTTCGACAAGCTCAGGGCGAACGGCGCGAGTGTACATCCCATGGAAACTGTCCGACGGCGCGCCAGCTGTCAGCAAGTCCGAAGCTTGCCGTAGGAAATTGAGAGATCACTCCGCCGCGACCCGGGCAGGCTCCTCCGAGGTCATCGCGCGCAGGCCGAGTTTCTCGAAGAGGATTGCGTCTGCGCCGGCGCCGGCATTGCCGGTGGTCAGCAATTTGTCGCCGGTGAAGATGGAATTCGCGCCGGCGAGGAAGCAGAGCGCCTGGGTCGACTCGCTCATGCTCTCGCGGCCGGCGGAGAGCCGGACCATCGAGCGCGGCATCAGGATGCGGGCGACGGCGACGGTGCGGACGAATTCGAGGTCGTCGATCTTCGCGTGGGCACCGGCGAGCATCGAATCGCCGCGGGCGGTGCCCTTCACCGGCACAAGCGCGTTGATCGGCACGCTTTCGGGATGGGCGGGCAGGGTGGCGAGAGCGTGGAGGAAGCCGACCCGGTCTTCGCGGGTCTCGCCCATGCCGACGATGCCGCCGCAGCAGACCGACATCCCCGACGCCCGGACATTTTCGAGCGTGTCGAGCCGTTCCTGATAGGTGCGGGTGGTGATGATCTCGCCATAATGTTCGGGCGAGGTGTCGAGATTGTGGTTGTAATAATCGAGCCCGGCGGCGGCGAGCCGTTCCGACTGGTCGCGGGTCAGCATGCCCAAGGTCATGCAGGTTTCGAGGCCCATCGCCTTGACCCCCGCGACCATGGTGCAGAGAGCATCCATGTCGCGCTCCTTTGGCTCGCGCCACGCGGCGCCCATGCAGAAGCGGCCGGAGCCCGCCGCCTTGGCCTCGGCGGCGGCGGAGAGCACCGCATCGACATTCATCAATTTCTCGGCCTTGATGCCGGACTTGGCGAAGGCCGACTGGCTGCAATAGCCGCAATCCTCGGCGCAGCCGCCGGTCTTGATCGAGAGCAGGGTGGAAAGCTGGACCTCGTTGGGCGCGTGCCAGCGGCGGTGGATATCCTGCGCTTCGGTGACGAGGTCGAGGAACGGGCGGTCGAAGATCGCGGCGATCTCGGCGCGGGTCCAGTCGGTGCGGGGGGTGGGGGAGACGGTCATCGGGACGTTCCTGCAGAAACTACCCCCTCCCTGCAAGGGAGGGGTTGGGGGTGGGTGCGAGCGCAGCGAGCCCTTCTGAGCCCTTAGCGCCACCGGGGGCATCGAGCCCCCGCTGTCGCTGACCCACCCCTAGCCCCTCCCTGATAGGGAGGGGAAGAGGGAGCGGAGAGGATCATGGGAGACTTTCCTGGCAGCATTTTCTCCCCTCCCTGCAAGGGAGGGGTTGGGGGTGGGTGCGAGCGCAGCGAGCCCTTCTGAGCCCTTAGCGCCAGCGGGGGCATCGAGCCCCCGCTGTCGCTGACCCACCCCTAGCCTCTCCCTGACAGGGAGGGGAAGAGGGAGCGGAGAGGGTCATTGGGGGGGGCTTCCTGGCAGCGATTTCACCCCTCCCTGCAAGGGAGGGGTTGGGGGTGGGTGCGAGCGCAGCGAGCCCTTCTGAGCCCTTAGCGCCACCGGGGGCATCGAGCCCCCGCTGTCGCTGACCCACCCCTAGCCCCTCCCTTGCAGGGAGGGGAAGAGGGAGCGGAGAGGGTCATGGGGGGACTTTTCAGACAGCATTTTCTCCCCTCCCTGCAAGGGAGGGGTTGGGGGTGGGTGCGAGCGCAGCGAGCCCTTCTGAGCCCTTAGCGTTACCGGGGGCATCGAGCCCCCCGCTGTCGCTGACCCACCCCTCGCCCCTCCCTGACAAGGAGAGGAAGAGGCGGCCGAGAGGATCATGGGAGACTTTCCTGGCAGCATTTTCTCCCCTCCCTGTTAGGGAGGGAAAGAACGGGGTGTGGAAGCGATGCGTACGTCGCCTTTACGCCGCCGCCTCGTCGAGGGGCGGGAGGTTGTGGCCGAGCAGCTTCAGCACTTCGCCGGCGGCGTCGACGAGGTTGGTGCCGGGCCCGAAGATCGCCTGGACTCCAGCCTCGCGGAGCATGTCGTAATCCCTCGGCGGGATGACTCCGCCGACGACGACCTTGATGTCGGCGCGGCCGAGGGCGCGGAGCTGGGCGATCAGTTCGGGGACCAGGGTCTTGTGGCCCGCGGCGAGGCTCGAGGCGCCGACGACGTCGACGTCGCGCTCGACGGCGAGGCGCGCGCTCTCTTCGGGAGTCTGGAAGAGCGGGCCGGAGACGATGTCGAAGCCGAGATCGCCGAAGGCGGAGGCGACCAGATTGGCGCCGCGATCATGCCCGTCCTGGCCCATCTTGGCGATCAGGATGCGGGGACGTCGGCCGAGCCGGCGCTCGACCGCGTCGACGCCGTCCTCGGCACGCGCCCAGCGGGCATCGTCCTTGTAGGCGGCGCCGTAGATGCCGCTGACCGGTTCGGGCAGAGTGTCGTAGCGGCCGAACACGTCCTCAAGCGCAGAGGAGATCTCGCCGAGGGTGGCGCGGGCGCGGGCGGCGTCGACGGAGAGGGCGAGGAGATTGGCGTCGGCGGCGGCACCGTCGCGCAGCGCCTGCAGCGCGGCCTGCACGGCCGCTTCGTCGCGCGCGGCGCGGACTCGCTCGATCCGCTCGATCTGGCCGGCACGGACCCTGGCATTGTCGATCTCAAGCGTTTCGATCGGCGGCTCGTCCTGCAGGCGATAGCGGTTGACGCCGACGATCACCGTCTCGCCGCGATCGACGCTCGCCGCGCGCGCGGCGGAGGCTTCCTCGATGCGGCGCTTGGGTAGGCCTTCCGCCACCGCAGCGGTCATCCCGCCAAGCGCCTCGACCTCCTGAATCAGAGCCCAGGCGCGGTCGGCGAGATCCTTGGTCAGGCTCTCGACGAAGTAGGAGCCGCCGAGCGGATCCGCGACGTTGGTGATGCCGCTTTCCTCTGCAAGGATGAGCTGGGTGTTGCGGGCGATGCGGGCCGAGGTGTCGGTCGGCAGTGCGATCGCCTCGTCGAAGCTGTTGGTGTGGAGCGACTGGGTGCCCCCGAGCACTGCGGCCATCGCCTCGATCGTGGTGCGCACGACATTATTGTACGGATCCTGCTCGGTCAGCGACACGCCGGACGTCTGGCAGTGGGTGCGGAGCATCTTCGACTTGGCGCTCCTGGCGCCGAAATCGTCCATGATCCGGTGCCACAAAGTACGCGCGGCGCGCAGCTTGGCGATCTCCATGAAGAAGTTCATGCCGATGCCGAAGAAGAAGGACAGCCGCGGCGCGAAGGCGTCGACCTCCAGCCCCTTGGCGCGGGCGGCGCGGACATATTCCATGCCATCCGCCAGGGTGAAGGCGAGTTCCTGCACGGCCGTCGCACCGGCTTCGAGCATGTGGTAGCCGCTGATCGAGATCGAGTTGAAGCGCGGCATGTGCTGCGACGTATAGGCGATGATGTCTGCGACGATCCGCATCGAGGGCGCCGGCGGGTAGATATAGGTGTTGCGGACCGCGAACTCCTTGAGGATGTCGTTCTGGATCGTGCCCGCAAGCTGCGCCTGAGACACGCCCTGTTCCTCGGCGGCGACGATGTAGAAAGCGAGCACCGGCAGCACCGCGCCGTTCATCGTCATCGACACGCTCATCGTATCGAGCGGGATGGTGTCGAACAGGATCTTCATGTCTTCCACGCTGTCGATCGCAACCCCGGCCTTGCCGACATCGCCGACCACGCGGGGGTGATCGGAATCGTAGCCGCGGTGGGTGGCGAGATCGAACGCGACCGAAAGGCCCTTCTGCCCGGCGGCGAGGTTGCGGCGGTAGAAAGCGTTCGATTCCTCGGCGGTGGAGAAGCCGGCATATTGGCGGATCGTCCAGGGACGACCGGTGTACATCGAGGCGTAGGGGCCGCGGGTGAACGGCGCGAAGCCGGGCAGTCCGGGATCGATACCCGCAACGTCATCGGCAGTGTAGAGCGGTTGAACCGCAATCCCTTCCGGCGTGTGCCAGGTCAGGTCCTTGTTCTTGACCTCCTTTGCGGCGGCGGCCTCCCACTCGGCGCGGGTGGGGGCACCGGCGGCCGCGGAGCGCCCGTTCGGGGCGGCGCCATTCGGGGCTGCGCCCGAATCTTCGCCGGTGTTGGTTTCGATGGTTGGTCTGTCTGACATGTCTCGATCCGTTCGGGGCTGAGCCGGTCGAAGCCCGTTCCCTGTTGAACGCCCTAAACAACAAGGAAGGCCCTTCGACAAGCTCAGGGCGAACGGGGCCTCAAAGGCCAAGCGATTTCGTGCTCAACGGGTGCGTTGCAAAGCGTCGCCGCTGCCTTGGTCGGTGATGTGAATGGCGCGTTTCACATATTTCGATGCGTTCCGGGGCTGAGCCGGTCGAAGCCCGTTCCGTGTGCAACGCCCTGAACAGCAAGGAAAGCCCTTCGACAGGCTCAGGGCGAACGGGGTGGAAAGGGCAGCGTTCGGCGAACAGGCTCTGTTTCGCGCGGTTTGTCGACCGACGGTGAGTTCGCTGACGAGCGCATCTGACACATGTCATCCGTTCCGGGGATGAGCCGGTCGAAGCCCGTTCCGTGTTCAACGCCCTGAACAGCAAGGAAGGCCCTTCGACAGGCTCAGGGCGAACGGGGTGGAAAGGGCAGCGTTCGGCGAACAGGCTCTGTTTCGCGCGGTTTGTCGGCCCGCGTTGAGTTCGCTGACGAGCGCATCTGACATATGTCATGCGTTCCGGGGCTGAGCCGGTCGAAGCCCGTTCCTTGTTCAACGCCCTGAACAGCAAGGAAAGCCCTTCGACAGGCTCAGGGCGAACGGGGTGGAAAGGGCAGCGTTCGGCGAACAGGCTCTGATTCGCGCGGTTTGTCGGCCGACGGTGAGTTCGACGACGAGGGCATCCGACATATGTCATCCGTTCGGGCTGAGCCTGTCGAAGCCCATTCCTTCTCTCTTCAATGCGCCTCCCGCGGAGTCTCCATGAGCTCGACGAGCACGCCGCCCATATTCTTCGGATGGACGAAGATGACCGGCGTGCCGTGGGCACCGATGCGGGGTTCGCCGAGCACCTTGGCGCCCTTGGCTTCCATCTCGGCCTTGGCGGCGTGGATGTCGGGCACTTCGAAGCAGAGATGGTGCTGGCCGCCGGCGGGGTTCCTGGCGAGGAAGCCGTGCAGGGGGGAGGCGTCGCCGAGCGGCTCGATCAGCTCGATCTGGCTGTTGGGCGTATCGACGAAGCAGACGCGGACACCCTGTGCGGGGAGATCGAACGGATCGTGGATCCGGGTCGCGCCGAGCAAATCGCGATAGAGGGCGACGCTGTCCTCGATCGAGGGCGTGGCGATGCCGACATGGTTGAGGCGGCCGAGAATCATGGGCGAAGTCCGATATCGATGTGGAACAGGAGATCGAGTGCGATCGCCGCGACCAGCAAGGCCGCGACGCCGTAGAGGAAGAGCAAGGCGTTGAACGCGCCCCGCCGCTCGGCGCGATCGATGTGGCCGCGGCCGATCGGCAGCCGGCCGGCCCGCAGACCGCGGCTCACCGTCCAGCCGATCCACGGCAGCAGGCCGGCCGCGAAGATGCCGACGATCAGGTCTTCATTGGGCAACGGAACCACCATCGGCTCGGGTCGAGGTGGGATTCCAGATCTCACCGGGAGCCTCAAGCCGCTGCTTCCAAGCGTCGAGCTCTCCGACGCATCGTTCCAGCAAGGCGTGAAACTCGCCGACGTCAAACTCCGCATTGCAGGCGTCGTCGAACATAATGGTGGGGGCGCGATCCCGCTCCACCGTCACGTCGAACAGCATGTTGCTCGCGGGATCGTAGATCTCCACGCCGATCGAGTCGGGATCGTTCGCCGACACGAACCGAAGCGTCAGCGTATCCGGCCGGATCGGCTCAGAGCGGGATATTGTCATGCTTCTTCCACGGGTTCTCGAGCTGCTTGTTGCGCAGCTTGCGAAGGCCGAGCGCGATGCGGCGGCGGGTGGAGTGGGGCATAATCACTTCGTCGATGAAGCCCTTGGAGGCGGCGACGAACGGGTTGGCGAAGCGGGCTTCATATTCGGCGGTGCGGGCGGCGATCTTGTCCGGATCGCCGATATCCTTGCGGAAAATGATCTCCACCGCGCCGCGTGCGCCCATCACTGCGATCTCGGCGGTCGGCCAGGCATAGTTCAGATCGCCGCGGAGGTGCTTGGAGGCCATCACGTCATAGGCGCCGCCATAGGCCTTGCGGGTGATCACGGTGATCTTGGGCACCGTCGCCTCGGCATAAGCGAACAGAAGCTTCGCACCGTTCTTGATGATGCCGTTATGCTCCTGGGCGACGCCCGGGAGAAAGCCGGGGACGTCGACGAAGGTGACGATCGGGATGTCGAACGCGTCGCAGAAACGGACGAAGCGGCCGGCTTTCTTCGACGAGGCGATGTCGAGCACGCCGGCGAGCACCATCGGCTGGTTGGCGACGATGCCGACGGTCCGCCCCTCGACGCGGCCGAAGCCGACGATGATGTTGGCGGCATGGGCGGGCTGGATCTCGAAGAAGTCGCCTTCGTCGACCACCTTCCGGATCAGCTCGTGCATGTCATAGGGCTTGGACGCGCTGTCGGGAATCAGCGTGTCGAGGCTCTCTTCGACGCGGTCCCAGGGATCGGTGCAGGCACGCTCCGGCAGATCGTGGCGATTGGAGAGCGGCAGGAAATCGAAGAAGTCGCGGGTGGCGAGCAGCGCATCGATGTCGTTCTCGAACGCGACGTCGGCGACGCCCGATTTGGTCGTGTGGGTGACGGCACCGCCAAGCTCTTCCTGGGTGACGACCTCGTTGGTCACCGTCTTCACCACGTCCGGGCCGGTGACGAACATGTAGCTCGAATCCTTCACCATGAAGATGAAGTCGGTCATCGCCGGCGAATAGACCGCGCCGCCGGCGCACGGGCCCATGATCAGGCTGATCTGCGGCACCACTCCGGAGGCGAGGACGTTGCGCTGGAATACCTCGGCATAGCCGCCAAGCGAGGCGACGCCTTCCTGGATACGGGCGCCGCCGCTGTCGTTCAAACCGATCACCGGGGCGCCGACCTTCAGCGCCATGTCCATGACCTTGCAGATCTTGCTGGCGTGGCGTTCGGACAGCGAACCGCCGAAGACGGTGAAATCCTGCGCGAACACGTAGACCAATCTTCCGTTGATCGTGCCCGATCCGGTGACGACGCCGTCGCCGGGGAATTTCTGCGTCTCCATGCCGAAATCGGCGCAATTATGCTCGACGAACATGTCATATTCTTCGAAGCTGCCGGGATCGAGCAGCACGCTCAGCCGCTCGCGCGCGGTCAGGCGTCCCTTGGCGTGCTGCGCCTCGATCCTCTTCTCGCCGCCGCCAAGCTGCGCCGCCGCGCGGCGCGATTCCAGCTCGTCGATCATCGTCGCCATTCGGAGCCCTCTCTTCTTGTGGCGCTCTCTTAGGCGCCGGGGCGGAGGGAGGCAATTCGGCTCAGCGGCCCTCGAAGCGCGCCGGCCGGCGGGCGAGAAAGGCGGCGACGCCGGTGCGGAAATCCTCCGTTCGGCCGGCGGTGCGCTGGGCATCGCGCTCGGCGGCGAGCGCGTCGGCGAGCGGCGCCTGCGCGGCGTCGCGGGCAAGGCGGCGGATCAGGCCCAGCGCGACCGTCGGACCGGCGGCGAGGCGCGCGGCGAGCGCCGCCGCCTCTGACGCGAGCGCTTCGTCTTCGGCCACGCGGGCGATCATGCCCCAGTTCTGCGCCTGTTCCGCCGAAACGCGTTCGCCGAGCAGCATCATCTCCAGCGCGCGGGCGCGGCCGGCCAGCCGCGGCAGCAGCCAGGTCGCGCCGGCATCGGGGATCAGGCCAATGTTGACGAATGCCTGCAGGAAATAGGCCGAACGCGCGGCAATGACGATGTCGGCGGCGAGCGCGATCGAGCAGCCGGCGCCGGCCGCGGGGCCGTTGACTGCGGCAACCACCGGCATCGGCGCGGCGAACAAAGCTTCGACCAGCGGGTTGAAATGGGTCTCCAGCGCGGCGCCGGCATCTTCGGGCAGCCCGTCCGCGGCCGCCAGATCGGCCCCGCTCGAAAAGCCGCGCCCCTCGCCGGTGATCAGCAGGCACCGCGCGCCCGACCGCCCGGCCTCGACGACCGCCTCGCGCAACTCGTCCAGCATCCGCGCCGTCAGCGCATTCAGCCGCTCCGGCCGCGCCAGGGTGATGGTGGTGATCCCTGCCGCGCTGTGCTCGACCCTGATCTGCTCGTACGCCATCGCGCCTCCTCGGCGGTTTACAGCATCAAGCGCAGGTGCAGGCAATATCCGCATCGAGGTGCAGGGGAGGTGTCCGAAGGCCAAGGTAAACGCGATCTTGGATACAGCGCCTTTGTGACTCTGTTGCCGTTCGTGCCTTCGATCGAAAAATCCGTATCCCGGACCTATGCAGCCTGGGTCATTTCGATGGGAAACTCGGAAAAAGCTTCAAAGCTCGGTGCTGCGCTGCGGCTCGATTTCCACACGAAGCCATGACGGGCCACGAAGGCACGAAGAATTCCGATGGCGTGCTCAACGCTTCTAGGGAAGGCGCGAAGCGCATGATCGTTTGGCTGTGGGCGGCAAGCTTCAGCATGGTTTGTTGTCAAAGCGTCTTCGTGGCGACGCAGCGATTGAAGCCACCGCTCCGGCAACGGATGCGGCACGTTGACAGTAGGCGCAGGGCGGCGCAGCTTTGGGGTGAAGGGGGCTTCGGGATGCGGATGATTGGCACGGCGGCGTTGCTCGGCGCCTTGGCGGCTTCGGTGGCGTCGCCGGTGGCGGCGGGGCCGAAGGTCGGGCGGGCGGCGCCGGATTTCGTGATCACGACGTTCGACAAGAAGAAGGTCAGCCTTGCGGAATTGCGGGGCAAGGTTGTGGTGATCAACCATTGGGCGACGTGGTGCGGGCCGTGCAAGGCGGAGATGCCGATGATGAGCGCCATGCATGCGCGCTACAAGCAATTTGGCTTCGAGATCTTCGGGGTGACGACGCAGGATTCGGTGCAGCCGTCGGCGCTCAAGAAGGTCGCGGCGGTGCTGTCCTATCCGCTCGCGCGCGGGATCAAGGGCGACTATCCGATCCTGAGCGGCGTCCCGACCACCTATGTGATCGATCGGGCCGGGATGCTGCGCGCCGCCAAGGCCGGTTCGTTCGAGACCCAGGAATTCATCGATCTGATCGTGCCGCTGCTGAAGGAGCCGACGCCGGAATAGCAGGCCGCGGCGGGGTCGGAGTGGGTCTCTGGCCCCCTCCACCACCGCCTGACGGCGGCGGTTCCCCTCCCCGAGCAAGCTCGGGGAGGATCTTGGGTTCGGCCTATTCGATGAGCGCTGTTTCTTCCGGGGCGTGGAGGCGGAGGCGGGTGACGCGGCGGGAGTCGCTTTCGGTGACTTCGAGGCGCCAGCCGGAAGGGTGGGCGACGATCTCGCCCTGCTGCGGGACGTGGCCGGCGAGCACGGTGGCGAGGCCGCCGAGCGTGTCGACGTCCTCTTCGGTAGCGAGGCGGCCGTCGATGAGCTCGGCGACTTCCTCGAGCTCGGCGCGGGCGTCGGCGTCCCAGATGCCGTCCTCGATCGGGATCAGCATGCCGGGTGCGGTCTCGTCATGCTCGTCCTCAATCTCGCCGACGATTTCCTCGACGACGTCCTCGATCGTCACCAGGCCCTCGGTGCCGCCGAATTCATCGACGACGATCGCGAGGTGGACTCGCTCGGCACGCATGCGGGCGAGCAGATCGAGCACGCCCATCGATTCCGGCACGTAGAGCGGCTTGCGCAGGAGGGTGGAGATGTCGGCGGGCGGCGTCGCTCCGGTCATCTGAACGGTGAACACGTCCTTGACGTGGACCATTCCGATCACTCGGTCGAGGCTCTCCTCATAGACCGGCAGACGGCTGTGCTGCGCCTCGACGAAGGCGGCGACGAGGGCCTCGAAGCCGATATCGCTCTCCACCGCAACGATGTCGCCGCGCGGAACCGCGATGTCGGCGACGGTGCTCTCGCCGAAGTGGAGGAGGTTGCGCAGCATCTGGCGCTCGATCGGCGACAGATCGCCGACCGCGGGCACTTCGCCCTCATGGCTTTCGATCGCTTCCTCGATCTCGGCGCGGAGCGTAGCCTCGCTCTCTTCCCCGAACAAAAAGGTGCGCAGGCCACGCCAGAAGGACGGGGCCTGCTCGGTCTCGGGTCGACTGTCCTCTTCGTCAGGCATCGGCTTGGAATTGAACCTCCGTGGGATAGGGATCGGCAATGCCGAGCGCCGCAAGCGCGCGGCGTTCGGTGTCTTCCATGGCTTCGGCTTCCTCCTCGTCCTCCTCATGATCGTAGCCGAGGAGGTGCAGAGTTCCGTGTACCACGAGATGGGTGGCATGGTCGTCGATCGAGATACCCTTGTCCGCGGCCTCTTCGGCGCAGATGCCGCGGGCGAGGACGATGTCGCCGAGCAGGATTTCGCCCCCGCCGGCGGCGACGAGCTGATCGAGCAGATCGCCCTCGATCATCGGGAAGGAGAGGACGTTGGTCGGCTTGTTCTTGCCGCGATATTGGGCGTTCAGGCTCTGGACTTCGTCATTGCCGGTGAACTTGACCGAGACCTCGATCGTGACCGGGCTGTCGCCGAGATCGTTCCAGTCGCTGGCGGCGACGGCGGCGCGGACGGCCCGCTCGGCAAGCGCCGGCAGGCCGCTGCTACTGTCCCATTCCCCTGATAGATCGGACTCGACGAGGATCATGCACCCTTGCCTTCATAGGCCTCGACGATGCGGCCGACGAGCGGGTGGCGGACGACATCGCCGGCGCCGAACCGCACGGTGGCGATGCTCTGCACGCCTTCGAGCCGGCCGACGGCGTCGCCGAGGCCGGACTTGCCGGGATCGGGAAGATCGACCTGCAGCGGATCGCCGCAGATCACCATCCGGCTGCGCATGCCGAAGCGGGTGAGGAACATCTTCATCTGCGCCGGGGTGGTGTTCTGCGCCTCGTCGAGGATGATGAAGGCGTCGGAGAGGGTACGGCCGCGCATGAACGCGATCGGCGCGATCTCGATCTCGCCGCTGGCGATGCGCCGCTCGACCTGCTCGGCCGGGAGCATGTCGTACAGCGCGTCGTAGAGCGGGCGCAGATAGGGATCGACCTTGTCCTTCATGTCGCCGGGCAGGAAGCCGAGCCGCTCGCCGGCTTCGACCGCGGGCCGCGACAGGATCAGCCGGTCGACGGAGCCGCCGATCAGCTGCTGCACCGCCTGGGCGACGGCGAGGTAGGTCTTGCCGGTGCCGGCCGGGCCGAGCGCGAAGATCATGTCGTCGCGGGCGAGCGCTTCCATGTACACCGCCTGCATCTGCGAGCGGGGCACGATCGTCTTCTTGCGCGTCCGGATCATGACCTTGGGCGGTTCGGCGACGTCCTTCGAGATGATGCCCTCCAATGTGGGTTGGCCGGCCATGGCGATCACCGCCTCGACGGTGCCGGTGTCGACGTCCTGACCCTCGTCGAGCCGGTTGTAGAGGCCGAGCAGGACGTCGCGGGCGCGGGCGGCGGCTTCCGGCTCGCCCTCGATCTGCACGCGGGCGCCGCGCGCGGCGATATAGACTCCGAGCCGGTCCTCGATCGCGACCAGATTGCGATCGAACTCGCCGAACAGCGGCCCGAGCAGATGCGGCTGCTCGAACTCGATCTCGAGGCGCGCGCGGGCGGCTGCGCTCTCCGGGCTGCGCTTCTGGGCCATCAGGCGGCGACCGCGATCGGGGCGGAGCCGAGCATGCGTCCGGCCAGCGAATTGGGCAGGGCCGCCTCGATCATCACGTCGATCACGTCGCCGATCTTCGCCTCCGTCTCGACATGCACCGACTGAAGCCAGGGCGACTTGCCGAGCATCTGGCCGGGGCGCCGGCCCTGGCGCTCGATCAGCACCTTGGTGCGCTTGCCGATCGTGGCGCGATTGAAGGCGAGCGACTTCTCGCTCAGCAGAGCCTGCAGCCGTTGCAGCCGTTCGTCCATCATCTCAGCGGGGACCTGATCTTCCATGGCGGCGGCCGGGGTGCCCGGCCGCGGGGAATATTTGAACGAGTAAGCCTGCGCGTAGTTCACCGCCGCAACGATTTTCAGCGTGTCCTCGAAATCGGCTTCGGTCTCGCCTGGGAAGCCGACGATGAAATCGCCCGAGATGGCGATGTCCGGCCGGGCGGCGCGGACGCGGGCGATGACCTCGAGATAGCTTTCGGCGGTGTGGCTGCGGTTCATCGCCTTGAGGATCCGGCTGCTGCCCGATTGCACCGGCAGATGCAGATAGGGCATCAGCGTCTCGACTTCGGCATGGGCGCGGATCAGGCCTTCGCGCATGTCGTTGGGATGGCTCGTCGTGTAGCGGATCCGCTCCAGCCCGGGCAAAGCGTCGAGCGCGCGAATGAGGCCGTCGAGACCCTGGCGCCGGCCGACTCCGTCCTCGCCTTCCCAGGCGTTGACGTTCTGACCGAGCAGGGTGATCTCGCGGGCGCCGCCGTCGACCAATGCCTTCGCCTCGTCGACGATCGCCGCCCAGCCGCGCGAGACTTCGGCGCCGCGCGTGTAGGGCACGACGCAATAGGTGCAGAATTTGTCGCAGCCTTCCTGGACGGTCAGAAAGGCGCTGGGCCCCTGGCGCCGGCGCGCCGGCAATGCGCCGAACTTCGACTGGAACGGCATGTCGGTGTCGAGCGCCTTCTCGCCGCCGCGTGCCTTCGCGACCAGCTCCGGCAGGCGGTGATAGGCCTGCGGGCCGACGACGATATCCACCGCCGGCGCGCGCCTGGGGATTTCGGCGCCCTCGGCCTGGGCGACACAGCCCGCAACCGCGATCATCGGGCGGCTGCCGTCGTCGCGGCGCAGGCGGCCGATGTCCGAATAGACCTTTTCGGAGGCGCGTTCGCGAATGTGACAGGTGTTGAGCACGACCAGATCGGCGTCGACCCCTTCCGGCGTCGCGGTCATGCCTTGTGCCTGCAGCAATTCGGTCATGCGTTCGCCGTCATAGACGTTCATCTGGCAGCCGAACGATTTGACGTGAAAAGTCCTGGGGTTGTCCATCCGGGGCCTATAGGGGATCCACGGCGGCTTCGGAAGGGTGCAGCAGCGCGAGGATTTCGTCGCGTGCCCGGCTGGCGAGCGCCTTGCGATCGGGCATGGCGGCCGGATCGATCGGCGCCAGGAAGCTCAGAACGACGATGTTGGTGCCGCGGCGCGACAGGATCCGGCGCAGGTTGGCGCCGGCCGCTTCCTTGCCGACCCAGGCGATCTCGGCCGCGGCAGCGCCATAATCGACCGCGATCGGCTGCACCCTGATCCCCGGCATCGGCGGGAACAGGGCCGAGAACAGGCTGGCGCGAAACGGCAGGATCGACGTGCCGCCGTCCGTCGTCCCTTCCGGAAACAGGGCGACCGGCTGGCCGCCGGCGAGCGCCGCGCGCAGGGTGTCGGCCTGGCCCGACACGGCGCGGCGGTCCGAGCGATCGACGAAGACCGTCGCATTGAGGCGGGCAAGCCAGCCGATCACCGGCCAGCGGCCGACATCGTCGCGCGAGACGAAGGCGGCGCCGCTCGCTCCGGCGATCAGCATGATATCCAGCCAGCTGAGGTGATTGGCGGCGAACAGGACGTGCGACGGCAAAGGCGTGCCGCGCACTTCGACCCGCATCCCGGCGATCCGCCCGACGGCGCCAAGGAAGCGGCGCGGCCACGGCGACGCGCGTCCGACGGCGCGCCATCCATAATGGAGCGGCAGGCAGACGAGGAGCGTGAGAACAATCGCGGCGACGCGCGCGACGAGGCGGATCAAGCGAACTCCGCCTCAGGATTTCCGGTCGATGGCGACGCCGTACAATTCCATGCGGTGATCGACGAGGCGGAAGCCGAGCTTCTCGGCGATCCGGCGCTGCAACGCCTCGAGCTCTTCGTCGACGAATTCGATCACGTTGCCGCTCTCGACATCGATCAGGTGATCGTGGTGGGTGGCGTCCGCCGCCTCGTAACGGGCGCGGCCGTCGCCGAAATCGTGACGCTCCAAGATGCCGGCTTCCTCGAACAGGCGCACGGTGCGGTAGACGGTCGCGATCGAGATACCGGCGTCGATCGCAGACGCGCGGGCGTGGAGCGCCTCGACATCGGGATGGTCCTCCGCTTCGGAGAGAACCCGGGCGATCACCCGCCTCTGCTCGGTGATCCTCAGCCCTTTTTCGGCGCAGAGCGCCTCAATGTCGATCCTGCGTGTCATCTGCCGCCCGGTTTAGCCGTTTTCACGGGCCGAACAAGGTGCGGCGGTGGCTCCGCACCGTCAAAGGTGCGCTTCGTGCGCCGGCGCGCGCAAGAAGAGCCGCAAGGCGGCGGAAGCGCATGCCACTCCCGCCGCCCGCATGTCCTCAGCTGCGGCGCGAAGTCTTGGCGGCACCGGCCTTGGCCGGCGTCGTCTTGCGGCGCTTGGTGCCGAGGCCGATCTTCTTGGCCAGCGAACGCCGCTGCTCCGCGTAATTGGGAGCGACCATCGGATAATCGGCGTTGAGGCCCCACTTCTGCCGGTATTCGTCGGGAGTCATCTGATAATGGGTCATCAGGTGACGCTTCAGCATCTTGAGCTTCTTGCCGTCCTCAAGACAGACGATGTAATCGGGCTTCACCGAAGACCTGATCGACACTGCAGGTTCCTGCTTGACCGGTGCAGGCTCAGGCTTGTTGCCCAGGGTGATCAGCGCATTGTGCACGTTCTGGATCAACTGGGGCAGGTCATTGACCGCCACGCTGTTGTTGCTGACGTGCGCCGAAACGATGTCGGCGGTGAGGGTCACCAGAGTTTCGGTCGTATCTTCATTCTCAGCCATGTTTTCTGCCCGATCTTCCACGAGGTCACGCACCCCTTCCGCTACCGGAATGATCCGTTTTGGATGTTTTTACAAGCCGAATCGGACGAATGGGCTCAGGCGCGGCGCAGGTCCGTGTCCCGGGCGAGCGTAAGCGCGTCGAAACGCTCGCCGGCTGACCCGCTATAATAATTCCTGCGGCGCCCGACTTCGGCGAAGTCGTAGCGTTTGTAGAGCGCAATGGCGTGATTGCCGTCGCGGACTTCAAGGTGAAGACGAGCGGCGCCGCGCGCCGTCGAATCTGAAATGAATCGTTCGATCAGGCGTGCACCGACACCGTGGCGCTGCGCGGCGTTACGTACCGCGAGCAAGAGCAGTTCAGCTTCGCCGGCAACGATACGGCTGAGCGCGAAGCCGAGCGGGCTGCCATTGGGATCACGGGCGAGGGTCAGCCACACGCCGGGCAGCGGCAGCAGTCCCGCGCATTGCGGCGCCGTCCAGGCCTCCCCGAACGCCGGGTCGAAACTGTCGGTCATCACCCGCATCACGGCGTCGAGATCCAGAAGACC
Organism: Sphingosinicella sp. BN140058; assembly: GCF_004135585.1. NCBI lineage: Bacteria > Pseudomonadati > Pseudomonadota > Alphaproteobacteria > Sphingomonadales > Sphingosinicellaceae > Sphingosinicella > Sphingosinicella sp. BN140058. The sequence goes on along the minus strand of NZ_CP035501.1, from coordinate 1,278,627 downwards.
CGCTTCGTCGACGACGACGTCCTCGATCATTGCGGCAGCGGCTTGGCATCGGGCGCCCGGCCGTAGAGCGGCCGAGGGGGCAAGCTGCGCAGCGCTTCCGGGAGCAAGCGGGCGTCGGCCGCCCGCGGCAGGGCATTGCGGGCCTCGCCATGGCCGCGGGCGGCGACCAGGGCCTCCGCGCCGGAGCCGATCACCACTGCCTCGTCGAAGGCACGGGCGGCGTCGTCCGGAAGCAGGGATTGCAGGTCGGCGACCGGCTGAAGAGGCGCATTGGTGAAGCTCTGCACGAAAAGCTGACCATGTCCTCCGTGAAGCGCCACCGCAAGCCTCTCCGCGTCCGCGGTCGCCGCGATCGCCGCCATCGACGAATAACCGAGCAGCGGTACTCCCCAGCCGATGGCGAGGCCGTGCGCGGCGGCAAGGCCGACGCGCACGCCGGTGAAGCTGCCGGGGCCGCAATCGACCAGGATGCCGCTGGGACGGCGGCCGCCAAGCAACTCCTCGATCATCGGCAGCAGCCGCTCGGCATGGCCGCGGCCGACCAGTTCGAACCGCTCATCGACAAGCGCAGCGCCATCGATCAGCGCCGCCGAGCAGGCCGCCGTGGCGCTGTCGATCGCGAGCAGCATCAGACCGCTTCGACGGTTTCGACCTCGGGCACGTAATGTTTGAGGAGGCTTTCGATCCCGCTCTTCAGGGTCATCGTCGAGGACGGGCAGCCGGAGCAGGCGCCGTGCATGGCAAGGAAGACGGTGCCGCCGCGGAAGCCGCGGTAGACGATGTCGCCGCCATCCTGCGCGACCGCCGGACGGACCCGCGTCTCGATCAACTCGCGAATCTGCTCGACGATCTCGGCATCGGCGGGGTCGTCGCCAAAGTCTTCGGGCGCATCGACGGTGATCCCGGCCGCGGTGGCGGCCTTGAACAAGGGCGCTGCGCTGGAGAAATGATCGAGCAGGATGCCGAGCACCTGGGGCTTGAGGTCGCGCCACTCCGTGCCGGGGCCGGCGGTGACCGAAATGAAGTCGCGGCCGAAGAAGACGCCCTCCACGTCGCCGAGCGAGAACAAGGCCTCCGCCAGCGGCGAGGCCTCCGCATCTTCGGGCGTCGCGAAATCGCGCGTGCCCGCATCCATCACCTTCTGGCCGGGAAGGAATTTGAGGGTGGCCGGATTGGGCGTGGTTTCGGTCTGGATCAGCATGACCTGCATGTGGCGCGGCGAACGGGCGGGATCAAGTGGGCGACGCGCGACCCTTGCACCAGTGGCGGCGGGTTGCGCGAAGGCGGTCGTGCTCCGCGTCGGGACCGTCAGAAACCCACGGTCAGGCCGACGAATCCGCCGACGTCGTCGCTGCCCTGCTGGGAGAAGCTGGTACTGCCTTCGACCGAAAGCGCCACCGCTTCACCCAAGGTGAGGCGGGCACCGGCGGCGATGCGGCCATAGATGTCCTTGGAGCGATCCGGCAGGACGAAGCTGTTCAAGATCCCCGGTGCGGACGTCGCCGCGTAGCGAATGGTGCGGCCGTCGCCTTCGAAATCCTTTTCGGCGGTCAGCGCGGCAAAAGGATGGACGGCGAGGCCGCCGGCGTCGAGCTCGCCCCGCGCCTCGATGCCGGCACTGCCGACCAGCGCCTGCACGTCCTGCTTGCCGACATTCAAGGTCAGCACCGGATCGCCGGTTTCGGTATAGGCGTCGATCTTCGCCTTGGCGTATTGGAGGCCGACGACCGGGCCGAGGCTGACGCCGCCGAAATCGAGCAGATAGCCGGCCTTGGCGCCGGCGGTGACGGTGCGACCGTTTGCATCGGCGGCGATGTCGTCGATCACCGCGGTGCGGGCGATATCGTAATCGAGCCAGCCGATGCCGGCATGGCCCTGGACGAAGGCGCCATGGTGCGACCAGCCGGCATAGGCGCCGACCTGCCACGCCTTGGCGCGGATCGCGCCGGTGCCGGAGACCATGTCCGCGCGGGGACGGCTGTGGTTCACCGCCAGGCCGGCGATCACGCCGCCAAGCTCATATTCGGCGCCCGCCGTGACCCCGAACGTGTCGGTGTCATAGGCGAGGTTGGTCGTGCCGGCGGCATGATCCCGGCCGGCTGCGTTGACCGCGGCATAGATGGAAAGGCCGCTGCCGCGCCCGCCGGTGCGGGCGGTCGACAGATCGAGGCGGCCTTCGAGCGTGGTGCCGAAGCTCGTCGCCGCCTGCAGCCCGAGATCGCTCTGGGCCTGGAAGTGGAGCGGCGCTTCGAGCTGGCGAACGGCGTATCGGCCGACGATCGCGAAGCCGGCCGAGGTCATGTGCAATTGATCGACGTAGAAGAGATATTTGTCGAGCAGGCCCGGATCGGTGGTGACGCAGGCAATCGGGCAGGCGCCGGCGCTGATCAGGCCGAATGCAGCCGGATCGGCCTCGACCACCGAGCCCATCTGCGACAGATCGAGGTAGTTGACGATCACGCCGCTTGCCGCCGTCTCGGCAAGCCGCGCCTGGATGCCGGCATTGAAGGCGTTGGCATAAGCGGTGCCGATCGCCGCGATCGGCGCGCCGGCGACTTCGGGCAGGCGCCCGACGTCGCCGGACAGGAAGGTGATGTTGCGGGCGCCGGCGCCGACCAGCGCATCGATGCCGGCCATCGCTTCGCCAACTCGCAGCTGCGCTTGTGCCGGCGCGCCGGCGATCAGTCCCTGGATCTGCGCGGCGCTGGGGGTGGTACCAAGGCTGCGCTCGTAGGCGCGGGCGTCGTTGCCGCCGATCGAGACGACGGCGAGATCGTTGGCGCCGAACCGGCCGCTGACTCGGGGGAAGGCAGCCGGGCCGCCGCCCGCGAGAAAGGACCGATATTCGGTCACGAAGCCGGGGATGCCGGGGCCGTTGATGTTGCCGTTGCCGGTGAAGGCGCCGCCGATCGCGAAATTGTCGATCGGCACGGCAAGCAATTGGCCCATCGTGTCGACGAAATTGGTGCCGTTGGAAAAGCGTCCGTTCGGATAAACTGCGGGCCGCGGAATGTTGAGCAGCTCGAACAGGTTGCCGTCGTCGGCATAGCTGTCGCCGAAGGCGACGATCCGGTCCACGGTCTGCGCGGCAGCGGATGTGGCGCAGAGCAAGGCCGCTGCGGCGGCGCAGGAGAATGCAAGGCGAGAACGCGACATCAACCCCTCCATCAAGGCCGCTCTTGCGGCGGGCCTGGGCGGAGGTTGAACCCGATCTGCGCCATCCACAAGCCGCCGGCGCACGCTTCGCCGGGTTTTCGACTCCGTTTCGCTCAGGGTTTTTCGGCGGAGAGGCGGGTCATCAGGATGGCGGCGCGCTTCGCCTGCCGCCAAAGGCTCGGCACATCGACGGTCTCGCCGGGCGCATGCGATCCGCCGCCGGCCGGGCCGAGGCCGACGAGGCCGTCGACATGTTCGGCGACGAAGCCGATATCGCCGGCGCCGCGCTTCAGTGGGTCGATCGGCGCCATTTCCGGCAGCCCCAGATCGCGATTGACCAGGTTGAGCCGGTCGAGCAGCGCCCGTCCGCCCGCCGTCGGCGCCATCGGCGGGTAGGCGCCGTCGTCGAAGCTGATCTCGGCACCGGAACCAGGCATGTGCCGGGCGACGATCGCCCGCATCTTGTCGGTGACGCGCCGGTACTGATCGAGCGACAGAGCGCGGATGTCGCCTTTGGCGATCGCGATTTCGGGGATGATGTTGGTCTTGCCGGTGGCGGTGCCGCGGATGCCGTTGGCATCGAGCACGGCGGTGGCGCCGCCGACGACGAGGCCAACGTTGAAGGTGAGGTTGGGCTCGGGCAGCTCGGTGCGGAAGGCCGTGAGGATGCGCGAGAGTTCGTAGATGGCGCCGTTGCCCGAGGCGGCGCTGAACACGCCGCTGGAATGGCCGGTCCGCCCGGTTGCGCGCACCTCCCAATTACCGGAGCCGCGGCGCGAGATCGAACCCATGTCCTGGCCGTTCTCACGCGACAGACCTTCGAAATCGAGTGCGACGTCGGCCCGCTTGCCGGCTTCGATGAGGTCGCCGCGCGCAACCTCGACCGGATTGCCGGCATCCTCCTCGTCGCCGGTGAGCACGATTTCGATATCGGCGGCGGCGAGGGTGCCGGCGGCCTTCATCGCGCGCAACGCGGCGACCATCACCGCCATGCCGCCCTTGTCGTCTCCGACCCCCGGCCCCTCGACCGTGTCGGCATCCTTGCGGGCAAAGTGCTGGAAGGGCGAATCCGGTTCGAACACCGTGTCGAGATGGCCGATCAGCAGCATCTTCCGGCCCTTGCCGCTGCCGCGGTGGATGGCGACGATGTGGCCGGCCCGGGCGACCTGCGCCATCGGCACCCAGCGCACTTCGAAGCCGAGCGGCTCCAGCTCCGCGCGCATCATCCGGCCGACAGCTTCGACCCCGGCAAGATTGAGCGAGCCGCTATTCTGATTGACCAGATTTTCGAGCAGGCCGAGCGTGCGAGCCTGCTCCTGATCGACCGCGCGGACGATCCGGCTTTCGGCACCGGAGAGCTTCGCCTGCGCGGACATCGGCGCGATGATCAAGGTGGCGGCGGCAAGGAGGCGTAGGCATTTCATGCGGCAAGCCTAGAAGAGAAGAGGGGCAAGGACCAGCATCGGCGGGAGCGGCCGCGGCGCAGCCTGCAACATGGTGAGGGAAAGGAGCTTTGCTTTCCTGCGTTGAGGGGGACATGCTGGCGCTCCGAGGAGAGAAACGGATGAAGTCACGATTGCTGGTAGCCCTCGCCGTCTTCGCCGCCGCCTTTACCGCCGCGCCGGCCCGGGCGCAGGAATGGCGGATGGCGCCGGAATATGACGTGTTGCTCACCACCTGGGACATCGCCCCCAAGGAGATCAGGCTCAAGGCCGGTGAGCCGGTCCGGCTGCGGCTGGTCAACAACAGCAATCGAAGCCTGACCTTTTCCGCTGCCGACTTCTTCGCGGCCGGGCAATTGCGCCCACGCGACGGCGGCACGATCAAGAAGGGCGCGATCGAAGTCCCGTCCTTGTCCACGCGCACGATCGTCCTTGTGCCCAAGGCCGGCCGCTACAAGATGCGTGGTGGCAATTTCGTTCACCGGATCTCCGGCATGAACGGGACCATCATCGTCGAATAAGGAGGCGTTCGTGGCCAAGAGCGAGAAGAAGAAGGACGGCAAGAAGAAGGGCGCCCGCAAGGCCGCCAATCCGATCCCGAAGGAAGTCGGCGGCATCAAGGTGCCCAAGGAGTTGCGCAAGGCGGGCAAGAAGGCGGTGGAACTCGCCAAGGATCCAGTGGTGAGCGAAGTCGTCGCCGCGGCCTTGCTGTCCGCCGCGGCAGCGTTGCGAGCACCACCCTCCGGCGCCGGCAAGGCTAAGCCGTCTGCAGAGGGATCGCACGCTGCTGCCAAGGCGGCCAATCCGATCGGCGACACGCTCAAGGTTCTCGCCGTCGATCTCGCCCGCCGAACGCTCGAAGGCGTCGGCGACCGCCAGCGTAACCGGGACCGCAAGCCCGAGTCGCAGCCGCCGAAAGGCGCCGACGCCTGATCCCGACCGCCTTGAGGGCGCCGGTCCCCGACCAAGGGGGCTGAGTCCGTTCGTGCAGTTTGCGCGCTAAATCCCGGTGCGCGTTCGACATTGTTCATGGGATCCCAAACAACCCCCATTATCCCCGTTATCCACAGGTGGATTCTGCTTTGTGCGACTCGGAATCCGTGACAGCATTCCTTGGTCGCCGGAAGGAAGAGCCTGCGGAAACGCGGAGCAAGCCGGACGGAGATACGGACGCTGCGGAGCCGACCGCACCGAGGTTGCAAGGCCGAGGTTCGGACGATGACGAGAGCACCGGTAGGTGATGCCGGCCTCCCCGAGAACGGCATTGCCGACGCGGCGAAAGCAACGGGGAAACGCCCCCGAAGCCGATGCGGCGAGGCTGCCGCGACGAAGGGTTCACCCTTTGGAACGGAGGCTGAACGGGATCCCATGGCGCGAGCTTTTGGACCTCGTGAGTTCTTCCGAAGCTTCGGCTGAAGTCGAACTCAAAAAGCGGAACCGCGAGGGCTTCTGCCTGAACGATCCGCAGGTGTCGCGGACCTCGATGGGCACGACGATATCGCCGGACGCGATCCAACGGGCCTTGGCTCGAAGGGTGTGGGATGGCGGTGCCGGAAGGGCTCTTGGTGAACGGGACATCAGGCGCAACCGGGAGAGCTTCGGCTCAAACGGCCAAGCCGAAGGCGACCTGAGGCCAATCGCGCCAGGAATCACGTCAGGGTCGACGAGCGTGCTCGGAAAGCCTGAACGGAAACCGGCGCTTCGGCACACAGGCGCCGCCGCAACCGAACGCGCCCCGGCGCGGACGGACGCGGAGCGATCCAAGGGCCTCGGCCTGCGGAGAGCAACCGGCAAGCATCCCGGCTTCGGCAAGGATGCGGTCGGGAGGAAGGACGAGAAGGCTCAGGCCCATCACCGACCTCGAAAGACGGAACGACGTGAAGCTTTGGCAGCACAGGCGTCCGTCGGACCTGACCGGACGGGCATAGCCCATCCGCGACGGCAGGGTGCGAGCAGGAGTTTCACTCCGACGCAGCGCCCGAACGGGAACGTCAGGGAGCTTCGGCTCCGGAGCGGACCCGCCCGGCAAGCGGATCGGAGCTTGCGCCTCGATCGCGCGCCGGTCCTTCGGGGAAAGGCCGGTTCTGCCGGCTCGGAACCGGAGACGGGAAGCGAAGCAGGCCTCGGCGTGCGACGTGACCCAGAGGGAACCGCCGGGGCTTCGGCCCCGACGGGACCCGGAGGGGGGACCTTCGGTCCGAACCTCGAAACCAGGGACGGCCGGGCGCATGCGCCCGACCCGACCTCCCGCCCAGCGGGCGCCGCGCCGGCAGGCGCTGCATGGGCTGGGACATCGGGGGCCGGCAGCGATGCCGGCCCCCATTCTGTTGGGCGAACGTGCGAGGGAATGACGACGGTCAGGCGCCGGTCTCCCAAGCGGCTTCGTGCTACCCGCCAAGGTCGCCCGACCCGCGCGAGCGACACAGGACTGGCGCTTACGGCGAGCCCGTCTTGCGTGTTCCACTGCCCCCGGTATCCACGAGAACTCCCCTGCAGCTGTGCATGGCGCAGTGCGATGCGCTTCGGCGGATCGTGCGAGGAGCAACAGACGCAGGCCGCTCCAAAGACGTGCGTGTCGTCATCGGCGCGGGCGCGTGAAGGGTTGGCCCCTCTCTCATGGGGAAGGGGCCGGCCGCGCGTCATCAGAAAGGGTCGAATAGGAAGCGCGGAAGTGAAGCGGATTCAACACACGAATAATGGCGACGACCGATGCTTCGTGATGATCTCGGGCTGTTCGGGCGGAGGCAAGTCCACCCTGCTCGAGGAACTCGCGCGCCGCGGCTATGCGGTGGTCGCGGAACCGGGGAGGCGGATCATCGCCGAGGAACGCGCGGGAGACGGGAGAGCGCTCCCGTGGCGCGATGCTGCCGCGTTCGCCGGGCGGGCGCTTGCCATGTCGGTGGCGGATCATGCGGCAGCGCAGGGGCTTACCTTCTTCGACCGCGGCATCGTGGACGCGGCGGTTGCGATGGTTGCGTCCGGACTGCCGCGCCCGACCGACCTCATCGAAAGCAAGCGCCACGACCGGCTCTTCCTTGCGCCGCCATGGCCGGAAATCTACGTAAACGACGCCGATCGCCGGCACAGCCTCGACGCCGCGTTGCGCGATTATGTGCGCGTGCGGCAGGCTTATCGCGAGGCGGGGTACGCGCCCGTCATGTTGCCCTTGGCTAGCGTCTCTGCCCGCGCCGACTTCGTTCTCGCGGCATTGGGTGTTGCGCCAAAATCGCGCTGCTTTTCGCAGGGGCAGCGGACCAGCTGTTGAAGTATCAGGGGCCATCCCGGCCCCTTCAGGAGGACCCGCAGGGAATTGAGTTGCCGAATTGGGTGCCAGCGCCGGGCTGATCCCGGCGCCGGATGTTCAGGCGAGCTTGTCGGCGTAGAGGAAGTGGCCCGGGCCGAGGCGGCGCAGGACTTCCTGGAGGCTGGCGTGCGACAGCGCGAAGCAGCCTTCCGAGCGGCCGAGCTTACCGTGTTCGCGGATCACTTCCGGTTCGGCATACCAGGCGCTGTGAACGACGATGGCGCGGCCCTCGGCATTGTCGTTGCGCCGTTCCAGCCCCTTGACCTTCATCGAGCGGCCGTACTTGCCGTTATAATAATCGCCCGTGATGTAGGCGCCGGCCGAGGTCGCGTTGGAGCCGAAGGCATTGGAGAAATGCTCCAGATAACCGCTGTGATCGGGATCGGAGCCACGGCCGTGCGCGACATAGTGGCTCGAGACCTTGCCGGTATTGGTGTCGAGGATGAAGAAGCGCGGCTCGCGCGAGGCACGCGAGAAATCGGTGATCGCGACCAGATCGGTGCGGCGGATGCGGTTGCGATTGGCGTCGAAGGCGGCGCGGGCGCGTGCGAGCAGGCGCGGATCGATGACCGGATCGACGAGAACGCGAGGACGTGCCGGCACGGCCGCGGCAGCGGCGCGCGGCATCGGCGCCCGGGCGCCGTCATTCAGACCGGCAACGATCTTGGCCAGGCTCTCGGCCTGGGCGGTGGTGGCGATGAGGCCGGCCGCAGCACCGGCGCCAAGCAACTGCCTGCGCGAGTAATTCAAAGCATTTCCCTCCGCTACTGGCTGAGCCATTTAGAGGAAAAGTGGTTACTTTAGAATGAATTGCGGGTCAGATTCCTCGGTCGATCCATCGCCTCGTCGTGCCTTCGGCACGACTCGCCGGTATCGTGGCCCAGACGTGGAACGAAATGAAGTTGGGGGAGGCACGAGGTAAGCCCGCAAGAATCGGCCCTTGGGTGAGCCTCTACGGCCGACCGCCGCGCGTCAGACCTTTTCGGCGTAGAGCAGGCGGCCGGACCCCAGCCTGGTCATCGCCTCGGCATGGCTGACGCCCGGAAGCGCGAAACAGCCCTCGGACCGCCCGAGCTTGCCATAGGTTTCGGCCACCTTGGGCTCGGCATACCAGGCGCTGTGGATGACGATCGCACGCGCCAGCGCATTGCTGTTGCTCGGATCGAGGCCGAACAGCCGCATCGACCAGCCATATTTGCCCGTGTAGGAATCGGCGGTGAGATAGGCGCCTTCCGAGGTCGCCTCGGAGCCGACGTCATTGGAGAATCGCTCAAGCCAGCCGAGATGGCTCGGATCGGAGCCGCGGCCGTGGGCGACGAGATGCTCGGTGGTGAAGCCCGAGCGAAGATCGACGATGTAGAAACGCGGTTGGCGCGACATCCGGCTGAAATCGGCAATGCCGATCACGTCGGCATTTCTGAGCCGGCCGCGATTGGCTTCCAGCGACGCCATCGCCCGGGCACGAAGCGCGGGGTTGATCGCGGGCTGCGGAGGGGCGACGGTCGCGAAGACCTTGGCCGGCAGCAGGCCCGCCACACCGGTGGCTGCCGCCACGTTCAATAATGATCTACGCGTCAGCGTCACAAGCGCCCTCCCTCGGACACGCATTGTCGCAAAACCGTCTCGCAGGCTCAACGACCGAGGTGGGTGGCCGAGGGTCATCCATCGCGCCAGGGAATCCATTCGCCGCATATCCGTTCGGAACCGGAACGGACTCGCACGCGTCTTCCACGCATGGCCGCGTTCGATTCTCTGTCCGTGAAACCCGGCTTGCCGCCGATGGAGGCGAAGCTGGTCGACGCCTTGCCGGAGGAGCCCGGCTGGCGCTTCGAGCCCAAATGGGACGGCTTTCGATGCCTCGTGTTCCGCGATGGCGGCGAGGTCCATCTCCAGTCCAAAGCGGGCAAGCCGCTCGGCCGCTACTTTCCGGAAATCGTCGAAAGCATCCGGGCGATGGAGGCGGACCGGGTGGTTCTGGATGGCGAGCTGATCATCCCGATCGGCGGCGTGCTCTCGTTCGACGCCCTCCAACTGCGCCTTCATCCGGCGGAGAGCCGCATCCGCCGCCTCGCCGCCGAGACCCCGGCCCAGTTGATGCTGTTCGATCTGCTCCATTCCAAGGAGACGGGCTACCGCGATGCACCGCTTGCGCATCGCCGCCGTGCGCTCGAGATCGTCCACGGCGCCGAGCGCCGCGACGACATCCTGCTCTCGCCCTATGCAGACGATCGCCAGGTCGCGCAGGGCTGGCTCGACAAGGCCGGCGGTGCGCTCGACGGCGTCGTCGCGAAGCGCACCGATGCGCCGTACCAGCCCGGCGAGCGGGCGATGCTGAAGATCAAGCAGCTGCGAACTGCCGACTGCGTCGTCGGCGGCTTTCGCTACGCGACCAACAGCCGTCAGGTCGGCTCCCTGCTGCTTGGCCTGTTCAACGATGACGGCAAGCTCGACCACGTCGGATTCACCTCCGCCATTCCGGCCGACGAGCGGACGGCGCTCACCGAACGGCTTGAGGCGCTGATCGGGCCGCCGGGGTTCACCGGCGATGCGCCGGGTGGACCGAGCCGCTGGTCGACCGAGCGGACCGGCGAATGGGAGCCGCTGCGTCACGAACTGATCGCCGAGGTGCGCTACGACCACGTCACCGGCAACCGCTTTCGCCACGGCACCAAGTTCCTGCGCTGGCGACCGGACAAGGTGCCGGAGCAATGTCGAATGGATCAATTGCAACCGGAAGCGCGGCCCGCGGAACTTGCGGGCCTGAGGAGCGGAGAATGAGCGGCGAGCGGTTCGTGGAAGGCATCCGCCTCAGCAATCCGGACAAGATCCTCTATCCCGAGCAGGGCATCACCAAGAGCGATCTCGCCGATTATTATGTCGCGGTTGCCGACCGGATCCTGCCGCAGATCGCATTTCGCCCGATCACCATGGTGCGGTGTCCGACGGGGCAGGGCACGAAGTGCTTCTATCAGCGTCATGCCGGCTCCGGCGTTCCCGAGCAGCTCGGCGAGATCGTCATCCCCGGGTTCGACGAACCCTATCTCTACATCAAGGACGTGCCCGGGCTGATCGCACTGGTGCAGATGGGCGTGCTGGAAATGCATCCGTGGGCGGTGACCGTGGATCATCCCGACCGCGCCGACCGGATCATCTTCGATCTCGATCCGGACGAAGGGCTCGGCTTCGACAGCGTGATTGCCGCCGCTAGGGAGGTTCGTGACCGGTTGAAGGCGATCGGCCTCACCAGCTTCGTCAAGACCACCGGCGGCAAGGGGCTGCACGTCGTCGTCCCGATCGCGCCAACCGCCGACTGGCGCGACGTCAAGAGCTTCGCCAAAGGGCTCTCGGCGGAGATGGCGGCGGATGCGCCCGACAAGTTCCTGACCAAGATCTCCAAGGCGGAACGGGCCGGCCGCATCTTCATCGATTATCTGCGCAACGATCCGACATCGACTGCCGTCGCCGCCTATTCGACGCGGTCGCGCGAAGGCGCGCCGGTAGCAATGCCGCTAAGCTGGTCGCAGGTGAAAGCGGGGCTCGATCCGTGCGCCTACACGATCGCGACGGTGCCGGGGCTGATTGCCCGCCAGGCGTCCGATCCCTGGGCCGACATGGCCGCGACCGATCAGATCCTGCCGGAGGCGCCGCGCGGCTGAAGCGGCGCTTGCCGTTACGGCGGCGACCCCTATCTGGGCGGGAAAGGAGATCAGGCGATGGCGAGCGAGCAGATCATTTTGGCCGGCGGGTGCTTCTGGTGCACCGAAGCGGTGTTCAAGGACGTGATCGGAGTCAGTGAAGTCGAGAGCGGCTACATCGGCGGCTCCGTCGCCAATCCTACCTACAAGCAGGTCTGCGGCGGAGACACCGGCCATGCCGAGGCGATCCGGGTGACCTTCGATCCCGAGGCGATCGGCCTCGACGACATTCTCGACGTGTTCTTCGGCACCCACGATCCGACCCAGCGCAACCGTCAGGGCAACGACATCGGCACCCAATATCGCTCCGCCGTGTTTCCCAAGGACGAAGCGCAGGACGCGGCCGTTCGCCGCGCGATCGAACGTGCGCAACTGGATTGGCCGGCGCCGATCGTCACCACCATCGAGCCGATCTCCGAATGGTGGCCTGCCGAGGATTATCATCAGGATTATTGGGACGGCGAGGGTCAGAGCAACAGCTATTGCCTGGCGGTGATCCCGCCCAAGCTCAAGAAGCTGCGCAAGAGCTTTGCAAATCGGGTGAAAGTCGACACCGCTGCCTAGAGGAGGATCGGGTCAGGCCGAGGTGGCCTGACCCGTCAACCCTCCACCGGTCTTGATCCAGGGCGTGAAACCAACTTAGCTCTCCCCTGTTGGAGGATTCCGGCATGAGCCTGACCGAACGTCACGACATCGCTTACGTCATCCTGGCCGTGCTGGTGATCGGACTGGCCATGGTCATGCTTCATTTCCGGCGCGCGCGGCGGGTGGAACGCCGCAACAATCGTGCACCGATCGACCTTGGCGCCCGTCGCGACGAAGATTGACCGGCCCGTTGCGGCAATCGTCTGCCGCGGGCCGACGTTAGGCCGCTTCCCCGATGCGTAACTGCCCATCCGCAGAGGCCGGGATGGTAAAGCGGAAGATCGTGCCGCCACCCGCACGCGACTCGGCCCAGATCCGCCCGCCATGGGCTTCGACGATGGTCCGGCAGATCGACAGGCCGATGCCCATGCCGTCCTGCTTGGTGGTGCGGAACGCCGTGAACAGGATATCCTGTGCTTCGGGAAGGATGCCGCTGCCGGTGTCGCTGACGCTGATCTCGATCATCTCGCCCGGCGTAGACCGGGTCTCGACGACCAGTGAGCGCTGAGCCACGCCGTGCATCGCTTCGAAGCCGTTGCGGATCAGGTTCAAGAGGACCTGCTGAACCTGAATACGGTCGACGAGCACATGCGCGTCCGGATCGTGGATGATCACGCGGTGGCGGATGCCCTGCAAATCGGCTTCGAGGAAGGCGATGCTGCCGATTTTGTCGATGATGTCGGCGAGCTTCTCTGACCGACGGGTGACGCTGCCCCGCACCATTTCCCGCAGACGGCGGATGATCTCTCCCGCACGAAGCGCCGTCTCCTGCGCGGCGGTGATCGCGTCGAGCGCCTGTGCCGCATCCCCTTGGCGCTGCCGAACGAGCAGGCGACGGGCGATCGACATGTAGTTGGACACGGCGGTGAGCGGCTGGTTGAGCTCATGTGCCAGCGCCGAGCCCATCTCCCCCATGGCGTTGACCCGGCTGACGTAGATCAACTGGTCCTGGATGAGCTTCTCGCGCCCCGTCGCCTCTTCGCGAGCGGCGATCTCTTCCTTCAGATGAGCTATGCGGTAGAAGAGGAAGCCGCCGATCAGCACCAGCCAGACCGCGATGATGCCGAGATACCATTGGGCGGAGCTGAACCGCCGGCCCTCGATAACGATTTCGCGTATGCGAAACGAATGCCCACCCAGGCCCGGCGCGGTTCCGGTGTGCACGGAGAGTGCGATGACGTTGTCGAAGGCAGGACGGCTGAGTTCCGGCGGTACATGATGCTGCGTCACCCACCATTCGGCGACGCTGAAGTTATTGGGGGCGAGTGACACCTCGGTGCTGCCGCGAGGATAATCAAACTCGATCTGGTTGAACTTGGCCGTCTCGCTATGGTTCGGCTGGCTGTAGCGCGTATCGAAATTCTTGAGGAACACGCGCACGGTGCGGCTCGGACCCTTGTAATCGAGCTTAAGGCGGACGGCGGTGAGGTTCGACAGGTCGAGCCCGCGCGCGTGGCGCTCGGCATCGAACAGCAATTCGTAGCCGCAAAACGGAATCTCGACCTTGGCGCGCAGCGCGCATCGCCAGGCCATCGGCGTGCGCGGGTCAGGCGAAACCGTGGAGACGCCGCCAATCTGCTGGTCGCTATAGGCGTAGCCGACGTAATTCGGCTTCGCGTCGGGCGCGAAGCGTATCTCCTGGCGCAGGATCGCGTTTTCGAACACCACGGAGACAAGCGTCAGCAGCAGCAGACACACGATCAACGCCTCGAAGCGGAGACTTCGCAGCAACCCGGCAATGCCGGACCTCGACCATGGCAACTTTCTTAAAATCGAACCCATGCAGCCATCTCGATTCGCGACAACCGGCTCCCGCAATAATCAGGAAACCGGTTGCAACCATTGCCATTTTAGATGCGCAATAGCTGCTTTCGGGCTTCTGAACGCGATATTGTCGATCGAAAGACCGGACGCGCCGACCGAAGGATCAGCCGAGCCGCGAAAGGGTAAACGCAACGAGGAAGCCGGCGACGGCGATCAGGCCGGCATAATCCTGGGTGCCTTCGAACGCTTCGGGCACCATCGTGTCGACGATCATGGCGAGAATGGCCCCGGCGGCGATTGCCTGGACGGCGGCGATGCTGCCGCCGGAGGCACCGGCGAACAGCAGGTAGCCGGCGAGGGCGGCGACACCGGCGCTGAGCGCGATCGCGCTCCACAACAGGAAGACGAATCCCGGGCGCTTGCCCTCGGCCTTCATTCCGGCGGCGCTGGACAGTCCTTCGGGAAGGTTGGACAGGAAGACGGCGGCGACGGCGACGAGGCCGACTCCCTCGCCGCGCAGCAGGCTGACCCCGATGACGATCGATTCGGGGATGCCGTCGAGCAGGGCGCCGAGCGCGAGGGCGCCGCCATTGGCGCCCCCGCCCGAACCTTCCTGCTTTCGCACCGCCTCATCCGACCGTTTGCGATGCTTCGCGCCCCAGCGGCTGAGCAGGAGATTGCATCCGGTGTAGACGGCCGCGCCGCCCAGGAAGCCGCCGGCGACCGGAAAGAAGCCGCCCTGCCGCCAGGCTTCGTCGACCAGCTCGAACGACAAGGCCGAAATGAGCACGCCGGAGCCGAACGCCATGATCGCGGCGATCACCCGGCGCGGCAGCGGAAGGAACCAGCCGACCAATGCACCCAGCAGCAAGGCAGAGCCGCTCAGCAGTCCCCAGAGGCCGGCCTGGATCGCTACGGGCATGGCGCCGCTTCCCTCATCCTTTCGGGGCTGCGGCGCGGCGCAGCCGATCGTTGATCGCCAGCCCAACGCCCGTGATCGGCACCGGTGCCACGGCGATCCGCGCCGCAGGCGCCGCCTCGGCGCGGTGGAGGGCGCCGAACAGACGTGCCGCAGCCTCGGCGAGGTCGCCCGCGGCGCTGAGCGTGTCGTCGCCGGGCACGGACCCGAACCCGATCATCCACTCGTCGGCTTCCGGCTGCCGCACGTTGAGGCGGACGGGCTTCGAGGGCGCATAATGGCTGCTGAGCTGGCCGGGCGCCTGGATGCCTTCGCCGGCCTCGGAGGTCGGCAGACCGGCGATCCTGGCGAGCATGTCGAACGGTACCGGCCCGGCACGCAGCAGGGCAATCCCACCGTCCGGAAATCCGACGATCGTCGATTCGAGCCCATGCGCCGTCTCGCCGCCGTCGACGATCAACCGTATCCGACCGCCCAGAGTCTTCAGGACATGCTCGGCGCGGGTCGGGCTGATCGCGCCGCTGGCATTGGCGGAGGGGGCCGCGAGGGGGCGCCCGCCCGCCCGCAGCAGATCGCGCATGGCGGGATGGGCCGGGCAGCGCAACGCCACCGTCGGCAGGCCCGCAGTCACCGCCGCAGCCAGTCTCGAACCCCGCTTCACCGGCACGACGAGGGTGACAGGGCCCGGCCAGAAAGCTTCGGCGAGGGTACGCGCGCCGGCGGTGAGATCGGCCAGGCGCTCCGCCTCCTCGACATCGAGCACGTGGACGATGAGCGGGTTGAATGCCGGCCGGCCCTTTGCGGCGTAGATTCGGGCGACCGCGGCGTCGCTGCCGGCGTCGGCGGCGAGGCCGTAGACGGTCTCCGTGGGCAACGCGACCGGCCATCCGCCGCGCACCAGGGCAGCGGCGGCGTCGATCGCGGCCGCACCATAAGGCAGGATCAGGGTCTCGGGGTTTTGCTGGTCCACCCCCGCGCGCTATAGCGCCGGCTCCGCCCGCGCAACCTGAGGACGCCATGACCTACACGCCGCCCGTCGCCGATCAGAGCTTCCTGCTCCGGCACATCGTCCGCATCGACGAACTGGCCGCGCATCCCAGCTTCGCCGAGGCGAGCCCGGATCTGGTCGAGGCCATAGTGGTGGGAGCGGGCGCCTTTGCGGCGGGAGAGTTCGCGCCGCTTAACCGGATCGGAGACCAGATCGGCGCCAAATGGTCGCCCGACGGGGTCACTCTGCCGCCTGGCTTCCGCGAGGCCTACCAAGCCTATGTCGAGGGCGGCTGGGGCACGTTGTCGGGGCCGACCGACCATGGCGGCCAGGGGCTGCCGCTGACGCTCGCGACGGTGGTGATGGAGGATCTCGGCTCTGCGAACATGGGCTTCTCGCTGATCATGATGCTGACGCCCGGCGCCGTCGAAGCGCTGAAGCATCACGGATCGGAAGACCTCCAGCGGCTCTGGCTGCCGAAGCTGATCAGCGGCGAGTGGACGGGAACGATGAACCTGACCGAACCGCAGGCCGGGTCCGACGTCGGTGCGCTCAAGACCCGCGCGGTGCCCAATGGCGACGGCAGCTTCACGATCACCGGCCAGAAGATCTTCATCACCTTCGGCGACCACGACCTTGCCGACAACATCGTCCATCTGGTGCTCGCGCGGACTCCCGATGCGCCCGCGGGCACCCGCGGCATCTCGCTGTTCCTGGTGCCCAAATTCCTGCTCGCCGGAGACGGCGCGCCGAGCGTGCCGAACGACGTCCGCTGCGTATCGATCGAGCACAAGATGGGCATCCACGCCTCGCCGACCTGCGTGATGTCCTATGGCGACGAGGGCCGCTGCAAGGGCTGGCTGATCGGCGAGGAGAATGGAGGGATGCGGGCGATGTTCACGATGATGAACAATGCCCGGCTCAACGTCGGGCTGCAGGGCGTGTCGATCGCCGAGATCGCGACCCAGCAGGCCGTCGCTTATGCGCGGCAACGCGTTCAGGGTGCCCGCGAAGGCGCTCCCGCCGCGATTATCGGCCATGCCGACGTCCGCCGCATGCTGCTGCGGATGAAGGCACTGACCCAGGCGGCTCGCGCGCTCGCTTACTACGCCGCCCGGCAGACCGACCGTGCGACGCTCGGCGATGCGGCCGCGAAAGCGCGCGCAGACCTGCTCACGCCTCTGGTCAAGGCTTATGGCACCGATGTCGGCGTCGAGGTGGCGAGCCTTGGCATCCAGGTTCATGGCGGCATGGGCTTCATCGAAGAGACCGGCGCCGCGCAGCACCTGCGCGACATTCGCATCGCGCCGATCTACGAAGGCACCAACGGCATCCAGGCCGCCGATCTGGTCGGCCGAAAGCTGGCGATGGACGGGGGCGGCGTGCTCTCCGCCCTGCTCTCCGAGGCGCGTGCCGATGCCGCCGACGAGCCGGCATTGCTGGCGCTGATCGACAGCGCCGACGCGGTCGCTCGTCACTTACTCGGCGCTTCCGCCGATGATCGGCTGGCCGGCGCCTATCCGTTCCTGACCCTGCTTAGCATCGCGGTCTGCGGCTGGCTGATGAAGCGGCAGCTGACCGCCCTCGAGGGCGAGCAGGACGTTGATCCCACGTTCGCGGCGATGAAGCGGGCCGCGGCGCGCTTCTATCTCGACCGGCTGGTGCCCGAGGCGAACGGACTTGCCGCTGCGGCCATAGGAGGCGCGGAAGCGCTTTATGGGATCGACGAAGAGGCGTTCGCCGCCTGAGCTGTCGCCGCCTGCCTAAACTCAGGCGACGTTGGCGAGCCGCATCGGGCGCTGACCGACGGAGCGGTAGATACGCGGCCCAAGATCGAGCCGGAACGCGCCCATCTTCGCCGACGGCTGATCGGCCTCGCGGCCGACGAGCCACGAGCGGGAGGTGCGGCCCTTGCCGCCCTCGGCCCAATCGTAGGCGACGTTGATCGCGACCACCGGCACGAACACGCGCCGCCCCTGAATCTCGATCTCGTGCATTTCGCTCTTCGGCAGCGACAGCATGCTGGCGAGTTCGAGCGTGTCGCCGGGCAGGATGGTGACGTGGGGCGAGCCGCTGAGATCGTGGATCGGACCCTTGACGAACGTATCGATGTCACGCTCCGCATCGGCGTTGAACATCCGGCTGTCGATGCGGATGTTACGCGCCTCGATGTCGCCGACGTTGCGCAGCACCATGTCGAAATGCACCCTCGCTTCTGTACCCGTTGCGGCGGCGCGATCGGCGCGGAACTCGATTTCGAGGCGCGCGCGCGGGCTCGGCGCCGGGACGGGGGCGGCCGGGGCCGCCTTGAGGCGTGCGGCGGCGGCGCGCGAGGGGGCGACCGATCGTTCCGTCCGTTCCGCGACGGTCCGACGGCGACGACGACCCAAACCGAAGAAAGCGAGCAGGGCGAGCAGTGCGGGCACGGCCACCCACAGCCAGGCCCAATCGTTGCCGGCCGGTGCGGCGGGGGCGGAGGGTGTCGCCGCGGGTGCGGCGGGTGCCGCCTGCGGGGCCGGAGTGGTCGGTGCCGGAGCGACGACGGGTGCGGCAGGCGTAGGCGCAGCGTCGACCGGGATCCCGGCAGTCGGCGGCGCAGGCGCCGGCTGGGTGCTCGGCGACGGCTGCGCCTGTGGAGCAGGCTCGGCCCCGCGCGGCACCGGACGGGGGGCGGTGCGCGTCGGTGCGGGCGTGACGGCAGGCCGCTCGGCCGGCGGTTGCGTGCGGGGAACGACGGGGATCGTCGTCGTCGACCGAGGCAATTGCACGGCCGGCGCCGAGGGAGCGATTTCGGGGCCGGCTGGGTTCGGCTGCGCAGGCGTGGTTCGCTCGCCCTGAAGCTGAAAGTCCTTGAGTGCGGGAGGGCCGACCGTCGTCGGCGCCTGCTCCTGCGCGAAGAGCACGGTGCTCGCCCCCGAGGCGGCAAGAACGGACGAGAGGACGGCGGCCCTGAGGCTGCGGCGGCTGTTCAACATGTCGATTGGGAATTCCCTTTGCCCGCGCGTCCTTTACCCGCCGAAGCGGCGGCGAGTCTAGCGCGCCGACCGGCAACCCGAGATGAACGGGATCGGATTTGCGGGGAGCGTCAGCGGCCGCGAACGGAGATCAGCCACATGTCCGGCCGAGCACCGAGGCGCAGAGGCAGAATGCTGGTGCCGACGCCGGCGCCGACCACGAGCGTCTTGCCGTTCTCGATCATCAGCCCGCAAGCGTAGCGATCGCCGTAGCGCGACATCGTCGAGAGCGGTCCGATCAGCGGCAGGCTGATCTGGCCGCAATGGGTGTGGCCGGCGAGGACCAGCCGGATGTGGCCGGGCACGTCTGGGAAGGGGTCTGGGCTGTGCGAGAGCAGGACCGGCACGCCGCCCGCCGCGCGCATGCGCCGGAGAGTCAGCGGCAGATCGTCATGGTCGGTGTAAGCGTCGTCGACTCCGCCGATCGCGAAGGGGCCGGCGCGCGCGGCCTGATTGTCGAGCAAGCGCACGCCGGCATGCCGCAAGGCCTCGCCGAGGCCTGCCGGGTCACGCCAGTGATCGTGATTGCCGAGCACTGCGAACACTCCGAGGCGCGCCTTCAAGCCTGCGAGGGGCGCTGCGATCTCGTCGTCCGAATAGATGCGGGTGCCTACGCCTTTGTCGCCGATGAAATCACCGCCGATCAGCACGAGATCGGGCCCAATCCGATTGATCTGGTCGACGATGTCGGCGAGCCGTTCCGGCGGCATGTCGGGCCCGGCGACATGGATGTCGGAGATCAGCAGCAGCTTGAGCGGCCGGCCGCGCAGGCCGGGCAGGGTCAGTTCGGCGCGCCGGACGACCGGGGTCGACACCGCCACCGCATAGCCTAGGGCTGCCAGGCCGAGACCGAGCAGCACGAGGATCGCGGTGGCACGATAGAGTGTGGAGCGGGACATTGCGGCGCGGGCCGCGATCAGGCGAGGGCGCGGCCGACCAGATCGTCGAGATCGAGCCCGAGGCGGCGGATCTGCGCAGCGATTCCGGGCCAGCGCTGCTCCAGGAACTCGCGGCGCTCGGTGTCGAGCAGCCGCTCGGCTGCGCCCTCCGACACGAACATGCCGACGCCGCGGCGGACCGTGACCAGCCCTTCGTCCTGAAAGGTCTGATAGGCCTTGGCGACTGTGAGCGGATTGGCGCCATATTCGGCGGCGAGGCTGCGCACCGAAGGAAGGGCGTCGCCTTCGCGCACCTTTCCTTCGAGGATCATCGCGGCGATCGTATCGCGCAGGCGAAGATAAACGGGACGGTCTTCATTGCTCACATGTGGCATGGTGTACTAATACGGCAAAGGGGTCAAGCTGGCGTTAGTACGGTATGGCAGGGGACGACAGGAACCCTGTCTTACCTGTGCCAAGTGCTGACCACCGCATCGAAATCGGGACGCGGGCGCTCTTCGAGGGGCGCGCCGGGGGTGCCGAGGAAGATGAAGCCGGCGATCCGGTCGCCTTCGCGCCCGCCGAGTGCCTGGAGCACCTCCGGAGACGAGGCCGCCCAGCCGGTCACCCAGCCCCCGGCAAAGCCGATCGCATGGGCGGCGTGGAGCAGGTTCATGCAGGCGGCGCCGCAGGACAGCTCCTGCTCCCAAAGCGGGATCTTGACGCTCTCGACCGGCGTGAACAGCACGGCCACCAGTTCCGGTGCCTGCCGGGCGAAGCGCTCGTTCGCTTCCAGTTCGAGGCGACCAGGCTCCGGCCGTTCGTGGCGGTAGGCGCGGTCGAGCAGTTCGGCAAAGGCCCCGCGCGCACCGACTGGAATGTGGACGAAGCGCCACGGGTGCAGCTTGCCGTGATCGGGCGTGCGGGTGGCAATCTCGAGGATCTGACGAAGCTGTGCGGCATCGGGGCCGGGCGCGACCAGATCGCGGGGCCGGCCGGAGCGCCGGGTGCGGAGCAGAGCGAGCGGCGAGGAGGGATCGTTGAACATCTTGGCCCCCGCTAGCAGTCTGGAGATGCTGCAACAATCCGCTTCACAAGGCCGAATTGCCCGCTAGGGTGCGCCGATTGCACTTGCCCCTTTGGCGCCTTCGACGGCCGCCTTCTGGAGACTTTCGTATATGGTGAATGTCGCTGCCGATAACACGACGGAGGGCGAGCGTCCCGGCGTCTCACGAAGCGATAACGACACCTGGTTTGAACATCCCCGACAATTGAAACGGCTGTTCACCACCGAGATGTGGGAGCGGTTCGGTTTCTACGGCATGCGGGCGCTGCTGACGCTCTACCTTGCCGAGCATTTCCTGTTCAACGACCAGACCACCACCGGTCTCTACGGCGGATTCACCGCGCTGGTCTACCTGACCCCGCTGATCGGCGGTTTGCTCGCCGATCGCTATCTCGGCTCCAAGCGCTCTGTGAAGTTCGGCGCGGTGCTGATGGCGCTGGGCTATTTCACCCTGTGTTTCGGCGGCGAGACCGCCAAGCCCTACGCGCTGGTCGACGGCCAGCGCTACGAGGTGCAGATCGATCGCGCCGCGGAAGGATCGCCGCAATATCTGATCGCCGGCGACCAGCGCCTGCAGATCCGCGGCAATGACGACAAATCGGTGTCGCTGATCGCCGCCGACGGGACGGAGAGCCGGCGGATCGCCGCCGGCGGCTTCGAGTCGCAGGGCGAACGCTCCAGCTTCTTCACCATGCTGATGCTCGCCGGCCTGTCGCTGGTGACGATCGGCAACGGCTTCTTCAAACCCAACATCTCGACGATCGTCGGTTCCCTCTACCAGGAGGGGGATCGCCGCCGTGATGCCGGTTTCACGATCTTCTACATGGGCATCAATCTCGGTTCGCTGATCTCGCAATTCTTCTGCCCGATGCTGGCGGAAAGCGTCGGCTGGTGGGCGGGCTTCGGCCTGGCCGCGATCGGCATGCTGTTCTCGTGGGTGCTGATCCAGTTCGATGGCGGCCGTCTCAGCGGCTATGGCGAGCGCCCGGAGGGAGTCGGCGGCGAGCGCGATCTGGTCATCTATGCCTGCGCGATCGCCGCGGTTCCGGTGGTCTGGTTCCTGTTCAGCAACCTGATGCACTATACCGCGCCCGAAGCGGGATCCGGGATCATCGGCTACATCGCGTCGCTGCCGATCATGGGCAAGGTGCTGTTCGGCACCTTCCTGATCGGCGTGCCCGCAATCCTGATCTGGTCGTACAAGAATGGATCGCGGCAGGAATTCCAGATGATGGTCGCGGCGATGGTGCTGATCATCTTCAACGTCGTCTTCTGGACGCTGTTTGAACAGGCCGGGTCGTCGCTGACCCTGTTCGCCGACCGCAACACCGATCTGGCGATCCAGTGGACCGGGCCGCTCTTCGCCATGTTCCGCTCGGCGCCGTTCACCTACTATCTGGTTGCCCTGCTGCTCGCCTTCGGCCTGTGCAGCCTCGCCTGGTGGTTCTTCTCCTATGGAGAAAATCGTGAAACCAAGCGGACGATGGGGATCGGCTTCCTGGTCGTCGCGACGGTGGTGACGATCGGGCTGCACTTTGCCCGCAACAGCCTGATCAACCAGCCGGTCTATGTCATGCCCGCCGGCCAGACCCAGATCTTCAACGCGCTGTTCATCGTGCTGCTGGCGCCGATCTTCGGCATCATGTGGAACGCGCTCTCCAAGCGCGGCATCGAGCCGACCATCCCGATCAAGTTCGCGATCGCCCTGGTCGGCGTCGGCGCCGGTTTCCTGTTCCTGGTCTGGGGCGCGGCGTCGGCCGGATCGGACTTCAAGGTCGGGGTCGCGTGGCTGGCGGGCCTGTACCTGATCCATTCGATGGCCGAGCTCTGCATCTCGCCGGTCGGCCTGTCGATGATCACCAAGCTGTCGATCGCCCGCATCGTCGGCATGATGATGGGCGTCTGGTTCCTGTCGATCTCGGTCGCGCAATATGTCGCCGGGGTGGTCGCCCAGGTCGCCAGCGTCGAGACGGTCGGTGGCCAGGTGACCAATTTGAAGGTCAGCCTCGACACCTATAGCGACGTGTTCCGGACGATCGGCCTGGTCTCGGCCGGGATCGGCGTCCTTCTCCTTCTCCTTTCGCCGCTGCTCAAGAAGTGGATGCATGGTGTCAAGTAAGAGCCTAATCCTGCCCCTTCTGGCGGTCCTCGCCGCCTGCTCCACCACCACCGAAAGCAAGACCCCGAAGACCGCGAGCGCCGGCGAGAGCCGGTCGAAGCCGGCCACCTATTCGCGCGATCCGTTCCCGTCGACCTACAAGGTCTATCCGGGGGTGCCGACCGCAATCACCGGCGCGACCATCTTCGACGGCGAGGGCGGCCGGATCGAGAATGGCACGATCGTGCTCGCCGACGGCGTCGTCCGCGCGGTCGGCGGCGCCGATACGCCGATCCCGGACGGCGCGACCCGCATCGACGGCCGCGGCAAATGGGTGACGCCGGGCGTGATCGACATCCACAGCCATCTCGGCGACTATCCCTCGCCTTCGGTCGAGGCACATCAGGACGGCAACGAAGTGACCGGCCCGGTCCGTCCCGAAGTCTGGGCCGAGCATAGCGTGTGGCCGCAGGATCCCGGCTTCACCCGGGCGCTGACCAATGGCGGCGTCACCTCGCTGCAGATCCTGCCCGGATCGGCCAACCTGTTCGGCGGCCGTTCGGTGACGCTGAAGAACGTGCCCGGTCGGACGATGCAGCAGATGAAGTTTCCGGGTGCGCCTTACGGCCTGAAGATGGCCTGCGGCGAGAATCCGAAGCGGGTTTACGGCAGCCGCAACCAGATGCCGGCGAGCCGGATGGCAAACGTCGCGATGATGCGCCAGACCTGGGCACGGGCGCAGGAATATAAGAGGCGCTGGGACAAATATGAGAAAGACGGCGGCGAGATGCCGGCCCGCGACCTCGCCATGGAGACGCTCCGCGGCGTGCTCGACGGCGAGATCCTCGTCCACAACCATTGCTACCGTGCCGACGAGATGGCCAACATCATCGATATGTCGAAGGAGTTCGGCTACAAGGTGTCGACCTTCCACCATGCCGTGGAGGCCTACAAGATCGCCGATCTGCTGAAGCAGAACGGCATCTGCGCCGCGCTTTGGGCGGATTGGTGGGGCTTCAAGATGGAAGCCTATGACGGGATCAACGAGAACATCCCGTTCGTCCACAATGCCGGCGCCTGCACCATCGTCCATTCGGACGATCCCAACGGCATCCAGCGGCTCAACCAGGAAGCGGCCAAAGCGCTCGCCTTCGGGCGCAAGGCAGGAATCCAGATCCCGGACGAAGTCGCCTGGACCTGGCTTTCGATCAATCCGGCAAGGGCAATGGGCATCGCCGACAAGACCGGCAGCCTCAAGCCCGGCAAGATGGCCGACGTGGTGCTGTGGAACGGCCATCCGTTCAGCGTCTATACCCGTCCGGCGGAGGTCTGGATCGACGGCGCGCTGATGTACGATGCGGCCGATCCGGCGCGGCGGCCCGTGACCGATTTCGAGCTTGGCCAGCCCGGCGAAGGGGACGTGAAGTGAGCGCCATGACCAACTTGAAGCGCAGCGCCCTGCTGCTCGCGCTCGGCCTCGCCGCCGGCCCTGCCCTGGCGCAAACCATTGCGATTACCGGCGGCACCGTCGCCCTCGGCGACGGCTCCGAGCCTATCCAGGGCGGAACCGTGATCGTCCGCGACGGCCGCATCGTCGCCGCGGGCCGCGATGTCGCGATTCCTCCCGGCGCGCAGCAGGTCGACGCCGCCGGACGCTGGGTGACGCCGGGGATCGTCGCCGGCTTCTCGCGGGTCGGCCTGGTCGAGGTCGACGCGGTCGCTGCGACCAACGACACCTCGGCCGGCAACTCGCCGTTCAGCGCGGCGATCGACGTCGCGCCGGCGATCAATCCGCGCGCCGCGGCGGTCGCGGTCAGCCGCGCCGGCGGAGTCACCCGCGCGGTGGTCGCGCCCGAGACTGCGCGCAGCATCTTCGCCGGCCAGGGCGCGATCATCGATCTCGGTGCGGACATGGAGCCGATCACCCGCGCCCGCGCCTTCCAATATGTCGAGCTCGGCGAGGCGGGGGCGGACGAAGCCGGCGGCAGCCGCGCCTCGGCCCACGTGCTGTTTCGCAACGCCCTGCGCGAGGCGCGCGATCTCGGCCGCACCGGTATTTCCGGTGGCGGCGCGACGCGGCGGGAAGCGCGGGCCAACGACCAGCGCGATCTGCCGCTCGAGGAAGTGCCCGAAAATCGGCTGCTCGGACCCGGTGCACAGCGCTCCGACGACGTACTGCTGACCCGCTTCGATGCCGCGGCTCTGGTGCCGGTGCTTCAGGGACGGCAGATGCTGCTGGTCCATGCCGAGCGCGCCAGCGACATCCTGCAGGTGCTGGCGCTCAAGCGCGAATTTCCGAACCTGCGCCTCGTGCTGATCGGCGCAACCGAGGGTTGGACGGTCGCCGAGCGCATCCGCGCGTCCGGTATTCCGGTGATCGCCAACGCGCTCAACGATCTGCCAGCAAGCTTCGAGCAGCTCGCCGCGACCCAATCCAACGTCGCGCGGATGCGTTCGGCCGGAGTCGATGTCTCGCTCGGCCTGATCAACAACGAGGAATCGCGGCAGGTCCGGCTCTCCACCCAATATGCGGGCAATCTCGTTGCGCTTCAGAAAGTGCCCGGGGCGGCCGGCTTGAGCTGGGGCGAGGCGCTGCGCATGATCACTTCGGGGCCGGCGGAGGCGCTCGGCCTCGGCGGCGAACTGGGCTCGCTCAAGGCGGGTCGGCGCGCCGACGTGGTAATCTGGGACGGGGATCCGCTTGAGAACGGCTCTGCGCCCGTCATGGTGATGATCGACGGCGTTCAGCAGCCGCTGCAGACTCATCAGACCCGGCTTCGGGATCGCTATCGCACGGCGACCGAAGGGGCGCTCCCCAAGGCATACGAGCGGTGATCGAGACCGCCGGCCTCGTGCTGGCGACCGCCGCGTTCGTCGGCACACATCTCGCCTTGTCGCATCCGCTTCGGCTCCGCCTCGTCCAGAATACGGGCGAAGCGGGGTTCGCGGCGCTTTATTCGATCGTCGCGATCCTGACCCTCGGCGCGATGGTCCTCGCTTACTGGTCGATCCGGATTTCGCTGCCAATGTGGATCGCGCCGGGCTGGTGGTGGCCGGTCGCCTCGGCGCTGATGCTGGTGGCATCGATCCTGCTGGTCGGATCTCTGTTCGGCAATCCGGCCTTGCCGATGCCGGGCGGAGCCAAGCGTGCGATGCAAGCGCCCCGCGGCGTATTCGCGATCACCCGCCACCCGATGAACTGGAGCTTCGCCTTGTGGGCCCTGGTCCACATCAGCCTGTCCTGGTCGCCGCGCAACCTGATCGTCGCGACCGGGATCCTGATCCTGGCGATCGCCGGCTCGATCGGGCAGGACCGGAAGAAGAGATCGACGATCGGGAAGGCCTGGCTGCAATGGGAAGCCCGGACGAGCTTCGTGCCGTTCGCGGCCCTGCTGTTCCGAAAGACGCCGTGGAGATCCGCATTTCCGGGCTGGGTCGCACTCGGCGGCGGTCTTCTCCTCTGGCTGCTTGCGACTTGGTTGCATGCGCCGTCCGTCTCCCGGATCGTCACCCTTGCCGGCGGCGGTCTCGACTGAGCCCAATCAGGCGGGTTCTTCCTGCAGCAGCCGGTCCTGCTCGCTGAGCGGGCTGGACTCGTCGAAGCCCGATCGCTTCGCCACGGTGGCGGTGGTGGCGACGTCCATCGCAACGTTGCCGGTGGTGCGGATGATGTCCGGCAAGGTCTCGACCGCGACCAGCAGCACGAGCGGTTCGATCGGCACGCCCATCGCGATGCAGATCGGCCCGATCGCGCTGATGAAGCTGACCGACCCGGGCAGGCTGATCGAGCCCAGGGTGGTGGTGGCCGCGACTGCGACACCGGCGGCGATCTGCATCGGCCCGAGCGGAATTCCGAACCAATTGGCGACATAGATCGCGACCGCCAAATTCATCGCCGGGCCGGTGGCACGGAACAGGGCCACGGCGAGCGGCAGGGTGACGCCCGAGGCGGCGACCGGCACGCCCACCTTCTCGGCGCCGCCGAGCATTGCCGGCAGCGAGGCGAGCGAGGATTGGGTGCTGATCGCGACCGCATGGCTCGGGCCGATCGCGCGGGTAAATTGGCGCGGGCCGATCCGCGCGCCGAAGAAGGCGAGCGGCCAGGCGGCGAGCCAGACGATGGCGCCGATCGAGGCGATGACGATCACGTAGTGGATGAGGGCGCCGAATGCGGCCAGCCCGGCGCGGGCGCCGACAACGTAAGCAAGCGCGAAGACGCCGAGCGGCGCCAGCCACAAGACCCAGTTGATGATCACCAGCATCGCGTCGGCGATGGCGCGGAAGAAGCCGGTCAGCAGCTCGCGCTGCGCCGGGGCGAGCCGGGTCAGGGCGAAAGCGAAAACGACGGTGAAGAAGATCAGCGGCAGGATCGCGTCGTTGGCGGCGGCGGCGATCGGATTGGTCGGGATCACCGACGTCAGGAACTGGCCCAATGTCGGGATCTGGCCGACTTCCTGGCTAGAGGTGGTCAAAGCATCGCGCAGCCGCGCGGCCGCTTCCGCGGGCATCGGCCACAGCCGCAGCAGCAGCGGAGTCATGAACGCCGACATGATCGCGCCGCTCCACAGCACCGCCATGAACAGGATCACCGCCCGGAACGCCAGCCGGCTGGCACGCACCGCCTCGGCCGAGGCGGCGATGCCGGTGATGAGCAGCGACACGATCAGCGGGATGATGGTCATGCGAAGGGCGTCGAGCCACATGGTGCCGATCGGTTCGCCGACGGCGATCGCATTTTCGACCCACGAACTGCCGTAGCGGGCGCTCAAGATGCCGAGCAGGAGACCGATGGCGAGGGAGGCGAGGATGCGTTTGGCTTGGCTCATCGACGTTCCTTAACCGCGTCCGCAGGAGCGCGGAAGGGACCTCAAATGCGGGGAAGGAGAGAGGCTCGGCGGCGGGGCGCTTCCACCCCGCCCGATCACGCTCTATGACCGGCGCAACCAAGCCGACGTCAACGTGCGGCGCAGCAGCCGAGGTAGCAAGATGGGGCGGAAGTTCTTCGGGACGGACGGAATTCGCGGGCGGACCAATCAGAGCCCGATGACCGCCGAGATGGCGCAGCGTGTCGGCCAGGCGGCCGGCGCGCATTTCCAGCGCGGCGATCACCGCCATCGCGTAGTGATCGGCAAGGATACGCGGCTTTCCGGCTACATGATGGAGACCGCCCTGATCTCCGGCTTCACCAGCGTCGGCATGGACGTGGTGATGGTCGGACCGGTGCCGACCCCGGCCGTGGCCTTGCTCACGCGATCGATGCGCGCCGATCTCGGCGTGATGATCTCTGCCAGCCACAATCCCTATTACGACAACGGCATCAAGTTGTTCGGTCCGGACGGCTACAAGCTCTCGGACGATGACGAACTGGCGATCGAGGCTTTGCTCGACGAGCGGCCGAAGCTGGTTGATGCCTCGGCGATCGGGCGCTCGCGCAAGATCGAGGATGCCCGGGGCCGCTACATCCACTTCGCCAAATCGACCTTTCCCGAGGAATTGCGCCTCGACGGCCTCAAGATCGTCGTCGATTGCGCCAATGGCGCCGCCTACCAGGTCGCGCCTTCGGCGCTGTGGGAGCTCGGCGCCGAGGTGATCGCGATCGGAGTCACGCCCGACGGGACCAACATCAACGACGGCTGCGGCTCGACCGATCCGGCGGCGCTGCAGGCCCGGGTCGTTGCCGAAGGCGCCGACCTCGGCATTGCGCTGGACGGCGACGCCGACCGGGTGATCATCGTCGACGAGAAAGGCGCGATGGTCGACGGCGACCAGTTGATGGCGGTGATCGGCCTCTCCTGGGCCAAACGCGGCCTCCTGGAAGGCAACGGCATCGTCGCCACCGTGATGTCCAATCTCGGTCTCGAGCGCTTCCTCCAGACCAACGGCCTCGATCTGGTGCGGACCAAGGTCGGCGACCGCCACGTGCTCGAAGCGATGCGCAGCGGCGGCTTCAACGTCGGCGGGGAGCAATCCGGGCACATCATCCTGTCCGACTACGCGACCACGGGCGACGGCCTTGTCGCGGCGCTGCAGATCCTGGCCTGCTTGGTCGAGGAAGGGCGGCCAGCGAGCGAAGTGCTGCACGCCTTCGATCCGTTGCCGCAATTGCTCAAGAACGTCCGCTTCGGGGGCGGCGCACCGCTCGACACGGACAGCGTAAAGGCCGCGATCGCGGATGCGGAGAGGCGCCTCAGCAATGTCGGCCGTCTCGTCATCCGCAAATCGGGCACCGAGCCGCTGATCCGGGTGATGGCCGAGGGCGAGGACGAGAAACTGGTCGAGGAAGTGGTGGATTCGATCTGCGAAGCGGTGAAGGCGGCCTGATGCACCGGACGATCGGCCGATGACTCCGCCGCGGGTGCTGATCGTCGCCGGATCCGACAGCGGCGGCGGCGCCGGGATCCAGGCCGACATCAAGACGGTGACGATGCTCGGCGGCTTCGCGATGACCGCGATCGCGGCGCTAACGGCGCAGAATACGCTTGGCGTGCAGGGCGTGATGCCGGTGCCGGCGGACTTCGTCCTCGCCCAGATCGAGTCGGTGCTGGCCGATCTCGGCGCCGATGTCGTCAAGCTCGGCATGATCGGATCGGCCGCCACCGCCACTGCCGTGGCGGCACGACTGGAGGCGCTCGGCTCACTTCCGATCGTCTTCGATCCGGTGATGGCGGCGAGCAGCGGGTCGGTGCTTGCCGATCCGGAGACGATCGCCGCGTTCGAGCGGCTGATGCGCGTGGCGACGATCGTCACACCCAATGCGCCCGAGCTTGCGGTTCTGACCGGTCGTGCCGTCGAGACACTCGACGATCTCGCCGCCGGCGCCGAGGCGTTGGCAGCGCGCACCGGCACGGCGGTGCTCGCCAAGGGCGGGCACCTGCCGGGGGAGACGCTGACCGATCTGCTGGTGCGACCGGGTGCGCCCGCCCGGCGCTGGCACTCGCCGCGGCGCGACAGCCGCAACACGCACGGCACGGGCTGCACGCTCGCCAGCGCCATCGCCTGCGGCCTTGGTGCCGGCATGGCGATCGAGGATGCGGTCGACCGCGCGCGTGCCTACGTTCAGGCGACGCTCGCCGCCGCGCCCGGTTTCGGTGCCGGGCACGGGCCGATGGGCCATTCGCTCGACGCCGATCCGTTCGGACGGATCACCGGGGACTGAGGCGCTGCCGGGGCGTCAGTGGCCGCCGTGCGGAGCCGTGCCCGAGGTTTGCGGCGGCGGCACCGGGTCGCCGGCCGCGTGCGGCTTGGCGCCCTCGGCCGGCGGCGCAGCCTGAGCGCCGCCGACCTGCGCGTTGCCGGCGTCCTGAAGCGCCTGCTGGCCGGCGGAGCCCGGCTCGCTAATCGGCTGGGTGACGTTGGAGTCGCGGATCTGGTCTGCCTGGTTCTCGAGCACCGCCGCAGCTTCCGGAGTGGATTGCTCGGCGGCATTGTCGAGCGCCTCTGCGGTGTTCTCGGCCGGGCTCTGCTGGCCGCCGCCGCAGCCGGCGAGGCCGAAAGCGGCGGCAAGGGCGAGAACGGGGGCAGTGATCTTCATCGGGTGGATCCTCGGGCGGTTTGCGTCTGCCGATGAACGATGTGGGCAAGCAACGGTTGCGGCGAGGCCGGTACGAACCGTCATTCGCCGAGCGTGATGCCGCCGATGGGCGTGCCGGGCGGAAGATCCTTCACCTGCGCGTGCAACTGCCCGGCAAGATCGAGTTTGACCACGAACGGAGTCTTGCCGATCGCTTCCACATTCATCTCGCCGCCCAGTACCGGGGGCAGCCTGAAATCATAGCATTCGCCCGCCTCGAGCCTCAGGCCCGTGTCCCTCGCCCCCTCGACCAGAGCAGGAAGCAGCAGATCGGCGCGAACATCGCCGTCCTGCAGCCTCTCGGCGAAGTCGGGAAGATCGGCGGCCACCTCCCTCAGCTCGCCGCCGATGGTGTCGAGCATCCGGATCGTGCCGTCGGGGGCCTGCAAGAAGAGGTCGCCGAAGGCGGACACGGCGATCACGACGAGCCCGTCCAGATTGAGCCAGCTCCATCCGTCCAACCCGCGCAGAATGTCGGACGGCGCAGGGGCGATGAACATATGCCGGAGCTCCGGTAGCCCGGCGATCGGCTGCAGCATCACCTTGACGGACGCATGCGATTGCGTGGGGTCTGAAGCAGCGCCCGGGCTTTGTTCGGCCCCTTCCCGTTTCCCGAACAATCTCCTGAACATGCTGCCTCCCGCGGTGCCGATTTTCCGGACATTCAACGCGCGGCGCGATCCGCTGTGCCGCATCAAGGCATGCGGCGCGCACAGGCCCGCCCGGTGCCGAACATCGACACGGAGCGGGCGAAGCTACGGGCGGCAGATCAGTTGCGGATGTTGTTCAGGCTCTCGACCGCATCATTATATTCCTCGACCATGTCGTTCAGGTCCTCGACGTCGCCGCTCTGCTTGAGATCGCGAAATTCGCCGATCAGATCGGTGAGATCGCCGGCGGCGCTTTCGTAGCTGGAATCGGGGGCTTCGATCGGGCTCTTCGCGGCGGCCTTGGCAGCCGCGTAAGCGGTGCGCTGCTCGGCCAGCAGCTTTTCGATCTCCGCTACGATGGCGGTGCCCTTGGCGAGCAGTTGCGGATTCTTGACGTCTTCCGGCTTGGCGAACAGATCGATCAGGTTTTCCGATCGCTGCACGGCGACCTTGGTGGAATAGGCAAGCACGTTGCCGTCCTTCTTGAGCTGTTCGATCTCCACCGCGGTTCGCGCATCGCGCTCACGCTTCAGGATCGTGTCGAAGCCCTCCGCGGCCGCGAGCGCAGCCTGGAACTCGGCCCGCATCGCCGCATCCTCCTGCTTGCCGCGGGCCAGCTTGTCCTCGCGATAGGCCTTGCTGTCATAATAGACCGACAGGCCCTTGAGGCGGGTGACGACCTTGTCGAGCGCCGCGATCAGTGCGTCGCCGCTCTTGTCGAGATCGGCCGGGCCGCCGGGCAGGGCGCGCGCTTCCTTGAGTTTCGCCAACGCCTGTTCGAGCCAGCCGCTGCTCACCGAGACGCTGTCGGAGGGCGACTGGTTGGGGACGTCCGCCTTGGTATAATTCTCGGCCGTCTCGGGCAGTCCGAAGGTGCCGATCAGCTTGTTGTACCCTTCGGTATAGGCATCCAGCTTGGCCTGGGCGGGGTCCTTGCCGTCGGCGGTCGGGCCGGCGGCAACGGTGCCGCTGGTGTTGCCGCCGCCGGCACTGCCGTCGCAGGCAGCAAGGGCGAGCATCAAAACGGGCGTGGCAAAAATGATTGGCCGGATCTTGTCTCGAAGCACCCGTATGTCTCCCGCGTTGCTGGTGATCGTTTCGGGCACGCCTGTATGCACGAATTGGATCAGTGACAACGTCTTTGGATGATCATCTTGCAGGCCGTTGAGAAGGCACGGAAACGAGTCAGTCGCGTGGCGATGCTGGCGGCGGTGCGAGCGGGTCGGAGGCGAAGACGAGCCAGGCGAAGGCTGCCGCGAGAAGCAGGCAGAGGGCGGCCATGCCCCATTCCGCCGGGGACGAGGTGCCGTCCCGCGCCTGGCGAAGCAACGTCAAGCCCGACGCGGTGAACAGGAGCAGGTTGGCGAGTCCGATCGGCCGGGCATAGATGCCGCCGATCCTGTTCCGCCTGCTCATCCAGTCGAGGATCGCGAAGCCGAGCAGCGCAGCGCCCAGAAGCTGGATCGCCAGCGCCAACGACCCTGAGCCCGGCGCACCCAGCATCGCGGCGATCTCCTGGGGAGCGAACAAAGCGAGCCCTCCGCACGCGAAGAGCAGGAGGGCGCTGGCCGTCATGATGATCCTGCCGTTCATGCCTGCGGTCTTTCTGGCGACTGCGGAGCGGGTAGGGGTGGAGAATAATTGCCGTCTCCTGTCGCCTCCGGGCAGTCATGGTTGGCGGGCTCTAGTTGTGCCGCATCGAAGATCTCGACGCCGCTGCCCGATCGGGCGCGATAGGCGGCGAGTCGCGATTCCAGGGAGCCGGTATGGAGTTCCAGCTTGTGGCCGTCGGGATCGAGGACATAGAGCGAGGCGCCTTCGCTGCGATTGTCCTTCCAGATCGGCGCGGCGGCGCTGACCCGTCGGGCGAGCGCCTCGAAGTCTCGCGGCGAGACGTCGAAGGCGAAGTGGGTGTAGTCCGCAGCGGGAACGCCCGCGACACGATGGTCGAGCGACAGGCAGAGCCAGAGCGTGCCCGCCTCCAGATAAGCGCCTTCGTGCCAGCGGGCGCGCAGCGTGCAGCCGAGCAGATCGCGGTAGAAGGCGATCGAGCGATCGAGATCGCCGACCGCCAGCGTCAGGTGGTTGAGCCCGCGAACCGCCATGCCGATTCCGGTCAGAGCGGCTTTTCGTAGATGCGGTAGACCTTGTTGATCTTGGCTTCGAGCGCGTCGGCGAGCGACCGCATCGGCCCGTTATCCTCGAGCACCCAGCCAAACTCGCCGCGGCTGGCGCCATAGACGCTGATCGCGTCGCGGCGGATGAATTCGACCAGCATGAAGGCAAGCTGGCTCGCCAGCCGGGAAGCCTGCAGGCGCTTGACCACGCCCATCAGCGGCACCCGGGTCGAGCGGACCTTCGGCTTGCGCAGCCGCCACAGCAATTTGGCCCAGCCGAACGGAAAAAGACGCCCGTTCAAGTCGCGGGTGAATTCGTTGAGATCGGGGAGAGTCATCATGAAGGCGACCGGTTCGCCGTCGACCTCGGCGATCCGGATCAGATCCTCGAATACGATCGGCTTCAGCTTCTTGCCCGCATAAGCGATCTCCGCCTCGGTGAGCGGGATGAAGCCCCAATTGTCGGACCATGCGTCGTTGAGGATACCGAGAATCAGCTCCGCTTCCTGCTCGAACTTGCTCTTGTCCACCCTGCGGATGACGATGCGCGGGTTCTTCTCGCCCGAGGCGACGATCCTGCCGACGATCGGCGGAAAGCTGGTCGAGATCGGCACCTCGTAGGTGTAGAGATCCTTGACGCCCTTGTAGTCGTAGCTTTCGACCCAGGCTTCATATTCGGCGCGATTGTGCCCCATCATCACCGTGGGCGGATGATCATGGCCTTTGACGAGCAGACCCGGCTCGTCCCAGATCGACAGGCTGAACGGGCCCATCGAGCGGGTCATGTCGCGGCCCTTCAGCCAGCTCTCGGCGCGGTGAAGAAGCGCGTGCGCAACCTGTTCGTCGACCGCTTCGAGCATGCCCCA
The DNA here is from genome assembly GCF_004135585.1 of Sphingosinicella sp. BN140058. NCBI lineage: Bacteria > Pseudomonadati > Pseudomonadota > Alphaproteobacteria > Sphingomonadales > Sphingosinicellaceae > Sphingosinicella > Sphingosinicella sp. BN140058. The sequence continues at coordinate 1,244,455 of NZ_CP035501.1, read as the reverse complement.
CTGGCCGAGCCCCGCGCCCATATGTTCCAGCACCAGCCGATCGACCTGGGCCGAGATCCGGCCGACGATCTTGCCGCCGCGCTCGGCGAGGAACAGGCGTGCCTCGGCATGTTCGAACCAGGGGTTGCTGCGCGGATCGAGCAGCCCGTGCACCTCCGTCTTGAGCGGCGGGACCCAGTTCGGATCGGACCTGTTGTGAGAGAAGGCGAAGTCGACGAACGCCTTGCGGTCGCCGGCGTCTTCGACCGCGCGGATAGTGATCTCTGCCATGGCGGGAGTGGTAGACGCTCGATTCATTCCTGTCACGATCCCCACTGCCGGTGCCGCCATGAAAAAGGGCCCCGATAGCGGGGCCCTTCGTCATCGTGGTTGCTTCGGCTTATTCGCCCCGTTTGCGCGGGTGGCCGGTGGCGACGCCGCCGGACAGTTTGGCGACATGCGGGTAACGCTCGGCGACTTCCGGCGTGTAGCCGAGGTTGAACACGGTCGGGCTTTTCTGCGGCCGCTCCGAGCGATCGTAGAAGGTGCCGAACAACTTGTCCCACAGGAAGGTGGTGATGCCGTAATTGCCGTTCTCGTCGTGGAAGTGATGCGCCATGTGGCGCTTCTTCATCTCGACCAGAACCTTCGCCCGCGGCTTGTAGGCGAGGTGCTGGATGCAGTGGACGAACTCGTAGAAGCAGGTGGTGAGCAGGCCGGTGGCGAATGCCGCCATCGCACCGCCGACTGGGGCATCCCAGAAGCTGCCGATGATCCAGCCGATCGGCAGGGTCGCTGCGCCGATCGCGGGCAGGGTCGTGTGGAGCGCACCGAACAGCACTTCCAGGTGATTGGGATCCTGGTGGTGATCGTAATGGATCCGCTTCCAGGTCGCGGCCAGCGCCGGCACCTTGAACATCCAGCGGCTGTGCAGCACCCAGCGATGCAGCACGTACCAGACCAGGGGATAGACGAGAGTCGCGACCGCGACCGTGATCAGGGTCGGCACGAGCGGCGCGGGACGGTAGGCGAAGACGACCATCGCCGCTGCGGACAGCAGCAGATAGGCGATGATCGCCGGGTACTGGAAGTAGGCGACGACCAGCTCCTTGAACGTCATCTTGTCCAGATGATGCTCGCGCCTCCAGAAGCTCGGGCGGGCAGCGTGTGCGAGTTTCACCTTGTAATCCCTCGGTTTTTTGCAAGCCGCGGAGTCGTCCTCCGCTGATCTGGCCAATATGGCTACTTTCCCTGGATTCTCAATAAGGCGGTTTTGAGGCGTCCGCGGCCGTTCAGATCAGCCGAAGGCGCCGCGACAGTCCGCCGAGCGCCTCGCGGTCCGAGCGGGTGAGGCCGAGGCGAAGCGCTGACCAGCTCGTCGCCGCCCACAGCAGCAGGACGAGGCCGAAGCGGATCGGGCCGTCCAGCCAATATTCGGCCGTCGCCATCAACGCGTTGCCGGCGAGACCTATGCCGAGCCCCTGGGCGAGCTTGCGATCGAACGGCCACAATTTGTCGGAGATCCGCAGCTCCACCGTCGCCGCATAGGCGGTCGCCACCGTCGCCAGGCCGTTGGCAATCGCCATGCCATACGCCTCGTGGGTGGGCACGAGGATGATGATCAGCACCGCCCAGACGAACACGCCGATCAGGCTGTTGAGCAGCGGCAGCACGCGGTGTCCGGTCATTTCGACGATCGGCGTCGCCGGCCCGACGATCGCCTCGATGCCGCGCGCGGCGACCAGGATGTAGAGCAGAGGCAGCGCCTCCCGTGCTTCGTGCCGGTAGAGGCTGAGGATGTCGGTGCCGGCGAAGATCAGCAGGCCTGCGAGCGGCACCACCAGCGCCGTCGAGACCCGCGAGGCGAAATGGTAGAGTGGCCCGATCGCAGCGCGGTTGAGCCCGGCCTGCGCGGAGGCGAGCGGCGCCATCACATATTGGAAGGCCTGCCGCACCGCCAGCGGGACGGTCGAGATCTTGCGGGCGATCTCGAACAGGCCTGCGGCGGCGGCGCCGCGGGCGCCGGGGATCATCAGGTTGAGCACCACCGGCGGGGCATCGATCAGCATCCGGCGGGAGGCGGAGGCGGGCAGAAGGGCAAGGCCGGTGCCGAGCAAGGCGAGAATCTGCGCCCTGTCGACGCGGGCGGTGAGCAGGCGCTTCAATGAATAATAGCGGCCGAGCAGGCGGATGCAGAGTATCGCCGTCAAGGTCAGCGAGCAGAGGTGGGCGACGACCAGGCCAAGGCTGTCCAGCCCCAGCAGGAAGAAGCCGCAGGCGAACAGGATCCGGGCGATCTGTTCCCAGAACAGACGGATCCGGATTTCCGGCCCGAAGGCGCGGCGCGCGCGCGCGGCCGAGGTCGACACTTCAATGAAGGTCCACACCGGCAGCGCCCAGACGAAGATGCCGACCATCCGCGGCAGATGGGCAAGATCGTCGGGAGCGGCCGAAAACAGGCCGGCAACCGCATTCGCCTGCCAGGAGACCAGGGCGGCGATCACGATCGACGGCGCCACCGCGAGCAGCAAGGCCGCTCGAACGTAGCCGTGGGCACGATCCTCGTCCGCTTCGCCGGGGACGACGCGCTGCAGGGCGCTGGTCATCGAAAGGTCGGCGAGGTTCGAGGCCATGTTCACCGCGCCCCACAGCACGACATAGATGCCGTAGCCGGTAAGGCCGAACAGCCAGGTATAAGCGGGCTGGGCAATCGCGTCGATCAGCGCGCTCAGCCGCGAGAGGCCGGCGAGGCCGGCGCCACGCGCAACGTCGCGCCGGGTAACCGACGCGGCCTGCGCCTCCGGATCTTCGCTCATTCCTCGGTCCGGATCAGGACCGTCTCGCCGATCAGCAGGAACAGGGCGAAGGGCGCCCAGGCCGCCAGCAGCGGCGGGTACGCCCCGAGATTGCCCATGGCGAGCGCGAAATTGTCTGCGACGAAATAGGCAAAGCCGAGCGCCATGCCGATCACGGCGCGGACGAACAGCTGCCCCGAGCGCGCCAGCCCGAATGCAGCGACGGCGGCGAGCAGCGGCATCAGGACGGCTGACAGCGGGCCCGAGAATTTGTGCCACAAGCCGGTTTCGAGCTCTGCCGTCGGCCGGCCGGCGACGCGGAGTTCGTGGATTGCAGAGCGCAGGGTGCCGAACGTTTCCTCGTCCGCGTCGACTCGCGACAGGGTGAATTGGGTGGGATCGAGCCCTTCCCCGAAACGGAGCACCGGCAGCTCTCTCTTGACGCCCTTGTCGACATCGAACGTGTCGACCTGCTCGAGCCGCCAGCCGCCATTTTCGGGCCGCGCCGACTTGGCGTTGACGATGCGCTGGAGAGTCTCCCAGCGGCGATCATAGATGGTGATGTTGGCGAGACGGGTGGAAGCACCGCTGCCCCGCACTTCGCGCGCGAGGACGAGATCGTCGCCGAAGCGGACCCAGACGTTGGGCACGATGCCCGTATCCTTGGGCACCGGCCCGTAATCGACCTTGGTCCACGCGTTGAGCGTCTCGGTCGCGCGGGTGACGATGCGCTCGTTGAACACGAAGCTGAAGGCTGCGACCAACAGGCTGGCCAGGATCAGGGGGGCGATGATCTGATGGGCGGAGATTCCGGCCGCCTTCATGCTCACCACTTCGCTGTTCTGGTTCAAGGTGGCGAGCGCGATCAGCGTCCCGAGCAGCACCGCGAAGGGCAGGAAGCGCGCAATCAGCTGCGGCACCCTGAGCGATACGTAACGCCACAATTCGGCGTCACCATTGCCCGGGACGCGCAGGATCTTGCCGGATTCGCCGAGCAGATCGAGCGTCATCAGGATGACCACCAGCGCCGCCAGCACCGCAAGGCTGCGGAGCAGGAACATCTTCGCCATGTACCAGGCGATGCGGCGGGACGGGAAAAACTGGACGTTGATCATTCTGCGGGTGCGAGCTCGCGGCGCGGACGGAAGCGGCCAAACCGAAGGACGCGGCCGAGCGCCTTGGCAGCCTTGGCGGCGATCCGCTCCAGTCCGCCGATCGGCTGGCCGCCCGGCTTGTAGGCGAGCGTCCAGAACATCCAGCCGATCAGTCCGGCAAAGATCGTGAACGGAACCCACAAGGCGATGATCGGATCGATCCGGCCCTGGCCGCCCATTTGCTCCGCATATTGGTTCACCTTGTGATAGGTGACCACCATCACGATCGACAGGAAGATGCCGAGGCCCGACGTGCTGCGCTTGGGCGGAACGGCGAGCGCGACTGCGAGGCCGGGCATCAGCAGCATCATCACCACTTCGACGACGCGATAGTGGAAATTGGCCCGGATCGCCGCCTGGGTCTGGCGGGGCAGCGCCTCCGAATGGCCTTGGCGGACGAGCTCGGGAATGGTGAGCTCCTCCTCGTCGCCATGCCCGCGGCCGCGGAAGCGCTCGATCGCGGGAAGATCGATCGGCAGATCGTGCGCCTGGAAGCTGAGCACGCGCGGCGCCCGAAAGCCCGGCGCATTGTGGACGAGACGGCCGTTGGCCAGCCGCAGGATGATCGTATCGGGATCGTCGGTGGCGAGGAAGGTGCCGTGATCGGCGGTGACCGCAAGCGACTTGCCGTCGCGGGTTTCGGCACGGACGAACACGCCGTGCAGCAGCCGGCCCTTATTCTCGCTCTGCTCGACACGGAGCGTCATGCGTTTGCCGAGGTTGGTGAACTCGCCGACCTTGATCGAGGCGCCGAGCGCGCCGGAGCGCAGCTCGAAGCGCAGCTCCTCATACGCGTAGCGCGCCTTGGGCTGGATGAAACCAACGATGGCGAGGTTGAGCGCCATCAACGCGATGGCATACAGCATCGGCACGCGCAGCAGCCGGCCGTAACCCAGGCCGACGGCGCGCAGGCTGTCGAGCTCGGACGAGAGCGCGAGCTTGCGGAAGGCGATCAGCACGCCGAGCAGCAGGCCGATCGGAATGCCGAGCGCAAGATATTCCGGTATGAGATTGGCGAGCATCTTCCAGACGACCTGGACCGGACCGCCCTCGCTGACCACGAAATCGAACAGGCGCAGCATCTTTTCGAGGATCAGCAGCATCGCCGCGAGCGTCAGCGTGCCGAGCAGCGGCACGAAGATCTGCTTCGCGACGTAGCGATCGATCTGAGTGATGATGCTCAATTCCTGGCGCCTCGACTGCGGCTGTGCCTGCCTCCGGCGCTCCGCGCGACGCAGGCGGCCGTTGCGAGGGCTATAGACGGCGCGGTCAGACGATCAAAGGGATGATTGGACCGGATCCGCATCGGCCACGATCCCAACGAAAAGGGGCCCGGCCGAAGCCGAACCCCTTCCAGCCTGGCGGCGCGGTGATCAGGCGTCCGCGACGTCCGCGTGATCGAGGCGCGGCGAGAGCAGATGGATGATCCCGAGCGCGAGCAGATAGACGACGCCCGCGACGATGAAGATCAGCTGGTAGCTGCCGACCCGCTCCAGCACCTGGCCGATGTAGAGCGAGAAGATCATGCCGCCGACCGCACCGGCGGTGCCGCCGATGCCGATCACCGAACCGACCGCCTTGCGCGGGAACATGTCGGACGGCAGCGTGTAGAGGTTGGCCGACCAGGCCTGGTGCGCTGCGGTCGCCAGGCTGATGATCGCGACCGCGATCCACAGATTGTCGACGTACTGCGCGAAGAAGATCGGCGTCACGCACAGGGCGCAGATCAGCATCGTCGTCTTGCGCGCCGCATTGATCGACCAGCCGCGATGGATCAGCCGCGACGAGAACCAGCCGCCGACGATCGAGCCGACGTCAGAGACGACGTAGATCACGACCAAAGGCGGGCCGAACGTCTTGAGATCGAGACCGTGACGTTTGACGAGGAAATCCGGCAGCCAGAACAGGAACATCCACCAGACCGGATCGGTCAGGAACTTGCCGACCGCGAAGGCCCACGTTTCCTTGCGGCCGATCAGGCGGATCCACGGCACCTTGTGAGCGGGATCGGCCGGATCGCTTTCGATATAAGCGAGCTCGGCCGCGGACAGCCGCTTCGATTCGCGCGGACGGCGGTAGATCGCGATCCAGGCGACCAGCCACAGCAGGCTGATCGCGCCGGTGATCACGAACGCGCCGCGCCAGCCATAGGCCAGCGTGAGCGCCGGGACGATCAGCGGCGTGATGATCGCGCCGACATTGGCTCCGGCGTTGAACAGGCCGGTGGCGAAGGCGCGTTCCTTCTTCGGGAACCACTCGGTCACCGCCTTGAGCCCGGCCGGGAAGTTGCCGCTCTCGCCGATGCCGAGCATCGCGCGCACCAGGGCAAAGCCGAACACAGAGCTCACCGCGCCGTGCAGCATGTGCGCGGCGGTCCACACGACGAATGCGACCGAATAGCCGAGCCGTGCGCCGATCCGGTCGACGACGTTGCCGAACACGATATAGCCGATCGCGTAGGCAAGCTGGAAGTAGAAGACGATGTCGGCATAGGTCGTCTCGGTCCAGCCGAATTCGCCCTGGAGCGTGGGCTTCAGCAGTCCGATCATCTGCCGGTCGACGTAATTGATCGCGGTCGCGGCGAACAGCAGGGCAACGATCACCCAGCGAACGCGTCCGACCCGTGCATTCGGGGCGCCGGTCTCCGCCGCCTCCTCGAAACTCTTGGCCATCAGGACAATCCCTCCACGGACCCCTCTTACGGAGTCTCCGCGGAGGTTGTAAGGGAAACCGGTGTCATGCACAATCCGGCTGAAGCGGGATGTGGCAGGAAAGGAGACGGATGATGACGAACAGGCTGGTTCTCGCGATCCTATTTCTGGCGGCGAGCGCGTCTCAGGCGGCGGCTCAGGACGGCAAGGTCGCAAGCTCCGGTAAAGCGGAAGTTGCGCTTCGTGACGTGCCGCCAGCCGTGCTCGCCGCCGCCAGGGCCGCGCGCCCGAGCTTCACCCCGGTCGAAGCGGAAGCCGAGACTCGAGAGGGGCGGCGCTATTTCGACGTCGAAGGCACGCTTGCCGACGGATCCGAGATCGAATTCGACATCATGGAGGAGGGTGGACGCTGGCGGGTCGTCGAGACCCAGCGGGACATCGGCTTCGATGTCGCGCCGGTTGCAGTGCGACGGGCAGCGGCCGCCCACGACGCCGCCTTCACGCCCAATCGGGTGATCGAGAGCAGCCAGGCCGACGGGCTCGTCATCTACGAACTGTTCGGTGCCGAAAGCGGCGATCCCCGCGGCCGCAAGATCGAGATCAAGTGGGACGGCAAGACTGCCGAAGTCCTGAAACAGGAATGGGCGCACTGACCGGAGGCGAGAGGCGCCGACCTCCGTACAAACCCTGACGCAATCACCCGATGGCGAGGGTTAATCGGATCTTAGGCATGTCGGGATAGGGTTCTTCCAGCATAAGAGGACCCGTTGCATGGCCACCAATCCGGCCTTCAAGACTTTCGGACAGTCGCCGATCGGGCGTCGCGCTGCGCCGCGCGCGCGGCTCCACGCCAATGCGACGCTGGTGACCACGACCGGCAAGATCCCCGTGTTGCTGCGCAACCTTTCCTGCACCGGCGCGATGGCCGAAGGCTCGAACCTGCCGGCGCAGGGGCGCGACATCCTGCTCCAGCGCGGCGATCTCGAGGTGCTCGCCGCGGTCGTGTGGAGCATCGGCAGCCAGTGCGGCCTCAGTTTCTACGATCCCGTCGCGCACGATCTGGTGGTGACGGAAGCGCGCAAGCCGCCGGAGGACGCGACGCGCAGCGTCTCGCGCTGGGATCCGATCGGGATCGACGATGTCCGCAACTCGGACGATTGGGCGCGAGTCCAGGCCGAGACACGCGGCGAGCACGGACGCATCCGCAAGCTCTTCTGACGCGAAGGATACACATCGTGAACGGTTGGATCCCGATCGCTGCCGTGATCCTGTTGTCGCTCAATGCGTGGACAATGCTCCGCTTCTGGCAGGACAAATCCCGCGCGAGGGCGGGGGACCGCCGCATCCCGGAAGCTGACCTGCTCGGACTTGCCCTGATCGGCGGCACGCCCGGTGCCTTCCTGGCGCGACACCTCTTCCGTCACAAGACGCGCAAGCAGCCTTTCTCGACCCAGCTCTGGATCATCGCCGCGGTGCAAGCGGGGGTCGCGCTGGGTCTTCTCGTCTTCTGAGCCAAAGCGGCCGGCACCGGTGTGCCGGCCGCTTTGGGTCGTCATCTGTTCGCCGGGGCCTGGGAGTGGCCATCGACGAACGCAATCGCGGCGCGTTCGACCGGGGCGCGCAGCCGTTCGCGCCCGATGTAGGCGGCGATCGCCTCGGCTGCCGGAGCGGCCACCCGGTTTCCAGGATCTTCGACCGCAGGCGACCCGCCGAATCCGGCAAGCTGGACCAGATGTACCCGATGGGTCCGCTTCAGCCGGGTCGCCAGACCGGACCAGACGTCTCGCGAGGATGCGAGGCCGGGGATCAGGATCACATCCGGTCCATGCCCTTCGACCACCACCGAGATGCGGTCCTGCGCGGCCGAAATTGGGTGTGGTGGCGGGGCGAGTTCGGCACGCGCCGCCGCCGGCGAAGACAAGGCGATCCCCATCGCCGCGAGCATGGTTCGCGTGCGCATATCTATTCTCCTGTTCTACTGTTTACGGTTGGAAAATATCTTCGATGGTGAGGCCGAACACAGCGGCGATCGTGAAGGCCAGCGGCAGGCTTGGGTCGTACCGCCCATTCTCGATCGCATTCACCGTCTGCCGCGACACGGAGAGCGCGTCGGCGAGATTGCCCTGGCTCCACGCCCGAGCAAGACGCAATTCCTTCATGCGGTTGTTCACCGGTAGCGGCGCTGGGCGACGACCATGCCCAGGCCCCACAAGGTGGCCATGATCGGCCACACCGCGAACGCCCTCAGGTGCGGTAATCCAGCGCCTTCGGCAAAGCCCCAGCCGAAGGTGACGAGAGCGGTGCCGAGGAACGAGATGGCGATCGCGTCGAATTGAATCCGGCGCTGCATTTCGTCCATCCGCCATAGCCCCCGCAGGATGGCCCAAGCCGCGGCAAATGCGCCCAGCATCGGAGCGAGGTTGATCACCAGCTTGAGCGTGGCGGCCGGCTGCACCGCGCGCTCGATCGCATTCGCTGCGACAAGCAGCACGGCATAGAGGACGAGCGCTCCGCCAAGCTCCAGCACATATTGTCTTGATCGGAACATCGAGAACCTCCTGTAAAGCTTCTTTTACAGGATCGAGCCTCCCTGTCAAACACCCTTTCCACCGCGGCAGCTTGCATCTGCGAATTTGGCGATGTCAGTGGCGCGCAGTCGATCAGGCGGCGACAGACAATTCCAGGCTGTTCGGGCGGGCGGCTGCGGCCTGGACGCAATTGCGACCGCCACGCTTCGCTTCGTAGAGGGCCGTGTCGGCCTGCAGAATGAGATCCTGCACGGTGTTGCTGTTCTCGGGCGAGGACGCCACGCCCAGCGAAGCGGTGACGCGGACGCCATGGACGTTCGACAGAGTTTCGATGCGGGCGCGGATCACCTCCGCCTTGTAGACCGCGTCCGCGAGCGCGCAGTCCGGCAGGATGACGAGCAATTCCTCGCCGCCGTAGCGGCAGGCGATGTCGCTTTCGCGCAGCGTTCCGGAGACGGTCTCGGCGACCGCGCGCAGAATCGTGTCGCCGATCAGGTGGCCATGATCGTCGTTGAGCTTCTTGAAATGATCGAGATCGATCAGAACCACCGACGCCGGCGTGCCGCTGCGCTGCGACAGCGAAACGAAGCGCTGCAGACTGTCTTCCATGTAGCGGCGATTGTAGAGGCCGGTGAGCGGGTCCTTGAGCGCCTGCGAGCGCAACTTGTCGCGCAGGGCGATGTTGGACAGCGCCAGCGACACCGCGTCGGTGAGGGCCGAGATCAACGTGGCGGCTTCGGCGAGCTCCTGGTCCTGGGCCGGGCCCGCGGCGGAGAATCGGATCAGGCCGTGGACCTCGCCGCGGGCGACCATCGGTACTTCGATCGCGGCGCCGCTGCCCTGGTGATGCTCGCAACGTAGCGCGTCGCCCGAGCGGAGATTGGCCTGAACCTTGCCGCGCTTCACCGCCCAGCATTCGGAGGCGAGGATGGTCGCGGGCGTGGCGTCGCCCTCATGCTCGTTCCAAGCGGTGCTGAGCACCAGACGATCGCGCGCGCTGCTGAACAGGTAAAGGGCGCCGGAGAGCTGCGGCAACAGGCGCCGGGCGGTGGCGCCGAGCACGGCATTGGCGTCTTCCTGGCCGGACGCGCTCTGGAGGACGTCGGCCATGTGGAACAGGATCTCGGCCTGGCGCATGGCCTGCCGGCGGCGACGGGCGTCGCGGCTGACGTGGCGGTAGGTCAAAGCGAGACCGGCCACCGACAGCAGGCCGCCGATGATCTGGATGCCGATGACGAGATGCCAGGCAAACGCAAGACGGCGATCATGCTCCGCCTGGCGATCGCGCGCTTCGGTCTCGTAGCGGGCCAGCTGGCTACGGATTCTGGCGAGCGCCTCGACCGCTTCCGGACTGGTCAGCAAGGCGTCAGCCTCGGCGCGCGCGCCCCGGCGGGAAAGCCCGATGCTGCGCGACCAAAGGCCGTTCAATTGACGGACGATGGTCAGCGGATCGGCATGGGGCCGCGTGGTCGATCGGGCGGCGAGCAGGCGGACGGCCTGCACGTTCTCGCCGGCGAGGTCGGACGCAGCAAAAAACGTCTTGAGCAAGGCGGTGTTGCCGGTCGCGGCGTAACCGGTCGCCGATTCCATCTGATTGGTGACGCCGAACCGATAACTGCGGACGTGATCGAGCTCGGTCGCGATCGTCGCGGCATGGGCGCGCTCATGCTCGATATAGGCGAAGCCCGCGATCGCGCTGACGACCATGGAGAGCAGGATCGCGACGATGGCAACGATCGGCCACGACTGCGCCCGGTTTGGCCGATCCGCGTCGTCCTCAAGGCCTCCGGCCGATGCTCCCCGGAACGAGTCCGCCTTTTCCCCAGTCAACGACGCTTCTCCAACGATCGGCGCAGGCGCGCAGATTCCCCTCGGAGCGACGCTTAGGGGTAGCCTTTCTAAAGGCCTGTTAGCAGCCTCACCGGGGCAAGTACGTAGAAGCGCCGTACGCCCGCCGGGCCGTGCAAATAGCATGCGGTGCGATCGTTCCACCAGCGGCGGCATCTATAAGACAGGGGAAGCTCTCTTTTTCGAGGCTTCGTGTACTTTGGCTCGGCGGGCGCGGAGGCGCTGGTCCGAGGGCTCGAACGGAACGAAGATTTGCTGAGGATTACGCCGGACCAGCTGCGATTGGGAATGTACATCCAGGCGATCGACGGATCGTGGCTGGACCACCCCTTCTGGCGCGCGCGCTTCCTGCTCGAGAAACCGGCCGACCTTGCTCTGCTCCGCGGGAGCGGCGTCGCCGGCATCTGGATCGATCTCAAGAAGGGCATCGGGCCCGCTCCCAAGCGCGTGCCGCCGGTGATCGCAGCCGACATCCAGGCCGTCCGCGCCGACGCCGAAGCAATCTTGTCCGCGCCCGCCGATGCGAATGCGCCGCGGAGCCCGAGCGCCGAGTTCGACCACGCCGAACGCATCCTGGAAGACGCGAAGTCCGCAGTCGCCGCCTTCATCGAGGATGCGAAGCTCGGCCGCCTATCGGGGCTGGACGGCATCGAGCCCGTGATCGCCGCGATCACGGGCTCGGTGCTCCGCAACCGAAGCGCGCTGATGACCCTCGCCCGGCTCAAGGCCGCGGACGAATATGCCTATCTTCATGCGATCGCCGTCTCCGCGATGATGGTGGCACTGGCGCTGCAAATGGGTCTGGACGAGTCTGTGGTCCGGGAGGCCGGCCTCGCCGGACTGCTCCACGACATCGGCGAGGTGGACGCGCCGCAGGAACTGCTCGACAAACCCGCGTCACTCTCCGCCACCGAGACCGAGCGCCTGCAGCAGCATCCGGAAGCGGGACCGGTCAAGCTCGCCGGAATCGAGACGCTGTCGCAGCCTGTTCTCGACGGCATCCTCCACCATCACGAGCGGATGGACGGTTCCGGCTACCCGCATCAGCTCAAGGGCGAAGCGATCAGCCTGCTGGGCCGGATGGCCGCCGTCTGCGATGTCTATGACGCGATCACGTCGAACCGGCCCCATCGCCGCGCCTGGCCGCCGGCGGAGGCGCTCGCCCGCATGTTCCGTTGGGACGGCCATTTCGATCCGGCGATCCTGCGTGTCTTCATTCGTTGCATCGGCATCTATCCGGTCGGCTCCCTCGTCCGGCTGAGCTCCGACGAACTCGCGGTGGTCTCCGCCGAGGCGCAGAGCGTGCTGGCAAGGCCGGTCGTGCGGCCTTTCTATTCCGCCGTGACCCGGCGTCCGATCTCGCTCTACGAGATCGATCTCGGCGAGATGCCGGAGGATCTGAAGATCGTGTCGCGCGAGGATCCCGCGGCCTGGGGCTTCACCGACTGGGAAACGCAGGCGATGAAGATGATCCGCCCCCGGGCGGTGCGGATCCTTTCGCGCCTCGGCGAGCACACCCCGCCGATCACCTTGAAGGCGGTCTGAGCCGGTCGCGGCGTACGCCCGCTTCGGTCAGAGCAGGCTCTTCTCCGTAATCTCGAGCTGGACGACCTTAGCGTCGTGGAACTTGATCGAGACGGAGCCGAAGCGGAGATCGCGAATGGCAGCGCGCAAGGCGACGACCGCTTCGTCGACCGAGCGATCGTCGGCCCCGGCACGGGTCTTCTTCTGCTGAAGGATCGAACTCTTCTCTCGGGTCATCACCAGCGCCCTGTTGCGGCCGAGCTCGGCCGGAAAAAGGGGCCGTGCCGATCACCACGATCCGGCACGGCCCAGTCGAGCGGGCCGAGGAGGACGAAACCCGCTGGGGAGGAATCATTCGGCGGCGATCGCCTCGATCACCTCGTCGGGGCGGAGCAGACCCGACATTTTCCACTGCTGCTCGAGCACGCCGGGGCCGTACGGCCTGGAGCCGCCGAGCGTCTCGGCGAGGGCCTGGAAGCGGGCACCTTCCTCGATCAGCACGATCGTGTTGGCGAGCGCGAGCAGCCCCTGGCGACCCCACGCCGTCGATCCGCCATTGGCCTCCAGGATCGCGGGGACGCCGGGATCGCGCTCCAGCACTTCGAGGATGAAGGCGGCTTCGCCCTGGCGGCGGTCTATATAGATGGGCAGTTCGCGCGAGCGGGTCCAGCGCTGCACCGGCACGTAGCGGATCGGCAGCGCGCGGTGGCTTTGCGACCAGGCGCCGAGATAGGGCGTGTGAACGTGGCTGACGCTGGTGATGTCGTCATGGCCCCGGAACAGCGGCAAATAGCGGCCGCCGCCGAGATTGCCGTTGGGTGGTCCTTCGAGCACCTCGCCGTCGAGTGCGAAGATGGTCGGCTTCAACGGGGCGTCGGGGGCGAACGGCCCCGGATAGCCGATCGAGATCACCGCTTGCTCGCCTGGCACGCGCTCGACGAAGCTGACCGTCCCGCTCGGCGAGATCGTGCCGGTGTCTCGCAGACCGCGAAAGGCGATGGCGGCATCGCGGATCGCTTGTTCGGCGAAGTCGGAAATGGTCGAATTGAGACTGGTCATGCTTGCTCTCCTGTGAAGGTTGTCATTCGGCGGCCTGGAGCAGGCCGGCCGTGGCGGTGCGGCCGAGCAGCGGGAGCACCTCCTCGCCGATGCGATAGGCTTCCTCGAGGTGCGGGGTGCCGGCGAGGATGAAGGCGTCGGCGCCGCGGTGGATCAGTTCGTCCAATTGCTCCGCGCATTGCTCGTAGCTGCCGACGATCCCGAGGGCGGGACCGCCCCGGAGCAGGTTGAAGCCGCCCCAGAGGTTCCGTCCGACGACGAGTTCGTCCCACCTTTTCGCCTCCGTCGGCCGCAGCGCCGCTTGACGGGACGCACCCACGCTGTCGGTCGGCTGGCCGCGCCAGCGGGCGCGGGTTTCGTCGGTGACGTTCTCGAAACCGATGCGGACGTCGCGCCAGGCTTCCTCCTCGGTTGCGCGGGCGACGAGATCGACCCGGATAGCGCATTTCTGCTCGCCGCCGAGCTGGGCAGTGCGCGCCTTCACCTTGGCGAACTTGTCCTGCAGCTGATCATAAGGTTCGAGCCACGAGAGATAATAATCGGCGTGGCGGGCCGCGCTCTGCAGCGCCGCTTCCGACGAACCCGAGAACCAGATTTCGGGTATCTCCTCCCGCCCGAGCAGGGGCGCGAGGCCGCCGTTCCGGACGGTGTAGAAGCGGCCTTCAAAGGTGAAGCCCGGATCCTTCCAGACACCCTTGAACACGTCGAGAAATTCCGAGGTGCGGCCGTAGCGGTCGTCATGCGAGAAGCTGTCGCCCCACCAGAGCTGGGAGGGGCCGCCGCCGCCGGTGATGACGTTGAACACGGTGCGGCCGCCGGTCGCGCGCTGCAGGCTGGCCGAGAGCCGCGCCGCCTGAACCGGGTTGAGGAAGCCGGGCTGGAAGGCGATCATGAACCGGAAGCTTTTCGTCTCGCGTGCCAGCAGGGGCGAGATCACCCAGGGATCGTCGGTGTTCGGGAAGGAGGGGATGAGCCCGCCGATGAAGCCGGAAATCTCGGCCGCCCTGGCGATCTCGGCGAGGTGATCGATGTACCGAAAGCCGTCTTCTTCACCAGCCGCGGTCAGTCCCGGCGCCTGGCTGCCGGCGGAGAGCGGCGACCAGTCTCCGCGATCGAGGGAGGCGCGGCGGATCGTCGCATGATCGCCGTGGGTGGGAAGCCGCCAGTAGAAATCGATGGCCATGGACTTTCTCCTCAGGCTGCGGCGCGAAGCGCCGGCTGGTGGGCACGGAGGCGGGGGAGCACGAACTGGCCGATGCGATAGGCCTCTTCGAGCGACGGTGCGGCAGACAGCACGAAATGGCCGATCCCGGCCGAAGCAAGCTCGGCCAGCCGGGCGGCGACGTCGTCATAGGTTCCGACGATGTCGGTCTCCGGCAGGTCGGCGAGATCCTCCGTGCTCTCGCGGGCGGCGAGGCCGAGGCTGATCCCGAATTCGATGTTGCGGCCGGCGGCGAGTGCGAGACGATCGAGATCCTCGATCTTGGCCCGCAGAGCCTCGATCGGCTGCGGCGCGAACAGGTGGACGTCGGCGAAGCGGGCCGAGCGGGCGAGCGCATCCTCCTGCTCGCCGCGGAGGAACACTTGCGGGAAGGCGGCCCCCGACAGCGGCGCTTCGAAGCCGCCGCCCTGCACTTCGAAGAAGCGTCCCTTGAAGTCGAACGGCCGTTCGCCGTGGACGCCGCGCGCGACGTGGAGGAACTCCTCGATCCGGGCGCCGAGATCGGCATCGGCCACCGGATCGGCCTGAGCGGCGCGGACGTCCGGATCCCCGTCCGGGGCGATCGCCCAGCCGAGCCGATCATGCACGGCGCGCTGGAAGGTCACCGCCTGCTTGGCGGCGTAGACGGCAGACCCGACCGATGCCGGGAATTCAGGAACGAGCCGCAGCCGGGGCGCGGCGCGGGCGATCGCGGCGGCGACGATCTGGCTGTCGTCCGCTTCCTGGCGATGCGCGATGAACAGCCCATCGAATGCGGTGAGGGCGGCCGCCCGGGCGATCTGGACGTAATGATCGTAGCGGTTGATCGTGATCGGGCGAACGTCGCGCGCGAGGGTCTCGGCGCGGGCGCTCGGCTCGGCCCGGTCGGGCTCCGCCGCCGGATCGAGCCGCCAATAGGCCTTGAGCGTCATGCAGCATTCCTTTCCTTGCTGAAGAGGGGAGAATCGAAGCGGCCCGCGAAGACGAAGTCCTCGATCGGGCGGCGGCCGTTCGGCTGTTCCTGCGGGTGGAAATCGGCGTGCAGCGAATCAAGACCGGCCTGGCGGCCGACCGCGACCATCGCCTCGACGGCAAAATCCTCCGGGATTGCGAGCAGAGTGCGTGCCGCCTCGCGATCGAAGCCGCCGATGCCGTGGGTGTGCCAGCCGAGCAGCAGCGCCTGATGGGCGAAATTGGCCCAGGCGGCGCCGGCGTCGAAGCTGTGGCTGACATTTTCGACGACGACCCCGCGCCGATCCGCGGTCCGTGCCGAGACGATCACGATCAGCGCCGACGCGCGCGAGGCCCAGCGCGCGTTAAACGGAGCGAGCAGGCTGACGAAGTCGACCCAGTCGGGCGTATCGGGGCGGGCGACCAGGAAGCGCCAGGGCTGCGCATTGTAGGCGGACGGTGCCCATCTCGCCGCCTCGAACGCGCTGGCGAGCACCGAATCCGGTATCGCCTCGCCGGAGAAGCTTCGCGGAGACCAGCGGTCGAGGAAGACGGCTTCGATCGGGTGATCGGGGGTGCGACTCATCACAGGGCCTCCCGCAGCGGCAGGCGAACGAGATTTTCAGGCTCCGTCGATCCCGCCGGTTGCATCAGCTCCGCCAGAATCTCGTCGCGAAGACCGTGGAGCTGCGGCAGGGTGCGCTCGCGCGGATGGGGGAGGTCGATGTCGACGATCCGCCGGATCCGGCCTGGCTTGGCACCCATCACGATCACCCGATCGCTGAGGTAGACGGCTTCCTCGACGTCGTGGGTGACCATCAGCATGGTCGAGCGCTGGCGCAGCCAGATGCGCTGGAGCTCGGTCTGGACATGGATCCGGGTCAGCGCGTCGAGCGCGCCCAATGGCTCGTCGAGCAGCAGCAGCTTGGGCTCGGTGACGAGCGCACGGGCGATCGCGCCGCGCTGGGCCATGCCGCCGGAGAGCTGATGGGGATAAGCCTTCTCGAAGCCGTCGAGGTTGAGCAGCGCGATATGCTCCGCAACGATGCGGGCGCGCTGCGCCTTCGGGATTGCGCTGTTGAGCAGAGCGAGGCCGACATTCTCTTCCAGCGTCATCCAGGGAAACAGCCGATGATCCTGGAAGATCAGTCCGCGATCGAGATCGGTGCCGGTGATCCTCTTGCCGTCCAGCCGGATCTCGCCGGAGAAATCGGTATCGAGGCCGGCGACCAGCCGCAGCAGGGTCGATTTGCCGCAGCCGCTCGGCCCGACGATGCTGACGAACTCGCCCGGCCGGACGACCAGATCGACGCCGTCGAGCACCGGCAGCGTCTTGCCGCCGACGATGAAATGCTTGGTGAGTCCGGTGATGCTGAGCGCGCCGTCCTGAGTCAGGCTGTCTGGACGCGGCGGATCGAAGAGGGTGCTGACGTTCATGTGCGTCTCCTTCAGACGGGCTGCCAGCGCAGCGCATGACGGCGCAGGGCGGCGAAGAGGCTGTTGAGGGTGAAGCCGATCAGGCCGGTGACCGCGATCTCGACCAGGATCACGTCCATGCGCTGCTGCGCCTGGGCAAGGCTCATCGCCGCGCCGAGACCGGCGCCGGCGCCGAGCAGCAATTCCGTGCCGATGGTGGCGATCCAGGCGAAGGCGATCGCCTGGCTGAGGCCGGTCAGGATCAGCGGCAGCGCGCCCGGCAGCAGCACGTGCAGGAAAGTCTGGACGCTGCTGAAACCGAACAGATGGGCGACGTCGGCGTGGCGCCGCTCGCCCTGGATCAGCCCTTCATAGGTGTTGAGGACGGTCGGATAGAAAGCGGCCAGCCCGACGATCAGCAGCTTGGCCGCCTCGCCATTGCCGATCCAGAGGCCGATCAGCGGCAGCCAGCCGAGCAGGGGCACCTGCCGGATTGCGTGGTAAAGCGGGCCGATCGACCGCTCGATCGGGCGGGACAGGCCCATCAGCGTGCCGACCGCGATCCCTGCAGAGGCGCCGAGCAGCAGGCCGGTCAGGGCTCGCGACGTCGTCGACAGCGCATCGCCGAGCAACTGGCCCGACTTGGCAAGCTCGGCGAAGGCCGCGCCGATCGACGCCAGCGGCACGAACGCAAGGGCCCGTGCGCCGCCAGCCTCCGCCTGTACCTGCCAGAGCGCAAGCAGCAGGATCGGGATGACGAAGCCGAGGGCGATGCGCGCGGCGGGATGCTGGTGGCTGCGCATGTTAGGCCGCCTTCCAGCGCAGGGTGCGGCGTTCGAGCGATTTGACGCCGCGATCGAGCAGAAATCCGATCAGGCCGCTGACGAACACCCCGGCGAGCACCATGTCGATGCGGAACAGCTGCCGGCCCATTTCCATCATCTGACCGATGCCGCTGCCGGCGGCGAGCAGCTCGCAGGCGACGAGTACGAGCCATGCACGGGTGAGGCCGATGCGAAGCCCGGTGAGCACCGGCGGCGTCGCGGCCGGCACCAGGATGCGGAGAAGGAAAGGTAGCAAGGGGGTGCGGTAGAGCCTCGCCACCTCGAAATGGCTGCGCGGTACGCCGCGGACTCCGTCGAAAGCGGCCAAAGCGACCGGAAAGAAGGTCGCGATCGCGACCACGACGATCTTGAACCGTTCCTCGATGCCGAGGAGCAGCACCAGCATCGGCAGGAAGGCGAGCACCGGCACCTGGCGCAGGGCCTGGAAGAGCGGCGCAAGCAAGGCTTCGGCGAAACGGGACAGGGCGATCGTGGTGCCGAACGCGAGGCCGAGGCCGGCGCCGAGCCCGAAGCCGAGCAACAGGCGGGTGAGGCTGATCGCGAGATGGCCGCCGAGTTCGCCGCTGCGCCAAAGCGCGGCGAGCGTCGCGGCGACGTCGAGCGGCGCGACCAGCACCTGCGGCGGGAACAGGCCGCTGGCGCAGGCCGCCTGCCAGAGCAGCAGCAGGCCGAGCAGCGGCGCGAAGCCGGTGCCGATGCGGGAGAGACTTTGCTTCATTCACGCCTCCGATGCGGCGAGGGTGGAGGGGGTGCGGCGGCGGATCAGGCCGACTGCGGCGGCGCCGGCGAGAAGCAGCGGCAGCCACAGCAGGAAGACGGCCTGCAGCGGCAGGATCTTGGTCAGCAGGCCGCCGCCGAGCGCGCCGGCCGAGGAGCCGGTCATCGAGGCGAGATTGTAGAGCCCGGCGACCTTGCTCTTGCCTCCGGGCAGGCCCGCAAGCATCCGCACGTTGACGAGGTGGACGATGGCGGCGCCGGCGCTGAGCAGGACCGCGCCGAGCGCCAGCGAGGCGAAGTCAGCGCCAAGGCCGAAGGCGAGCAAAGCGAGGCTGCCGAGGGCAAGGCCGAGCGCATAAGCGGTTCCGCGGGCCAGGCGCTGTACGATCGTGCCGGCGGCGAACAGCATGACCGTGGCGGTGGCGCCCTGGACCAGCATCAGCCGGATGCCATCCTGCTCGCCGAGGGGAGGCAGCGACAGCGCCAGCAGGATGATGAAGGTGCCGAACAGCGCGGAGGTCGCGGCGTTCAGGAACTCGACGATGCAGGTGTCGGCGACGTCGAGGTCGCGCAGCAGCAATCCGATCTCGGCCAGAAAGCCGGGCCGGGCGCTGCCGGCGGCGACCGAATCACGGACCGGCAGAAAGGACAGGCTGAACACCGCCATCAGGCCGAACAGCGCGCTGACGAGCGCGAAGCCGACGGTGACGTTGCCGCGCGCGGCGAGCAGGGCCGCCGCGGCCGGGCCGAGGATCGACAGCCCGGCGGTCAGCGATCCGCGATACCAGCCACCGCGGGTCTCGCCTTCGCCGCGAAGGCGTTCGAGGAAGGCGCTGTTCATCGACACCATCCGGAACGGGATGCAGAGGCCGATCAGCCAGCGGCCGAGCGCCAGTGCCAGCCACGATGCCGAGAAGGGCATTGCCAGGTTGACCAGCAACGGCCCCATGCTCGCCGCGAAATAGATCGAGCGGGCCCCGTAGCGGGCGATGAGGAATCCGGCCGGCACCGTGACCAGGATCATGCCCACCGACTCCATCGCCGAAACGATGCCGACCTGGAAGGGTGAAGCGCCGAGCTGCAGCGCATAGAGCGTCGTCACCACCTTGCCGAGACCGACGGTCACGCCGCTGGTCAGCGACAGCAGGATGAAGCTGGTCATGAACCGGCGGTCGTTCACGAGCGGCCGCTCCGTGCGACGCTCGTCTCGGCCGCCTGTTGCGGCTGCGGCCAATGGCCCTCGAGCTTCAGGTCGCGCAGTGCCTCGCCGGCGAAGCGGCGATCGAGCAATTTGTCGACATCGACCTTCGATCGCACCAGGCCGTTGCGGTAGGTGTAATCGGCGACCTCGCGATAATGGCCGATCACGGCCTGATCATAGAGCGGCGAGAATCGGTCGCGCCAGCGCACCCGCGGTTCGGCATATTCGGCCTCGACGACGCTGCGGGGCGTCTCGGCCCTGGCGGCGATCTCGATCACCTTGTCGCGATTGGCGGGCAGCGACGACCAGTGGGCCGCCCGAATGTAGGCTTCGGCGACGATCCGGGCGAGCTCCGGATTGGCGTCGACGAAGTCACCGCGGCCGAACAGTTCGGCGCGCATCTTCCAATCCTCGGGCGCCTGCTTGGTCGACCAGATGATGCGGCCCACACCCTTTTGCTCGAGCAGATAGGCATCGGAGAGCAGGACGACCGCATCGACGTCGCCGGACGCCAAAGCGGCGTGGCTCGCCGGCGGGTTGATGTTGACGATCCGGAAGTCGGAGAGCTTCAGCCCGTTCTGTTCGACCAGCTTGGAGAAAGGCAGCTCCCAGGGGCGGCCGCGGTGGAGGCCGATCCTCTTGCCCTTGAGATCGGCGATGCTGCGCGCCGGCAGATCCTTGCGGGCGACGAGGTAGACGTTCTGGCCGCGACCGACCGGCACCACCAGCCGCAGATCGACTCCGCCGGAGGCGGCGATGATCGCCGGGAAGTCGCCATAGCTGGCGAAATCGATCCGCTTCGCGGCGAAGCCTTCGTTGATCATTGGGCCGCCGACAGCGGTCGGGACCGGGAACCAGGCGAGCTTGATTCCGCGCTTGGCGAGCTCGGTCTCCAGCCAGCCCTGCTGCTGGATGATCGCGGTCTGCCCCTGGTAACGCTGCTGCCCCTGATGCGGGTAGGCGATGCTGGCGATGGTGAGCGTCGTCGGGGCGGCCGATGCGGACGCCGCCGACGAGCCGGCCCCGCGGAACTGGAACGCCGCAGCCGCGCTGAGCACGAGGAGGACGAGCGCCCCGATCAGGATCGAGCGCGGCTTCATGCCGGCACGCTTTCGAGGGCGCGGATCGCAGGCTGTGTCAGCAGCTCGAGCGGACGGCGGTGGACCCAGGCGGGGACGTCGACCGGTGCGGGCAGAAAGCCGCGATCGAACAGAAAGGCGGCGAAATCCGCGAGGGCGTCGATCACCGCTGGATCGAGATCGGTCTGGAGGCGGCGGTGGAGGGTGTCGCCGCCATAAGCGGAGAGGACGAACTGCTCGGGAGAGCCGGTCTCGCGGGCGATGTAGGCAAGCGTCTCGGCCGGATGCCGCTGTGCCCACTCGCCGGCGGCCCGAACGTGGCCGAGCAGCCGGGCGGCGAGATCGGGATAGAGTTCGATCGTGGCGGCGTCCACGGTCAGCGGCCGCGGCGTCCCGTTGTTGATCCGGATCCTGGGATCGGGGTGGCAGCCGGTGTCGACGACGACATGGGCGCCGCCAAGAAATGCATATTCGTGGCCGAGCGAGCCTTTGACGTGAATGGCGTCGACGTCGCCGCGAACCAGAGCGGCGAATTCGGCGGCGTAGAGCGGCCGGCCGCTCCAGCCGCGGCGGCTGTTGGCGCCGATCCGGGTCTCGCCGTCGCCGGCGGCGGGATCGCGCGCATCGACATCCACCCACTCGACCTCGTGCTCGCCGACGCCGCCGAGCGACATGCCGGCGAGAAGCGCGCGCAGCGCCGTCGCGCGGAAGATGTCGATCTTGTCGCCGTCGCGGCGCGGCAAGGCAATGCGCCGCCCCCTGAGATCCGCCGGACTCCGGATGCCGGAGCCCGGCAAGGCAAGGATCGCCTGGCTCTCGTCGACCCAGCTAAGGCCGATTACCCTTGTGTCGGCACCGGCGGCGCGGGCCCAGATCGCCGGTACGCTGCCGCCCTGCCGGAAGCTGTGGGCGAGGTGGTGATCATAGTGGCTGGCGCGGGTCTCGGGATCGCGGCTGTCCTGGAGCGAGCGCACCGTGACACCGAGCCGATCGAAATCCTCCTCGATCACGCCCTGGTTGATGGCGATGCCGAGTGGCGTCGGAACGGGGCAGCGCGTGTACCAGATTTCGCTTGGATAGGCGGTCATGAGGGCCTCCGGTGAGCAATGGGAACGAGGGTGAGCATCAGAAGCGCGCCACGAGCGCGACGCCGTAGGTCCGCGGCTCGCCCCACTGGACGGTGTCGCCGGTGATGCCGGCGGCGGCATTGGCCTGCGGCAGCGCGTGATTGCGGTAATCGACGTCGAACAGATTGTTGACGTAGGCCGTGACGGAGAAGCGATCGCCTGGCGTGTTGTAGGTGATCCGCGCGTTGGTCAGTGTGTAACCGGGCTGGTTCAGCAGATACCGGTTCACATTGTCCTGGGGCGTGATGTAATAATATTGGAGGGACTGGTAGCGCGCGTCCGCAGCAAGCTGAATCTCGCCCGTATTCGCGAGCGGGACCGTGTAGGTCGCGGCAAGGTTCAGGGTGACGTGCGGCGAGCGGACGAATTCGGCGCCGGAGAGGTCCGCACCGCCGTTGACCACCTGCAGCGCGTCATATTCGGTGTCGAGCAGGCCGATCGCGGCGTTGAGATCGAGGCCTTCGATCGGGTGCGCGGCGATCTCGAACTCGGCGCCGTCGACATGGGCGCTCCGGGCGTTCTGCAGGTACGAGGTGGTGGCACCGCCGACCGCGCCCGGATTGGGGCCGACGACGTTGATCTGCACGTCGTCATATTCATAGTGGAAGGCGGAGGCGTTGAAGGTCAGGGCACCGTCGAACCATTCCGACTTGTAGCCGAGTTCGAACGCGTCGAGCTTCTCGGGCGCGACCACCTGCAGGGCCGCAGGCAGCTGCGCCGCGGTGTTGAAGCCGCCCGATTTCACGCCGTGGGAAAATTTGCCGTAGAGCAGATGGTTGGGCGCGACCCGCCAGGACGGCGTGATGTCGTAGGTGAAGGCGTCCCAGCTGCGCTTCAGATCGCCCGAAAAGGTGCCGGCGCCGCCGAAGCTGCCCGTATAGCTCTCCCACCAGCGCGCATAATCGCTCCAGCGGGCCGCAGCGCCGTTCGGCGACGCCCCCCGGGCGAATTGGAGCTGCTTGGTCTCGCGCGTGAAGCGGGCACCGACGTTGAGGTCGAAGCTGTCGCTGAGCGCGTAACGGGCATTGGCGAAGACCGCGCCGCTCTCCGCCTCGTGATCGTAGATGGTGCGGCTATAGGCATTGGGTGCGGTGTCGCCGGGACGCGCCGGCACCGATCCGTCCGGCAAGGTCGCGGAGGCCGCGAACGAGTCGATCTTCTCGTTGAAATAATGCAGTCCGACGATCCAGCTGAACCGGCCGGTCGGGGCCGAGGCAAGCCGCAGTTCCTGGCTCCATTGGCGGCTGACCGAATCGGTGTAGCCGCGGCTGATCTCGAGCGGGGTGTAATCGCTGTCGTTGGTGCTGGTCGTCTGATAGCGCTCGTAGCCGGTCAGCGCGGTAAGGGTCAGCCCGCCGAAATCCCAATCGAGGCGGAACAAGCCGCCGACCTGCTCGGCATCGCTATTGTCGTCGGCATTGGTGTCGACGACGTCGCGGTCCGTGGATGGGACGTAGCCGTTGCGGAGCACGCCGTTTGCAGCATAGCTGGCCGTCGCCCAATAGCCGCCGAACGTCTTGTACTTGCGGTAATGGGCGGAGACGAGCGCGGTGACGTCGCCGGCCCTGCCAAGCAGCTGACCGCGGACCACGCTGTCCTCGATCGCATTGTCCTCGTCGCCGGTGAACAGGTTCCGGTAGCGGCCGTCCTTGTTCTCGATGTGGCCCGAGATGCGGGCGGCGAGGGCGCCGGGCACCAAGGCGGCGCCGACGCCGCCCTCGATGATCTTGTCGTCGAACCGGCCGTAATCGAGCTTGACGTAATTGTCGCCCGCCGCCGGATCGAGCGAGGGCCGCTTGCTGATCACGCTGATCGCGCCGCCGGTGGTGTTCTTGCCCCACAATGTCCCTTGCGGACCGCGCAGCACTTCGACGCGTTCGACGTCGAACAGCGGCAGCCCGGTCGCGCTGGCATTGCTGATGTAAATCTCGTCTAGATAGAAGCCGACGGGATTGGCGAGATCCTGCTGCTGCTGGCCGGCGCCGACGCCGCGGATCCACCAGCGCGGACGGCCGTGCTGCTGTGCGCCCGCCGACGCATTGGGAACGTAGTTCAGCACCTCGTTGGCGGAGCGGCCGACGCCGCCGAGCGTAAAGGTGTCGCCGCCGAGCGCAGTGACCGCGGTCGGCACGTCCTGGATGCTCTGCTCGCGCTTGTTGGCGGTGATGACGATCGCAGTGCCGTAATCCGCCGTCTCGCCATCGTCGGCCGCTGCCGTCGTGTCCGCCAGCGCCAGCGCCGCAGGCTTGCTCTCCTGCGCTGCCGCTCCGCCGCTGTGAATAGCGGCGAGCGACGCTGCTCCGGCCAGGTATATTCCCTTGTGCACCAAATCTTTTCCTTGTTCCCCCGCGCCGCCGGCGCCCTTCCCGGGCAGCCGGTCGGCGAATGTTCGTGTCAGGCGGCGTCGCGCGTGCGGCGGGCGAGCTCTTCCAGCGGTTGCGGATCGACCCAGTCGGCGACATCGAAGTCGGCCTCCAGGAAGCCGTGCGCGAACAGAAAGTCCTTGAAGTCGGACAGCGCATCGACCGAGTCCGGATCGAGGAAGGTCCCGAGCTTCTGCGCGGCATCGTCGCCGTAGGCGGCATGGACCCAATCGGGCGTGGAGCCGGTCTCGCGCGCGATGTAGGCCACGGTCTCGTCGGGATGGGCGCGTGCCCAATTGCCGGCGTCGACGACGCGGGCGAGGAAGCGGGCAACGAGATCGGGACGCTCCTCGATCAGCGCGGCATCGACGGTGAGGGTACGCGGCGTGCCGTTGTTGACCCGTACTTCCGGATCCGGATGGCTGCCGAGATCGCTGATGATCCGCGCGCCGATCAGCCGCGCGGTTTCGAGGCCGAGCGCGCCCTTGACGTAGATGGCGTCGACGTCGCCGCGCAGCAGGGCCAGCGTCTCCGCCTGATAGCCGTGGCGCAGGCGCCGCCGTGCGCCGTCGCCGGTGGCGATGCCGCGCGTGCCGCTTTCCGGCGTCTCACGGCTCAGCGCGTCGACCCAGTCGACATTCTTGAGGCTGAGCCCGTCGAGGCCGAGTGCGGCATGGAAGCCGCGCAGCGCCGAGGCGCGGTTGAAGTCGATCGAGATCGGATTGACCGGCAGTCCGATGCGCAGATCGCGCAGATCGCGGGCACGGTGGATGCCGCTTTCGGGCAAGGCGAGGATCGCCTGGAACTCGTCGGTCCAGGACAGGCCGATCACCCTCGTATCGCGGCCGCGCGCCCGAGCCCAGATCGCCGGAATGTTGCCGCCCTGCCGGAACGAGCTCCGCAACGTGTGATCGAAATGCGATTCCTGGACAGCGGCGTCGCTGGTTTCCTGGATCGACTTCACAAAGATGCCGTCGGGCGCGAATTCGTCGGCGATCCAGCCGCGCTGAACGGCAATGCCGAGCGCGGTCGGGACGGGGCAGCGTGTGTACCAGAGCGTATCGGTGACGGTGGACATGGGGGCTCCTTCGCGGAAGGCGGATCCGCGGGCTGGAAAACATCGGCTGGATCATCCTCGCCGGGCGCACCCCGGCCGTCCGCCAGTTGCACTGGCGGTCGCCGGTCGGCACGCCCCAAGCGTCACGCCAAAGGCGCGGGCGCGGCGATCAGGTCAGGGGACGCGGCGCACGGCCGCGGCGCTTCAACAGCAGCGACGACAGGTTGCGGGAGAAGGAAGGCGCAAGAATGGTGCTTGCAGGCTCATCGGTGTTCCTTTCGATCTGGAAACACGAGGCCGCCCGGCTGTCCGGCAAGGGCTCGTGCGCTTTAGCATTGATGACGCGGCGCAATCTGCATTCCGTCAAAAACCGCGGGTCGCGCTCGCACCCGGAAGTGCGCGGAGCCTGACCATTGCCCTCGTTCAGCAATCACAACCTAAAAGGTAGACAATCAAAGTCAAGCGGGTTGCGACGGTCCGATCGTCTTCGTCGATGAGGCACGTACTGCACGTCGAGAAGGACCATCGCGACATCGCGTTTGGGCGGTACTGCGTGGCGACTCGGGGCTTGCGGATCAGGGGGCGGAGAGGAATTGCGTGATGCACTCGGCGGCTCTCGCCCAGGCCGGCTCCGTTTCCAGAAGGATGTGATTGCGGCTTTCAAGCTGGACGAATTCGGCACCGGGAATGGCGGCGGCCAGCCCGCGACCGGCGGCGAACGGAACCACCGAATCGTCGCGGGCGTGGAGCACCAGGGTCGGCACCCGTACCTGCGGCAGCAGCGTCTCGACGTCGATATCGCCGAACGCCCGCTGCAGGCGGACGGCATTGTCGGGCGAGGTCGAGACACGCTGCAGTTCGTTGAACCAATCCGCCTCGGCCGGCGACGCGTCGGGCAGGAACAGGGTGGTGAACATCTGGCGGTAGGCGGGATTGTTCTGACCCCAGCCCTGGCGGGTGAGGGTCAGCATCGCTTCGCGCCGATCGATCTCCTCGCGCGACCCGCGACGCTTCCACCCGATCGCATAGCCGCCGTAAAGAACGAGGCGTCGCACCCGTTGCGGATGGCGCACCGTATAGGCAATCGACACGCTGCAGCCCTGCGATACCGCAAACAGATCGAAGCGCTTGAGCCCCGCGGCGTCGACGACGCTGGCGAGATCGTCAACGAAGGCATCGAAGGAGATGTCGGCGGCGTTCCAATCGGACAAGCCGTTGCCGCGCTCGTCATAACGGACGATGCGGCGATCCCTGCCGAGTTCGCGAATCCAGTGGCGCCAGAGCGGGCTTTCCCAATCATGTTCGAGATGGTTGAGCCAGTTGGCCGTCTTGACCAGAGGCGGCCCGTCGCCCGCAATCGAGTAAGCGAGGCCGGTGCCGTCGGATGCCGTGCAGAATTTGACGTGCTGAACCGGTGTCGGCGGCTCCGGTTCGACGGCCGTCGGAGCGCTGCGCAGGGCCGGCGGCACCGGCATCTCGGCCTCACCCAGCTTCTTGCTGCCGAGCGCACGCTGCTGATCGGCCTCCGTGCGGCGGCCGAGCCGATCGAGCAGATCGATCAGCGCGACCCGGGCGAGCGCGTCATAGGGATCGAGGCTGGTCCACAGCCGGGCGAGGACAAGCGCGCGGTCGGGGTCGATCGGGCGCTGGACGAGCTCGCGCAGCAAGGCGACGAAGCGCGTCCGCGCATCTTCCCGCATCGCCACCAGCCAGGACTGGTAGTCGTCACAGCGGGGCAGCTCGAGCCCCTCGAGGAAATCGCCCCAGGCGACCGTCGCCGCTTCCAACACCGGCGTGTCGATCTTCCGCAGATCCGCGGCGGCGAGGTCGCGCAAAGTGCGCCAGTCGACCGACAAGGCGCTGCAATCGATGCCGACTTCCTCGCGATCGGCGATCAGACGGCAGCCATGCTCGTCGTCGATCAGCCCGCGCAGCTTGGACAGGCTCCAGCGCAACGCGCCGCGGGGATCGTCCGGCACCTCCCAGAACATCTCGCACAGGCGCTCGCGGCGGACGCTGCGGTCGGACGCGGCAAGATAGCCGAGCAGGGCGCGAGTCTTCTTGGAGGCCGGGAGGGCTACCGGCTCTCCCGCCCGCTCGAGGGCCATCGTCCCTAGCAGATGCAGGGAGAGCGTCGCCTGCGACCCGGTCGCCATCGTGGAAATTTACCAGACACGGCCGTCCACGACAATTCACACGCGCATTCCAACGCCCCCTTCCACGCCGGGGGTGCAGATGCGGGGCAAGAGGGAAAGGCGGTGAGCAAGACGATGAGTATCAGAGTGAGCAGCATGACGGCGAGCATCGTGGCCGGGATCCTGGCGGTGATGTTCAGCACGATCGCAATGACCGGCGCGGCAGGGCCGTTCGCCTGACGGCGATTTCCACCCACCAAGGTTCAGCAGGAGCGTTCCATGTACCGGAGCTTCACCTACGACGCCATTCTCGCCTCCTCGCAGCGCGCCGCGTGGCGCATCGAGGATGTCATTCCCGAGGGCGCGGCGCTCGATTTCGGGCGGCCCTTCCTGCCCGAAGCGCTCGCCCGCACTGCGGCCGCGCCGGGCCTCTCGGCAGATGCACGGCAGGTGCTCAACCACATCCGCGCGCACGAATATCTCGGCATGTTCGAATTAGTCGAGGAATTCATCCTTCCGTTCATCCTCGACCATGTTCGCGCCGATCTGAGCCTCGACGACAACCGCACCCGCGCCTTGCTTCAGTTCGCCGGCGAGGAGGCCAAGCACATTCAGCTGTTCAAGCGCTTCCATCACGCCTTCGTCCGCGATTTCGGCAGCAACTGCGCGATGATCGGGCCGAGCGAGGCGATTTCCGCCGAGGTGCTCCGCCATCATCCGCTCGGCATCGCGCTGTTCATCCTTCAGCTCGAATGGATGACCCAGGCCCATTATCTCGACAGCATCCGCGACGATACGGATCTCGATCCGCTGATGAAGAGCCTGCTCCGCCACCACTGGATGGAGGAGGCGCAGCATGCCCGGCTCGACACCTTGATGGTCGAAGCCATGGCCGAGGCGCTGCCGCCCGAGGAGATTGCGCGCGCGTTCGACGAATATCTGGAGATCGTCGCCTTCGTCGATGCCGGCCTCGGCACCCAGGCGAAACTCAACCTCGAAGCGCTGGCAAGGGCCACCGGACGCAGCGTCTCCGAGTTCGACCGGAACGATCTGCGAGCGCAGCAACATCAATCGTCGCGCTGGACCTTCCTCGGCTCAGGAATGGCGCATGCGAACTTCCAGGCCACCCTCGCGCGCATCTCACCGAGCGCCCGCGCGAAGCTCGACCGGATCGCACCACTCTACCGATGACCCCCAGCCCAGGAGACGTGACATGACCGACACGATGTTCAAGAGCCGCGTCAACGGCCTCGATCTTTCCGCTTTGGAAGAGATGGTCGACGACGTTCGCGCGGATCCCGCCAGGGGCATCGTTCGCTTCAAGGTGAAGACCCGCTGGACCGGCCAGACCCGGAGCGAGACGATCGTCGAGGGCTATGAGCTTGGCGGCGCGCAGATCGGTCGCCGCTTCAAGGTCGTGGCCGACGAGCCTTCCGAACTGATGGGCCAGAACAGCGCGCCCAATCCGCAGGAATTGCTGATGACCGCGCTCAACGCCTGCATGATGGTCGGCTACGTCGCCAATGCGGCGCTGCGCGGCATCGAGCTCGACATGCTGGAGATCGACACCGAGGGCCAGCTCGATCTGCGCGGCTTTCTCGGGCTCGATGAAAGCGTTGCGCCCGGTTACCGCCAGCTCGATTATACGGTCCGGATCGGTGGCCCCGCAACGGCGGAACAGTTCGAGGACATCCACCAGGCGGTGATGAAGACGTCGCCCAACTTCTTCAACCTGAACCAGCCGATCTGCATGAAGGGCAGGCTCGAGATCGTCTGACTTCGGGGGCGTCCGAAACCGGGTCGGCCTGGGAGAGCCGGCCCGCGGCATGATCCGGCCGGTGACGCACCATCAAGCGTCCGGTTTGCGATCGCGGCGTTTGTGCCTACATGAAGAACAGGCATGGAGTTGGAGAAGGCGTGAATTTGGCCGCGACACGGCGCAGATGGATGATGGCGTTCTGGCTGCTGCTGGCGTCGATCCTTGCGCATGCCTTGCTGCCGGTCGGCTCGCCGCTCGCGCGGACCAGTGGATCCGCGTTCAGCGCCTCCACCGCCGATGTGTCGCTCGGCGCCTCGCGCGACGAAGCTCTGGCCGAGGCGATCGTGGTCAGCCGATCGCCGGACGGCGATGGCTTCGGCCCCGCCGCCCTGCTCCTGCTGGCGGCGGGGCTGGTCCTCGGAAGCAGGTTCGGACGCCGCGCGGCGCCGTATTCCGCTTGCCGCGCTACCGCCCCGCTGGCCGCGTCTCCCAGGCAATCGTTCGACGCGCGCGCGCCGCCGCGAGTCTGATCCGATCGGGCCGACGGCCCGCATCCTCCACAACATTCGCACGCGCTGCCTGAAGGCTTCCGTTCCGGTCGCCTGCTTGCGGGCGCCGCGCGTGCGACATTCGGATCAGACACATGGAACAGACAATGCGTAAACACGGCCTCGCCGCCGATCCCGAGCGGCTGCACCACGTTCAGGACCTCCTGGCCAATTACCCGCAGATCAGCGCGGAGGAGCGCGGCGAAGTGCTGCACTATCTGCGCAAGGCACCAGCGCTCGATGCCGGGCTGCTCACCGGCATCGACGCGATCCGGCCGCAGCTCGATCAGTTCCGCGCCGATCATCGGCAGCAACTCGGCCTGCAGCGGCGGGACTATATCGTCATCGCCGTCGTTCTGCTGGGGGTCGCGATGATCTGCGCACTGCTTTGGGATGCCGGGATCGGCTGAGGCTGGGCGCGGCGGCGCGCATTCGGACGATGCGTGCCGCCGTGCTCGTCAGGGAGGATTTTCATGCCCCATCATACGCCGCTCATCGGCACCATCGTCGCCGGCCTGGTGGTCGCGTTTTTCCTGGGCGCGCTGGCGCATCGCCTCAAAGTCTCGCCGATCGCCGGTTACCTGCTCGCCGGGGTCGTCGTCGGTCCGTTCACCCCCGGCTTCGTCGCCGATGCGGGCCTTGCTGCCGAGCTTGCCGAAATCGGAGTCATCCTGCTGATGTTCGGCGTCGGCCTCCATTTCTCGCTTCGCGATCTGCTCGCGGTGAAGAACATCGCCCTGCCCGGTGCGATCGTTCAGATCGCTGCGGCGACTCTGATGGGCATGGCTCTCGCCTGGTCTCTGGGCTGGTCGCCATTTGCCGGCTTCGTCTTCGGCCTCGCTTTGTCGGTGGCGAGCACCGTGGTCCTGCTCCGGGCCTTGCAGGGGCGCAACCTGATCGACACCGAGCGCGGCCGGATCGCGGTCGGCTGGCTGATCGTCGAAGACCTGGCCATGGTCCTCGCCCTCGTCCTGCTGCCGGCGATCGCCGGCGCGGCGGCGGGCACCCAAAGTTCCGGTGCGGTCGTGCTGTCGATGCTGGAGACCTTGCTCAAGGTCACCGGCTTCGTCGCCCTGATGCTGATCGTCGGGCGGCGGGTCATCCCCTGGGCGCTGCATTGGGTTGTGCACACCGGATCGCGTGAGCTGTTCCGGCTGGCCGTGCTCGCGATCGCGCTCGGCGTCGCGTTCGGCGCGGCTTTGGTGTTCGGCGTGTCGTTCGCGCTCGGCGCGTTCTTCGCCGGCATGATCCTGGGTGAGACCGAACTCAGCCGCCGCGCCACCGAAGAGACGCTGCCGCTGCGCGACGCCTTCGCGGTTCTGTTCTTCGTTTCGGTGGGAATGCTGTTCGATCCTTCGGTGCTGATCGAGCAGCCCGGACCCTTGATGGCAACGGTCGCCATCATCGTGCTCGGCAAGTCGCTCGCCGCCTTCCTGATCGTCCGCGCGTTCGGCCATGGCCGCGAAACGGCAATCGCAGTCTCCGCCAGCCTCGCCCAAATCGGCGAATTCTCGTTCATCCTCGCCGGGCTCGGAAGCGAGCTCGGAATCCTTCCGCAGGAAGGGCGGGATCTGATCCTTGCCGGCGCGATCCTGTCGATCCTGCTGAACCCGTTCCTGTTCGCGCTGGTCGGCGCGCGCGGCAAGAGCCGGCAGGGGGCGTCGCAGGCGGTCCGGCTGGAGGCGGAGCGTGGCCGCCAGGCGCGCCGCGAGGAGCATGTCCTGCTGGTCGGCTACGGCCGCGTCGGCAAGCTCATCGCCGCGATCCTGCAGGAGGAGCAGCGGGCATTCATCCTGATCGAGGACCAGCCCGACGTCGCCCGCGCCGCCCGTGCGGCGGGAATCGAAACGATCGTCGGCAATGCGACGGATCGCGACGTGTTGCGGGGCGCCGGCGTCGAGGACGCATCGAAGCTGCTGATCGCGATTCCCGAAGGCTTCGAAGGCGGCGTCGTTGCGGAGACGGCCCGCCGGCTCAGCCCCGATCTCCCGATCATCGCCCGTGCCCATTCCGACGAAGAAGTGGCGCTGCTCGCGCGGGTCGGCGCCCGGCACGTCGTCATGGGCGAGCGCGAGATCGCGACGCGGATGGTCGCGCTCGCGCGCGAGTTGCGGGGCGAGGCGGGCGCGGAGGCCGCCGCCTGAATGTGGCGGCGCGGCGGAACGTCCGCCGCGCTGCCGGCCCTTAATGGCTGTTCGCGGCCTTGTCGTCGTGATCGCCGACTTTCACGTCCACATCGACCCCGTCGGCGAGATCGTCAGCCTTGTCGCCGATCTTGTCGCCGGCCTTTTCGAGCTCGCCGCCCGCCTTGTCGAGCGCGTTGCCGGCGGCGTCTGCACCGGCTTCAAGCGTGTTGCCCGCGTCGTCTGCAATTGTTTCGACCGTGTTGCCGAGCGAATCCGCCGAGCTCTCGACGGCGGCTTCCGTCTTGTTGTCGACGTTGACGTTGCACGCGCCGAGGAAGCCGAAGCTCAGGATTGTTGCCGAGGTGAGAATGCGCCGCATCGCTGTGCTCCACTATGAACGAGGGTGCACTTGGTAGAGGGCGACTTGGGAGCGGGCAAGCGGTCGGGCAGGCGCGTGCACGTCGCGCAACCGCGATGAACATAGTTGCATTTGCGAACTCACCGAGCCGCACCATCTTTGGGAGGCTTCGTTCGAAGCTGTGACAATTCGAAGGTTTACGCCATGAAGAAGATGATTCCGCTCGCGCTCGCCGCTGCCACCCTGGTCGCCGTTCCGGCGCAAGCCCAGACCTCGGCCGCGAACTTTGCGGGCCCCCGAGTCGGCGCGGTGATCGGCGTTGCCGATGACGATCTGCTCGGCACCGACACGTTCACCTACGGCGCCAATGTCGGCTATGATTACGATCTCGGCAATGCGATCGTCGGGATCACAGGCGAGTATCAGAATAGCGACGACACCGGTCGCGACCTCGCGATTGTCGCGCGCGCCGGTGCGCCGGTCGGCAGCAAGGCCTTGCTCTACGGCCTCGCCGGCTATTCGAACCTCGGTACCGGAACCGGCACTCATCTCGACGGCGTGCGCGTCGGCGCCGGCGTCGAGGTTGCGGTGAGCCCCAACGTGTTCGTCAACCTCGAGCAGCGTTATTCGAATTACGAGGCCGGCGTCGACGGTTTCCAGACGGTCGCCGGGCTCGGCTTCCGCTTCTAACCTTCATACCCTCGAACCGGAGGCGCGGGAGCTCGGCTTCCGCGCCTTCGGCTTTCAGACCGGTGCGCGCAGCAGCGCGCGCACGCCGGAATGGGCCGGGTCGAAGGCGAGTTCGGCGTCAAGGCTCTTCACCATCGCCTTGATCAGCTTGGTGCCGAGGCCGGTGCCCTTGATCGATCCGTCCGTCGGCAGCCCCGCGCCGTCATCCTCGACGCTGAGCAGGAATTCATGCTCGCTCTCGCGGGAAAGCCGAATGCGCACCTCGCCCTCGGCAAGCGGCGCATAGGCATATTTGCAGGCGTTGCTGACCAGCTCGTTGACGATGACGCCGAGCGACACCGCACGGTCTGCGGTAAGGCGCACCGGATCGGCGCCCAGCGTCAGCCGCCGCGGCGCGTGCGGCGTCGACCAGGTCTGCTCGAGCTCGGCGACCAAGGCATGCAGATATTCGTCCATCGAGACGAACTCGACATCGCCCGACGAGTAGAGCCGGCGATGGACGTGGGCGATCGCCTGGACCCGCTGCTGGGTCTCCTGCAGTGCCTGCTGGGCTGCCCCGTCCTTCAGCAGGGAGGCTTGCATGTGGACGAAGGCCGAGACGAGCTGAAGGCTGTTCGCGACGCGGTGGTTGACCTCGCGCAGCAGGGTTTCGAGCCGCGCATTGCTCGCACGCAGCTCTTCCTCCACTTTTTCCTTGGCGCTGCGCAGGTGGACGCGCTCGATCGCCTGGGTGAAGGTACTTGCGAGCAGGTCGAAGAAATCGTCGCCGATCGATTTGACGACGTAATCCGCCGCTCCCGCCTTCAGCGCGGCGACGGCGACCCGGGTCTCGTCGGTTCCGGTGACGTAGACCACCGGCGGGCAATCGGGGACCGCCTTGAGCGCGGCGAGGGTGGCAAGGCCGTCCTGGCCCGGCATGTAGTGGTCGATGGCGATCAGATCGTAATCGCCCTCGCGGACCATCGCGACCCCGTCGAAGCCGTTGGCGGCGAGGCCGACCTCGAAGCCGCGCCGGCGCAGCGCGCGCTGGACCAGTCGCCGAAGACCTTCGTCGTCGTCGATGTAGAGGATCTTGGGTGGCGCCGTGTCGCTCAAGCGTGTTCGTCCACGTCGGGCACCTGGATCACGGACAGGAACAGCCCCAGCTGACGGATCGCATCGGCGAAATTCTCGTAATTCACCGGCTTGGTGATGTAGACGTTGCAGCCCAGATCGTAGCAACGCTGGATCTCGACCTTGTCGTCGGTGGTGGTGAGCACGACCACCGGTGTGCGCCGCAGCGGCCCTTCGCTCTTGATCCGGGCGAGGATGTCGGTGCCGCTCATGTCGGGCAGGTTGAGATCGAGCAGGACCAGGGCCGGCCCGTTCTTCGCCGGGCCCTCGGGCGCCTCGAACAGGTAGTGAAGGGCGGAGGTGCCGTCGGTGAAGTGGCGGATCGAATTGGAGATTCCGGCACGCCGGATGTTCTTCTCGATCAGGCGGGCATGGCCCTCGTCGTCCTCAATCATGACGATGTTTACCGGATGATGTTCGGTCATGCTGCGATGGTCCCCGCCTCGAGTTTGATCGGCACTGAAAGCCGGAAGGTGGCGCCATGGTCAAGCTGCGATCGCACGTCGATCACGCCGCCGAGGCGATAGGCGAGGGCGCGGACATGGGCGAGGCCGATGCCCTCGCCGGGCTGGTCCTGGGCGCCCGACCGACGGAACAGGTCGAAGATACGCTCGTGATCCCTCGGATCGATGCCGCGGCCATTGTCGGACACTTCGAACACGACCCGTGCGCCTTCGCGATGACCGCCGATCCGCACGATGCCGGGGCGGCCGGGCTTCAGATATTTCACCGCATTTTCAACCAGGTTGGAGAGGATCTGATCGATCGCGACGCGATCGCTGACAACGTCCGGGAGCGGGCCCGCGCTGATCTCGGCACCGGCGTCGGCGGCGCGCTGGTGGAGGTTGTCGATGATCCCTTGAACGAGCGCGTTCATGTCGAGCGGCTCGGGGGTCAGCGCCCGGCGTCCTTCCCGCGAGAGGCGAAGAATGGCATTGATCAGCCGGTCCATCTTCTGGGTCGAGGTGCGGATGAAGCCGATCGCCTCGGGAAGATCCTCGCGCACCGCCAGCCTTGTGTCTTGCGGTACCAGATCGGGTTGTTCTTCTTCCACCTTCTCGATCCAGCCGCCGATCGTCTGGCGGGCAGCGTCGAGCTCGGCCGTGAACCCCATCACGTTGACCAGGGGCGAGCGCAGATCGTGCGAGACGATGTAGGCGAAACGCTGGATCTCCTGGTTCGCGCGCTGCAATTCGCTGGTTCGCTCCTGGACGAGGACTTCCAGATCGCCGTTCAGACGGCGCAATTCGTTCCGCGAGGCGGTAAGCTGGCCGGTATAGCGGCGCATGGTGGCGAGGGTGACCGCGGCGACGAGGATCAGCAGCAATCCGGCGACCGTCAGTACGGTGTAGAAAGTCGCGAGGGTGGCGCGCTGACGCTCGTTGCGCAGCCGCAGCAACGCGCGCTCGTCCCCGCGCATGGTCTGGGCGATCGCCCGTATCTGACGGGTGAGGGCAACCCCTGGATCTTTGTTGAAGTTCGCGAAATCGGCCGTGCGACCGGCGCTCACTTGCTGGATGGTCTGCGTCTGGAGAAGTTGCTGACGGCGCAGCAGCGCGCGAAGACGTTCGGCTCGCGCCTGCTGGCGCGGGTTGTCGGCGGTCACCTTGGCAATGTCCTCCGCCAAAGCAGGCAGGCCTGCCGAGGCGCGCACGAAGATGGTCCGGAACGCCTGGTCCCCCGACAGCAGATAACCGCGCCGGCCGGTTTCGGCGCGCTCGACCAGCGTGGCGAAGTCGCTGATCTTCGCGTCGACGAGCAGGGTATGCTCGACCGCGGCCGCATTGTCCTGGTTGCGGCCCTGAAGCCATGCCGCGGCCGCAGCGGCGAGCAGCAGGGCCGCGAAGCCGAGCGCGAGCATCGGGGCAAGCACGCGGGCGACGCCGCGCTCCGCATTTTCGGGGACGAGTGGCATGCGCCGTTCCTAGAGCCTGATCGTGCGCCAACGCAAATCCCCTGGAGACGGAGCGGCTTAGCCGGCACCGCTTGACGGTGCTTGTCGCCGCCCCCGCGCCCGCTAAGGGAAGGCGCGCGACGTCCGTCCCGGCCGCTGCCGTCACCGTCTGCGAGGAGCCGAGGGCTGAGCTTCGATCTGCACTTCTTCCTGTTCGCCGTTCCGGCGGTGATCCTGATCGGATTGGCCAAGGGCGGTTTCTCCGGCCTGGGCGCCCTCGGAACGCCGTTGATGGCGCTCGGCACCGACGATCCGGTCAAAGCGGCGGCGATCCTGCTGCCGATCCTGATCGCGCAGGACGTCGTCGGCGTTGCCGCCTTCCGCAAGAGCTGGGATGGCTGGATCCTGCTGGTCATGCTGCCGGGCGCGATCGTCGGGATCGTGCTCGGCTACGTTCTTGCCGCGGCGGTGTCGTCTTCCGCGGTGATGGCATGCCTTGGCGCCGTGTCGATCCTGTTCGGCGCCTACCGTTTGTGGGCCGAACGCGGTGGGCGGATCGCCGCGTCGTCCACCTCTCCGGCCTGGGTGGGGGCGCTGTTCGGAGTCGCCACCGGCTTCACCAGCCAGATTGCCCATGCCGGCGGGCCGCCGTTCCAGATGTGGGTGATGCCGCGCAAATTGCCGCGCGACGTGTTCGTCGGCACCTCGGCCATCTTCTTTGCAGTGGTCAACTGGATCAAGGTGCCAGCCTATCTCGCGCTCGGCCAGTTCACCACGGCCAATGCGATTACCGCGGGGATCCTGCTGCCGCTGGCGATCCTGTCCAGCCTCGCCGGCGTCAAGCTGGTGCGCCGGGTCTCGCCGGAGCGCTTCTACACCATCGTCTATTGGCTGCTGATCGCCGCCGGCACCAAGCTGCTGCTCGACGGGTTCGGCATTGTCTGACCAGCCATCGCCCTCTTCTTGTGCTTAGCTGCTTACTGCGCCGAAACGACCGGCCGGCAAGGCGGCCTGATGCGCGAAACCGAGGCTCCGGGGGAACATGTCGGCCGCCTTCGCCGTATTAGTCGGGACATGAACAGTCGGCAGGCCGCGCCTTTGTCTCTGCGTCTCATTGAAGACTCTCACCTTGTCTTCGCTCAGGCACGGCTCACCCCGCAGACATGTTTCCCCGGTGGGTTCTAACCCCACCTATCCTTCGAAAAGAGGAGAATAAGATGAACATCAAGACGATTATGCTCACCGCCTCCTTGCTCGCGACCAGCGGAATGGCGGCTGCGCAAGGCAATGCTCCGGCCGCGGGGCAGCAGGGCGCCCCGCAGACGACTCCCGCCCAGCCGACCGCCGAACCGGGCACGGCCCAGGCGACTCCGGATGCCTCGAAGTCGACCACCACGTCGACCACGACCACGACGACCAGCCAGGACAGCGTCACCACCGGCGCCAGCGCGGCCGCCGATCAGGTGACGCTCGCCACCGCCGCCGACGTCACCGCCGGCGCCAAGGTCTTCGACCAGTCGGGTGGCGCGGTCGGAACGATCGAATCGGCCAACGCGCAGGGCGCGGTGGTCTCGACCGGATCGGCGCGGGTCCAGATCCCGCTCGGCAGCTTCGGCAAGAACAGCAGCGGTCTGGTGATTTCCACCAGCAAGGCCGATCTCGAAGCCGCCGCCGCCAAGGCGACGCCGAAGAAGTAAAGCTCCCAGCAGGGACGTGGACGCGGTGCCGGGCACCGCGTCCACTTTGCCATCGAGACGGGGGCGCGGTGCCAGGCACCGCGCCCCCTTTGCCATTCGGGAGGCGCGGTGCCCGGAACCGCGCC
Organism: Sphingosinicella sp. BN140058; assembly: GCF_004135585.1. Classification (NCBI taxonomy): domain Bacteria; kingdom Pseudomonadati; phylum Pseudomonadota; class Alphaproteobacteria; order Sphingomonadales; family Sphingosinicellaceae; genus Sphingosinicella; species Sphingosinicella sp. BN140058. The sequence continues at coordinate 1,206,515 of NZ_CP035501.1, read as the reverse complement.
TCCATTGCCGTTCAGGGGATCAGCGCGCGCCGCCCCAGCTGTAGGTGAGGGCCAAGCCGCCCGAGAGCTGATCTCTCTTGCCATAGGCCCGGACCACCGGCGAGCGGCCGGCGTCGTCGATCAGCCGATCATATTTGGCATAGCTGTAGATGCCCCAATTCCGGCTTACCTGGAACAGCAGCCCGGCGGTGCCGCCGACGGCCTGCACACCGCCGTCGGGATCGTAGAGCGGCAGCCCGGTGGCGACGCTCTCGCGTGGGTTCACGCCGAAATAGGCCTGGTTGTAGGTCTTGTCGGAGAAGGTGACCCGCGGCCCGATCGAGAACAAATAACGATCACCATCGCGCAGGACGAAATCGGCGCCCGCGGTTCCTACCCAGCCGTCATGCCCGCCGATGCCGCGGCGGCCATCGATGCGGAGGCGGAAATTGGGCGCGACGTAAAACTGGGCGAAGGCACCGGCCTCGAAGGTGGTGTTGACCTTGTCGACCGGGGCACCGACCTTGCTCGGCTTGCGCTTGCCTTCGATGTTGACCGACGGGCCGATCTCGAAGGTGCCGCTCTTGATCAGCCCCATTCCGATCGCCTCGTCCGGCGCCTCGAACTCGAACTGATCGTCGCGGGTGTAGGAGAAATCGATCAGCGGCCGCACGCTGTGATCGTCCGAGCCCGGAAAGCTCGGCACCAGTTGCGCGCCGAGGCCGACGCGATAGCGCCGGGGCGGCTTGCTGTCCTGCGTGCTGGCACCGTCCTGGGCGGCGGCCGGTGCGGAGGTTAGCAGGAGCGGAAGGAGGAGTGCGGCGGCGGCTGCCGTCGTTCGGCGTATCGTCATTGCGTCGGAACCCCTGAAGCGTGTTCATGCCGTCTAGCCGGAAGCGGCCTTGAAGGCGATGGGACATTATGCCGTTCCGGTTCGATCCGGATCGGCGTCAGCCGCTGGAACACGCGACGGCGCATTCGGTTCATCTCCGTAATTATTTCTCCTCGGGGTGAGGCTTCAGGGCATCATGGCCGCGGGGCGGGCGCAGAGCCCATCGGATGTTGGGCCAAGGCCATACGCCGACCTCCATTCACCTCGGGCCAATCGAGCCGCCGTGCAGCCGACCGCTTGCACGCGTGGGGCGCGGCGAAATGGGCGTCCTCGCTGCCGGGTGCGTACCGTAGCGGCGAGCCGGGCATTGCCCGGGTTCGCATGTGTCCCGGTGGCTGGAAGCCTGATCGAGGTTAGTGCAGGATTGCCGCATTCGCCGGAGACTGCCGCCATGCCGAGGGACGACCGCCCTTATTATCTGGCGCGCGCGGAGTGGGAGCTCACCCGCGCGCGGGCCTCAGAGCATCCCGATGCGGCGCGTGCCCACGCTCTCCTGGCAGGCTATTATTTCGACCGCGTCTTCGGCGATCCGCCGGCAGACGGGGACGCCGGGCAACCGGGCGCGGCCGAATAGGTCAGCCGCGCTCCACGCGGCAGGCGAAGCAGCCGCGGCGCGCATGGTGCAGGTGGAGAAAGGCGACCTCGTCGCGCCCAAGATAGCGCGCGATGGTTCGGGTGAGCGCCTCTCCTTCGGCGACTTCGGCGTCGATCATCATCTCGGCATGATCGTAGGCGCGGACCGAATAGAGCCGTGAGACCATGTCCGGCGGCAGGTCGGTGCCCGCATAAGCGCCGCCGTCACCCTCGCGAACGAAGATCGGCCCCGACGAACGATAGGGTGTCTCGCCGGCAAGATGCTGGTGGGTGAGCAGCAGCACCGTGTCGCCGGGCTCGGCATCGCGCAGCGTGATCCTGCAGGGAAAGCCGGGCTTCGAATCGGCGACGATCCGAATCGCGCCATGCCGCGCCAGCACCTCGTCCGGGAGACCGAACAATTTCCGAAACGGGGCGGGTTCGAGGCCGAGATAGCGTGCTTGCATGATGTGCTCCTGTTGCGATCCAACCGCGCTTAGACGCGCCAAGCCAATCATCCGTCCCGTCGCTTGCGGCCGAACTCGACACCGCGGGGCGGCACGATAAAGGCGGCATTCGGTACAGCCGGAGGGCGGATGATGGACTCGAATCGTTACGTGTTGTTCGGGGTCAAAGGGTGGGGGTCGGCGATCACCGAAGCCCAGCTCGAGCTGTGTCAGGCGCCCTACGAACTGGTCGAGGTCGACGGCTTCGACACGCCGAGCGCCGCGCGGGACCGGCTGCTGGCCTATAATCCGCTCGCCCAGGTTCCCACCTTGGTGCTGCCGGACGGAGTGGTGATGCGGGAAAGCGCGGCGATTGCCCTGCTGCTGTCGGAGCGGCATCCGCAGGCGGGTCTCGCACCCCCGACAGGGAGCGCCGAACGGCCGTTCTTCCTGCGCTGGCTGGTCTGGCTCGTGGCCAACGTCTACCCGACCTTCACCTTCGCCGATTATCCCGAGCGCTGGGTCCGCTCCGAGCGCGAGGACTTCGCGCAGGCCGTCGGTGCCTACCGCCGCAGATTGTGGCAGCAGCTCGAGGCCGAGCTTGGGGAGGGACCCTGGACACTCGGTGAACGCTTCTCGGTTCTCGACGTCTATCTGGGGGTGATGACGCATTGGCGGCCGCGTCGCGCCTGGTTCGCCCAGAACTGCCGGCGCATTCACGCCATCGCGCTTGGCACCGATGCCCATCCCGTGCTCGGCCCGGTGCTGCAGCGGAACTTCGGAGACGCCTGAGCTCAGCCGGGCCCGGCGGCCGCTGCCTTCTCGATCAGCGGCCGCCAGTCCTCGGCGACCGGCAGTCCGAAGGTGGAGCCCAGCGCGCGCTCGATCCCGTCGGTGTCGAGCTGGATCTGCTCGGCCGCGTCTCCGGGGCGTCGGATCGTCAGCCGGCCGTCCAGGAGCGTGAAGCGTGCCTCCGGAGTCGTCTTCGCGGCGATCAGCCGATGGCGGAAGTGCGAGCTCGGGTGGGCCGACGTGAACCAGTTTCCGACTTCATAATCCGCAGATGCCGCCGGTATCGGCTGGAGCTCGTAGAGCGACTCCCAACGCGTACCCAGATGGGCCTGAAGCAGCAGTGCCGGTCCGAACGCGAACAGGCGAAACGGACCGTGCGCGGTCTCCTGCGGACCCATCACGTCCATGCGGAGCGGTGCCGGAGGGACGTTGCCGCCGAAGCCGACGTCGACGAGCCAGGGTATTCCTTCGATCGTCACCCGAAGCGCCATGTGGGTGAGCGGGCGCGGCGGATCGCCGGGCGGCAATTGCCATCGGACGCGCGCGATTAGCCCTTCGACTTCGAAGCCGAACGCCTGGAGGACGCGACGGAAAAGGTCGTTCTGCTCGAAACAATAGCCGCCGCGCCGCCCACCGATCAGCTTGGCATCGACGGCGGCAGGCGCGATGTCGATGCCGCGATCGAGCAGGACATCGATCGCTTCGAACGGTATCGACGCGATGTGATGCGCCTGCAGCGCGCGAAGCGTCTCAAGTGTCGGCACAATTGGTGCGGAATAGCCGATCCGCGCGCAATAAGCGGCAAGGTCGACCGGCACGGGATCAGGGTGCCTGATCGCGGTCAAGATCCGATGGCTGGCATCGGACGCCGAAATTTCGAGCAGTGGCAGATCCGGCCTGGCGTTGCGGAGCGCCGCCCGCAGCGGGTCACCGGCGGCCCCCGCCAGACCTCCGCCAAGAGCAACGAGATCGAAGGCCTGCACATCGAATTGCCGTATCTGACCCTCCAGGGTGCCGACCGCGTCGACCTCCGCATCGCGAAGCTCCTGCAAAACCACATCGAGTACCGCCTGGCTGCGTCCGACGAGCAGAATTCGAGCTCCGCCGGTATGCCTCTTCATCATGCGGCCTCCGAATATGGCGTTGTAAGGCGGGCGGCGCGGAGCGCCTCGGCCCACCAGAGGAGCCGTTCGAGCAGGATCGTCATGGTCCGCTCGGCGCGTGCGGGCTCACGCAGGCGACCGACGGCATCGAACTGCTCCCAAGCGAAGGGAAAGCTCAGGCTGTCGCGCAGCCCGACCGCGTGAAGCTCCGCGAAGACGGCGCGGAGATGCTCGATCGCTCGGAGCCCGCCCGAGCCCCCGCCGTAGGAAACGAATGCCACCGGCTTGGCATGCCATTCTGCGGAGACGCTGTCGATGAGCGCCTTGAGCGGGGCTGGGTAGGAATGATTGTATTCGGGGGTGACGATGATGAAGCAATCGGCCTCGGCGATCCGGGCGCGCAGCGCATCAAGATCCGCGAGGGTCGTGTCGAGAGGATCGATCGCGAGAACTTCGAAATCTCCGGCGGCTTCGACCCGCTCGCCCACCCATCGGGCGACTCGGTCGCAAAAGCGGCCGGGCCGCGTGCTGCCGTAGATCACGCCGACCTTGATCAGTGTCTGCATCGTCTCGCTCCTTGCGAATCATCGGGAAGCCTGTTCATAGAACCTCAAGATAAGTTGAGGTCAAGCGATGGCGCGCATCCGCCCCGAAGATCATGGCAGGAGCTTGACGGTCGGCGCAGTCGCCGCGCGCAGCGGCGTTGCGGTGTCCACCCTCCATTTCTACGAAAGCCGCAAGCTGATCCATGGCTGGCGCAGCAGCGGCAACCAGCGCCGCTACGGCCGCGACGTGCTCCGGCGGATCGCCATCATCAAGATTGCCCAGCGCGTCGGCATCCCGCTCGCCGAAATCAAGGATGCGCTCGCTGGGCTTCCCGACGGCCGCACGCCGACAGCCGCGGATTGGCGCGCGCTGTCCGAGCGCTGGCGCGCCGATCTCGACCGGCGCATCGCGCAGCTCACGGATCTGCGCGACAAGATCGACGGCTGCATCGGCTGCGGATGCTTGTCGATCTCGGCCTGCCCGCTGCGCAATCCGGGTGATGTCCTCTCCGAAACCGGCACCGGCGCGGTGTTGCTGGACCGGGATGAGCCTGGATCGGCCATGCCGGCGGGGTGAGGGGCGCGGCGTCCGTGCGACCGACAGGTATGCTGGTGCGACATGGCGCGTGGTGCCGAGTCGTCCGCTCGTCTAAGCGATGCGTTCAGTATCCAATCAAGGCCTCGAAGTGAGTAGTTTTCTGTTTAGTCGCCAGCCGCCCAAAGATCAGCCCGCAACCCAGAAGCGCCACAACGGCGTGCCGCCGCAACAGGATGTCGCCGCAGCGCTGCGCGGGATGATCGAAGTCCAGTCGATCACCACCTCCGCAATCTTCGCCATGCTGGTCAGCAAGGGCGTGCTCACGTCGGAGGAAGCGGCCGGCTACATGGCGCAGATCGCAGGCGTGCTCGAGCGGGACGTGGCCGCCCCGGCCGGCCCGCAGGCCGGCGCCATGCTCGATCGCTACGGCCAGGCGCTGGTCGCGGCCGGCGACTGACCGGACGGGCCCGCGCCCGTGCGGGTCCTCAGTCCGGCATCACCTCGGTAAGCGTGCACTCGACCTTGTAGTCGCTGCCGAAGCGGGCTTCGACGCGCTGGCCGGGCCGCGCGTCGTGAACGCCGCTGACCGCACCCGACGAGATCCATTGGCCCGGCTGCAGCGCGATGCCGCGCTTCGCCATCAGCTCGAACAGGAAGCGGGCCGCGCCGACCGCGCCGCTGGGGAAGTTGACCGCCTTGCCGGTGCCGACCGAGATGCCGTCGATGAAGGTTTCGACTTCCCAGCTCTCGAAGCCGCTGCTCCGCCAGTTCGGGATCTCGGCACCGATGACCAGGCCGTTATTGTTGCCGAAATCGGAAATGACGGCGGGCGGTCCGATGCGGTTGATCGGCTCCAGCGGCGAGCTGGCGACTTCGATGCCGACATGGACGGCATCGATCAGATCGGCCGTCTCCTGAAGGGTGAAGCGGCTCTGACCTTGTGGCGGCGTACGGCCGATGCGGAGCAGGAACTCGGCCTCTCCCGCGGCGAAGCCTTCGGCAAAGACCGGCATCGACGGCGCGGCACCGTCGGTGCCGCCGAGCTCGCTTGCAAAGATCGGGCCCGCGAGACGGTCGGCTCCGTAGACGTCGTCGAGCGGTGCGTTGATCCGTCCGACCTTCCAGCCGATGATCGGCTTGTTCCAGGCGGCGATCGCCTCGTCCTGAACCCGGTAAGCCGCGTCCAGCGTGTCGGGAAGGATCCCGGGATAATCGGTCAGACCGGAAGCGGCGCGACGCGCCGCAAGGAACCGGCCGGCAATGTCCGCCGGGGCATCGGAAATAAGGGTCACAGGCTCACTCTCGCTTCTATTTTGCGCAAGCGTATTGGAAACCGGTGTCATACGCAACCGTCAGCGATTGTGAAGCCTGTTCCGGCACAGCGAAGGTCAGACCGGAACGGGCTGCGAGTGTTCGGCATGCCTCTCAACCATAAGCGACGACTTCATATTCGATGCCGTCATAATCGAGAAAGTAGAAGCGTCGGCCCGGCGCGTAATCGGCATGGGCGAAGGGCTGAAGGCCGGCGGCGCTGACTCGCCCCTCAACCGCATCAAGATCGTCGACGACGATCCCGATATGGTTGAGCGGCCGGCCCTTGGCGAAGTCCTCCGGGCCGTATTGTTCGCGATCGCCGGTGTAGAGAGCGACATAATGATCCTCCGAGCCGACATGGATGCTGCGGCCGCCGTCGCGCGCGGGCCCCGACCAGCGGATCCGCCAGCCGAACAGATCGCTCATCAGCGCGGCGACTCGTTCGGGATCGGTGACGGTCACGTTGACGTGCTCGATGCGTGGCGAGGTCATCTTATCCTCCTTTGTGATCAAGCCTGAGTGTTCGGGGCGGCGCGCCAGGGGAACAGCGCCCGCAAGGCGGGATCGCGCAGCCACAGGCCACCCCACATGATCAGACCGAGATAGGTGCCGAACAATGTGTGGCTGATCATCGGGCTGCCGACCCGCAGATGCGATGCAATGGCACCGCCGAGCAGGCCCATCATGAGCACGGCGCCAAGGATCGCGGTACGTGGGATCAGGTAGAGGATGAGGCAAGCGAGTTCGATCGCGCCGATCAGCAGCAGATGACGATCATTCCAGCCGGCGACGGCCAGCGCCTCCCGGGCGACGTCGAGCTGGAGCAGCTTCGGAGTCACTGACGCGAGCAGCATGAACGTAGCGAACAACCCGGTAAGCGCCCACCCGATCCGGACCTTTGTCTTCTCCGCCATCGCCCCAATCCTTTTGCCAGCTCCACTCCCGGGTTGAGAATGGTGGTACATCGCTTATCTTGATGTCGAGATATCGGAGAATTATCTTGACGTCAAGACAAGTGCCTGTCGCTGAAGAGGACCATGTCGGCTTGCGCAGGCGGCAATGGGCTCGTGAGCTTCTGGACGCCGACACCAGGGGCATGGCGGTGCTCGGCCGGGCACGCTGGATCACGTTGGCGGCGCGGCCCGCCATCGAAAGCGTGTTCGCGCGCCACCAACTCGACACCGGCGAGTTCGACGTGCTGTCGACCCTGCTTCGTGCGGGCGCGCCCTACCGGCTGCGGCCGACCGACTTGTACCGATCGCTGATGATCTCGTCGGGCGGGCTGACCGACCGTCTAGCGCGGCTGGAGAAAGCGGGGCTGATCGAGAGGGTGACCGCGGAGAAGGACGGGCGCAGCCTGCCCGTTCAACTGACGGACGAGGGCAAACGGCGCGCCGAAGCGGCGTTCCGGGACGACATGCGCGTCGAGGCAGAGCTTCTTGGAGCGCTCAGCGAGGACGAGCAGCTGATGCTGGCGAGCCTGCTGGCCAAGCTCGCCGCATCCCTTATGAAATCTGTCGGGTGAAGGTCTTTTCCGTGCAGCCCGTCAGGCCGCTGCGCGAAGCGCGGCGGCCTTGCGGGCGCGGTGGCGGATCGTATCGGGATCGGCGGGACCCGCCGGCACCAGCCAACTGCCGCCCACGCAGGCGACCGCGTTAAGGGCCAGCCAGTCGGGCGCGGTCTCGAGGGTAATCCCGCCGGTCGGGCAGAAGCGCACGCCGCCGAACACGGCCGAGAAGCCCTTCAGCGCCGGGATACCCCCGGAGCTCATCGCCGGAAAGAATTTGAGACGGGTGAAGCCGAAGTCGAGCGCCCGCATGATGTCGCCGGCGGTGGCGACACCCGGCAGCAGCGGCACCGGCGAATCCTGAACGGCGCGGCCGAGCGTCTTGGTGAGGCCCGGCGATACGATGAATTCCGAGCCGGCCTCGACCGCCTGATCGAACTGCTTCGGGTTGAGCACCGTGCCCGCGCCGACGATGGCGCCTTCGACCTCCTTCATCGCCCGGATCGCATCCAAAGCCGCCGGGGTCCGCATCGTCACTTCGAGTACCGGCAGGCCGCCGTCGACGAGCGCACGGGCGATCGGAAGCGCGTCCTCGACACGATCGATCACTAGCACCGGAATGACGGGTGCTGCGGCCATGATGCGGTCGATGTCGGACACTCTGGTGACTCCTTCTGGTTCAGGCGATCGGCGCCAGCCGCGCGCGTGGACCTTCCTGGCGCATGGCGGCGACCGCGCTTAGCACGGCTTCGCGGAACGTCGAGTCCCCGGCAAGCTCCGCCGGGAAGACCTGGTCGAGCGCGAGCAGCCGTTCTGCTGCATCTTCCCCCACGCCGACCTCGGCCAGCCGAGGGGCGAGCGGATCGACGATCGCCGCGCCGGCGCGGGCCTGGCGCTGGACGAACAGGATCCACGCGGCGATCGGCACCGCAAGCCGTTCGACGCTGCGGCCGGCCCTGCGCGCGTCCGCGATCGTGTCGAGCAGGCGATAGGGGAGCTTCTGCGAACCGTCCCAGGCGATCTGGGCGAGCTTGTGACCGATCGCCGGATTGCGGAAGCGACCCAGGATCTCGCCCGCATAGGACTGGAGGTCGAGCGGCGACGGCTCTAGCGAGGGAATGATGTCGGTGCGGATCAGCGCTTCGACGAAACCCGACAATTCTGCATCGGCCATCGCATCGGCGACGGTTTCGTGGCCGATCAGCAGGCCCAGATACGCGAGGCTCGAGTGGGCGCCGTTCAGGATGCGGAGCTTGGCCCGCTCCCAAGCACCGACATCCTCCGCCAGAACCACCCCGACCGACTCGAAATCGGGCAAACCCTCCGGCAGGACGTCTTCGATCACCCAAAAGGTATAGGCTTCGCGGCTGACCGGAACGGCGTCTTCATAGCCGATCTCCGCGGCGACCCGGGCGCGAAGGCGATCGTCCGTTGCAGGCGTAATCGAATCCACCATCGTGTCCGGGAATACCGCTTCCGCTTCGATCCAGCGGGCGAGGCTTGGATCCAGCCGCTCGGCATAAGCCAGCAATGCTGCGCGCAGCTTCTTCCCGTTCGACACCATGTTGTCGCAGCAGAGCGGCGTGAAGGCGGGCAGGCCCGCCTCACGGCGATCCTTGAAGCCGAGGAACAGCCAGCCGACGATGCTCACCGGATCTTCCGGCGCGGCAAGATCGTGAATGATGTCGGGATGCGCGAAATCGAGGATCCCGTCGCCGGCGAGGCAATAGCCCTTTTCGGTGACCGTGCTCGACACGATGCGCACGCCCGGATCACGCAGCAGAGCGCGCACGGCGCGGCTCTCCCCCGGGCCGAAGAAGCGGTTGTGCGCGCGCAAGGTCCGGAACTGCGTCTCCGCATCGAGGATCGCCAGCGTGTACCGTCCGTCCTGCGCCTTCAGCGCCGCGACCGTGCCGGGCGAACGCAGCGCCACCGCAGCGATGCCCCAGCGCGGATCGGCCGCAAGGATCGAGTCGATGTAAGCGGCCTGATGGGCGCGGTGAAACGCGCCTGGGCCGAAATGAACAATTCCAGTCTGCATGGTGTCGCCATAAGGCGCAGCCGTCACAGCGTCACGCCCCGTTTCCAGATCGCGATCTCGCGCTCTCCGTTGCGCTCGGCGGCCGTTTCCGCGCCACCTGCGATCGCGACGATGCGATCAAGAAGGGCGTCCGCGGCACGATCGACACCATTGGTCAGCACCTGTCCGGCATCGAAGTCGATCCAGCCGCGCTTGCGCTGGGCGAGATCCGAATTGGAGGCGATCTTCACGGTCGGCACCGGGAAGCCGAGCGGGGTGCCACGCCCGGTCGTGAACAGGATCACGGTCGCGCCGGCGGCGGCGAGGGCGGTCGACGACACCGCGTCGTTGCCAGGGGCTTCCAGCAGGGTGAGGCCCTTGCGACGGACACGCTCGCCATAGCGGAGGACATCTTCCAGAGCGCTGCGGCCGGCCTTCTGCACGGCGCCGAGCGATTTCTCCTCGAGCGTGGTGATGCCGCCGGCGATGTTGCCCGGCGACGGGTTCTCGGAGACCGGCTCGCCATGGGCGAGGAAGTAGCGCTTGAAGTCGTTGACCACGCCGACGATCGCATCGAAGACATGCTCGTCCCGGGCGCGCGCCATCAACAGCCGCTCGGCTCCGAAGATCTCGGGAATTTCGCTGAGGATCGCGGCGCCGCCGGCGCCGACCACGCGATCGGCCATCCGGCCGACCAGGGGGTTGGCGGTGAGGCCGGAGAAGCCGTCGGAGCCGCCGCACTTGAGGCCGAGCACGAGCTCGGACAGCGGCACCTCCTGCCGGGTCGACAATGCGGCGGTGGCGACCAGCGCGTCGACCAAAGCCAGCCCTTCCTCGATCTCGTCCTCGGCACTTTGCGCACGCAGGGTGCGGATGCGGCCGCGAAGCGGTTCCGGCACTTCCGCAAGCAGGCTGTCGAGCTGGTTCGATTCGCAACCAAGGCCGACCAGAAGGACGCCGCCCGCATTGGGATGGCAGGCGAGTGCGGCCAGGATTCTGCGGGTGGCGCCGAGATCGTCGCCGAGCTGGGAGCAGCCGAAGGGATGGGCGAAGGCATGGACGCCGTCGATCGTCGCAGCATGACGGGCATGGGCGATGGCAGCGATCTTCTCGGCGGTGCGGCCGACGCAGCCGACCGTCGGCAGGATCCAGATCTCGTTGCGGGTGCCGACGCGGCCGTCGGCGCGCCGATAGCCGAGGAAGGTCCTGGGAGCGCCGGGCGCCACCGGCTGTTCCCGGAACGGCGCGTAGGAATAGCCTTCGACGCCGGCTAGCTGGGTCGAGACATTGTGGTCGTGAACGTGGTCGCCGGCGCGAACGGGCGCACGCAGCGCACCGATGGGCCAGCCGAACTTGTGTACCTCCGCACCCGCGTCGAGATCGCGCAGCGCAAGCTTGTGCCCGAACGGGATCGCCTCGCGAACGTCGATGACCTCGCCTTCGACCTCCAGCCGTTCGCCAGGCGCGAGCGGGCGCAAGGCGGTCGCGACATCGTCCCGCGGGTCGAGACGCAGAAGGGCGCGGGTCTGCGCCGGCGTGGCAAGAAGGCTGGAGTGGCTCATTCGATTTGCGTCACCTGGAAACCGGTGTCACATATTCGCTCCCAAGCCCATGGGCAAGGTGCGGGCGCTTTTGGCCTTTTGGCTGGGGCCGAAGCTCCGCTAAGGATGAGAAAAGGGGAGGGCTCTTTGAGCAGCAAGACGGACGACACGCCATTCGGGCGGCGCGGCACGGGCAAGCCGACGATCAACGACGTCGCGCGCCTGTCGGGCGTGTCCAAGAAGACGGTCAGCCGGGTCATCAATCGCTCTCCCTTGCTCAACGACGAGACCCGCAAGCGCGTGCTCGAAGTGATCAGCGACCTCGGCTACGTGCCCAACCCGCAGGCCCGCGCTCTGGCATTGCGGACCAACTTCCTGATCGGGCTGATCCACGACAATCCCAACGCGCAGATGGTGCTGAATGTCCAGCAGGGCATATTGGAGGCGCTGCAGGGCACCGACTTCGAGATGATCGTCAGGCCGGTCGATCGCGGCTCGGCCGCGATGCTCGACGACGTCCGCCATTTTCTCGAGCGCCAGCGGCTCTACGGCGTCATCCTGTTGCCGCCGATCTCCGAAAATGACGCGCTCGCCAAATTGTGCGACGAAGTCGGTTGCCGCTACGTGCGAATGGGCTCGGCCGAGCTCGACGACCCCGATCACATGGTCGCGTCCAACGACCGCGAGGCGGTGCGCGCCGCCACCGCCTATCTGATCGAGCAGGGGCACAAGGCGATCGGGCTGATTGCCGGTCCGCACGGCTTCCGCTCCGCGACGGAGCGCCGGCAGGGCTTCGAGGATGCGCTCGCTCAGGCCAAGATCAAGCTGCCGCGAAGCCTGATCGCCGAGGGCAATTACACGTTCGCGTCCGGCCTCGCCGCGGCCGAGAAACTCCTGGATCTGTCGCCGCGGCCGACCGCGATCTTCGCCTCGAACGACGAGATGGGCGCTGCCGTCGTTCACGCCGCACGCCAGCGCGGCATCGACGTGCCGGGTCAGCTTTCGGTGATCGGCTTCGACGATACGCCGATCTCAGCCCATATATGGCCGCCGTTGACCACCGTGCGCTGGCCGATCGTCTCGATGGCGCGCTCGGCGGCGCTGAAATTGCTGGTGTCGGTGGGAGAGGCGGCGGACGATGTTTCGGAGCCGTCGATGTTCCTGTCGACGCTGGTGAAGCGGGCCTCGGTGGCGCCGCCGGGCAAGTAAGTTCCGGCGGACGCGGGGGAAGGAATGCAGGGCCACCCCCAACCCTCCACGAAGTCGTGGAGGGGAGAAGACGCTGATGTGTTCATTAAGTCGCGGCAGGCACCAACGGCACCGGCTTCGCTCCCCTCCACGCCTTCGTGAAGGGGCCGGGGGCGGCCCTTCTGCCTCTCTTGTCCGTGAGGCCTCTGCCGTTCGCGCGATGCTCTTCGGTTGAAGACAAAGTGCCTCCCCTTCCTCGACGGACTCGCATTCGCGCCTTCATCGCGTTACCAGCGACGGGCCCTTGCACTGCTTCCTGACACCGGTTACCGGAGGATCCAGGTGGCAGCGAGATCACCCCAAGCGTTTAGGAAAGCGATGCCCAGGCCCCTCACGCTCCATCCCGACCGGCTCTTTCCCGCCGATCCCGCGACCCGCGACGTCGCCCGTGCGCTCTATGCCGAGATCGCCGACCTGCCGATCGTCAGCCCGCACGGCCACACCGATCCCTCCTGGTTCGCCGGCAACGCGAACTGGACCAATCCAACCGAGCTTCTGCTCTCGCCCGACCATTATCTCTATCGCATGCTCTACAGCCAGGGCGTGTCGCTGGAGGCGCTCGGCGTACCGAGCCGATCGGGCCCGTCTTCGGCCGATCCGCGCGAGGCATGGCGGCTGTTCGCATCGCATTATTACCTGTTCCGCGGCACGCCGTCGCGGGTCTGGCTCGACCATGTCTTCGCCGACGTGTTCGGCCTCGACGTCGCGCTCGAGCCATCGACCGCGGATTTCTATTACGATCATCTGAACGCCGCGCTGGCGACCCCAGGTTTCCGGCCGCGCGCCCTGTTCGAGCGGTTCAACATCGAACTGCTCGCGACCACTGAGGGGCCGCACGAGGATCTCGTCCACCATGCGGCGATCCGTCAGTCCGGATGGGCAGGCCGGGTGGTGACCACCTATCGCCCCGATGCGGTGATCGATCCCGAGCATGAGGAATTCGAGGTTGCGCTGAAGCGCTTCGCTGACCTGTCCGGAGAGGACGTGCTGAGCTGGACCGGCTATCTCGCCGCCCATCGTAAGCGCCGCGCCGATTTTCGCGCCGCCGGCGCCACCGCGACCGATCACGGCCATCCGACCGCCCGTACCGCCGATCTGCCCCAGGCCGAGAAGGAAACGTTGTTCGGCCGGATCGTCGGCGGCAGATGGTCGGCGGACGATGCCGAGCTGTTCCGCGCCCAGATGCTCACCGAAATGGCGGCGATGAGCATCGAGGACGGCATGGTGATGCAGATCCATCCGGGATCGTGCCGCAACCACAATCGCCGCCTGCACCAGACCCATGGCCGCGACAAGGGCGCCGACATCCCGACCAGGACCGATTACGTCCATGCCCTGAAGCCGTTGCTCGACCGCTTCGGCAACGAGACCCGGCTGTCGATCATCCTCTTCACCCTGGACGAGAGCGTCTATGCGCGCGAGCTCGCGCCGCTTGCCGGCCATTATCCGTGCCTCAAGCTGGGCCCGTCCTGGTGGTTCCACGACAGCCCCGAAGGCATGCGCCGCTTCCGCGAAATGACGACGGAGACGGCCGGTTTCTACAACACGGTCGGCTTCAACGACGACACCCGCGCCTTTCTGTCGATCCCGGCGCGCCACGACGTCGCCCGCCGGGTCGACTGCGCCTTCCTCGCCCGGCTGGTCGCGGAGCATCGCCTCCTCGACTGGGAAGCGGCCGAGCTCGCTCATGAGCTGACCTACGGTCTCGTCCGCCGCGCCTATCGGCTCGACCAGGTCCAGGCGGCGGCGGCGTGAGCGCCCAGTTCGACACCGTTTCGCCCGCCGCCGCGCGGGCCTGAATTCCACGTTTCAACGGAGATACTCATGTTCGACCGCACCTATTACGCCACCCACCCCGACATGATGGAGTGCGTGTCCAATGACGAGCTGCGTGACCGCTACCTGATCCCGGGCCTGTTCCGGGAAGGCGAGTGCGTGCTCAACTACACCCACGCCGACCGGTTCGTGATCGGCGGCGTGGCCGTCGGCACCGCCGACGTCACGCTGCCGGCGCAGACCGAGCCGGCCTCGGCCGCCGGCCACCCGTTCCTGGAGCGCCGCGAACTCGCCATCGTCAATGTCGGTAAGACGACCGGCACCGTCACCGTGGACGGCGAGGCGTTCGAACTCGGCAACAAGGATTGCCTGTACGTCACGATGGGCGCCAAGGACGTCGTCTTCTCGGGCCAGGGTGCGCGTTTCTACCTCGCTTCGTGCCCGGCGCATAAGGCGTTCCAGACCCGCAAGCTCGGCATTGCCGACGCCAATGCGCTGGAGCGCGGCAGCCTCGAGGAATCGAACGAGCGCACGATCTTCCAGCTCGTCATCCCCGGCGTCTGCGACAGCGCCCAGCTGGTGATGGGCCTGACCGTGCTGAAGCCGGGCTCCGTCTGGAACACGATGCCGCCGCACATTCACGAGCGCCGCAGCGAGATCTATTTCTACTTCGAGCTCGATGGCGAGAACGACCGGGTCATGCACTTCATGGGTGAGGGCGAGGCGATGCGGCACATCGTGCTCGCCAACGAGGAAGCGGTGATCAGCCCGCCCTGGTCGATCCACATGGGCGCCGGCACCAAGGCCTATGCCTTCATCTGGGCGATGGCCGGCGAGAACCAGGATTATACCGACATGAACGTCCTCGACATCTGCCAGCTGGCGTAAGCTCTCCACCAAGGCTCAACTTCCGTTCGGGCTGAGCCTGTCGAAGCCATCCCTTCCATGCTTCCCAAAAGAGTAAGGAAGGCCCTTCGACGGGCTCAGGGCGAACGGTGCAGGGAATCAAGCAGTGACCAATCCTTTCGATCTTACCGGGCGGGTCGCCGTCGTCACCGGTGCCAATACCGGCATCGGTCAGGGCATCGCGCTCGCGCTCGCGCAGGCCGGAGCCGACGTCGCGCTGGTCGGCCGCTCCAGCGCCGACGAGACGGCGGAGCTGGTTCGCGGTGCCGGCCGGCGCGCAATCCTGGTCAAGGCGGATCTCTCGACCACCGCGCCGGTGCAGGACGTCGTCGACCAGACCCTGGCCGAACTCGGCGGCCTCGACATCCTGGTCAACAATGCCGGGATCATCCGCCGCGCCGACGCCGTCGATTTCACCGAGGAGGACTGGGATGCGGTGATCGACACCAATTTGAAGTCGGTCTTCTTTCTCTGTCAGGCGGCCGGACGGCACATGATCGGCCAGGGCCGCGGCAAGATCATCAACATCGCCTCGATGCTGAGCTTCCAGGGCGGCATTCGCGTGCCGAGCTACACCGCGTCCAAATCGGGCGTTGCGGGCCTCACCAAATTGCTCGCCAACGAATGGGCGCCAAAGGGCATCAACGTCAACGCGATCGCGCCCGGCTATATCGCCACCAACAACACGGCGGCGCTGCAGGCGGACGAGAATCGCAACCGTCAGATCATGGAGCGGATTCCGGCGGCGCGCTGGGGCGACCCGTCCGATCTCGGCGGCGCGGCGGTGTTCCTTTCCTCCTCGGCGTCGGACTATGTTCAGGGCCATGTTCTCGCCGTCGACGGCGGCTGGCTGGCGCGATGAGCGGCGGCCGGGTCGTCTGCTTCGGCGAGATGCTGCTGCGGCTGAGCGCGCCCGGCCGCGAGCTGCTGCTGCAGAGCCCGAAGCTGGACGTGGTCATCGGCGGCGCCGAGGCCAATGTCGCGGTAGGCCTTGCCTCGCTTGGACACAGCGCCGCGATGGTAAGCCGGGTTCCCGACAATGCGCTTGGCGAGGCGGTGCGCGGCTATCTCCGGCGCTACGGGGTCGATGCCTCCGAGGTGACCACCGGTCCCGGCCGTCTCGGCCTCTATTTCCTGGCCCCCGGCGCGGGCCTGCGCGCATCCGAAATCGTCTACGACCGCGAGGCCAGCAGCTTCGCCATGTCGAGCGCGAGCGATTTCGACTGGGATCGGCTGCTTGACGGCGCTGCCTTGTTCCACATTTCCGGAATTACTCCGGCGCTTGGGCCCCAATCGGCCGAGATGGCGGTCGCGGCGGCCGAGGCTGCGGCCGCGCGCGGTGTGCCGATTTCGTTCGACGGCAATTACCGCGCGCAATTGTGGCAGCGCTGGCCAAGCGACCCGCGGACCATCCTGACCCGGCTGGTGAACAAGGCCGAGATCCTGTTCGGCAATCATCGCGACATCTCGCTGCTGCTCGGCGAGGAGTTCAGCGGCGAGGGTGCCGACCGGCGCCGCGAGGCGGCCGAAGCCGCGTTCGGGGCCTTTCCGAACCTGCGCCTGATCGCCTCCACCGCGCGTCACGTCGTCGACGCCGACACCCATCGCATCGCGGCGCGGATCGACGCCCGCGACGGCGCAGCGCAGACCGACGAAGTCGCGGTCTCCGGCATCGTCGACAGGATCGGCGGCGGCGACGCCTTTGCCGCCGGCGTGCTGCACGGCGTATTGACCGGCCGCGATCTTGACTGGACGGTACGCTCCGGGCTGGCGGTGACGGCGCTGAAGCACAGCCTGCCAGGCGATGCGAGCCTGTTCACCCCCCGCGACATCGAATCGTTCCTCGCCGGCGAGCTCGACGTTCGCCGCTGATCCACGGGAGTAAGCCATGATCGACCGACGCACGATGATCGGCGCCGGCGCGCTGCTCGGCGCCGCGGGCTTGCTGCCAGCCGCAGCGGGGGCCGCGGCCAAGGCGCCGGTGGTTACGACGCGCCAGGGGCGGCTGCGGGGACGGCTGGAGGGCGGGCTCGCCGTGTTCCGCGGCATACGATACGGTCGTGCCGAGCGCTTCAAGGCGCCGACCGCCGTGCCGCCGAGCCGCGACATCGTCGACGCGCTCGCCTTCGGCCCCTCGGCACCGCAGCGCGGCACGCGCTACGCGCCGGCGAGCGAGGATTGCCTGTTCCTCAACGTCTGGACTCCCGAAGCGAAGGCCGGCGGCAAGCGTCCGGTGCTCGTCTACATCCATGGCGGCGCCTATTCGTCGGGCAGCGTCGTCGATCCGCTCAACGACGGCCGTCATCTCGCCGCCCGCGGTGACGCGGTGGTGGTGACCGTCAACCACCGGCTGAATGCGCTCGGCTATCTGTATCTGGCGCGGCTCGATCCGAATTATCCGGACAGCGGCAATCTCGGCCAGCTCGATCTGATCCTCGCGCTGATCTGGATCCGCGACAATATCGCGGCCTTCGGCGGCGATCCCGGCCGCGTTCTGGTGTTCGGCCAATCCGGCGGCGGCGCCAAAATCGCGACGATGATGGGCATGCCGGCGGCGCGGGGCCTGTTCCACCGCGCGATCACGATGAGCGGTCAGCAGGTCACCGCGTCCGGCCCTCTCAACGCAACCGCGCGCGCGCGGGCCTATCTCGATGCGCTGAAGGCAACGCCCGCGGATCTGGCGGCGATGCCGCTCGAGCGGCTGATCGAAGGGCTGGGCGCGACCGATCCGATCCTCGGTGGCGGCGTCTATTTCGGGCCGGTGCTCGACATGAAGTGGCTCACCCGTCACCCGTTCTGGCCCGATGCCAATCCCCAGTCGAATGGGGTTCCGATGATGCTCGGCAATACGCGCGACGAGACGCGCGCCTTCATCGATCCGAAAGGGCCGAAGCTCGCCGGGCTCGACTGGTCGAACCTCGCTGAGCGAATGACGCCGGAGCTGCGCATGGACCTTCCGCCCGAATGGATCGTCGCCCAATACCGTGCCCGCTTCCCGGACTGGTCGCCGGAACGGGTGTTCTACGCCGCCACGACCGCCGGGCGCAGCTGGCCGGGCCAAGTCATCGAGGCGGACGTGCGCGCCGCCGCGGACACGCCGACCTGGGTCTATCAGGTCGACTATCAATCACCGGTCGAACCCTGGCGCGGCGCGCCGCATACGATCGACATCCCGCTCTCGTTCGGGACGCTGGACGCCGAAGGCTCGATCACCGGCACCGGGGCCGATGCGCGTGCGGTGAGCGAACGGATGATGGACGCCTTCCTGGCCTTCGCGCGTTCCGGCGATCCGAAGCACCCGGGTCTTGAGCAATGGCCACGTTATCGCCTTCCCGCGCGTTCGACGATGGTGTTCGACATCGCGACCCGCGCCATCGATGACCCCCGCAAATGGGAGCGCGAGCTATTCGCGCGGGTGCCCTACATCCAGCCCGGCACCTGACCGCCGGACGAAAGGCTTGACCTCTGTCTGCGCCGGGCTGATGTTACCGGTGTCAGAGCCCGCGAAGGTGCCTGGGAGAGGATCATGATCGCAACGCCCTCGCGCCGCGAGATTCTTCACTATGCCGGCGCTGGTACCGCCGCGGCGATGCTGCCCGCTGGGGCCTTTGCCGCCGCGACCGATCCATGGCGCCGAGCGCGCGACATCGCCGCGCGCGTGCGTCCGCCGACCTTCCGGTCGCGCACGTTCGACATCGTCCGGCACGGCGCCAGGGGAGACGGCCGGACGCTCTGCACCGCCGCGATCGCTTCGGCGATCGATGCCTGCGCCAAGGCGGGCGGTGGCCGCGTGCTGGTGCCGGCTGGACGTTTCCTGACCGGCGCGGTCCACCTGAGGTCGAACGTCGAGCTCCATCTCGCCGACGACGCGACGCTCGCCTTCAGCACCGACCCTGCCGATTACCCGATGGTGTTCACCCGCTGGGAGGGGATCGAGCTGATCAACTACTCGCCCTTCGTCTACGCGCATGGGCAGAGCAACATCGCGCTCACCGGCCGGGGCACGCTCGACGGGCAGGCCGACGCGCAGAATTGGTGGTCGTGGAAGGGAAAGTGGGGCGGCACGATCGATCACGGCTGGCGCGAGGGCATGCCGGACCAGCGCAAGGCGCGGGCGATCCTGTTCCAGATGGCCGAGAACGGTGTGCCGGTGGAGAAAAGGCGGTTCGGCGACGGTCATTACCTCCGGCCCGCTTTCG
This sequence comes from Sphingosinicella sp. BN140058, assembly GCF_004135585.1. Classification (NCBI taxonomy): domain Bacteria; kingdom Pseudomonadati; phylum Pseudomonadota; class Alphaproteobacteria; order Sphingomonadales; family Sphingosinicellaceae; genus Sphingosinicella; species Sphingosinicella sp. BN140058. Next base: position 1,187,136 of record NZ_CP035501.1, on the reverse strand, counting down.
TGCAGCCTTATGCCTGCGAGAACGTGCTGATCGAGGGCGTGCGGCTGATCAACTCGCCCTTCTGGAACATCCATCCGGTGCTCTGTCGCAACATCGTTCTTCGCGGCGTCCGCGTTGAGGGGCACGGCCCCAACAATGACGGCTGCGATCCGGAATCGGTCGATCACATGCTGATCGAGGGCTGCACGTTCGACACGGGCGACGACTGCATCGCGGTCAATTCCGGCCGCAATGCCGACGGGCGCCGCCTCGCGACGCCCTCGCAGAACATCCTGATCCGCAACTGCCACATGAAGGAGGGGCATGGCGGCGTCGTCGTCGGCAGCCAGATTTCGGGTGCCGCGCGCTGGGTGTTCGCCGAGAAGTGCCGGATGGACAGTCCGGATCTCTGGTATGCGATCCGCTTCAAGAACAACGCGCTGCGGGGCGGGCTGCTCGAGAATTTCCATTATCGCGATCTCGATGTCGGCGAGGTCGGCCGCGCCGCGATCGCCTGCGACTTCAATTACGAGGAAGGCGCCGACGGCCCGTTCAAGCCGCAATTGCGCAACATCGTCGTCGAGCGGCTGCGCGCGCGCAAGGCGGTACGGGTGATCGACTCGCAGGGCCTTCCCGGCGCGCCCGTCGAGGGCATTACCCTGCGGGACTGCGCCTTCGACGGTGTGACGGAGAAAAGCATCGTTCGCCACACGAGCGGCCTTCGCCTGGAAAGGGTGCGGATCAACGGCCGGGCTGTCGACCGGCTGGAGACCGTCTGAGCGGGACGAGTGTTGCCGGCGCGCCGCACCGGCCGGGTCTCTTCATCGTCGGCCTTGACAGGCGCGCGGCACCGTTTCAGTTAGTGTCTGGATGACACCGGTTACTTAGTCGGGTCACACGGAGGGCGACCACGGCAGCAATAGCCGGGCGCTTCGCGGAAGAGGATGGTCGGAGGTCCAATCCCCAAGCCCCTCGCTCGCGCCGTATGGCACCAGCAGACGCGTCCGCGCGCCGCTTCGAGACACCGGTGTCAGCAATGGACAAGCGCCGGCCCGCGCGGCTGCGTGCACATGGAGGGAGAGACACATGCGCGATCGTCACATCGGCTCGAGAATGCGGGGCCTGCTCGGCGCCGCGTCGCTGCTCGCCATCGCCGGTTTTGCGGCGCCGGCCGGGGCGCAGGATGCTGCCGCGGATGGTCAGGCGACGGCGACAGGCTCCCAGACGGTGGACAGCGCCGATGTCGGCGAGCAGGCCGCGGACGCGGCGCCGGACGAGGAGGGCATCGTCGTCACCGGCTTCCGCCGCTCGCTCGCGGAGGCGCTGAACGTCAAGCGCGAGAGCGTCACCGCGGTGGATGCGATCGTCGCCGAGGACATCGCCAAGTTCCCCGATCAGAACCTTGCCGAATCGCTGCAGCGCATTCCGGGCATCTCGATCCAGCGCGACGCCGGCGAGGGCCGGGCGATCACCGTGCGCGGTCTCGGTGCGCAATTCACCCGGGTCCGGGTCAATGGCCTCGAAACGGTGGCGACCTCGACAGATGGCGCCAGCGCCAACCGTGACCGCGCCTTCGATTTCAACGTATTCGCGTCGGAGCTGTTCAACTCGATCGTCGTGCACAAGACCGCGGAGGCTTCGCTCGACGAGGGATCGCTGGGCGCGGTGGTCGATCTCAACACCGGCAATCCGCTCGGCGGCAAGGCCGGCTTCACCGTGGTCGGCTCAGCTCAGGGCAGTTACAACACGCTGAGCAAGGATCTCGGGCCGCGTCTCGCCGGCCTCCTGTCCTGGAAGAACGATGCGGGGACACTCGGCCTCGCCGTGTCTGCGGCCTATCAGGAAAACCGTACGCTGGAGCTCGGAAACAATACGGTTCGCTGGGTGCAGACGCCGTTCGACTCCGTGAACGGCACGCCCTGTTTCTACACCAGCGCAACCAGCACGACCCCGGTCCCCAATAGAGGGGGAGTCTATCCGGTCGGACGCAACGCCACGTGTGACTCGGCGGCGCTGGCCTTCCACCCTCGCATTCCCCGCTACGGCCAGGTCGAGCATCGCCGCGAGCGTCTCGGCATCACCGGCAGCATTCAGTGGGCGCCGAGCGATGCCACCAAGATTTCGCTCGACGGCCTGTATTCGAAGTTCAAGGCGGATCGCGAGGAGAATTGGGGCGAGGTCCTGTTCCGCTCGAACGAGCGTTCGATCGACGTCGTCAACGCGGTCATCGATCCCGAGACCAACAATTTGGTCAGCGGCACGTTCAACGATGCCTGGGTCCGCACCGAACATTATCTGAGAAAGTCGCAGACCGAATTCTACCAGGTTGGGGCGACGTGGGACCAGGACGTCTCCGACACGTTCCGCTTCACCCTGCTCGGCGGCATGTCGAAATCCGACGCATCGATCCCGGTCGAGACCACCTTCGTCTTCGACGATCGTGACGCGCAGGGTTATTCCTACGACTACACCGACTCCCGTCATCCGGTGCTGAGCTTCGGCACCAGCGTCACCGATCCGGCGAACTTCCAGCTGGCGGAGATCCGCGATCGTCCTTCGGACACCGTCAACAAGTTCCGCACCGTGAACCTGCGCACCGAGTGGGACGTGGCCGACGGCTTCACCGTGAAGAGCGGCGCCGTGTATCGCCGCTTCAGCTTCGATACCGAGGGCTTCACCCGCGATACGGTGGTCTGCGGCAATGGCGGCGTCGACCGCGTCCTCGGCACGCTCGCCTGCTCGCCGAGCACGGCCTTCGGCCCGACTGCGATCTACGGCTTCCCGGCCGCCAATCTCGGCGAGATCTTCCAGCTCCGCCGTGCGGGCCAGCCGGACGGCACCACGACCGAGTGGCTGGTGCCGAACCTCGATGCCGCGGCCGATTTCACCAAGCTCTACAGCCGTACTCCGGCAATCGATCCCGGCAACACCCGCAGCGTCGTCGAAAAGGTCACCGGCGGCTACCTCCAGTTCGACTTCAAGGGCGACATCGCCGGCCTTCGCTACGCCGCCAATGCCGGCGTCCGTTACGTCCACACCGATCAGGTCTCGCGCGGCCTGACCAGCGGCGCCGAAGTCGAGATCGAGCGCAGCTACGACGATTGGCTGCCGGCCGCGAACATCGCCTTCTTCCCGACCGACAACATCATCGTCCGCGCCGCGGTGTCCAACGTGATCACCCGGCCATCGCTCGGCAACCTGACGCCCGGCGGGTCGGTGGACGGCTTCAACTATCGCGTGAACTTCGGCAATCCGTTCCTCGATCCGTTCCGTGCCACCGCCTACGATCTTGCCTTCGAATATTATTTTGCGCCGCAGTCGATCTTCTCGGTCGCATTGTTCAAGAAGGATGTGCAGAGTTTCCCGGTGGCGTCGACGATCACGGGCACGTTCGCGTCGACCGGTCTGCCGCTCAGCGTCATCCCGCCGAGCTCGCCTGCCGCGATCAACCCGGAAGGGCAGCCTTGGACGATCAACACGATCATCAATGGCACGGGCGCCAAGTTGAAGGGGGTCGAGCTGTCGCTCCAGGCGCCGTTCCGCTTCCTTCCCGGAATCCTCAAGAATTTCGGCGGGATCGTCAACGCAACCTTCGTCGACTCCAGTGCGGATTACGGCCTTACGGGCCCGGTCGTGGTGCCGAACGGCGCGAACGTGCCCGTCACGCGGGAGGGAACCCTGTACGGGCTGTCGAAGCGCGCCTACAATGGAACGCTCTACTACGAAGACAGCAAGTTCAGCGCCCGCGTTTCAGCCAGCTATCGCAGCGGCTACCTCGACGGGGGCAGCGCCACCGGCAACCTGTTCGAGGGCTACAACTCGACGATCAACGTCGACGCCTCGATCCGCTACAAGATCACCGATCAGGTCGAACTCTCGCTTGAGGGCATCAACCTGACGGACGATTATCGCGATCGCTTCACCGACGAGGATGCGAACCGCAATTACGAGTACAACCATTTCGGCCGAACCATCCAGTTCGGCGCCCGTTTCAAGCTCTAAGGCCTGACAACACATGATCCTCAAGGCGCGCTTCCTCGCTCTCGCTCTGCTTGCCAGTGTTTCGCTCGCCCCTGCGCCGGGGGCGGCGCAGAGCCGGCCCGAAATCGAGAAGGCGATGAAGCGCGCTACCACCTTCATGGTCGAGAAGGCGTCCAGCCACGGCGGCTATGTCTGGTCCTATCTGCCCGACATGTCGCGGCGCTGGGGCGAGATCGAGGCGACGCCCAACATGATCTGGGTGCAGCCGCCGGGCACCGCGACGATGGGCCATCTTTTCCTCGATGCTTATCATGCGACGGGCGACGACTATTATTATCAGGCGGCGGAAAAGGTCGCCGGCGCCCTTGTCCGTGGCCAACACCGCTCCGGTGGCTGGCATTACTTCATCGATTTCGGCGGGCCGGCGGCGACCAGGCACTGGTACGAGACTATCGGCAAGAATGCCTGGCGGATGGAGGAATTCCAGCATTACGCGGACAATTCCACGTTCGACGACATGGGCACCTCCGAGGCCGCGCAATTCCTGCTGCGCATCTACCTCGAGAAGCAGGATCCGAAATACCGGCCGGCGCTGGAAAAGGCGGTCAATTTCGTGCTCGAGAGCCAATATCCCGTCGGCGGCTGGCCGCAGCGCTGGCCCTTCGATCCCAATTATCCCGGCTACCAGAGCTACATCACGTTCAACGACGAAGTCGCCGCGGAGAACGTCAAGTTCCTGCTGATGGCCTATCAGCATCTCGGCGACACCCGGGTGCTGGATGCGATCACGCGCGGGATGAACGTCTATCTACTCACCCAGCAGCCGGCGCCGCAAGCCGGTTGGGGGCTGCAATATACGCTCGACCTCAAGCCGGCCGCGGCGAGGACCTACGAGCCCAATGCGCTGCATACCGCATCGACCGCCGACAATGTCGAGCAGTTGATGAACTTCTATCGGATGACCGGCGACGGCCGGTTCCTCTCCCGCATTCCCGAGGCGCTCGACTGGCTCGACAGCGTTCGCCTTCCCGACAGCCAAGGCAAGGGCAATCGCCGCTTCCCGACGTTCGTCGAGATCGGCACCAACAAGCCGATCTATGTCCACCGCCGCGGCTCGAACGTGGTCAACGGCGAATATTATTGGGATTATAGTCCCGAGGCGACGCTCGGCCACTATTCGGCGTTCCGCTCTATCGACGTTCCCCGCCTGCGACAGGAATATGAAGCGCTGAAGGCGTTGCCCGTCGCCGAGGCGACGAAGGATTCGCCTCTGCTGGCGGCCAATGCGGCACCGCTGCCGCGCTTTTTCGTCAGCGGCGGAATGGTCGGCTCCGATCTCAACGCGGGCTCGGTAACGGCGACGCCGCGGGACCTGATCCGCTCGCTCAACAGCCAGGGCTGGTGGCCGACCCCGCTCAAGGCGACGAGCAACCCGTATAAGGGCGACGGTTCAGCGACGCCCGCGCCCGGCGACTTCCGCTCGACCCATGTCGGCGACGACACCGACACGTCGCCCTACACGACCGACCATCCGGTGACCGGCATCTCCACCGCCACCTACATGGCCAACATGGTCAAGCTGATGGGCGCGCTCGGCACGCAGCGCTGACCAGAGGACGGCTACGGCTTCGGCGCGGCCGTTCTCTGCTCGAGCGGGTAGGAGACGATCAGCGCCAGCGGCGCGTCGCCCAACTGGCGAATACCGACATTGGCGCCGTCGTACAGATAGGCGGTCATCCCCGGGATCAGCCGCGCCTTGACCCCGTCCGATTCGACCTCGCCCTCGCCGGAGAGGACGTAATAGACTTCGTCATGCGCGATCGGGTGGAGCCCGATCGCGGCGCCCTTGTGAAGGACGCGCTTCCTGAACTCCATCTTGCGCGCCGGTGCGGCGTCGCTGATCCGGTAGGCCGTGCTCATCCCGATCGCGCCGTGCGGCGGCGCTTCCTCGCGCACGACCTTGCGTTCGTCGATCACCACCATCGGCGGCGCTGCCGCCAGCGCGAGTGCCAGGATCAGCATGCGTCTCTCCTCGATTGGTCACCAAATTAGCCTCGACGGTAACCGTTGTCATAAGGATGTGCGACCGTCTAGGCGGCGGCGCGTTGGACGGCTGCCGAACATCATGACCGAAGGAAGATCGCCTTGAAACGAGTTCCGCTCCTGATCGCCGCCGCCCTCGCGGCCAGCCCGGCAGCGGCCGAGACGCTCGGGGCCAATCTCGAGCATTTCGATTATCCCTATCCGGTACGCTGGTTCGACACGGAATCGCAGGGCGGCGCGGTGCGCATGGCCTATTTGGACGTCGCGCCGACCGCCGCGGCGAACGGGCGCACCATCGTGCTTCTCCACGGCAAGAATTTCTGTGCCGCGACCTGGGGAGAGACGGCCCGCGCGCTGGCCGCCACCGGCTACCGGGTGATCGTTCCCGATCAGATCGGCTTCTGCAAATCCTCGAAGCCCGCCGGCTACCAATATAGCTTCCACAGCCTCGCCGAGCTGACCAGGCGACTGCTCGATCGCGCCGGGGCCGGCGCCGTCACCCTGATCGGGCATTCGACCGGCGGCATGCTGGCGGTGCGCTTCGCCCTGCTGCACCCGGACCGTGTGTCGCAGCTGGTGCTGGTCAATCCGCTGGGGCTCAACGATACGCTCGCCGAAGGCGTGCCTTATGCCGATCTCGGTACGCTGCGTGCGGAAGAGGCGAAGACCGACGCCAGATCGATCAAGGCCTATCAGCTGCGCAATTATTACCATGGCGAATGGCGGCCGGCCTATGATCGCTGGGTGGCGATGCTCGCCGGCCAATATGCGAGCCCGAACGGCGACATCGTCCGCGAGGCACAGGCGCGGCTGTCCGACATGATCCAGACCCAACCGGTGGCGGCGGAGCTGCCGCGGCTGACGATGCCGACGGCGCTGATCATCGGCCAGCGCGACCTCACCGCCTTTCGCGGCGGCACCGCACCGGATCCGGCACAGGTCCGCACTGTACCGCAGGCGGCGGAGGATGCGGTGAAGCACATCCCCGGCGCCCGCCTCGTCCGTCTGGACGGGCTCGGACACTCACCGCAGGTTGAGGACCCTGCGCGCTTTCAGCGCGCTCTGGCCGAGGTGCTTGCGCCCAGATAGCCCCTGCGTGCCGCCCAGGCCAGGAACAGGTCGGGCCAGGCGGCGGCGGGAAGGTCCTTGGTCTGGCGGATGCCGAAGCCGTGCCCGCCTTCCTCGAAATAATGGGTTTCCACTGGGACCTTGGCGGCCCGAAGCGCAGCCGCGTACAGGAAGCTGTTCTCGATCGGCACGCCGCCATCGTCATAGGCATGGACGAGGAAGGCCGGCGGGGTGTCGGCGCGTACCTGCAGATAGGGCGAGTAAGCGGCGATCTGCTGCGGCGTTGGTGACGCCCCGAGCAGCTCCTTGCGCGAGCCGGCATGGACGTGCGGCTCTGCCATGGCGATCACCGGATAGAGGAGCAGCGAGAAATCGGGTTTGGCGGAGACGGTGTCGAGCCGATCCACGGGCTGATAGACCTGGTAATGCGCGCCCGTGGACAGCCAGGCGGCGAGGTGACCGCCGGCGGAGGCGCCGAGCACGCCCACCCGCTTCGGATCGATGCCGAATTCGGCGGCGCGGCCGCGGATGATGCGGAGCGCGCGCTGCGCATCCTGCAGCGGCGCGTCGTGGCCGGCGGTCCAGCCATCGGCGGGCAGGCGGTAGAGCAGCACGAAACAGGTGATGCCCGCCTTGCTGAACGGCAGCGCGATCTCGGTTCCTTCCTTGTCGAGCACCGAATAGCGATAGCCGCCGCCGGGGATCAGCAGCATCGCAGCGCCGTTCGGCTTGGCGGGCCGATAGACCATCATCCGCGGGTCGCGGGTGTAGGCGGCGAAGCGATCGTGATAATCGGGGGAGGTGCTGCGCTCGGTCACCTCCGGAGTGACGGTCACGCGGTCTTCACCCGGCGCGCCGTTCGGCCACAAGTGGATCGTCTCGCCCGGATCGGGCGGGCGGCGATCGCTGCCCCCCTGCGCACGGGCGGTTCCTGCCGCTGCCAATCCCGCCATTCCCAATGCCATTGCGCCTCGCCGGTCGATCTTCATGCCGAACCCTTTTCCCGTGTTCCCCTGCGCTGTGGCGTCGCCGTGCGTTACGATCAAGCGCGGGTTGAGCGATGCCGGCCGGCGGGGTAGCAAGGCAGGATGAGCGCAGGCACGATCCGGGTGGGCATAGGCGGTTGGGACTACGAGCCCTGGCGCGAGACCTTCTATCCCCCCAAACTCGCCAAGACGAAGCAGCTCGAATATGCGGCGCAGCACGTCACCGCGATCGAGATCAACGCCACCTATTACAAGTTGCAGTCGCCGGCGTCGTACGAGAAGTGGGCCAAGGCGGTGCCCGACGGCTTCAAGTTCGCGCTGAAGGGCTCGCGTTATTGCAGCAATCGCCGCGTGCTCGGCGAGAGCGGCGAGGGCATCGAGCGCTTCTGCAATCAGGGCTTCACCGAATTGGGCGACAAGCTCGGTCCGATCGTCTGGCAGCTGATGGCGACCAAGAAATTCGATCCGGACGATTTCCGTGCCTTTCTCGATCTGCTGCCGCGCAAGGTCGCCGGCGTTACCTTGCAGCACGCCGTGGAGCCGCGCCACGAGAGCTTCCGCGATCCCGCCTTCGTCGCGATGATGCGGGAGGCCGGAGTCGCGATCGTGTTCGGGGACGGCGAGGAATTCCCCTGCGTTCCCGATCTCAGCGGCGACCTCGTCTACGCCCGCCTGCTCGGCGCCCGCAGCGACGAACCGCAGGGTTATGCGCCGGCGGAGCTCGATCGCTGGGCCGAGGTGGCGCGGGGCTGGGCCGGCGGCACCTGTCCGCCCGATTATCCCTACAGCGCCAAGGAGCCGGCGGCAGGGCCGCGCGATGTCTACGTGTTCATGATCAACGGCGCCAAGGAGCGTGCGCCCGCCGCCGCGATGGCGCTGCTCGAGCGGCTCTGACGCGGCCGCCAGGCCGGGGAACCTGATGAATCCGCTGTTCGCCAACACGCCGACCTCGATCTTCGCCGCGATGTCGACGCTCGCCGTCGAACACGGCGCGGTCAATCTCGGCCAGGGCTTTCCCGATTTCGGCTGGCCGGACGATGTCGTCGGCCGCGCCGCCGACGCGCTGTTGCACGAGTCCAATCAATATGCGCCGATGCTCGGCCTGCCGATGCTGCGCGAAGCGGTTGCGACGCACTATCGCGCCCATCAGCGGCTGGAGATTGCGCCAGCCGACGTCACCGTGACCTCCGGTGCGACCGAGGCGCTGGCGGCGGCGATCCTAGCCTTGGTGGAGCCGGGCGACGAGGTTTTGCTCTTCCAGCCGCTCTACGATGCCTATCTGCCGATGGTGCTGCGCGCCGGCGGGGTTCCCCGCTTCATCCGTCTGGCACCGCCCGATTGGCGGATCACGGAAGCGGCGCTGGCGGCTGCCTTCACGCCGCGCACCCGCCTGGTCATCTTCAACAACCCTCACAATCCGAGTGCGCGGGTGTTCGACGAGACCGAACTCGGCCTGCTTGCCGCAGCCTGCGTGCGCCACGATGCGGTCGCGCTGACGGACGAGGTGTGGGAACATGTCGTCTTCGACGGCCGCACACTGCGGCCACTGGCGTCGCTGCCGGGCATGGCGGAGCGCACGGTGAAGGTCGGTTCCGCGGGCAAGATCTTTTCGCTGACCGGCTGGAAGGTCGGCTGGATCGTGGCACCGCCCGATCTCGCCGTGCCGATCTCCAAGGCGCACCAGTTCCTTGCCTATGCGACGCCGCCCAATCTCCAGGCGGCGGTTGGCTACGGCCTTGGCAAGGACATGACGACCTTCGAGACGATGCGCCGGACCTTCGCCGCGTCGCGTGACGACCTCGTCGCCCGATTGACCGCCGGCGGCTTCAGCCTGCTTCCGGCGGAGGGCACCTACTTCGTCTGCGTCGACCTGCCCGCCTCCGGCATCGCGCTCGACGATGCGAGCTTCTGCGATCGGATCGTCCGCGACTTCCGGGTCGCGGCGATCCCGCTGTCGCCTTTCTACGCCGAGGATCCGGTGACCAGCATCATCCGTTTGTGCTTCGCCAAGAAGCCGGAGACGATCGCCGCAGGCGCCGACGCCCTGATCGCGGCCCGCGCCGCGCTCGCCTGATCTCTTCGGCTCTGCGGCCGACGATCTGCTCTGTTTCGGACCAATCCCCTTATTCTTGGCAGGCGCCTTCGTCGTCTATCTTGCCCCGGCCCGGCTGCCGATCGCCGCCAGGGCAGGGGGGAATCATGGTCAAGCAACGCGCATGTCTCTGGCTTGCAGGCGCCGCCGCCTGCGCTTTTGCCTGGGGGGCGCCGGCCGCGGCGCAGGACGACGATCGCCTCGTCGTCAATCCGCCTGAGCTCGGTGCCGCGCCGGACGCGCCGTCCAAATTGCTGTTGTCGCAGCCCGGCCTCGCCGGCGGCAAGGAGCGGCTGCTCAACCTCGACATCGTCTACCGCGACGGCGAGATCTTCAACCCGGCGACCGGGGCATGGGACAAGGTACATCTGCGCGCCTACGCCGATCCGACCGATCCGCCGCCGCCGCCTCGCGCAGCGTTCGTGTCGCCGATGATCGTCGCCGCGCCGGGGGAAACGGTACGGATCGCGCTCAACAACCGATTGCCGGCCGATGCGAGCTGCGCCACCGGCGACCACCACATCAACATTCCGCACTGCTTCAACGGCACCAATCTGCACAGCCACGGCCTGTGGGTGAACCCGTCCGGCAACGGCGACAACGTGCTGCTGTCGATCAACCCCGGCGTCAAATTCCAATATGAATACAACATCCCGGCCGATCATCCGGCGGGCACCTTCTGGTACCATACCCATCGCCACGGCTCGACCGCGCTGCAGGTGTCGAGCGGCATGGCCGGCGCGCTGATCATTCGCGGCGACCGGCCCCCGACATCACAGGCGAACGGCGACCTTGATACGCTGCTCAGGGACATGAAGGAGCAGGTCCTCGTCTTTCAGCAGATCCAATATTATTGCCTGAATGATCCAGCCCAGCGCGACACCAAGGCCAACGAGACCTATGATTGCCCTGCCGGACAGGCTGGACGGATCGAGAGCTATGCGCCCTTCGGGCCGGGCAGCTGGGCCGCATCCGGCCGTTTCACCAGCATCAACGGCGAAGTGCTGCCGACCATCGCCGCCGCGCAGGGCGAGATCCAGCGCTGGCGGATGATCCATGGCGGCGTCCGCGACACCATCGCCCTGCAATTCCGTGCCCTGAAACCCGGCGTGGCTCGGCCGGACCGTCTCGCCGCGCCGCAGATGGACGCCTGGGTGAAGCAGAACTGCACCGGCGCGCCGGTGCCCTACCAACTGGTCGCGGCCGACGGGTTGACCATGGCGGCGGCGCAGGAGACCAGACTCGCGACGTTCCAGCCCGGCTATCGCTTCGACGCGCTCGTTACGCTGCCGGAGTCCCGCGACTATTGCGCGTTGGACATCGAGACTCCCGAAGCCGGCAGCGTCGGCAATGACGACGTGCCGCAGCGTCTGCTCGGCATCGTCTCGGTCCGCCCCGGCACGGCCACCGGCGGTGACATCCGGGGTTACGTGCAGAAGGCGCTGATCGACCGCGCGCGGCGCCTGATGCCCCCCGACGTGCGGGACGGCGTCATCGCCGATCTCGCCGCCGACCTACGCTTTTCGCGGTTCGTCCCGCACCCCGATGTCGGCGACAAGGAGGTGACGGGCTACCAGAACCTCACCTTCAACATCGACGTCAGCACCCAGAGCACGATGTTCGAGGTCGGCAGCCAGGATTATGAGCCGCGTCCCTACGATCCGAACCGGGTCGACCGCCAGCTCAACCTGGGCGCGGTCGAGCAATGGTCGCTGCAATCGCAATTCGTCAGCCACCCCTTCCACATTCACGTCAATCCGTTCCAGATCGTCTCGATCCTCGATCCCAACGGCAAGGACGTGAGCGTGCCCGGCGCAGTCGACGACATCGGCGGCAAGCCGGCCGACCCGCAATATCCGGGGCTGAAAGGTGTCTGGAAGGACACGCTCATGATCAAGAGCCTGCTGCCCGGCTCCAGCGTCGGCAAGGCAGGCGGCGTCTACACGATCACCGTGCGCACCCGCTATCAGCGCTACATCGGCGAATTCGTGCTCCACTGTCACATCCTCGATCACGAGGATCAGGGCATGATGCAGAACGTCGCGATCGTGCTGCCCGCGGGCGAGGTCGGCGCGCCCGGCAACCAGCTGCAGGACCAGGGACCGGGCCATCATTAGGGTCCGGTCCCTGGGCGACCGGACCTGGCGGGCGTCACGCGCGACCGCCTCGATCCTCGTCGCCGGAGCTCCGCCGCGATGCCGCGGCCCGAAACAAGCCGGCCGAGATCAGCCAGAGTGCGGCCAGCCCTGCGCTGATAAGCGCGCCATGGCGGTCAGCGGGTAGACCGCCGAGCGCGATTGCAAGATGCGCTGCGGCTGCGGCGAGCATCGTCCGGGCCATTCCAGCCGCCCGCATCCGGCTCGCGATCGTGCCGAGGAGAGCGATGGCGATCGGCGCCAGGAACAGAAGGTTGTAGCGATTGTCCTCATCGCCGATCATGCCGACCGCGGCATTGGCCCACAGGATCAAGAAGGCTGCGGCAAGCGCCATCCCAGCCGCAGCCCGGTAGACGAGATCGCGCGATCGCCACACCGCCAGTTCGAGGATCAGGCCGGTGCCGCCTAGAAGCAGGCCCGCCAACAAGAAGTCGCCGGTCGTCCAGTTCACCTCCGCGCTGAACCGCATCGCCAGCATCGGCAGGATCAGGAGCAACCCTGCAAGGCTCCAGGCGGCCAGCCGCCAGGGATTCACGCGCCGCGTAGCGGCCAGATCGAATTCGCTCGTCATCCTCTGTCTCCATGCTTGTCGATCGTCCCGATGGACGCCGGACCGGGTGATCGGCATGAGCAAGTGGTGAGCTTTCGCTGAAATCGACATGTGCAGGGTGCGGCGTGGCGACAGCGGCTTCCGGCGCATGCTAGCCAGACCGGCCATGGCCCCGAACAGCTTCCAATTCGATCGCTTCCTCCTCGATCCCGGTAATCGCCGGCTCTTGCAGGAAGGCGTGCCGGTCGAACTCAACGCGCGCTATCTCGACGCGTTGATCCTGCTCGTCGGCGAGGCGGGTAAACTTATTTCGAAAGACCGCTTCCTCGATCAGGTCTGGCGCGGGGTGCCGGTGACCGACGAGGCGCTCACCCAATGCATTCGTACGCTGCGGCGGCAGCTCGGCGACGACGCGATCCGGCCGCGGTTCATCGAGACCGTGCCGAAGCATGGCTATCGCTTCATCGCTGAGGTCGCGACCGTCGAAGACGCGCCGGAGGCTGCCGTGCACGAGCAGGCAGAGGATGGCGATCGCGCAATGACGATCCGGGATGGACTGCTGCTCGCCGGTGCCGGGTCGATCGGGGCGGGCCTTGCGGGGGTGATCGGCGGTTTCGCCTACGGCTTCGCCGGTGCAGCGCAGCCGCTCGCGCCCGGAACGGGGGCCGCGTCGGTGCTGCTCGTGCTCCTGTGGCTGACCATTGCCGCGGCGCTGATGGGCGGAGCCGGCGTGAGCTGCGGGATCGCCGGCGCTCAAGTCTTCGGTGGTCCGCGCTGGAGCATTGTCGGAGGTGCACTGGGCGGCATGATCGTCGGCGGACTCGTCAAGCTGCTCGGCATCGACGGGTTCAACCTCTTGCTCGGCCGCGCGCCTGGCGACATCGCCGGCGGAGTCGAGGGCCTGCTGCTCGGCGGTGCGGTCGGCGTCGGCGCCTGGGCGGAATCGCGGAGCGGCACCGCGTCCGCGTTCCGGCGCAGCATCGCCATTGCCGCGGTGGCCGGTGGTGCCGGCGGCCTGCTGGTCGCGCTCTGCGGCGGTCACCTAATGGCCGGAAGCCTCGATCTGCTCGCGCAGGCTTTTCCGGGGTCGCGGCTGAGGCTGGATGCGCTCGGCCGCCTGTTCGGGGAAAGCGGTTTCGGCACGATCGCCCGCGTCGTCACCGCCACGGGCGAAGGCGCGCTGTTCGGCGCCGGGATCGTCGGTGCAATGGCGCTGGCACGCAGGAATCTCGGCTGCGCGTAGCGCTTTATGAGCCTTCGCGACTTGGGATCTGCTGGCTTTCGTCTTCGGCGGCGGCTTCGAACTTGCATCCTTGTTTCGCCCCCACGTCCGGCGGCGCGAGCCTCAGGCCAGGGCGGACTTGAAGGGAAGAGCCCCGTCCGGCTCTGCAACCGCCTGCGCAAAGGCGATCCCGGCCGCGGTGAGCCGATAGGCGTGGCGGGCGGGGCGGCCCGGCTGGGCCGGCGCGCGCCATTCCGCTTCGACCAGTCCCTGGTCCGTCATCCGCATCAGCAGCGGATAGAGGGTCCCCGAAAGCAGGCCGGTTTCCTTCATCAGATCATAGCCATGCCGCCATTGCTGCGACTGCGCCGCCAGCGCCTCCAGAAGGGCGAGCATCTGCTTGGATGGCCGGCGGTTGCGAGGCATGACCTCACACAACCTATGTAGACTTGCGAGTCAAGGCGCCGGGAGCCGGAGGTTGGTCGCCCCCTTCATTCGGCCGTCCCGCGGGCAAGACTGGCAGCGGCGGCCAAGTCGAGGCCGTTTGCAAGTGGATCGGCATGGCGATGGGCAAGCTGCCATCGGTCTCCGGCACGGGTATAGACGAGCGTCACCCGCAATGCCCAGGGTTGCGCGGGAAGGCCGCCGACCTGGACGTGGGTGCGCTCGATCAGCACGAGCACGATCATGCCATCGGTTGCGTAGCTTTCGACGAGTTCCTGTTCGAAGGTGCCATTCCGGAAGAAGCGGCCGATGCGATCCCAATCCTCCCGGGTGAGGTCTCGCCCGCGGCTTGGGCTGCCGCCGAACGGCGACATCAAGGTGAAGTCGTCTGACAGCGCGACGATCGCGCGATGACGATCGACGTCGCCCCGCATCAGCGCCGCATTGGCCTCGGCCGTGTCGGCGGCGAGACGCGCCACCTCTTCGGCCAGCAATGCTTGGGGGCGATCCGATGCACTCGGCGACGTGCACGCCGCCAGCGTTGCCGCACCTGCGGCGGCTGCGACAAGGGATTTCGACGACATGATCTGCGCTCCTTCTTCCGCCGGCTTTGTGCACGGGCAGCGTGGGAGCGAGCGTTGGAGTGCGCGTGTGAAATGCGGTTGCGGGGATTTCGGGCAGTTACCACGCTCGCCCAAAGGAACGCCGGGCGACGCGCAAGTGCAAAGGTGCGGCGAATCCCTAGGAGACGCTGCCATTCAGGACATCGTGGACCTGTAGGCGGGGAAACACCGTCTCGAGCGGCTTCGTATCGGGAAGCACATAGACGTAGCCGCCCTTCTTCAGGAACAAGGGCCGAAGCGTCTTGCTGTAGAAGGCGTTCGGCACGTTGATGCAGCCGAAGGTGATGCGATTGTCGTCGGGCGCGGGCGACAGCATGCGCTCCCGCCGCCGCTCCTTCTTCTTGGTGTCGGGGGGAATCGGGTGGAGGGCAACCGACGTGGCGTAATCGACCCACAGCACCTTCTGGCGCCCGGCCGCGACTCCGAACTTGGCAAGGAATCGGCCGGCCGGCGTGGTCTTTTCCGCAGGGCCGATCTCGGCAAGGCTCTTGCTGCCGATGCCGGGTGTCGCCTCGTCGCCGGTGGCGACTCCGACCAGCACCGGAACTGCGCCGAGCGACTTGCCCTTGGCATCGAACAGAAGCAGCGAGGCCGCCTGCTTGTCAATGATCGCATAGGGCAACGCTCTGTTGTCCCGCGAGGTAGCGATCCAGTCGGCAACCCGGGTCGTAGCCATGGAAGGACGCACGATCGTCTGGGCAGCTTCGGCGGCGTGGCGCGCCGGTGCAGGGCGCGATGGACGCGCCGCTCCGACTGCGGCCGAGGACACGAACAGGGACAGGGACAGGATAATCCCGGCAAGAGCCGGAAGATGGTGAATCATCTCGTTAGGCGCTCAAAAATTGGCCGTCGCCAATCAGTGCGACGGCCAATGCAGAAAATCGAACTGTGCTGCGGTGCCGGCTCAGTTGCGCGGCCGCTTCCGCTGCGCCTCGATCATGCGCTGCTCGATGCCGTCGACGCGGGCATTGAGCTGCTCGAGACGTTGGCCGTTATTCTGCGCCTGGCCGGAGGCGGCCCGCGCCTCGGCCAAAGCCGCCTTCGCGGTGCCGTCGGTCTCCTGAAGCCGTGACTCGAGCCCATCGACGCGCTGGTTCACGGTCGCGACCTGTTCGCGCACGAACCCCTTGGTGGCGCAGCCACCGAGCCCAACGGCACCGACCAGAACCATCATCGCAGGGGCAAGTTTCTTCACGGACGCCGACATCGCATTCTCCTCATGGTTAACGATCTCGCGACACAAGCCGAGGGTCGGCGTCGTAACAATATGATTCTGTTCGGCTGTGCATCGGCTCCGGTGAGTGGAAGATGCTGCCGAGCCGCGCGGCGCTTGCCCTCCGCCCATGCGCATCCTAGCCTCGGGCATGGACATGCTCCCGTGGGACGCAGCGGACGGGCCTGCGCCGGCACCGGTGCCGCCAGGCACGATCGTCCGAGACTTGGCCGCGCGCGGCGTCGCCGCCCCACCGGGCTACGCCGAATATGCCGCGGCGAACGGCGGCAAGCGCTTTCCATCGGGCCGGAACTTCGTTCGCGGCAAGATGGGCGGCGAGCCGATCGGGCTTGCCACCGTCCTGCACTTCGACCCACGCCAGCCGCGCCGATGGGCGGCGGACATCTGGGAGCAGACCGAAGACGAGCTCGGCCCCAAACTGATCCCGATCGCCACCACCTATCATGCCGGCCTCGTCTGCCTGGACTATCGCAGGGGCGAGTCGCCGGGGGTGGTCAGCTTTGATTTCGAAGCCATGGCGGGCCGCAAGATCCTTGTGCTCGCTGACAGCTTCGAAGACTTCCTCTTCCGGATCGGACCGAGAGACGCCCCAGACTAGCGGGGCGCCGGCGGCACGATCAGCCGTCGCGATTGCCGGTCGTGCGTTCGAACTCCGATTTCAGCATGTCATGATCCTCCTGCGCCAGGGCACGCACCTGCGCCTGGATCTGGTCGGCGCGCCCGGCCACCTCCCGTGCGATCGAGGTCCGATGGGCGTCGCACCATCCGGATCGGCTGCCTTCCAGCACGCCTTCCCGATCGATGCCGCGGGCAAGACGAACGCCCGCGCCAGATTGCGCCTCGCGCCTGAGGTCGATGTCCGCCCGCCAAAGGCAGCGAAGGGTTGACGGCGTGCCGGCCTTGGTGACCGAGCCGATCTGCCGGGTCACCAGCGAAACCTGGCCTCGATAGTGGATTTCGAGGCTGCGGCCGGAATGGTCCAGGCGCGTGCGATGCTCGGTGACTGGAATCGCAGGCACATCGGCCATAGCGCTCAGGGTGAGGGCCAGAATGAAGCTCATGAACATCTCCTGTTACGGATCTGTGGTCGATGGAGACCAGTCGATGCGCCGCGCTTGGCCAAGCACCGCCGGCTCCGCAACGCTGAGGAAGCGGCGGAAACACTTTGTCACAAACGGGCAAGGATCGGAGCCGCGCGCGGCTCTCGTCAGTGCCCCTGGTGCGGGGGCAGCGACAGGCGCCACTTGATCGCGGCGGCGCGCACGATGAAGCCTGTGATCGCTCCGGCCAGAGCGGGCAGCGGCGCCGCCAGCCCGGCAACGGTCAGTGCGGTGAACAGTCCCGCAGCGACGAGGGCGGCCGTGACATAGAGCTCGTGCCGCATCAGGATCGACGGGACGCCCGCGGTGATGTCCCGGATCACACCGCCGATGCATGCGGTGACGATGCCGGCGGTTGCGGCGGAGATCGGTGCCATCCCATAGTGCAGCGCCTTGGCCGCGCCGTAGACGGCGTAAGCCGCCAGGCCGACCGCGTCGAACCACTCGAGCGCACGTTCCGGCCACCAGCGCAGCGGGATTGCCCAGGCGCAGAGCGCGACCGCCAGGCACAGGATGACGGGGGTGGAATCCTGCATCCAGAAAACGGGCGCGTCGATCAGGACATCGCGCAGGGTGCCGCCGCCGGTGGCGGTGATCAGCGCGAAGAAGGCGGCACCGACGAAGTCCAGGCGCTTGCGGGCGGCGGCAAGCGCGCCGGACGCCGCGAACACCGACAGGCCGGCGATATCCAGCCACGGCAGAAAGGTCTCGAGCAACGGCGGCATATCTTCCGCATAGAAGGCTCGCGGGTGGCCGTCACGCTCTGCGCATGATGCGCTTCGGCAACGCAGCGTTATCGCTCGGTCAGCGCCCGCTGCGTGACCTGCCTCTCAAGGATCGGTTTCCCGTTCAGGACAAAGCCGCCTTGCGCAGAGCGCGTGATCAGGATCGGTGAGCCCCCGCGCCGAGCCCGGATCGTCGCGCGCGCGACAAGCGGTGTGGTCACGACGTATCGCGGCTCGCCGGGGGTCAGCGGGAACAGGCCGAGGGTGGACCAGATGTACCAGGCGGACATCGTTCCGGCGTCGTCGTCCATGCCGTCTGCAAAGCCTTGCGGGGCGAGCGCGAAGCTCTTGCCGATCCAGGGCTGGGGGCGCACGCCGGCATTGGTGTAACGGTGCGGCACCGGTTCCTCGACGTAGCGGCGGACGATGCGGTCGGTCGCGGCGCGGTCGCCCATCCAGGCGTAGAGATAGGGGACATGGAGATCGGGCTGGTTGGTGATGTTGAACAGATTGTCGCCGAAGAAGCGGTCGAGTTCGGGCTTCAGCCGGGGCCCGAGCGTCTGTGCGATCCAGTCGAGATCGAACACCGGCGCCCAGCGGTACTGCGCGAGCGTGCCCTGGTAGAGGCCGCGGGCCTGGACCACGTCGGCATCGGCACCGAGATCGCGAAACGTCGCTTGCCACATGGCGCGATAGCCGAGCGCCTGCGCGCGGAAGCGCGACGCTGTTGCCATGTCGCCTAGGTCGGAGGCGAGCTCGGCGATTGCCCAATCATCATAAGCGGCCTCGATCTGCTCGTCGGGCGTGGCGCGGGCAAGCGTGGCGCTCTCGAGGATCATGCCGTGCAGGGCTGCCTGGGCATCGAAGCCGGTAAGCCCCTTCCGGTAGAAATCGAGCAGGGCGATGCCGGCATGCTCGGTGCGGACGGTGAGGAAGGGCTCATGCGGAGTGGCCCAGCGCTGCTTGCCCGATCGATAGAGCCGGACGAGCGAGCGGGCGATCTGGGTGGCGCGCTCCGGATCGACCAGGGCAAGCAGCGGCATCTGGGTGCGGTAATTGTCCCACAACGCCCAGCTCGCATAATGCTGTTCGCCCTGGGGCAGCTGCATGATCGCGCCGTCGCTGCCGCGGAAGCGCCCGTCGGGATCGGCGATCGCGACCGGCGCCTGCATCACCCGGAACAAGGATGTGTAGAACAAGGCCTGCTGCGCCCGCGGCGCATCGATCGCGATGCGGCCGAGCGCATCGTCCCAGCCGGCGCGCGTCGCCTGCGCGATCGCCTCGAAGCTGCGCGCTCCGAGCTCGGTGTCGCGGACTGCGGCGGCCGCCTGGCGATCGACCGATGACAGGCCGGTGCGCACTTCGATCCTGTCGCCGCCGCGGACGGCGAGGAGCAGCTGTGCGCTTCCCGTACCGCCCTGCCATACACCGCTGAGCGGCTTGCCATTGAGGGTGACACGGCTCGCCGAGTGGAGGTGGTAGGCGCCCTTGTCGCAGACGGTGCCGGCGGAGAAGCTCGCCCGCACCTCGCCGTGCCTTGCGGCATCCCAGCGCGCGGCGATGCGCTTCGAATAACCCTGGTCGAAGGCGAGGCCGAGGGCGACTCGTCCGGCGCGCGGCACGGTGAAGCGGATCACGCCCGCGCCACGTGTGGCCGTCATCTCGGCGAGGATGCCGTCGGCATAAGTGACGCGGTAATAGCCGGCATGTGCCCGCTCGCGTTCCTTGTCGATCGTCGCCAGCGGCGCTGCGCCTGCATAATCGAGCGACACCCGAACGTCGCCGCCGGCACCGCTGCAGCCGACGCCGACCGCCCGCGTGTGCGAGAAGCCGGCAAGCCGGGTGGCGGCGAAGTCGTAGCCGGCATGGTTGGCCGGGCTGGTGTCGGGGCCGAGCTGCACCATGCCGAAGGGCGCCACCGCCGACGGGCTGAGCTGGCCGAAATCCGCAAGCGTCCCGACGAACGGATCGACCAGCCGAGCAAGATCGCGCGCCGATGCCGCCGCGGGCGCGAGAAGGACGAGGGCGAGCGCGAACAGGCGCGGGACGAGGCGCGTCATGGGTCGAGCGGGTCCGCGGCCTCGACGTGGAAGGCGACGGGGGAGGGGATGAAGGAAAGACTGAACGGGTTGGGACCCGGGCCTATCGTGCCCGGCTGAATTCCCATTTCGCGCAGATTGCGCGCGGCAAGATCGGGCGCGCCGATGTAGCGAATTGTCTTGTCGTCGGAGACGATCAGCGCCGCTCGGTCTGCGGGGACGCCGGCCGCGAGCAGCAGGCGGGCGCAATTGCGCAAATTGGTGGTGGTGTGGCGCGCATGCGGCTCGATGAGGATGCGATCGGCCGGGATATGGTGCTGCTCGATCAGCAGCCGCCTCATCTCGACCGCTTCGTTGAACGGGGTGCGGTTCGGGTGGACGTTGCCGCCCGAGACGATGATGAACGGGGCCAGCCCCTGCGCGAACAACTCCGCCGCGATGCGCATGCGGACATGCCCCATCACCCCAGTGCGCGACTGCGCATCCTCCGGGCCGTGCCCGAAGACGAGCAGGGCAGTGTACGGAAACTTCTGCCAAGGCGTCGTGCCGAGCGCGCGAACCGCCGCTTCGTTGTCGCCGCCGAGCAAAGGTCGATAGCTGCCCGCATCGGTGCGCTCGTTCATCTGCATCAGCCCGACCGCGTAGCGAAGCGCGGGATCGAAGACCAGGTCGCCCTCCCGCTTCAACGTCGCCGTGGCAATGCCATGCGAACCGAGCACGGTTGCGAAATCCGGTGAAAGGGGATCGAAGATCATCGCATCGATCTTGGAATAAAGCGGCGCTTCGCCCCTCGCATAGACCGCGATCACGCGGTTGATCGCCGCGGCAGCATCCGTCCAGGCCGCCGCGATGAATGCTGGATCATCGAGCGCTGCGTGGCGCGCGAACCGGCCCGAGCGGCGCATCGGTTCTGCGAGAGCCGCTGCGAGCCGGCGATCTTTCGACAGCAGGCGCAGGCGGGCGTCGACGATCGTCACATCCGCCTTCGTCCAAAGCCAGGGATCGGCGAGGCAGTGCGGTGTCGGCGTGCAGGCGTCGCCCGGCAATCGGGCGGCACGCTCGGCCGCAAGCTTGCGCAGCACGGGGTCGCGGCGGAGCGCCTCGGCCCAGCCATTCGCGGTGCGCATCATCGCGAACAGCGGAAACACCCGCGTCTCCAGCGTGTCGGGGAAGGGGGCGGCATAGCCCGCCGAATCCTGTGCAGGCGCCGCGACCGGGATGGCCGCGACACCGAGCAGGAACGTGAGCAGCGGGCGTGCCGCCTTGCGCATCGTCACCAGCTGCGGCTGACGATCAGGCGGAAATTGCGCCCGAACAGGGGCCGGCCGTAGATCGCGTCGCTGGCGCCCTGGCCGCCGAGCTGGTCGGTGCGGGGATTGCCCTCCGTCAGCCCCTTGGCGTTGGTGAGATTGTCGCCAACCGCCTGGATCCGCCACGGGCCCCGGGTCAGCGACGCGCTGGCCCCGAACGTCTGGTAGGCGGGCAGCGCCGTCAGATTGAACAGATCGACGTAGCGGCGGCCGACCCATTCGAAGCGGCCGGCAATCTCGAGTTCGCCATCGCCGACCGGGACATGCACGGCCGGCCGTAAATTGCCGAAGAACTTGGCTTCGCGGATGATCTGGTTGCCGTTGACCGCGCTCGGATCGGCCCCCGCGCTGTTCTCGAGCTTGCGATATTCGGGATCGGCCCAGGTGACCGAGCCCGTCAGATCGAACCAGCGCGTCGGCGCGATCCGGCCGTCGATTTCGACACCCTTGGCAACCGCCTCGCCGATGAACGGTACCGCCTGATCGTTGCGGCCGGTCACCGGATTGAAGGCGACGAACGAAGCGTTGAACGGATCGAACTTGGTGTAGAAGCCGGTGAGATAGAGATAGTTCGGGCCGAAATTGGCCTTAAGGCCGAGCTCGATCTGACGTGCCTTGGTCTTGACAATGGTGGGCGCGGTGCTCGTCGTCACGCCGATCTGCGGCGGCACTTCGAGATTGGAGATGCGACCGTAGGCCCCGAAATTGCCGGTGAAATCGTAGTTGAGGCCGGCCGTCCAGTTGGTTGCGGAGGGTTTGAGCTGGCGCGCGATGACCGCGCCGGTGAATGCTCGAGTGGTGTTGTCGGCAAGCGTGGTCGGATCGCCGAGATTGGCTTCCTTCGACAGCAGGGCGTAGCCGTCATAATCATACCATTCCCGCCGGATGCCCGCGTCGAGGCGCAGGCCGCGCGTGATCTCCCAGGTATCGTTGGCGTAGAGCGCGATCATCCTGGCGTCGCCGTCGCCCTGGTTAAGCGTGGTGGTGTAGCGCAGCACGCCGTCCTGGGTGACAGAGCCGAGCACCGCGCCGGTGGCGGAATAAGCAACCAGATCGATCAAACGCGGACGGCTCTGCACTTCGACCAGCATGTCCTGATACACCTGCAGGCTCGAAACACCGTAGGCCGATCCGTAGACGCCGACGCGAACGTCGTGGCTGCCGATCCCGGTTTCGAACTTGCGGGTGACGCTGAGATCGGCCTGGCCCGAATAGAAATCGGCTTCCACCGCGCGATATTGGCCGGACATGATCAGCCCGGATGCGGATGAGGGATCGTAGGCGGTCGCGCCGTTCGTGCCGGCGAGCGCATAGCCCAGCCGCGCGACGTTGGCGCCGAATGCGGTGCGCGCAGCGGCGAGATAGCCGGCGGCGAAGGTGTTGGCGTCAGCCGGGTTGGTGGTCGAATAGAACGCGTCGAAGCTGCTCTTGCCCTTGGTGTAGCCGACCTTGGCCGAGGTCAGCCAGCCGCCGAAATCGCCCTCCCAGTCGAAGCCGAGATTGAAGAAGCGCATGTGGCGGCCGTCGGCAAGATCGCGGTTCAGGGTCTGCAGCTGGTTGGTGCCGTCCAGATATTTGATGGTGACGTCGCGGAGCGCCGGCGAGTTCAAGGTGCCCTTGTGGTAATCGATGTACGGATCGAGCGAGACGTCGGGGTTGCGCGGATCGGCGGTGGGGATCGGCAGATAGAAGAGATTGTGATCGTTGACGTACATCGCCGAGATCTTGACGAAGCCGTTCTCCAGATCCTGCTTGAAATTGGCGCGGATCTGGCCGCCCTTGTCGCTGGCGAAGCCCGGATCGCGATAGCCGTCATGGTGCCGCAGGAATCCGCCGATGGCGAAATAGCTGTTGTCGTCGACCGGACCGGCCTGCATCAGATCGAGCCGGTAGAGGCCGGTGTCGCCGAGGGTGAGCTGGGCCCGGCCGCGCGGCGTCGCATCGCCCGTGACGGTGATGTTGTTGGCGATCGCCGCAGCGCTGCTGGCGAAGATCGGTGCCGGGCCGCCGCGGACAATCTCGACTCGTTCGGTCATCAGATCGAAGCGGTTCATGCCCTCGCCCGAGTTGAAGAAGGCGCCGTCGATCTCGTGGTAAAGCGGCAGCCCGTCCTGCTGGAAGATCAGATAGCCGCGATCGGTCGGGATGCCGCGGACCCGGGTGATGTTCTGGACCTCGCCGCCGGTCGCTTCGACCTGGATGCCGGGAACGGTGCCGAGCAGGTCGGCGTAGTTTTTCGGCGCGATCCGCAGCACGTCGTCCTGCTTCAAGGAATTGACCGCATAGGAAACGTCGAAGCGGCGCTGCGCCCGTGCCGTGCCGGTGATCACGATCTCGCCTTCGTCCACGGCCTCGTCCGACGCGGTCGCGGCGGTAGCGCCAGCCTCCGCATGCTGCGCCGCTGCGTCCTGGGCCGCAGCCACGGCCGGGAGCGTCGCGGCGAGCGCGCAGGCGGAGAGGAGAAGCGAACGGACGTGAGAGACGCGCATGGAATACCCCTTTTGATTTTGCCCGCGACTAGGTCCCGTTTGTGACGGGTTGGTGACTGAACCGCACAGATCCGGCATGACCGTATTCATCCCGTGCAAGCAAGGGCTCATCGAAACAGGGGCGCGGCGGGACCTGGATCGTGCAATGACGATATCCGCTTGGCGCTGCAGGAGGAATGTGTCTTGTTTTTCGACCGACCCCACGGACATTCGAGCCTTATCCTTGCTTCAGCGGCCGCAATGCTGGCTCTTGCGAGCCCGGCGGCGGCGCAGGATTTGGGGGGAGCGCTGGATCTGGGGCAATTGGGCGCGGACATCGGCGTCAACAACGCCATTCGCGCCAACGTCGCGCGCTCCCGCCCCGCGACCCGGCCGGTGCGGATCGTGCCTGGGACGGAGACGCAGCTCAGCTTTCGGCCGTCGCTGGAGCAGCGCCGCAAGAACCTCGCGCAGTTCGTCGCAAGGTCGCGGGCGCGAGATGCGGAGGGCGCGGCGCGGATGGAGGCGCTGTTTGCGTCCGGCGACGTGATCGGCCGGATCAATGGCCAGCTCGGCACCTACGGCTTCCGCACCAACCACGTCGCCGACGCATATGCGGCCTGGTGGATCAATGCGTGGCTCGCTTCGCGCGGGCGCACCGACGATCCGACCCGCGCCCAGATCGACGCGGTGCGGGCGCAGGCCGCCGACGCCATGCGGGCACTGCCGCAACTGGCGCGCGCAAGCGATGCGACCAAGCAGGAGATGGCCGAGGCCTATCTGGTGCAGACCGCGCTGATCGGATCCGCCCTCGACGCTGCCAACGGCAATCCCGAGCGGATGCGCCAGGTTGCGGCGGCGGTGCGCCAGGCCGCCCGTGCGGCCGGGCTCGACCTGGCCGCCATGAACCTCACCGATCGGGGTTTCGTACCGCGCTAGGCCGTCGCTACCTCGAGTGGCGTCGGCCGCAATGCCGTCTTTACCGCAGCCAACGCTCCGCCTTATCGTCGCTGCAAATCGGCAGCCAGGAGCCCGCCATGTGTGAACGCGACCAGATCGAAGAGTGGAATGATGGCAGGCCATCCGACTGGAGCGTCAATCGGCGGCAGTTCGGGATCGCCGGCCTGGGTGTGCTGGCCGCCTGCGCGTCCGGATCCGTCGCCGATGCGGCCGGTGGTCTTGCTGAGGACCGTGTGCGGGTGACGACGCCGGACGGGACCATGGACGCGTTCTTCGTCCGTCCGGCGAAGGGGCGGCATCCTGCGATCCTGACCTGGCCCGACATCGCCGGTCTCCGCGAAGCGTTCGAGGTCATGGCACGGCGTCTGTCCGGGCAGGGCTATGCCGTGCTGGTGGTCAATCCTTATTATCGGTCCGTGCCGGCGCCGCAGTTTCCCGATTTCGCGCAATTCCGTGCCCAGGGCGGGTTCGAGAAAGTGGGGCCTTGGCGTGCCGCTTTGACGGCCGACGCGGTCCAGCGCGATGCCAAAGCGGCGATCGCCTGGCTCGACGCGCGGTCGGAGGTCGACACGAAACGCGGTGTCGGCACGCACGGTTATTGCATGGGCGGACCCTTCACGGTGTGGACAGCCGCTGCAGTGCCGGGGCGAGTCCGCGCGGCGGCGTCGCTTCACGGCGGAGGGCTGGTCAAGGCCGACGATCCGCAAAGCCCGCATGCGCTGCTCGCCAAGACGCAGGCAGGCTATCTGTTCGCGATCGGTCAGGACGACGACGCCAAGGCGCCCGACGTGAAGACGGCGCTACGCGATGCGGCGGCGGCGGCCGGCCGATCGGCCGAAGTGGAGGTGTACGCCGCCAACCATGGCTGGACGGTGCTCGACAGCCCTTCCTACGAGGCGAAGGCGGCCGAGCGCGCCTGGGAGCGGATGAGCGCTCTGTTCAAGACCCTGTAGCGATCGCTCTCTCCGGAACGGGAGCATGGGGCGAACTACGACCGGAGAGGGGTACTTGCAATCATATGCATGCTTGTGTATATGCACGTTCATGCACATAGACGCTTTCCAGACCTTGGCCGATCCGACCCGTCGCAGGGTCGTCGACGCGCTCAGCGGCGGCGAGCGGCAGGTCAACGACATCGTCGCCGAGATTGGCATTCACCAATCCGGCGTCTCCCGCCACCTGCGCATCCTTCATGAAGCTGGCTTCGTGACGGTGCGGGCGGATGGGCAGCGGCGCCTTTATGCGCTGAAGCCGGACCGCTTCCACGAGCTGGACGAATGGCTCGCCAAATATCGAACGCTCTGGGAGGCGCGGCTGGACCGCTTCGGCGCCGCCCTCGCGCGTCAGCAGCATCGCAAATCCAAAGGGAGTTCCGGGAATGACTGACCAGATCGAGTCGAGCCTCGTCGTCGAGCGCACCTATGCGGCCACCGTCGAGGAGTTGTGGACGCTGTGGACGACCAAGGAAGGGTTCGAATCCTGGTGGGGTCCGGAGCAGTTCCGCGCCGACGTCCACACCATCGAGCCGCGTCCCGGCGGCGCGCTCCACTACGACATGGTTGCCGACACGCCTGAGGCGATCGCCGCCATGGAGCGCATGAACGCGCCGACCTCGCAGCCCTGTCGGGGCGCGTTCACCACGTTCGAGCCCTATCACCGGCTGGTTCTCACCCAGCTCATCGACTTCCTTCCCGGGGTCGAGCCCTATGACAGCAGGATCGCCGTCGATTTCTTTCCCGGTGCCGAGGGCCATGTGCGCATGGTGGTGACGTTGAGCCAGATGCACGATGCGGCAACCAGCGCGATGCAAAGGGAAGGCTTTACCAGCCAGCTTTCGAAGCTGGACCGACGTTACGGGCAGCGGGCATAGTCGCCATCTCGTGGTCGCCGATCGCGTCCGTTCGCAATGGAAGCCAAGGAATGCTGCTGTTCCTGTCCGTTGTCGCGTTGCTGGAATGGTCGAGCGGGAATGCGGTGCCGCCGCCTTCGCCACGGGATCCGGAGATCATGGTCACCGGCCAGCGGCTGAAGCGGATTCGTGTCGAAACCCGGCGGGATCCCAAGACCGGCATGGTCCGCTGCAGGGTGAAGCGGACAAGCGGCGATCCCGCGCTCGATGGACGGGTCTGCGACGCCGTGCTCACCTGTGCCAGGGTCGCGCGCAAGCCGAGCGATATGGAAGCATGCGTCACGCCGCGGCTGGCCGCGATCGGCAATCCTTCGAAGCCGCAAGCCGACGCGCCGGATTGAACGGGCGCCGGGTATAGTTGCTTGCCCCCGCCGCCCCCAGCGCATAGGACCTCTTCATTACCTTTCTAGAACCATTGAGGATCCTGATGCGCGTATCGCCCACTCGTCTTCTGTCGCTCGCTTCGGGCGCCGCGCTGGCGCTGGCCGTCCCGGCCGGCGCGCAGACCCTGCCGGCGATCTTTCCGCAGCCGGTTTCGGCGAAGCTAACGGGCAACGACCTCGCACTCGGCAGGAAAGTGGTCTTGGTGCACGCCGGCAGGCCGGACACCGAGGCCGACGCCCTCGTGCGCCGGATCCTGACCGGTGCCGGCGTCGAGCGGATCGAGACGGCCAGCCGGTTGCCCGCCCGGCTCGACGGCACCTATGTGGTGCTCGGCACCGGCGATACCGCCCTGGTGAGGAGCGCCCTGGCGCGCACCGGGACTGCGCTCCCGTCCCAGGACGAAGGTTATGCGCTCGCCAGCCGTGCGCTTGACGGCGGCACGCTGATCCTGCTCGCCGGCAAGGATGGGGATGGGCTCTATCATGCCGCCCAGACGCTGCGGCAGATCGTGCGCGGCCCGGCCGTACCGGCGCTCGACGTCATCGACTACCCTGCGATGCCCGTGCGCGGCACGATCGAGGGCTTTTACGGCAAGCCCTGGTCGATGGCCGAGCGCGCGTCGCACATCGGCTTTCTCGCCGAGATGAAGGCAAATACCTACATCTACAGCCCCAAGGACGAGCCGTTCGCGCGCGACCGCTGGCGCGAGGATTACCCGGCCGAAACGCTGAAGGCCCTCGGCGGGCTGGTCGACACGGCCAACCGCCAGCACGTCACCTTCGTCTACGCGATCTCGCCCGGACCCTCGATCTGCTATTCGAGCGCGGCCGATCTCGAGGCGATCCGCCGCAAGTTCAAGGCGCTGCGCGGTATCGGCGTGCGGAGCTTCTACGTCGCGCTCGACGATATCGAATATACCAAGTGGAACTGTCCCGGCGACGAAGCCGCGTTCGGCGCGCCCGGAGAGGCGGCGGCGGCAAGCGCGCAGGCGCGCCTGCTGAACGCGGTCCAGGCCGATCTGGTCGCCGCCGACGATCACGGCTCGCTGATCATGGTGCCGACCGAATATTACAACGTGACCGAGAGCCCCTACAAGGCGACGTTGCGCAAGGAACTCGATCCGCGCGTGGTGGTGCAGTGGACCGGCACCGACGTCGTGCCGCCGGCGATCTCCGTCGGCGACGCCCGTGCTGCGACGAAGGCGTTCGGCCGCAAGACCCTGCTCTGGGACAATTATCCGGTCAACGATTACGGCCAGTCTGCCGGCCGATTGCTGCTCGCACCTTATGCGCGGCGCGAGGCCGGCCTGTCGGCGGACCTCAGCGGCATCGTCTCCAACCCGATGAACCAGGAAGCGGCGAGCCGCCCGGCGGTGATGGGGCTGGTCGCCTTCGCCTGGAACGATCGCGGCTACGATGCCGATCGGACCTGGCAAGCGTCGGCGCGCTACCTGGCCAACGGCGATCCGCAGGTCACCGCCGCCTTGCTCGCCTTTTTCGACACGCAGCATCTCGCGCCGACCTTCGGCACCCAGCCGTGGCAGCCGCAAGCGCCCCGCCTAAAGGCGCTGATCGATCGCACCCGCGATGCCTTGGCGCTCGGCGATGCCGCCACCCAGGCCGACGCACTCGCGGCACTGGGGACTGCGGCGGACAGGCTGGCGACCGCTCCCGATCTGATCCGGGCCGGAGTCACCGTTCCGGGCTTCGTCGCACAGTCGGCCCCCTGGCTGGAGGCAACCGCGCTCTGGGGTCGCGCGCTGCAATTGACTGTCAGCGGCCTGGCCGCGGCCTTGGACGACGCCGGCGGCGGCGACACGGCCGGCCGCTTCTTCACGGAAGCTCAACGGCTCGCTGCCCAGGCGGCTGCGATCCAGCCAATCCCGGGCGCGGTTCGTCCGGAAGGACCGATCAAAGTCGCCGACGGCGTCTTGGACGTCTTCATCCAAGACGCACCAAACCTGGTTCTCGCGACCGGTAGGGCGGATTGAGGAGCGCTCCTAACCCCGCGCCTCCTGCCAATGCGGGTAAGTGACATAGGCGGTCACCGCTCCCTCCGCATGTGAGCGGATGGTGACCGCCTGGCCCTTGGGCATGTGCACGATTTCGCCTGGCCCGGCGGTAACGGTGCCGGTCTCGCTCGTGACCGACAGCTGTCCTTCGAGGACGATCATGACGTCGTCGACGGCCATGGTCTCGTCGAGGCGCTGATCGGGCCCGTAGCGGCCGAAGCCGATCGTGATCGGCGCACCGTCGCGCTGATCGATCACATTGCCGGCGAACACGTCCCCGCTCTGTCCTGGCGAGCGCTCGAACTTTGCGTCGGAAGTGGCGAATTTGCGAACGGCCATCCTGGTGTCTCCGTATCGATGATGTGCCGGTCGACGCGCGAACAGCGTGCGCGGTTCAACCAGCGATCGATCATCTGTGCGGACGGTGAGATCAGCGTCAGGGATGACGTAGAAGGGATTGGGCGCGTGTGGACGTGATGGGCGCCTGCTCTTATCATCATGGCAGAGCCGCAACGGAGCGCGAATGTGCTGAACGAGGTGCCTGCCGCCAGCGGGGTCGGTCTTCGCCTGAGCAAGGGTGAGTGCCTCCGACTGATCGACATCGACGGTGGGCAGACCGGCGATCTCGTCGCTTTTTCGACCGACGGCGGCGAGCGGCTGTCGAGCGGGCGCAGCTTCGATTATCAGGGAACCGTCCGGCTCTCCGTAGGAGACCAATTGTGGTCCGACCGGAGCCGGCCGATGATGACCATCGTTGCTGACGAGATCGGCCGCCACGACATGTTCTACGCCGCCTGCACGCGCGAGATGTATGCGCTCCAGCACGGCCTCGAGGATCATCCCAATTGCCATGACAATCTGGTTGCGGCTCTGTCTGGGCTCGGGATCGACCCGCACCCGCTGCCGCAGACGTTCAACTTCTTCCTGAACGTCGAGATCGACGCGGCAGGCCGGCTGGCGATCGTCCCACCGCACTCCCGGCCCGGCGCCGAAATGATGTTTCGGGCCGAGATGGATCTGCTGGTGGCGCTCTCCGCCTGTCCGTCGAGCACCTGCAATGGCGGTGCCGAACCACGGCCGGTCGGATATGAAGTGCTCGCCGCCCCTTCCGGGCTCGAACACAGCAGCGAGGATGCAAGCCGCTGAGTCCGCGATGATTGACGCCCTCGAACAGCCGACGACGGTCGCATCGCTCCCGCGTGACTGCTCAGCTTGGCGGAGCCGAGATCGTCAAGGTGGAAAGCATTGCGCTGGCGAGCGTCGGGTTGGTGCGGGCCTGAGCCAGGGCGGTGGCGAGTTGCGGGCGGACGCCGCGCCACGCATAATTGCGGCACGCCGATTCCACCATGAAGGTGCCCGCGGGGGTGCAGACGAAGCCGACCGCGTTGCTCACCCGTCGCATCAACCTGCGCTCGCCATCTGTTGTGGTGATGTCGAGATCGCGAAAGCTGACGATGCGGGTCAGGCGCCCGTCCTCGTCGACGATCGTACGATGTCCGGTGACGACGACCGGTGCTGCGAAGGCGGGGGATGCCGCTGCGGTGAGGAGGCCGAGGGCGCAAAGCAAAGAGAGGCTTTTCATGTCGTTTCTCCGCGACCCGAACCTGGGCCGCATCCTGCCCGGTGCGCCGAACCGCAGCCGCGCGCACCCCGGGTTCGACAAGCCCCGGCAGCGCATCGATGAAGCACTGGTTACGCCGACGAGAGCATGCTTTTCGCCGATGAACGGCAGGGAGGAAATGCGCCGCGACGACTCGCCGTCGCGCGCAGCACGGACGGCGCTTCCACGGCGACCGATCGCTGGTTAGGCTCCCCGCACCCGAGAAAGGATGAACATGCACAAATCCATCTGGTTACGAGCCGCCGCTGTCCTGACCGTCGCCATGCCGATTGGCGCGCCGCTGGCGGCGCAGGCCGCACGGGAGGCCGCCCAGGCCGCACCCGCGGCGGAGGATGCGAGGCTCTATGCCTTTCTCGACGGCGAATTCACCGAGGAGCTGCGCCAGCGGCCGCAGCTGGCGACGCAATTGGGCCTCAAGGAAGGTCAGGATCGGCTTGACGACATCAGCGATGCCGGGGCGCGGCGGCTGCTGGAGTGGCGTCGCGGCAGCGTCGCGCGGATGAAGGCGCAGTTCGATCGTGCCAAGCTCTCGCCTTCTGCCCAGACCAATTACGACATCTGGGCTCTGGAGCTCGATCGGGCCGAGCTCGCGTACCGCATCCGCAGCTATGCGCCACCTTTCTACTCGTTTCTCTATTCGGCGCACGCACGGCTACCGGATTTCCTGATCAACACGCATAACGTGCAGGAGCCGGCCGACATGCGCGCCTATGCGGCGCGCCTGCGCGCAATTCCGGCGGTACTCGACGAAGCGATCAGGCAGAGCGACGCGTCGGCCGCGACCGGGGTGCGCGTGCCTAAATTTCAGGTGGAAAGGCTGATCGCCGGCAGCCGTGCCATCGTCGCCGGAGCCCCGTTTGACGACGGCGCCGCATCGCCCTTGTGGGCCGACGCCCAGGCCAAGGTGAGCAAGCTGCAGACGGGCGGCAAGGTTTCGCCTGAGGAAGCGCAGACGCTGCTCGCCGACACCAGGGCGGCCTTGCTGTCGCTGAAGCCCGCCTATGCGCGGGTGATCGCCTGGGGCGAGGCCGCCTTGCCGAATGCGCCGAGCGGCCGTGTCGGTGCGATCTCCCTGCCGGGCGGCACCGATTATTATGCTGCCGCGCTGAAGCTCAACACCACCACCGATCTCACCGCAGCACAGATCCATCGGATCGGCCGAGACGAGGTCAAGAGGATCGAGGGGGAGCAGGATGCCCTCGCGCGGCAAGGCGGCTTCAAGGATCGGAATGCTTATTATGCCGAGCTGGAACGGCTCTACCCGCCGCAGCCATGGACCGATGCCCTCCGCGCCGATTACCTGCGCAACGCCAATGCCGCGATCGCACGCAACCGCACGTTGCTGCCCAAATATTTCGGCTTGCTGCCCGAACATCGCATGGAAGTGGTCCGCGAGCCGTCCTTCAGCGAGGTCGCAGGCGGTGCGGCTCATGCCGCGGCGCCGAGCCCGGACGGCGCCCGCCCTGGCCGAGTCTATGTCCACCTGCTTGGGGTCACCAGCGATCCTTCGCCCGCGGCGACGGTCGATCTGATGTGCCACGAGGGCGTTCCTGGTCACGTCATGCAGGGCGACATCCAGGTGCGGCAGAGCGCCGGGCCCAAATTCCGGCAGTCGGCCCGCTACGTTGCCTTCGGTGAAGGCTGGGCCCTCTATGCCGAGGCCCTGTGCAAGGAGATGGGCGCGTATCCCGATCTCGCCAGCGATTTCATGCGTCTCGATGCCGAGCTGTTCCGGGCGGCACGCCTGGTCGTCGACACCGGTATTCATGCCCAGGGTTGGACCGAGCAGCAGGCGATCGACTATATGGTCGCATCGGGCCGCGCCTCGCCCGACCAGGCGCAGTCGGAGGTGCGGCGCTACATCACCCTCCCGGGCCAGGCGACCGGCTACAAGATCGGCATGCTCAAGATCATGGAGCTTCGGCAGAAGGCCGAGCGCAAGCTCGGTGCCAAGTTCGACATCAAGAGATTCCACGATCTCCTGATCGGATCCGGTTCGCTGCCGCTGTCCATCCTCGAACGCCAGGTCGATGCCTGGATCGCCGCGCGCATGTAAGTCCGCGCAGCGATCAGGCTTTACCCTGCCGGGAGCAGCAGCGACAGATCCGCGCGGCTTGGTTCGACGAACATGTCCACGGGTGCCGGCGCGTTGAAGATGGTCACGCATTCGGCGCCGCGCCAGAGCTCGGCAACACCGTCGGACGCCATCTTCGAAGACCGTCTGATTGCGTCCAGATCATCGGCGGCGCTGAGAATGTCGGCACGTTCGATATGATCGTGCTTGTAGTGGAACAGGCGATAATCGGGCACGCGGCGCTCTCCGGGGTTGGCCGCGTGCTAGACCAAAGCAGCGTCGGCCGAAGCATGGCCATTGTGCCGTGTGTTCGGCCGGAATGCGGGGGCGCGGCTTTCCGCCGCGCCCCGCCTCAATCCTTCCGGCGCGCGTCCAGCAGCTCCGACAAAGCCTGCGAGGCTGCGATCGCGCGGGAAGCCCGCCGTGACGGTGGTCAGATAGACGATCTCCTTCAACTCCGCTTCGGAGACACCCGCATTGAGGGCGTAGCCGGCATGGACCTTGAGGAATTGGGGCTCGCCCATCGCGGCAAAGGCCGCGACGGCGGCGAGCTGGCGGGTGCGATTGTCGAGCCCCGGCCGCGCCCAGACATCGCCGAGGGCAAAGCCGCGCGTCGCGTCGGCGAGGAACGGGAAGTCGCGCCGCATTCGCTCCAGCAACGGCTGCGGTGCGCCGCGGTTGAGGCTGCGGATCACCGCATCCCCGCGCTCGAGACGCGGATCAGCGCTTTGCGCCGCCGCTGCGGCGGGGAGCGCTGCGGCCAGCGAAAGCGCCGTGGCCGCCTGGCAGAGAAATCGAGATTTCATAACAGCCTCCTTCAGCCCGCGGTTGGCCGGACGACGATGTCGCTGACGTCGACATCCTCGGGCTGCTCGATCGCGTAACGGACCGCGCGGGCGATCGCATCGGGCTTCAGTGCGATCGCGCGGTAGCTGCGCATCGCCTCGGCCGCGGTCGGGTCGGTGATCGTGTTGGCGAGCTCGCTCTCGACCACGCCCGGATAGATGCAGGTGACGCGGATCCGGTCATTCTCCTGCCGGAGCCCTTCCGAGATTGCGCGGACGGCATATTTGGTGCCGCAATAGACGGCTGCGGTGGGCACCACCGACAACGCGCCGATCGACGCCATGTTGATGATGTGGCCGCTGCCCCGCGCCGTCATCTCCGGAAGCACCGCGGCAATGCCGTAGAGCACGCCCTTGATGTTGACGTCGACCATGCGGTCCCATTCGTCGACCTTGAGCGAAGCCATCGGCGAGAGCGGCATCACGCCGGCATTATTGACGATAACGTCGATCCGGCCGAAGCGTTCGCGCGCGGCGTCGGCGAAGGCGGCGACGCTGACGCGGTCGGTGACGTCGAGCGGGCGAACCAGGGCATCGCCGCCTTCGCTCCCGATCTCGGCGGCGAGCGCCTCCAGGAGATCGGTGCGGCGGGCGCCAAGAACGAGCTTGGCACCAGCCGCACCAAGCTCGCGCGCGATCCCGGCGCCGATCCCGCTCGAGGCGCCAGTGACGAGAATGACTTTGTCGAGTCTCA
Organism: Sphingosinicella sp. BN140058; assembly: GCF_004135585.1. Classification (NCBI taxonomy): domain Bacteria; kingdom Pseudomonadati; phylum Pseudomonadota; class Alphaproteobacteria; order Sphingomonadales; family Sphingosinicellaceae; genus Sphingosinicella; species Sphingosinicella sp. BN140058. The sequence continues at coordinate 1,152,618 of NZ_CP035501.1, read as the reverse complement.
TGGCGAATGTCCTTTCTTCCACATGGAGGGCGGCGCTGCGGCCGTGTCGGGAAGATGGACGCTCGTGATCGTGAGGATAAGCCGCCGAATGGCGGATTGTCCGGTAAGGTCAGCTAACCAAATGTCTCAAGCAGTGGACGGTATTGCACGTTCAGTGCAGGTGTACTATGTCCATAAAACACCTTGGGAGCTCTATGCATGAAAACGTCGAAACTGGTTCGCAAGCTTGGCCGCAAACTGGCGAAGAAGCTCGCGGGAGAGGTCGCGCGCAAGCTCCACCGGAAAGCCGCGGCGTTCCGCTGACCGATATCCGTGGTCAACCAGATAAGCGCGAGCGCCCGGCGCTACCCGGCGTAACGGGCTTCGAGCAGATCGAGTTCGCGGATCAGCTTGCGCGAGACCTCGGTGCCGAGCTCACGGCGCTGGCGCATTTCGAAGATCGCCGCGCGCTCGGCGCGGACGGCAGCGAGGCGGAGTTCGCGCTCGATCCGCCACAGCTCGCGCCGTTCCTCTCTGGGCGCCTGCTCCAGCCGATCGAGACGGAGCCGATAGAGGTCCATGATCTCTGCAGCGACCGTGACGTAGACGTCGGCATCCGCACGGCCCGTAGCCATGTCGTGCTCCACCCGCTCGATCTCCGCGATGGCCGCGCGGGCGGCGGCAGTGCGGGCGCGATCTTCCTCACCCACCGCTTGCGGTTCGGCAGGCATCTTCAGGTCGCGCAGCAGCCAGGGCAGGCTCACGCTGGCGACCAGCAGCGACGTGATGATCACGCCCATGGCGAGCAGGATGGCGAGATCGCGTGCGGGAAACGGAGCGCCGTCGTTCAGCGTCAGCGGCAAGGTCAGGACGCCGGCGAGGGTGATCGCGCCGCGAACGCCCGCGCACGACATCGCCGCGACGATCTTCCAGTCCGGACGGGTGCCGCGCTCGCCCCGTCGCAGCAAGGTGAAGCGGAACGAGATCCACACCCATAAAAAGCGCAGCGCCGCCAGAGCGAGCGTGATCGCGACGACATAGACTCCCAGCCACCAGGGCGTGTGATGGCCGGTCAGACGGACGGTCTCGGCGGCGCCGGCGAGGATGAGCGGCAGCTGTTCGCCGAGCAGCACGAAGATGGTACCGTTGGCGGCGAACTGGATGATGTCCCAGACGGTGCTGCGCCGGATCCGGGTCGTCGCCAGCGCCTGGCCGCGGCCTTCGACCCAGCCCATCGTCAGGCCTGCCGAGACGGCTGCGAGGATCCCCGAACAGTGGAGATGTTCGGCAAGCAGGTAGGCGCCGAATGGAATCAGCAGGCTGATCAGGATCTGCGAGGCGCTTTCCTCGCCGAGACGCCGGCTCACCCAGTCCTTCGCCCTGGCTGCGCCCCAGGTCAGCCCCGCGCCGACGGCGATGCCGCCTGCCGCCAGCCAGAGGAAATTCAGGGCGGCATCGTGCAGCGAAAAAGCGCCGGTAAGCGCGGCGGCGATGGCGAAGCGAAGGCAGACGAGCCCGGAGGCATCGTTGAGCAGGGACTCGCCTTCGAGGATGTGCATCATGCGCTTGGGAATGGGGACACGCTGGGCGATCGCCGACACCGCGATCGGATCGGTCGGCGACACGACGGCGGCGAGGGCGAAGGCGACCGCCAGCGGCATTGCCGGCACCATCCAGTGGATGAACAGGCCCATGCCGACCACGGTGAACAGTACCAGGCCCAGCGCCAGCTCGACGATGGTGACCGCGTCCTTGAACATCTCCTCGCGCGGAATCCGCCAGCCATCCAGGAACAGCAAGGGCGGCAGGAACAGCAGGAAGAAGATTTCGGGGTCGAGAGTCACGCGCCAGTCGGCGACCGTGCCGATCACCGCACCCAAGGCGATCTGCACCAGGGGGCGCGGCAGGTTGATCGGCAGCAACCGCGAGACGATGCCGCTGAGCACCACCGCGAGCAGCAGCATGAGGACGATGGTGATGGTTTCCAGCGATATCTCTCCGGTACGGATCAGTCGCTGCCGGTTCTAGGCAGCCGCCTCGGCTCGCGCCAACCCCCTCATGGCGACGCGGCCAATGTTTCGCATGAGATCCGCTCATGGCTCCGCCGAGAATTGATGCTTTGCGCGGCGTCGGCGGACCCGGCCAAACTGCTGGCTTGCAGACGGGCCGCCCAGGTCTTCATCGCGCATCGCAGGGGGATCTGTCGTTGGACGGGCAGGGGTGGAGGGCGTTCGGATGGGGGGCAATGCTCGGTTGCGCCGCGCTCGGCAGCAGCATTGCGACGGCGCAGGGCCCGGCGCAACGCGCCGCCGGCAAGCCGCCAGCGCCGGATCCGAAGCCTGGAGCCGTAGCGGACAAGGCGGAGGAGCGGATCCTGGTCTCGGGGCGGCGCCCACCGGTGGTTCGAACGCCCGATGGGACACGCTACGATACGCGCGACAATGCCCAGGGGCAGTCGGGAAGCGCCGCCGATCTGCTCAACACGGTCCCGTCGGTCAGTGTCTCGGCCGACGGAAACGTCACCGTGCGCGGCGACGGCAACGTTCAGATACGGGTCGATGGCCGTCCCTCGGCCGGGCTCAACGGCGACAGCCGCGCCGACATGCTTCAGGGGATATCGGGCAGTGCCATCGCCAGCGTCGAGGTGATCACCAACCCTTCGGCCAAATTCGGTGCCGAGGGCGGCACCATCCTCAACATCGTCCTGAAGCGCGGCGGGAAGCAGGGCCTGCATGGCAGCGCCAGGGTCAATGTCGGGGATCGCGGCAGGAAGAATGCGGCGGTCGGTGTCGAACATGGCGCAGGCAAGCTGTCTGCGACGTTCAACGGCAGCCTTCGCGACGAGGTACGGCTCACCCGCGTCGACGACGACCGGCGACTGCTGGATGCGGACGGACGCATCAGCCGGCGCTACGTGACTTCGGCGCGCTACACGCCGACCCATGCCCGCGCCGCCAGCGCCGACGGAAGCGTGCGCTATGCTGTCAGCGACACTGCAGATCTCGCCGCGGATTTCACGGTCTGGACGGGCAGTCCGAAGAACAGGGTGTATGAGACGCACCGGGATTATCTCGGCGGAGATGAGCCTGTTGCGCTGTACGACCGGGTGCGCCGCGGCACCTATGTCGGCAACAATCTCGAGTTCGGCCTCTCCTACAGCGATCGAGGGACTGGCGGAGGTCCGACCCTCAGTCTGACCGGTCAGCACAGCCGCACGTCGCTCCGCGCCGACCGTCCGTTCACGACCTTCTACCGGATCCCGCCATCACCACCGACCGGAGAGCGGGTCTTCAACCATTCGCGCGGCGGTACCGATCGCCTGGCGATCGATCATGAGCGCCCGTTCGGCTCGAGCCTGCGGGTCGGGCTCGGCGGAGAGTGGAAGCGCGAGCGCAGTCGGTTGGAGAACGGCCGGGCTGCCTTCGATCCCAGCGGGCAAAGCCCGCCGGCTGCCTTGCCGCTGAGCCGGTTCGATGCACGCCAGCGCAGCGCCGCGCTCTACGCTACGCTGCAATTTCGGACCGGCGCCTGGACGTTGCAGGCCGGCGAGCGCTTCGAGCGGCTCGGAATCGATGTCGCGGTAGTCGGTGGGGATAGTGTCGAACGCGATCTCGCCGGCTTCAACCATAGCGCTTCCGTGACGCGCGAGATGGGCGACGACCGGCTGGTGCTGCGCCTGTCGCGAAGCCGTCAGAGGTTCGATCCGCGGGACCTCAATCCCAATCTCGTCATTGTGGACGCGCAGAACCGATCAATCGGCAATCCGGCGCTGCTGCCCCAGATCGTCACCAGCGGCGAGGTGGAATATGGCCTGAATCGAGGAAGCCTCGACGCGACGGCGACCCTCTACGCCCGTCGCACCGGCGACCTGATCGTCGACGAGACCGTTTTCCTGCCGAACAACGTCGCCTTGACCACCAAGGGCAATGGCGGCCGCTCGCAGGCGGTCGGTGGACAATTGGTCGTCTCGGACGCGGTCGGCAAGACGCTCAAATATTCGGTCACCGGGAACGTCTTCTGCGCGGAGCTTCCCGCTTTCGATCCGAGCGACGAACCGCGCCGATCGAAGCTCTCCTACACCCTGCAGGCGACGCTGGATTGGGACGCGACGACGCGCGACAAGATCCATCTCGATGCCAACCTGCAGAGCGGCACTCTGGTCGCGCAGGGGGTGCGCACCGGCACGGGCGCGGTCAATCTGGTCTGGCGCCATCGTCTCTCGCCGCAATGGACGATATCGCTGACCGCGCAGGGCCTCGTCCGCGACATCCGCGTGCGCACCATTCTGCACACGCCGACCGCGATCGGAATCAACGACCGGAGCAATGGCGCCCGGGCGCTGCTCGTCGGGATCGCGTGGACGCCGTGAACGCCCGCCGTTGGCAGTGCGCGGATCAGCCCGCTTGCGAGTGCCGGTAGAGACGGACGTGGTCGATCAGCGCGCGCAGCTTGGGGGCGAGATTGCGCCGGTCGGGGAAGTAGAGGAAGAAGCCGGGGAAAGCGGGGCAGAAATCGTCGAGCAGGGCGATCAGGTCGCCGCGGCCAAGCCACGGGCGGAAGGTCTCCTCCATGCCGCAGGTGAGGCCGCCGCCGGCGACCGCGGTGCGGATCATCATGCCCATGTCGTTGGTGGTGATCCGCGGCCGAACGTCGACGTCGAAGTCGCGCCCGTCTTCGCTGAATTCCCAGCGATAGGGCGCAACCTCCGGCGCCGGGCGCCAGCCGATGCAGACATGTTCGACGAGGTCGCGTGGGTGGGAGGGCGTGCCGTACCGTTCGAGATAGCGGGGGGCGCCGACCACCAACTGCCGCTGGTCGCCGGAAACGGGCACCGCGACCATGTCGTTGGCGAGCACTTCGCCCAGGCGGACGCCGGCGTCGAAGCCCCGGGAGACGATGTCGAACTCCTCGTCGGTCACGGTCACGTCGATCTGGATGCCGGGATTGGCCGCGGCGAAGGTCGCGATCAGCGGCCCCGACAGGAAACTCTCGGCGATCGACGAGACCGCCAGCCGCAGCAGCCCGCTCGGGCGCCCGTCGCGTTCGACGGCCATCGCCATCGCCGCGGCGACCTCGCCCACCGCCGGAGCGAGCCGATCGAACAATGCGCGGCCCGCCTCGGTCAGGCTGACGCTGCGGGTGGTGCGCTGGACGAGCGCGGTGCCGAGCCGGTTCTCGAGCGCGCGCACCGCCTGGCTGATCGCCGAACGGGAAACGCCGATCCGTTCGGCGGCGGCGCGGAAACTGCGAGTTTCGGCGACGGCGAGAAAGGCGGTGATGCCGGAAAAGTCCTGGATCATGAGGACGCGTAACGGCGCGGCCGCCGATCGACAAGATGATCGGGAGCGTGGACGGGTGTGGCGCTATTTTGTTGATGTCCCCGATTTCGCGCGCACAGGTCAGCGGGTCGGGGTGGCGGTGCCTGTGCCGGTGCCAGTCGCGCTACCGGTGCTGCCGGTGCTGCCGGTACTGCCGGTACTGACGGTGCTGCCGGCGCTGCCGGCGCTGCCGGTGCTGCCGGTACTGCCGGTGCTGCCGGCGCTGCCGGTGCTGCCGGTACTGCCGGTGCTGCCGGCGCTGCCGGTACTGCCGGTACTGCCGATGCTACCAGTGCTGCCGGCGCTGCCGGTGCTACCAGTGCTACCGGTGCTACCAGTGCTACCCGTGGTTCCAGTGCTGCCGGGGCGGGCGGGTAGGGGCGGCATCGCCGGGGGCGGAGGCGGTGTGTGGAGGGCGGTGTTGAGGTTGCCCGAACGGGCGCTGCGATCGGCGGCGCGGGCGCCGGCGGCGGCGGTCCGTTCGGCGCTGGCGCGGGCGGATTCCGCTTCGGGGTTGAGGGCGTTGACCCGGATGCGCTCCTGCTCCGGACCCCCGGCCAGGCGATCGAGCGCGACATAATCGGTGCGGAAGATCAGTTCCACCGCACTGTCGAGATCGACCGAGGTGTTCATCTCCTCGTTGGTCTGGACCCGCTCGGTGCTGACATAGCCGATCGTGTTCTGCATCTTGGCTTCCGCACCCCAGATGCCGACCTTGCCGTTCACTCCGACTTCGGTGGTGTTGCGCATGTCGAACTGGGATCCGCGATCCTCGGCCGCGGCACTGCTCGCATCGATGTGGAAGCGCATCGAGGCGTTGAGCCGGCCGCTCTCGATGACGATCCGCTGAAGCCCCATCTGGATCATGGTGGCGAGCAGCTGCTGGCGGCCGCGCGCCAGTACCTGGCGGGCGAGCGGAACGAGCGCTTCGGGGTTGCCGCCGGAGATGCTCTCCCCCTCCGGAAGTTCGAAGGCCGCGCGCAACGCCGCCTCGCTGGGCGGGCTGGCGCCGGGGCGCAGGACGAGCCGGGTCGCGGCGTCGCGCTCGGCCTGGACTTCGGCCTGGCGTTGCCGCCGCTCCTCCGGGTCGAGGCCGGAGAGATCTTCCGGTTCCTCGTCTTCGGCGCCTTCGATCGCGTAGGCGGTCGGGAATCGGTCGGCGATCCAGGCGCGCGCGCCGGCGATACCGACATTGGCGTCGGCAAACCCCTCGGTGGTCTGGGCGACGTTGCGGATGAGATCGACGAAGGCAGTCATCTGCTGCTGGTTCGAATCGTTCATCGCCTTGAACACGCCGGTGATCAGTTCGGTGACGAAGCGCGGGAACGAGACCGCGTTGAGCACCGCCTGGGTGGTTCCGGCAAGGCGATTGGTGGCGACACCGGAGAATTCGGACCCTGCGTTGAGCGCGGCTGCTGCAGGGCGCCGTGTTGCCGGCGTCCGGGCAAGCTCGTCATTGGCGAGCGCGGCCGAGCCGATCTTGACCAGCGAACCGGCGAGATCCCGCCGCGTTTCGGGATCGAGCGCGCTGAATCCCTGTTGCGCGGCAAGCAGCGACCGGACGCCGTGACGAACCTCGTTCCGTACGGCGGGCGCGTCCGCGCGCCTCGGCCGAGGAGGCGAGAGAGGCACCGCAGCGGCCATGTCAGGCGCCGAGAGCCGACCAGGGCGAGGCTGCAGGGGCGGGCGGGCGCGCAGGTTCGGCAGCAGGACCTTTGCTCTGCGCCTCGCCGATGTCGAGCGTCGCCTCGATCCAGTCGATCGCCGAACCGACCACCGGATGGCCGATCTCGACCAGCGGACCGCGACCGCCGATCTGATCCGAGATTTCGGCGAGCCAGGAGACCACGATCATCCCCGCCTTGCCGCGGCGTATATAGGGCGCCGCCGGGCTGAAGCTTTTGTGGGCGATCCGGGCGATGCCGCCGACCACCCCCCAGAGGTCACGCGCCGCGAACGCGCCGCGGAGGCTTGAATGGCCGACGATCGCGAACGCGTCCTTTAATGTGGTCACCACTTCGTTCGCGACGAAAGCGGTGCTGCCGCTGCTCGCCTCTCCGAGATTGGCGATCAGTGCGCGCGCGCCGGCGCGCACCCGTGCCTGCTGGGCAAGGCCGCCATAAGGATCGCCCGAGCCCAGCTCGTCCAGTTTGTAGAGCGCCTCGCAGAGCTCGAGCATGCGATCCTCGAACTGGAAATTGCGATCGGCGTCGGCCGCGACCGGGCTCGACGAGGTGCCGAACAGCCGCGAGAAGAAGGCGTTGCGCTCGGCTTCCGAAATTCGGTCGTTGCGGGCGCGCCACCAGGCCGCCACCAGGCCCTCGGCCGCGCCGAGATCGACCTGCAATGCGCCGGTCGCGGCGAGGCCGGCGAGGGTCTCGACGGCGGGGATGATTCCGGCCGGTTCGAGATCGGCGGCGAGGTACAGGGTCGCGAGCGCGCGGAGCTGGGCCTTGTCGATGCGGGCGGCGACGGGATCGGGGATGTCGATGTCGCCGAGCTCGTCGAGGGCGAAGGCAAGCCCGGGCGCGGTCGCCTCGGCGACCAGCCGTGCGCCGAGGCCGAGTGCCGAAGCGACGAGAGCGTCGGCAACCGGCGCGATGAGAGCCCCGGCCATGGCTCAGCCACCTCCGGCGGCGGGCGGCGGCGTGTTGGGGTTGTAGGGCGTGCTGTTGCCCTGGATCACCGACATCATCTGCGGCGTCGCCATCTTGTCCATCGGCAGATAGTCGCTTTTGAAATTGACCCGGACTTCGCCCGACAGCTTGGCCTTCACCTCGGCCTTCGACTCGCTGTTCTCGTCCAGCGCCGAGCCGACGGTGGCGACATGTTCCTGTTCGCCCTCGAACGAGGCGGAGGCGCTGTAGGGCGTGTACCAGCTGCCATATTCGGCGTTGATCTTCTCCTTGTACTTCTGCGACTCCCGATCGTGCATCGATGCGGTGTAGTGGCGCTTGGCCTTGTCGCTCGCGCGCATGTCGAAGACGACCTTGGCGGTGATCGACCCGTCGGTGACGACGATCCGGTTGATGCCCAGCATCACCATCGACGAGAGCAATTGCTGGCGCGATTTCGCCATCTGCAGGCGGGCTGCGGTTACCAGGCGAAGCTCGGCATTGGCATCGCTGAGGTCGGTAACCGGAGGATTGATGTTCATCTCGCGGCTGATCTCTGCGAGCCGGACCGCCGCGTTGTCGCCATTGGCCTGCAAACGGGGCGGCGGCTGCTCGGCGCCCTCCTCGTCGGCAAAGCCGTCGGCGGTGGTGCCGACGTCAACCGAGAGCACATCGGGATAGGCGTCGGCAAGGTAATCGCGGCCGGCCGCTTCGCCGATATTGTCGCGCATGAACTGGTCGGTGGTCTTGGCGACGTTGGCGATCAGCTCGCCATAAGCCCGCATCTGCTCGATCGAGCTCTCGACGATCGCCTGGAACACGTTCTTGATCAGGCCGCCGACGAACTTCGGAAAATCGACCTTCTGGACCATCTCGCCGAATTGCTCGACGCCCTGGCGCACCGCACCGGCCTCGAAGTCCTTGCCGGCGAAGCCAGGGCTCTTCGCGAGCTGGCGCTTGGTCGCTTCGGTCGCGCTTTCGTCCAGCGCCCGCGCCGCCGGGGCCGCTGCAAGGGCACCCGACCGCGGCAGCTCGCCGTTCGCCTCCCGCTCGGCGATCTCCGCCTGCACACCTCCCGGGTCCGTCATGTAGGAGAGGACGTGGACGGTGTCCGCCGCGATCCGCTTCCGCTCCTCGTCGGGCAGCCCGAGGAAGGCGGGGATCGCGGTCAGCAGCCGGCGCACCTCCGGCCGGGTCGCATCCAGCGCCTCGGCGCTGGTGGTCGGCGGCGGATTGGGCCGGGAGGAAAGATGGGAGGAGGCCATGCTGCGTCTCCCTTATCCTGCCGTGGTCGGCGCGGGTGCAGCGGCCGGCGCCGCCGCCGGCGTCGCGGGCGCGGTTCTCGCGCTCGGCACGACGTTGGGATCGGCCGGCGTCGCATTGCCCTGGATGGCCGCGATCATCTGCGGCGTTGCCATCTTGTCGAGTGGCAGATAGTCGCTCTTGAAGTTCACGTCGACGGCGCCGGAGAGCTGGATCTTGGTCTGCATCGCCGCATTGGAGGCTTCCGAGGCGGCCGTCTGGGCGGTGATGATCGGCTTGTTCTCATATTTATACTCGCCCTTGGCATAGTAGCTCGCGTCGTAGTCGCGGCTGTCCTTGCTCCGGCTCGAGGTGACGTCGCCGCCGGAATCATATTTGCCCTCGCCGGCATAGGTGGTCTGGACGTTGCCATATTTGTCGCGGGCGAGATCGACGGCGCTGGCGCTGCGACGCATCGCATAGCTGTCCTGCGCCTTGACGTCGTAGATGATCTTGGCACTGATCTTGCCGTCGGTGACGACGATCCGGTTGATCCCCATCAGTACGATGCTGGCCATCAGCTGCTGCCGCTGGCGGGCAAGCTGCATGCGCGCCTGTTCGATGATCGCGCGCTCGGCATTGGCGTCGCTGAGATCCAGGCTCTTGATCTGCCCGTCGGCGAATTCCAGCTTGTTGTTGACCTTCTTCAGCGCCTCGGACTCGTCGACCCCCTCGCGCAACTGGAGGCGTGGTCCGGGCTCATCCGACATGTCGTCGAAGCCGATCTCGAACAGATCGGGGAATTGGTCGACCATATGGTCGCGCCCCTGATTTTCGGAGACGTTGTCGTCCATGAACTGCTTGAGCGAGGTCGCCACCGCCGCGACCATCTTCTGATAGGCTTCCATCTGCTGGATCGAGCTGTCGGTAATCGACTGGAACACGCCCTGAATCAGGCCGGACACGAAGGTCGGGAACTTGACCTGGTTGAGCAGTTCGCCGGCGACCTTGGCGCCCTCCCGCGCGGCATTGGCTTTGAACCCGCCATCGCCGATCGCGTCCACCGCGGACTTGCGCTGGTCCCAGCTCGCCTCGCTCGCCGATTTGTCGGCCAGGCTCTGCGCCGGGGTGCCGAGGCCGCCCGGGATGCGGTTGCCCTCGATGCCTTCGGGGCGGGCGAGATAGTCGGCGATCAAGGCCGTGTTGCGCGCTATGTCCTGCTGGTCGGCCGGCGACATCCTGCGGAACGCCTCCGACTGGGTAAGCAGGCCGGCGACGCTCTGCCGGACCTCCGGCGCGGGCTGCGGCGGCAGAGGGCTCGGCGGGGGCTGGCGGGTGGGTGCTGCGGCGTACATGTCTGAAGCCCTTCGGCTCGGGGTGAGGGGGCGCGTTGATCAGGCGGCCCTGGCGACGGCCTCTGGCAGCTCGAACTCGATCGGGCGCAGATAGAGGCTGACTCGCGGCGGCGAGTTGGCGTCGGTCCGGAGGCTGACGATCGAGAAGCGTCCGGGCCAGTGCGCATCTTCCGGCGTGAACGCGCTCATCCACCGTTCCAGCGCGGCGAGCCCGCGCGGGCGCTCGGCGAGGCCCATGGTGAGCAGGCTGAGAAAGCTCGGTGGAACGTCTGGGATGGCCGAGAGGAGCACGTAGATCTCGAAATCCGGCCCCTGCGGCGTGTCTCCGAACGCGAGCAGGGCGCCATGTTCGGGCAGCTCGAAGCGTCCGCCGAGCACGAGCCCGATCAGCTGCATGATGCCGGGCAGGCGATGACCGAGGCCGAGCGCGTCGAGCACCGGCTGCAGATCGGCGAGCTTCAGGGCTTCGGTGCAGGCGAAGGTGAGCCGCTGCCCGCCCATGTCACGCTGGGCGGAGAGGGTGGTGAACAGGGGCTTCAGCCCGGGGACCAGCTGCAGCGCCGGCATGACGATGCGGTGGAGGCCGACCGGCAGATTGTCGATCCGACCGGAGCCGCCCGGCAGCTCGTAATAGACTTTGGACGCGTAGAGGCCGTTGCGGTCGAAGCTCGAGCCGAAGAAGGCGCCGTAATCGAGATTGCCGCCGCTGGCGAAACCGCGGAACGGCTCGCTCGCACGGTCGAACCAGTAGAGCGGACCGGTTCCAAGGAAGTTGCCGATCAGGCGCCGCATCTCGTGGGTCGAGGCATCGCGGCGGTCGATCGAACCCGCTTCCGGCGGAAGCGGCTCGATGGTGAAGCGGAGGTTGTTCGGCTGGGTCTCCGAAAAGCTCGGCTCGAACGGCGCCGCCATCGGCATCAGCGCATTGTTGCGATAGCGCGGATCGTCGGCCGGATATTGGAAGGTGCGCATCAACAGGTCGCGCGACGGGGCGAACGGATCGGCGGTGCCGAGCGACTGGGCTGCCGATCGCAGCCGGCGCTCGACTCTCGCCACCATTGGCTCGCTTTGTGTCTGGAACCGCATTGGATTTCTCCTGGAAGGGATGAGGCGGAGCGGGTGCGTCAATAGGCGCCGGCTTTGGCTCCGTTCCTCGCAAAGGCCGATTGCGACTCCCGCCCGAGACCGAGGCCGATGTCGCCGATGCCGTCGAGCATGTCGCGGGCGAGCGCGGGGATCGGGATCGGCTTGGAGGTCATTTGCGGAGCCTCCCGCGGCTGCGCCATTTCCTCGATCCGGCTGTCGCTGGTGGCGGTGTCCGCCAGCCACAATTCGCAGGCATTGACCAGGTCGTAATCGGTCGGGTTGCGAGTCGCCTTGTGGTTCTCGGCGACATCGGGGTTGCGCACCTGATCGATGTCGATCAGCGGGCCGGTCGTGCGGTTGATCCGGGCGACGTTGTTGGCCAGCCAGGCCGTGATGATCGTACCGCAGGTCGCCAGCGTGCGATAGCGCGAGCTCGTCTTGGCGCCGCCGAGTTCGTAGGTCGCGACCTGATCGACCACCTGCCACATGTCGCGCGCGCCGTAGGAGCCGCGGATCTCGGGATCCTGGAGCAATTCGATCATGAACTTGATCTGCGACTGCACTTCGCGCGCGGCGAAATGGGCCATGCCGTAGCCGTGCAGGGAGAGATTCGCGGCGAGGTCGCGTGCCGCCTTGCGCACCTGCTGATGGCTGATCGGGCTCGGCGTCGCCGAGCGGAGCAGGGTATCGACCTCGTTCTGGCGGATAAAGGACGAGACCGATGAGACGAAGCGCAGCCAGAGATCGTTGAACTCGCTGTTGATCATCCCGTTTGGATTGCCGCCGGGAATGCCAAGCGTGATCGCGGCGAAGTTGCGCCGCTCCTGCTCGCTCATCCGATTGGGCGCCTCCCGCCAGTAGCGGTAGAGCGCCTTGCCGGCGCGGCCGGGGCCGATCGGCAGCATGCCCTGCTGGAACTGCTCGACGATCCGATCGACGACCTGGAACACCTTCAATTCGTCGAACATCGCCGAAACGATCATCGGTCCCATCGCCCGCACATTCTCGGCGATGATATTCTCGTCGACGATCTCCTCGAGATCGGGGAGATCGATGACGCTGTCGCCGATTTCGTCGTCGCCACCGACATTCTGAACCCGATCGAGCGCCTCGTTGACCTTGCGGCGGAGCTGCGGCTCGTCGTCGCCGACATTGGCGTCGGCAAGGCCGCGCATGACCCGCGCGAACTCTTCCGCGCCGCATTGCGGGTCGGCACCGCGACGGCCGTCGGGATCGCCCTCGATCGCCAGGATGGTGAGCACCTTCTCGGCCAGCGGGAAGTAACTGCGCGCTTCGCCGAGCGCGCGGAAGAATTCGCGGGTGAAGGTCCGCGAATTGGGATGCCGCGTATCGGGGTAGAGGGTCGCGCCGTTGCCCTTCGTGCCGGCAGCAACGGTCGCGCCGGTGCGATTGGTAGACTGCGGCACGACCCTCACCGGCGGCGCCTCGGCCGCTTCGAGCATCAGCAGACCGATGCTCAGGCCGACAAGGGTAATGTCGGGATCGCCGGGATAGGGATATTCGCCGCTTCCGCTCGAGGAACTCGCAGCCTTGGTCTGGCTGCTCTGCGCCTCGGCGGTGTTGGGCTGGTCGAAGATCAGCCGTCCGTTCTTGTGCGAACGCAGTTCGGGCGCCAGCATCGCCTGCTCGTTGAGCAAGGTCCGCGCGGCGACGAACAGCGGATCGCAAACTTCGACGGCCTTGTTGTTGTTGCGCTCGCTCTTGCCGATCTCGTCGATGATCGCTTCGGCGCGCGCCTTCTCCGCCGCTTCCGCCTTGCTCAACGGACGCTTCTTCTCGACGGCCGTCAGCCGGGCAACCGTGTTGATCAGTTCGTCGAAGGCCGAGGACTCGCGCCGTGCGACATCTCGAAAATGGATTCGGCTATCGATGCTTGCCATGATGGTATCTCCTTGGAAAATCGGGGTCCGTGTGAGTCAGCGACAGGATAAGGGGTCAGCCGTCATCGGCGCCTCCCTCGGCGTCCGCCCCGTCTCCCAGAGCGCGGTCGATTTCCTCGTCGAGCGCCGCAAGCGCGGCCGCGGCATCGAGGATGCCGGCGCCGCAGCCGCCGCTGTCTCCGGCCGCGAACGGCTGCGCGGTCCGCATCAGGATGTCGCGCACGGTCAGTGCGTCGATCGGCCGGGCGCGGCGGTGGCTGCGCGCCACCAGCAGGGCCGCGGCGCCGGCGACGAACGGCGCCGCGAAGCTGGTGCCGGTGGCATGCTGATAGCCTTCGAGCGCCGTGGTATAGACCTGCTCGCCGGGCGCGCAGAGCGCGACATGATCGCCGCGGGTGCTGAAGCTCGCCGGCCGGCGTTCCGCATCGACCGCGCCGATGGCGAGCACACCCGGGTAAGCGGCCGGCCAGAAACGCGCTTCCTTGCCGTTATTGCCGCTCGCTGCGACCAGGATGCAGCCGCGGGCGAGCGCATAATCGATGACGTCGGCATGCGGCTTCGGACTGCGCGGGCTGAGCGCGGCATCGTCGGTGCCGAAGCTCATGTTGATCACCTTGGCGCCGAGGTCGACGGCGAGCTTCATCGCCATGTCGAGATCGCTGATCGCCCCCAGGCCGACGGCACTCGTCCGCCCGGGCAGGCGTGCGGCGGCAAGCGCCCGAAGCGGAACGATGCGGCAGCACCCCCCCAGCCCGGCGGGCATCGCCCGTCCGTCGGCGGCGATGATGCCGGCGCAGCCCATCCCGTGGCCGACGAAACGGTCCTCCGGATTGCCGTCGTTGCGGCGGTGGTCGCCGAGCAGCTCGACGCCGGCAGCGATGTCGCCGCTTTCGAGCCGGACGGTGTCGTAGCCGGCGCGGAAGGTGCGGGCGAACTCCGCATGATCCTTGCCGATACCGCTGTCGACCAGCCCGACGACGACGCCGTCGTCGCCCGGCTCGATCGCATGCGCCTCTGCCATGCGGACCATACGGCGCAGCGCCTCGCCGCGGTCTTCGGCACGGCCGACCGGCGTTGCGACCTCGAACGGAGTCACCGAGACATAATTCGGACTCGCGCTCTCGACGATGCTGATCTGTCCCAGCGCCTCGCACATGCTCCCGATCGGCGTGCCGGCGGGCACCCGCAGCACCAGGGTGCGGGCCATGCCGGTGGTCTGCTCGACGGCGTCATAGCCCTTGTGCGCCTGGCCAGCGGCGATCGGCGCATGGGCAGAGGCGAACAATCGGGCGGCGCGAAAGCCACCGGCGCGTTCGGAAATGATCCTGTCGATCGCACCGCCGTCGATCGAGGTCGCGGCGGGAAGGATGTTTCGGGCGACGTCCCGCACCGCCGGGATCTGCTCGGGTGCTTCGCCCAGCGCGAGCTTGAGCACGAGGCTGGTCGGCAGGCTGTATTGCCGCTCGCCTGGGGCTGCCCATGGCGTCGCGAGAGCGCGGATCGTCATTGCCACGTCTCCTGCCGCGAAGTGGGTGGAGCGATCCGGTCCGTCACCGCCGCCACCGTCACTGATGGCGGCGGCGCAAAGGCGGTTAGGTCGAAACTCATCGCGCTCGCGAGCGTGGGGGACGGTTCGACCGACAATTCGCCGGCCCATTGACCCTCGCCGGGTGCCAGCAGCAGCTCGCCCGGGGCCGAAGACAGGATCGACACCGGCCGGTCGCCGATCCGAACCTGGGGCGGCGCCCCGCGCCGGATCAGATTGCGCCCGGTGACGCGGATCAGCGGCGGCGTGTCGCCATCCCCCGGTGCCGTGCGCACCGGCTCGACCCGCTGCACCAACGGTGCCGATGCGCGCTCGAGCGCCTTGCGCAGTCGCTCGACCGGAAGGTTGGTGACCCGGCCGATGCTGCGGACGGTGCCTTTCTCCTCGGCCTCCTGAAATTGGCGCACGGTGCGAACGCCGGCCCATTCGAGCCGCTTGCGCTCGTCGGGCGTGAGTTCGTCGGCAAGCTCGTCGAGACTGTCCTCGTCCGGACCCTCCGCCAGCGCGATGGCATTCTCCTCGATCGCTGGACGGGTAATTGCGGTGAAGACCAGGTGAAAGACGCTGGCCTCCTTCTCGCCGGCGCCGGCCGGGCGGATCCGGATCTCGCTGTCGGCAAACTCGACATGGGCGCGCAGATCGAGATTGATGTCCTTGATCGCGAAGGTCAGGGGCAGGTTGAGGTTGCGCGCCTTGATCGCCATCGCCGCCTGGGCGTTGTCGAGCTGGCTCTGCACCGCCTGAATGAAATCTTCGAGCCGCAGGGTGACGTCGCGGGTCATGGCGTCGCCTCCGCCGGCACCGCGTGCCACTCGATCTGCAGCCGCGCCGGATCGGGATCGAAATCGGTGCGGGTTCGGAACAGCGGAACGTCGCCGATCACGATCGGGCCTTCGGCGGAGAGGACGAGGCGAAGATCGATCGGCAGGTCGATCGAGAGCGATCTGGCCCGCACGAAGGGGCTGTCGACGAAATCCGTCACGCCTGCGGCAAGATCGCCGAGCAGTTCGCCAAGAGCGCGGCGTCCGTTCATGGCGTCGATCCTGGGGTAACGAAGGGTGCGGGAGCAGCGACCACCGGCACAGGTGCCGCGACGACCGGCACAGGTGCCGCAACCGGCAAGGCCGCGGGCTGGGGCGGTGCCGCGACCGGGGCCGGCGCTGCGGCGGCGCGGCGGGGAGTCCGGCTGTGGCGCTCGAGCAGGCTGCGCTGCGCCTCGTCGACGAAGCGGTCGAGCGGCAGGAAGTCGGAGGCGAAGTTGATCTTCACGTCGCCGAACAATTCGGCCTTGAGTTCACTGTCCGATTGCGCGTTGACGCCGACCGTCGAAACCTTGGTGATCGCGCCTTCGCTGGCGCGGGCACCCCAGGTCGAACCGCCGCTGGTCGGATCGTTGGAGGTCGCATATTGGACCGCAGCGCGATCCGCCGCGGCGGCGCGGAAGCGCAGCCGTGCGCCGATCGAGCCGTCCTTGATGACGACTCGCTGCATGCCCATCAGCACCATGGTCGAGAGGGTAGAGAGGCGCTGCTGGGCCAACCGCTCGCGCGCCTGCGGCAGGATCGAGTCCTCGAGCAGGTCGGCGGTGAGCTCGTTGCCATCCTCCCCGAAATCCGAGAGCCAGCCGGGCATCGCCGCCTCGTCGCTGCCCGGCTGGACGAGAGGGGCGAGCCGGAACTCGCCGCCATCGTCAACCAGGGTGACGTCGCGCGGATATTGCTCGACCAGCCAGCCCCGCGCCTGTCCCGCCGTGACGTTCTCCTGCGCGAACTGGTCGAGCGGCTTCGACACCGCGGCGACCAGATCCGCATAGGCCTCCATCTGCTTGATCGAGGAATCGACGATCGCGTCGAAGGTGCCGTGGACGAGCGAGGCGACGAAAGCCGGGAAGTCGATTTCGTCGGAGAGCGCGCCGGCGCGGCGGCCGAGCGCATCGGTCGCTTTCTCCTTCGGCGCGGTCGACTGCTGACCGTTATCTCCGCCGAACGGCGACGGCTCCTGCGGCTGCCCGGGCGCGACGATCTCGCGTCCGAACGCGTCGCGGGCGAGCGCCATCGCCGGGGCGTGTCCATTGCCCCTGGCGGTCGGTGGCGGCGGGATGTAGCGGGTCATCGTCCGGGTCCTGCGCGGCGATCAGACGAATGCCGGCCGGCGAGACTGCGCCGCAGCCGGTGCGCCCCGGGACGGCGCGGCGGGCGTTTCCTCGTGCCGCACCTGGTGACGTCCGTCCCCGCCGAGCGTGACGATGCTGACCGCCACCTGGTCCTCGTCGCCCGGCCGGGAGAAGGTGGTGGTGATCCGCACCAGGAGCTCCGTCCGGTTCGGATCCGGATTGCCCGGCTCGATCTCGGCGCGGATGGTTGCGGTCCAGCCGTCCAGCATCTGCGGCTCGACCGGCGACAGGGTGATGTTGCCGACACCGCCGTCCTCATATTGCCAGTCGATCGCGATACCCGCCTTGGTGGTGCCGCTCGGCCCCGCAATATAGGGCCAGTCGTCGACGACGACCCGCTGGCCAGGCAGCGGCGGGATGCCGGAGCCGCCGGCCAGGGCATTGGCCGGACGGGCGATGCCGCCGAGCGCGGGCAGATCGTAACGTACCCCCGCTTTGTCCTCGACGGATCGGGTCAGCGAGGTGCCGAAGCCGAGACGGTCATCGTCGGCGGCATGGCCGTTGCGGCCGGCATCGAGACCCTGGGCGTAGCCTGCCGAGACGGCGCTGCCGCGGTTCGGGACGTTGCCGAAGGTGCCGCCGCTGTGGAGCAGCTGGATCCTGTCGATGTCGCCGGCCGCCTCGAACTCGGCGGCGAACGCGTCGTAGGTCATGATGTAGCGGCTGCCGGTGCTGTGGCCCGCGCCATGCGGGCCCGGCGCGCCCGGTGTTCCGACCACGCGATCCCACGGATCGGTGATCCGGACGAAATAGCGCCCGTTCTCGCGATACATTCCGGTGACGACGATGGCGTGCACGCCGGGGACCTTGGCCGTCACCCAGATCGGTCCGTTCGCCTCCAGGATCTGGCAGAAGCCCTCGGGCGTGTAGCAGGCGTTCGGGTGGACGACGAGGCCGATGGCATCGGCGAAGCGGCGCTTGTCCTCCGGCGCGAGCCCGCCTGTCAGCGAGGAATCCATCCCATTGTAGCGCGCGATCAGCGTCGGATCGACCGACTGACGATCGCGCCATCCGACGACCATCGCGGCCGCGGTCGCCCAGCAGCTCATGTCGGTCGGCTGGGCGATCTGCTGGACGTCGTCCCAATTGATCGTCCAGTCGTCGGCATCGAGCGCGGCCGCGGCGGCGCCCGAACGATAGCGGTCGGCACGGGTCCAGTCGCTGCGTGCGGAAAGGCCCTGGGCGTAGCCTGCGGCGGCGGCATTGCCGCGGTTGATCGTGTGGCCGTGCGTTCCACCGGTGTGGAGGAGCTGCGCGAACTCGGTGTCGCCTGCCGCTTCGAACTCGAGCGCGAACGCCTCGTAGGGCATGATATACTGGCTGCCGGTGACGTGGGTCGGCGGCGCATCCCCGCGGCGGCCGGCGGCATCGACCACGCGATCCCAGGGATCGGTGATCCGCACATAATGTTGCCCGTTTTCCCGGTACATTCCGGTGACGACGATGGCGTGGAGGAAGGGCACCTTGGCGGCGACCCACACCGGGCCGTTGGCCTCGATGATGGCGCGGAAGCCATCGGGTGTGTAGCAGGCGTTCGGGTGGACGGTGAAGCCGATCGCCTGCGCGAAGCGCGCCGCGCTCGACGGCGGAAGGCCGTTCTGGACCGAGAGATTGTCGAACTGGGCGATGCTGTCGATCGACACCGATTGGCGCCGCCGCCAGCCGTCGATCATCGCGGCGGCGGTTGCCCAGCAGCTCATGTTGGTGGGCTGCGGGACCAGATAGACCTCGTCCCAGTTGATCGACCAATCGTCGGCATCGAGCCCGCGTGCGGCCGGCCGTGCCGTGCTCGGAGCGGCGAGGCCCTGGGCGGCGGCGCCGGCACGGCTCGGAACCGCGATCCAGCTGGTGCTGATCTCACGATCGGTCGGCGCGACCAGGCTGTCCGGCCCGTTGCCGGCCGCCACCGGATCGTAGGTGTAGATCTGGCGTTCGTTGACGTAGAGTTCGTGGGCGGGGAAGCCGTCGTGATCGCCGACGACCATGACCTCGACGCCATTGGCGCCGCGCTTCAGGTAGATCGACACATCGGCGTCGATGTCGGGCGACGGCCAGACCAGAGGGAGCGCGCCGGCCATGCGAATGGTGACGACGGCGCTGTTGCTGGTCATCGCCAGGATGCTTCGCTGAGTCGTTCCGGCACCCTGGTAGATGCGCAGATTGTCGTCGCTGACCTGAAGCGTGCTGCGGCGGCTGGGGGTGAGCCCGGCCTGCTTGTCCAGCCACCAGTCCGGTTTGCCTTCGACATGATAGGTGTAGCTGGAATCGTAGGCCGTCGATTCCCCCCAATGACGATTGACGGTGCGCAGGTTGGAGATGCCCCCGGCTGCGTCCAGCGTGAGCGTGGCGGTGATCTCCGCCCGGCTGCTGCCGCGGTCGTAGCTGAAGCCCCGACCATCGCCGCCGAAGTCCTCGCCGCCGATCAGGCTCGGCAGGCCGATCCGGCCGGGATCGTAATCGGACGCCGGGCCCTTGATGATCGGCGAGGGGATGAAGGCGCGATACTTGATCTCCACCGTGTCTCCGCCTGCATCGAGCGCGGCTGCGGCGGCGGGATCGAGCGCAGCCATGGCGAAGCCGAGCTGGCCTGCGACGGCGTGCTGCACGCTGGTGAAGACGTCGACCGGGGACAGGCCGGCACCGACGCCGGCCTGCAGGGTGACGCCCTGGAAGGCACGATTGCCGTCGAACAGCGCCGCTGCGCCCCCCGTGATGCCCTCGCCACCCGAAATGCCTGCCGTATAGCTGACGCCGCTAAAGGCACTGACGCCGCCCCGGAGGATAGTGACCTGCAGGTTGAGCCCGATCGAGGCGATCCAGCCCGCGGTGACTTCGAACTGGCCGTAGACGCCCATCACGTTGCCGGGCGCGAAGATCAGGCCGCAGCCGAGCCCAGCACCGCCGAGCAGTCCGGCGCCGACCGACGGCCCGATGCCGATCGCGAGCCCGCCGGCCTCGGCTGCGGCGCGTGCCATCAGTACGAACGGCATCATTGCAGGGTTGGCGGCAAGCATTGCCTGGATGGCGATGCTGCGCAGTTGCGAGACCGTGTCCACCGGCGGCGCGGTGATCGGCTGCTGGTTGCTGGAAACGCTGATCGTCCCCGCATCGAGCGACACGGCGCGCAGGCGCGGCTCGCGGTAGCCGAGGCCCTGCCCGCTCGCGGGAGCCGGTAGAGACGCGGCGTAGCAGGCCGCGACCAGCTGCATGTATCGGTCCCAATCCCAGGCGCCGTTCGGGCAGGCGGTGTGGCTGGTGCCGGGATGCGCCTCGTTGTGGCCGATGATCGTCTGCCGATCCGGAACAAGGGCGTAACGCCGGCACAGATCGGCGACGAGGGCGGCGGATGCCTGATATTCCGCGTCGCTCGGGGGCAGATGGGGCAGGGTGACAGAGCCGTAGCTGGCGCCGCCCTGCTTTACCGCGACATGTTCGATGCCGATGCTGCGCCGATTGGCGCCCATCGCGTGCCAGGCGGTATCCGCCTCGGCGACGAACTGGATGACCTCGCCATTCTGGGCGACCAGATAATGAGCGCTGCTGTTGGCATCAGGACGGGTGAAGTGGCTGACGGTGCTGCCGGTGGTGTTGGCATCGGTGATGTGGATGACGATCCGGTCGATCGCCTGCCCGCTACGCCCGGGGTTGAACGCCGGCGACGGTGCGATCCGGGTCGTTCCCGCATAATCGGCGGCGTTGAGCGCGAGCGTGCCGGCTGCGGCACTGACAGAGACGTCTTCCTCGCTATAGGCCGGCCCCTCGATGCCCATCGACTCCGGATCGACCTCGAGGCCACGGGAATAGCTTTGGGCTGCCGTTGCAGGAGGCTCGACGTGCGGGGAAGGGGCTGCCGTCGCGGGTGGATTGCTCGACAGCGGCGGCAGCGGTCCGAAGCCGTCGTCATAAGGGACGTCGGCGGGCGCGGGGCCAGTCGCGGCCGGGGACGGTGCGGTCGGACGGGCAGTCTGCGTCGGCTGCTGAACCGGGCGCATCCCAGGTTGCGCCCGGTCGCCGGCCCATTCGAGCACCGCGTTCGACCCGCCATAAGCCTCACCGCCGCCGCGGCGTGCCGGGTACATCCGCACCCGGCGCAGTGAGCGATCGGTAAGGCCGCTCAGCGAAACGTAGGGGCTGCTCGCCGTCGGCAGCACGTCGACGGTCCAATCGTTGGCAGCGGGCGGAGTCGCGGTGGCGAGGCCGAACCAGAGCTGGCTGGCGGTGACGAAGCGGGCGAGCACGTCGGGCGGCACGACATAGACGGCCTCGCCGCGCGACACCGACAGCAGGCCATGCTCGCGGCTGGAGTAGAAAGTCGACGGACTGCGCCCCTCCCGCCTGGTGAACAGGGCCGGATCGGTCGCAAGCACCACCTCGGCAGCGCGAGGCGGATTGTCCGTGCGGATCGTGAAGCCCAACATGGGAAAGCGGTCCGTGACGTCCAGGCGGGTGGGGCGGAGCTGCGCAACCATGGGTCTACCTCTCGTTTGAATCGGGCTTGCCCGGGGTGCGGGCGGGATCGGCGATGGCGCGGCGTCGCGCATCGATCGCACGGCGTTCGAATTCGCTTGGGTTGGTGAGCTCGAAGTCGGCGCCGTCTTCCGCGTCCGCGGCAAGGTCCGGGATCGGCTCGAAAGCATCTTCGAACTGGTCGACGGAGCGGGCGAGCAAGCGGGCAAGCAGCTTGGCATGGACCGGGCTGACGGCGATGCGGCTCATCAGCCGGAATTCGCCGCTTTCCGGTGTGACCTGGCCGGCATCGAGCAGAAACTCGAACGCATTGTGGCCCACTTCGAAATAATTGGCGTAGCAGGCGAGCGGCGGCCGGACACGCACCGCGATCCCGTCACCATCATCGGGGATGTCGATCGGATCGCTTCGCCCTGTCGCCACGTGCCTGCCTCATTGCTCGACGCTGCCGCCAATACGGAGCAAGAGCCGGGCCAATTTGCCAAGTATCTGCAAAGTCTGGTAAAAGCCGGATCGCACGGGCTCCGCCAATGTCACACGGTACAGGTTGGGCCGTACCATGTGACAGCCGATCAGGCCGCCGGCTCGGGCGCTGTCAGATCGTATTTGGCGAGACGACGGTAGAGCGTCATCCGCGACCAGTTCATCTGCCGCGCGGCCTCCACCTTGTTCCAGTTGGTGTCGCGAAGTACCGCGATCAGCCGCTCGCGCTCGGGCTCCTGCGGCATCCTCTTGCCGGCGAACAACCGTCGGTAGGCCGGTGGCAGATCATCGAGGCGCAGGGCGCCGCCGCGGGGAGGATCGACGAACACGGCCTCCACCATGTTGCGGAGCTCGCGAACGTTGCCCGGCCAGCGGTAGCGCCGCATCAAGTCGAGCAGAGCGGAATCGGGGCGGCCGACCCGCAATGCCTGGCGGCGGTTCTGATCGTCGATGAAATGGGCGACGATTGGCGCGATGTCCTCGGGCCGCTCGCGCAGGGGCGGAAGCTCGATCCGGGCGACGTTCAGGCGGTAGAAGAGGTCGGCGCGGAAGGCCCGCCGCTCGACGAGTTCCTCAAGGCATTCGTTGCTTGCGGCGACCACGCGAACGTCGACCGGCCGCGGGCGAACGCCGCCGATCGGATGGATGCATCGATCCTCGAGGACGCGCAGCAGCTTCGCCTGGCCGGCGAGCGTCATCTCGCTGATTTCGTCCAGGAACAGGGTCCCTTTGTCGGCCTGGGCGAACCGCCCGGCGAATGCGCTGTGGGCGCCGGTGAACGCACCCCGTTCGTGGCCGAACAGCTCGGACTCGATCATGGTCTCAGGGATGGCCGCGCAATTCACCGCGACGAAGGGGCCTGCGGCGCGACGGCCAAGCCGGTGCACGGCGGACGCGACGCGTTCCTTGCCGGTACCGGTCTCACCGGTGACCAGCACGGTCGCATCGCTCCGTGCCAGTTTGCCGAGATAGCGGCGCAGCTCGTGGATCTCGGCGCTGGAGCCGAACAGGCCGTCGCTTCCAGCCATGTCCCACCCCTGGTCCAAAGCCAAACCCCTCCTTGTGGAGCGTCGCGATCCTGCAAGCACGCAAGTGCGCAGCTCGCGGAAGCGGTCCACGGTACACGTCAGGATTTTTCGAGTTCTTCGTCGGTATTTAGCGTGATTCCACGGCCCGGCTTGGTCCATGAAAGCTCGAACGGTGGATAAGGCTACTCTCTCTTGCCCGAGTCGGCAAGATGAGTGACCAGCGTCCGCCAGTCCATGCCTGTCGCGATTGAGAACGAGTTCGTTTCATCCGCTTACCCGCTAGCAGCTCGAACCCGTATCAACTCTCGAATAGCTGATGATACGCTTGGTCCGATCCGGAGATTTTTCTTTTGCCGGATTGTCGGGGCATGCTGGAGATGTTCAGCGTGCGTTCGCTCCGCCGGAAAGGTCCGGCCTGCGAAAGAGGCCGATCAACCGGGCGTGCCAGGAGAGCCGGGGCGGCGCCGGCGGCGACCAATCCGGTTGCGGACGCCGCGCCGGCTTGCGCGTGTAGAGCTGCAGTTGCGGCGGCAGGGTTTCGCGGAGAACCAGCTTCTCGCGGCCGCGAACGACATCTTCGGCTTCTGCCAGCGCGCGGACCAGATCGTCCTCCCGAAACGGCTTGGCAAGGCAACCGATGGCCAGATCCGGGAGCGGAAAGCTGGGGACCGTACCGGTGATGAAGAGACACAGCACGCCCAGATCGTGGAGCTTCGAGGCAACGTTGAAGCCGCTGCAGCTGTTGGCGAGTTGCAGATCGACGAGCGCAAGGTCCGGCCGATGCGCTTCGGCGGCGGCGAGTGCGCTCGCAAGATCGTCCGCCATGGCCGCGACCTTGTAGCGCGGGTTGAGTTCGACGAGTTGCTGCAAGGTCAGAGCGAGTTGCCGTTCGTCCTCGACGATGATGAGCTTCAGCACCTGCATCCTCCCCGCAAGTCCGCGTCTGGACTTGGGGCAGAGCTTCGCGCGAACGCGAACAGGAAGCGACGGCGCGGGAGCCGATTTGCGGCGAGCGAAACGAATTGTGGGCCAAGCCGTTGCGCAGGCGTGCCGATTCCGCGCTTGCGGTGCCGGGCGCACGCCTCGACAGCGATGCTCGCCGGCTGGTAGGGGCGGCGCTCCACCTCCGGAGCGCCCCGTTGACCCTCCAGTCTGCCGCAGAAGCCGCATCCCTGTTCGCCCGGCTCGGCATCGATCCGGTATCGGGCGACCTCGCGTCGCACTCGCCGATCGACGGGGCCGAGATCGGCCGCGTCGCCGCCGCTTCGGCCGCCGAGGTCGAGGCTGCGGTCGAACGTGCGCATGCCGCCTTCGGCGCCTGGCGCAGCGTGCCACCGCCTCGCCGCGGCGAACTCGTCCGCCTGTTCGGCGCGGTGCTGCGCGAGGAGAAGGAGAGCCTGGGCCGTCTGGTCAGCCTCGAGGCGGGCAAGATCCTGCAGGAGGGGCTGGGCGAAGTGCAGGAGATGATCGACATCTGCGATTTCGCGGTCGGCCTCTCCCGCCAGCTCTACGGCCTCACCATCGCCACCGAGCGCCCCGGCCACCGCATGATGGAGACCTGGCACCCGCTCGGTGTCGTCGGCGTGATCTCCGCCTTCAACTTTCCGGTCGCGGTCTGGGCCTGGAATGCCTGTCTCGCCTTCGTCTGCGGCGACGCCGTGGTGTGGAAGCCGTCGGAGAAGACGCCGCTCACCGCGGTTGCGGTGCAGGCCTTGTTCGCGCGCGCGGCGGCACGCTTCGGCGATGCCCCCGAAAATCTCAGCCAGGTGGTGCACGGTGGGCGCGAGGCCGGCGCGGCTTTGGTCGATCACCCGAAGATCGCGTTGCTGTCTGCGACCGGGTCGACACGGATGGGGCGCGAGGTCGCGCCGCGGGTAGCGGCGCGCTTCGGACGCACCCTGCTCGAACTCGGCGGCAACAACGGCATGGTGGTCGCGCCGACCGCCGATCTGGCACTCGCGGAGCGCGCGATCACCTTCGCCGCGGTCGGCACCGCCGGGCAGCGTTGCACGACCCTCCGGCGGCTGTTCGTCCACGACGACATCTACGACCGCCTCGTTCCCCGGCTGCAACAGATCTGGGCGGGCGTCCCGGTCGGCAATCCGCTCGAGGACGCGGTCCTGGTCGGCCCGTTGATCGATCGCGGATCCTACGAAGCCATGCAGGCGGCGCTTGCCCGCGCCCGTGCCGAGGGCGGCTCCGTGCAAGGGGGCGAGCGCCTGGGGGGCAAGGGCCGAGCTTATTATGTGCGCCCGGCGATCGTGGAGATGCCGGAGCAGACCCCGGTGACGCTGACCGAGACGTTCGCGCCGATTCTGTACGTGATGCGCTATTCGGGCCTCGATGAGGCGATCGCGGCCCATAACGCGGCGCCCCAGGGCCTCGCCTCGTCGATCTTCACCAACGACATTCGCGAAGCCGAGACATTCCTTTCCGCCGCCGGATCGGATTGCGGCATCGTCAACGTCAATATCGGCCCCTCCGGCGCCGAGATCGGCGGCGCGTTCGGCGGCGAGAAGGAAACGGGCGGCGGCCGCGAGAGCGGCTCGGATGCGTGGCGGACCTACATGCGCCGCGCCACCAACACGATCAATTACAGCCGCGACCTGCCGCTTGCGCAGGGCATCAACTTCAACATGCCCTGATGCCGAGCCTGGCCATGCTGACGCCCGATCCGGGCGATCTCCATCATGAATCGCGATGGGCGGAGGTGGTCGAGGCCAATTCCGCGCCTTTGCGCGCGGTCGGCTTCACCGTCGAACAGCGGACCTGGACCGATGCCGGGGATCTCGGCGCCTTCGATCTTGTTCTCCCTCTTCTGGCCTGGGGCTACCCGCGCGCGCATCAGCGCTGGCTGCAGGCGGTACGCGGCTGGTCGGAAGCCGGTATCCGCCTGCATAATCCTGCGTCGGTGCTGATCTGGAATTCCGACAAGCTCTATCTGGGGCGTCTCGCCGAGCGCGGCGTGCCGGTGGTGCCGACCCTTTATGCGAACCGGCTGACGCCGGAGCTGCTTGCCGAGGCCACGCAGCGTTTCGGCAGCGAGAGGCTGGTGGCCAAGCCGCAAATTTCGGCCGGCGCCTGGCAGACGATCCGCTGGTCGTCCGGCGAGCCCCTAGATGGTGGCCCAACGGGCCCCGCAATGGTTCAGCCCTACCTTCCTCAGATCGAAACCGAGGGCGAAGTGTCGCTGTTATATTTCGGCGGCCGCTTCAGCCATGCCATCGCCAAGCGCCCCCAGCCGGGCGACTTTCGAGTGCAGCCCGAATATGACGGGATCATCACCGTGCATGCGCCGACTGCCGCGGAGCACGCGGCGGCAGAGGCGGTGCTCGCTGCGATCGAGGAGCCGTTGCTCTATGCGCGAGTCGATCTCGTCGGGGGGGCGCAGGCACCGATGTTGATCGAGATGGAGCTGATCGAACCCGATCTCTATCTCGGCTACGATCCGGCGAAGGGCGCGCTGTTCGCAAAGGCTGCCAGGGAACTGATTGCGGGCTGAGCCCTTGTTGGCCCATGGGCCACGTCATCCTCCTCGGCGATTCGATCTTCGACAATGGCGTCTACGTTCCGGGTGAACCCGACGTGGTGCAGCAGCTGCGCGCGAAGCTGCCCTTCTCGTGGCAAGCCAGCCTCCTCGCCGTGGATGGCGCCGTAACCGGCAATATCCTCTCGCAGCTGACGCGACTTCCCGCCGATGCCGGGCATCTGGTGGTGAGTGCGGGCGGCAACGATGCGCTGGGCGCGTCGCACGTCCTTGGCCAGAGCGTCGGCAGCGTCGCCGAAGCGGTGTCGCTGCTGGAGGTGGCGCAGAGCCGATTTGCGGCCGACTATGCGGCCATGGCCGACGCCGTGCTCGCCCGCGGACTGCCCACCGCCTTCTGCACGATCTACGACACGCCGCCGTCCGCGCCCGATCACCGCATCGTCCGCACCGCGCTTGCCGTGTTCAACGACGTCATTACCCGGACGGCCTTCGCACGCGGCGCCACCCTGATCGATCTGCGGCTGATCTGCGATCGTGACGAGGATTACGCAAACCCGATCGAGCCTTCCGCGGCGGGCGGCAACAAGATCGCGTCCGCCATTGCCCGTTTCGCTTCGGGAACCTTCGCTGCCGACGCTCGCTGTCGCGTCGTCGCTTCGGCGGCCTGACCGCCGAGGCCCCGGCGCGTGTTGCCTGGGGGAATGCGCCTCCCGATTGCGTGCGATCCAGCGGGAGAAGTTCCGATGAATACACGTACGTTCGCTCTCGTCTTCGGCATCATCTTCCTGCTCGTCGGCGTCGGCGGTTTCATTCCCGGACTGACGACGGCTGCGAGCCCCGATCCTGGTCTGAGCGTCGTGCACGGCTATGGCCACGAACTCGGCCTGTTTCCGGTCAACACGCTGCACAATATCGTTCATCTGATCTTCGGGGTCTGGGGCCTTGCCGCCTCGCGGGCTCTTGGCGCCGGCCGTGCCTATGCGAAGGGTGTCGCAATCATCTACGCCTTGTTCACGGTCATGGGGCTGGTTCCCGGCCTTCACACCACGTTCGGTCTGGTGCCTCTCTACGGCGCCGACGTGATCCTCCATCTGCTGCTCGCCGCGATCGCCGGTTATTTCGGTTTCGTCCGCAACGATGCGGTCATTACGGATCGGGCTTGAAGCAGGGGGCGAGACACCTACCTCTCGCTGAGCCGACTATGAACATTGGCCCGAACTCTCTTGGTTCGGGCCGATTTATTTTTGTTTTTCAACGCCTGTTCGGTTCTTGATGACGAAGGCCGCTCAGGGTAAAGGACGAATGCCGAGGGGACGCGGTGCCGCCACCAGATGTGCGGCCGTCCATCGCTATTAGGGAAAATAGCCCATGTATCGCAGTATCTGCTTGCCGCTTGTCCTGTTGTCGACGGCTGCCGCCGGCCTCGCCCAGACCGCGCCCGTCCCGACCCCTGGAACGGCCCTGCCGGCGGCAAGGATTCCGGCCGCTCCCGCGCCCGGTGCAGCCGCGGCAGTTCCGGTGGCACCGATGGCGGTGCCGGCGGCGCCGGTGCTCGCAGCGGAATGGAAGCGCAAGCAGGCGCAGGAACTGCTCACCTTTATCGAGGAGATCGATGGCGAAGGGCTCGATCCGTCCGATTACAATCCCGGCCGTCTTCGCCAGGCGATCGATGCCAAGAGCGACGACCTCAGCACGATCGCGACCGACACCTTCCTCAAGGTGGCGTCCGATCTGATGTTCGGTCACGTCCGCGGCGCCGCCAGGATCGACTGGTTCGTGCAGGACGACAGCTGGACGGTGTACGATCAGCAGAGTTTGCTAACCCGCGCCACGGCCGGCGAGACGGTGAGCGACACCTTGCGCTCGCTGCTGCCGACCCACCCGCAATATGCGGCGCTCAAGGCCGCGCTCGACAAGCATCAGGGTGCCGCCCGCGACAAGATCCGCACCAATCTCGATCGCTGGCGCTGGCTGCCGCGCGATCTCGGCCAGAAATACGTGATCGTCAACGTGCCGGCCTATACGGTGGCGTTGGTGGAAGGCGGCCGCACGCTCGATCGTCGCCGGGCCGTTGCCGGTGCGGTCAAGACGCCGACTCCGTCGCTCAACGCAACGATCACGGGCGCGATTTTCAACCCGTGGTGGGAGGTGCCGGCCAGCATCTCGCGCGAAGTCGGCGGCAAAAAGGGTTATGTCT
Source organism: Sphingosinicella sp. BN140058 (assembly GCF_004135585.1). Taxonomy (NCBI): domain Bacteria; kingdom Pseudomonadati; phylum Pseudomonadota; class Alphaproteobacteria; order Sphingomonadales; family Sphingosinicellaceae; genus Sphingosinicella; species Sphingosinicella sp. BN140058. Next base: position 1,123,741 of record NZ_CP035501.1, on the reverse strand, counting down.
CCGTGAAGCTGCCGGGCGGCGGGGTCCGTTACCGCCAGCCGCCGGGACCATCCAACGCGCTCGGCCGGGTGAAGCTGGTGATGGGCAATCCGCATGCCATCTACCTGCACGACACCAACGCCAAGAATCTGTTCAACAAGCAGGCGCGCGCCTATAGCCATGGCTGCATCCGCACCGAGGATGCAGTCGGTTTCGCCGCCACTCTGCTCGACGGCACCGAGTGGAGCCGGGACAAGGTCGCGGCGACGGTGAAGTCCGGCAAGACGGTGCAGGCGAATGTCGCGACCCCGATCCCGGTGTACATCGTCTACTTCTCGGTCGCTGCGACCGACGAGGGTGAGCTTGCCCGGTATGACGATATGTATACCCGCGATGCCAAGGTCCTCGCGGCGCTGAACGATCGGCCGACGTCGGCGTCGCTCGCGTCCAACTGATCCGGCTATTCTGCTTCAAGAAAAGGGCATGCCACTCCGGTGGCGTGCCCTTTTGCTTGTGCGCGATCGGTGGTCACCAGCCGCATGACGGTCACGGCCACAGCCGCCGTTCGGTCGCGGACGAGCGCAAGCAGCTGATAATGCACGGGAAGTCGGATCCGGGATCCTGCTGCCGCGTTTGCGGAGTTCCTCGCATGCCTGAAAGCCTCTCATGACCACCCCCCAAATGCTTGCCTTCGCCGTTCTCGGGGGGATGATGCTGCTCTTCGTCTGGGGCCGGATCCGTTTCGATCTGGTCGCGATACTCGCGCTCCTCACCTGCCTCGCCGTCGGCATCGTCAAGCCGAAGGAGGCGTTCACCGGCTTTTCCGACGACATCGTGATCATCGTCGCGTCGGCGCTCGTCATCTCGGCGGCGGTCGAGCGGTCGGGCGTGATCGAGGTGGTGCTGTCCAGGCTCGCAGGCGGCACCACCCGTTTCGGCACCCAGCTCAGCCTGCTGGTCGGCTCCGTCACGATCCTGTCGGCCCTGGTCAAGAATATCGGAGCGCTGGCGATGATGATGCCGGCCGCGTTCCAGATGGCCAAGAAATCGAACAGCTCGCCATCCTGCATGCTGATGCCCATGTCGTTCGGTTCGCTGCTCGGCGGACTCATCACGTTTGTCGGCACCTCTCCCAACATCATCGTCAGCCGGGTCCGCGAGGAGATGACCGGGCAGCCTTTCTCGATGTTCGACTACACGCCGGTGGGTCTCGGCCTCGCCGCCGCCGGCTTCCTGTTTCTGCGGTTCGGATACCGGCTGCTGCCGGCCGGGCGGCGCGCCGCACCGACCATGGGCGAGGCGCTCGACATCGAAGATTATGCGACGGAGGCCGAGGTGCCGGCGCGATCGGCAGCGGAAGGGCTCACCGTCGGGCAGTTCCGCGACATGGTCGAAGGCGAGATCGCCGTCACCGGCATTCACCGGTACGACGGCCGCAGCGCCATGCCGCTGCCGGATGCAGTGATCAGCGCCGGGGACATTCTCACTTTGAAAGGCGATCCGGACGCACTCGAGCGGGCAATCTCGGTCGCCGGGCTCGAACTGGAAGGGCAGCATCGCCAGGCGGCGGCGACGCGCGGTTCTTCCAACGTGGGGGTGATCGAGGCGGTGGTCGGCCGCGACAGTGTTCTTGCCGGCCAGGCCGCAGGCAGGATGGCGCTGCACGAACGGCACGGCGTCAATCTGATCGCGGTATCGCGCCGCGGGGAACGGATCACGGCGCGGCTGCGCGACATCGTGCTGTGTCCCGGCGACGTGATCGTGCTGCAGGGGCCGCTCGACACGTTGCCGGAGCGGTTGCGCGAGCTTGGCTGCCTGCCACTGGCCGAGCGCCAGCTGCGCCTCGGCGCCGCCCGCCGCGGCCTGATTCCGATCGCCATCCTTGCAGTCGCGATGGCTTTGACCGCGCTCGGCGTGCTGCCGGTGGCCATCGCCTTCTTCGGAGCGGCCGCATTGATCATGCTGGCCGGGGCGCTGCCGGCGCGAGAGGCTTACGAGCGGATCGAGTGGCCGATCCTGATCATGATCGGTGCCCTGATCCCGGTGTCCGACTCGCTGCGCACCACCGGCGCGACCGATCTGATCGCCCACTGGCTCTCCGCCGCCGCGGCGACCTTGCCCGCCTGGGGGGCGGTCGGGCTGATCCTGGTGGCAGCCATGGCGGTCACGCCGTTCCTCAACAATGCGGCGACGGTGCTGGTGATGGCGCCGATCGCCGCCACCTTCGCCAGCGGGCTCGGCTACAGGCCGGAGGCGTTCCTGATGGCGGTGGCGGTCGGCGCCGGCTCCGACTTCCTCACGCCGATCGGCCATCAATGCAACACGCTGGTGATGGGGCCCGGTGGCTATCGGTTCAGCGATTATGCGCGCCTGGGCGCTCCGCTCAGCCTGATGGTGGTGATCGTAGGAGTGCCGTTGATACTCGCAGTGTGGCCGCTGCGGTGAAGTGGGGCTTCACCGGTGGTGAAGCCCCGCCAGATCAAAAGCGCATGCCGACGCCGACCTTCAGCTGGTCGCGCGCGACATCGTGGCCGAGATCACCCTCGTCATAATCGGTCCTGAGATACTCGGCCTTGGCATAGAAGCTGGCGAAGGCCACCTCCGCACCCGCGCCGAAATGGATGCCGCGCTGGGTATCGCTGCCTGCGCGATCGGCGTCGGGATCGGTGACGTCGGTATAGACGCTCTTGAAGCGGCCGCTCGAATAGCCGACCTTGCCGTAGGCGAGGATCGGGCCTCCGATCTTGAACCCGGCGCGGGCGCCGAGCGCGTAATTGCGCTTCGCCTTGTAGCAGAATTCATCGGATCCGAAGACGGAGTCGCACCCGTCGACGTTCGGAAAGTCGACGCCGACATAGGGGCCGACCACCGCGGAACCGAGGTCGAGATCGTAGCCTGCTTCAAGCCCGAACGAGACGTCGTCCTGCTTGCGGCTGAACGGCGTGGTGCCGTTGTCCAGATCGGCCTTGACCGAATCCTTGGCCCGGCCTGCGGTTACCTCCGCGCGAAGGCCCGAGAAATCGGCCGCCGCGGCCGGTGCGGCGGTGAGAAGAGCGGCCGCCGTGGCTGCCAACATGATGCGAAACGTCATTGCATGACCCCTTGTCGCGCGGAATGCTGTTCCGCGTCTTGATTCCCTGTTTGATGCGATACCCGCCCCCGGGCGCGCCTGCGCTAGAGGGGCGAAGCTGTCCCTCCGATTTACGGCGCGCCGCGCGACGTCCAGCCGTTGGCGGAGCAAGGCTAACCGCCGCTTGATCCCGTGTCGAAACATGCCATGATGATGGGCTCTCGGGGAGGACCGCATGTTTGCACGTGGGGCGAAAACGGGTCGCGAATTCTCGTTCATCGGGCCGGACGTGACGGTGACCGGCAACATCGTCACCGACGGTCGACTCCATGTCGACGGCACCGTCACCGGCGACATACGATGCGGGTCTCTGACCCAGGGAAGCAGTGGCGCGGTCCACGGCAACATCGTCGCGGAGGAAGCTGAGCTTGCGGGGCTTGTCGATGGGGCGGTCGAGGCAGGCACCCTGACCCTGGCCGCCTCGGCGCGGATCACCGGGGATGTGCTCTACGAAACGGTCGGAATCGCCGCCGGTGCGCAGGTGGAAGGGCGCTTCCGCCGCCGCAAGGGACCGTCCGACCACGGCGCCAGTGCGGCGCGGGAAGAGGGGCTCCGGGCGATTTCGCCGCCACCCTCGGCAATGGCCGAGCGCGCCAGCGGCGGGGAACGGCCCGTTCGGCAGCCCACGCGACGGTCGGCGCCGCGCCGGCCGGAGCCTGCCGAATTGTTCGCGCACTCGGCCGATCCGACCCCGCAGATCGAGGCCGCCGAATAGGAACCTGCATCCCGCAGCCTTCGTTGGCCTTCCATGCACGATCGTGGAGGACGACATGAATTCGGATGAGACTAAGAGCAGCGGCGCGACCTCCGATGGGCTCAGCGGCGGCTCCGGCGGCGGAACGGCTGGAACCGGTGGGTTCGACGTCGGCGCGGGGACCGGCGTCGGTGCGGGCGCCACAGGCGTCGCGACTGGCGACCAGGATGATACCGGCGGTCTGACCCTCGGCGCAGACACCGGGAGCGGCGGCGAGGGGCAGGGACAGGAGCTTGCCAACCAGCTCGGCGGCCGTGGCGACGGCGGGGCCACTGGAGCCGGCATGACCGGCGCCGGATCCGCTACCGGCGACGCGAGCGCGATGCGCAGTGAGGGCTCGGCCGCCGATGGGAATGCCGGCGGAGTCGATGCGGGTTCGCCGGGCGGAATGGGCGGGGTGCGCGCGACCGGCGGCACCGGTTCGGGGCGTCCCCCGGGCGGCGTCAGTCCCGTGCAGATCGAGCAGGAAACACGCAGCAAGAGCTGAGGCTTGCGCCGACGCGGTGGCACCGGCGTTCAACAGGGTGAAGCCGGTGTAAACCGTGCGGAGCAACCATGCGCTAACCGGCTTTCGGCTAGCGCGTGGACATGGAAAGAGGCCGATCGGACTGGCGACGGGCAGGACTTGCGCTCGCGATCCTGCTCGTGGCGCCGCTGATCGGTGGCGCCACCGGACGGCTGACCAGCCTGGAGCCGCGTTTGCTCGCCGCCCACAATCAGGAGCGGGCCGCCGCCGGTTTGCCGCCTCTGCTGTGGGACGATGCGCTCGCCGCCGATGCCGGCGCCTGGGGCGAGACGCTAGCGCAAGTGGACGACATCGAACATTCGCCGGACGATCCCGACGACCCGGATCCGCAAGGCGAGAATTTGTGGCTCGGAACCCGCGGCTATTATGCGCCGGAAGCGATGGTCGGGATGTGGATCGAGGAGAAGAAGCATTACCGGCCGGGAATCTTCCCCGCAAACAGCCGCACCGGCAACCTCGACGATGTCGGCCACTACACGCAGCTGATGTGGCGGGATACCGATCGGGTAGGGTGCGCATTGGCCGAGACGGACGACAACGAGATTTTGGTCTGCCGATATCTCACCGCCGGCAATGTCGAAGGCGAACGCCCGTTCTGAGGAAGAGCAAGATTTCAGCGGGTTGAGCATCGATCGTGCGGGTGGCAATGCCGCCTCATGCGGCCGCGCAGCATCCTCATCTTCGAGCGACTGTTCCTCGCCAGTCTCGCTATCGGGCTGGTCCAGGCATGGCTCGGATGGGACGCTCTTGTCGGCCGCGCCGCGGCCGACGGGCACGGGCTGGGGATGGTCCTGACCCTGCTCGGCCTCACCTTCTTCACGCTTGCCGGCCTTGCCCTTCTGGTCTCCCGCGGCCGTCAGGCTTCGGCCAAATGGGTCCTTACCCTGCTCTGCGCGCTCGGGCTTCCGCTGGTTCTGGCGAGCCTGCGGCGGGGAAGCATCGTCGGCTCGCACCCGCTCGCGCTTGTTCAGGCCGGGCTGCAGGTGGCGAGCTTGCTGCCCTTGTTCACAGGCGAAGCACGAAGGTGGCTTGCCAGCGGACGGTTCTGACTGCGACGCGCTCGGGTAGTGTCCACCCCGATGGCGTGACCGGACCTTTCGGCTAGTTACCGCCCGAAATGCCCAGCCAGCCGAGAGGCGGAGGCAATTCGTCCGCACTGTAGAAGAGCTGAAGAACGCGGCGGCGGCGTGTCGTCAGGTTCCGCTCGGACGCGTGAAGGACGAGCGAGGCATAGACCCAGATGTCGCCCGCCGTGGCGAGGCAGGCTGTGGTTCCGCATGCCGCGACCGTTCGGGCGATTGCGCCCTCCGGGATCAGGCCGATCTTGTGGGAGCCGGGTGCGATCAGCAACGGCGCGCTGTCCTCACCCACGGGATCGAGATGGATCCGGAGCGTCAGCATGCGCTGGAGCAGTGCGATCGGCGGCACGACATGATGGATGCCGTGCTTCAGGGGCCAGGCCGAATAGCCCGCCGCCTCTCCGCGCGCCCGGACGGCGATGGTCCGGTCCTGATGCCAGCCCGGCGACCAGTTTCGCGCCGGATCCTTGTCGAACAGCATGGCCCGCACCGGACGGGCGGCGCTGCCCAGATACTCCGCCGCGATCGCGTTCGGAACGGTCAGAAAATCGTCGAGCTCAGTGGCCTTGCCCAAACGCGCGCCCGGGCGACTGCCGAGCAGATCCCGCGTCACCCTTGCAAGCGCATCCAATTGGCCGATCGGCAACGCCCCTGCACGACGCTCCGCACCTTCCCGGCCGAGTTTCATGAAGGCCGGCTTAGGCGAATTGGGTTCGCGGGAGAAGTACGCCGCCGCCTTGTTCCACACGCCTCGTTACTTGGCCGAACCGACTTTCAGCTTCGGGGTTGCCGGAGCGTGCCCTCGCGCAAAAGCGTTAATTTGGTGCCGCGTAGGTTGCGTAGGTGTCGCTTGCGCCGGCGAGATAGTCGGCGGCCTGGAGCTTGGCATTCTCCTCCGCTTCCGCCCGCTTGCTGCCTGTGGCGACATCGTAGTCGACCAGAGACTTGACCAGCGCGGCTTCCTCCGTCGCGCAGCTCGATTTCGCCTCTGCGGCGAAGGCATCGCTGCTCATTTTGTCGGCGGTTTTTGCCTTGATCACCTTCTGAAGGCACATGCTGTAGGCCTTGCGGGCCTGGACGGACGCGCCGGGGCTGGCGGGTGCGGCGGCGAGCGCGAGCACGGTTACAAGTGTAATCGAAATCATCGTCGACTCCAATCACTTAGGGCTCTGATCCTGCGAGATTGAAACAATGCGAACGAAAAAGAAAGCGGCGATTTGCGACGTGCGGGAGTCGGCATTTCGGCACGCACCCGGCAGCGCGCGGCACATGTCCTGTACCCTTCCGGCAGCCGGCCGATGCGCCAGCTCCTGCTGACCGGGCACCGGCACCCGATCCGCACCAGCCCACGGACCCAAGGGCCAAGTAATTCTGAAGTCATGGAAATTCGGCCGATCCCGGTCGCTCCGTGCAGTCCGCATGTGGTGCAATTCTGCAACAGTTCCAAAGTGGTTCAAAAAATTTGTTCCCGGCATGAAACCAAGCCCGTAGGCTCTCGTTTGAGGGGCCGTCTGACGAGAGGCTTACACGGCCAAAATCGTGGTGCGGCTTTTCGGCAACAAGGGTGGGGATAAGCGTGCTTGCACGGAAACTCCGCTTACCGTAATGAGATCAGTGTCGTTCCCGTTGGGACGCAATAGAGAAGGGGAAGATTATGCGGAAGCTCGCCATCGCAGTGGCGCTTTCATCGACCTTGCTCGCAACACCAGCACTTGCGCGCGATGGCGCCTGGTATGTTGGCGGCGAGTTCGGTGGAATGATCGTCGAGGATATGGACGTCGATATCGGTGCAACCGAAGACGCCATGACCCTCGACCATGAATATGGCTACGACGGCGGCGTCTTCGTAGGTTACGACCTCGGCGGTTTCCGCCTCGAGGGCGAAGTGTCCTACAAGAAGGCCGACATCGAAAGCTTCGACACCCGGATCGCCCTCCCCGGCGAAAATCCGCGGTCGTTCCCGGGCAGCCGTGACTCCGCCGGTGGCAGCACCAGCGCGCTCAGCTTCATGCTGAACGGCATGCTCGACTTCGGCGACGATGACGGCCTCAGCGGCTTCGTCGGCGGCGGTGGCGGTATCGCCCGCGTCAAGGTGAACAACGCTCGCGTCTTCGACAACAGCGCGCCGTTCCTCGACGATTCGGACTCGAAGTTCGCGTGGCAGGTGTTCGCCGGTGTCCGTCAGGCGATCAGCGACAACATCGACGTGACCTTGAAGTACAAGTTCTTCAACGTCGACAACGTCCGTATGGTGGCTTTCAACGGCGCCGACGCGGAAGCCCGCTTCCGGTCGCACAGCCTGCTCGGCGGCATCACCTTCAACTTCGGCGCTCCGCCGCCGCCCCCGCCGCCGCCGCCGCCGCCGCCTCCGCCGCCGCCGCCTCCTCCGCCCCCGCCGCCGCCGCCTCCGCCTGCGCCGGTCATCCCGGGACCGTTCATGGTCTTCTTCGACTGGGATAAGGCCGACATCACGCCGCAGGCTGCTGCGATCCTGGACAACGCGGCCGCTGCCTACCAGCAGGGTGGTTCGGCGACTGTCACGCTCGCCGGTCACGCCGATCGTTCGGGTTCGGACCAGTACAACGTCGGTCTGTCGCAGCGTCGTGCCGCGAACGTCCGCTCCTACCTCGCCGGTCGTGGCGTGCCGGAAGGCTCGATCACCAGCGAAGCGTTCGGCGAAAGCCGTCCGCTCGTCGAGACCGCCGATGGTGTGCGCGAACCGCAGAACCGTCGCGTGGAAATCAACTTCGGCGCCGGCTCCGGCTGGTAAGAAGAGCTTCCGCCTTCGGGTGGAAGACGCGAAAATTGGAGCCGGTCCCGCAAGGGGCCGGCTTCTTTTTTGGATGGGTCATTCGCCAGTCCGGCGATGGCTCTTCCCGCTGCGAGCGGGGAAAAGCGCTTGTGAGCGTCGAGCCGCCTGCGATAAGCGATCCCGAATTCTTCACTCTCATCCTGTCTGGGGACATCCATGCGTATCGCCATGATCGGGACCGGCTATGTCGGTCTTGTGTCCGGAGCCTGCTTTTCCGATTTCGGCCACGACGTCGTCTGCGTCGACAAGGATGAGTCGAAGATCGAGGCGCTCAATCGCGGGATCATGCCGATCTACGAGCCCGGCCTCGATCGTCTGGTCGCAAGCAACGTGCGCGGTGGCCGGCTGAGCTTCACCACAGACCTGAAGACGGGCGTCGACGGCGCCGATGCGATCTTCATCGCCGTCGGCACCCCGTCGCGCCGCGGCGATGGTCATGCCGATCTGAGCTATGTCTTCGGCGCCGCCCGCGAGATCGCGGAGGCGCTCACCGGGCCGGCGGCGATCGTTACCAAGTCTACAGTTCCGGTCGGCACCGGGGACGAGGTCGAGCGGATCCTGCGCGAAGTGCGCCCCGACGCGCAGGCGTGGGTGGTCTCAAACCCTGAATTCCTGCGCGAAGGCGCCGCGATCGAGGACTTCAAGCGTCCGGATCGCATCGTCGTTGGTACCGAGGCCGAAGAAGCGGCGGAAATCCTCCGCGAGGTCTATCGTCCGCTCTACCTCAACAAGGCGCCTCTGCTGTTCACCAGCCGCCGCACCGCCGAACTCATCAAATATGCGGCAAACGCGTTCCTGGCGACCAAGATCACCTTCATCAACGAGATCGCCGACCTGTGCGAAGTGGTCGGCGCGGACGTCCAGCAAGTATCCCGCGGCATCGGTCTCGACAACCGCATCGGCGCGAAGTTCCTCCACGCCGGACCCGGTTATGGCGGATCGTGCTTTCCCAAGGATACATTGGCGCTGCTCAAGACTGCCGAGGACAATGACGCTCCACTGCGCATCGTCGAATCCGTGGTGGCGGTGAACGATGCCCGCAAGCGGGCGATGGGCCGCAAGGTCATTCAGGCACTCGGCGGCGACGCGCGCGGCGCAGTGGTCGCGCTGCTCGGGCTGACCTTCAAGCCCAACACGGACGACATGCGCGATGCGCCATCGCTCAGCATCGTGCAGGCGCTCCAGGATGCCGGTGCCACCGTGCGCGGCTTCGATCCGGAAGGGATCGAACAGGCCCGTCCGTTGATGGCCAACGTCGATTTCTTCGACAACCCCTATGAAGCGGCCGCAGACGCCGATGCGGTCGTGCTGGTCACCGAGTGGGATGTGCTGCGTGCGCTCGATCTGGGGCGGCTCGCACGCACGATGAAGCAACCGATCCTCGTCGATCTGCGCAACATCTATCCGACTCAGGATCTCGAACAAGCAGGCCTGCGCGGCTATTCCGTCGGGCGGCCGCAGCGCGCTTGACCGGCGGCGAAACCGCGCGGCCGCCAGGGTCGTTGCAACCAGATGAACTGAGGGAGATGGAATGATGAAGCACGGTCTCTGGCTCGCGCTGCCCCTGCTGGCGCTCGGCGCCTGTGCCACCGGCGGCGAAGACGACGCCGTCTCTGCGGGCTCCGCCGCAACCCGTACGGCGGCCGCCGAGCTGCGCAACGCGTCCGGTGCAGGCGTTGCCCGTGCAAGCGTTGAGGAACTCGAGGACTCGGTTCGCGTCCGGGTCGAAGCGAGCGGCCTTCCGCAGGGCGCCTATGGCGTTCACGTCCACACCACGGGCGCCTGCGACGCACCCGCGTTCACCACTGCCGGACCGCACTGGAATCCGACCGGGCAGCAGCATGGCAAGGACAACCCGCAAGGCATGCATAAGGGCGATCTGCCGAACCTGCTGGTCGGCGCTGACGGAACCGGCAGCTTCGAATACACGATTGCGGGCGCCTCGCTCTCCGGCGGGCCCAACCCGATGCTCGACGCCGACGGCGCCGCCGTTGTCGTGCATCAGAGTGCCGACGACTACCGCACCGACCCTTCCGGCAATTCGGGCAACCGGATCGCCTGCGGCGTGCTCGGCTGATGTCGGGGCGAGCCGGGTGGCGTCGCCGCGACCCCGGCTCAAGCCTGCAGCCAGCGCGGCAGCCAGGCAGTTCGCTGCGCTCCCGTGCGCGGCCTTGACTCGAGCGCGATGCTCGTCTGACGCAGCTCGTCCCCACGGGCGAGCATGTCCCTGAGTTCCTCGAAGCCGATCGGTCGGTTTCGGTTCTCGACCGTGCCGAGGATCTCCCAATCGGGCTTGCCCTTGATCAGATCGCGGACGTCGTTTTCGAACCAGAAATCGACGTCCGCCCGCGCCATTTCGAACCGTCCGTCGTGGAGGTCTCGGTAGTAAACCGGCGTGCTTTCGGTCGGCACGCATATCAGCTGGACGGCAAAGCGGGGCGTGTCGCTTCGATTGTCGGACGATCCGTGGATGAGGCCGTCATCGAAGATGACTCCGGTGCCCGCCTGGAGCGACAGCGTTTCGACCAGCCCGGAAGCCCAGAGCTCCGCCTGCATTTCACGTAGATAGGAAGGCGTATCCGGGCTCTGCACGTGGGGCAGGATCTTGTGGCTGCCGGGAACGACCGCAATCGCGCCATTGTGCGCCGACACGTCGGTGAGCGGGCACCAGATGGAAAGGCTGGTCTCGTCCAGATCGGTGGTGATGGGCCAATTCTGATGCAGGTCGAATGCGCCCCGGCCGGGCGGCTTCACGTAGAAGTTGCACTGGACGATCCGGAATTCGATCAGGGCCCGTTCGACATACGCCGCGAAGAAGCGGCGCACCAGGACGAAGGCGCTCCGCCGATAGTCGCGATTGCCGTCGAGGAAGGAGCAATGGTAGCTTGCCAGCCGGAAGTTCGGCTCCCGAGGATCGAAAGCATCGTTCGGCCGCAGCGCGGCGGCCGCCGTGGCAAGCGCCGTCACCTCAGCCGGAGTGAGCATCGGCATGGTAACGAAGCCGTTGCGGACGAACTCTGCCTGAGCGGCCGGATCGCGCAGGAGCGCCCGTCGCGCGGGAGCCGATTTCGACGCCTCGCAATGCTCGATCATGATCGCGTGCTCCCCCCGGTCAACGCAGCAATCTACCGGCGCATTGAACCACGCCGGGAGGGCGCGAGGCAAGGCTTCGCTTAGTCGAACCCGGTTGTGAGGAAACGCTTCGCTTAGTCGAACCCGGATGCGAGGAAACGCTCGGCGAACGCGACGTGCAGCGCGACGCCCTTCGCCATCACCGCCTCATCGATCCGCATGCGAGTGTTGTGAAGCGGCGGATTGGCGGCGGGATCGGTGCCCTCGGCAGCGACCCCGAGCAGCGCCATCGCGCCGGGGATCTCGCGGAGGACATAGGCGAAATCCTCGGCTCCCATCACCGGCGCGGCAAGCTCCATCCAGCCGCCGCCGGTGCCGTCGAGGGCGCCGGCGCATTCGCGCACCAGCGCGATCGCACGGGCGTCGTTCATCGTCACCGGATAGCCTTCCTTGATCCGGATCTCGCCGGTCATGTCGTGGGCCGCGGCGACATGCTCGACGATCCGCCGAAACGCTGTCTGCTCGGTCAGGCGGCGCTGCTGCGAGAGGGTGCGCAAGGTGCCGAGCAGGTGGACGCTGCCGGCGATGACGTTGTGCGCGGTTCCCGCCTCGATCCGGGTAATCGACAGGATCGCGGGATCGGTCGGCGGCACCGTGCGGGCGATGTGCGCCTGCACCGCCATCACGATCTCGCAGGCGACCGGGATCGGATCGAGGCTGTCGTGCGGCATCGCCGCGTGCCCGCCCTTGCCGGTGACCGTCGCCTCGATCATGTCGGCGGACGCGAGCAGGGGCCCGGTGCGCGTGGCGACGGCGCCGTTGGGCAGGGTCGGCCAGATGTGCAGCGCGAAGGCTGCGTCAGGCCGCCGGCCGGGGAGGACATCGTCGATCAACCCGTCCTCGATCATGAAGCGGGCGCCGTGATGGCCCTCCTCGCCGGGCTGGAACATGAAGGCGACCGTTCCCGGCAGCTGCTCCTGGCGCGCGGACAGAGCCCGGGCGGCGCCGACCAGCATGGCGGTGTGCGCGTCATGGCCGCAGGCGTGCATCATGCCGGCATTGCGCGACGCGAAGGCAAGGCCGGTCGCCTCTTCCATGGCCAGCGCATCCATGTCGCCGCGCAACAGCACCGAGCGGCCGTTGTCGGCGCCCCCGCGAAGAATGGCGACGAGGCCGCTGGTTGACGGCCCCTCCCGGATCTCCAGCGGCAAGCCGGCGAGCGCCGCCTTGATCTTGTCGGCCGTCCGGCGGCAGTTCAGCCCGAGCTCGGGATCTGCATGGATAGCGCGCCGCAGCGCGATCACGTCATCGAGCTCCGCCTTGCCGGCCGCCAACCAATCGTTCGAGTCCATCATCTCACCTCGCCGGAGACGCTACAGCGGACGGGCGCCGATGGCGAGGTTCGCGCAATCACCGACGAACGACCCGCGCTCGCCAAGTGGTGATGAACTCCGGATTGCCCCGGCACTCCCCCATCTCGGACTGCTCGACCAGCCGGAAGCGGCTTCCGTCCCAAACGAAGCTTTGAGTGATTCCGCAATCACCGATGCCACGTCCCTTGGCGTAGCTGGTGAGCACTCCGTCCTCGAACCCGCCGTTGACGACGTCGGGGATTCCGGTCTGCTCGTCGATCGGACCCATGCCGGAGGCCACGTCCATGCGGGCGGGCTCGGTCGACTTGCCGTCTGTGACGAACAAGGCTGCGATCAGATTGTAGGCTCCCGCGGAGCAAGGCAGAACGATCAGCGACTTGCCGTCGCCGAGCGCCGATATTTCCGGATCCTGGGAGACGCCCACCCCTTCGAGGTCGCAGCCGGCGCGCTTGCGGAGAGCCGCGAGTGCGGCCTTGGTGAGCGTCGCCGCCGTGCCCCCCGGCTTGGGCGAGACGACCACCGGCAGCGGCGGTGCGGCCGGCACGGCCTCGGCCGGCTTTGGACCCAGGGCGGCGAGGGCAGTCGTGCCGCCCACGCGACCCTGCCTGTCGTCCATGTACCGCAAGGCCGCCGCCGCGCCTTTGAGGCTCAGCGTCGCGATCGTGGTTCCGGCCGCGTCGCGCACAACGAGGCGGGTGCCATTCACCATCTGCGACGCCAGCCGCTGAGCGTCGGCGCCGCCGACGCCGCCCTTGGCCGCCCGGATGCTCGGAGCGGAACCGTCGATCGCAAGCGAGACGTCGCCCGCATCCTCCCCCTGTGCCGACAGATCCAGAGAGATCGCGCCCTTTGGTCCAGGTTCCCGCGTGAGCGTCACCATCATGTCGGGAAATTCCCCGTCTTCGGGGGCGAGCGAGGCCATGGTGCACGACAGACCGTTGTCGCAGCCCACCGTCCAGTCGCCGAAGGAACGCAACGCGCCCGGCTTCGCCGGTGTGCGGCTGTCGGTGTCCGGGGCGGGCGGTGGCGCTGCCGTCCGGGCCGCCGCCGCCGGGCTCGACGGTGCCGCATCGATGGACGTGCTCGCATTGGCGGTCTCGTCGCCGCCGCTCGTGCAGGCGGCGAGCAGCAGGACGGTAGGGATCAGCAGGTTTCTGGGCATCGGGCGCCTCTCTGTGCGGGACGAAAGCCGCGTGCAAGCGCCGATGCGGCAGAGCGGGCGCACGCAGGGACGGTGGCGTGTCGAATCGGCGAGGGCGGCTCGGCCAGGCTTCAGATCGTCTCTCCGGCGGCGCGTGCCCGCTCGACCTTGGTCGCCTCGAGGTCGGCGATCCGGCGCGAGGCGAACCACAGGCCGAGCAGGGTCAAGGGCGGCATCACGAACAGGCAGGCGATGCCGCTGCCCAGGCCCCCGGTCAGCATCGACATCTTGCCGGCGAAATAGGGACCGAGCGCAAGGCCGACCATGGTCGTGCCGAGGATGTAGGTCGCGCCCGCGGTCGCCCGCATCCGTGGCAAGACGAGGTCCTGGAGGGTTGCCACTGCCGCCCCGACCCAGGCCGACGAGAACATCTGGGCGAGCGGGGTCACGACATAGAGCGCGCCGAGGCTGTCGGTGCTCAGCATGAACGCGACGAGCGGAACCGGAAGCACCACGCTCAACATGTTGACGAACAGGCGCCCGCGTGGATCGCGCTGCCGCCACAGGTCCGATACGTAGCCGCCCAGGATCACGCCGGCGGCCGCGGCAAAGGCGGAGGACCAGCCGATGATCAGGCCGACCTCTTCCTTGGCCGTCATCCCGGTGATGAACTGCGCGTGGGCGAGCGGACCGGCATAGAATGTCGCCTCGACATAAGGCGGCAGCCAGAAGGCGGTGGCATAGGTGACGAAGGAGATGCTTCCGAACGCTATCGTCAGGAGCACCACGGTCGGCGTCCCCCAGATCAGACGATGTACCGGACGATCGCGGGCCTTGAGCGACTGGATCCAGGAGAAGACCGAATAGATGCCCAGGCCATAGGCGCTCCATTGCGGCCAATCGCCGGTCAGTCGGATGAGGCCGTAGGCCACGGCGACGACGAGTGCCAGCATTGCGAGGTTGATCTTGAGCGCGCCCGGTATGCGCGACACGCTGATCAGGGTCAGCGGCGGCAGGATGGCTGCGAGCTCCCGCCCGAATTCGCTCCAGGCGTTGGGACGGACGACCGGTTGGGACAGGCCGTCGGAGGCGCCGCGCAGCGGCTCGCGCAGGCTCAGCACCCACAGCGCCAGAAGCAGGCCGGGCAATCCGACGGCGAGAAAGGCCGCCTGCCAGCCGGCCAGGCCGAGCGGTGCCGTCGCGGGATCAGGATAGGCGTGGCTCCAGCGGCTGACGATCAGCCCGCCGATTGGCAGACTGAGCGCGCCACCGATATAGAGGCCGCTCGAGTAGATGGAGAGAGCGGTCGCGCGCCGTTCCTTGGGAAAGCTGTCGGAGATCATCGAGTAGGCGGCCGGGGAGGCGCTCGCCTCGCCGATCCCAACCCCGATCCGTGCCGTCGCCAGCATACCGAACGTCGTCGCGAAGCCGGAAAAGGCAGTCATCGACGACCAAAGGGCGAGACCGATCGCCATCAGCCGGCCGCGATACCAGCTGTCGGCAAGGCGGCCGAGCGGAATCCCGAACAGGGCATAGAAGACGGCGAAGGCAGTGCCGTAGAGGAAGCCGATCTGGGCGTCGGACACGCCGAGATCGCGCTTGATGTCGCCGACCAGGATGGAAAGGATCTGCCGGTCGATGAAGTTGATCACGTAGACCAGGACCAGCACGAACAAGGCGTACCAGGCATAGGCGCCGACTCCGGGGCGGGAAGGCGCCGTCGAAGGTGGTGCGCCCGGGGTATCGGCTGCCTCTGAAGCCATGTCCTCGCCCTCGTTGTTATTGTCTGATCACATGGCTAGCACAGCGGCGCGTATTGGCAACAAGGCTGGGCCGCATGCGAATTCTCTTCGTCTGTCTCGGCAACATCTGTCGTTCGCCGCTGGCCGAAGCGGCCTTCCGGCGCGAGGCCGAGCGGCTCGGGCTCGACGTCGAGATCGATTCCGCCGGGACCGGCGACTGGCATGTCGGACGTCCTCCGGATCCGCGTTCGATCGCGGTCGCGGCCCGGAACGGCGTCGATATCGGCGGCCTGCGGGCACGGCAGGTCTCGCCCGCCGACTTCGACCGCTTCGATCATATCGTCGCACTCGATCGCGAGAACCTCGCCAATCTGCGCCGGATGCAGGCTCCGGGCTCACGCGCGCACCTGTCGCTTTTACTCGATCACGTACCCGGGCGTGAGGGCGAGGCGGTCGCCGATCCGTATTACGGCGAGGATGCGCATTTCGATCTGGCGTGGAGCGACGCCGTCGCCGGTGCGCAGGGCCTGGCGCGTTCGCTCAAGGCGCGGGCGTGAGCTTCTTCGCCCGCCGCGTGGCGACGCTCACCGGTCTGTCCGAAGACCGTCTGGAGCATCTCGCCGGCGGCGATCTCTCGGAAGTGCTGCTGGTGCGTCGTCTCGACGGGCGGATCAGCGTCGCCAAGGGCAGTCCCGCCGTCGGCACCGAGGCAACGATGCTGCGTGCGATCGCCGGCGCCGGTGTGCCGGCGCCGCATGTGGAGGGCGAGCTCGCCGGCGTGCTGATGATCGAGCATGTCGACAACGACCGGGTGTTCAGCCCCTCGGCCTGGCGTTCGCTCGGAGCGGCGCTGCGGCAGCTCCACGATCATCTCGGAGAGGCGTATGGCTGGCCGGTCGATTATGCGCTCGGCACGGTCTCGCTCGACAACCGTCAGGGGCAGGATTGGCCCGCTTTCTGGCTCGATCAGCGGCTGAAGGCGACCGCCGCCGTGCTCGATCGCCCGTGGCGCGAGCGGATCGCAGCGGTCGGGCCGCGGCTCGCCGGGATCCTGCCCGCCGCGCCGCCGCCATCGCTGCTGCACGGCGACCTCTGGACCGGCAACATCCTCGTATCCGGCGGCAGGCTCGCCGCCCTGATCGATCCGGCCTGTTATCATGGCCACGCCGAAGTCGACCTCGCCATGCTGACCCTGTTCGACACGCCGGATGCGGCCTTCTGGCAGGCCTATGGCAGCCCGCCGGAGGGCTGGCCGGAGCGGCAGGCGGCCTACCAGCTGTTTCCGGCGCTGGTCCATCTGCGCCTGTTCGGCGGCAGCTACGGCAATCTGGTCGAGCGGCTGCTCGGCCGGATCGAAGCCTGATCGCGCGGAGCCGAGAGCAACTTTCGCACCTCAGGTCGGAGTTGAACGCTGCAACCTGAGGTGAGCAGGCTCCAGGGGATAGCGGGCGAGGACGTCATAGGTCGCGCCGTCCGGGCCGAGACTGCTTTCGTACAGGCGGAAATCGTCGACCGCGAAAGGCGCGCTCGAGACTCCGCCGGCGCTCTCGATCAGCGGCTGCACCGGGCCGCCGCCGCGGCTCATCCGGGCGAGTGTGATATGGGGGGTGTAGGCGCGCCGCTCCGGCTCCAATCCGGCGCGGGAGATCGCCTGATCGACCTTCTTGTGGAGCGCTTTCAGATCGTCGTGGGGGGTGACGCCTGCCCACAGCGCGGTCGGTGCGCCCCGCCGGTCGAACGCGCCTAGGCCGCTCAGCGCGATTTCGAAGCGCGGATGGCGGACCGCCTCAAGCGCGGCATGGATATCCTCGGCAACGCGGCGATCGACCTCGCCGATGAAGCGCAAGGTGAGGTGGATCTGGTCGTCCGATTGCCACCGGGCGCCGCGCACGCCGCCCATCAACGCCAGCAACTGGCTGCGGATCGGCGCCGGCGGCCGGATCGCGACGAACAGGCGGATCATGACGGCGCGATAGCGCGATGGGGGACGCCTGCGAACCGGTTTTCCTTGAACCGCGAGCCAAACAACACGATATTGGCGGGCAACGGCGACTGGTCGCCGTCAAAGGAGAGAGTTTCCAATGGCTAATGGATTTGACCCGCGCGGGACCGCAGCGCCGTTCGGCGCTACGACGGCCGGCCGCGACAGCGTCGCCTTCGACGCGGGCCTGCGGTCCTATATGCTGTCCGTTTACAATTACATGGCGTCCGGTGTCCTGCTGACCGGCATCGTCGCTTACGCCGCCGCCATGACCGGTGTTGCCCAGCAGATTTTCTACGGGGGCGGCATTCTCAGATACGTCGTTCTATTCGCCCCGTTGATAATGGTCTTCTTCCTGGCGGCGCGCCTTAGCCGCATGTCGCTGGGGGGGCTTCAAGCGTTCTACTGGTCGTTTGCGACTGTGATGGGCCTTTCCATGTCGATCATCCCGCTGCTCTACAGCGGCACCTCGATCGCGGCGACGTTCTTTGCCACCTCGGCTGCCTTCGTTTCGCTGAGCCTTTGGGGCTACACGACGAAAAAGGATCTTTCCGGCTTCGGTACATTCCTGCTTATGGGCTTGGTCGGGCTTCTCGTTGCGATGGTGATCAATATCTTCCTGCGCTCGGACACGATGAGCCTGGTAATCAGCGCGGTGGGTGTGCTGCTGTTCGCAGGCCTCACCGCCTACGACACGCAGAAGATCAAGAGCATCTACTTCCAGGTGCAAGGCAGCGATATGCTCGGCAAGACCGCCATCCTCGGCGCGCTCAACCTGTATCTGGACTTCATCAACATGTTCCAGTTCCTGCTCAGCTTCCTCGGCAGCCGCGACTAAGCGACCCAGCCGAAGTCACAAATGAAAGGCCCGGCGGCAACGCCGGGCCTTTTTTTCATTGGTCGGCATCTGCTCGGTGGATCAGGAGGCCTGCTGCGGCGATTGCTGCACCTGGGCCATCAGGGCGTCGTCGAGCGCGGCGGCGCGCTTGGCGGCCGGGCGTTCGGCGATGCGCGCATGATATTCCTCGAACGCCGGACGCTTCTCGATCGTGCCGAACATCATGCCCCAACCGATCTGGGCGCCGAGATAAAGGTCGGCGGCGGTGAATTGCTCGCCGCAAAGGTAGGGGCTGGCGCTGCGTGCCGCGCTCTCCAGGGCGTCGAGCACATCCTCGAACCGGCCGTAGCCGGCATTGGCCGCGCGTTCGGGCGGCGCGAGCAGGCCGAGCGACTTGGCGGTGACCGCGGCCTCGACCGGACCGGCGCCGAAGAACAGCCAGCGATAATAAGGCCCGCGCATGGCGTTTCCCGGCGGCGGCGCCAGCCCCGCGTCCGGGAAGGCATCGGCGAGATAGGCGCAGATCGCCGCCGCTTCCGTCACCACCGTGTCGCCATGCTTGATCGCCGGCACCTTGCCCATCGGATTGACCGCCAGATAGTCGGCATCCTTCATCGTCGTCCCATAGTCGAGCACCACCGTCTCGTAGCTGCAGCCGACTTCCTCCAGCATCCAGCGCGCGATCCGG
This sequence comes from Sphingosinicella sp. BN140058, assembly GCF_004135585.1. Classification (NCBI taxonomy): domain Bacteria; kingdom Pseudomonadati; phylum Pseudomonadota; class Alphaproteobacteria; order Sphingomonadales; family Sphingosinicellaceae; genus Sphingosinicella; species Sphingosinicella sp. BN140058. The sequence goes on along the minus strand of NZ_CP035501.1, from coordinate 1,104,626 downwards.
CCGCGCGACATCGGGTTGGTATAGAGGGTGAGAGTCTCGGTCATCTGTTGCTCCCCTTGCTGTCCGGGCCGATTCTACGGGCCCATCCTCGACGTGCAAAGCGCCCGTCCGCTCCATTCGGACGGAACACGCGCAATTCGCGTGCGCCCTACCGTGGATCGATCTGCTCTATCACGAACAAAGCATGAACGTAAGAGTGTTCAAGGCCATTTGATGGATCGGCGTCAGAAGCGCCCCTTCCGGGAGATACCCGTGCCTCAGGCGGCGGTGGATGCGGGAGGGAGCGCCGTCATTCGGATCAGTCATCTGCAGGAGCGATTTGGGCAGGGAGCCGGATCGCGCCAGGCGACCCGGCCCCAGCCGGAGCTCAGAAGCTGAGCCGTGCTGTGAGTCTGACGTCGCGTCCCGCCAGCGGTGCCACGTCCTTGAGGAAGCTCGCATGGCGGCGGGCATCGACGTCGAAGATGTTGTTCGCCGACACGGTCAGGCTCGTGCCGGGATGCTGGGCGAGCGGCTGCCAGGACACGGACGCGTTGACCAGGGTGAAGCCGGCGGTCGGCGTTTCGAGCGGTGCGAGCCGATCCTGTTCGTCGGTCCACTCGATCTCGGCCCGTGCCTGCAGGCGCTCGGACTGCGCCTCGATGCCGCCGAGGAGCCGCAGCGGCGGGATTCGAGGCGCGGGACCGACGGAGTCAATCGTCGCCCGGACGTAATCTGCGACGCCGTCCAGATTCACGGCGAAGCCGCCGACCCGCGCGACGCGCAACGATCCTTCGAATTCGATCCCGAAATAACGCGCATCGGCCTGGCCGATCTGGAAGACCGGGAGACCATCCTCGACCGCCCCGGTGCGCGCTTCGTAGATATAATCGTCGAACCAGCTGCGGAAGACCGAGGCCGAGAGGCTGTAGCCGTCGCCCTGCGCGCTCAACGTCCCTTCCAGGCCCCAGCTTTTCTCCTGCGAGAGATCCGGGTCACCGACTTCGAAGGCCTGGGTGCCGGCATGCGGGCCGTTGGCGAACAATTCCTCGGCCGAAGGAGCCCGCTGGCTGTGCGATCCGTTCACACCCAGGCGCAGACCGGGCGCGATCTCGTAGCTGGCGCCCGCCGAGCCCGACCATGAATCGAAGCTGCGCCTCTCCGCCTCGTTGCCGAGATCGGCATCCGCCTCGGCACTGACCTTCTGATGCTCGTAGCGAGCCCCCACTTCGGCCCGGAAGCGGCCGGAGCGATAATTCTGCAAGGTGAACAGGCCGAACTGGCTGGTGCGGCTTTCCGGCAGGAACTTCTCTTCGCCGATCACGTCGAGGTGGCGCCGGAAATATTGGGCGCCGAAACCGCCACCCCAGCCGCCGCGCTGCGATTGCACGAGTTCCACCCGGCCCTCGGCGCCTTTGGTCAGGAAGGTCGTGCCGATTTCGCCGGTGTCCTCCAGCTCGTCGTGCCGGTAATCCGAATAACCGCCGCGAACGCGGACCTGGTCGACGAAGCCGCTGCCGGTGTCGATCTCGGCACGCCCGTCCACCCGGGTCTGTTTGATGTCGATGCGCGGCGCTTCAGGCTCTTCCTGGGGATCGAGCGAATAACGGATCGGCACACCGTAGAGGCTGTCATAGCGATTGATCGAGAAGCCGACATTGTTCTCGCCCGAGATCCAGGCAGCGCCGAGCGCGACGTCTGAGGTTTCGGCGGCGGTGTTCGGCAGCTTGCCCTTCAGGTCGGCCAGCGCGCGGATCGCGGGATCGCCGCTGGCCGCGGCCTCGCTGCGCAGGGCGCGCGCAAGCACATGGCCGCCGATTTCAAGATCGTCGGTGTTCGAATAATTGCCGTCGGCGTGGAGGACGAAGCTGCCGCCGAGAGGAACGTCGATGGTCGCGTTAGCCGAGCGTTCGTTGGCCGCCGATCCATAGGTGAGGATGCCATCGACATGGGCCGCCTCGTCCGGAACGCGTCGCGGGATCCGCGCGTCGATGACGTTGACGACGCCGCCGATCGCGGAGGAACCGAACAGCAGGGCAGCGGGGCCGCGCAGCACCTCGATCCGCTCGGCGGTCAGCGGATTGACCGCAACCGCATGATCGACACTTGTGTTCGAGGCATCGAGGCTGCCGATGCCGTCGGTGAGGACGCGCACCCGCTCGCCCTGAAAGCCGCGGAGCACGGGACGGGACGCGTTCGGGCCGAAGGCCGTGGCGCTGACCCCGGGCTGACGCGCAAGGGTCTCGCCGATCGTCGGCCTGAGGTCCCGGGTGAGTTCCGCGCCGGTGACGACCGAAGTGCCGGAGAGGATGTCCTCACGGTTGCGGCGAAAACCGGTGACGACGATTTCCTGGGCATGATCGGCATGCGCGGTCGCGGCGCTTTCGTTCACCGCGGCGACGGCTGTGGAAGCGGCCGGGCCGGAGGGCTGCTGTGCATCATCCTGAGCGGCGGCATTGGTCTGGGCGAGGGCCAGGCCGGGGAGCAGGGCCGAGGCGGCGCCTGCGAGAAGGGCGGTACGGAGCATGTCGGTATCTCTTTCGTGCGGATAAGGTGCATCGAAGCTCGAGGCGCGCACGGCGGCGCACCCGCAGGCCCGGCCGCGCGCGGCGGGGCCGATGATCGTCCGGTCCTCGAAAGACGGCGCCTACGGAGTGCTTCCGTGACGCGACGTGTCGGTTAGACCGGGCGCCGATCGCCCAGTGGCGGTCGCAACAAGGGCGTGATGCTGGTGCCGATCAGCCGCGCCTCGTGCCCCAGCCCGGACGGAACCGCGCCGGCGACACGGAGGGGTGGGGCATAGGATCCGCGCGGCAGCATGTCCGCGGCCCAGGCTGCCATGTTCGTGCCGGTCCGCTGCGCCTTCTTGGCGGCCAGCTTCGCGGAATCTTCTTCCGCCTTCGCAGCGCCCGCGACAGCGGAGTCCCGGCTCCGGTGAGCGAGAATATGGTCCTGGACATTGTGGTGCCGGCAGACAGCGGCCGCATAGGACATGCCGTGGCCGATCACGAGCGTGATGATCATCAGCAGGGTCAGGAGACGCGGCACGGACGGATGTGTAACGTCATATCATAACTGCTGCAAGTTGCACATCGCTGCTCCGGAGATCGGAGCGACGCCCGGCAGCCGTTCAGGCGTCCCGGGCCTCCGGCGCGTGGGGTGAGGATCGCAGCGCGAGTGCGATGGCGAGTCGCGCGAACAGGGGGATCGTGATCAGCACCGGCTGGGCGTAGATTGGCGCGACGAAGCTCGTCACCAGAGCGAGCAGGGCGCCGCAGATGACGCCCCAGCCGCGCGCGCGGACTGCGGCCAATTGCACGGGGTCGGCATCGGACCCGGCATAAGGACGGCCGGTGACCTTGCGGATCAGGAACAGGTTGAGCAGGCCGGTCGCCAACAGCAGCGCGTTGTACAGAACGGTGGGAACGACCTCGCCATAATTCCCGCTCATATACGCGGTTGCGAACGGCATCAGCACGATCGCGCACAGCATCGCCAGATTGGGCAGTACGAGGCCCGGCGCATAGTGGCAGGCGAGGCCGAACGCGCGGTGGTGACCGGCCCAGAACGCCCCGATCACGGCGAAGCTCACGAAGAAGCCGGTGAAGCTCGGGAACAGTTCGGCGAGGGCCCGCACGTGGGCGGCGCTGTCGGCACCATGCGGGAGGTGCGGCACGTGGATCTCGATGATCAGCAACGTCATCGCGATCGCGAACACCGCGTCCGAGAAAAAGGTCAGGCGCTCGAGCAGCGCCGGCGGCCCGACATGCGCGGCAAGGCCGTCCGAACTATCCGGTTGCACGATGTCCCCCTTTCACCCTTCCACTGCGGCGGTCTGCCCGAAAGCGCATGGCATTGCCAGCCGCTCTTGCGCTTGGTTCAGAGCTTGAGTGACGCCGATGGTCTGATCCGACAGGATCAGGCTCTATGCGGCTGCTGAGTCGAGGCCTTCGATGATCGCCTGCACCAGCGGGCTCCCGAAGAATGCGGTCAGCACCGGCGACAAAGCGATCAGCGCCTTGATCAGCGATGGTCGCAGCAGCAGGTTGCCGGCCGATCGCCAGGTCGATCCGGACAGCGCGCCTCGTGAGGGCGGGAAGCGCCGGCGCGGGGTCATGAAAGCCCGGGAAAAGATCAGCGCGAGCGCAAGGACGATGCTGTCCAGTGCCGCATAAAAGAAGCTGAGCGCCGTCATCGCTTGTGCGAGGACCGGACTGCCACCGGGCGTCGCTCGGGCTACCGCATGGATGGGCCAGCTGGCGAAGACGATGTCGGTGAGCGTGATCGCCGATAAGGTGATGCCGCCGGCCGCGAGCAGGCGCAAGATGACGTGGTCCCGCGCCAGCCGCGCTCGATAGCTTTCAGGGCGAACGCTCATCCGGCTTGCGGAGGTGATGATGAGCATGCTGCCCAGGACGAAGATGGCGGCGGTTTGACGGAGGATGTTGAGCAGGATCTTGAGCCGCAGGAGCGCTCCGATCCAGTCCCCGTCCGGCCAGTCCCAGACCTCGCCGAACCCGATCTTCGTCGCGTTTCCGCACAGAAAACCGCGGCTTACCGGGATGTGCGGGTGGGGCGCGCCGCAGGTGAGGATGCGGGGCAGCTCGACCATCGTCATTTTGCTGTCGAACGACAGCCAGGCGGCTCCAAGCGAGATGCAGGTCAAGAAGAGCAGTGACGCGAATGCCGGGCGGCGCGACAAATAGCGTCTTAGAAGCCCAGCCGAAGCCAATATGATGGCGAGCGCGACGGCACCTGCGAGCAGCGCGATTGCGGCCCAGTATAGCGTATGAGGAAGATCAGCGGGCGAGAAGGGGGCAGGCGGCGATGTCTCCAACGATCCGGGGTCGAGCGCATGCAGGAGGATCGGAGTCAATCTGCTGCTTGCCAGTGCATAGAACAGGAAGATCGACACAAACGCGGACAGGCAGGCGAGCATGGATCTCGCCTGATTTCGTCCAAGATTGCTGCTCTCGCCTGCCATCTTTGCTCCTCGTCACCAAGGCTGCACCGTGCATCGGTATTGATGCAAGCCACTCTTTGCCCCGCTTTGGAGGGATACTATCCGACCGCCGGTTTTGATCGTGGCGGCTGATCGGGGCCATCGCTTATGAGCCACATTGGGGAGTAGAGAGCGTTGCGATGTCTGCTGCAGCCCCGCCCCACGGTTCAACAGGCGTTCAGCCCTCCACCTGAAGATCGCTTCAACCCATTGGAGGAACCGATGCGTCTTCTTGCGTTTGCGGTGCCGTTCATGCTCCTCTGTTCCGCCGCGCAGGCGGCGCCCGGAGCCAGTGAGATCGATCGTGGCCGGGTTGAGACGGAGGCGGACGCGGCGCTTGCCTCGATGGTCGATCCTGCGGGGTCGGGCGCCGCCGTCCTGATCGCGCAAGGCGAGGCGATCCTCTACCGCAATGCGCACGGTATGGCGGATGTCGCGCTCGGCGTCCCACTGACCCCGGACCACGTCTTTCGCATTGCTTCCATCACCAAGACGTTCACGGCGGGCCTGATCGTACACATGGTCGAGCGCGGTGAATTGTCTCTGGATGCGCCAGCCGGCGATTATCTCCCCGATCTCGGCCTCGACCGGAGGATCACGGTGCGGCAGCTCTTGAGCCACACCGCGGGCATTGCCGATACAGACGTGCCGCCTTTGCCGCCCTTCGGTCCCGGCGAGATCCAAATCGAGGCACAGCTTAGGCGGATCGCTGCCCGGCCGCTGCTGTTCGTCCCCGGAGGCGATCAACGTTATTCGAATGCCGGCTATGTGCTGCTCGGCGGCATTATCGAGCGTCGCTCGGGCCAGCGTTGGGAGGCGGCGCTGCAGGATCGACTGTTCCGACCGCTCAGCCTTCTGCACACCGGCTACGCAGATGCGGCGACGATCGTTCCGGGACGAGTTGCGGGCTATTCTGGCGAGCCGGGTGCACTCCGCAATGCCGATCCGGGGAACGTGTCGGGCCCGAAGACCGCAGGGGCACTGCACTCGACCCTGGACGATCTACGAACATGGTTCAGCGCCCTTGCCCACGGACAGGTGGTGCGCGCACCGTATTTCGCCGCAATGACCACCCCCGCGCGCGCCTCCGCGGCGGTGCAGGATCGCTACGGCCTCGGCCTCGCTTTGTGGCGGGTCAGGGGCGAGGAGGTGATCGGGCACACCGGTCAGATCGGCGGCGGCGCCTCTGCTCTGATCCATATCCCATCGCGTGACACGGTCATCGCGGTGCTGGCGAACAATGACAGCTTCGATGCGCAAACTCTGGCACGCCGGCTTGCCGCCATCGTAATCGGCAGACCCTATCCGATCGCGCGCCCGGCCCTCCTCTCGGCGGAGTCGCTCGCGTCGCTGGCGGGGACCTACGGGGACGATGCGCGAAACAGGCGTACGCTCGCCGTCACCGGTCATGCTCTCACGTTGGTACGGCCGGACCGCCCGCCCATCCCGATGATCGTCGATGGGGACGGCAAGCTACGCTTCGTTACCGACGATCTGAGCTATTTCGAGCCGATCCGTGATCGCCGCGGCCACGTCGTGCGGCTCGACCTCTATTCGCGCGGTGAGGGACCGCCGGTCGCATACCCCAGGCAGGTTCTGCGCGGCGACACGGCTGTGGACCGTTGACGGCCCGCGCAGAGGCCAAGTCATTGCCCAGAGATGCGGTCGAGGGCAGCACGAAATACGGATCGCCAGCGCCGTCGCCGCCGATGCTGCTGCGTTGCAGGCGGATCGGCCGCCTTGCGTTCGGCCAGCACGGCCGCGGCAACGGCGTTCACCAGCGGCCCCGGGCCGGACAGGGTTAGACCCATGTAGGTCTCGCGTTCGACGAGGAGGCTGGCATCACCGAGCTTCCACAGCACCGACGACCAGGATTGCGTGCCGGCGAGCCCGCCATGTCTGGAGATCGGTTGCGCGCCGATCCGCTCCAGCATGGCCTCGACGTCGGCGAGCAGCGGCTCGTCCCATTCGTCGCCGAGCACGACCGCGATCTCCGACGATCCCTCCAGTGCCGTCATTTCGCGACGCAAGCGGCCGGGCGTTTCAATCGCCCTTCGGGCCGAGATAATCGGGTCCGTAGACCGCCTTGCGCAAGTCGCGGTGGAGCGTGCCGTCGAAAGGTACGGTCTGAACGAAAAAGACGGCGGTGAGCTTGTTGGCGGGATCGACCCAGAACAGAGTGGAGGCCATTCCGTCCCAGAAGAATTCGCCGAGCGCGCCGCGGCTTTCCTGAGCATCCTTGGGCTGGCCGGTTCGGACGAAGAAATCGATTCCGAAGCCGCCATTGCCCTTGCCCGGCAGCCACAAGCGGTCGGTGACACGCGGATCGAGCTGGTCGGTCGCCATCAGCTTCACCGTCGACGGCTTGAGAATGCGGACGCCGTCGAGGCTGCCGCCGTTAAGCAGCATTCGGGCAAAGCGCATGTAATCGTCGACCGTCGAAGCAAGACCGGCACCGCCCATGGTGAGCGCCTTCGGGGCGAAGTTCATCCGGCGGTTGTCGGTATCGGGAACGCGGTCGAGCGTCCCGCCCGGCTTCTTGGCGTAGACCGCAGCGAGCCGCCCGAACCGTGCTTCCGGCTGGGTCCAGCCGGTCTCGCGCATGCCGAGCGGCTGCAGGACGTGGGCCTGGACATAATCCTCGAAGCGCTGACCGGAGAGTTTCTCGACGAGCAGGGCCTGAACGTCGACGGCGGCGCTGTAATGCCAGCGTGTGCCCGGTTCGAACAGCAAGGGCACCTGCGCCAGCCGTCGCCCGAGCTCGGCGAGATCGATGTCGAGCTTCAGCGGTATCGGATCGAGCCGATCGAATTCCTGCTCGGGGAAGCTCGGGCCCGGGCCGTAGCCGAAGCCGGCGGTGTGGCGGAGAATGTCGCGGATCAGGATCGGCCGGTCGGGCGCCTTCAGGATCGGCTTGCCGGCGGCGTCGGTACCCGCGAACACCTTGGTTTCGCCGAATTCCGGGAGATAGCGGGCGAGGGGGTCGTCGAGGCCGAACTTGCCCTGCTCCCACAGCTGCATCAGCGCCACGCCGGTCACCGGCTTGGTCATCGAAAAGATTTGAGCAAGCGTGTCTCGGGCCATGGGCCGCTTCGCCTCGCGATCGGCAAAGCCGGACGTTCCGAAATAGACTTCGCGGCCATCCTGGAACAGCAGCGCCGAGACACCCGAGGCGCGCCCGCTCGCGACCATGTCGGCGAGGGTGCGATCGATGCGCGCCTTGTCGATCCTGATTGCGGACGCGGCGGCGGCGCTCGTCGGCGTGGCAGCAACGAGCGTGGTCGGGGCGAGGAGCAACGACAATCCCGCGGCAGCCGCCAAAATTCGTGACATCATTCCCTCCCCAACGGTATTCTTGAAAAAGGCTTAGCGGCCGAACTTCCGGCTGTGAAGCAGGCGCTCTTCCGGACTCCGATCATCGGACACCGCGGAGAATCGTCGGTTCGCAGCCGTGCTTGAGCACGGCTGGACGGCAGAGGTTTTTGGGCATCTGCTTTTCGTCGCGATGCTTTAGGCTGCCGTCATGTCCGAAGGCCTTGCCCCCGACACAGCCGTTGCCAAGCTGCATGCGACATTCGCGCGCCGCGACACGCCCGAAGCCGTGGCGGCCATCATCGGCCGATCCCTGCCGCCCGCAATCGCCGCACGCTTCGCGGCCATGATTGCTGCCAGGGTGGCGGTCTCCCACGCGCAGAGGTTCGGGTGGTCGTCCATGCCCTCGGTGTTCGAGGCACCGGCAGGTTCGGCGGCGAGGTTCGACAGGGCGCGACAACTCGCCCTGCTGTTCCTTGGCGCAGAGTTTCCTGCCGGCGACGACGCTGAAGCGATTGCGGGCCTGGTCGCCGAAATGAACGCGCTGATCGGCAAGCGCCCGGGCGCGGCGGGCTTCAAGGCGGATCGGCTGAGTCGTTCGCAGCGGTCGGATTGCGGATTGCCGCTGTCGCGCCGGCGCTACGACAAGCTGTTTCGGCTGGCGGGCCGGCTCGAAGCCAAGCTGGTGACGTTGCGGGCGGAGGAGGCCAAGCACCGGTTGCTGCTCGTCGCCAGAGCCGGGCTCGCACCCGAACTCGGCATCGAGCAGCTCCGGGGCAGCCTGCCGACGGCTGCGTTCGTCGCTTATTATGCCGCGCGCCTGAAGCTTCGCAGCGAGTTCACCATCGATGGTCAGCAAAAGCCTTTCGACGATCTCGCCGCGGAATTGCTGCACTGGTGTGAGGAGGATCCGGGCACGGACTGGTACGCCATCGCGCACGTGTTTCCGCGGGCCGACGTGCTGGCACGCCTCACCGAGCGGCAGAAAGGCATACTTCTCGGCCGCTGGTTCGCGATCCTGATCGAGCTCGCCGGCCGGCTGGAGGAGACATGGCGCCGGAGCGACATCGATCTTGCCACCATGATCGTCCGGCGGGGCAACGATTCCAGTACCTGGAACCTGTTCGCCGCCGCCTGGAACCGCGCCCGCGAGCATTGGATCGCGCTGGTGGAAGCGCTCGGCATGGAGGCCGTCCTGGACGAAATGTTGCCCGGCAAGGTCATGCGCTTGATGGCGGCGGATGTCGCCGCGTGGCATCGCATGGACGGCGGCGATGTCCATCCCGACACCAAGGTCTGGCGCGAATTGCCCAAGCCCTGGGCGGTCCTGCGCTCGGAGATACGCTGCACCCGCGCAACGATCGAGGCCGCGTGCGCCCGCGCGCGCCTCGACCCCGTCGCGAGCGGATGGTCGGCGGCGCGGCAACGGACGATGGTGCAGACCTTTCGTCCGACGCCCGAACTCGTCCACGGCGTGGATGTCGGCAATCCCTATCTCGCCCGTCTCTTGAAGCGCCTGGGAGTATTCAGCGGCAAGCCGATGCGCACCGACCGGCTGTCCGATCTGGAGCAGGGTTGACCGCGGGGCATGATCGCGCGACACAAAGGTGCCACCCGGTAGCTCAGTGGCAGAGCGGTCGGCTCGTTCTCCGACTGGACGCTGGTTCGAGCCCAGCCCGGGTGGCAAACTTCAGACGCTGGACCATGATCGTCTGAGCTGAAAGCGCTTCGCATTTCTACTGAAGGCGTGAATCTTGCTCCAGGAGCGCAACGGCCGGCGCGCCTCAGCCGTGGCGCGCCATCGCCGGAGCTTCGCTGCGGAATATCCGGCGGATGCCTTCCCCGGCGAGGATGGCCACGGCCCCGACCCCGTAGGCGACGAAATCGATCGGGTCGAACCCGGTGCCGAGCACCACCCGGGCGATCGCATTTCCATGCAGCCCGAGGGTGCCGAGCAGATCCAGAAACTGGGCGATCTCCACAACTATCGCGATCAACAGGGCGAGCGCCGTTGCGGTGCGCACGCGGATGCGGAACGCCGCCCGCAGCGCCAGATAAACGAGCAAGACGGCAAGGCTGTCGCCGCCATGAGGGCGAACGATCGTATCGCGAACGCCGAGCGCGATCACCAGTTCGAGTCCCAATATCGCCACAGCCGCGGCTGCATATCCTGTTCTGCGGCTCGGCATCAGGAAACGAACTCCACAGTATGACCCGCCGCATGCTGAGACGGTGGCGCTGGGGCGATCCGGCCGCTTCGCTGCCCACGCGCCCCGCTCGGGCTACGGTGGAGAGGTCAGTCGAGCGGCGTGTCCGCGCGCTCGACGCGATTGTCCACGCCTGAAACATCGCGCCGGATCTCGTCCGACGAGAAATAGCGGACGTCCTGGTCGGACCCGGCCACGACCAGCGCGCCACCGGGCGCGAGATTGACGCTGACCTTGTTGCCGGTGCCGGAAATGTCGATCGCGGCGCAGGTCCCGGTCAATCTCACCACGTGGCCGCTGCCGGCGACGATCACCGTGCGGCCCTTGCACGGCAAGGTCGCCTTGTGGCCGACTCCGGCAATGTCGATCGTGGTCGCGGTCACCTCAATCGGCCCGACGCCGCCGGTCTGGGCCGAACCGAACAGAAGCAGCAATGGCGCAAACAGCATGGAATCTCCTTCGTCAGGGGCGAAACGCCCGCCCGCGGCCGCGACTTCGCACGGGTCACGGGCTTCGTACAGACAGTTGGCGCGATGAGGCTGCTCGCCGCGACCGAATTGACCGTAAATACGGTGGTTTTTCGGTGCAGACATCCCGTCGTAACCGGACCTGATTTCTCGGGGACGCATGCACCAATGCGTCCCGCTCCGCGACCGAGAGCTGGATCGACGCCGCGGGCCACGAGGCGGTCGCGGCGGGGCGGGCAGTGATATGCTGGTCCTCGGCCTTCAAACAAGGGCTGCCGCGCCCCCTAGCCGAGGAACCGCTCGCGGCCTTGATGGCTCTCGGCGGAGTTCGAGGCGCGGCAGATGAGAACATAGAGGAAACATGTGTGTTCGTCAATGATCCCGCGACGTGAGAAGGCGCCTTCCGCGCGACGCGTCCATCAGCTTTGAACGAGGTGTCGCTCGGCATTTGCGGAGACCAGGACTACCGGGTTCTAATTGCTTGCACAGCGACCGCCAGCAACCAATCCCAGCTTTGGTCAACCGAAGGGGCTCTTCAGGATGAAACAGTTCATCGCGATCGTCGCCGCAGGCTGCGTCGCATGCGCCACCACCGGCGCTCCTTCGGGCCTGGCCGCCGATTACGATGTTCGGTCAATCTTGTCGGCCTTCCAAGCGGGTACGGCTCCCCAAGGGCGCCCTGTCTCCGTTTCGGGATACCTGACCTTCGGCGACGACAAGCACAATCTTTGGGCGAGCGAAAAGGATTGTCGGGACCTGCGAGAGGCGGTGCCGCCGCCGGGCGATCCGGCATGGCGCAGGTGCGTCGCGCTTGCGGATTACGGGCGGTTCAGGAGCAAGCTCCTGAAGAATGACGGCAAAAGCGTGGTTATCACGGGCACATTGGTTCGCCACGTTCCGGATCCGGACGAGATCAATCTCGGCGCCTGCAGCGATCTGCAGATTTCCCTTGGAGGCGAGGTGGCGCGGGTCGCCGCGCCGTAGTGGTACAAAGGTTCGTGCGGCGCTTACCGGAAGCAGAACATCGTTCGTCTTCCAGAGGGAACGATGCAATGGCTCGACTACCGCGCGGCCGATCTCGTTTCGGCAAGCAGGGCCTGCATCTCAGCCACGGTCATCTTCGACAGCGCGTCGCCGGCGGCGTCGCTCGCCTGCCGATCGCCGTTGCCTTCGCCGACGATCGTGTAGCCGCCATCCCTGCCCGGCTTGAGGAAGAAGTAGAAGGGCGAGGCCGGATTACCCGGGGCGGAGACGACCACCATCGACAATTTGTCCGCGCAGCTGAGCACGATCCAGTCCGTGCCGCCGAAGCGCCTTTGCACGCGCCCTGTTTCGCACGCCATCGGCGGCGCTTCTGGAGGCTTGGACGGCGCGTTGCTGCCGCCGCTCGGCAAGGCCTGCGCGATCAGGAGGACCAAACCTGGTGTCAGCATCAGGGTCTTGCTCCTGCTCTCGCACCTCATCTGACTATCGTCGCAAATCGAACATAGCCTGCTCCCTACGCTGAAGCTATGCAAGCGCTGTCATGCTCAAGCGGCCGCAGCGCCGAAGCAGGGGAGAGGCGATGCGTGGTCGAAACTTGATCGTCGTGGCGGGACTTGCCGCGGGCTGTGCGCTTGTGGGATCGGAGGTCCGAGCGCAGCCCGCTCCCAATCCCGTGCCGCTCGCCGCCGATGCGAGCGAGTTCGCGCGACATTTCGCGCCGCCCGGCACGACGGCCGGCGCGCCGGACGCGGACGGGTTCATCCGCCGCTGGCTGCTGCTGGAGCCGATCGACAAGCCCAATCGCAGCAATGCCGGCTTCACCGGCAGCTATGTCCGCGAAGCGCTCGCACCGCCCGCTTTCGCGGGCAACCTCCTGAACGTGCCGCGGGACGGCAGCGTCGTGACGGCGGGCGAGCCGCTCCGCTGGCACGCGCTCGATTCCCGGTCGTTCGACGTTCGCCTGTTCAATTTCGCCCAGGGCCTCGGCAAGCGGACCTATGGCGTGATCTTCTGGGCCGCGACCGTGATCGACAGCCCCGTCGAGCGCCGGAACGTCCGGATGGCACTCGGCTCCAACTCCGCCTCGATCTGGTGGCTCAACGGCAAGGAGGCGGCAGGTCTGTTCGACGACCGGCGGATGGTAATGGACGATGTCGTCTCGCCGCGCCTGACCCTGCGCAAGGGCCGCAACGTCGTCTGGGGCGCGGTGATCAACGGGCCGGGGCTCAGTGATTTCTGCGTCCGCTTCCTCGACGATCAGGGCGCGCCGATCCGCGGCCTTGCGGTGCGAACCCGATGATGGTGCGCGTCATCGGTGCAGGCGGAAAGCAAGAAGGGGTGGGTATGAAGTTCAAACCTGCAGTGGCTGCGTGCCTGGCGCTTGGCCTGTCGGCGGTGCCTGCCTCGGCGCAACTCGCCGGCAAGCCCTTCATCCACGATCCGTCGACGATCGTGGAATCCGGTGGACGCTATTATACGTTCGGAACGCGGGCGGGCGGTCTCGTCTCGGACGACGGCTGGACCTGGCTGCCAGGACCGGTCCGCCCCGGCGGCGGCCTCGCGCCCGACGTGATCAAGATCGGCGATCGCTATTATGTCGCTTATGCGGTCGGCGGCGGCGGCATGAACGGCGGCCATGCGAGCCAGATCAAGGTCATGTGGACCCGGTCGCTCGACCCTAAGTCCCCGGATTTCGAGTATCACGACGTCGGCGTGGTCGCGTCGAGCGACGGCCGCGAAAATGCGGACGCGATCGATCCCGCCTTTCTGCTCGCGGGTGCGCGACTGTGGCTGAGCTATGGAACCTATTTCGGTTTCATCCGCATCGTCGAGCTTGATCCTGCCACCGGCGCGCGCCGGGCCGGCAGCGCGCCGACCGACATCGCGATCGACATGGAGGCGACCGCGCTCCTGTACCGCGACGGTTATTATTATCTGCTCGGCACCCACGGCACCTGCTGCGACGGGCCCAATTCCACCTACAACATCCGGGTCGGCCGCTCCCGCGACGTGCTCGGCCCCTATGTCGATCGGATGGGTATTCCTCTCCTGAAAGGCGGCGGCACGCTGGTCGCCGCCGCGCACGGCCGCGGCATCGGACCGGGCCATTTCGGCCTGATCCAGCTCGGCGACGGCGTCGAGAAATTCTCGATGCATTACGAGGCCGACATGCAGCGTAGCGGCCGCAGCGTGCTCGCGGTCGAGCCCTTGCGGTGGCAGGACGGCTGGCCGGTTGCCGGCGAGAACGTGCGCCTCGGTACCTACGAGATCCAGTCGGCGCGCAGCGGCAATGCGCTCGAACTCGCGGTCGACTTCAAGCGGATCGACTTCGATTCCCGCCGCAGCTTCATGGCCTCGCCCGACGACCCGGTCCAGCCGATCCCGTCGCAATCTCTTGCGGAGGATATGAAGGGGTGGCCCGCGGGAACAGTCGGCGTCGATCTTGCCGCCTACATGGTGCGGCCGCACCAGCATTGGACGGTGACTCCGGTGGCGGAAGCGGGCGGCTTTTTCGGCGCGCCTTATTACCGGATCAGCATCGCCGGGACCGAGCGCACCTTGGCAGCCGCGGCCAATGGCGAGGTCGAGGCGGTGCCCCGCTTCACGGGCGCGGACGCGCAGTTATGGCGGATCGACCAGCTTACCAACGGCCGTTACCGGATCATGCCGAAGACCGGGACGGCGGCCGGCAAGGATGCGGCGCTGATCGCGATCGGCGCGAGCACGCCGACACTGGCGCGCTTCGATCCGGCGAACGACGCCGGGCAGTGGAGCTTCCGTCTGCCCTGAGCCGGTTCCCGGTTCGGGTCAGGCGAAATCGCCTAGCCGTGCTGCCTCTTCCTCCGCCTCCTCGGCCCTGTTCGGGAGCGTCGCCGAAGGATGAGGGGTCTCGCTCTCGATGTCGAGCGCGCCCGACATGTCCTTCTGATCAGGCTCGTTGCCAGGCTTCGGATGTGTGGTCATGTTGCGTCTCCTTTGCCGTCCCAACGCACAAGCCGGCGCGAGGGGCCGCAACTCGTCCGGAGGCGAAGGCAGTCAAGCTGAGCACGCGGCGCGCCGGTTGCGCTGGAGATTTGCTGGACGCTCAGCGTGCCCGGAAGGACGTTCAGCAGCGGGCCTCTGCGCTCGATGCGGGCGCGATCCTCAGGCGGCGCTTGCCGAAATAGCTGAGATCCATGAGGATTTTCACACGCTCGCCCTGTCGGGAATAGACGGCCTGATCGCCTTTCCGATCGTTGCCGGTGAAACATTCCTTCCACCCGGTCTTCTTCAAGCTCTCGCTGACGGCGAGGAAGGCATCCTGGTCTCGATCGTGCCAGAGCGTGACTTGCGCAAAGCCCTTGCTCCCGGCCGATCCGCCCAGATCGACGGCGGCATTGAACGGACCCTTGCCCTCAAACGTCACGCCTCGACGGAAGCAGCGCAGGCTGGTCGTATCCTCGATGCATCCGCCGAACCCGGCGTAACGGGCATCGGAGAGGCTGCCGCTGACCGGCAGATCGCCGAAGGCAAGATGTGGAGGAGGAGGTTCATACTCGCCGCAGGACGTTGCCGCTGCGAACAGGCAAAGTGCGGCGGTGCGGACAAACCAGAATCGGACCTTCTCCCCGCCCGGCGCAGAAGCGGCCTCGTGAACGCCACTCGACATCTATGGTCCCCCTGATCGCGCGTGCGGTTCATGGGCCGGATTCTTCCCGCATCACCTCGAGCCGCGTCGCAGTCACCCCTCGCACTCGAGGGTAGCGTGCAGCGAATGGATGTAAAGACTTGCCACGCGCAGACCCCTGGCAGGACTGCGCGTCGGCATAGGAATGGGTGTGGCGATGTCCGGCAAGACTCGCGCCTGCGGTGCCGACGATGTTCGAGCCGGCAATCCTGCGCTGGTGTACCTCCGGAAGCTTACCCCATGCGTGCCCGCGCGATCCGCTCGAGCACCGTCAGGGGCATTGCGCCGAGCGTCAGCACGCGGTGAAATTGCTTCGGATCCCAGCCGGAGCCCGCCCTGATACGCGCCTCGTCGCGTAGGCGCGTCCAGACGGTGTGGCCGATCTTGTAGCTGCACGCCTGTCCGGGCCAGACCATATAGCGATCGATCTCGCCCTGGCCGCGTCCCCGGGCGATGCCGGTGGTGGCGAGGAAGTAATCGGTCGCCTTCTCGCGGCTCCAGCGCTTGGCGTGCATGCCGCTGTCCACGACGAGGCGGGTGGCGCGAAACAGCAAGGACTGGAGGTAGCCGACCTGGCCCAGCGGATCGCCTTCGTACATCCCCATCTCGTCGGCGAGCTGCTCCGAATAGAGCGCCCAGCCCTCGGTATAGCCCGAATAGCCGCCGCGGCGCCTGATCAGCGGAATGTCGTCGCTCTCCAGCGCCGACATCACCTGAAGATGGTGGCCGGGCACGCCCTCGTGATAGCTGAGGGTGGCAAGGCCGAATTTGGGCCGGTCGAAGGTGTCGCGCAGGTTGATGAAATAGATGGCCGGGCGGGAGCCGTCGAGCGAGGCGGCCTCGTAATAGCCGCCGGGCGCGCCGGCCTGGATCGCTTCGGGAACGCGGCGGACTTCCACCGGCGCCCGCGGCAGCACGGCGAATTGCTCGGGCAGGCGCTTCTCCATCGCCTTTATCTGTCCGCGCAGTGCCTCCAGCAGGGCTTCCCGACCGGGATCGGTGTTGGGAAAGAGCTGGTCGGGACGCTGGTTGAGCGCGACCAGCCGCTCGCCGACGCTGCCCTGGGTCATGCTCTGCGCCTTAAGGATCCCGTCGATGCGGCCCTGGATTTCCGCAACCTGGTCGAGGCCGAGGCGGTGGATCTCGTCGCCGGTCAGCTCGGTGGTGGTCGCGGCGCTGGCCGCGGCGGCGTAGAAGGCTTCGCCGTCGGGCAGGCGCCAGACGCCGGCATCGTGCACCGCCTTGGCGCGAAGCTCGGTGACCAGCGCGCGCTGGCGGTCGAGCGCCGGGAACACGCGCTCGGCCATCAATTTCTCCACCGCGGCGGCACGCTCGGGCGGCAGGCCCGCAGCCTTGAGCTTGGCGGCAAGATCGGTGACCGGCCGGCTCCGTGCGGCGGGGACGTCGCGCGCCTGGCCGAGCTGTTTCAACGTGGTGTCGAGGATGTAATCGGGCGCGAACACGCCCTTCGCCGCATCGGCGCGCTGGCGCTCGGTCTCTTGGTCGATCGCACCGGCAAAGGCCTCGATCCGCGCGACATAGGCATCGGCGTCGGCGGCATTGCGCACTTCATGGGTGTTGGCGAGGAAATCGGGCACGTCGCGATAGGCGCCGGAAAGCTGAGACAGGATGTAGGGGGCGTAGCGGCCGAGCGTGTCGCCATAGCCGAAGCGCTCGCCGGCAATGGCGCGGGTGAGGCTGTATTCGACGATCTCGACGTCGAGTTTGGACGCTTCGCTCAGAGCGGCGCGATCGACCGTGCGCAGCTGGGCCAGCTCGGCCTTGGTGCGGGCGAGCTGGCGCCCGGCGCCAGCGCGGGAGAGATCGGACAGCTTGCCTCTGAGCGGCGCGCGGGCGCCGGTGTCGAGCCCGAGCGAGGTCGCCTCCTCGGGAGATTCGTCGAGCCGCGCGTAGAAGAATTCGTCGAGCAACGCGCGGAGCTTCGCATCGGCACCGCTCGCCTTGCCGCCTTGCGCCCGGGCCATGACCGGCCATGCCGCAACGAGCCCGACCATCGCTGCGGAAGACAGGAACTGGCGGCGGTGCATGGCAGGACTCCGGAAAGGGGCAGGAGGTCGGTTTGTAGCTGGCGGGACGGGGTTTTCAATCGGAGTGGTCAAGCCGGACGTAGTTCGGTGATCTCGAGCGGGCGAGTGGCGCCGCCAAAGAAAAAGCCTCCCCCGCATGCGCGGGAGAGGCCTTTTCGTTCAATGGAGCTGCAGAGGCGTGCGGCTTACGCCTGCTCGGCCTTCCCCTCCTCGGCGCTGCCTTCGGCCGGAGCGTCCTGTTCGCCTTCGGCCTTCTTGCCCTTGCGCTTGGAGGGCTTGGGCGGGGCCGGGATGATCTCGAACGAGGGCGCATTGTCCTTGATCGTGACCTTGACCTCGCCGCCGTGGACGAGCTTGCCGAAGAGCAGTTCCTCGGCGAGCGGCTGCTTGATCTTCTCCTGGACGAGGCGGCCCATCGGGCGTGCGCCGTACATCTTGTCGTAGCCGCGCGCGGTCAGCCATTTGCGCGCTTCCTCGTCGAGATCGATGTGGACGTTGCGGTCCGCCAGCTGCAGCTCGAGCTGGAGGATGAACTTGTCCACCACGCGGGCGACGACCTCGGTGGGGAGGTAGTCGAACGGCACGATCGCGTCGAGGCGGTTGCGGAATTCCGGGGTGAACATCCGCTTGATTGCTTCCTCGTCCTCACCCTCGCGGGTGACGTTGCCGAAGCCGACGCCCTCGCGCGCCATGTCGCTGGCGCCCGCATTGGTCGTCATGATCAGGATGACGTTGCGGAAATCGACCGTCTTGCCGTGGTGATCGGTGAGCTTGCCGTTGTCCATCACCTGCAGCAGGATGTTGAACAGATCCGGATGCGCCTTTTCGATCTCGTCGAGCAGCAGCACGGAGTGCGGATGCTGATCGACCGCGTCGGTCAAGAGGCCGCCCTGATCGTAGCCGACATAGCCCGGAGGCGCGCCGATCAGCCGGCTGACCGAGTGACGCTCCATATATTCGGACATGTCGAAGCGCTGCAGCGGGATGCCCATGATCGTCGCCAGCTGGCGCGCCACCTCGGTCTTGCCGACGCCGGTCGGGCCGGAGAAGAGGTAGTTGCCGATCGGCTTGTCGGGATCGCGAAGGCCGGCCCGGCTGAGCTTGATCGCCGAGGAAAGGACCTCGATCGCCCGGTTCTGGCCGAACACCACCCGCTTCAGATCGCGCTCGAGATGCTCCAGCGTCTTCTTGTCGTCGGACGACACGCTCTTGGCCGGAATTCGCGCCATCGTCGAGATGACCGTCTCGATTTCCTTAGTGGTGATCGTCTTTTTGCGCTTGGACGGCGGCACCAGCATCTGCATCGCGCCGACCTCGTCGATCACGTCGATCGCCTTGTCCGGCAGCTTGCGGTCGTTGATGTAGCGCGCCGAGAGCTCGACCGCCGCCTTGATCGCGTCGGGCGTGTACTTGACGTTGTGATGCTCCTCGAAAGCAGTCCGGAGCCCGGCCAGGATCTTCACCGTATCCTCGATCGTCGGCTCGTTGACGTCGATCTTCTGGAAGCGGCGGAGGAGGGCGCGGTCCTTCTCGAAATGGTTCCGGAACTCCTTGTAGGTGGTCGATCCGATGCAGCGGATCGTCCCGCCCGACAGGGCCGGCTTCAACAGGTTGGACGCGTCCATCGCGCCGCCGGACGTGGCACCGGCGCCGATCACGGTATGGATCTCGTCGATGAACAGGATGGCGTGCGGCAGCTTCTCGAGCTCCGTCACCACCGCCTTCAGACGCTCCTCGAAATCGCCGCGATAGCGGGTGCCGGCGAGCAGGGCCCCCATGTCGAGCGAATAGATGACGGCTTCCTTGAGGACATCCGGCACCTCGCCCTCGATGATCTTGCGCGCCAGGCCTTCCGCGATCGCGGTCTTGCCGACGCCGGGATCACCGACATAGAGCGGGTTGTTCTTCGACCGACGGCAGAGGATCTGGACGGTGCGGTCGACTTCGGGTCCGCGGCCGATCAGCGGATCGACACGGCCGTTCTGCGCCTTCTCGTTCAGGTTGACGGTGAACTGCTTCAAGGCGGATTCGGACTTCTTCTTGCCCTCCTCCTGTTTGGTCTCCTCGGCACCCTTGACCTCGGTCGGCTCGGCCGCGGTCTCGCCCTTGCCGACGCCGTGGCTGATGTAGCTGACCGCGTCGAGCCGGCTCATGTCCTGCTGTTGCAGGAAATAGACCGCGTAGGATTCGCGCTCGGAGAAGAGGGCGACCAGCACGTTGGCGCCGGTGACCTCGTCACGGCCGGACGACTGGACGTGGAGAATGGCGCGCTGGACGACGCGCTGGAAGCCGCTGGTTGGCGAAGGATCGGTATCGCCTTCGACCTTGAGCGCTTCCAGTTCGTTGTCGAGATACATGCGCACGGCTTCGCGAAGCTCGTTCAAATCGACGCCGCATGCCTTCATGACTCGGCTGGCATGGGTATCCTCGATGAGCGCGAGAAGCAGGTGCTCGAGCGTCGCATATTCGTGCTTGCGGCCGCTCGCTTCGGCGAGCGCCGTATGCAGGGTTTGCTCGAGTTCGCGGGCAAATGACGGCATTAGCTACTCCTACTGGCCCGCCCCGAACGGAAGGGCCGTTTGCCCTGATGTTGGGTCTCTCCCGGCCCGATCAAGCGCGTGTCTGAAAAAGCTGGCGGATCACCAATATGTTCCAGCGAAGGTTTCATTTTCTGAAAAGCGAATCCGCATTTGCGCGATGATCGACGGCGGCGGCGATCTTGGCCCGCACCCGGGCGATTTCGCCTTCGAGAATGGCGATGCGCGCGTGCAGCTCGTCGACCGAGAGGGGATCGAGATCCTGCTTGACCAGCAGGACCAGCGGGTCACCGGGTTTGTCCGGGAAGAGCTCGTCGAGGTCCATGGCGCCAGGTTCCGTTGCCCGCCGCCGGCTGTCAACCGCAGCCTCTTGCGCCGGCGCGCTTTCGCGGCGACCGTGGCGCCATGACCACGTTCCCCCCGCACATGACTGCCATCGACCCCGCCGAGGCCGGCGGCCCCGAATTGCTCGTCCCCGTTCAGCGGCCGCTGCCGCGCGCCGCGCCCGGCGAGGTGCTGATCCGAGTCGCCGCCGCCGGCGTCAACCGCCCCGACGTCGTCCAGCGCCAGGGCTTCTATCCGCCGCCGCCGGGCGCGCCGTCGATTCCGGGGCTGGAGATTGCCGGCGAGGTGGCGGCGCTCGGCGAGGGGGTGGCGCCGGCCATGCTCGGTATGAAGGTGTGCGCCCTGGTTTCGGGCGGCGGCTATGCCGAATATTGCGCGGCGCCGGCGGGGCAGTGCCTGCCGGTGCCGGCGAGCCTGTCGCTGATCGAGGCCGCGGCACTTCCCGAAACCTTCTTCACCGTGTGGAGCAACGTCTTCCAGCGCGGTGCAGCGCAGGCCGGCGAGACGATCCTCGTTCACGGCGGCACCAGCGGCATCGGCACCACCGCGATCCTGCTCGGCAGAGCGCTTGGGCTGAACGTGATCGTCACCGCCGGCAGCGCTGCCAAATGCGCACGGGCGCTGGAGATCGGGGCGGCCCATGCCATCGACTATCGCGCGCAGGATTTCGTCGCCGAGGTCAAGACGCTGACCGGGGGGCGCGGCGTCGACCTCGTCCTCGACATGGTCGGCGGCGATTACGTGCCGCGGAACCTCGCCTGCCTGGCCGAGGACGGCCGCCACGTCTCGATCGCCGCCCAGCGCGGCGCCGACGCGCAGATCCCGCTCTGGCCGATCATGCGCAAGCGGCTGACCCTGACCGGCTCGACGCTGCGCGCCCGCGATGCCGCCTTCAAGGCCGGGATCGCCGGAGAATTGCGGGCCCGGGTCTGGCCGCTGATCGAAAGCGGCGAGCTCCGCCCGATCATCGACGGCGACTTTCCGCTCACCGAGGCCGCCGACGCGCACCGGCGAATGGAAGCGGGCGATCATGTCGGCAAGATCGTGCTGACGGTCGCATGACCGCAGCGGCGCGCTAGGCCCGCGAGCGGGGATGCTGTCGCGAATGCGCTTTTCGGGCGTGTGGCGCGATTATCAGGCTCGGGCGCTCGAGGAGTTCGATCGCCATGCCGCCGACCGGCGGCTGCACGTCGTCGCCGCACCAGGATCGGGCAAGACGGTGCTCGGGCTCGAACTGATGCGCCGCCTCGGCCAGCCGGCGCTCGTGCTCGCACCGACCCGGACGATCCGCGATCAATGGTGCAGCCGGCTCGTCCCCCATTTCCTGCCCGAGCCGCCGCAGCCGGGCGAGCTGTCGAGCGATCTCGCTGCGCCCGGCGCCATGACGGTGGCCACCTACCAGGCGCTGCACGCCCTGTGGACAGATGCGGAGGACGGCCGCTTCGCCGCGCTGGTCACGCGGCTCGAGGCGATCGGGCCGGTGTCGCTCCTGCTCGACGAGGCGCATCATCTGCGGCGGGAATGGTGGAACGCGCTCCAGGCGCTGGTCGATGCGTTGCCGGGGGCCCATCTCGTCGCCCTGACCGCGACACCACCCTATGATGCGCCGCATGCGGAATGGGCGCGCTACGAGGCGCTATGCGGCCCGATCGACCTCGAAATCGGCGTGCCGGAGCTGGTCCGCAACGGAGACCTCTGTCCGCACCAGGATCATGTCGTCGTGTCCCGGCCCGACGCGGACACGCTCGCCTTGCTCGACCGCCGCCGCAAAGGATTCGCCGCCCTCGTTGCCGAACTCCGCTCGGACGCGCCGTTCCTCGACGGACTCGAACGGCATCCCTGGCTCACCGATCCCAGGCGCAATCTGGAGCCGATCCTCGAGGCACCCGAGATGCTGTCGGCGGTCATGGTCCATCTCGCCGCGGCCCGGCGGCCGTTGCCGCGGGCGCCGCTGGATCTGCTCGGCGCCAGCCGCCGGACGCTGCCGGCGCCGTCGTTATTCTGGCTGGAGGTGCTGCTCGACGGCCTGCTGTACCGCCATCGCGACGCCTTCCCGATGACGCGCGAGCGCCGGACCGCGATCAAGGCGGCGCTGGAGCCGCTCGGCCTGATCGAAGGCGGCAGGGTGCGTCTGCGCGAGGGCCGCAGCCTATTCAGACGGATGGCGGCAAGCCTGGCCAAGCTCGACAGCATCGTCGACATTGCCCGGCGCGAGGCCGAGTGCCTCGGCGAAGGGCTTCGGCTGGTCGTGCTGAGCGACCATGTCCGCGCCGCCGATCTGCCGCGCAGCCGCAGCGCACGCCTCGCGCCCGCCAAGCTCGGCGTCGTGCCGATCTTCGAGGCGCTGCGCCGCGCGCGCATCGGCCGCCAGCCGATCGGGGTGCTGACCGGCGGCCTTGTCATCCTGCCCAGCGCGGCGGCGATGGCGCTGCGCACGCAGGCCCGCCGGCGCGGCCTCGCCGATGCGCTGATCGCAGCGCACCCGATCCTCGCCTGTCCCGGCTTCTTCCGGATAAGCGCGTCGGGCGCCGCCGAGGCCGTGCTGGTCGATCTGGTCACCACGTTGTTCTGCACGGGCGAGATCAGGATCCTGGTCGGCACCCAGGCTCTGCTCGGCGAAGGCTGGGACGCGCCGGCGGTGAACAGCCTGGTGCTCGCCAGCAACAGTGCCGCCTTCATGCTCTCCAACCAGATGCGCGGCCGGGCGATCCGCATCGATCCGGCATGCCCCGGCAAGGTCGCCAATATCTGGCATCTGGCGACGGTGGAGGCGTTGCCGAGCGCCTGGGGGACGCTCCGTCGCCGGCTCGACTGGGGTCGGCTCGACGACGGTGACGAGCCAGGCTCGGATCTCGACCTGCTCGATCGCCGCTTTCGAGCGTTCGAGGGAGTCGCCAATTGGGGGCCGCAGATCCTGAGCGGCCTGGAGCGGCTTGGCCTACCCGATCCGGACCCTGAGGCGTGGAACGCGCGCAGCTTCGCGATCGCGGGCGATCGGCCGGGGATCCGGGCGCGCTGGGAAAGATCGCTGGGTGAGGCGGCGCCACATGCGCATGTCCGCGAGATCGTGGCGCCGCGTTACGCGCCCCGTGTGCTCGCCTGGCGCGACACTCTGCGCTGGCTCGGAATCACCGCCGCAGCGAGCGGCGCCCTTGCCGCGGCCGACGCGCTGCGTGGTATCGACGGGCTCGGCGGGATTGGCGCGGCCGCAATGGCCGCGGCCGGCGCCGGCGCGCTCGCCGCCGCTCCGAACCTGCTCCGCGCCGCCTGGCTGCTGATTCGTAACGGTTCGCTCGAAGGCAGCCTCGAACAGGTTGCGCGCGCCGTGCTGGAGGCGCTCAACGCGGCCGAACTGGTCTCGGATGACGAGGCCGAATGCGCCCGTTTCGAGATCCGGCGCAGCTTGGCCGGCCGCCACGTCGTCGTCGTCCACGGCGTCTCCCGCGCAACCGAGCATGTCCTGATCGAGGCGATGGCCGAGATCCTCGGGCCAGTGCGCAATCCGCGCTATCTGCTGGTCCGGCGCAGCTGGCTTTGGGGGCGGCAGCGGGCTGATTATCACGCCGTTCCTGCCGCGCTGGCGCGCCGCAAGGAATGGGCCGAGCAATTCCACACCCTGTGGGTCCGCCGGGTCGGCAGTTCGCGGCTCGTCTTCGCCCGTACGGCGGAGGGCCGTTTGCTGCTGCTCCGGGCACGGGTGCAAGCCTTTGCCGCGGGTTTCCAGCGCCGGGTGGATCGTCAATCCGCCTGGCTATGATCTCGGCGCATGGACAAGGCCGAAACGATCGGCGAAAGAGGCGGCGGGGACCACAAGCAGAGCACGGGTAGGCAGCCCGTCTTCCGCGGCCGGATCACGGCCGAGGCGGCTCCGCGCGACCCGAAGGAATGCCTTGATGACCGACACCCTCGTTCTCCACGAATATGCCAATTCCGGAAATTGCTACAAGATCAGGCTCACCGCCGCCCTGCTCGGGCTGCCGCTCGAACGGCGCGAGTACGACATCCTCAAGGGCGAAACGCGAACGCCCGAATTCCTGCGCGACGTGAACGCCAACGGCCGGATCCCGGTGCTGCAGATCGGCGACCGCGCGCTTCCCGAAAGCAATGCCGCCTGCTTCTACCTCGCCGACGGTTCGGCGCTCGTGCCGGACCACCGCTTCGACCGCGCCGACATGCTGCGCTGGATGTTCTTCGAACAATATAATCACGAGCCGAACGTCGCCACCTTGCGCTTCTGGCTGGCCTATGTCGGCGAGGCGGCGCTCAGCGACGCGCAGCGGGCGCTGATCCCGGCCAAGCGGGTGGCGGGCGAGGCGGCGCTGACGCTGATGGACGACCATCTCGCCTCTCGCGCCTTCTTCGTCGGTGACCGGCTCACCCTCGCCGACATCGCCCTTTACGCCTACACCCATGTCGCCGAAGAGGGCGGGTTCGATCTCGGCGCCTATCCGGATCTGGGCGCCTGGCTCGCGCGGGTGAAGGCGACGCCCGGTTATGTCGGGATTGCCGAATAGGCTTTCTATTTGCCCCTCCACGACATCGTGGAGGGGATAACCGCATTGATCCGCATCCATCCGGAGCGATGCGCCGTGTGAATCACGGCCGTACGATCCGAAGCGGGCGGCGCCTGGGTTCCCTTCAGTCGCTGGAATCCCGCACGGCGTCGATGAACAGCAAGCCGCCGACGACGAGTGCCACGCCGGCGCCGATCCCGATCCAGCCGAGCGTGGAGACACCAGACTTGCGCTCGCCGTCGAAGCGGAGCGGCTTGCCGGCGGCGGCGAGTTCAAAATGGCCGCGACCGGTGAAGCCGAGTTCGAGTCCGGCCGCGAGGGCAGTGGCTCCGGTCTCCCGTTCGCGCTGGGTCGGGGCGAGCGCGACTCCGAAGCGAGGGGCATCGCGGGCGCCGAGCGGCACGCGCAATCGCGCCCCGGCAAAGGCGCCGCGTTGCAGCGTCGACCGGGCTGGGTCGATCAGCTCGGCGGCGAGAAGCGGCTCGGCGGCGAGCAGGCCAACGAGCAGGCAGAAGCCGATCTTCGCTGTCATATCGAAACTCCCCTTGTTGTTTGCAGCAGCCTCATCCGGCTTCCGGGCGGAAACATGATCCGATTGCGGCAATGCTGCGGCGGAGGACGCCGGAAAGGGCAAATCGGCGGCAAGGCAGCCCAATCTCCTTGCCCTTGCCCCCTCGGTGGACTAGATGATCGGGCATGTTCGGCCGCTCCGGGAAGGGGCGGCCCTTATTGTTTGTGGAGACGACACGTGGCCCAGCCGCTCATGCCCCATGCGACCGCGTCCTGGCTGGTCGACAACAGTTCGCTGACGTTCGAGCAGATCGCCGACTTTTGCGGGCTGCACATCCTCGAAGTGCAGGCGATCGCCGACGACACCGCCGCGACCAAGCTGACCGGGCGCGATCCGGTGCGCGCCGGCGAGCTCACCCTGGAAGAGATTGCGCGCGGGCAGGACGATCCCGATTACCGCCTGCGCATCCACAAGGAGCCGGATCCGACCCGCCGCACCAAGGGGCCGCGCTACACGCCGGTGTCGAAGCGGCAGGACAAGCCGGACGGAATCGCCTGGATCATCCGCAACCATCCCGAAATCTCGGACGGCGCGATCTCCAAGCTGATCGGCACCACCCGCACGACGATCGCGGCGATCCGTGATCGCAGCCACTGGAACATTGCCAACATCCAGCCCAAGGATCCGGTGACGCTGGGCCTCTGCTCGCAGCGCGAACTCGATGCCTTCGTGGCAAAGGCCGCCAAGCAGGCCGGGATCGAGCAGCCGCAGACCGATGCGACGCTCGACGGCGATCGCGCCGCTTTGATCTCCGAGCTGCGCCGCGAGCGCGATGCGCTCGCTCGCGATGCCGAAGCCGCGCATGCCGCCGAGGATAACGGCCTGGGCTTCGTCGATCCGTTCAAGAGCTGAGCCCGGGAGCCCCGGCGGCCGCAATCAATGACCGACGCTTCGCCCGAGCCGCAGGCGCCCGACGTCTCGCTGGTCGGCTCGGACGAACCCTACACGCACAAGCAACTCACCTATCCATTGGGGCGGCGTGTCCCTGACGGCGGTGACCTGATCCCGATCGCGCCCGGCATCGGCTGGGCGCGGCTGCCGGTGCCCGGCTCCCTCAAGCATATCAACATCTGGGTGCTCGAAGACGGCGACGGCGTCGCTCTGGTCGACACCGGGCTCGATATTCCCGAATGCCGCGAGGCGTGGGAAGCCCTGCTCGGCGGCCCGCTGGCCGGGCGGGCGATCACGCGGGTGATCGTCACCCATTTCCACCCCGACCATGTCGGCCTCGCGGGCTGGCTGTGCGAGCGGTTTGCGGTTCCCTTGTGGATGACGCGGGGCGAGTGGCTGTACGCGCGCATGCTCGCGATCGACGTCCGCGACGCGCCGCCGCCCGAGGCGGAGTCCTTCTGGCGCGCGGCCGGTTGGGACGAAGAGCGGATCGCGGCGGAGCGCGCCCGCGGCTGGGGCCGGTTCGCGTCGGTGGTGTCGCCGGTGCCGGTCGGCTTCGTCCGGATCGCCGACGGCGACAGCGTCCGGATCGGCGATCGAACGTGGCGAGCGGTGATCGGCTCCGGCCATTGTCCCGAACATCTGTGCCTTGTCGACGAGGATGCCAAAGTGCTGATCGCCGGCGACCAAGTGCTCCCCAAGATCACGTCGAACGTCTCGCTCGGCCTCAGCGAGCCCGAGGCGGATCCGCTCGGCGAGTGGCTCGCGTCGATCGAGAAGATGCGCGCCCTGTCCGGCGACCTGCTCGTCCTGCCGTCGCATGGCGAGCCGTTCACCGGCCTGCACGCCCGGCTCGACGCGCTCGAGTTCGGGCATCGCGACCGGCTCGATGCGCTGCACGCCCGCTTGTCCGAGCCGCGGCGCGCGGTGGACTGTTTCGGCACCCTGTTCGCGCGGCGGATCGAGGACAAGGTGTACGGTCTCGCCACCGGCGAGGCGCTGGCGCACCTGCGCTACCTCGAGGTCGACGGGCGGGCGACGCGGGAAATGGTCGACGGCGTCGCCTGGTGGCGAGCGCTCTCGTCCTTGCTCTAGCGCGGCCGGAACCAGCCGCCGTCGCTCATCCAGTCGGCGAGGCGATCGGGCCAGTGCAGGATCGAGATCCGCTCCGATTTGGTGCCGAGATTGAAGCCGTGGTCGGTGTCGGCGAACATGTGGAGTTCGGCCGAAACGCCGGCGGCGTTCAGCTGCGAATAGAGGGTGAGCGCGGGCGGGGCACAGCAGCCGTCGAGGCTGCCGGCGGCGATGAAGGCGGGCGGCGCGCCCTTCGGCTGTTTCGCCGGGGTGCCGAGCGGGCCCGGATAGATCAGGATCTGGAAATCGGGGCGGGCGCTGACTCGGTCGACCGCGTCGCGCGGCGGCGAGGCGGGCAACGGGTTGTCCGCGACCAGGGAGACGAGCTCGCCGCCGGCCGAGAAACCCATGACGCCGATGCGGGCTGGATCGACGCCGTAATCGGCGGCGTGGCTGCGCACGTAACGGATTGCGCGGGCGAGATCCGCCGTCGCCTCGCGCTCGACCGCGTACGCGGAGCCTGGCTCGCGGGCGAGGCGGTATTTGAGCACGAACGTGGTGATGCCGTAGCGGTTGAGCGCCTTGGCGGGTGCCATGCCCTCGTTCACCCAGACCAGCATGTGGTGGCCGCCGCCGGGCACGACGATCACCGCGCTGCCGTTGGCGTGGCTGGCAGCGGCGGGAAACACCGTCAGCGAAGGCGCGTGAACGTTGTGGACATAGGTGTTCTCGATCCGCTCGGCCTCGCCGCGATGTGCTTCCGAGCCGGGTGCACCGTCGGGCCAGAGCGGCACGGAGATGGGCTCGGCAGTCTGCGCCACCGCGGGCGCCAAGGGCAGCAACAAAGCGACAAGCGCGGCGAGGGATGACGGCTTCACGAACACTCTCCAGCAAACGGCCAGAAGGTGATCGAGCGAGGCTCGCGGCTTGGCCATTACGACCTTGGTCGCACATGATGGTGGAGCCGTCGACCGCTACAGTTTCGGCGAGACACGGGAGACGATGGATGAAGGCTTGGGCGGCGACGATCGCGTTGGTGCTGGTACCCGCACCGTTGATGGCCAAGTCCACCTCCGTCTATCTGACCAGGCCCGACGATCCGCGCGCGATCACGGTCGAGGGGATCGGCGACGGCAAGGCCGACGACAGTGCGGCGCTGCAGCGGGCGATCGACCGCGCCGCCGAGGGCGGCCATGGCGGCATCGTCTTCCTGCCCTCCGGCCGTTACCGGATATCGCGGACAATCTTCGTTCGGCCGGCGGTGCGGATCTTCGGCGTCGGCAAGACCCGACCCGTGATCCTGCTCGGCGACAACACGCCCGGCTTCGGATCGGGTGTGGCGACCATGGTGAGCTTCACCGGCGAGGACCAGTATCGGGTCGGCAAGGTCGCGGTGCCGCCGCCGACCAGCGTGCCGTTCGATCCCAACGTCTACGACGCAACATCGAGCACTTTCTATTCGGCGCTTTCCAACGTCGATTTCGAGATCGGCGACGGCAATGCCGGCGCCACGGCGGTGCGTTTCCGGGTCGCCCAGCACGGCTATCTCAGGCACATCGATTTCCACATCGGCTCGGGCTTCGCCGGCGTCTATCAGGCCGGCAACGAATTCGAGAATCTGCGCTTCTACGGCGGTCGCTACGGCATCGTCTCCGAAAAGACCTCGCCGGCCTGGCAGTTCACTCTGATTGATTCCGAGTTCGACGGCCAGCGCGACGCCGCGATCCGTGAGCATGAGGTCGACCTCACCCTCGTCAACGTCGCGATCAAGAACGTGCCGGTCGGGATCGAGATCGACCGTGGTTACAGCGACTCGCTGTGGGGCAAGGACGTGCGGTTCGAGAACGTGTCGCGCGCCGGGGTGGTGATCAGCAACGAGGGCAGCGTGTTCACCCAGGTCGGCTTCGACAATGCACTGGCACGCGGCACGCCGACCTTCGCCCGCTTCCGCGACAGCGGCAAGGCTCTGGCTGGGCCGGGCGCCAGCTACCGCGTGTCGAACTTCAGCTATGGCCTGAAGCTGCCCGCGCTCGGCACCGTCGGCGATTACGCGACCGAGTTTCAGGCGGCGCCCCTTGGCAAGCTGCCGGCGCGGCGCGCGCCCGCGATCCGGACGCTGCCGCCGGTGGCGCAATGGGCCAATGTCCGCGATCTCGGCGCCAAGGGCGACGACGCCACGGACGACACCAAGGCGTTGCAGCGCGCGATCGACACCCACCGAGTCATCTATCTCCCGATGGGCCGCTATCGGGTGACCGATACGCTGAAACTGCGACCCGACACGGTGCTGGTCTCGCTCCATCCGAGCCTCACTCACATCTACCTGCCTGACGAGACCCCGGCCTATATGGGAGTCGGCGGACCCAAGGCGCTCATCGAGAGTGCGAAAGGCGGCAATGCCCTGGTCTCCGGCATCGGCCTGTGGACCGGCGGCATCAATACCCGCGCCACCGCCTTGCTGTGGCGGGCCGGCGAGAAATCGGAGGTCAACGACGTCAAGATCCAGGGCGGCGGCGGCACCGTGCTCGGGCCGGGCAGCCCGATCGGCTATGGCGATCCGCGCGCCCATTTCGACGGCCAGCATCCGAGCATCTGGGTGACCGACGGTGGCGGCGGCACCTTCACCGCCATCTGGTCGCCGAACACGCTCGCGCAATCGGGCTTCCACGTCACCGACACCAAGACCCCAGGGTACGTCTACCAGCTCTCGGCAGAGCATCATTACCGGGCCGAGATCGTGCTCGATGGAGTCGAGAATTGGGAGTTCCTCGCGCCGCAGACCGAGCAGGAGGTGCGCGACGGCGTCGACGCGATCTCGACCGAGATTCGCAATTCCCGCAACATCCTGTTCGCCAATTATCACGGCTACCGGGTCACCCGCTCGATCAAGCCGATGGATGCGGCGGTGAAACTCTACAATTCGGGCGCGATCCGTTTCCGCAACGTCCATGTCAATGCGGAGAGCGGCTTTGCCAGCTGCGATGCCAAGGGCTGCGGCACCTACACGCGTGCCAGCAAATATCCGTTCGAGAATGCGATCAAGGACATGACCCGTCAGCAGGAGGTGCGGGAGCGCGAATTCGCCTGGCTCGACGTACCGGCGGCGCCGGCGCAGGCGGCGACCGCACCGGCGATCCCGATCACGCCGGGCGTCGAGAAGCTGGCGGACGGCTTCTATTCGATCGCCGGCGGGGCGACGGACGACAAGGGCCGGCTCTATTTCATCGATCGCTTCTTCCAGCGCATCCACCGCTGGTCGCGCGAGAAGGGCTTGGAGATCGTCGCCGACGCGCCGCTCGACCCGATCAACCTGGCGGTCGCCCGCTCCGGCGACCTGCTCGTCCTGGCGTCGGCCGGGCCCGACGCCAGCGTCTACAGCATCGATCCCGACTTGCCGGCGGAGGTGAAGGCGATCGCGCCAACGCCGACGAGAGCGCGCCGCGACGCCGCGACCCTGCTGCCGGTCAACATCTGGAACAATGGCGAATTCCGCGACCAGCTCGATCCCAAAACTTACGAATTCACCACTCTGGCCGAGATGTTCGCGCGCGACATCGGCCGTCCCAAGACGCAGGAATATGTCTCGCCCGACGGCTCGCTGGTGCTGCCCGCGTTCCGCGTGTGGAATCAGGGGCCGCTCGATCATCTCGGCTGGCGCTGGTCGGACACGCTCGACGCCTACGGCCTCGTGCCGGCGAAGGCCGGCGAGCGGGTGTTCGTTACCAACGGTTCGGAGAACAAGACCTATAGCGGCCTCATCGGCGACGGTGGCAGCCTCACCGACCTCAAGGTGTTTGCGGAGCGGGGCGGCGAGAGCGTCGCGCGAGACGCAGCAGGCAACGTCTATGTCGCGAACGGCCAGGTCTTCGTCTACGCGCCGGACGGCAGCCTGATCCGGCGGATCGATACGCCGGAACGGCCCCTGCAATTGGTGGTGGGCGGGACCGACGGACGAACCCTGTTCATCCTCAGCCACCATGCCTTGTACGCGATCGCCCTGTGAGGGCGGTCGCCGCGAGCCTCAGTTGCTTGCCGTGAGCGCGTGCGCGGCGAGCGCCACCTGGGTGCGGTTGCGGACGTTGAGCTTGCGCATCAGCGCCGTCATGTGCGCTTTCACCGTCGCCTCGGCGATGCCGAGATCATAAGCGATCTGCTTGTTGAGCAGGCCCGAATGAACGCCGTGCAGCACCTTCAACTGGGTCGGGGTGAGCGTGGCGATGGCCGCGACATTGCCCTGCGGAGCGGGACCGGACTCGGAAAACCCTTGCATGTCATCCTCCCTCCTCCGGCCGTAGCCGGGGTGCACCGCCAGGCACGAGCGAACATGCCGCCCGGCGGTCCATTGTCGGTCCAATCGTTCCGCTTTTCCCGGAATCAGTTGGACAGGTAAGCACTATGATCCCTCCCTCGAGGGTGAATCAAGCCCATTTTTGTTGTGAGACCCTACGAACCTGTCGTACAGGTTTCGCGGAACTCAGGAAATTGGTCGTGCCGCATAGCAAAGCCTTGAAGCAAGGAGAAATACGCCGGTGAGCGCGGACGATTTCCGGCTGGTCGGGGCCGCCCTGTGCGGCATCTTTCTTGCCGTGCTGCTGATCGTGCGCGGCCGGCTCCACCCGTTCGTCGGCCTGCTCTGCGGCGCCTTCACGGTCGGCCTGGTCGCCGGCGTGCCGATGGCCGACACCGCCAAGGCGGTACAGAAAGGGGTCGGCGACATCCTCGGCGGAACCGGGCTGGTGGTTGCGCTCGGCCTGTCGCTGGGTGCGATGCTCCAGCTGTCGGGCGCCGCAGCGGCGCTCGCAACCACGGGCCTGCGGCTGACCGGGCCGCGGGCGGCGCCGTGGGCCAGCCTCGGCATCGCCATCGTCATCGGGCTGCCGCTGTTCTTCGAAACCGGGCTGGTGCTGCTGCTGCCGATCGTCGCGGCGGCGGCGGCGGCGCTGCCGGATGGCGAGGGCAAGGACCGGGCGCGACTGGGGCTGATGCTGCCGGCGCTGGCCGGTCTTTCGGTGGTCCATGCCCTGGTCCCGCCGCATCCCGGTCCGCTGCTGGCAGTGGAGGCGATCGGCGCCGATCTGGGCATGACGATGCTCTATGGCATCCTGATCGCGATCCCCACCGCGGCTATTGCCGGCCCGGCGCTCGCCCTGGTGACCGCACGCGGCGTTCGGCTGACGCCGCCCGCGATCGAGGGACCGGCGATGGTCGGAACCCCGCCGCGGCGCGATCTCGCGCTGCTGATCGTGCTGCTGCCTGTGGTGCTGATCGCCGCGGGGGCGCTCGGCCCGCTGGTGCCGGCGCTTGCGGGCTCCGCCTGGCTCGCGGCCGCGAGCAATCCGGTGATGGCTCTGCTGATAACCAACCTGGTCGCGCTGCCGATCCTGTTCGGACGGCGGCTGCGCGATGCGACGATCCAGGACGCGATCTGGTCCGAGACGATGGCGGCGGCGGGCACGACCCTGCTCGCGATCGGTGCCGGCGGTGCGTTGAAGCAGGTGCTGGTGACCGCAGGGCTCTCGGATCTGCTCGCCCGCCTTGCGTCGCTGCAGGCAATCTCGCCCTTGCTGCTCGGCTGGCTGGTCGCGGTCGGGATCCGGCTCGCCACCGGATCGGCGACAGTGGCGACGATCACCGCCGTCGGCGTGATGCCCGGCGTGGTGGCCGCGAGCGGCGCCTCGCCCGAGCTGGTGGTGCTCGCGATCGGCGCCGGATCGGTCTTCTTCAGCCACGTCAACGATCCCGGCTTCTGGCTGGTCAAGGGCTATCTCGGCACCAGCACGCCCGACACGTTCCGCACCTGGTCGATGCTCGAAACCGCCATCTCCGTGGTCGGGCTCGCCATGGTGATGGCAGCGAGCTATTTTGTCGGGTGATGGTCAGGTCTTCGAACACGCCGCGACGCGCATGCTGCCGATGAACGAGGGCAGGCTGGCGGACCGCGCCTATACAGGCATCGTCCAGATCATCAACGACGACAATCTTGCCGCCGGCGACCGGCTGCCGTCGGAATCGCGGCTCGCCGAAATGTTCGGGATGTCGCGGACGATCGTGCGCGAGGCGCTGGTGCGGCTCGCCTCGGACGGCATCACGGAGGCGCGCCGTGGCGCTGGCTCCTACGTCAAGCGGCGGCCGTCGGAGCGGCTCGGCGCGCACATGCCGATGGCGGAGCTCGCCGCGACTCTCGGCACCTATGAAGTGCGTTTCGTGCTGGAGGCGGAGGCGGCGCGGCTGGCGGCGCAGCGCCGGTCGAGCGAGCAGCTGGCCTGCATCGAGGGCCATCTCGCCGATCTGCGCGCCGCCTTGCTGTCCAGCGCGCCCGCGCACGAGGAGGATTGGCTTCTCCACCGCGCGATCGCCGAAGCCACCGCCAACACCGCCTTCGTCTCGATCTTCGACCATCTGCATGACGAGGTCGAGAAGATCCTCAAGGCCGGAGTCGACATTTCGCGGGCGCGGCCGCCGGAGGTGATCGCGGCGATGATGGGCGAGCATGACGCGATCGTCGATGCGATCCGCGCCCAGGACGGCGACGGCGCCGCCCTGGCGATGCGCTGGCACCTGTCGCAGGGCCGCAAGCGACTGATGCCCTAAAGCGAGTGCGCGGCGATCTCGGTCCGGGCCCAGGCAGTCACCCGCTCGGCGAGGCGTTCGGGCGGCAGCGCGGCGTCGAGGGTCAAGGCGGCTTCGTCGGCGCCGGGGCGTTCGAGGATCGCGAACTGGCTGTCGAGCAGACTGGCCGGCATATAATGTTCGGGGCGCTGCCCGAGGCGTCGGATGAGTTCGGCGGGTTCGGCTTCGAGCAGCACGAAGCGCATCGGCGCCCTGGCGGCGCAGGCGAGCCGCTCCCGGTAGACACGCTTCAGCGCCGAGCAGGCGACCACGCTCATCCCGTCCGCGCGCAAGGCGTCTCCGGCGGCAGCGCCGAGGCGGTCGAGCCACGGCCAGCGATCATCGTCGCCGAGCGGCTGGCCGGCCCGCATCTTCGCGACGCTTTCGGGAAGGTGGTAGCTGTCGCCTTCGAGGAACGGGCAATCGAATTCTGCGGCAAGGCGTGCGCCCAGCGTCGACTTGCCGCAGCCGCTGACGCCCATGACGACGATGGCGAGCGGCGGCAAATCTCTTCTTCCGTGCGGTGGCTGCACCCAATCCCCCAGATCGTCCGAGCCTTCGCAGCCCGGTTCGTCCCTATCGGCCCGGCGGCCGATCTGGCCATTACGACCATGGTCGGAGTGGCCGGTCGACGCCGCAAGTCCTATTCCCGTCCCATCAACAGCGCAGAGTAACCGGTTCGTGACTCCCAGACTGATCGCCGCCTTGCTGCTCGCGGGCGCCGCGTTGCCAGCGCTTGCCGCACCGCCCTCGAGCTTCACCGCCATTCCCGCCGATCCGCGCGCGGTGACCGTCAATGCCGTCGGCGACGGCAAGGCGGACGACGGCGCGGCGATCCAGGCGGCGATCAACGCGGCCGAAGCGAAAGGCGGCGGCGGCATCGTCTTCCTGCCGTCGGGCCGATACCGGATCGGCAGGACGATCTTCGTCTGGCCGGGCGTGCGCGTGTTCGGCACCGGCAAGACTCGGCCTACCATCCTGCTCGGGGCGGCCACGCCCGGTTTCCAGCAGGGCGTCGGATCGATGCTGTTCTTCACCGGCAATCGCCCGGGCGGCGCCGCGCCCGGGCCGGGGGGCGTGGTCGCGCCGGCGCGGGTGCCGGTGCCGCCGCCGACCAGCGTGCCGTTCAACCCCGAAATCGCCGACGCCAATAGCGGCACCTTCTACTCGGCCCTGTCCAACGTCGATTTCGAGATCGGCGAAGGCAATCCGGCGGCGACGGCGGTGCGCTTCCACACCGCCCAGCACGCCTTCCTCAGCCACATCGACTTCCGCCTGGGATCTGCGCTCGCCGGCATCTACCAGGCCGGCAATGTCGGGCAGGATCTTCGCTTCTTCGGCGGCCGCTATGGGATCCTCACCGAGAAGCCCTCGGCGGCCTGGCAATATACGTTGCTCGATTCCGAGTTCGACGGCCAGCGCGATGCCGCGATCCGCGAGCACGAAGCCGGGCTCACCCTCGTCAACACACGGTTCCGCAACGTCCCCGTCGGCATCGAAATCGACGAAGGCTATGGCGACTGGCTGTGGGGCAAGGACGTCCGCTTCGAGAATGTCGCCCGCGCCGGCGTGATCATCAGCAACGAGGGCAACGCCTACACCCAGGTCGGCTTCGACAATGCGGTGGCGAGCGGCACGCCGGTGTTCGCGCGCTTCCGTGACAGCGGCAGGACGGTGGCGGGGCCGGCGGCCCGCTACCGCGTCAAGGAATTCACCTATGGCCTGACGGTGCCGGCGATCGGCCAGACCGGCCGCTTCGAGACCCGGATGGACGCTGCGCCGCTGCGCGCGCTGCCCGCCCGCCGCGCCCCTGCGATCCGCGCATTGCCGGGGACGGCTTCATGGGCGAACGTCCGCGATCTCGGCATCAAGGGGGACGGCAGCAGCGACGACACTGCGGCCCTCCAGCGCGCGATCGACACCCACCGGGTGCTCTATTTCCCGGCCGGTTTTTATCGGGTCAGCGACCGGCTGACCCTGCGTCCCGACAGCGTGCTGATCGGCCTGCACCCGAGCCTCACCCGGATCACGCTTGCCGACGACAGCCCGGCCTATCGCGGCATCGGCAGCCCACGGGCGCTGCTCGAGAGCGCCAAAGGCGGCACGGCGATCGTCTCCGGGCTCGGCCTCGACACCGGCGGGATCAACCCGCGCGCGACCGCGCTGCTGTGGCGGGCCGGCGAAACGTCGCTGGTCGACGACGTCCGCTTCCTCGGCGGGCACGGCACCAACGCCGCCGACGGCAGCCGCATCGATCCGTACAACGCCAATCACACCGCCGATCCCGATCCGCGCAAGCGCTGGGACGGGCAATATAGCAGCTTGTGGGTGACCGACGGCGGCGGCGGCACCTTCAACAATCTGTGGACGCCCAACACCTTCGCCCAATCGGGCATGTTCGTGTCGAACACCAGCACGCCCGGCTTCGTCTACGAGATGTCGGCCGAGCACCATGCCCGCGCCGAGATCGTGCTCGACGGCGTTCGCAATTGGGAATTCCTGGCGCCGCAGACCGAGGAAGAAGCGGGGGAGAGCCGCAACGCGGTGTCGCTGGAAGTGCGCAATTCGCGCGACATCCTGTTCGCCAATTATCACGGCTACCGAGTCACACGATCGCTGCAGCCGGCACCGGCCGCGGTGCGGCTCTACAATTCGACCGACATCCGCTTCCGCAATGTCCACGTCAATGCGGAGAGCGGCTTCGCCACCTGTGACGCAAATGGCTGCGGCACCTATTTGCGGGCGAGCAAATATCCGTACGAGAATGCGATCCAGGACATGACCAGCGGCCTGGAGGTGCGCGAGCGCGAATTCGCGCGTCTCGACGTCGCCGCGGCGCCGCCGCCGCCTGCGACACCTAGCCTGGTGCCGGTGCGCAAGCTCGGTGGCGGCTTCGCCTCCCTCGGCGGCGGCGCGGTGGACGGCGCGGGCAAGCTCTATTTCATCGATCGCCCGTTCCAGCGCATCCACGGCTGGTCGGAGGATCAAGGGCTGTCGATCGTCGCCGACGCCCCTCTCGATCCGGTTAATCTCGCCGTCGACCGTTCCGGCGATCTGCTGGTCCTGTCTTCCGACGGGCCGGAGGCGAGCGTCTACAGCATCGATCCCGACAGGCCGGATAAGGTGACGGTAATCGCGCCGACGCCGGTCTCGCCCAAGGCCGAGCGGCAGATCGCGCTGCCCGCCAGCTTCTGGAACAATGGCGAGTTCCGCGATCAATATGATCCGGCCCGCGATCGCTTCACCACCCTCGCCGAGATGTTCGCCCGCGATGCGGCGACGCCCAAGCCCCGCGAATATGTGTCGCCCGACGGCAGCGTCGCTCTGCCCGCGTTCCGAGTCTGGCAGCAGGGGCCGAGCAATTTCCTCGGCTGGCGCTTCTCGGACACGCTCGACACCTATGGCTTCGTCGGCGGCAAGGTGGGCGACCGCGTGTTCGTCAGCAACAGCTCGGAGGATCGCACCTATAGTGCCCTGCTCGGCGCCGGGGGCGCGCTGACCGATCTCAAGCCCTTCGCCAGCCGGGGCGGCGAGAGCGTCGCCACCGGCGCGAACGGGCGGGTCTATGTCGCCAACGGCCAGATCTTCGTCTTCACTGCCGACGGCCGCGAGGCGGGCCGGATCGACGTGCCCGAACGGCCGCTGCAACTGCTGTTCGGTGGCGCTGGCGGACGCACATTGTTCATCCTCACACACCACGGTTTGTACGCGGCAGAACCATGAGCGGAGGGCTGGCGGCGACGGCGATCAGGTGAAGCTGGTCACCGCCCAGGCATAAGCGCGGATCCGCCAGCCTTGCTCCTCACGCGCCATTAGGAACGACCAGCCGCCATGCTCGGTGAACGGCATGCCGTCGCGCAGGCCGGTCCAGGCTGTCGGCAGGGTGAAGAAGGCCTGGTCCTCCGTCTCGCCATAATCCTGCGCCGGACCGAAGGCATGGCGGAGCTGCTCCAGTTTGCCGACATGTTCGGCCATCAACTCGCGCCAGCGGCTTACGCCCGCGCGTCCTCGAAACAGATGCGGCGGGAAGTTTTCGAGGATGGTCACGTCGTCGCTGTCGGAAAACACGCTCCACAGCATCGCTTCATTTCGGGTCTCGAGGAAACGCGCGAGCGCTTCGGGCGCCGCCATCATCGCCGGATCCGGATCGTGCGCCATCTTCACTCCGTCTTCTGTGCGCCGAGAAGGCCGAGACCGGATGCTCCGGCGAAGGACCGCGCGCGTCAAGCGGCGCCGGGTTGACCGGAGGAAATGCCGCCGCCAATGCTCTGCGCCATGTCCGACCAGAATGACGCCATTTCCGAACTCTCCTTCGAAGCCGCGCTGAAGCGGCTCGAGGAGATCGTACGCCGCCTGGAGAGCGGCGACGCCTCGCTCGACGAGTCGATCCAGCTTTATGGCGAGGGCGATCGGCTCCGGCAGCAATGCGAGGCACGGCTGCAGGCGGCGCAGGCCCGGATCGAGAAGATCCAGATCGGCCGCGACGGTCAGCCGGCGGGCACCGCGCCGTTCGATCCGGCCTGAGACTCCCGCCATGGCCGACAGCCTCCTCGCGCCGGCATTCGACCGGATCCGGTCGGAGATCGACACCCTGTTCGATGCTCTGCTGGCGGTGCCGCCCGATCCGCGTGCGCGCTTGTTCGAGGCGATGCGCTATGCGGCAATGGGCGCTGGCAAGAGGCTGCGGCCCCTGCTCGTCACCGCATCGGCAGGCCTGTTCCATGTCGACCGGCAGCGGGCGCTGCGGGTCGGCGCCGCGGTCGAGGCGATCCACGTCTACTCGCTGATCCACGACGATCTGCCGTGCATGGACGACGACGACATCCGCCGCGGCAAGCCGACCCTGCACAAGGCCTATGACGAGGCGACCGCGGTGCTCGCCGGCGACAGCCTGCATGCGCTCGCTTTCGAGATCCTGGGCGACGAGGCGACCCACGAAGACCCGTTTGTCCGCTCCGAGCTGATCGGCGAACTCGCCCGTGCCGCGGGGCCGTCGGGCATGGCCGGCGGGCAGATGATGGACATGGTCGCCGCCGAGAGCGCGCTCGATCTCAGCGCCGTCACCCGTCTCCAACAGCTGAAGACCGGCGCGTTGATCGGCTTCTGTCTCGAAGCAGGGGCGATCATGGGCCGGGTGCCGCCGGAAGGCCGCACCAAGCTGCGCGGCTATGCCCGCGATGTCGGGCTCGCCTTCCAGATCGCCGACGATCTGCTCGACGAGGAAGGCGAGGAGGAGAAGATCGGCAAGAAGGTCGGCAAGGATCGCGACCAGGGCAAGGAAACGTTCGTCACCCTGCTCGGACGCGACCGCGCCCGTCAGCAGGCGAAGCTGCTGGTCTCGCAAGGGATCGAATATCTGGCGAGCTACGGCGCCGAGGCGGACCTGCTGCGGGCGATCGCCCGCTTCGCGGTCGAACGCGATCACTGACGCCGGCCTTCGACAAATCGCGCAGATCCGGCTAGATCACCGCGGTGCAGCGGGAGGAACCATGAGAATAGGCGTCTATCCGGGCACGTTCGATCCGATCACGCTCGGCCATATCGATATCATCCGCCGCGGCGCGAAACTCGTCGATCGCCTGGTCATCGGAGTGACCACCAATCCGTCCAAGTCGCCGATGTTCACGGTGGAGGAGCGGATCGCGATGGTGCGGCGCGAGCTTGCCGACATGGATGGCGCCATCTCGGTGGTCTCGTTCGACTCCCTGCTGATGGATTTCGCCGAGCGGCAGGGCGCCTCGATGATCGTTCGCGGCCTGCGCGCCGTCGCCGACTTCGAGTATGAGTATCAGATGGCGGGTATGAACCAGCAGCTGAACGCGGACATCGAGACCGTGTTTCTGATGGCGGACGTGTCGCTGCAGCCGATCGCGTCACGGCTGGTTAAGGAGATCGCGCTCTATGGTGGGGACATCGGCAAGTTCGTGACTGCGTGCGTTGCGGTGGACGTCGCCGCGCGGGTCGAGAAGCTCGGCCGCAAAGGCTCTTGATCCTCGCCGCCCCCAGCGGCACAATGCGAGACACCCGGGGAAAATGAAATTCATGCGTATCAAGGCACTTATCGCCCTGTTGATGGGCTTTTTCTTTGCGAGCGCGCTGGCCGCGCAGCAACCGGCGGCAACGCCGTTCGTGCCGCCGCCGCTCGATCCGGAAAACACTCTGGTGCTCGATCTGTCGACCGGGGGCCGTGTTACCATTCAGCTGCGGCCGGACGTCGCGCCCGGCCATGTCGAGCGGTACAAGACGCTCGTCCGCCGGGGCTTCTATAACGGCCTGGCTTTTCACCGCGTCATCGACGGCTTCATGGCGCAGGGCGGCGACCCCAAGGGCGACGGCAGCGGCGGTTCCGATCTTCCGGATCTCAAGGCCGAGTTCAACGCGCTGCCGCACGTCCGGGGCGCGGTTTCCGCCGCCCGCACCGACGCGCCGGACACCGCCAACAGCCAGTTCTTCATCATGTTCGCGCCGCGCTTCAGCCTCGACAACAAATATACGGTGTTCGGCCGGGTGGTATCGGGTATGAACTATGTCGATGCGATCGAGCGCGGCGAGCCGCCGATGAACCCGTCGCGGATCATCAAGGCGTCGATCGGCGCCGACAATGTCGCGCCGCCGACGCCGGCCGAGGTCGCCGCGGTGATGGCGGCGCACCAGCCGGCGGCGCCCGCCGGGCCGACCTTGCTGCCGATTCAGGGCGGTGCCGCGGCGCCCGCGCCCGCACCGGCGACCGAGGCGCAGCCGGCGCCTGCACAAGGCACCCCCAAGCAGCAATAATGTGCGCGTCGATCTCTTCGATTTCGAGCTTCCGCCCGAGCGGATTGCACTAAGGCCGGCGGAACCGCGCGACAGCGCGCGGCTTCTGCTGGTCCGTCCCGATGGCCTCGCCGACCATAGTGTCGCGGACCTGCCGCAGCTACTGCGGCCCGGCGACGTTCTGGTCTTCAACGACACCAGGGTGATTCCCGCCCAGCTCGAAGGGCGGCGCGGCGATGCCCGGATCGGCGCGACGCTCCACAAGCGGGAAGGGCTGCGCGACTGGCGGGCCTTCGTCCGCAACGCAAAACGGGTGCGCGACGGCGACCGGATCGATTTCGGCGCGGGAGTCACCGCGCTTGCGGGGGAAAAGGCCGAAGACGGATCGATCCTGCTCTCCTTCGACGGCGAAGAGCCGGTCGAGCTCCTGCTCGAACGGGCGGGCCGGATGCCGCTGCCGCCGTACATCGCCGCCAGGCGCGAGGCCGACGCCCGCGACGTCGAAGATTACCAGACGATGTTCGCGCGCGAGAAAGGGGCAGTCGCCGCGCCGACGGCCGCACTCCACTTCACGCCCGCGCTGATCGACGCGCTCGGCCGGCGCGGCATCGCCCACGAAACGCTCACCCTGCACGTCGGCGCCGGCACTTTCCTGCCGGTCAAGGCCGACGACACCGACGATCATCGCATGCACAGCGAATGGGGCCGGATCGACGCCGCCGCCGCCGAGCGGCTCAACGCCGCGCGGGCCGAAGGCGGGCGGATCATCGCGGTGGGGACGACGTCGCTCCGCCTGCTCGAAAGCGCCACCGGCGAGGACGGCATCGTCCGCCCGTTCGAGGGCGATACCGCGATCTTCATCACGCCGGGCTACCGCTTCCGCGCGATCGGCGGCCTGCTCACCAACTTCCATCTGCCGCGATCGACGCTGTTCATGCTGGTTTCGGCTTTGATGGGGCGGGAGACGATGCAAGCCGCTTATGCGCATGCAATCAAGGGAGGATACCGCTTCTACTCGTACGGGGATGCGTCGCTTCTCCTGCCGTGAGCGCATCGCTCCATCTCCTCCTCGGAACGGGAGGCACGCTCGCCGGTTGAAGCGCCCGACCCTGTTCGAGGACGAAGCGCCATGCCCGACATTTCCGACGCCAGGATACTGATCATCGCCACCAACGGCTTCGAGGATTCGGAGCTTATGGACCCATTGAACACGCTGAAGCAGAAAGGTGCGGCGGTGACGCTTGCTTCGCTGTCCCGCGACGAGATCGAGGGCGACAAGGGTGCGCGGATCGCGCCGGACGTGGAGATCGGCGATGTCGACGGTGGCGCGTTCGACGCCCTGCTCCTGCCCGGAGGAACCAAGAACCCCGACAAATTGCGCACCGAGCAGGCCGTCATCTCGATGGTGCGGCAATTCGTCGAGGCGGGGAAGCCGGTCGCTGCCATATGTCACGGCCCGTGACTTCTGGCCGAGGCCGACGTGATCCGCGGGCGCACGCTGACCAGCTGGCCTTCGATTCGAACCGACCTCAGGAACGCCGGCGCGAACGTCGTCGACCAGGAAGTCGCCCGCGACGGCAATCTCGTCACCAGCCGCAAGCCGGATGACATCCCCGCTTTCACCCGGGAATTCATCAACCTGGTCGAAGCTGCCGACGCGCCGCTCGCGACGGC
Organism: Sphingosinicella sp. BN140058; assembly: GCF_004135585.1. Lineage (NCBI taxonomy): Bacteria > Pseudomonadati > Pseudomonadota > Alphaproteobacteria > Sphingomonadales > Sphingosinicellaceae > Sphingosinicella > Sphingosinicella sp. BN140058. Next base: position 1,061,992 of record NZ_CP035501.1, on the reverse strand, counting down.
CTGACTCTCATTTCCTCCACACGTCGGACAGAGCAGACCATGTCGAAGCTCAGCGCGGACGAACGGGACCACCTCGGGAAGGGCGCTTTCGCCTTTCCCGAGACGCGCAAGGAACCGCTGGAAAATGCCAGCCACGTGCGCAATGCGATCGCTCGGTTCAACCAGGTGAAGGGCGTCAGCGATGCGGACCGTGATGCGGCCTGGAAAAGGATCAGGACGGCAGCGGCGAAGTTCGGAGTCGAGGTAAGCGAGACGGACTGGCGCGAGATCGGACGCAAGTAATCGCCGGTGTCGCGGCTCAGGTGCTCGGCCGTGCCAGCGAATCGAGCATCGCGCTGATGTGGCCGCGCATGTTCGGGTCGCGAGTCATTTCGAGGAGGGCACTGAGGCTTCCCCGGGCGGCCGAGGCGTCGTTGCCGACCAGTTCGAGCCGGGCCTTCTCCCACCAGGCATGGCTGTTGGCGGGCGCGACTACGGTCATTCGCTCGAACAGGACGAGGGCACGCTCCGGATCGCCGGCGGCTTCGGCGCGCGTCGCCTCGTTCATCAGCAGGCGAACCAGCATCGACCGGTTCGACATCGGCGCGAGATGCTCGGCGGACGGGCTCACGTCGGCGCCGAGCACGTGCGAGAGAAGGGTGGTGAGGCGGTCGGCGTTGACGATGGTGCCGCCATTGAACGGGTCGATCAGCAGGGGGGCGGTATCGGGGCCGATCCGAACCAACACATGGCCGGGCGTGTTGAGGGCGTCGGCGGGCCAGCCGATCCGCCTCGCAAGGCCGACATAGAGGATCGAGAGGCTGATGGGCATTCCGCGACGGCGGTCGATGACCCGGATCATGTCGACATTCTGGCGATCGTCATACTTCTCGCGATCGCCGTCGAATTCGTAGCTGGCGCCGATCACTTCGGCGAGCGCCAGCGCCTGTTCGGGCGCGCTCGCCGCGCCGGCCCCGACGTCCGCGAGCTCTTCGGCAATTTCGGAAAGGATGTCGAAATAGGGATCGAGCTCGACTCCGGGATGATCGAGAGCGGCAAGCTCCAGCGCGGCGATCTCGGGCGCGATCAGCTCTTCATCGACGAGCCCGAGATGCGCGATTTCGAAGTTCATGCGGGTTGGACGCCCGGAACCCGGAGGGGTTCCGAGCGGCCGCTTTCAGCGCGGCAGTGTGCGGGTTCCGGTCACCCGCACCCGCGCCTTCGTTCCCGCCACCGCAGGCAGGCCCGGTCGCGAAACCGGCTGGCCGCCGCCCACCCAAAGTTCGACATCGCCCGGTGTCACCTTGCGCACGCCCTTGTCGTCGACGACGCTGAGCGCCCGATCGTCGAGGGTGAAGCTTATCGTGCGGGTCTCGCCTCGCTTGATCGGCACGCGCTGAAAGCCCTGAAGGGCGCGGATCGGCGTCCCGGCCTGACCCGCCCGCGAGACGTAGAGCTGAACGACCTCGTCGCCATCGACCGCGCCGTCATTGGTGACGTCCGCGGTCACCGTCAACGGCGTGCCCGCAGCGACGGACGCGGCGCTGGTCCTGAGATTGGCGTAACGAAAGCGCGTGTAGCTGAGCCCGTGGCCGAACGGGTAAAGCGGCTCGCCGGCGAAATAGCGATAGGTCCGTCCCGCCATGCGATAGTCGGCGAAGGCCGGAAGCTGGTCGACCGATCTGTAGAAGGTCACCGGCAGGCGGCCGGCGGGGCTGAAATCGCCGGCGAGCAATCCGGCGACGGCATGGCCACCTTCGCCGCCCGGATACCAGGCCTCGACGATGGCGGGCACATTCTTGTCGGCCCAGTTCACGCCGAGCGCGCTGCCGTTCATCAGCACCAATACGACCGGTTTGCCAACCGCCTGAACCCGCTCAAGCAATTTCTGCTGAGGTGCGGGGAGATCGATGCTGGTCCGGTCGCCACCGGCGAAACCCGCTGCGGCGATCTTCATCTCCTCGCCTTCCACCCGCGCGGTTAGACCGCCGGCGAATACGACGAGATCGGCATTGCGCGCCGCGGCTATAGCCTTGTCGCCATTCTCGCTCGGCGGGCTCCACAGCAATCTCTGGCGGCCGCGCACGCCGCGCTGGAAAGCCTCGACCCGTATCGGATAGCTCTTGCCGGCCTCGAGACGGATGGTGCCATCGGCGATCGAAGGCGCGTCGCCGACCCCCCACTCGTCGACCACGGCGGTATCCCCGATGAACACCCGATAGCCATTGTCGCTGGCGACGCGGAAGCGATGCTCGCCGCTCTCGGTCGGCGTGATGGTTCCGGTCCAGCGGATCGAGCTTTCGCGATCGCCGCGCCATTCGAACACGGCATTGGGATCGGTGCGGGTCTCGGTCGGCGCGCCCTCCAGATTGACGCCGCGGAAGACCTCGGCCTTCAAGCCGCGGGTGCCGCAGCCTGCATCGGTGCAGAAGATGGCGTCGGGAACCGGCGGTGAGGCCGGGCCGACGAGGCCCGTGCCCTCGACGAAGTCGATCCGCGCGTCCGGGAAGCGGGCGCGGAGGCCGGCCAGCACCGTGACGGGGGCCGAAGGGGTGCCGTTGTAATTGCCGACCAATGCGTCGACATTGTCGGCATTGGGTCCGATCACGGCGATCCGCTTGGGCGCCTGCTTCAACGGCAGCAGGCCGTCATTCTTGAGCAGCACCATCGAGGCTTGCGCCATCTTCAGCGCCATCGCGCGATGCTCGGGCGTGTCGTTCTGCTCGGGACCGATGTTCGCGAACGGGCGGGATGCCGGCGGGTCGAAGAGGCCAAGCCGGATCCGCGCTTCGAACAGTCGCCGCAGCGCCTGATCGACCACCGCTTCGGGCAACTGGCCGGAGCGGACGGCGGCGACGATATGCTCGGGCTCGGTGCTCATGTTGTTGCGATAGTCGCCGCAGATAAGGTCCATGCCCGCCTTGAAGCCGGCCGCGACGCCTTCCTCGGGCGTTTTTGTGTAACGAAGGCTGTCTTCGCGGAAGATGTTGGCGGCGGCTCCGCAATCGGAAACGACGAAGCCCTTGAAGCCCCAGTCCCTTCGCAACCTGGTGTCGAGCAGATCCTGGCTGGCGCAGGCCGGAACACCGCCGACGGCATTGTAGGCGCACATCACCGAATAGACCTGCCCTTCGGTGACGGTCGCGCGGAAAGCGGGCAGATAGGTGTCCTCAAGATCGTGCGGGGAGGGGTGGACATCCTCGCGGTGACGGTTCGATTCGGGGCCGCTGTGCACTGCAAAGTGTTTGGAGGTGGCGATCGTCTTGAAGAGATTGGGATCGTCGCCCTGGAGACCCCGGATGAAGGCGATGCCGATGCGCGAGGTCAGGTACGGATCCTCGCCATAGGTTTCCTGACCGCGCCCCCAGCGCGGATCGCGGAAGATGTTGATGTTCGGAGACCAGACGGTGAGGCCGCGATACCAGTCGGTGCCGCCGTCGGGATGAACGCGTTCCGCATATTTGGCACGAAATTCGGTGCTGATCACGTCGCCGACCGATTGCATCAGCGGCGCATCCCAGGAGGCCGCCATACCGATCGCCTGCGGGAATACGGTGGCGACGCCGGCACGGGCGACGCCGTGCAACCCCTCGTTCCACCAATTATATTCCGGTACGCCGAGCCTCGGGATGGCAGGGGCGGTATGACCGAGCTGGCGTGCTTTCTCCTCCAGCGTCATGCGCGAGACGATGTCGGCCGCACGTTGCTCCACGCGGAGCGCAGGGTTGCGGAAGGGCAGGTTCGCCGGCGCGGCGGCTGGGGCGGCGGTGGATTGCGCAATCGCCGCCGCCGGCCGGGCTGCGGTGGCGAGCAGGGCAATTGCGATCAGAAGCTTGCGACTCACGGACATCCTCCCTCTGTCTATTTTTGAGGAGCATAAGTCAGAAATGTTAGCGTTACCAGATCCGCGGAGGGCTGCACATTGCGCGTTCATGCGTCATGCCATGTTGCACATGGTGGGATTGTCGGTCACTTTGTGAAATGGAATGGCGGTTGCGTGAATGACCGGCCTCGGAGAGGGATGCGACATGACTGAGGAAGCAGACGATCTCGGCCTCGGCCGGCGTGAGGTGATGGCCGGCATGGCCGGCGGGGCGGCGATCGCCTCGATCCCGTCTGCGCCGGCACGGGCGGCGACAGGCGGCCGGCGCTTCGTGCAGGTCGGCTGCGGCAGCCGCGCCCGCATGTTCCAGGAGGCGATCTGGGGACCGCACAAGACGACCAGCAGCCTGGTCGCAATCTGCGACACCAATCCGGGCCGACTCGCTTATGCCGCCCGCCGCGCCGCCGCCGCCGGAGCGCCGGCGCCGCAAACCTATCTGGCCGCCGATTTCACCAGGATGCTCAAGGAGCACCGCCCGGACGCGGTGATCGTCACCGTGCCGGACGCCTATCACGTCGATTATATCGTCGGCGCGCTCGACGCCGGCATCGACGTGATCACCGAAAAGCCGATGACCACGGACGCCGCCAAAGCGCAGGCAATCTTGGACGCGGTGAAGCGGAGCGGCCGCCATGTGCGGGTAACGTTCAATTACCGCTATGCGCCGTTCCGCACGCAGGTGAAGGAATTGCTGATGGCGGGCGAGATCGGCGACGTGCTGTCTGTCGATTTCACCTGGCTGCTCAACACCGTCCATGGCGCCGATTATTTTCGCCGCTGGCACAGCAACAAGGCGATTTCGGGCGGCCTGATGGTGCACAAGGCGACCCACCATTTTGATCTCGTCAATTGGTGGCTGTCCGACGTTCCGGCGACGGTGAACGCGACCGGCAAAAGGCAATTCTACACGCCCGAGATGGCGCGGCGGATGGGCCTCGACGGGCCGCATCAGCGCTGTCGCACCTGCCCGGAAAAGGCCGAATGCAACTTCTACCTCGATATCGCCGCGGATCCCGGGCTGAAGGCGCTCTATGTCGATAACGAGCGCTATGACGGCTACTTCCGGGATCAGTGCGTCTGGCGGCCCGAGATCAGTATCGAGGACACGATGAACGTGATCGTCGGCTACGAAGGCGGCGCGACCTTGTCCTACAGCCTCAACGCCTTCAACGCCTGGGAGGGCTATCATGTCGCCTTCAACGGCACCAAGGGGCGGCTCGAGCACAATGTCGTCGAGAAGGCCTATGTCGCCGGCGCGACGATGACTCAGGGCGAGAGCGACGAGGATGCGGTCACCACCCGGATCGTGCCGCTTCGCGGCGCGCCGCGCACGATCAAGCCGCGCACCGGCGAAGGCGGCCATGGCGGCGGCGACGCGGTGATGCTTACCGACCTGTTTGATCCTGCGGCGCCCGCCGACCCCTTGCTGCGCGCCGCCGACGAGCGCGGCGGCGCCTGCTCGATCCTGATCGGAATCGCCGCCAACCAATGTTTCAAGACCGGCAAGGAGGTGAAGATCGCCGAGCTGGTGAGCGGCCTTCGCCGGCCCGATCTGCCGGCGATGCCGAGCCACGGTCAGCCGGTGCCGATGCCGCCGCGGGTGGTCCGCTGAGACCAAGCGCGGAGACGCCCATGGAACATCGGTAGAGAAGGTTAACAGCTTCCGGCGCGGCCCTAAGGCAATTTCCCTAGTCCGGCATAGAGCGGGACTTAAGGCCTGATCCCTACCGTCTTTTTGTTGGGTAGGGGTGGGATGACGAAGCGGGATTCAGAGCTGCCGGCGACGGTTGCCGCACGGGATGCGGATGTACCTTCGTTCCATGACGGACGCGGCGGCAGTGCGCCTGCGTCGGCCGAGGACCCGGTGCGTCTGATCTCCAGGCTCAAGCTCGAAGCCGCGGTGCTCGCACTGATGCTGATCACGTTCGCGGCCATCCAGTTCCAGGAACTCTTCACCGCGAAGCACCTGTCGTACACGCCGGACAATCCCGCGGCCTATGCGGCTTATTCCTACACCGATGCGCCAAGCCAGGGCACATCGACGATCACGTTGGACAAGACCAGGGCCATGCGCTGGTCGTGCGAGCTCCGGTCCGGCTACCAATATCCATTTTGCGGCTACGGTCTGCTGTTCGACAAGACGGGGCGCGGCGAAGGGCTCGACTTCTCGAGATATCAGAAGATCTCGCTCAGCTTCCGCTATTCCGGCCCGGCAGCCAAGATGCGGATCGCCTTCATCAATTCCGATCCGCGGCATAGCAGTGCCGGGAGCAAGCCGAACCAGATGGAGTTCGCAGTCCGCCAGGGACAGCAGACGGTGACGCTCGATCTCGGCGAGATCTTCGTCGCCGAATGGTGGGCGGCGGCAAACAAGCTGTCCAAGGAATTGGCCGAACCGAAGATCGACAACGTCACTGCGATCGAAGTTCAGCCCGGATCGGATGCTAGGGTCGGCCACCATGAATTCGAGGTCGAGAGCATCAAGCTCCAGGGCCGGCAGATTTCGCAGGCGCAATATTATCTGGTGCTGCTCGGCCTGTGGATCCTGCTGATCGGCGCGTTCCTGATCCATCGCTTCTTCCAGGTGCGGCGGGGTTTCGAGACCCGACACCAGCGCCAGGTTCAGGAGAGCCGCGAGCTTGCGGCAGCCAAGGCGATGGCGGAAAGCGCCAGCGCCGCCAAATCCGCCTTTCTCGCCAACATGAGCCACGAGCTGCGCACGCCGCTCAACGCCATCCTCGGCTACGCCCAATTGCTCGAGCGCGAGACGCTGGACGCGCGGCAGACTGTCGCGGCCCAGACCATTCACCAGAGCGGAACCCATCTGCTCACCCTGATCAACGACATCCTCGATCTGTCCAAGATCGAAGCGGGCAGGCTCGAACTGGTGCCGGGACGCTTCGATCTCCACGCCTGTCTCGCCGGCATCGCCAACATGATGCGGATCCGCGCCGAAGAGAAAGGATTGGGCTTCGTCTGCGCGATCGACGACGGGGTGCCTCACATCGTGACCGGGGACCAGAAGCGCCTTCGCCAGGTGCTGATCAATCTGCTCGGCAATGCTGTCAAGTTCACCAGCCGGGGCCAGGTCTCACTTGCGATCGGGGCAGAGGCACTGGACGGCGGTCGCGTCCAGCTGCGCATCGAAATCCGCGACACCGGCATCGGCATGGCGGCAGAGCATCTGCCGCGTATCTTCGATGCGTTCGAACAGGTCGGCGGCGCCGAGCAGCGCGCCGGCGGCACCGGCCTGGGGCTCAGCATCACCAAGCAGATCGTGGAGCTGATGGGCGGCCGGATCGCGGTCGAGAGTCGCCTGGGCGAAGGGAGCCGCTTCTGGTTCGAGATCGAGCTCGAGAGCGTCGCAGCGCTCGCCGCGCCAAGTGCTGTCGAGCCGCAGGCGCTCACCGGCTATGTGGGCAGCCGCCGGCGGATCCTCGTCATCGACGACGACGGCGCCAATCGCCGGCTGCTGGTGACGACGCTGGCGGAACTCGGCTTCGATACCGACGAGGCTGCCGACGGTGGCGAGGGTATCGACGTCGCGGCCGCGTGCCGGCCCGATCTGGTGCTGACCGGCCTCAAGATGCCGGTCCATGACGGCTATGAGGTCGCTCGCCGCCTCAGGGATGCCGCCCCCGGCCTGCCGGTCATCGTGTTTTCGGCAACGGCAGACCGCGAAGCGCCCGCCAGCGCGCGCGCGGCAGGCGCGGCGGCCTTCCTGCACACCCCGGTCAGCGCGGCCGACCTCCAGGAGGCGATTGCACCCTTGCTCGATCTGCACTGGACCCGCGGCGTCATCGTCGACGCCGTGGCAGCGGCCGAGCAGGCGATGGTACCGCCGGAAGCGACCCAGCTGGAGGTGCTGCTGCAGCTTGCCCGCGCCGGCAACATGCGCGCGATCCGCAAATTCGCCGACGAGCTGGGCGAGAGCGATCCTCGCCATCGCGCCTTCGCCGATCGGCTCAGGAGCCTCGCCGCGGCCTACCAGTCTCCGGCGATCCTCGATCTCGTCTCCCACCATCTGAACACGCGTCAGGCAGCCTGAACATGCAGCACAATCCCGTCATTGCCGCGAGCGGACGTACCATCCTTCTCGTCGACGACAATCCGGTGAACCTTGGCGTCGCCGTCGATCATCTCGAGCAGCACGGATTCGAGATCGCCGTCGCGCTCGGCGGCGAGGAGGCGCTTGAGCGCGCATCCTTCCTGCAGCCCGATCTGATCCTGCTCGACGTGATGATGCCCGGCATCGATGGCTTCGAGACCTGCTGGCGGCTCAAGCAGAACCCGGAGACGCAGGCGATTCCGGTGATCTTCATGACGGCGCTCGCCGACGTCGCCGACAAGGTGCAGGCATTCGGCGCGGGCGGAGTCGATTATGTCAGCAAGCCTTTCCAGGTGGAGGAGTTGCTGGCACGGGTGAACACCCATCTGGCGCTGCGCTGCGCTCAACAGCAATTGGCGACGCGCAACCAGGCGCTGCAGGCCGAAATCGACGCACGCCGCGCCGTCGAACAGGCGCTCGTCGCCTCGGAGTCGCGATATCGTCGCCTATTCGAGACGGCGAACGACGGCATTCTTCTGCTTGATTGCAGGTCGCGGGCGATCACCGACGCCAATCCCGCGATGGCGCGGATGCTCGGCCGGCTGCCCGACGAACTGATCGGCCGCCGCCTGGCCGACGTTCCGGGCTTCGAGAGGATCGGGGTTTCGCCGACGGCCGTGGAGGACCTGCGCAAGGCCCGATTCCTGCATTATGGCGACTGGGCGCTGCAGCCGGCGAGCGGGGCTCCGATCGACGTCGAAGTGATCGGATCCTTCTATCAGGACGTCAACAGCGACATCGTCCAGCTGAACTTCCGTGACATTCGCGAGCGCAAGGAAGCCGAGGCACGGATTCGTTATCTCGCCCATCACGACGCGCTGACCGGACTGCCGAACCGCACCATGCTCGCCGACCGGCTGGGAGTCGCGATCGCGCATGCGCGGCGTGACGGTGAGATGGTCGGCGTGCTGATGCTCGACCTCGATCATTTCAAGACGATCAACGACTCGCTCGGCCACCATGTCGGCGACGAACTGCTCGAGGCGGTCGCGTCGCGTCTGCGCGGCTGCCTGCGCGAAAGCGACACTGCGGCCCGTCTCGGCGGCGACGAATTCGTGATCGCACTGTCGAGCCTTGCCGAAGCGGGAGACGCCGAGCGGGTCGCCGAGAAGGTGCTCGCCGCAATCGCCGAACCGTTTTTGATCGACGGACGCAGCCTTCATGTCGGCACCAGCATCGGCATCAGCTTCTTCCCGGGGGACGGCGAGGATGCCGGCGCGCTGCTGCAAGCGGCGGACACCGCCATGTACGCGGCCAAGGAAAACGGCCGCGCCGGCTACAAGATCTTCAGCAAGGAGCTGAGCAGCGCCGCTCAGCGCTGGCATACCCTGTCCAACGACGTCCACGGCGCCCTCGCCCGCGGCGAGTTCGCGCTTCACTACCAGCCGCAGATTGCGATCGAGGACGGCGTACTGACCGGGGTCGAGGCGCTGCTGCGCTGGCATCATCCGACCGAAGGATTGGTTTCGCCCGCCTTGTTCATTCCCCTGCTCGAGGAGCGCGGCCTGATCGTGGAGGTCGGCCGCTGGGTGCTCGAGACGGCGTGCCGCCAATGCGCCGCCTGGCATGCCGAGGGGCGGCCGCCGCTGCGCATCGCCGTCAATCTTTCCGCCCAGCAATTCTACCGCGGCGACATCGTCGCCACCGTGAACGAGGCGCTGCGAGTCGCCGGCCTCGCTCCGCAGTGGCTGGAGCTGGAGCTGACCGAGAGCCTCACCCTCGACGAGACCGATACCACGTTGCGGATCATGCAGGATCTGAAGGCGCTCGGCGTCACCTTGTCCCTCGACGATTTCGGCACCGGATGGTCCTCGCTCTCCTACCTGCGCCGATTTCCTCTCGATCGGATCAAGATCGACCGCTCCTTCGTGCGCGATCTCACCACCCATTCGAGCACGGCCGCGATCGTCCACTCGATCCTCAGCCTGGCGCGCAACCTCGGCCTCGATTGCGTCGCCGAGGGAGTCGAGACGCGCGAGCAGCTCAGCCATCTTCAGCGCGAGCTCTGCTCCGAATTCCAGGGCTTTCTGTTCAGCGAGGCGGTGCCGGCCGAAGATCTGTCGAAATTGTTGCGGCTGCTGCGGAGCGGCGGTTCGCTTGCGACCGCGACGATCCTGCCGAAACTGGAGCGTCTGCCCGCCTGACGGGGATCAGGCGTCGGCGGGGCGCCGCCTGCTCGACAGCGCCAGCGCGACGAGGCTGATCAGGGCGGCGGCGCTGATGTAGAGTCCGGCGAAGAACAGGCCGCCGCGCTCCGCGAGCCATTGTGCCGCAACCGGCGCCAGGCCGCCGCCGAGGATGCCGCCGATGTTGAAGGTGAGCGACGCGCCGGTATAGCGCACGCGCGCCGGAAACAGCTCGGGCAGGAAGGCGCCGAGCGGCCCGTAGACAAAGCCCATGGCGAGCAGAGCCAGGGCGAGGAACAGGCCGACCAGGAACAGCGAGCCGCCGCCGAACAACGGACCCATCAGCAGGCCGACGACCACCGAGGCCAGGCAGCCGCCGATCAGCACGGCGCGCGGGGACCAGCGATCCGAAGCACTGCCCGCAAGCGCGATGCCGCCGGCCATGAACAGGATCGCGACGAGCTGGACGCCGAGGAATGCCTCCTTGTCGTGGCCGAGCGTCTTGGTGCCGTAGCCGAGCGCGAAGGTGGTGGTGAGATAGAATATCGCAAAGCAGGCGACGACGGAGAACGTGCCGGCCAGGGTCGCGCGGAGATGGTCGCGGAACAACTCGGCCATCGGCACGGACGGCGGCGGGGCCTCGGCAAGCGCGGCGGCGAAAGCCGGAGTCTCGGTCAGCTTCAGCCGGATCCAGAGGCCTAGCCCGACCAGGATGGCGCTGAGCAGGAACGGAATGCGCCAGCCCCAGGCGGTGAACTGGGCATCGTCGAGCACCGCGCCCAGGATCAGGAACAGGCCGTTGGCGGCGAGGAAGCCGACCGGTGCGCCCAGTTGCGGGAACATGCCGAAGCGGCCGCGATAGCCGGGCGGTGCATTCTCTACCGCGAGCAGGGCGGCGCCGCCCCATTCGCCGCCGAGGCCGAAGCCTTGGCCGAAGCGCAGCAGGCAGAGCAGGAACGGAGCAAGCCAGCCGGCGGTCTGATAGGTCGGCAGAAAGGCGATCAGCAGGGTCGATCCGCCCATCAGCAGCAAAGAGGCGACCAAGGTCGATTTGCGCCCGATCCGATCTCCGAAATGGCCGAAGACGCTTGCCCCGACCGGACGCGCAATGAACGCGACGCCCAGGCTGGCATAAGACAGAAGCAACTGGATCGAAGGCTCGCTCGCGGGGAAGAACAGGGGCCCGAACACCAGGGCGGCGGCGGTGGCGTAGATGTAGAAATCGTAGAATTCCACGGCGGTGCCGACCAGGCTCGCCGTCAGCACCCGGCCGCTGCCCCGATAGCCGCGCGTCATGAAGTCCCCCGTTTCATGTCTACCATCGTTCGAGCCCGACCAGGCGTGCCGCCTCGGCGCGCTGCGCCGGAGGCACCATGAAGCGGAATTCCGACAGATAGTTTTCGTGCGCGCTAGGATCGCTGGCCGCCGGCGGTGCGATACAGGCGAGGTAGGCAGCGTCGCGGCCGCCGAGGCCGAGCTGCTTCAGCCGCGCGATCAGTGCCAGCGCCTCCGGATCGTCTCGGCTTGGAACGAAGACTTCCAACTCTTTTCCTCCCGCCTCAGTCGAAGATGCCGGCGACCTGCATCGCCGCTTCGATCTCTTGCGCCACGGCATCGCTAACTCCGACCAGCGGCGGCCTGATCTCGGCCAGGATCCGGCCCAGTCGCTGCAGCGCCCATTTGGGCCCCGCCGGGTTGGGATCGAGAAACAGGGCACGGTGGAGCGGCATCAGCCGATCCTGCAAGGCGAGCGCGGCGGCGAAATCGCCGGCCAGGCACGCCGCCTGAAATTCGGCGCACAGCCGAGGCGCGACGTTGGCGGTGACCGAGATGCAGCCATGACCGCCATGCGCCATATAGCCGAGGGCCGTGCCGTCCTCGCCCGACAGCAGGTTGAATGCCTTGCCGCAGGCAAGCCGCTCGAGCGAGGGACGGTTGAGGTTCATCGTCGCGTCCTTGACGCCGACGACGTTGGCGCAATCCTCGAAGATGCGCTTCATCGTCTCGACCGAGATGTCGACGACGCTTCGCGGCGGGATGTTGTAGACGACGATCGGGATCCCGACCTTGCCATCGATCGCGCGAAAATGCTGGTACAAGCCTTCCTGGCTCGGCTTGTTGTAATAGGGGGCGACGATCAGCAACCCGTTGGCGCCGGCCGCTTCGGCATGGCGCGACAATTCGATCGCCTCTTCGGTGCTGTTCGATCCGGCACCGGCGATCACCGGCACGCGGCCCGCCGCCGCTTCGATGACCAACTCGACGACGCGGTGATGCTCCGGATGGGTGAGCGTCGGAGATTCGCCGGTGGTGCCGCAAGGAACGAGTCCGTTCGACCCTTGCTGGATCTGCCATTCGACCAGATCCTGCAGCGCTTTTTCGTCGATCTTGCCCTCCCGGAATGGCGTGACGAGGGCGGTGATCGATCCGGTAAACACGGTCAGTTCCTTCGAGTCTTGCATCTGACGAATTGGGATCCCGAAATCGGGCTGCGCCTGCCGATATCCGATTGTCGCCGGAGCCGTAAGGGCTTCCGCAGGGTGGCTCAACTTTTTCATGCGGATGGCCTGGTTGCCCAATTCCTGGTGGTGGCCCCCACGCCCGGGCCGGCGTTCAGGCGGTCGAATGGCGATCTATGTGGACTGACCGCGGCCAAGCCGATGGGGATCTTGCTGCGACGAACGTGTCGTTGAGCAATCCGCTGCCGGGCCAAAGCCCATCAGGATGGTAGCAGCGGCGACATAATTCCTCGCAAATATTCCGGCTTGGAGAAGATCATCTCCAATATGGACAGGAGTTCGTGTTCCGACTGGCGAGCCCAGACGAAACGTGCGACGTGTCGGATCGGGGGGAGAATCGTGACCGGGGGAGTCGCTGAACATGCCCGTGGCATGGCCGCTGCCGGAAGAGCAGCGGCGGAATGCCGCGACCGCTGGGACACCGCCCCGTCGCCACGAACCCGATCGCGCGTCCTGCACATCTGCACAATTCTTGTCCTGACCGGGACAGCGATGCGCGGCGATGCCTATGCCGGCAGTGTCGCTGCGCCTAGCTCCGCGGACCGGCAGTTGGCAGCCTTCGATCGCGCACATCCACAGTGTCAGCTGTGGACTGATTGGCAAAGAATGTGTTCCCGGACGGGTCCGCACGGGGCGACTGTGTGCACAAGGGATCCGGACCAGCCGGTTGCACCCTCAACACCGTTCTGCGTCGCTGGCGATGGCTCGGCTCTTCCGCGGCCTACGCCTGCCGAGCGCGCGTCGCACAAGCGCTTCTGCCGCAATTCGAGCTCCGAAGGCGCTGCCGCGCCTCTTGGCCTCTGCGTTGGGGACGAGGAACGGCCTTTCAACGGCCGCCGAGTTGCCGCGCGCCAGCACGCATGGTGCGGAATGTGGGCTGACGCCGTTTACAATCCGGTTTGCCGGTCCCGTGCGATGGATGCGCCAGGCGTTCCCGAATGCGGAGCGCGGGCCGGCCGCGGACCGACTCCGCCCGGCAAGCTCATCTGCGTCAAACGCATCGTGCCAGAGTGGTGCGAAGCCGCAGCCATGCTCGGAGACGGGCCGGAATATCCATTTGGCGGCGAATACGCTGGTCCTGGTTACGTGATCGGTGATGCGACGGTTGTTGGAGTTTACTGCAGCAAGAGGCGGTAATCATGGCTGGATTCGTTACACTTCTCTCCCCGGATAAAGCAGGCAATGTCAATCCGACATCCTACGGTCACGGATCCGGATGGTATATTGGCGACAATCTCATTCTTACAGCAGGTCATGTAATCTACACATTTAACGAGGCGGTTGGTATTCCAAATCGTCGGATGATGACTCTCGATCCGGGTGAGACAAATAATGTCTCCGGACACGAAACCTATCGCATTCAAAGCTGGCAGTTGGAAAACTACGAAGCCACTTATCTATCCGTTGCGAACTCCGTCTATCCGACGCTGCCAACACCGCCTGCGGGGCGGACGATCGGGCAATTTATCGGTGCGCATCGCTCGATTACCCCTTCTGACCGCCAATTCGTCGCAGGCAATGATAGCGTCGGGAAGAATGATGCTGGTGTCGTTGTCTTCCTCGACAGTGCAGATGCCTATTCTTCGTCAATGGGGATGACCACCACGACCGACACTATTCGGCTTTCTCGTCGGGGCGCGACCAGCTCGAACAACGATGGAACCCTGAGCGGTTCGGGAGGAAGCTTTACCTACAGCGGACCGGCGCAGCCGGGTGACAGCGGCAGCGCGGTGCTAATGCACTTCGACAGCAAGCGCTTCATCCTGGGCAGCATCATGACGATCACGGATACGGCCGGCTCCGGCTTCTCGGGACCGGCGCACGGACTGCTGTTCACGCCGCAGAACTTTTCCGATCTGATGCGCCATCTTGAAGGCTCGCAGTCCGGCGACGTGACGCAACAGGAGCCGACCAACCTCATCGTCGGCAGCGATGCGGGCCAGACGGCCAGCGGTTCGTATCGGCCAGATATCGTTCTGGGACGAGGCGGCGACGACACGATCAACGATGGCGACGCGATCGGCGATGCCGTATTTGCCAACGATCAGCTCTTCGGGGGCGCCGGCAAGGACAGCTTCACCCTCGGGGCAGGCAGCGATCTGGTGCATGGCGGTGATCACCGCATTTATCCTGGCGCCACGGCACGGCTTACCATCGAAGACGATGGCGAGGACAGCGTCTCCTATTCGGCCGAGACTCACGCCATCAAGGTCAAGATCGTCGTGACCAGCCAAGGCGACCAGACATATCGCACCACAACTGACTTTGCCAAATCCGTTTTCGTAGAGACAACGCGGGACAGCAAGACCGACACGCTGATTTCGATCGAGAAGATTACCGCCACCGAAAAGACCGATGTCGTGGAGATCAAGTCGTTGACAGCCGATCCGTTGGCGGGAAACGACAACAAGGGAGGGCTAGCCGAGATTGACCTCGCGGCACACCCCGACGGCGCCGGCAAAGGCGATCTCGTAGACATGAAGGAGATGACCGCGGCGGTTAAGGGAGACCTGGCCAGCGGACGTTTCGAGCTGAAGAGCGACTCGTCGATCGGCCTCAAGATCGTCAATGCTGAGCGCATCGAGGGCGGCAAGGGCGCGGACGAGCTCAGCGGGAACGATCAGAAGAACGAGATCAAGGGCAATGACGGCGACGATGTCCTGAAGGGTGCCCAGGGCGAGGACAAACTCGAAGGCGGTGCCGGGATCGACACCATCACCGGGGGCGCGGATGCCGACGAACTGATCGGCGGGGCCGGCGACGACATCCTCGATGGGGCGGACGGCGACACTGCCGGCGACAAGCTGGACGGCGGTGCTGACAACGATACCTTCAAGACCAACAATGGCGACAGCATCGTCGACCTCGACCAAGGCGACATCGTCATGCTCGGCGGGAAGACGCTTGCCGGCGGCGAGCGCGAGAAGCCGCCCGCCGACCCCTGTGCCCCAACTCCGCCGAACCAAGAGGACGACGAGTCCGGCACCTACGAGAGCTCGGACGGAACCATCTACGTCTACAACAAGGCCGCCGGAACACTCACGGTGACCAGCAACGGTGAGAGCATCACCATCAACGGCTTCAGCAACGGGGAAGCCGGCATCCGGCTGAAGGAGACCCGTCCGGACCAGCAGCAGGCCGAATGCCAACGTGACCCGCTGATCATCGATCTGAACGGCGACCGGGAATTGGTCGAGGAATTGTACGACAGCCGCGCCTATTTCGATCTCGACAATGATGGCTTCGCGGAGCACGTCGCCTGGGCACTACCCGAAGACGGACTGCTGGCGCTCGACCGGAACGGCGACGGACGGATCAGCAGCGGCGCGGAGCTGTTTGGTACCGGTCGGACGACGAGCCACGGCAACCGGCCCGAGCAGGACGGGACTGACGGCTTCACCGAACTTTCCAAGCTCGACACCAACCGAGACAAGGTGATCGATTCGTCCGACGCGCAATATGGCGAGCTGCGCATCTGGCAGGATGCGGACGGCGATGCGGTCACCGATGCCGGAGAGCTCAAGAGTCTTGCCGAGCTCGGCATCGTTTCGATCAGCCTGAAGACGCAGGCATCGAACGACATCGACTGCGGATGCGACGGCACCGAGGTCGTCTCGATGTCGACGGTAGCGCGTGCCGACGGCAGCACGCTCGGAATCTACGACGCCTTTCTGTCGATCGACCAATATGACACGCGCGAAGTCGGCCCCGCGGCGGTGAGCGCGGCAGCATCGGCGCTGCCGCAGCTGCTCGGATCGGGCCAGCTCAGCGATCTTCGCGTGGCGATGAGCTGCGATCCGGCCTTGCTCGAGATGGTGCAGAGTCTTTCGCAGCTGACGCCGGATCATGCCGGCGAGCTTTTCGGCAGGGTGGAGCAAATCCTGCTGCGCTGGACCGGTGCCGACGCGGTCGCGATCGACAGCCGCGGCCCGAACATCAACGCGCGCTGGCTTTCGGCGATCGAGACAATCACCGGCAGCCCGTTCGAGCAGGCTATCATCGGGCACAATCCGCGCCAGGATGCTGCGTCGATGCTTGGTCGGGAATGGCAGGAGTGGGTTGTCGAAACCGCTGCCAAGCTGCTCGGCCAAATCGATCTTGGAAGTGCGCTCACCCCCGGCCTCAGCTTCGCCGCGGCGGCCTTCTTCGTCGCCGACGAAGGCACCAGCCTCGACCAGCTGATGGAGGCGGTCGCCGCAGGTGCCTCGGCGCAGACCGCGCAGGCAGCTTCCTATTGGCACGTCATGCTCGAGATCGTCTCGCGCTACGCACCGGAGCTTGGTGTGACCCGAGCAGCGATCGACTCGGCAGCCAAAGTCTATATCGATGCCGCCGGGGTGCCCTTCGATGTCGCCGCGTTGCGCGCCGCCTTCGTCGGAGGTGCCTCGTCGGGCGCGATCAGCGGTACCCACAGCGGGTTCGGCCTCGACGGGCACGATCTCATCGTGGCGCTCCCCGGGGTCACCCGCTTGAACGGCGGTTCCGGCGACGACGCCTATCTGCTCGGCAGCGTGCCGGCCAACGTCCGTATCACCGACGCAAGCGGCGACGACGCGCTCTATCTCGATGTCCTGCCCGAGGATGTGAGCCTCATCTTTACGGCCGCCGGCGGGACATTGCGGGTCTCGGTGGTTTCGGATGCCGGCACCTATGCCAATTTCGATCTGTCGCTGGCGGGGGGCGGAATATCGGCCGCGATCGAGCATCTGGTCTTTGCCGATGGACGAGTTCGTAACGTCGTCGACGGTAATACGATCGTCACGGCGGACGGCGGCATGATCGTGTTCGGGCGGCGCGACGCGGGCTCGATACTGGCCGGCGGCACCGGTGCCGACATCCTGATGGGCTTCGGGAAGGATGACGAATATCGGGTGGGACCTGCGAGCGGCAGCGATGTCGTCGACGATCTTGGACTCGGCGACAGTTTCGACACGCTGGTGATCGACGCGCCGCGCTCCGACGTCGTGTTCGGACTGGTTGGGGACGGCACCGGACAGGATCTGGTTCTGCGCTTCCTGTCTACCGGCGCCGAAATCGTGATCCGCGAACAGCGGTTCGGCGAGGATCCGCGGATCGACAGTTTCCGCTTCTCGGACGGAACGGTCTTGTCCGCTGCCGAGGTCGACACGATCGTCAATACCGGTACCGACGCGGGCGAAACCCTTCTCGGCTCCAGTCGGAACGACGTCATCGATGGCGGTCGTGGCGACGACCTTCTCCGCGGCGGTGCGGGAATCGATACCTATTTGTTCGGGGCGGACAGCGGCGCCGATCGGATCCAGGAGACCGATTTCGGCAACCGGATCGTGCTTGCCGAGGGGATCGCGCTGGAGGATCTCGTCTTCGCGCGCGGGGGAAGCACCGGTCTGGATCTGCTGGTACGGATCGTTGGAAGCGAGGCATCGGTCGCCATAGAGAACGGCTTGCGCCATCCTTATGTAACCGAATTCGTGCTTGGTGACGGCACCGTGGTCGGGATCAACGAGGTGCTCGAGATCCTCACCGGCGGAGTCGCCGGGCAGCTGACGGGAACGGATCGGGACGACGAGATCTACGGGGACATCACCGCCGAGGT
This sequence comes from Sphingosinicella sp. BN140058, assembly GCF_004135585.1. NCBI lineage: Bacteria > Pseudomonadati > Pseudomonadota > Alphaproteobacteria > Sphingomonadales > Sphingosinicellaceae > Sphingosinicella > Sphingosinicella sp. BN140058. The sequence continues at coordinate 1,043,802 of NZ_CP035501.1, read as the reverse complement.
GCTCGATGGCGGGGACGGCGACGACCGGCTCGACGGCAGCGGCGGCGATGACATCTACGTGTTCAGCAGCGGCCGAGACCAAATCTACGATAGCTGGCTGAGCTTCGACAGCATACTCGCACCGGTCGGAGCATCGGTCGGCGACCTGAGGATTTTCCGATCCAACGGCAATCTCGAGATCCGCTTCGCCGGCTTCGACGGCAGCATGATCCTCCACAACGACTTCACCTATGACGGCGATCCGGATGCCGAAGACCAATATGGCGACGTCGAGGCAATCCTGTTCCGCAACGGCACCAGCGTCGGCATCGTCGGCGAGCGCACCGTCGGCACCGCCGGAAACGACGTCCTGTTCGATATCACCTATTCCGATCGTACCTATCTGCCGGGCACCGGCGACGACCTGATCCTCGCCGGCATGGGCGACGACCTTTTCCGCTTGGAGGAGGGGTTCGGCGATGTGCTGATCTCCGATCTCAGCGGCGACGACACGATCGAGTTCGCCGCGGCCGGGATCACCCAATCTGATCTGGTCGTGACCCGGAGCGGATTCGACATCGTCATCCGAATCGCGGGCGCGGCGGGCAGCGTGACTGTCGAGAACCAGCTCTTGCCGCGCTGGCTCGACTATGGCGGCAGCGGCATCGAGATGATTGCATTGGCCGACGGCACTTCTCTCGATCGCAACGACCTTATCGAGATGCTGTCCACCGCCACTGCCGGCGACGACTGGATTGCGGCCGGTGAGCGTGACGGCGGTGCAGGTGACGACGTCCTGGTCGGCAGCGACGATTCGGACAGCTACGTTTTCGGCATCGGCTATGGCCACGACGTCATTCGTGACTTCGGATACGATCAGGAAGAAGATTATTCCTGGGGCCGCGACATCGACGTCGTCACGTTCAAGGATCTTAGCCGAGACGACGTGACCTTCACGCGCGCATCCGGCGATCCGCACTCGATCCTGGTGACGATCGTCGCCACGGGCGAGACGCTGCTGATCGATCGCACGCCGTTCGACGGCCATCCCGCCGATCCGGGCAGTCATTATTACATGATCGAGCGGTTCGACTTTGCGGATGGAACCAGCCTGAGCAGCCGCGAGGTCCGGCAACAAGTCCTCGATGCCGACCGGACAGGCGGCGACGACACCATCGTCGGCCTCGGTATCGATACGATCGTCGATGCGGGTCCCGGCAACGATGTGGTGGCAATCCATTCGGGTGGTGCCGTCGTGCTCGCGACAGGTGGCGGCGACGATATCGTCTATTCCGCGGACAGCTGGGACAGCGTCGATCTTTACGTACGCGGTGCGACTCCCGAAACACTTCGCATCCGCCCGGTCTCGGAAGCGGGTGGCGTCAAGGGCGACCATCTCCGGTTCGAATTGCCCGACGGGAGCTCCGTCACCTTCCTCCATGGTGCCTGGATCAACAACGCGCCGCAGCTCGCTGCGGTCGCGGATGCCGGCCGGCTTTCGATCGTCGACATCATCTTCGAAGACGGCACCCGGATCTTTTACGATCACGAGCTTGGCCTGCTGATCCCCGGACGAACCACGGGCACTGCTGGGGATGATGCACTCACCGGATCGGACGAGGACGGCAACACGACCAACGACGTCTTCGTCCCCGGCACGGGCGACGACCTCATCGTCGGGCGGGGCGGCACGGACACGATCAGGTTCGGGGTCGGCGACGGCCATGATGAGGTCATCCCCGAGTGGAAGGAAGGCACCCGCTACGGAATCGAGATGCTGCCGGCGGCAACGCTCGAGGATCTCACCTTCCGCCTTGCCGAAGATGATCCAAGAATGCTCGTCATCGGCTTCGCCGATGCGCCGGACACGATCCGGATCGCCCGTGAGGCCCTGGTCTCGATCGGCTTCATCGATGGCCGCACCTTGCTGTTCCAGGACCCGACGGAGTCTCTGTGGGTCTATTCGGGCGACACGGTGGAGCCAGGCGCAGGCAATGACGAGATCACCAGTTCGTCGGGAGGCGTCACCTTGGTGATCGGGCGCGGAGACGGGGCCGACCGCTTCTCCGACTGGATGTTCGACACTCTGATCGGCGGCGACGCGACCGGGCGCGACTGGACTGGCAACACGCTCGTCCTGGAAGGCGCGGAACAGACCGCGGACCTGATCTTTGCCCGAGACGGCGCCAGCGAGGATCTGGTCGTGATCTTCCGCGACACCGGCGATCGGGTCATCATTCACAACCAGTTCGCAGGATCGGGGGATCCCGACGACACCAGCCGGCTCGAGGCAGTCGTCACCGCCTTCGTCCTCGACGATGGCACGCTGTTGTCCTGGGCGGACGTGCAGGCGCTGATCGAGGACATCGATCCCGAGACGATACCGGTTCTTCCCGATCCGAATTTGCTCTATTTCGATCCAAGTCTGCTCTTCGTCGCGCCGACGGACGGTTCGGAAACCCTCTACGTCGACGGCAATGGCACCATCGACAGCCTGGGCGGCGAGGATCGCGTGATCGCCGTCGGCGCGTCCGCAACCTTCCTTTGGGGCGCAGAGGACGGGGACGATCATTTCAGCGCGGCAACCGGTACGGTGTCGGTGTGGGACGGCAATCGGGTCGTGCTCGATGACATGAACGGGCCGCAGGACATCGGCCTGTTCCGCAGCGAGTCGGGGACGGACCTCATCATCCTCAACCGGGCGACGGGAGAGCGGCTGACGATCGAAAACCAATTCGTCACGCGCACTTCGGCGCCGGAAGACGACGGCGGGGCAACCGTCACCATGTTCGAGTTCGGCAGTGGACTCGTCATGACTTGGCAGGAGCTATACCGGCTGGTCGAGGGCATCGACTTCGACGGCGACAATGTGATCGTCGGCGATACAGGGGGGGGAACGTTGGATGGAGGCGCCGGCAGCGATATGCTGGTCGGCGGCCCCGGCGACGACATCTATCTGTTCGATCGTGCCTATGATGAAGATCGCGTACGCGATGCCGGGGGCACGGACATCGTGCAGTTCGGCCCTGGCGTCGGGGTCTCGGACGTGTTCTTCAGCCGAACGGGGGCCGCTGGCGGCGACCTGCTGATCGAAGTCATGGGCCTCGATCGGCTCGCCCTCACCGTCGAGGGCCAGTTCTCGACCGCGATGGCAAAGATCGAGACCTTCGTCTTCGCGGGCGGCGATCGGCTGAGTTGGTCCGACGTACAGCAGATCGTGCTGCGCAACGAGTCGACGACGATGGCGGATACGATCAACGGTTTTGCCTCGCCTGATTTCATTGCTGGAGACGAAGGCAATGATGTTCTGCGCGGAGGCGGCGGCGACGACCACATCGAGGGTGGCGTGGGACGGGATACCGCCGTCTATGCAGGACTGAGGTCGGACTACGATATCGAGATCGCCTTGGACGGCACCGTGACGGTCAGCGATCTCGCCGGCGTCGAGGGGCTCGATACGCTCATCGGCGTGGAGCAGCTTCGCTTTCTCGGCGAGGGCGCGGGTGCGCCCGTGCTGGACCTGACAGCGCCGAACCGAAACCCCGTTGCGGCGACCCTGTCGCTGAGCGGCATTGAGGATCAACTGTTCAGCATCCCGCTCGGCACTCTGCTCGCCCAGCTGTCGGATGCAGACGGTGACCCGATGCACATCACTGGGATCAGCGGGACGACCGGAGGAAGCGCCTGGATCGGTCTCGACGGCAACGTTCATTTCCGTCCGGACGCCGATTTCACCGGTGTTGCGACGATCAGCTACCAAATTGCCGATCCGAATGGCGGCTGGAGCATCGGCAAGATTCAAGTGGCGCTTGCCGCCGTCAACGATGCTCCTCGCGTCGGCGCGTTGCCTGCGGTGCTGGAGGTTACCGAAGACGCTCCGGCGCAGGCCGTGGTGACTGTCGGGGCCGTAGATCCGGATGGCGATCCGCTTCACTACAGCATCATCGAAGGCAATGAAGCAGGGCTGTTCACGATCGACGCGGGCGGCGTCGTGCGGACTGTCCGGCCTGCGGGAGATGCGGATGTCGGCGCATTGCAACTGCGGATCGAGATCAGCGATGGACATGGCGGGAGCGCGAGCCTGGTCGTTCCGGTCGTAATCGTCGGGACGAACGATGCGCCGGAGACTGCCGGCGACAGCATTGCAGCCGTGGAGGACGGCGCGGTCGTAACCGGCCAACTCGCTGCCAGCGATGGTGATGGCAACGGAGGGCTCGTATTCAGCGCGGCGGGTGAGGCTGCGGGCTTCGTGCTGGAGGCAGACGGAAGCTGGAGCTTCGATCCCTCGGACCCCGCCTATCAGGATCTCGGTGCCGGCGAGACGCGTGTGATCACCTTGCCCTATTCTGTTTCTGATCCCCTGGGCGTGCAGGTGACGTCTGCGGTCCTGATTACGGTGAGCGGAACCAACGACGTTCCTGCTTTCACTGCGGTTCCGGCAGAGGTCATTCAGCTGTTCGAGGATTCCGCCCCCGCGGTGATCGCCGGCTGGGGCGCCTTCGATGCCGACGGGGACACGCTGGTGTTCACGATCGTCAGCGGCAACGATGGTGGATTGTTCAGGATCGATCCGTCCGGTGGTCTCACGACGACTCGGCCGTCTACTGACGCCGATGTTGGTCTCCACACGCTCCAGCTGCAGGTTTCGGATGCGCAGGGCGGAACGGCGATCGCCGACATCGTTGTCGACGTCATCAACGTCAACGACGTTCCGGTCGCGCAACCGGCAAGCGCCGAGGCGGTGGAGGACCATGCTCCCGTCAGCGGCGCCTTGCAGGCGGTCGATCAGGATCGCGATGCCACGCTCACCTTTTCGCTGCTCACGCCGGTGGCCGGGCTCGCGCTGACCGGGCAGGGAGACTGGAGCTTCGATCCGGCGGACGCCGCTTATCAGGCGCTCGCCGCCGGGCAGACCCATTTGGTGGTTGCCGATTATCACGTGGTCGACGAGCATGGCGCCGCGTCGACGTCGACCCTTTCGATCACGGTGACCGGTGCAAATGATGTGCCGACGGCAATTCTCGCAGCCGACAGCAGCCTGAGCACGGCGGAAGATGCTGCTCCAGCCATCGTCGCGCAGATCGCCGCGAGCGACGTCGATGGCGACACGCTGCTCTTCTCGATCGTAGACGGCAATCGCGACGGCCTCTTCGTCGTCGATGCGCAAGGCCGGATCTCGACGGCACGGAGCCCGGGCGACAACGATGTCGGGACCCACATTCTACGCGTTGCCGTTGCCGATCCGTCCGGGAGCCACAGCTCGGTCGATGTCGCGGTCGCGATAGCGAACGTCAATGACGCTCCCGTGCTGACGGCGGCGCTGGCGGACCAGAGCTGGACCAGCGGCGCGGCCGCAATCTACCAAGTGCCGGCGGGCAGCTTCAGAGACGCTGACGGGGATCCTCTGATGCTTTCGGCACGGCTCTCCGACGGCAACGCCCTGCCGAATTGGCTGACCTTCGACCCGGCTACCGGTACCCTCAGAGGCACTCCGCCGGCCGGAGCCGCGCCGCTTTCGGTTCGGATTACCGCGAGTGATGGACAGGCGAGCGTGTTCGACGATCTTGCGATCGCCGTCAGCGGCGGCAACCACGGCAGCAACGGGGGCTTCAACTTCCACAGCGTCAACAGCTGGTACGATCCTCGCTGGGGCGGGGGGTATAACGTCACCTTCCGCTACACTGTGCAACCCGATGCTATCGTCGATGGTCACCTGAAAATGTGGGACATCGTCGCCGATTACGATGGCGCAGGCGCCGTTGCCGGCGGCTGGATCTCCGGCTTCAACGGGCCTACCAATCAAACGCTGATCGCTGGCGGCGACGGTTTGGTCTTCTCGACGGTCGGAACCGGCTATCAGCCGGACCTCAAGGCTGGCGACACCTTCTACTTGACCTTGCGGGTCGATGGAGCCGCATTCAAGGCAAGCGATTTCGGCTTCACGATCTTCGATCGGGATCCGGCGCCGAACATCGCGGATGCAGGCGACGCACGCCTGACTGCCGCTTCGACGATCTCGTGGGGAGGGATGCTCGTCCAATCGGCGACGATCCGCAACATATCTCAGGCGCCGATCGATGATTGGAGCGTCGTGCTCGACGTGCCTGACGGGGTCGAACTGAACCTGGCTTCCCTGTGGGGTGCCACTGCCTCCCGGCTCCCCAACGGCGACATCCGGTTCGAGGCAGTGGATTGGAACGACGAAATCGCCGTCAGCGACCTTGCGACGTTCGGCTTCGTCGCAGCCTATAGCGGTGCCGGCACGCTCGCCTTCGACTCCTCGAGCTTCCATTTCGCATGATCGGCAGGCGATCGCCCGGAACGATCCATACCGGCCGCTTCACGTTGCGGCCGCTTGCGGACAAGGAACTACCGGCGCTGCGGCGCTGGCTGGCCGACGAGCGGGTGGCGGGCGGGCTTGCCCAGTCCGCCCGAGATGTCGGCGAGCGCGGCGCCCGTGCCTTCCTCGCCGGCTTCGACAACCGCGAGTCGTTCGCGCTGGCGATCGTCCGGAACGAAGACGGCGCGGCGCTCGGCTTCTACACTCTCAAGGTGGATTGGCGGCACCTGACCCTCACCATCACCCTGGTTGTCGGAGAGGCTGAGGCGCTGGAACAGGCGGTGGCTGCCGAAACGGCGCGAGCGATCGTGGACTGGGCATTTTCGTCGGGTGGCCTCGAGAAGGTAATCGCTCTGGTTGCAGAGACGAACACGGTCGTCGCAGGCTGGTTGGGAACGCGAATGCAGTTGGAGGGGCGCCTTCGGGACGAAATTCGGGCGGAAGCGACCGGCCGCCGGGTCACCTTGCTTCGCTTCGGCCTGCTCAAGAGCGACTGGGCCAAAGTCCGCGCACGGTCCGTACACCGACAGGCAGAACGAGGATTCCCACTTGCCGATGCGCCGCAGCGCGGAGGGAGTTGATCGCTGAAGTCTCGGCGCGGGTTGCGCCACCATTCCAGAGCAAGGCGCAAGGGAGGATCTGATGGGCGAGCAGGCGATGAACAAATATCTGGTGGGCGCTGGCCGCCCGATCATCATCGCGACGTTGGTCGCGGGTACGCTCGACATCCTTTCCGCCTTCGTCTTCGCCGGGGTGGCCGGCATGACCCCGCTGCAGGTGCTCCGCTTCGTCGCCAGCGGCCCGTTCGGAGACGCGCCGACGGCGACGCCGGGCTGGGCCGCAGTCGGTCTTGCGGTCCATTATGCGATCATGGCCTGCATGGCCGCGGCTTATGTGCTGATCGCGCCGCGGATCCCGGCGCTGATGCGCCACCCGATCGTGGCGGGGATCGCCTACGGCTTCCTGCTGTGGATCATCATGTACTGGATCGTGCGCCCGCTGCGTTTCCCGGAACTGCCGCTGCCGAACACGCTCTACGGAATCGCCAATGCCTTGTTCTCGCACTGCATCCTGGTCGGCATCCCGATCGCGCTGATCGCAAAACGCTACGCCGTCCCGCGCTAGCGGCATCGGCCGCGGCGTGGCATGCCCAGGCCATGCCGACGATCCTGCTGCTCATTCTCTCCAACGTTTTCATGACCGCCGCCTGGTACTGGCACCTGCGCGGCGGCATGGACAAGCCGATCCTGCTCGTCATCCTGATCAGCTGGGGCCTCGCCCTGGTCGAATATTGCCTTGCGGTACCGGCGAACCGGATCGGCTATGCCGGCGGCTGGTCGGCGGCGCAGCTCAAGATCACCCAGGAGGCGATCGCCTTGATCATCTTCGGCGGTTTCATGGTGCTGTTCCTCGGCGAGCCGCTCCACTGGCGCCACGCCGCCGCCTTTCTCTGCATCATGGCGGCGGTCGGCTTTCTGTTCACCGGCAAATAGACGTCACTCGGCCGTCTGACGGCAGCTCGGCTGCGATCCTGCCTTGCCGAACAGGTCCAGAGGCACCGCCTCCGCCATCGCCTTGTAGCCGGCCAGGGAGGGATGAAGGTGGTCGCCGGAATCGAGATCGGGTCGGAGGCGCAGCGGATCGGCCGGATCGCGCATGACCTTGTCGAAATCGATTACCGCGTCGAAGTGGCGGCGAATCCAGTCGTTCACCGCCTGACGCGCCGCCTCGCTTGCGGCGGTGGATCGGTAATAGTCCGAGCCGCCATAGGGCATGATGGTGGCGCCGATCGCGCGAACGCCGCGGGCCCGCGCGGTTGCCACGATTTGCGAATAAGCGACGATCATGCGATCGGCGAGGTCTCGATAGGCAGCGGCATCGCCGCCGTCCCGACCGAGCGTGCCGAGATCGTTGACGCCCTCGAGTACGACCACGTGGCTGACCCCCGGCTGCGCGATGGCGCGCTCGAACCGCGCCATCGCGTTGGGGCCGAGGCCGTCGGCGAGCAATCGGTTGCCACCGATGCCGTGGTTCAGGACCGCGACGCGGCCGTGTTTCTGCTGCAGGCGCCGGGCGAGATGGTCCGGCCAGCGCAGATCGGTGTCCGGCTGGACGCCATAGCCGTCGGTGATCGAGTCGCCGAGCGTGACGATTGCCGACGATCCCGGCCGTGCATCAACCTCGACGGCGGCAAGCTGATACCAATGGGTGACGCTCTTCGCGCCGGGGAGGTCGGCCGCTCCGGCCGCGTTGCCGCGGGCGAGATACGATGTCGCCCGCGAGCCGGGGTGACTCGTCTGCTGCGCCGGCGCCTGCGGCAGGAAGAGCGAGACGGCGAGATGCGCGAGGGACGGAACCGCGAGATCGACCGGATCAGACAGATATTCGGCGCCTGCCGGAATAGTGATCGTGCTGCGCCCGGCGAACCGCAACACCATTCCGCCCGGCTGGAGGCGCGGGCTCGCCGGGTCCGCGCTGAGCGCGACATGGGCCGCGCCGATCAACAGCGGCGCCGTGCCATGGAGATTGGAGATACGGACCCGAACGGCTTCGCCGCCGACGCTGACGCGGACGATCTGACGCAAGGTGGCATCGGTAAGATCCGCGGCGGGGAGGGCGTTGCGCTCCTCCGGCACCTGCTGCGCACTCGCCCAGGTCGGCAGCCAGCAGCGCCCGGCCGCCTGCGCGGGCACGGCGCCGGCGAGCAGCAGCCCCAACAGAACCGGTGTGCGCCCCGCCATCTTACCCACATCTCTCTCCCTCGCGCCTCTTCTGGCAATCAAGTGGGGGCGCGATCAAGCAGTCTTGAAGGAAGACGCGCGTCCGTTGGCGGAGTCATGATGCGGAGAGCTGCGCGTGATCCTGCACCGTTGCGGTGGGCGCCGCCGGCGTCAGAGCCTTGCGGGTGGCGAGGGGTTCCGGGGTGCGGATCGACCGGGCGAGGCCGAGCGCCTGGAGCAGAAGGATGAAGCGGTAGGCCCAGTCGCTCTGCCCCGGGTACAGGCCGATCCGCGCCGAGTCGGGAAAGGCATGATGGTTGTTGTGCCATGCCTCGCCCATTGTCGGGATCGCGGCCCAGGGCACGTCGTGGGCCTGGACGCCGGCATCGTCGACGAGCCAGGTCTGCGGCCCGATGCGGTGGGCAAGATGGCCGACGAACCAGTGGCCCGTTACCGACGCGGTGATCCGGGCGCAGATGCCCCAGGCCACCCAACTCCAGCCGCCCGCGACGAAGAGAAGGAAGGCGATCGGCACCTGCTGCAGCATCCAGGTCCGCTCCAGAAAGACATAGAAGGAATCGCGTCCGATCCGGCCGAGGTCGAAGCGGGGCGGCTGCGCCAGTTGCAGCCGGCAGTGCATCTGCCACCAGGCGTCGATCAGCATCGGCCGGCGATGCGCAAGATAATCGTGGCAGACCGGCTGGCGCTGCGCCCAGTCCCGCAGATCGTGTGTCCGCACCATCCAGAAGGGTCCGCTGATCCCCACCGCGGTACCGACCCAGACAAGGATGCGCTCGAGCCAGAGCGGGCATTCGAAGCTGCCGTGGATCAGGCGCCGGTGGAAGCCGACGGAGTGGCCGAGCAGCAGGCCGGCCCCGGTGGTCAGCAGGAACATCAGGAATGCGCCCCAGGTGAACAGCGGCAGCGCGAGCGCCAAGGTCGCGAGCAACATGGTGCCGTTCCATAACGAGTGAAGCGGATCCCAGCGCACCATCCCGGCCGATGCATCGGCATCCTCAGCGACAAGCGAGTTCACGGCATGAGGATCGTTCGATTCATCCATCGCAAGCTCCTAAGAAATTAAGTGATAACTTAATCACTGCACCTCTCGAGCTTGCAAGTGATTAAGTCAATCCTTAAATGAGCCGCATGCAGCGTGTTTTCGAAGCCCTCTCCTCGACCGTTCGCCGGAAGATCCTTGCCTATCTTGCTCACGCCGATCTGACGGCGGGTGAGATCGCCGCCCGCTTCGATATCTCGAAGTCGGCAGTTTCGCAGCATCTCTCGGTTCTCGAAAATGCGGGGCTCGTCACCAGCGAGAAGAAAGGTCAGTTCGTTCACTATCGACTGGTGCCGGAAAGCGTGGCCAACACGCTGAATTCCTATCTTCAGCAGGTTTGCCCGGTATCGGGCCCGCTCAAGAAAGAGAGCGCCGCCATCGCCGCGTCCCGGACCGACCCGGACGAAGACGCCGGCTGATCGGATCGCCTGCGCATCGCCACGGCCGTGCGGCAGCTGCAGGGTGGCTAATCTCCAGGCTTTCGGCATAGACGGTGCTTCGGCCGGATCTCGCGATGCATCGGGAACCGCCGACGCGGCTTCAGGGAGAATGAGCGGTGGCATTGGTCAAGACCTCGCAAGTGGCAGGACGAGGGCGGCGCAAGCGTGCCGCCGCCGCACAAGAACCGCAGGCGGCGACGTCCGCGGCCTTGTCGCAGCCTGCAGCGGAGCCGGCACGTGCGGCTCCGAGGGCGCGGGGGTCGCGGGCTGCGCCGAGCGATCGCCGTCAGCTCGCCGCCGAGCGGATCGGTGCGGCAAGCGAGGAACTGGCCAGCGGCATCACCGAGGCGTCTGCAGCCGCCGAGCAACTGCGCCGGGCAATGGAGCAGATTGCGAGCGGCGCCGAGGAGGCCGCAGGCGCGTCGTCCCAGTCGCTCGCGGCGGTGACACATCTCAGCGCGGAGTTCGCGGGCGCGCGCGCCGATGCCGAAGCGGCCCAGCGTAGCGCCGACGCTCTGCAGACCGTGATCGCCGAAAGCTCGGCCGCGATTCTCGAATCCACGGTCGCAATCCGCGCCAATGCGACACGCCAGCGCGCCTCGGCCGATCTCGCCGAAACGCTCGAGCGCCAGGCCGGACAGATCGGCGCGATCACGGAAACGGTCAGCGAAGTTGCCGATCAGACCAACCTTCTCGCCCTCAACGCCGCGATCGAGGCGGCGCGAGCCGGCGAGCATGGCCGCGGCTTTGCGGTGGTGGCCGACGAAGTTCGGGCGCTTGCCGAGAGTTCGGAGCAGAGCGCGTCCGAGATTCGCGACGCAGCGGGTGAAATCGCATCGTCGGTGCGCGATGTCGCCGCCCGGATCCAGGCCGCATCGGCTGCGGCCACGGCGCAGATCGACGCCGGCACCGCAGCCACCGAGCGACTGGGCGTGATCCGCACGGACATGGCGCAGCTCGCCGCCGGGGCTCAGGCGATCCTCATTTCGGCCGTGGAGGCGGAAGGCGCCGCGCGCGAGGCGCAGCGGGCGGCCGAGCAGGTCGCGAGCGCTGCGGAAGAGCAGGCGGCCGCCGCAGCCGAGGCGCAGCGCGCGATCGACCAGCAAACCCAGTCGGTCGATCAAAGCCAGCAGGCGGCGCACGCGCTCGCCGAACTGGCGTCGGTGCTGCAGGCGGGCACGGGCAGCAGCGCCGAAACCGAACAGATCGCCTCGGCCGCCGAGGAGCTTTCGGCGACGGTGCAGGAACTCTCGGGCGCCGCCACGCAGATCATGGCCGCGGTCGAGCAGATCAGCCGCGGCGCCGAGATCCAGGGGGCGACGACCTTGCAGGCGACCGGCGCGATGAACCAGATCGAGCGCACCGCGGAGGCGAGCCGCGAGCGGGCGCAGGAAGCCGTCGACCGCGCCGGCGCAATGGGGGCCTCGCTCGCCGGCAGTCGCCAGGAAGTCGAGGGTTTGATCGACGGGGTGGCGGCCGCTCTGCGAGAAACGCAGGACGTGGGGGCGCTGGTAACCGGGCTCGATCAATCCTGCCGTCGTGTCGAAAAGATGATCGAGAACGTCACGTTGCTCGCGCTGCAGACCAACATGCTGGCGGTCAGCGGCTCGGTCGAAGCGGCGCGTGCCGGCGACGCCGGGGCGGGTTTCGCGATCGTCTCCGGCGACATTCGCGCGCTCGCACGGGAATCGGCTGCCAATGCGGGACGCGCCCGTGACATGGTCGAGACCATGCGCGACCAGATCGGCGCGATCCGGCGCGATCTCGAGCAGATTGCTTCGGTCGCCGAGAGCGAGAGCGGTCGCAACGCGCTCATCTCCGAGCGCCTGGCGGCGATGGAGGATCAAGTCGGCACCCTCGGCGCCGGCGGGGCGGCGATCGTGGGCCGCACCGACACGATCCTTCGCGCGGTACAGGACGTGGTCAGCGGCACCCGCCAGATCGCCGCGGTGGCCGAACAATCGTCATCGGCCGCCGCGCAGGCCGCCGCCGCCGCCCGGCAGCAGGCGCATGGCGCCGAGGATCTTGCCGCGGCGATCGAGGATATCGCCTCTCTCGCCGACGAGCTCAATCGATCCGGCCGCTGAGGATGGCGACCGGCGCCCAGGCTCTGACCTTCGTCGTCGCAGGCGAGCGCCTGGCCATTCCGGCGGGCGAGATCGCCGAAGTGATCCGTGCCCCGGCAGTGTCGCGGGTGCCGCTCGCGCCGCCGAGCCTGGCAGGAATCGCCAACCTGCGCGGCGCAGTCATTCCGATCGTCTCGCTCGCGGCCTTGCTCGGCAGCGCCGACGCCCGGCGCGGGGAAAGGGTGATCGTGCTCGGGGGGGGCTCGCCGGTCGGCCTGTTCGTCGATCATGTCTCGGCGCTGGTGCCGCTGGAAAGCGCACGTGCCGGCGACGACTCGATACGCCTGCTCGACCTCGGTCCGCTGCTGGACGGTGCCTTTTCGGAAGCGCGGGGAGGCGGCCGCCGGTCGGCGCGGCACGCGGCGGCTGCGGTTGCTGCCGTCCCCCCGGTTGCGGAGCGCGCCTTTTTCAGCTTCGAGATCGCCGAACAGGAGTTCGCGCTGCCTCTGGAGAGCGTGTTCGAAGTCATCGCGCTGCCCGACACGATCGCTGCCGTTCCGGAGACCGATGCCGCGATGGCGGGCGTGATCACGGTGCGAAATCGGCTGCTGCCGCTGCTCTGGCTACCGGTGCTGCTTGGACTACAGGCGCGGCCCTCCGACGAGCGCCGCGTCGTCGTCGCGGCGCTGGGCGGTACGCGTGCGGGGCTGATCGTCGATCGGGTGAAGGCCATCGTCCGCCTGCCGGACGCGGACGTCGATCCGGTACCGCCGGTGCTGACGCGTGGCCGTCAGGAGGCGCAGGTGCGGGCAATCGGGCGACTGGAAGGCGGCAAGAGGCTGATCTCGATCCTGTCGGCCGAGCATCTTTTGAAAGAGTCGGCTGCGAACCGTCTGCGCGATTCGCCGGTCGAGGAGGAGGTTGATATGGCCGAGGCGGAGAAAGGTGCCGTCGAACAGTTCGTCGTCTTCACGCTCGGCGACGAAGCCTACGGGCTGCCGATCGACAGCGTGGTCGAAGTCGTCCGCGTGCCGGAGCGGCTGACGCGGCTGCCGAAGGCGCCCGCGTTCGTCGAAGGCATCCTGAACCTGCGCGGCAAGATCGTCCCGATCATCGATCAGCGGCGGCGGTTCGAGGCTGCAGGGCAAGCCGAGACGCGCGGCCGTATCGTCATCGTCCGCATCGGCGACACCGAGGCCGGCTTCGTCGTCGACGATGTTTCCGAAGTGCTTCGGGTCCAACGGGATCATATTCGCGCCGCGCCGGAGATCGGGTCGGGCCGGATCATCGATCGCATTGCCAATATCGAGGCGGAAGGCCGGATGGTGCTGATGGTGGATCCGCAGGAACTGCTCGAAAAGGCCGAGCAGGATCTTCTCGCGGAAATGCGGAAGGGCGCCGTGACTCCTTCATGATCCGGCTGCTGATCGTCGATGATTCGCCGCTGATGCGGCGTCTGCTCGGAAGCATCTTCGAGGCGGAAGGCGACTTCGTCGTCGGCATGGCGCGGGACGGCGCCGAGGCGATCGAGTTGCTCCCGACCTTCGCGCCCGATGTCGTCACGCTCGACATCAACATGCCCCGCATGGACGGCCTGACCTGTCTCGATCGGATCATGATCGAGCGGCCCTGCCCGGTGGTGATGTTCTCTTCGATGACTGATGAGGGTGCGGCCGAAACAATGGAGGCGCTCCATCTGGGCGCGGTCGATTTCATTCCCAAGCCGGAAGGCGCGGTTTCGCTGGCGATCGACACGCTTGCGCCCCGTCTGGTCGAGAAGGTCCGCGCCGCCGCCGCCGCCCGGCTGAAGCCGAGTCTTCGCCTGCGCGACCGAGTCCGCGCCAGGACCGGGCTGGCCCGCTGGACGCCCCCGCGCGAGGCGCCTTCGCCGGTGCCGCCGAGGCCCGTCCCCAGGGCGGTTCCCGGCGGAAAGACGGCCGAGGGGCTGGTGCTGGTCGGCACCTCGACCGGAGGTCCGCAGGCCCTCGATGCCCTGCTCACCACATTGCCACCGGACTTTTCCTGGCCGATCCTGGTCGCCCAGCACATGCCCGCCTCTTTCACCGGCGCACTGGCGCGGCGTCTCGATACCATTTGTGCGCTGCCGGTGACTGAAGTGTTGGCACCCACGCAGATCCAAAGCGGACACATCTATATCGCCCGCGGCGATGCCGATATGATCGTGCGGCGGCAGGGTCGAGGCCTGATCGCGGCCGCGGCACCGTCGGATCCGGGCCATCGCTGGCATCCGAGCGTCGATCGGCTGGTGCGGAGCGCACTCGCCGCGGTGCCTGCCGACCGGCTCGTCGGCGTGCTGATGACCGGCATGGGCAATGACGGCGCGGCGGCCATGACCGCGCTCAGGGCGCAGGGCGGGCGCACGCTCGCCGAGGCGGAGGAGAGCGCGGTCGTCTGGGGAATGCCCGGCGAGCTGGTGAGAGCGGGCGGCGCCGACATCGTTGCGCCGCTCGACATGCTCGGCAAGCATCTGGTCGACACGGTGCGATCCCGATGACGGGGGAAGCGCCCGTACTGACGCCGGTGGAGCTCAACGCGCTTTCCGAGTTCGTCTACAAGCGCACCGGGATGCTCTTCGAGGAGAAGAAGCGTTATTATATCGATCGCCGCATCGCCGAGCGCATGGACGCGACCGGAAGCCGCGACTTCGCCGATTATCAGGTGCGGCTGCGATCCGACCCCGGCGAGGCGCAGTCGCTGATCAACAGCTTCACCGTCAACGAGACCTATTTCTACCGCGAAGAGCATCAACTGCGCTGCCTCAGCCGCTCGATCCTGCCCGAGGTGGTCCGCAGCCATCGGCCCGGCGATCTCGTCCGGATCTGGTCGCTGCCCTGCTCGACCGGCGAGGAGCCCTATTCGATCGCGCTGTGGCTGCTGGAGAATTGGGCGATGGTCGACGTCTACAATATCGAGATCGTCGGCTCGGACATCGACACCCAGGCGATCGCTGCAGCGCTTCGCGGCCGCTACACCAATCGCTCGATTGCGAAGCTGCCGCAGGAAGTCCTCGATGCTTATTTCGAGCCGGAGGTGCGCGGCAGGCGGGAAATCATCCAGGATCTCAAGGAATCGGTGAAGTTCACCGCCACCAACCTCAACGATCGTGCGTCCGTGCTGACCCAGGGCAGGTTCGACGTCATCTTCTGCCGCAATCTCCTCATCTATTTCGATGAGGAATCACGACGGACCGCGGCCGCGCATCTCTATGAGGCACTCAATCCCGGCGGTTACCTCTGCCTTGGCCATACCGAGTCGATGAGCCGGATCTCCGATGCCTTCGAGATGCGCCGATTCGACGATGCGATCGTCTACAGGCGCAGTTGATGGACGAGCTGTTCGAGCAATTCCTGATGGAAGGGCGCGAGCTTATCGCGCGCGCGACGGAGGATCTGCTTGCGCTCGAGGCCGGGCAGGAGGTCCGCACGCGCATCGACAGCGCTTTCCGTGCCGTCCATACGCTGAAGGGCTCGGTCGCGATCTTCGATCTGGCACCGATGGCGGCTATGCTCCACGCCGCCGAGGATTTGCTTGGGGCTGCACGGGCTGCGTCGCTCGACGACTCAGCGATCCGTGCGCTGCTCGCCTGTCTGGATTGCTGCGATCGGTGGTTGGATGCCCTTGAAGCCTCCGGAACCCTGCCGCCGGACGCGCAGGAGGAAGCGGCTCGGCTCGCCAACCAGCTCGCGGCGCGCGTGGGGAGAAATGCCGCTCCGCGTTCGGCCGCGAGTGCGGACGACAGGCCACGCTGGCTCGTAGGGCTGCTCGCCGATTGCGATTCGCAAATAGCGGCAACGGGCGAACATGATCTCGCGGCGCTGCGCTACACGCCGCGCCCCGATTGCTTCTTCGCCGGGGATGACCCCCTCGCTCTGGTCGCGTCCATTCCGGGTCTGATCGCACTGCGTGTGGAGGCCCGAGATTCCTGGCCAGCGCTCGCCGACTTCGATCCTTATCTTTGCAACCTGGAGATCGAAGCGCTTTGCACCGGATCGGCCGACGCGCTTCGTCAGCTGTTCAGGTTCCTGCCGGATCAGGTCGAGATCTTCGATGTCGCGCCCCGGAGAGCCGCTGCCGTCCCGGATCTCGAAGCCGCGGTGCCCGCTGCGGACGGCGGCGAACGGACGCTCCGGGTGGAAACGGGGCAGATCGATCGCCTGCTCGATCTGATCGGGGAACTCGTCGTCGCCAAGAACAGGTTCGGCCATCTCGCCGCCGAACTTGAACGCGGCGCCGATCCCGTGACCCTTGCCCCGGCGATGCGCACGGTCGCGGCAGCCACGGATCGGCTCGTTGCCGACATGCACGGAACCGTGATGCGGGTCCGTCTCGTCGCTATGACCCGGCTGTTCCGGCGGATTTCCCGCATGGTCCGGGAGATTGGCGATCGGCTCCACCGCGATCTCGAACTCGTTGTTACCGGCGAGGAAACGCGGGTCGACAAGGCGCTTGCCGATGCCCTTTTCGAACCGCTGCTTCACCTTGTGCGCAATGCGATAGATCACGGTATCGAAACCGCCGAAGCCCGCGCCGAGGCAGGCAAGGCGCCGCGCGCACGGCTTGGCCTCGTGGCGCGCAATGCCGGGGATCAGATCGTCATCGAAGTGACCGACGACGGCGCCGGCATCGATCCGGAGCGGCTGCGGCGGGTCGCGGCAGAGCGTGCGCTGGTTTCGCTAGCAGAGGCCGATGCGCTAGATGATGCCGCCGCCCTGCAGCTTATCTTCGCGCCGGGTTTCTCGACCGCGGCGGATGTGACCGATATCTCAGGCCGCGGCGTCGGCATGGACGCGGTTCGCGCCGCGATCGAGTCGCTGGGCGGGCGTGTGTCGGTGGCGAGTAAGATGGGAACCGGAACGACGGTGACCCTCCGCTTGCCGGCAACGGCCGCGCTGACGACGATCCTCGTCGTCCGCTGCGGCGGAGAAGGCTTCGCCGTGCCGATCGATGGCGTGGCCGAGACGATCCGCATCCAACGCGATGCGGTGAGGCCGGTCGGCGTCGGGCGCGCGTTCGTGCTGCGCAACCGTACATTGCCCTTGCTCTCGCTTGCCGAACTGCTCGGCCTCCCGGCCGAAGAATCCGGGAGCGATCTCAAGGTCTTGGTCGCGAATACGGGACAGGGGCAGGTCGGCCTAGCGGTCGATGACTTCGGAGACAGGATTGACGTGATCCTGCGGCCGATGACCGGTCTTCTCGCCAATCTGCCCTTTGTCTCGGGAACGACGTTGCTCGGCGACGGCAGCGTCATCCTGGTTCTCGATCTGGCGGAGGTGATCGGATGAGCATCGCGCTTCGTGACGGCGTCATTCATTTCGAGGGTCGCTGCGGTATCGAGGAGGCCGAGGCCCTGCTCGGCCATTTGTCGGTGCCGGGCGTCCGAGTCGATCTGGATGCCTGTGAGCATCTCCACACCGCCTTGCTTCAGGCGCTGATGGCGTCGGGTGTCCCGGTTCAAGGCAAGCCCTGCGGTTTCATCGCGGACTGGGTGCTCCCGCTCCTGAGCGAAGCCGCGGCGCCCAGTGATACGGGATAAAGTCCATTTTCCCATCGCATTGCACTACGCATCTGCATTAGGAAGCGGATCGGCTCGGCCTTGGCTGGACCGGTCCTTCCAATCTGGTGCAGAAAGACTCCATGGCCGTAAACGTTCTCGTCGTCGATGACAGCAAGCTTGCGCGGATCAATGCCGGCAAGGCGTTGACCCAGCTCCAGCCGGAATGGCGGCGCATCGAAGCTGCGAACGCGGCGCAAGCTCTGGAGGTCGTCGCTGCGGAAGAGGTCGACATCGCCCTGATCGACTTCAACATGGAAGACAAGGATGGGCTGGCGCTCGCCGCGGAACTGCGGGAGGCGTACCCCAACATGCCGATCGCCATCATCACCGCCAACATTCAGGACGAGATCATCGCGCGGGCGCGGGCGCTCAACGCCTCGTTCGTCGCCAAGCCGCTGACATCGGAGGGGCTGCAGGGCTTCATCTCCGGGGCGGCGCTGCGTCTCAAGTCGGCGGGTAAGTGATCGTGAGCGGCATCGAGCTGACCGAGCTCGAGCAGGACGCGCTCACCGAAATCGTCAACATCGGGGTCAGCCGCGCTGCCGCCTCGCTCCGCAAGATGGTGGGAAAGCAGGTTCTGCTGTCCGTACCCGCGGTCGAGATCGTCACCCGCGAGCGCGCCGCAAGCCTGCTCGGGCAGAGAGAAAGCAACGATCTCGTCGCGGTGCGGCAAAGCTTCGCGGGGGCCTTCTCCGGTCGTGCGATGCTGATCTTTCCCGAAGACAACAGCCTGGAATTGGTCCGTGCCGTCACGGGCGACGAAATGTCGCCCGAGGATGTCGTCGCAATCGAGGACGAAGCGCTTGCCGAGACCGGCAACGTCATCCTCAACGGGTGCCTGGCGACGATGGCGAACATGCTGCGACGCCCGCTCACCATGTCCATACCCGTGGTGTGCAGAGGCCCGGGGCGCGACCTGTTCGAGTGTGAGCCGGACAGCGGCGAAGAGGGCCTGGTGCTGTTCCTGTACATCAACTTCTCGGTGCGCGAGCGCGACCTGCGCGGCTACATCGCGATGATGATGGACATGCCGTCGCTGACCACCCTCAAGGACCTGCTCGGCCAGTTCATCGTCGAAGTGGTCGGCGAGGCGCCTGCCGGCGGGGACGAAGCGCTTGGCTGAATCCGGGCCCGGCCTCACCACCCTGTTCGGGGCGGCCGCGGCGAGCGGACTCCGCGAGCCCGGCATGCTGGCCGATCTTGGCGAGAGGCTGAACGTGTCGTTGGCGGCGGCAGGCGCCGCCGGAGCCTGGGATTGGGACATAGAGGCCCGTCTGCTCTACTTCGATCCGCGGCTGGCAGCGCTCTATGGGGTCGATGCCGATCGGGCCGCCGCAGGGCTGCCGACCGAGACGTTCTTCGCAGCCATCGACCCGAGCGACGCGCCCCGTATCCGTATCGCCGTCGCCGGCATGCTCCATGGCGCCGAAGTCTTTCTCAAGACCTATCGCCTGATCGGCGATGACGGCGTCGTGCGCTGGGTTGAGGCGCACGGCCGCTGTCATTATGATGCCAATGAGCGTCCGATCCGCTTCTCTGGGATCCTGATCGACGTCACCGCGCGCCGGCGGATCGAAGAGCGGCTTCGCATTGCACAGAGCGCCGGCGGAGTCGGCACGTTCGAGCACGTTCCAGGCTTCGGCACGGCCTCCGTCTCGGAACAATTCTGCCGCCTGTTGGGCCTCCATTCCGCGGCCGTGCTCCCCGTTGCCACCATCAACGCCTGCGTCGAGCAGGGTGAATTGCTCGACGCCGAGGATCATCCCGGCTCGGCGGTTGAATATGCCGAGATCCGCATTCGCCGTGCCGACGATCGGGAATATCGCTGGATTGCGCGGCGCGGCGAGGCAATCCGCGACAATGAGGGCGCCGGCATGCGCCACGTCGGCGTCATCTACGACATCACCGAGTCGCGACGCGCCCAGGAGCAGCTCCGAGAGCTCAACGAGACGCTCGAAGCCCGTGTCGAAGAGGAGATTGCCAGCCGCAAGGAGGCCGAGGATGCGCTCCGCCAGTCCCAGAAGATGGAGGCGGTGGGGCAGCTGACCGGTGGCATCGCCCACGATTTCAACAATCTGCTGACGGTGATCATCGGCAATCTCGACATGGCGATGCGCCGCATGAGCCCGGAGGCGGACGACCGGATCTCCCGCGCGCTCGGCAATGCTCTCAAGAGCTCGGAACGCGCGGCGTCGCTCACCCAGCGGCTGCTCGCCTTTTCGCGCCGGCAGCCGCTCGATCCCAAGCGCGTTCATCTCGGGCGCTTGCTCGAGGGCATGAACGATCTGCTCACGCGGACCCTCGGCGAGCGGATACTTTTCGGTACCCGGATTGCGCCCGATCTGTGGCGGGTCGAAGTCGACGCCAATCAGCTTGAAAACGCGATCCTGAACCTCGTCGTGAACGCGCGAGATGCCATGGACGGCAGCGGCCGGCTGACCATCGTCGCCGCCAACGAGCGCGTGATGGCTCCGGCGGCGCACATGGCGATCGACGCGGGCGAATATGTCGCCATCTCAATCACCGACACCGGATCGGGGATGGACGAGGCCACCATCGGGCGCGCCTTCGATCCCTTCTTCACCACCAAGGAGGTCGGCAAAGGCACCGGACTCGGCCTGTCGATGGTCTATGGCTTCGTTCACCAGTCCGGCGGCGACGTCGAGATCCGTTCGGTGGTCGGCGAGGGTACGACGATCCGCATCCTGTTGCCGCGGCTGCACGGTGCCCATGGCGATGGGGAGGAGCAGCCGGCGCCCGAGGCAAGACAGGGCCGGCTGAGCGAGACCATTCTGGTCGTCGAGGACGATGAGGACGTCCGGGCCTATGCGGTCGAGAGCCTGACCGAGCTCGGCTATGCCGTGCTCGAGGCGCGGGATGCTCACCATGCCATGGATGTGCTGCGTCATAGCGGCAAGTCTATCGCCTTGGTGCTGACCGACGTGATCATGCCCGGCATGACAGGCCGCGAACTCGCCGAGCGCGCCCAGGTGTTCTCGCCGGGCCTGCGCATCCTCTACATGTCGGGCTACCCGCGCGACGTCATCGTTCGCGACGGTCGGCTGGAGAGCGGCGTCGATCTGCTGCCCAAACCCTTCACCTATCAGGCGCTCGCCGCCAAGGTTCGCGAGATGCTCGACGATTGACCGTTCGGCGGGGCCGGGTTGAACGCGGTTGCCGCCCCGCCTAAGGCCCATTCCCCGTGACCACATCCCGCTTTTCCTTCTCGATCGCCGCGACCGACGGCGCCGCCCGCACCGGTAAAATCTCGATGCTGCGCGGCGAAATCCGCACGCCCGCCTTCATGCCGGTCGGCACGGCGGCCACCGTCAAGGCGATGAAGCCGGCCGACGTCCGTGCTGCGGGCGCCGACATCATCCTCGGCAACACCTATCACCTGATGCTGCGGCCCGGCGCGGAGCGGGTCGCGCGGCTCGGCGGCCTCCACAACTTCATGAAATGGGACCGTCCGATCCTGACCGACAGCGGCGGCTATCAGGTGATGAGCCTGTCCGAACTCACCAAGAAGAGCGAGGACGGAGTCCGCTTCAAGAGTCATCTCGACGGCTCCGCCCACATGATCACGCCCGAGCGATCGATGGAGATCCAGCGCCTGCTCGGCAGCGATATCGTCATGGCGTTCGACGAATGCACCTCCTATCCGGCGACCCGCGACGAGGCGGCGGCGTCGATGGAGCGCTCGATGCGCTGGGCCAGACGCTCGCGCGACGGGTTCGATTCGGGCGAGGACCATGCCGCGCGCGCCGCCCTGTTCGGGATTCAGCAGGGTGCGATGGAGGAGGATCTCCGCAAGATCTCGGCCGAGAAGCTGATCGAGATCGGCTTCGATGGCTATGCCGTCGGCGGCCTTGCCGTCGGCGAGGGTCAGGAGATCATGTTCCGCACCCTCGATTTCGCCGCGCCAATGCTGCCGGCGGACCGTCCGCGCTACCTGATGGGCGTCGGCAAGCCCGACGACATCGTCGGCGCGGTCGAGCGTGGGATCGACATGTTCGATTGCGTGCTGCCGACGCGGTCCGGCCGCACCGGCCAGGCCTTCACCCGCAGCGGACCGATCAACATCAAGAATGCCCGCTTCGGCGAGGACGAGACCCCGCTCGATCCCGAATGCGGCTGCCCGGTCTGCGATACCTGGTCGCGCGCCTATATCCATCATCTCGTCCGGGCCGGCGAAATCCTCGGCGCCATGCTGATGACCGAGCACAACATCCATTTCTACCAGGCCTTGATGGCGGATCTTCGCGGCGCGATCGCAGAGCAGCGACTGACCCCTTTCGCCGACGATTTCCGCGCGCGCTATCTCCGCCGCTGATCGAAGCCTGACGTCGGTTTGTCCCGGCACGGTTGCAAAAGGAAGGGCGCCCGCCCATTTTCCTGGCTTCAGCGGGTGTGGATTTGTCCGAGTCTGCGGCTTTGGCGCGAAGCTGTTGCGCCGCGGCCAGGCTTGCCACCTGCAGATGCGGGGACTAAAGGGCCCGACCTTTCTGGAGTAGTGGATGCTGTCGTCGACTGCCGCATTGCCTGCCCTCGAGGTACCAGCTTCTTCGAAGCGGGCCTGGCCGGCGGCGATTCTGCTCGCACTCGCCGCTCTTCTTTGGCTCATCGCGGGATTTAGCCTCACCCCGGCCGAGCAGACGCGCAACGTTCCGCACGCCAGCATTCCAGGCGCGAAGCCGCACATTCCGGGGCTCGGCGTCCCGCCCGAGCCGGAGCCGATGCGGTTCCGTGACGTCGCGCCGCAGGATGCGCTAGCGATCAACTCCGCGGTTCCGGTCTCCACCCTGCCTAACCCCGCGGCGCGACCCTTCGGCGTCAGCTTCGCAACCCCCGTCGACCGGCTGCGCGCCCTCGAATGCCTGACTGCCGCCGTCTATTACGAAGCCGCGACGGAGCCGGTGGACGGCCAGCGTGCAGTCGCACAGGTGGTGCTGAACCGGGTCCGTCACCCGGCCTATCCGCGTACCGTTTGCGGCGTCGTGTTTCAGGGTTCGGAGCGTGCGACCGGTTGCCAGTTCACCTTCACCTGCGACGGTGCGATCCGGCGGACTCCGATGGCCGTGCTATGGGCCCGTGCGCGGAAGGTCGCCGAGGAGGCGCTTGCGGGCAAGGTGTATGCGCCGGTCGGCTGGGCGACCCATTATCACACCAACTGGGTCGTGCCCTATTGGAGCTCAAGCCTGACCAAGCTTGCCAATGTCGGCACCCACATTTTCTACCGCTGGGAAGGTGGCTGGGGCCGCCCGCCCGCCTTCCGCTTCCGTGCCGCGGGGCTCGAGCCGCAGATCGCGCTGATGCGGCATCTGACTTCCGATCCGTCGAGCCTCGCCGGGGCGGTCGAGCCGACCACCGACGAAGCCGCGGCGCTCGCTGCCGCTGAGGCGGCCGCCAAGGGGGAGCTTCCGCCGGGTGTGGTTCCCGCGTCTGCGACGGGATCGCTGACCTCGGACATCAGCAAGCGCCAGGTTATTCGCCGCTATGAGCCGATGACTCGCGAGGCCGCGACCGACGCCGCACTCGCCCGCGGCGGCGAGCCCGCAAGCGCGAGCCTGCACTGGGCCTTGTCCGGGCTGCCTTCGCCCCCCACCGGCGGGAAGCCGGCAGCCGCAACAGCTCCGGCAAAGGCCGAGGCTGCACCCGCGGCACCGAAATGCCTCGAGGGCGTCCGAAAGCTGCCGAGCGCCACGCAGGGGACAGCCCAACCCCAGGCCTGCTGATCAGCCTTCGTTGAGACTCCGGAGCTGGAAGCGCTGGAGCTTGCCGGTCGCGGTTTTCGGCAGTCCTGTGACGAAGGCGATCTCGCGGGGATATTTGTAGGGCGCGATCGTCGCCTTGACATGGGCCTGCAGCGCGGCGGCGAGATCCGCTCCGGCGTGGTGGCCCGGCGCAACGACGACGAACGCCTTCACCTTCTGGCCGCGCTCCTCGCATGGTACGCCGATCACTGCGCATTCCTGCACCGCGGGATGCGCATAGAGCGCATTCTCGACCTCCGGTGCGCCGATATTGTAGCCGGCCGAGACGATCATGTCGTCGGATCGCGCGATGTACCAGAAGTAGCCGTCTTCGTCGGTCCGGTAGGTGTCGCCGGTGACGTTCCAGCCGTCCTGCACGTACAGGCGTTGACGGTCGTCGTCGAGGTAGCGGCAGCCGGTCGGGCCCTTGACCGCGAGCCTGCCGGTTCCCGCCGCAAGCGGCCGTCCGTCGGGATCGAGCACGCAGGCCTGGTAGCCCGGCACCGCCTTGCCGGTCGCGCCTGCACGGATCGCGTCTCCCGCTGCGGAGATGAAGACATGCATCATCTCGGTGGCGCCGATGCCGTCGACGATGCGAAGGCCGGTCGCTGCGTGCCAGGCGTCCGAAGTGGCGGCAGGAAGATGCTCGCCGGCCGAGACGCAGGTGCGAAGCGACGATAGCCGCCGCCCGCCCGGCAGGCCGAGCATCGCCTTGTAGGCGGTCGGGGCCGTCGCAAGCGTGGTGACACGGTGCCGTTCGATCGCTTCGAGCATGGCAGCGGGGCTCGGTTGGCCGATCGTCACCGCGGTGCCGCCGAAGCGCCAAGGGAAGATCAGCAGCATGCCGAGGCCGAACGTGAAGGCGATCGGTGCCGAGCAGGCCCAGCGATCCTGGGGGCGTGGCTGCAGGATGTGCCGTGCGAAGCTGTCCGCCGATGCCAGGATATCGCGGTGAAAGTGGATGCAGCCCTTGGGCTTGCCGGTGGTTCCCGAGGTGAAGGCGATCAGGGCAACGTCGTCCCGCCAGGTGCCGACGGCCTCGAAGCCGGATGCGGCCTGCGCCAGCCGGGCCTCGAACGGGCCGCCTCCGTGATCGCCCTGGTAGACGAGCGTGGAGCGTAGCACATCATTGTGATCCGCAGCCGCGGCGAAGTCGTCGAGGCAATGCGCATCGACGATGGCGTGGCTGATCCGGGCGCGCTCCAGGATGGTTCGCAACTCGCCCGGACGCAGGATCGGCATGGTGGCGACGACGATGCCGCCGGCCTTGAGCACGCCGAGCCAGCAGGCGAAGAGCATTGCGCCATTGGGGCCGCGCAGGAGGACGCGATTGCCCGGAACCAGCCCTTCCTCTTCCACCAGCAGCCGGGCGATGCGATCGGAGAGCCTGCGCATGTCGCCATAGGTCCACGCGCCCTGGTCGTTCACCACCGCGACTGCGTCGTCGGCGCCGCTGGCGATCAGCGTCACCGCGGCGTTGAGGCGCTCGGGATAGCGAAGCTCGGGCAGCGTGAACAGGAAGTCGGGCTGATGCTCCGGTGGCGGCAGGCGATCCCGCACGAACGTGTCGAGATGCGCCGTCGGCGCCATCAGTCGGGCACCACCGCGATCGTCTCGATCTCGATCCGGGCATAATCCTCGACGAGGCGAGAGACTTGGACGACCGCCATCGCAGGATAATGCTTGCCCATGATGTCGCGCCAGGCAGCGCCGATCGCCGGCAGGCTCTGGCGGTAATCCTCGCAGCTGGTGATGTAGCAGGTCATCCGAACGACATGTTCGGCCCGCGCGCCGTCTTCGGCGAGGATGGCGAGCGTGTTGCGCAGCACCTGGGCGAACTGTCCGGCGAGATCGTGGGCGGCGAAGCGTTCCGCCGAATCCCAGCCGACGACGCCCGCGGTGAAGATCAACCGCCCCCGCGTCGAGATCCCGTTGGAATAGCCCTTGGGCCGCGGCCAGCCGGGGGGCAGGAGAGTCTTCATGGCCGATGCTCCGCAAGATGAGCGCGCGCGATCACGATCTTCTGCACTTCCGATGCGCCTTCGTAGATGCGCAGCGCCCGGATCTCGCGGTAGAGACGCTCGACCGGGTTGCCGCGCGTGACGCCCAGGCCGCCGAAGATCTGCACCGCCTTGTCGATCACCGCCTGCGCGCTGTCGGTTGCGTGGAGCTTGGCCAGAGCCGCTTCGCGGCTGTTGCGCTGTTGCCGAACGTCGCGCAGCCAGGCGGCGCGATAGACGAGCAAGGCGGAGGTCTCGACGTCGAGCACCATCTCGGCGAGCTTCGATTGGGTGATCGGGTTGTCGGCGAGCATGCCGCCGCCGAGCCGCCGCGACAACGCTCGCATGGTCGCCTCGGCAAGGGCGCGCCGGGCGAAGCCGAGCGCCGCCGCGCCAACGGTGGTGCGGAAAATGTCGAGTGTCGCCATCGCCTGCGCGAAGCCTCGGCCAAGCTCCCCGAGCAGCGCTTCGGCGGGCAGGGGCATCGCCGAGAAGCGCAGGGTGGCCAGCGGGTGCGGTGCGATGACGTCGATCCGCTCGCTGTCGTCGAGGCCAGGACTGTCGCGATCGACCAGGAAGGCGGAAATGCCTTTGGCGCCGGGCGCTTCTCCGGTGCGGGCGAACAGGACATAATAATCGGCGATGCCGCCGTTGGAGATGAAGGTCTTGGCACCGTCGACGATCCAGCCGTCCTTCGTCGCGGTCGCTGCCGTTTCGATCGCGGCGACATCGGAGCCGGATTCGGGTTCGGTCAGGGCGAACGCCGCGATCTTGTCTCCCCGCGCCACGGCAGGGAGATAGGCGCTCTTCTGCGCGTCCGTGCCGAACAGGCTGATCGTGCCCGATCCGAGCCCCTGCATCGCGAACGCAAAGTCGGCGAGCCCGGAATGGCGCGCCAGCGTTTCGCGGATCAAGGCAAGCGAGCGCACGTCGAGCTGCTCGTGCATCCCGCCTTGAGCGGCGGGAACGCAGTAGCGCAGCCACCCGGCCGCCCCGAGCTTGGCAACGAGGCCGCGGCAGGCGGAGTCGACGTCGGCCGCCTCGCCCTCGTCGCCGAGTTCGGCCGCGCACCAGCCCTCGAGCTCTTGCCCCAGCGCGCGGTGCGCATCGTCGAAGAACGGCCAGTCGAGGAAGGATCGGTCTGCCCTCATTTGGGTCACCTCTC
This sequence comes from Sphingosinicella sp. BN140058, assembly GCF_004135585.1. NCBI lineage: Bacteria > Pseudomonadati > Pseudomonadota > Alphaproteobacteria > Sphingomonadales > Sphingosinicellaceae > Sphingosinicella > Sphingosinicella sp. BN140058. Next base: position 1,016,704 of record NZ_CP035501.1, on the reverse strand, counting down.
CCTTCGAGGGAGGGGCTGGGGGTGGGTTGCGCCCGAACCCCCTCGATGGGGGTCAGGACGCCCATAGCCCCTCGGCGGCATCGAGCCGCCTCGGTGCTGACCCACCCCCTTCCCCTCCCTTGAAGGGAGGGGTGATCTCAGGACATCAATCACCCCGGAACTCCGGATTTCGTTTCGCCGCGAAGGCTTCGAAGGCGCGGCGGAAGTCGTTGGTGGCCATGCAGATCGCCTGCGCCTGGGCTTCCATCTCGATCGCCGTTTCCAGGCTGACATTCCATTCGAGGTTGAGCTGGGTCTTGGTGATGCCGTGGGCGAAGCTCGGGCCGGCGGCGAGGCTTCGCGCGACGGTGCCCGCCTCTTCGAGCAAGCAATCGCGCGGCACCAGCCGGTTGAAGAAGCCCCAGCGCTCGCCTTCCTCGGCGGTCATTACCCGCCCCGTGAACAGCAATTCGCTCGCACGGCCCTGGCCGATGATGCGCGGCAGGATCGCGCAGGCGCCCATGTCGCAGCCGGCGAGGCCGACTCGGGTGAACAGAAAGGCGGTCTTCGTCTCCGGGGTGGCGAGACGGAGGTCCGAGGCCATCGCGACGATCGCACCGGCGCCGACGCAGATGCCGTCGGCGGCCGCGACGATCGGTTGTGGACAGGCGCGCATCGCCTTGACGAGGTCGCCGGTCATGCGGGTGAAATCCAGCAACTCCGGGATCGCCATCTCCGTCAGCGGACCGATGATCTCATGGACATCGCCGCCAGAGCTGAAATTGCCGCCGGCGCCGGCGATCACCACGGCCCTGACGTCCCGGGCGGGGACCAGCGCCCGGAAGGTGTCGCGAAGCTCGGCATAGCTCTCGAAGGTGAGCGGATTCTTGCGCTCGGGCCGGTTGAGCGTGATCGTCGCCACCCCCGCGTCGAACGTCCACAGAAAGTGCGCCGGGGCGAATCTGGCCGGATCGAAACTCACATCACTTCTCCCCCGGCGACCGCGATCGTCTGGCCATTGATCGAGCCGCTCGTCGGCAGGCACAGCCAGAGCACCGCGGCAGCGACTTCCTCGGGCGTGACCAGCCGGCCCTGCGGGTTGAACCGGGTCAGCTCCGCGCGTGCCTGATCGGGGCTGCGCCCGGTCTTGCCGGCGATGTTGGCGACGGCCTCTTCGACGATGTCGGTGGCGGTGAAGCCGGGGCAGACCGCATTTGCGGTCAGTCCGGTTGCCGCAAATTCGGTCGCGAGCGCACGCATAAGGCCGACGGCGCCGTGCTTCGCGGCGACATAGGGCGCGGTATAGGCATAGCCCTTGAGCCCCGCCGTCGAGGCGATGGTGACGATGCGGCCGTTCTGCGCCGCCTTCACGTCCTCGAGCGCCGCCTGGCAGCAGAAGAAGAGGGCATCGAGGTTCACCGCCAGCGCGCCGCGCCAGGATTCTTCGCTGAGCCTGGCGAAGGGTGCCACCTGTACCGCACCGGCATTGTTGACCAGGATGGTGACCGGGCCATGGGCCTCGCGCGCCGCAGCGAAAGCGCGGTCGACCTGCGTGCGCAGGGTGACGTCGGCGGCGGCGGTCGCGACGTAGGCTCCGGTGCTGCGGAGCGAGTCGGCCGTCGCCTCAAGTCGGTCCGACCGGCGGCCGACGAGGGTGAGACTGGCGCCTTCCGCTGCGAGCGCGGCGGCGATCGCGGCGCCGATGCCGGTGCCGCCGCCGGTAATCAGGGCATGGTGGTTGAGGAGCCTCACCGCCCTCACCCTCCCACTCCCCAAATAGGAGAGGGAACGCGCAAACACCTCTCCCTGCAGGGGAGAGGGAGGGGCCCGCCCGGCGTCAGCCGGGTGGGAGGGTGAGGGCCATTACTCACGCATCCCGCGCCAGATTGCGCGCGAGCTGTGCCATGCCCGGCAGATAGGGCGGCGGTACAGCGACGCCGCGATAGCCGTGGCCGGCGGCGGCGCGCAGGGTCCACATCGGGTCGACGAGATGCGGACGGGCAAGGGCGACCAGGTCGGCACGTCCTGCGGCAAGGATGGAGTTGACGTGGTCGGGCTCGTAGATGTTGCCGACCGCGATCGTCGCCACTTGGCCTTCGTTGCGGATTCGGTCGGCGAACGGGGTCTGGAACATCCGGCCGTAGACCGGCTGGCAATCGGCCCAGGTCTGGCCGGCGGAGACGTCGATCAGATCTGCGCCGGCCTCCGCGAAGGCGCGGCCGATCGCGACCGCTTCGGCGGGGGTGACGCCCTGATCGCCCATCCAGTCGTTGGCGGAGATACGCACCGCCATCGGCTTGGCGGCCGGCCACGCGGCGCGCATGGCGGCGAACACCTCCAGCGGGAAGCGCAGCCGATTGGCGAGGCTGCCGCCATAAGCGTCGGTGCGGCGATTGGTCAGCGGCGTGATGAAGCTCGACAGCAAATAGCCGTGCGCGCAGTGAAGCTCGACCATGTCGAAGCCAGCCTTGAGCCCGCGCAGGGTAGCCGCGACGAATTGATCCCGAACCAGGTCCATGTCGTCGCGGGTCATTGGTCGCGGTACCTGATTGGCGGCACTCCACGGCACGTCCGACGCCGCGATCACCGGCCAATTGCCGCCGTCGAGCGGTACGTCATAGCCTTCCCAGCCGACCCGGGTGGAGCCTTTCGGTCCGGAATGGCCGAGCTGCAGGCAGAATTTGGCGCGGCTGTTGACGTGGACGAAATCGACGATGCGCTGCCATGCGGCGACATGTTCGGGCGCGTAGAGGCCCGCGCAGCCCGGGCTGATCCGCCCCTCCGCCGAGACGCAGGTCATTTCCGTGTAGACGAGGCCGGCGCCGCCTTGCGCACGGCAGCCATAATGGACGAGGTGAAAGTCGCCGACGGTCCCCTCCCTCGCCGAATAGGTCGCCATCGGCGACACCACGATGCGGTTGTCCAGCCGCATGTCGCGCAGCGCATAGGGGGCGAACATCGGCGGCGCGGGATCGTTGACGGGGACTCCGACGGCCCGTGCCTGGAACCAGCGCTCGACGGCCTCCAGCCAGCGCGGGTCGCGCAGGCGCAGATTTTCGTGGCTGACCCTCTGCGAGCGGGTGAGCAGAGAATAAGCGAATTGTATCGGCTCGAACGGCAGATAACGTTCGATCGTCTCGAACCATTCGGTGGAATTGCGGGCGCTGTTCTGCAGCTTCAGCACCTCGACGCTGCGCTCCGCCTGATATTCGGCGAGCGCCGCCCCGCGTGACAGGCCGGGACGGTTCAGCACCTCGGCCAATTTGATTGCGTCCTCGAGCGCGAGCTTGGTGCCCGACCCGATCGAGAAATGCGCGGTATGCGCCGCGTCGCCGAGCAGGATCAGATTGCCGTACGACCAGCGTTCGCAGGTGATCCGGCGAAAGTTCAGCCACGCCTGCGGACCCGGCAGCTGCCGCGCGTTCGACAGCAACCTGTGCCCGTCCAGGTGCCGCGCGAACAGCGCTTCGCAGAGCGCGGTGGCGGCATCCTGATCCATCTCGTCGAGGCCGAGCCCGGCCCATGTCTCCGGCGCCATTTCGACGATGAAGGTCGATTGACCGTCGGCGAAGCGATAGGCGTGCGCCCATACCCAGCCGGCCTCGCTCTGCTCGAACGCGAAGGTGAAGGCGTCGAACACGCGGCTGGTGCCGAACCAGAAGAATTTGTTGCGGCGGATGTCGATATCGGCGCCGAATTCCTCGGCATGAAGCCCGCGCACGCGGCTGTTGGCGCCGTCGGCGGCAATGACGAGATCATGGTCGCGCCAGGCTTCGAGATCGGGCGCAGCCTCGTGCCCGAAATGAAGGCGCACGCCGAGACTGCGGGCGCGGTCCTGCAGGATGGCGAGCAGACGCTTGCGGCCGATGCCGATGAAGCCGTGTCCGGAGGAGCGGATGGTCTCACCGTGAACGTGGACTTCGATATCGTCCCAATGGGCGAATTCGCTGCGGATCACGGCACCCGAAACGGGATCGTTCGCCATCAGATTGCCGACGGTCTGATCGGAGAAGACGACGCCCCAGCCGAACGTGTCGTCGGAACGGTTGCGTTCGAACAGGTCGATGTCGTGCGCGGGATCGCGCAGCTTCATCGATATCGCGAAATAGAGCCCGGCAGGTCCTCCGCCGAGGCACGCGATCCGCATCCAACGCTCCTTTTCGCCAAGGGGTAGAGCGGCGATGCCGAGGTGGCAAGGGCAGGCCGTCAGTCTCGTCCGGATCGTGCCGGCTCGCCCCAGACGATGCCGCGGCCGTCGGTGGCCACGTAGACCCGCCCGAAGCGGCGCGGATCGCCCGAAATGGCGCGGAAGCGCAGGCCCCATTGATGGGCGTCATCGTTGATCCGGGTCCACGATGCGCCGCCGTCGAGTGAGCGCCAGATGCCGCGACGGCCATGATTGGCGCCGATCGCGTACAAAGCGGGATCCTGTGCGCCCTCGGCCGCACGGCCGAGCCCGAATTTTTCCACGACCATCCCGGCACGCGTCGCCGCACGGAAGCTGCCGCCCGCGTCGTCGCTGCGCCACAGCCGTCCGCCCAGATTGAACCAGAGCGCACCGGCGCGGCCCGGAACCGCGACCATCGGCCATTGATCCTCGCGGCCGCGAATGCGCGCGTGGCCGAGGTCGGCGGGCAGGCCGCGTGCCGGCGCCGGCACGAAGCTGCGGCCGGCATCGCGGCTGACGAAGATCCGTCCGCCGGCGAAATCGATGGCGTAAAAGAGCTTCGGATCGGCCTTGTCGGCGATCGCCCGTGCCCCGGGCGGGAGGCCCGACGCCGCCGCCCAGGTGCGGCCGCGATCGCTGGTGACCATCGCGATCGGCGTGCCGACAATGAAGGTCGAACCGTCCGCGGCGACGTCGATCGGCGCGTCGCCGCGAAGATCGTAGCGGCGCGGCGGCTCGGCGCCGACCGCGATCGGCGGAACGCGAAGGGGCTCCCAGGTGCGGCCGCCATCCTCGGAAACGCCGAGCGAGGCGCCGCTCTGCGGCTGTTCGGCGTGGAGCGTGCCGCTCCGCACGACCACCTGCGGCTTCAGGCCGGCATAATCGAGATTGTTGGTATTGGTCAGCCGGGGGACGAGGTGCATCGCCCGCGGCGCGACGTCGAGCCGCTCGTGGACAAAGCCGGCGAGATCGCCGAAGCCCGAGATCAGCGGCGCACCGCCGGTAGGGCTGATCAAAGTGATCACCGCAGTCTGCTCGATGCCGTTTACCCATGGGCGCCACGTCATCGTGCCTGCGCCGCTGCTCGCCTGTCTGTTGCGGTAGACGGTCGCTCCGGTGGTGTAGGCGAGGGTCCCGCCATCGAACGGATCGATGGCAAGGCCGGCGGTCCAGTGGCCGAACTCGGCTTCGGCCTTGCCCCAGGCGAGCCAGGGCGTCTCGGCGATGTCGCGGCGGCTGCGCTCCCGCAGGCTGGTCCAGCTCCGCCCGTCATCCTCGCTGAGCCAGATGGTGTCGCCCGCGTGCCAGCGATCGACGCTCGACACGGCGAGCCGGCCGGCACGCCGCGGATCGGCGCTCAGCCCCATATAGCCGCCTTCGGCAGAGGCGCTGCGGTCCGGCGTGATGTCGCGCCAGCCGGCGGTCGCCAGATCGAACGTCCACACCAAGCCGCCGGCGATGCCGTTGGGGCCGATTCCGGTCGAGCAGGCGACGAAGAGCCTGCCATACGCGATGTCGGCCTTGACCGGCAGCATGCCCTCTGGCGGGCCGCCGGCGACGCGCTGCCAGCTTTGGCCCCCGTCGGCGGAGCGGTAGATGCCGGCGGCACCCGGATCGGCTACGCCGGCAAAGACGTTTCGTGACGCGAGATCGAAGACGACGAACGCGATGCCGGCGTGGGTCTCGCGCCGCGCGCTCGGCGCGCCGAGACCCGGATGCGGGAAGCCCGTCACCTTCGCCCAGCGGCGTCCCGCGTCGTCGCTGCGCCACAGCCCGTCGTGGCGCGAGCCGAACAGCAGGCTGGAGGTGCGGTGGGGATCGATTGCGAGCCGCTCACCGAGCCCTCGGCCGTCCTCGTTGCCGCCCATCTTGAACGGCACCGGCACGATCTCCCAGGTCTTGCCCCGGTCGGCCGAGCGCCAGATCGCCGCGTCGCCCCAATGGCCCATGCCGGCGGCGAGATAGACCTTCTCGGGATCGATCGGATCGGCGGCGATGCTCTCGATGCCCATATAGCTGCCCACCGCATTGCCGTCCTGCAGCGGCAGCCATGTCCGCGCCGCATCGTCCCAGCGATAGGCGCCGCCCATATCGGTGCGAAGGTAGGCGAGGCCCTTCTCCGCGCGGCTGAAGACGATGTTCGGGGCGAAGCCGCCGGCGCCGACCTTGACGTTGCGCCACTGATAGGCGGTGGTGCCCGATGCCGCAGTTGCGCTCGAGCCGGGCATGGCGAGCACGATCGCGACGCCGGCGATCAGGCACCGAACCATCGATCCCGAACGCATCGTCGTCAGCAGGGGTCGGAAGCGCGTGCGCAGGCGGCGGCGGTGCCGGCCGCGGGGAGGGTGAGCGCCTTGCGGATGGCCGCATCCGCAATCGGCGCGAACGCCGCGTAGCCGGCCTCGGTCGGGTGAACGCCGTCATACGCAAGGCCGTCGCGGAAGCCGAGGCCGCTGCGGGTGGCGCTCCAGTAATCGGCATAGACCGCGCCGGCGCGTCGGGCATAGGCCTTGATCCAGCGATTGAGCCGCTCGATGCGAACGCCCGGATTCAGGCCGGGCTTCCACGGAAAATCCGCGGCCGGCGGGATCGACGCGAGCACCACGCGGATGCCGTGCGCCTGGGCAAGCTCGGTCATCGATCGGATATTGTCCTGGATCTGTGCGTCGCTCGTGGTCCCGGTGTTGCCGGCGACGTCGTTGGTCCCGGCCATGATGTGGACGACCCGCGGCTTCAGCGCGATCACGTCCTGACGCATCCGCACCAGCATCTGCGGCGTCGTCTGGCCACTGATGCCGCGGCCGATCCGGCCCGGTGTGAAGAAGGCGGGCATCTTCGACACCCAGCCTTCGGTGATAGAATCGCCGAGGAAGACGACCCGTTGCTGGCCGGCGCCGAGCGTCAAGGCGGCATTGGCGTCGCGATAGCGGGCAAGATAGGCCCAGTCGCTGTGGGTCCGTTCCTCGGCTTCCTTGGCCCAGCGCGCGCGTTGCTCGGCGGTGGGCTCGCTCTGCGCCTGGCTGCACGCCACCGACGGGAGGAAAAAGGCCGTCAACACAATCGCTTTCCACCGCACGCTTGCTCTCCTTCGCTGCGATCGCTCCACAATGAACACCTAAACGCCTGTCGGGACGCTGGCCAGAATAAATAAGATAAAAAGGTTTGCGCGATCCGGCGACTTTGATACCGCCGTGGATATGGGCGCTCCAACCACGTGAACACCAGCGGGGCGCGATCTGCCAGGGAGGATGAGAATGCCGACGCGATCGTCTCGATGGATTAGGGCCGCCGCGGCATTGGCGATCCTCGCCGCCGCCAGCCCCGCGGCCGCCCAGGATCGCTCGACTCCCCGGATCGAGACTCGCAACGGCAAGCATGCGCTGATCGTCGACGGCGCGCCGTATCTGATGCTTGGAGCCCAGGCGCACAACAGCAGCAACTACCCGGCCATGCTGCCAACAGTGTGGCCGGTGATCCGCCGGATCCATGCCAACACGCTCGAAATTCCGGTGGCCTGGGAGCAGATCGAGCCCAAGGAGGGGCAATTCGATTTCTCCTGGCTCGACGTGCTGCTGCGCGAAGCGAGGCAGAACGACGTCCGCCTCGTTCTGCTCTGGTTCGCGACCTGGAAGAATACCGGCGCGAGCTATGCGCCGATGTGGGTGAAGACCGATCCGAAGCGCTTTCCGCACATGATCAAGGCCGACGGCAGCCCGCATTACGTGCTGTCCCCGCACTCGCGTACCAATCTAGAAGCCGACAAGAAGGCCTTCGTCCGGCTGATGCAGTATCTGAAGGACAATGATCCGCAGAATACGGTGATCATGGTCCAGCCCGAAAACGAGCTCGGCAGCTACGGCCTGATGCGCGACCACGCCCCGGAGCCGCGGAAGCTGTTCGAAGGGCAGGTTCCCGCCGAACTGGTGAAGAAGCTCGGCAAGCGTCCGGGAACGTGGCGTCAGCTGTTCGGGGAAGGCCTCGACGAGCAGGCGTTCACGACCTGGCACATGGCGCGCTATGTCGACGAAATCGCGGCGGCCGGGAAGCGGGTGAAGCCGTTGCCGATGTACGTCAATGCATCGCTCGGTGATCCGTTCGACGCGAAGTCCGCCGCCAACTCGGCGACCGGCGGCCCGCAATGGAACGTGATCGACATCTGGAAGGCGGCAGCGCCCAGCGTCGATGCGACGGCGCCCGATATCTACAATCGCGATCAGAAGGCGGTGATCGCCTATCTCGACCATTATGCCCGGGCCGACAATGCGCTGCTGGTTCCCGAGATCGGCAATGCCGCGGAGTATGCGCGCTTCTTCTGGCCGACCCTCGGGCGTGGCGGGATCGGCTTCGCGCCGTTCGGCATGGATGCGAGCGGCTATTCCAACTACCCGCTCGGCGCGAAGGTGCTCGACGAGGAGACGCTCGAAGCGTTCGGCTCCAAATATCGCCTGTTCGCTCCGATCGCTCGGCAATGGGCGCGCATCGCCAGCACCAGCCCGACCTGGGGCGTCGCCAAGGGCGCGGACTCGGCGGATCAGTCGGGCGTGCTCGGACGCTGGCGGATCACCGCCCAGTTCGAGCTTTGGGAATTCGGCGAGCGCGACGCGCCCTGGCTGAAAGCCGATCCGCATCCGACCAAGGGCAAGCCGGTCGGCGGCATGGTCGCGGCGCAGACAGGACCCGACGAGTTCATCATTGCCGGCAGCGACGTGCGGGTCCGCTTCGGCCTCGACAAGGCGGCGGCAGGCGAGAGCGGAGCGGTGTTGAGGGTCGAGGAAGGCAGTTTCGCACCCGACGGCCAATGGCAGATGCGCCGGGTGCTGAATGGCGATCAGACCGATTACGGCATCAATTTCACCGGAACCCCGATGTTGCTTCGGGTGGCGCTCGGCACCACGCGCAACTGATCCTCACGCGGACGTGTCCGGCTGCGGCTATGTCAGGCCGCGGCCGTAGACGCGGATGCCGGGGACGAAGTCGCCGGGGCGGTGTTCCGGAATGGTGAGCCTCAGCGCATCCGCCTCGCGCCGGAACGTCAGCGGCCGCCCGTCCATCGTCTCCACCCGCTCGATCACCGCCTCCGGGAGGGCACGGCCGCCGAGCGAGGCGATTGCGCGGTCGCCTTCCGGCCAATCGAGGAAGAAGGCGTTGAGCACGCCGCGCCCGACGGTGAAGCGCACATCCTCGGCGGTGAAGGGCTTGGCCTCGCCTTCGTTCTGCATGCCGACCGGCGGCTTGGTCGGACCTTCGCCGAAGCTGCGCCACGGCCGCGTGCCGTAGATCGCATCGCCGTTCAGGGCGAACCAGCCGGCGAGATCGCCGAGGATCCTTTCTTCCTCCTCGTCGATCGAGCCGTCGCCGCGCTGGGGAATCGACAACATCAGATTGCCGTTCTTGGAAACGACGTCGCACAGGCGCTGGACCACGCTCTTGGCGCTCATATAGCCTTTGCGCTCGTAGAGCGGCCGGTCGTAATGCCAACTGCCGATGCAGGTGTCGGTCTGCCACGGCAGCGGCTGGATGTCCGCCATGAAGCCGCGCTCGACATCCTCGACGATGGCATGGCGCTGGAAGGGCGACAGCCGCTTGGCGGTGAGCACGACGTCGATCTTGCCATGCCAGTCCAGGCTGCGATTGTAGTAATCGGCTGCGGCATCGATCCCGGTCTGCCCGAAAGGGAGCCGGTAATCGTCGAAATAGACCATGTCGGGCCGGTATTTGGCGACCAGATCCTGCTGGCGGAGCAGCCATTTGGCGACGAACGCCGGGTTCTGAGCCGGTGCGTGCTCCATCCACTGGCCATCGCGCGCATCGTGCCAGGCGTTCATGTCGGCGATGCTGTCGATCCCCCCGGGCGGCGCGAAGGCGGGGCCGGTGTAGAGCTCTTGCGGATCCAGCCCCTCCCAGAAGGTACCGCGGCCATCCGCCTTGCGGAGGCGAAAGGCATCGTACCGGACTCCCTTCATCGGCCCTTCCGCGTCGTAGCCATAAGCGGTCTGCCACCAATGCCAGGCATGGCTGCTGTGATTGCTGACCGCGAAGCGCATGCCGGCTTCGCGTGCGATCCGCGCCCAGGTGCCGACGATGTCACGCTTCGGTCCTACCCGCAGGCTGTTCCAGGCGTGGTGGGCGCTGTCGAAATTGTCGAGGTTGTCGTGGTGATTGGCCATCGACATGAAGTAGCGCGCGCCTGCCTTGCGATAGAGCGCCATCAGAGCCTCGGGCTGCCAGGCTTCTGCCCGCCACTTGCCGATCAGATCGATGAAGCCGATTTTCGAGGGATGGCCGTAGGTGCGAAGGTGGTGATCGTAGAAGCGGTTGCCCTGGATATACATCTGGCGCCCATACCAGTCGCCGAACTCCGGCACGCATTGCGGGCCCCAGTGCGACCAGATCCCGAACTTGGCGTCCCTGAACCAGTCGGGAGTGCGATAGGCGGCCGCCAGCGCCTGCCAATCGGCGGTGATCGGCGGCGACGCGCTGCCGATGGACGGCGCCAGCATCGCGGTCGCCGCGCCGCTGCGAAGGAGGTCACGTCGGGAAAGCATCGCCGGCTCCATGTCACGGTTGATCGCCGCTTTACTGTTGCGAAGCCAAGCCATTGCAATCTATGTTAACGATAACAAGTCAAAAGAGAGGATGTCGCGATGAGGGTCAGTCCTCGGGCGGAAGAATGTTCGGCGGCGCCATCGGCGACGCGGCCGGCGGTGCCCGCATGAGCGAGGCGCTCGCACGGGATCCGCGGCGCGGGCGCAGGCCCGCTAGCCGCAATCTCACCCACGAACTGCGCGAAACGCTTGGCCAGGCGATCGTCGGAGAACGCTTCGAAGGGCCGTTCCCGACCGAGTTCGAGCTCGCCAAGCAGCACGGCCTCAGCCGCTCGGTAACCCGCGAAGCGGTGAAGATGCTCACCGCCAAGGGCCTGCTGAGCGCGCGCCGCCGCGTCGGCACCGTGATCGAGCCGCGCGAGCGCTGGAATTTGCTCGATCCCGACGTGCTGCGCTGGCTGCTTCAGCGTGAATTCTCGCTCGAGCTGCTCAAGCATTTCACCGAGCTCCGGCTCGCGATCGAGCCGACCGCCGCGCGGCTCGCGGCGATCAACGGGTCCGATGCCGCAATCGCCCGGATCGCCGAAGGGCTCGAAACGATGGCGGCGGCCGAAAACGGCGTCGGCAGCGCGCTCGACGCCGACATCGATTTCCACATCGCCATCCTCGGCGCCGCCGGCAACCCGTTCTACCTGCAGTTCGAGGAGCTGATCCGGACCGCGCTCAGCCGTTCGATCGCGTTCACCAATCGCTACGGCGGCACCGCCAATCTCAAGGAACATGGCGACGTGCTGCGCGCCATCGCCGCACACGATGCGGACGCAGCCGATCGGGCGATGCGGCTGCTGATCGACAATGTGCTGGCGCTGATCGGGCGAGCCTCGGCGGAAGGTTTCGGGACGGAATAAGCCCCGGCCCGAAGTTCGATTCTGGCTCGGGTACCGGATGTGCCGGAGCGGGCAGGCAGCACTTCGCCTTGCGGGCAATGTCCCGCGCTACGCCTTGCGACGAAAAGCGCCGCCGACCGGCGAGGCGCCCGTCTCAGCCATGCACGGCGACCTCACGAACCTCGCACGGGACGACCTCGATCGTGACGTGCGCGAGGTGATCGATGTTCCTCAGCAAGGCCTTGTAGTGTGCAGGCGGTCGTGGATGGTGAGTCAGCACCGACACGATCAGGGCAAGATGGCCGGTTCCGACCTGCCACAGGTGCAGATCGATGATGCGGTTGTCGGCATCGGCTTCGAGCTTGGCGCGAATGCGGTCCGCGGTCCGCTGGCTCGCCTCGACATCGAGCAGCACCCGGCCCGAGCCGCGGATCAGCCCCCACGACCACCACAGGATCACGCCCGCGCCGACGATTCCGATCACCGGATCCAGCCAGAACAGTCCAAGCCAGCTTCCGCCCGCGAGCGCCAGGATTGCGAGCAGCGAGGTCATTGCGTCGGCCAGGACGTGGACGTAGGCGGCACGGAGATTGTGATCGTGGTGGTGGTGGCCGGGCTCGCCGTAATCGTGATGATCGTGATCTTCTTCCCCAACTTCGCCGGAGTCGTGGTGGTGGTGATCGCCGCCGAGCAGGGCTGCGCTGGCGAGATTGACGATCAGGCCGATCGCGGCGACGATCATCGCTTCCGAATATTCGATGCGCAGCGGCGTCAGCAGGCGCTGTGCGGATTCGTACGCCATTGCCAGCGCGATCAGGCCGAGCACGATGGCGCTGGCGAAACCGGCAAGCGGGCCGACCTTGCCGGTGCCGAAGCTGAACCGCCGATCGTGCGCGTGGCGACGCGCGAAGCGGTAGGCGAATGCGGCGAGGCCGATCGCCGCCGCGTGGCTTCCCATGTGCCAGCCGTCGGCTAGGAGCGCCATCGAGCCGGTGAGCGCGCCGCCGATGATCTCCGCGAGCATCATCACCACCGTCAGGCCGACGACGAGCAGCGTGCGGCGCTCGCTGCGCCGAGTGTCCTCCTGGCCGAACCGGTGGCTGTGGGCGAGATCGGCGTCGGGGAGATGGTTATGCACGATCGGATCCGTTGTATGGCGCTGATGCTTCAATGTCCGAAGGCCGGATCGCGTTCAATCTCGTGCAGGCGCCGACCCGTACCCCCCTCCCGATGCCTCCCTCCCGCCGCGTCGCAGCGAAGCCCTAAGCATTTTGCCATTGCCGCATGTTCGGAGTAGGATCGTTTCGCCAATGAGCAACCAAGGGGGAATGCCATGGAATGGGCTACGCTGCCGTTCAAGAAGTTTGCTGATTTCAACGGCCGGTCGCGCCGAAAGGAATATTGGAGCTTTGTCTTGCTCTATGTCGTGTGCCTGGTCGCGGCCATCATCGTCGAAGGCGTGCTGGGCATGTCGGGTGCGGTGGGCGGAGTCTATGGGCCGCTGTCCGCGCTGCTAATACTGGTGTTCTTTGTTCCCGCGTTGGCGGTCTCCGTACGGCGGCTTCATGATACCGACCGTTCCGGCTGGTGGGTGCTGATATCCATCATTCCTCTCATCGGCGGCCTGGTCCTGCTCGTCTTCACGGTCATGGAAGGCACGCGTGGCCCGAATCGCTTCGGGGCGGATCCCAAGGGTTTCGACGCCGAAAGTGCTGCCGCCGTCTTCTGATCTACCGGGGTGGAGCCGGCGAGGAACTTGCCGGCTCCGGTCCCATAAGCGGACGCTGACGTCCGTTGGTCCGCCGGCGCTTCGTCGCGGAAGCGGCGAAGCGATTTGACCGGTGGAGAGGATCCTGCGCCGGCTTGGCCTTTCGGACTCGCACCGTCACCGGGTGGCGGCGTGGGCGCAGCGCATGGATTGGGGATTTCTCGGTGCCGCGGCGGCCCTGCTGCTCGGTATCCTGCTCGCCCTCCATTATCTGCGCTGATCGGGCCGCGTGATCGCGGTTAATTGTTTGGGAAGGTCGGGATGGCAAAAAGGCATTGCGCGGCCGCCACCGGTTGGCCGCCTTCACGCTGAGAGACTTTTTCAACCCCGGTTATCGAGCGTAGCAATGAGCCTGACGCGGCTGGTGAATGGATTCGGTCGAGGAGGACGCCCAGCCGATCCGGCGTCGCGTGCGCTCGCCGAACGCCTCGATCCGGAGCTTGCGGTACGGCTCGTCAGCAGCTTCGAGGCGCAGGGCAGCGGCTGGTTCTGGGAAACCGATCGCGCCGGTCGGCTCGTCTATCTTTCGGACAAGGCGGCGCGCTTCCTGGACGAGACGGAGCAGCCGGCGGTAGGCCGGCTGCTGATCGACCTGTTCGAGGTCAGCGATGCGCTGGATGGATCCGAACGAACGCTCAATTTCCATCTCACCGCACGAACCTCGTTTGCGGGGTTCGAGGTGCGTACCCGAACCGGGGGTACCGAGCGGATCTGGACGATCTCCGGCCGTCCCCACATCGACGAACTCGGACAATTTCGCGGCTTCGTCGGTCATGGCGCCGATCTGACGGCGGAAAGACGATCCGACGCCGAGATCAAGCGGCTGGCCCTTTCCGATTCCCTTACCGGGCTTGCCAACCGTGCGCGGATGCGGACGTCGCTCGATCAGATCATCCTTCAGCTCGAGCGCAACCACCGACCCGTGGCGCTGTTCATGCTGGATCTCGATCGCTTCAAGGCGGTCAACGACACGCTAGGTCACCAGACCGGCGACGCGCTGCTCAAGGTCGTCGCGCAGCGGCTGGAAAGCTGCGTTGCCGACAAGGGACTGGTCGGCCGCCTGGGGGGCGACGAATTCCAGGTGATCGTCACCAATTACGGCAATCGCTCGGACCTGGAAGACCTCGCCCATCGCATCATCTCGTCGCTGTCCCAGCCATATTTCATCAGCGGCAGCAACATCTCGATCGGCTGCTCGGTCGGCATTGCGGTGGCGCCGGACGACGGCAGCGATTCCGAGATCCTGATCCGCAATGCCGATCTTTCGCTCTATGACGCGAAGGCGGAAGGAAGGGGGCGGCACAGCTTCTTCCGCGCCGAATTGCTGCGGCAGGCGCAAACCCGCAAGATACTGGAGGACGATCTTCGTCAGGCGCTCGATCGCGGCGAATTGTGGATCGCCTACCAGCCGGTGGTCAGCACCGCCACCAAGGCGGTAGTCGGCTACGAAGCGCTGCTGCGCTGGAATCATCCGCGGCTCGGACCGGTGTCTCCGGCCGAATTCATTCCGATTGCCGAGGATTCCGGGCTGATCGATCCGATCGGCGAATGGGTGCTCCGCACCGCCTGCGCAACTGCGGCGCGATGGCCGCGGCCGGTGCGCATCGCGATCAACGTCTCGCCGGTGCAGTTCGCCCGACAGGCGTTGCCTGCGATCGTCGCCAGCGCGCTCGCCAGCTCCGGGCTGGATCCCGATCTCCTGGAACTCGAGATCACCGAGAGCATCTTCCTCAACGAGGACAGCTCAACGGAGCGGATGCTCCGCGGCCTGAAGCAGATGGGTCTGCGCCTGGTGCTGGACGATTTCGGCACCGGCTATTCGTCTCTCGCCTATTTGAAAAAGGCGCCGTTCGACAAGATCAAGATCGATCAGTCCTTCGTCAGAGGCGCAGCGCTGGATCCGCGCAATGCGGCGATCATCCGCGCGGTGGTCGCGATCGCCGACACATTGCGCCTCGAGACGACGGCGGAGGGCGTCGAGACCCAGGACGAGATCGAACTGATCGCGCGGCTCGGCTGCTCGCACATTCAGGGTTTCGTTTACGGCCGTCCTGTCGATGGCGAGACGGTCGCCGCATCGCTTGCGAAGAGCGGCGAGGCCAGTGCCGTCGGGCTCAAGACCAGCCGTCTTACGCGTCAGAAATTGCTGCGCTCGACTCGGTTGGAACTTGGCGGCCGTTTCCACCAGGCCCGGATCCGCGATATCTCCGCGAAGGGGCTGATGATCGACGGGTTCGATGTCGCGCTGACCATCGGCGCCGCGCTGCGGGTGGAGATATCGGACGCGCGTTTCGTCCCCGTGCTCGTGCGCTGGACAAAGGATGGCCGCGCCGGCCTGGAGTTCACCGAAGCCGTCGATCTCAGCGCGCCGACGCCTCGTGCACGCCGCTTCTGATCGCACGGACACTCGGTAAATCTGTTAACACGAAGGCGCTCGTCATCGGAAGCGACAGCGACTCATCAGGGAAAGGGGATCATGCGCAACGATCTGCTGCTGCTCACGCCGCTGGCACGCTTCGGCGATGCAGGGCTGCTGTTGCTGAGGCTGGTGACCGGCGCGTTCCTGATCTGGCAAAGCCACGACAATGTGTTCAGCGCCGAACGCATGGCGGAGTTCGAGACGTTCCTCGCCCGCTTCGGCTTTGCCGCGCCGTCGCTGATGGCGCCGTTGTGCGTCTATGCGCAATTCGGCTGCGGGATCCTGCTCGTTTTCGGCCTCCTCACCCGATGGGCGGGCCTGATAACCACCTTCGTTTTCGTGATCGCTTGCGCGATGGTGCATTGGGAGCAGGATTTTCCGGGTTGGTGGCCCGCCTTGATCCTCGTTTTCCTGGGTCTCCTGTTCGCAACACTCGGCGCCGGACGCTACGCGATCGATCACCGGCTCGAGAAACGGTGAAGGCCGAAGCGCGAACGCTTCGGCCTCCCTGTTCACACGATCGAGGGCGCGCGTCGCGCCGCCTCGCGCGTCTTAGAAGTGGAAGACGACGCCGGCCATCGGCCGGATGCTGTCGAAGTCATACGTCTCGGCCTGCAGGCGAAGCCGCACGCCGCTGTTGCCGGTGATTCCGCCGAGGCCGATGTCCTTGGGGCCGACTTCGACGCCGAGACCATAGACCCAATCCTTCTGGTCGCTGTAGCCGCGCTTGCCCTCGACCCACTGATAGCCGCCCGAGGCGAAGATCATGCCGCTGTCGCCGGCCCGCACGCCCAGACGGCCGCGGACGCCATATTCCCAATCGATGTCACCGCTGACGCCCTTGGAGGCATTGCCTTCGACGCCGACGAAGACGGGCCCGAGCGGCACGTTCACGCCGCCGATGCCGCTGACCAGGGCGCCTTCGGGGCCGCTGTCACCGGGCAGGCTGCCGAACTCGCTGCGGCGATCGAAATCATGATAGCCGCCGAGCACGCCGACATAGGGCTCGATGCCGAAGGCCGGGCTGCCGTCGGGCGCGGCTTCGTCCGACGCGACGTCCTGCGCCGAAGCCGCAGCCGGGATGGCGACCGCGCACATGGCGGCGAGAAGCAATTTCTTCATGTTCTACTCCAGTTGGTTCGGACGCCGCCCCTCTGGTGGGCCGCCCGTCGCGCCGTAGAACATCCTCCCGCGCAGTTGGTTGCATAAAAAAACTTTTTCTTTTCGCAGGTGCAACAAAGTCGGGATCGGGAGATCGATCAGCCCGTGACGACGCTCTCCAGTCCGAGCCATTCGGCCATCAGCCGAAGCTCCGCCTCGAGCCGCGCACCGGTTTCGGCGGGGGCGCCGGGCTCGAGGCTGATCTTGCGGACGAGCAGCCGCGAGCCCTGACGATCGGACTTGAGGTCGACCCGCGCGACCAGTTGCTCATCCATCAGGAAGGGCAGCACGTAATAGCCGTGCACCCGCTTCTCCGCGGGCGTGTAGATTTCGATCCGATAGCGAAACCCGAACAGACGCTCGGTCCGGGCGCGTTCCCAGACCAGCGGATCGAAAGGCGCGAGCAGCGCCTGGCCCTCGATCCGTCGGGGACGCCGCGCATCCTTGTGGAGAAAGGCAGGCTGGCGCCAACCGGCGACCGTCACCGGCTGTAATGTCCCCTCGTCGACCAGGGCGGCGACGGCGGGGCGGCCGGTTTCGGGGCTCAACCGGAAATAGTCGCGTAGATCTCCCGCGGTCGCGATGCCGAGGGCACGCGCAGATCGCTCGATCAACTGCCGCTGCGCTTCGGCTTCGCTCGGCGTCTCCATCGTCAGGATCGCCGCCGGAATCACGCGTTCCGGAAGATCATAGACTCGCTCGAAATTGCCGCGGCGCGTGCGCGTGGTGACGTGGCCGGCCCAGAACAGCCATTCGAGGGCCACCTTGCCCTCGCCCCATTCCCACCAACCGCCACGCCCCTTGCCATTGTCGAAATCCGAGGCGGCCAGCGGCCCTTCGCTCCGGATCCGGGCGAGCACCGCCTCGGCCTCGGCACGACGCTCGCGCGCGAAGCTGCGCATGCTCTTCCAGCCGGACTCGCCGCGGTCGGCGGCGGCCATCCGCCAGCGCAGCAGCGGCTGCAGGGACAGGGGCAGCAGGCTTGCTTCGTGTGCCCAATATTCGAACAGCCTGCGCTCCCGCTTCGCACCCCAGGCGGCACGATCGAGCAGGTCTCGATCGTAGCAGCCGAGCCGCGAGAATGCTGGCAGATAATGGGCGCGTGCGACCACGTTGACACTGTCGATCTGGTGGAGCGACAGGCGCTCGACGGTGCGGGCGAGGTCGCGCGGGCCGACCTTTGCGGGACGGGGAGCCCCGAAGCCCTGGGCGGCAAGGGCTATGCGCCGGGCCGTCGGGAGCGAGATGGTGTCGATCGAAGCCATGTCGCCACGGATGGCAGAGACCCCCCGGGTCGTGCAACCGAGGCGGGAGCAAACCCGCATCCGCAGGATTATGCGAGATACGGCGTCAAACCGTAAGGCGCATCCCTCGGGTGCATTTCAGCGCGTCCAGACCTGGCGAACGGTATCCCAGCCGCGATCGGTCAGCTTGTAGCCCTTCTCCCCCACCGCCGGGCGAGAGCTCGGCCCTTCGCTGGCCAGGCCCTCGTCCAGAAGGTGGCGAAGCGTTCGTTCGGGCACGGAATGGGCGACGAACGGCTCATATCGATCGAGGGCGAAGGCGATGGTCCGCAAGCTCCGCTTCTCCGCCGGGCTGAGCCCATTCGCCGTGTCCATCGAATCCTCCGATCCAGGTCAGCGCATACTGACCCGGATCGCCGTTGCGGACAATGCCGGCAAGGCCGGGCTGCCCCGGTCAGAAGTTGAAGCGAACGCCGCCGGTGAAGCGACGACCGAACCGCTCCCATTCCAGCGAGTAGAACGATTCCCGCACGTAGCGGCGACCGGCGCCGTTCAGCAGGTTGGACGCATCGACATAGACTTCGAAGTTCGGAGTCACCGCGTAACGGGCGGAGAAATCGAGCTCGTCGTCGCTCGCCCAGAATTGGTTGCCGCCGTCGGCATCGGCGCCGAGTGCGTCGAGCCATTCGGTGCGCTTCTGATAGTTAAGGCGCAGGGAGAGCCCGTATTTCTCGTAATAGCCGCCGATGTTGAACACGACGTCCGATGTGCCCGGCAGTTGCACGTGCCCGCCGTCCGGCGTTTCCGCCTTGCTCCAGTTCAAGGTGACGTTCGCCGACACGCCGAAGCCGCCCAGCCACGAGGGCAGGCCAAGCTGCTCCGTATACGGCTCGAGCTGCTGCTGGATCGCACCTTCGAACCCATAGATGTGGCCGCTGCCGCCGTTGGTGATGGTGCCGAACGTATATTGCGAGCGATCGACCCCGCCGCTGTTGAGCACGTCCAGCCCGAAGGTGCGGGTGTCGTCGAACAGCACGTCCTTCACCTTCTTGTAGAAGGCGCCGAGCATGAAATAGCCCTGCGGCTGCATGTACCATTCGAAATAGGTGTCGATCCCGTAGGCGCGTTCTGGTTTGGCCTCCGGATTGCCGCCCGACACCGTCTGATTGGCATCGTCGTAGGTGAAGTTGGGCCGCAGCTGATCATAGTCCGGCCGCGCCGCGCCGCTGTTGAACGACAGGCGCAGCTTCTTGTCGGCGGCGACGTCGAAGTTCAGGTGCAGGCTGGGGAAGAGCAGGGTGTAATCGTTCTCGACCTCGATCGGGGTGGATGCGCCGCCGAGGGTCACGAACGCGCGGCCGCGATTCTTGACATGCTCGACCCGCACGCCGCCGAGAACGCTGCCCCAATCGTAGCCGATCCGGCCCATCGCGTAGCCGGCGAAGATCTGCTCGCGCACATTGTAGAAATTGGCGAGCAGCGGCACGTAGTCGGCGATCGTATCGGCCAGCTTCACATTGTCGCGCATCGCGTCGATGTCGAAATAGCGGAACGTGTAGCCGAGCGGGATTTCGCCCTTGAACGGCGTGTCGAGCGACACCGGCGCGAAGCTGGTCGGGATGCCGAGCGTGGCCGCCTGGGCGCCGGTGATCGACAATTGCGCTTCGTTCGCTTCCTTGGTGCGCTGATCGAACTGGCCGCCGATGGTGATCCGGCCCTCGCCGCCGAACAAGGGGAGCTGGCGGGAGAGATCGATTTTGGCGGTATAGGCCTTGGTGACGTCGACGAAGTCGCTCGAGGTCAGCGACGTCAGGGTGCGGCTGAAATCGTCGATCGCGGTCACGGGAGCGCCGGCGCTGAACAGGCCGCCGCTGCTCAGCGTGCGGAACAATTGCACACGGGCGAGCTGCGGATCGGTGAAATCATAGGCCACGGTCGGCCGCGCCGTGCGCGTCGACGGGCTGTCGTAGCGCGCTTCGCCGACCACCGAGCGATCGTCCTTGGCCCGGGTATAGTTCAGCCGCCAGCCGAGCGCCCATTCGTTGTCGGCGCCGAATTCGTGGTCGCCGCCGAGCGTGTTGGTGAAGATCGACTGTTCGAACGCACGCAGGGTGGCGCGCTGGTTGATGTCGATGCCGTAGACGCTGCCCTTCAGCGGCGTGTTGCCGATGCAGATGTCCGCATAGCCGCTGTTGGTGGCGGAACTCGCCGGCGCCACCGTACAGGCGGGGCTCGCCGGACGGGTAAGGTCGCTCTGGCGGTCGTCGAGGTCGAAGATGTAATTGTCACGCGCTTCGTCGTCGGTGAAGGCGGTGAAGATCGATTGCAGGAAGATGCGATGGCCTTCGGTCGGCTTCCAGTCGAGCCGCCCCGAATAGGAATAATTCTTCCGGGTCAGGCGGTAGAGCTTGTTCTCCGTCTCGCGGCCCCAGATCCGATCCGCATTGCCGGGCTGCCGATCCTGGCTGACCTGTTCCCAGTCCGTCTCGAAATTGTCGGTGACCATGTCGCGCTGATAGTAGCTTCCGGACACGAGCATGCCGATTTCGCCGATGCCGGTGTCGAATCGGTTGGAGAGGACGAGCTGTCCCTCATATTCCTGGCGATCGCCCAGTTCGACATAGCCGCCGCCGAGTTTGCCGGCGACATGGAAGCCGGGATAATCGAACGCCGACCGGGTCTTGACGTCGACATTGCCGGCGACGGTCTCGCCGGTCATGTCGGGGGTCACGGCCTTGCGAACGACGATCTGCGAGGCGATCGCCGAGGGGATGCTGTCGTAGCGCGTGTCGCGGCCTTCCGGGCTGACGATCGAAATGCCGTCGATCGACAGGGTGGTCCAGTTGATCGGCGCGCCGCGCAGGCTGATGTAGCGGGCCTGCCCCTGGTCGCGCTGCACGGCGACGCCGGGAAGGCGGCCGGCGGCCTGGGCGATGTTCTGATCGGGGAGGCGACCGACCGAGTCCGAAGCGGCCACGGTGACGAGCGAATCCGAATTGCGCTGCACGGCAAGCGCTGCAGCCTCGGATTCGGCGATCGGGCGGCGGCCGGTGATGACCAGGGCTTCGCCGGCATCATCGGCGGCGGCGATGTCTGCCTCGACCACGGCATCCGCGGTCGTTTCCGAACCTGCCGCAGCGGCGGCGACTTCGTCGTTCGCGGCAAGAGCCGGAGCGGCGAGCGCGGACAATGCGCAGCCGGCGAGACAGAACAGTTTCAGTTTCATGATGCCCCCAAGGCGATGTGTGTAATGGATCTGACAAAAAGCCGGGGTAACCGGCTCTCGACACGCCTTTAGGAGCCGCCTGTGACCGCCTCTTTTCGATCTTGTTTCAGTTCCGTGACGGCGCTTGGAGCGCTGCTGGCGGGCGGATGTGCCGCTTCACCTGCGGAAGTTCCGATTGCGCAGCGCATTGCCAATGCCGCGCCGGCGGTGACGGTGCAGGCCGCCGGGGAGACCGCACCGGTCGGCACCGCCGCCGCCGATGCCGCCGACGATCCCGCCATCTGGCGCAATCCGGCAGATCCCGCCGCCAGCCTGATCGTCGGCACCGACAAGAAGGCGGGAGTCTATGTCTACGGGCTCGACGGCAAGGTCCGCGACTTCAGCGATGCCGGTCTCGTCAACAACGTCGATCTTCGTGCCGACGTGACGATCGGCGGCAGCCGTGGCATTCTCGTTGCGGCGAGTGACCGCAATGATCCGGCTGCGGCGCGGATCGCGCTCTTCTCGCTCGATCCCGCGACGGCCAGGCTGACCTCGCTCGGCAAGGTCGAGGCGGGAGCGGGCGAAGCCTATGGCATTTGCCTGTTCCGCGATGCGGCCGGCCTCTATGCCTTCGCGGTGCTGAAGGACGGCACGATCAACCAGGTCCGGCTCGATCTTCAAGGCGCGGCGCCGACTGCGACGATCGTTCGATCGATGAAGCTCGGCACGCAGTCGGAAGGCTGCGCCGCCGACGAGCGCACCGGGCGTCTCTATGTCGCGGAGGAGGATGTCGGCCTCTGGCGCTTCGACGCCGCCGCCGGTGGATCGACCAGCCTGGTCAGGATCGCCGCTGCGGACGGTCGCAACATCGTCGCCGATGCCGAAGGCGTGGCGCTGGCGCCGATCGGCGACCGTGGCGGCTATGTCGTCGTCTCGAGCCAGGGCGACAATGCCTACACGCTCTACCGGCTCGAGGATGATTCCTATGTCGGACGTTTCCGGATTGCGCCGGGGACGTTCGGATCGACCGAAGAAACGGACGGCATCGATCTCGCTCTGGGCGATTTCGGCCCTGCTTACCCCGGCGGCCTGTTCGTCGCCCAGGATGGCGCCAACGCTCCCGCCGCGCAGAATTTCAAGCTGGTGCCCTGGTCGGCGATCGCCAGGGCACTCGGCCTCCCCGACTGAGCGGTCGTGCGCGCCTGCCGGTCAGGCGCGCACCGTCTCCCAGGGGCCGGTGATCGCCAGCGTTTTACCGGGACGATAGGCATTGACGAACAGGGTGCGTCCGTCCGGTGCGAAGCAGGCGCCGGCAAGCTCGGTTTCGGCAAGCAGCCGGGCGATCGTGTAGACCTGGCCGTCGGGGGTGACGCCACGCAGGTAATTGCGGTCGCTGCTGTCTCGATCCTCGCACACGATCAGGTGGTTCCAGGGCGAGACGGTGAGATTGTCGCCATAATCCATCACCGTCGAGCGGGTGGATTCGAGGAAGAGCTGCAGCATTCCGGGCGCGCTGCGTTCGCCCGGTCCGCCCTCGTGCTCGCTGGGCCGGTAGCACATGATCTGGCCGATCCTGGCCGCGCCGCCCGAAGTGCAGGTGAAGAACAGCTCGCCGCGGCCGAGATGGATGCCTTCACCACGTGCGAAGATTGCCGCGCCGGCGGCGGCGCCGCGTTGGCGCAGATCGTCCTTCGGGCTGTCGGTTTCTTCGAGATCGAGCCAGCGGACCGGGCGGCTGCTGCGCGGCGCGAAGAGCTTGCTCTGCCAGTTACGGCTGTCTTGCGGTGCGTCCGCAAAGGCCAGCGCCTGCAGGCGACCGCCCTCGACCAGGGCGCCTTTCCGGTTCGGGAGGAAGCGGTAGAAGAGCCCGTCTTCGCGATCCTCGGTAAGATAGACGATGCCGGTGCGCGGATCGACCGCCGCCGCCTCATGGCGGTACCGGCCGAGGCCGGTGAGCGGCACCGGATCCACGAGCGCGCGTGCATCGGCCGGCACTTCGAACACCCAGCCATGCGTGCGGTCGACCTCGGGCGCCTTGAGGTTGGTTTCCTCGCAGCTGAGCCAGCTTCCCCACGGCGTCGCTCCGCCGGCGCAATTGACCGCGGTTCCCGCCAGGCTGAGATGGACAGTGCTGCGCTTCCCCCGTTTCGGATCGTAGACGATCGTCGAGGTGCCGCCCGGCAGCGGCCGACCGTCGGCATCGCGCCCGAAGAACGGTCTGGCGGCGAGCGCCGCTTCGAGCCGCGCCAGCCCGCCTGTCGGCCCGAGGGCTGTGTCGCCGGGACTGAGCTCGTGATTGCGGACGAGGGCGACCTTGCCGCCGTCGAGCGCGAAACAGGCCATTCCGTCGAATTTGTCGGGCGTGACGAAGCCGTCGTCCATCCTCTCGCCGGCCGACGAAATCACCCGGTAGGAAAAGCCCTTCGGCAGGTCGAGCAGACCGGCACGATCGGGGACGAGCGGACCGTAGCCGGCGACCTCGCTCTCATACCCCTCGTCCCGCACGGCGGCGCGGGCGAGGCCGGTAAATGCCAGGGAAGCGAGGCCAAGACGGGCGAAGTCACGACGGGCAATCTGCATGCAGCCTCCTACCTAGCCTCTGGCGTGGCTGCATGACCGGATTGTTACGGTGCGGGAGGTGGCGTGCCGTGACGGGAGCGAAAGGCCTGCTCCGCTGGAAAGTCCGGCGGAGCAGGCTCTTCTTTAGAGGTCGATCAGGATTTGCGGCCGCGTTCGTACGTCTGCACGCATTTGTCGGTTACGGCAGACGAGCAGGCGGGATAGGATTGCTGATCGCCGACCGTTTGGCCGGTGGCGGGGTCGAGCAGCGGGCCGCCCATCGCGGTACCGGTGCTGGTGCCGTTATAGCCCGCCGGCACCATAGCGGCCGCCGAAATCACGCGAATGCCGCGGGCGTCCCGTTCCGGGTTCGCATTGTGCGGTTCCACCATCTGGCCGGCTGCGGCTACGCTGGTTTCCATCGGCGCGGTCTGCATGCTCATGTCGCCCGTCGGCGCAGCGTCTGCGGCCGTCGCCCCGGTCTGCCAGCTGGTGTCCGCGTTCGTGGTCGCGCTTGTGTCGGTGCCATTGGTCTGGGCCAGGGCGGCACCGCTGAGCAGCAGCGCCATCGTGAAAGCAGCAGCTTTCATGTCTTCACTCCATCCGTGGTTCAGGTTCGCGGCAGACGGCGGGCGCTAGGCCCGCGTTCCGGCCGCATTGACGGACAAGAAACGGCTCGATGCGGAGGTTGCTCCGTCATCCAGGCTCATCTCCGCATCGGGCACAGATGAGTCGTGGCACGGCTGCGATGGGCTGCGCGCCGCCTCACAAACGGATCAGCGTGATCGTCGGCATGGTCGCCGCGATCATGCTTGGCGGGACGAGGGTCGCTGCGCCGAAGTTGGCGACGTAAAGCACCGAACTCGGCCACTTCAGCTCGTAGGACCACGCGTTGCCGGCCGATGTCGCGAAATAGCCCGGGGGCGCCGGGTTGGGCGTTCCCGGTCCGCTGTTACCAAGCGGGGAGTTGATCGCGATCACGTAGGCGTTGTTGCCGTCGCTGCCGGCAGGGCCGCCGATGAAGCCGAACATCGCCGGATTGCCGTCCTCCTGCTGGAAGCCCAATTGCATGTAGCCGCCGGTCGTGGCCCCTTGCGCGGCCTGGCCCGCGGCGATCTGAACGCCCGGAGGTCCGATCGGCAGCGTTTCCGGAGTGGGGCCGATGCCAGGCCCGAATGCCTCGACGCCGATCGGCGTATCGGAACCGACGCTGATGTTGGTGAGGGTAAGATTGTTGCCTTGCCAATTATCGACCAGCACGGTCGGGGCAAGGGCGAGGGCCGGGGCGACGAGGATGGTCGGCGCGCTCGATCCGCTGGTCCAAGCGAGCTTGCCCTCGCTATTGCGCAGCGATCGGTTGATATAGGCCAGCATCATCGATCCGTTCGGCGTCTGCGGCATCGACACGCTGTCATATTGTTGGAGGGTCACCGGGTCGCCGTCCCAGGGCGCGGTGCTCTCCGGCCGGCCGAGAAGCGCATAAGCCGGGTTCGAGGCCGCGCCTTCGCCCGCCGTTTCGCAGACGAGGTGCGTCAATACGTCCCGGCGTGACGGCATGTCGAACCGCCTTCGATGCTATAGCGCTATCATCGTCGCCGACATTGTCGCAGCGGCAATCGGCGACAGGTTGACGACATAGACGGTCGCGCTGCTCCAGTTGAACTGGAAATCGTATCGGTTCGAACCGGTCGTCGCATAATAACCTGGCGGCGGCGGGTTGCCGGTGTCCGGGCCCGTCTCCCCTGTGGGAGAATTGATGGCGATCACATAGGCGTTGGTGTCGCCCTGCTGGCTCGGCGGCCCGCCGACGATACCGACGATGCTGAGGTTGCCCGTCGATGCGACGAATCGCAGCAGCATCGATCGAGGCTGCGAGGTCCCTTGCGCGGCCTGGGTGACCCCGAGGGTGATCGCCTGATTGAGCGGCAGCGGACCGGGCACCGCGCCGACGATGCCGGGCCCGAATGCCTGGACCATGATAGGGGTCGCCGGCGCAAGGCTGGTGTTGGTCACCTTGATGTTGTTCGCCTGCCAATTGTTCACGGTCAGGCTCAACATCTGGATCAGCGCCGGCACCGGCAGGAATTGCGGCGTGCCGCCGCCCGAGCTCAGGGCCAGCTCGCCCTGGTTGTTCTGCTTCGCCTGGTTGAGATAGCTGAGGATCAGCGACCCGTTCGGGGTCTGCGGCATGCTCGCATATTGGCCCTGCTGCAAGACGATGCGGGCACCGTTCCAATTCTCCGTACCCAGCACGGTGAGCGCGTCGTCGTCGCATCGATCGCTCCCGCGGCGCTGTCCGTGGTGGCTGCGCTTCGATGCCTTGCCTGCGTAGGGGCCTGGTCCGTCGTCCTCACCTGTCGCCATCGCGGTTGCTCCAATCGGGACAGTGCGGTCCGACCGCACGGAGCCGGGCCCGGATCGATCCGGGCCCGGCGTTGCGGCAATCAGAGACCGATCAGGTTCAGGGTGACGGCCGCCGAGGTCGAGGGAGACATGTTGGCGATGTAGATCACCGACGTGCTCCAGTTGAACTGGAAGTCGTAGGAATTACCCGACACCGCCTTGGTATAGCCCTGGCCCTCGCCGGGAGTGGACGAGTTGAGCGCGAACACATAGGCATTGCTGCCACCCGTGCTCGGGCCGCCGATGACCGCGATGATTGCAAGGTCGCCGGTGTTGGACTGCATGCGCAGCAGCATGTTGCGCGGCGCGGTGACGCCGGTCGCGACCGAGGTCGCGCTCGGCTGCGGGCTGAGCTTGAACGGAGTGCCGTTGGTGACCGTGATCGGCGTCTGGCCCGGCAGGCCGGGGCCGAATGCTTCGACCCAGATCGGCGTGGCCGTATTCTGGCTGATATTGTTGACGGTAAGATTGTTCGCCTGCCAGTTGCTGACCAGGATGGTCGGCTGCTGGAGAAGGGCTGGCACGTCGAGTATCTGCGGCTGGCCGCCGCCCGAGGTCAGCGAGAGCGAGCCGTCATTGTTCTGCGTCGCCTTGTTCTGATAGGCGAAAACCGTCGATCCGTTAGGAGTCTGCGGCATCAGCAAGGTGTCGCTCAGCGGCTGGATGGTGGTCGGCGAGCCGTCCCAGGTGGTGGTCGCACCAACCGGCTCCAGCGCACCCAAAGTGCTCAGCGTGTCCGAAGAATAGTCGTTCATGTGATGTCTCCGAAAAGAAGGATCCTTGTGGAAGGTCGCGGTCTTCGATCGTCAGTTCCCAATCCCCATTCATGCTCCTCTTGCAGTTGATCAGACGGCGTCGATGTCGGTGAGGGCGAGCTCGAGGCTGGTGAAGCGGAGCACCGGCGTGTCGACCCCGCTCAGCGCTGCGTAAAGCGTGGCATCGAACACGAGCTTGGCGCCCGGCGGCTCCGACTGGCTGCCGTAGATGATCGCATTCTGCGTCGCCCAGGCATCGATCGCCTGCGCGAACAGCGACGCGAAATCGCCGAGCTGTGCCGGATCGCCGCCGTCGATGTCGAAGCTGCGCGCCATCACCACGGGGACGAGCGGGCTCGGCGACGTGGCGTCGAAGTCGGTGCCGCTGACGGCCGCCAGCGGGAAGCGGAGAGCACAGCTCATCTTCATCCGGCGGGAGGCTCCAGCGGTCGCGCCCGCCGCCTGATAGGCCTCGAGAAGCGCCGTCGATTGCTCCGGATCAGCGAGCAGGTTTGCCAGGATGGTGTAGACTCGCTGGCACAGGCTCGCCGCCGTGGCCGACGGGCAGGATGGCCCGGTGCCGAGGTTCGGCAAGGTGGCGACATCGATCGGCGCCACCACGTCGATGAACGGTGTCACGGGCTGGCTCGGCCGCACCTGGGCTGTCTTGTAGATGAACTTGGGCACGACCTCCCATTCCTGCTGGTCGGCGCCTTCGAGGCTGATCAGGTTGCGTTCCACCTGAACCGCCGCCAGCGCGTTCTCGGCGGCGAGCACGTTGAGATCGTTGGCGGTCACCTGCTGCACGACGCCGAGCCGGCCGAGCGGCGCGTTGGGCACCACGACCTGGAGAGCGGTCGACGACGTTGTCGAGGTCTGGCCCGGATAGGGCTGGAGCGTTGCCGAGGCGGGATCTAGCGCGGACAGGGACAGGCTCACGCCGGCGAAGCTCGATTCCCCCTGCGCGGCCGGCCAGGTCAGCATGATCGTCTGGGTGGTGCCTTCGCCTGCGTCGGTGATGACATAGCTGTCGGTGACCTGGGTGAGGGGCGCGGTCGCAAGCGCGCTCGGCAACGGGTTCCACGTAGAATTTGCCGTGACCTCGACGACGGAGTCGGCGAGGGCCTGCACCGCGTCTTTCCAATTGGGATCGGTGGGGACCTGCAGCACCGGGCGGATCGCATCGATCACCGCGTTTGCCCGCGCCAGCGCGCCGAACAGGTCGAAGACCGTGATACCGCCGCCGGCGCCCACCGCCCGGTTGGACGGAGGCGCGGCGACGCTGAGATCCGTATTGTAGGTGATCGCGCTGTTGATCCGGTCCTGCGCGGCCAGGAACGCCTGGTAGACGTAGGAATAATCCCACTGCGAATGCGCAGCGATCGGATTGGCGCTGACGGTCGTGCCGTCCGGCACGCTCCAGCCCTGCCGCACCATGGTCGGCGGAGTCGGATACTGGCGGAACACCACCGGAATGTCGGTCAGCACGCCGTCCGGCCCGATATGCGGCGGCTGGCCCGGCGCATAAGGATCGATGAGCTGCAGCCACAGCGACGGCCGGGCCTCACCCTCCGCGCCGGGCGGGGCGAGGAAATATTGGAGATTGGTGATGTTGAACCGCAGATCCATCGTAACGATCGCGCGGTCCGCGACATCAGGCGTGCCGTAGAGGAAGGTGAGCGGGCTGGTGCCGCTGGTGCTGATCGCCACGTGCGCGGTCGACAGACCGGAATTCTGCCGGGTCGCCGAGAAACCGCCCTTGCCGGTGCCGTTCTGCGTCGCGACGGTGAATTGCCCAGCATCGGCAGTGGCCACCGTGTAGATGCCGTCCGGAGGCGCGGTGGTGCCGGTATCGGGGGTGAACACCATCAGCACCCGGTCGCCGACCGACAGCGAGGATGCGGACGGGCTCGTCGCGGTCAGCTCCGCGCCTGCCCAGGCGTATCGGCCGACGATGATCGCTTCGACCTGGCCGAACAATTCGATCATCTGGTCCGCTGCCGGGGACACCGACTGGTTCCAGGCCACATCATATTGGACGATCGTGTCGACCGCATGGGCCGTCATCAGCGAAGCGCGCATCTGCTGCTCGAACACGTCGCGGGCGACGATCCGCTGGTCATCGCTGCCGCTGAACGGCGAGGTCGGGTCGAACAGCCAGTCGACTTCGTACGTCGAATATTTGTGGGCGAGGGTCTCCCGGCCGCGGGCGATCGCGTCATAGGCCGCGCGCGCCTGCTCGAACGCCTGAGCGGCCGAGGCCGGGCCGAGGATGGTGTCGACGGTCTGGAAGAAGGCACGGTTATACTGATCTAGATCGATGTCGACGAACAGCCGCTGCGCCGGCAGCTGCGGGAGCGTCGAGGCGAGCGTCGGTAGCGGCACGTTGGCCGTGTTGAGCACATTGTCGAGAGGCTTGGGCGACAGATAGCGCGGGCCGCTGTCCTTGGCGGTGCCGATCCCGATGTCGAGCATCGCCGCCTGCGCTGCCCACAGGGTCTGCGCCCCGGTCGGGCCGGCGCCGGTCGAACCGTCGGTCGCCAAGCCCTGGCTCCGCAGCCGGTTGCGGGCGCGAAAGGTGCTCGACTGCAATGCCGGCGGCTGAGCGGCGTCGGTGCCGGTCAGCCCGACGGCGAGCTTCTGCGCCGGAAAGGCGACGACGAAATCGGCCGCAAAGGCGGAAAGGTTGCCGGACTCTCCCGTTTCGGGTGCCAGACTGGTCGCGACATTCTGCGCCGACGGCAGCAGGATCGTGCCGCCGTCCTTGATGTAGGGTGAGATCAGGTCGGGATCGCGCTGGATGCCGAACAGCATTGCCAGGGGGAAGAGCGGCGGCAAGTCTCCGCTTCCTGTCACGGTCAGCGTGATCCGCACCGGATCGGGGAAGGACGCGGTCGATTTCGGCGCCAGCCAGGCGGCGAGGCCCGCTACCATGGCGACGATCTTCGCGCTGTCGTCGGTGCCGAGGCGGAACGGCACGAGATTGCCGTCCTTGTCGATCGCCAGACTGGTCTCGACGTAGAAGGACACGCCCGGTCCGGTGATCTGGTCGCCGATGGTCAGGAAGTGGGCACGGGCTGCCGCGCGCTCGTCATCCGACATGTCGGTGAACGCCGTGCACGTCGGCTCCAGGGTCAGCGAGACTTGGTTCGCCGCAGGCCCGCCGGTGCCCGCGAAATCGTAGCGGGAGACGATCCCTGTCCACTGATCGAGGGGGATGATCGGATCGAAATACAGGTTGGTGTCCGAATAGCTGCCCGGCGTCGGCATTTGGTTGCCGAATGCATCGTTGGTGAAGAAGGACAAGGTGAACGGCTTGGCGATGCTGGCGTAGCGATCGCTGACGCCGGACTGCTGATTGGCTTCGGCGACATTGTAGAGGGGAGCGATGATCCGGTAGTCGCTGTCGGGATCGCCTTCGTTGGGCCGCTGCGGCTGGATCGGTGCCGACAGATAGCTCTGGATGAAGCCGTCGGTCTTCTCGATCCGGTAGGTGACCAGGCTATAGAGGGCGTTCAGGGCTGCCGGGGCAGCACCCAGCGTCCCGAGCAGCGCATGGATCTCGTCATCCTCGCAGAGGCCGGACGCCCGTGCCGCGGCGATCGCGTCGCTGCGCGAGATCGGGGCGGCCTCGGCGATGTTGGCGCGCGCTGCGATCGATGCCGTCGCGCTGAGCTGGGTCACTGCATCGGAGCGGGACAGGGTCACGCCGAACGTACCTGCGGAGGTCGCTGCATAGCGGATCGCCAGGGAGGGATCGGTTGCTTCCGCATAATAAACCAGGCCGGGCTGCGTGTTCGCCAGCACCACCGCATTGTGATAGGGCGCGATGGCCAATGGCGAGGCGAGGCTGTTCGCCTCCGCCGCCGCAGTGTAGCGCAGCAGCAGGGTGATCTGGCCGACGCCCTTGACGAACAAGGGCCCGGGCAGCGACGCCCCGGCGCTGTCCTGGTACCGCAGATAATAACCGGACGCGTTGGTCACGGTCGCCTGCTGGACGATCTGCAGGAAGCCGTAACCGCCGTCGGCGGTGAGATCCGCGGTGGCCCCGACCGCCACCCCCGTCGGCAGCGGCGCTGCCTCGCGGACTGCCTGCACTTGCGGCGGCTGTGACACCGAACTGGTGTTGGTGCGCAGGACGAACACCGAATTGGGATCGCAGGTCGCCGAAGACAGGCCTGCGGCGCCCGCCGCCTGCTGATACAGGATTTCGATCGAGGCGATCGGGCGGTCGCCGGCGCGCAGATCGTCGAGGATCCGGCCGAGCAGAGCCTCGTCCGACTGGCTGGCGCCGGACAGCGCGAACACGTCGTCGAGCGGCTTGCCGTCGGCCCCGGGTATCTGGCGCACGGTGAGGCCGATACTCGTCACGAACGCGACATCGCCGGCCGGCACGGGTGTGCCGTCGGGCAGATACGGGCCGTCGGCGGCGCGGGACGCGACGACGGCGGCGATCGGCACCTTACCCTCCGCGAGCTGCAGCCGCAGCAGGCTCGGCGGGAACGGCTGCAGGCTGAGCGCGGCGCCCGAGGCCGGCGTCCAGACGATCGCACTCTCGAACGCGAACGATTGCGGCCCCAATTGGGTGAAGTCGATCGGCACGGGCGCGCCGGGTTGGGTCACCGCTCCGGCCGTGAGGCCGTAATAAGCGGATATGCTCGGCTTGGTCAGCGTGAAGGGCGCAGCATTGGGGGCCCAGCTCTTGCTGGCATCCGGGGTGGAGCTGGATCCGAGCGAGGGATTGGAAAGGATGATCGTGTAGGAGGCGCCGTTCGCGAAGTCGCCGATCGGGAACTCCTGCCACAGCAAGGCGAAAAGCGGGTTGGTGTCCTGCACGGGCAGGCCGCCCGGAAGCGTCAGGCCGGACGTCTTCGGCAGGCGAATGCCGGCGCGCATGCTGCTGCTCATCTGCCCGGCGAGCTGCTGGAACAGGGATTGCGATTGCGGGGTCGGCGCCCCGGCGGCGGCGCTGAACAGGCTGTCGAGCTTGGCCTCGGTCAGCCCCTGATTCTGCATCGTCACCAGCAATTGATGGACGGCGCCGCGGATCAGCCCCTTGAAATAGTCGAGGAAGATCTCGACCGGCAGCGGCGTTTCGGCGGTCGGGTCGCCGATCGTCGGCGGAGTCGGCGTTTGATCGACGAACAGCTGATTGAAATAGGCATCGACCTCCAGCAGGTAGCTGGCCGGCACCGGGTTCTTCGACTGGAAGACATAGGAGAGCTCGTCCGGATCGGCGCCGACACTGCGGCCGTCGGTCGCGAGCTGCAGGAAGGGCGGCATCGGGAATGCCGTCGCCTGGGTGGAACCGCCGGGCTGCGCGAGCGTGCCGGCGAAATTGCCGAGCTGGGCGAGCAGGTCGCCATAGCCGATCCAGCCGGTCAGCAGATCGGGATCGCTGTCGATCGAGCGCAGGCCCGGTTTCTGGGGCGCCGGGTCTTCCAGCGTGACGATCGAGTCATAGCTGTCGAGCTCGAGCGCATGCATCAATGCGAAGGTGGCGAGCTGGGTGGTCACCGCCTCGAACGGCTTGAACGCCGAATAAGGCGGATTCTGCGGCGGCGCCGGATCATATTCGATGCCGAGCGAAACCGCGAGCCAGGGCAGGCCGGCATCGGCGGCGTTGGCGAAGACCACCGTCACTTCCGGCAGATAGAGCAACGGCAGGGCCGCCGGCAGGCCGGGGCAGAGGCCGATCGGCTGCGGCGCCGCCAGCCTGCGCGCGGCGCGGTAGCTTGCCAGCAGGGCTGTCTTGGCAGTGCTCGATCCCGCGAGTTGCCATTCGAAGCGGAACGACGCCTTGAAGCTGAAGCTGATCGTCACCTTGAACAGGAACAGATTGATCTCGACCTTGACGCTGACGCTGACGCTCGCTTCGATGTAGAGCAGGATCGAGCCGTCGCCGCCGCCCGGCGCCTTTGGCTCGTAGGTCAGGATCAGGCCGATGCTGGCCTGCAGACGCACGTTGACGCTGGCCTTGATGATGACGAAGTCGACGGAGCCGTAGAGCTCGCCGATGATCCCGATCTGTCCCTGGAGCGACAGCGCATCCGGCGTGCGGAAGATGTCGCCGCCGCTGGTGAGATAGCCGGCGGCGCCCTGGATGATGCCGAAGAAGGTGACGCTGACTCCGGCCTTGAGCGGTCCGGCGACGAAGTCCTTGCCGACGCCAAGCCGAAGCGCGAAGCCGAAGGCGGCGATCGATTCGTACGTGCCCTTGAACACGTCGGGATCGGTCGCCGAACTGAGGCTTGCGATGTAGAAGCCGCCCGATCCGGTGACCGGCACAGGCCCGGCCTGGGCCTGGACGCGGAAGCAGACGCTCCAGTCGTCGCCGTTGGGGAAGCCGAGATCGACCTTCCAATTGCCGTTGGTGTAGATGTTGATGCTGATCGTCGGCAGCGTCACCGAGGCGACGCCGACCTGGAAGGTGCGCAGCGTGTCCGGCAGGGCGATGGTGATCGCGTACAGGCCGATCTCGTCGGTGACCTTGGTGTAGGTAATCTCGAACGAGAAACCCTTGCCCGCGCCGCCGATCAGCGAGATCTGCAGAGCGTAGAATGGCGTGACGTCGTAGAAGACGGTGCCGATCTGGATCAGCTTGAGCAGAGTGAAGTCGGCGACGAAAATCCACCGTCCATTCGGGTGATAGATTTCGGCGAACTCCTTGTCCTTCAGATTGTCCCAGAAGGTCGTCTGCATGTAGTCTAGGAACTCGGCGTAACTGGTCGGCGGATCGGTCGGATCGGGGCCGACGCGCTGGCCCAGGCCGACATAATTGAGCTCGAAGACGCCGCCTTCGTCCGCATTCGCTGCGCCTTCGAACATCTGAACCGCGCGCCGGCTTTGCGGACGTGCGGCAAGAAGAGTGCCGGTGTCGTTGCCGCCTTCGCCGCCGCCGCCGTCCCCGCCCTCACCGCCAGTGTCGCCGCCGCCGCCGCCGTCCTCGCCCTTGTTGTAGGCGCCGATCCAGCCGATCTGGTCTGCGCCCTCGGTCGGCGCGAACAGGCCGATGCTGATCGTTCCCGACGGCGGCACCCGGGTGCCGAGCACGTCGATGAAGCAATCCTGCAGGCCGAGTACCAGCATCTTCGGATCGGAATCGGTGGCGTAGAGCAGGGTGAATTGCTCAATCGAGATGGTCAGCACGCCCTGGATCTTGATCTCGAGCTTGCCGTCGACCTGGGGCAGTTGCACGCCGAAGGCGAGGCCGCCGCCCTGGGCGGGGTTCAACCAGCCGATCACCATGCTGAACTGGAAGGCGGAAAGCGAGCCGACGAGGCCGCCCAATGAGCCGAGATCGAGATCGAAGACCAACGCGTAATTGAACCGATCCTGCAGCGTGATCCCGTTTTCCTTGAGGCCGGCGATGTCCGACAGCGAGTAATAATCGATGCTGTCGATGCTCTGGCCGTCACCGGTCGCGTAGAGGAAGGATTTGAGCTTGAACGGGATCAGGCTGAGCAGGCTGTTGTCGCCCTCCTTCTTCTCGGTCGCGCCGAGATCGAGCCGGAGATTGCCGGGCGAGAAGCTCAGCGCGAGATTGGCGGTGGATGGCTGGCCCGCTTGCGGAATGGTGAGATCGAAGCCGACATTGATGCCGAGGTCCGAGAATTCCAGTTTCTCGAACGAGAAGATGTCGAGCACTTTCAGCTCGTTGAACTCGATATAGCCCCAGATGCCGAAATGCGACGAGATGTGGGTGGTGACCGAGTCGTTCGCGTCGGCGCTCACAACCGGGGTCTCGTCGTCGAACGAGAATTGCAATTTCGTGAGGGTGATAGACTTCAGATATTTGTTGTTCGGCTCGCCATCCTTGTCGGTGAAATCGTACACGAACTCGCCTTGCGCGACGAAGGAGTAGATCCCCTCTCCGGAATTGCTGTCGTCGCCGCTGGTGCTGTGGGCCTGGTAGGAGCCGATGATTGTGATCGTATTGCCTGCGTCCGGTTCGCCGGCTGCGGCCGTGTCGCCGCCATCCTGGTTGACCCCGGTTTCGAACAGGCTGTTTATCGTCAGGTTCAGCTGACAGGCGAAGCTGCGCAGCTCCGAATTGGTGAAGAGGGCGCGGAGGAACTCGACCTCGAAGCCGTAATCGACGTCGATCGCGAGCGCGTCGGACGCAGTCTCCGCTTTCTCATAGTCGACGAGCGCGAAAGTCGCGCTTTGCGCCAGCGTCGGCGTCGATTGATCGGGATCGGTGTTGTTGATCGCGACACCGACATGGTGAACCCGGAAGCCAGGAATTCCGGGATCCTTCATCCCGCCGAGCACCGCGCGGATCGCGCCGGGCAGCGTCTCCAGCTGCATGTTGCAATTGACCGCCAGCACGCCGCTGAACGCCGGATCGGTGACGACTTCGTAGAAATTGTAATAAAGCGAATCGGTATCGGGCTCGCTGGCGCCGTCCGGGAACACCGCGTTCCGGGCATCGGCGATCAATTTCTGGAGATAGGTTTGCGCGTCCTCGGCGGTGAAGTCGCCGCTGTTGAACACGTCGGGGCTCGACCATAGCCGGATATCGTCGACCAGATCCTCGATAGAGGAATCCGGATAGAATTTCATCAGGAAGATCGGCGGGGTCCCATCCGGCGCGGCGAGGCCACCGGGGGACAGATCGAAGGTCCAGTCGCCGATCGTCAGCTTGCTGTCGGCAAAGCCGAACAAGGCGCCCGGATCGGCGCTGATCACGGTGAAGATCTGGTTTTGCTGAACCGCCTGGACGATCTCCGGGCCCATGTCGTCGAAGGCCAGCAGGCCGGCGGCGCTGATCGCCATCTGCAGCTGGGTCCAGGTCGCCGGCGTTCCGGAGATACCGGCGAGCATTCCCTGCGGCGTCATCGCGATCGTGGTGCCGTCGCCGGCCAGGGCCGCCGGCACCGGCCGGCGCAGCGCCGCGCCCGATTGCGGCTTGGCGGTGAGATAGGCGCGAGAGCGCTTCGGGTTCAGCGCCTCGGTCTCCATCGCAAGATAGTCGCCGAGCTTGAGGTTGGGATCGGTTGCGAAGGCAAGGCCGCCATAAGGCACGAACGGTGTCGCCGGCGATTGCTGCGCGGCGGTCCAGGAATCGATCGGCAGGAAATCGAGCAGATGGACCTTGAGGCCCGATTGCGGCGCCTCGCCCGCAAGGAGAGCCGATTGCGTGCTCGCCTGGGCATAAAGCGGCGCGCTCTGCGGCTGCGACACGTACGCCCCGGTCTGGGTGACGATCCGCGCGTAGGAGGTCGTCGCCGCGTCGTTCAGATAGGCGGGTGCGTTGGCAACGTCGTTGCCGGTCGGGATCCGGTAGGCGGGTTGCGCCGGGACGAACTCCAGGCGGTCCGCGGTGCCAGCCGTGGCGACGTCGAGAAATTCGGTACCGGTGAGGCCGCACAGCAATCGGGTGCCCGCATCCGCTCCGGCATCTTGTGCGCCGGCATCGAGCGGCGCTTCATCGGCGGAGAGAGAGACGCCGAATTGTCCTGCCGGCGTCAGATAATAATAATCGCTGTCGCCGGTCGATTGCACCGGCCGGCCGGCGAAGACGAACCGCGCGGTCGTGGCGAGGCTGCCGTTGCCGGGCCGAAAATAGACGGGCTTGCCGTTGACGCTGCTGTAATTGGTGCCGATCACCGCATCCTGGAACTGGAAGAAGCTGCGCAGCGGATCGAGCGGCGCGAGCACGTCCAGCGTCACCAGGAAGGTGAATGGCGCATCGGCGGCACCGGCCGAGCGGAACAGGGGGTAAGTGAGCGCGCCGATCAGGCCGCCGCCCACCGGCGGGGTGAAGTACATCATCCCCGCCTCGAACTGCTTCAGATCGTTGGTGGTGAGCTTGAACGGCAAGGCAAGGGTGCCGGCGAGATCACCGGTGACCGGCAACGCGGCATATTGGCCGCTGCTGTAATAAGGCACTGCGCTCCCGCTCGGCGGGGTCGCGGTCAGCACGAAGATGTCCGGCGTGCCGTCGGTGTTGTCGATCCGGAACGCGCTGCTTGCATCGTCGAAGCCGATCGTCGGATTGCCGCCGAGCAGGCTCGGGGTCACCGTCAGGGTGACGCTCTGGCGAAAGGCGAGGCCGAACGGCTGATTGACGACCGGAGCGCCGCCGCTCCAATCCAGTGCGATCAGCACCGGCGCATCGTCGCCGAACCAGCCGAGCTGGCTCTGGTAATTGGCTGCGAACGCGGCGCGGGCAGTGGCGGCGAAGCCGTCCCAGTCGCGCGTTGCGGAGGGCGCGAAGAAAGCGAAATAGCCGGCATCGTTGAGCTGAAGCCAGCTCGCTTGGCTCAGGTCGAAGCTTGGATCCTGCCGCTGTGCATCCTTGAAAAGGAAGGCTATTCTGGCAAGATCCGGCGCTGCAGCCAAATAGACGCCACTCGGCTGTCGCGAAAACGTAACCATGCCCCAACCCTCCCTTTGGGACAGACGGCGTCAAGCAGCCTGTCGTCCCCCCGATGCGGAAGTGAAGCAATGGTAGGATGTGCGTTAAAATCGAACAAGAACGATTAAGTCTAGAGTCGACGGACAATAACCATTTTGGAGACTGTTTGGATCAAGTGTATCGTGTCAGAGGCATCCGCGGGATATTTTCTGTCTCAAATCAGCATGTAGGCGGAAAACACGTCGCGTGCTCGGACGCCATCTTGCTGATGTGAGTGGCCTGCGGCGAACGCTGCCGGATAGATCGGATCCCAGGCAAGTTCACGATCCGGTTACGGAAGTTACCGTTGCTTTAACCAATCCTCAACCTTGGCCGCCTTATGCGAGGATCGGCTTTCGGGAGTGGGTTGAGACATGGGGCATTCGGTCGACGTTGCGATCATCGGGGCCGGGCCGGCAGGGCTCACGGCGGCTTATCAGCTGACGAAGAAGGGCTATTCGGTCGTCGTGATCGAAAAGGACCCGGTCTATGTCGGCGGGATCAGTCGCACCGTCGAGCATCGGGGCTTCCGCTTCGACATCGGCGGCCATCGCTTCTTTTCCAAGTCGAAGGAAGTGGTCGACCTCTGGAACGAGATCCTGCCCGACGATTTCATCGTCCGGCCGCGGATGAGCCGCATCTATTATGAGGGCCGCTTCTATTCCTATCCGCTGCGTGCGTTCGAGGCGCTGTGGAACCTGGGCATCTGGCGCTCGACCCTGTGCATGGCCTCGTTCGCCAGGTCGAAGCTGTTTCCCAACAAGCAGGTGAACTCGTTCGAGGATTGGACGGTCAATCAGTTCGGCCGCAAATTGTTCTCGATCTTCTTCAAGGCCTATACCGAGAAGGTGTGGGGGATGGCCTGCAGCGACATCTCGGCCGACTGGGCCTCGCAGCGGATCAAGGGGCTGAGCCTCGGCGGCGCCGTGCTGGACGGCCTGAAGCGCTCGCTCGGCCTCAACCGCCGGCCCAATGACGGCATGGAGACCAAGACCCTGCTCGAAAGCTTCCGCTATCCCAGGAAGGGCCCGGGCATGATGTGGGAAGCGGCGCGCGATTTCGTCGTCGCCGGCGGAAACCGGGTGCTGATGGGGCACCATCTCCAGCAGCTCTCGCAGGATGGCGCCACCGGCCGCTGGCGGGTCGCGGCGAGCGATGCGGACGGCGAGACGGTGATCCTCGATGCCGCCCACGTCATCTCCTCGGCACCGATGCGCGAGCTCGCCACCCGCATCCATCCTCTGCCCGAGAGCCTGCCGGCGGCGGCAGACCTCAAATATCGCGATTTCCTCACCGTCGCGTTGATGATCCGCTCCGAGGACCTGTTCCCCGACAACTGGATCTACATTCACGACAGCAAGGTGAAGGTCGGCCGCATCCAGAATTTCCGCAGCTGGTCGCCCGAAATGGTGCCGGATCCCGAGCTTGCCTGCGTCGGCCTCGAATATTTCTGCTTCGAGGGCGATGGCATTTGGAGCATGGACGATGCCGATCTCGTCGAACTCGCCAGGCACGAGATGGGCGTGCTCGGCCTGTGCGATCCGGCCGCGATCGAAGGCGGCCAGGTGGTGCGCCAGGAAAAGGCCTATCCGGTCTATGACGACGTCTACAAGGACAATGTCGAGGCGATGCGCAGCGAGCTTGAGCGTCTCTACCCGACCCTGCACCTCGTCGGCCGCAACGGCATGCACCGCTACAACAATCAGGACCATGCGATGATGACGGCCATGCTCACCGTCCGCAACATCGAGGCGGGAACCCGCGTCTACGACGTCTGGGCGGTCAACGAGGATGCCGAATATCACGAATCCGGCCACGAAGGCGAAGCCGACGGCCGCAACGCCGCACTCGCCTCCGAGCGGCTGGTGCCGCGGCGATTGGCCGCCTGAGGCCGAGGGGCCGTTCGGATGAGCAATGCAGAAGTCTCCCGCGCTCCGGCGACACGACCGATTATCGGGCTGCCGATCATCGGGTTGCTGGTCGCATGGATCCTGGTCTGCGCCTTTGCATTGTGGTTGCGCGTGGACGCCATTCGCGGCTTCTGGTTGATCGATGCCGACGATCACCTCCGCCTGGTTCAGGTGCGGGACTGGATGGCGGGTCAGAGCTGGTTCGACGTCACCCAATACCGGTTCGAGCCACCCGCTGGGGCCTCGATGCACTGGTCGCGACTGGTCGACCTGCCCTTGGCGGCGGGGATCGGGTTGCTGACGCCTCTTCTGGGCAGCGTCGAAGCCGAGAGGGTGACTCTGATCATGGTTCCCTTGCTGTTGCTCGGGCTCACCATGGTCTTCGTCTTCATGATCGCACGACGGGTTATGGGGGGCGGGGGTGCCGTGCTCGCCGCCGCGTTGATCTCGATCGCGCCGCCGGTCCTGCTTCAGCTGCTGCCACTGCGCATCGATCACCATGGCTGGCAACTCGCCATGGCGGCGCTTGCCCTCCTCGGTCTCCTGTTGCGCGACGCACGCGTCTCGGGGGGCGTAGGCGGTCTCGCCATGGCGACGTGGATGCACGTGTCGATCGAGGCGCTCCCGCTTGCGGTTGCGGCAGGCGCGATCCTCGGCATCCGCTACATCCGCGCCGCGAGCGAGAGGGAGCGGTTGTACGCCTATCTCGCCGCTCTCCTCGCCGGATCCTTGCTGCTGTTCGCCGCCACGCACCTGCCGACCCGCTGGTGGGCGCCTTATTGCGACGCGGTCTCGCCGGTCTATCTGCTGCCCCTGGCCTCGGCCACGATCATCGTTCTGGCAGGAAGCCGGCTGCCCTGGTTGGACCGCTGGCCGGCGCGGGCGCTTCTGCTTGGCGGCGCGGCGGCGATCGCCGGGGGAGTTCTTCTCGGGGTGAATCCGTCCTGCGCGGCAAGTCCGTTCGCGACCCTCCACCCGCTCGTCTACCGTTATTGGTATCTGAACGTTGCGGAAGGGCTGCCAATCTGGCGGCAGCCGCTCAGTCAGGCGGCGATGCTGCTCTGGCTGCCGCTGGTCGGCGGGTTCGGAACCGCGCTCGCGTTGCGCAACGCCGGGGATGACGAGGGCCGCCGCAACTGGCTCACCATCGGCCTCCTGCTCGCTGCCGCGTTTCTGGTGTCGCTGTCCGTCTTTCGGGCAGGCGGCGTGAGCCAGCTCTACGCTCTGCCGGGATGCGCCTATTTCATCATCCATTTCGTTCGGCGCGCGCAACGGTCGACGCGTCCGCTGGTGCGGGTGGTGGTGAGCGCGGCCGTCGTGTTGCTACCGCTGCCGGTCATGCCCGCGGCCGCGATCAAGGCCTTTCAGCCGGGGACCGGGGCGGCCGACAAGGAATGGAACGAGTGCGCCGATGCGCGGCAGCTGCGTCCACTCGCATCGATGCCGAAGGCCCGCTTCCTGGCGCCGCTCAACATCGGTCCGGCATTGCTGCACTACACCCGGCACGCAACCATCGCGGGAAGTTACCATCGCAGCAACCTGGCGATACGGGACATGATGGTTGCGTTCATGAGCCCGCCCGAGCAGGCCGAAAAGATCGTCAGGGCACGCGGCCTCGATCATGTGCTGATCTGCACAACCGGGGCCGAGGCGCCCATGTATGGCAAGGACCGGCGGAACAGCCTCATCGCCCGGCTTCTCCGCGGACAAACGCCCCAATGGCTGGAGCCCGTGCCGCTTCATGCGAAAGGCGGCGTTCGGGTGTGGCGCGTGCGGCCTGTAGCCGTCATCGCTCTCACCCGCTACCCAGACCAGCAACGAGTCCAGCGGGTTCATTCTTCAAGGCTCGACAGAAGGACGACCTTGCGTCCGGAGCGCCTTTACCACCGGCGGTAAACAGCGGATCTCCCAGACCCGCAAAGCAACTTCACATCGCGTCAGACAGATCGCTAATCTGCACCCCCGCCCCACCGTTAACCGAAACGAGGTCCCCAACGAAGCCGCCCTACATGTAGCTGGTCACGGGGAAGCGCCGTCGGAAGCTGCGGCTGCCAGATTTGGTGGGACGGGTGAGAAACTGCACGAAGATGCCCAACGGTGGTGTACCTCCTCGGTGTACCGCAGGGAGGCCAAGAACCGCAGAAATGGCTGATTCTCGAGGAAACTCAAGGTCGTAATGACCCTATGGTGCCGGGTGTCGGACTCGAACCGACGACCTACCGCTTACAAGGCGGTTGCTCTACCAGCTGAGCTAACCCGGCGCGGGCTTCCCATGCGCAAAATTGGCGCAAAGGTCCAGTCTTGGAAAGCGCAGGAGGCGCCTGGATGCGCGAGAGCCGCGTTGCCATCCCGCCCCCTTGGCGCAGCGACCCTGCGCAGCGCATTAGCAATGCGTGCCTCCTGGCTCGGCGCGAAGGAAATGGGCTAGGCCCGACGCTGCCGAGGCGGTCGTGAAATCATCGTCATGGTGGCGAAAGCAAAAGCCGCTAGGGATCTTCCGGAGGTCCTGCTTCGCTTGAAGCGCTCCAACCCAGTGAGGCGTACCCAATGCTCCCGATCTACACGGCGATGAAGCTCAATGCCGCGGCGCTCGATCTGTTCGCGACCGGCCTGCGCTCGGCCGAGACGATGCTCGCCGCCGACGCGGTGATCCGCACGCGCAGCCGGATGATCGGCGACGCGGCGGCAGCGCCGCACAAGGGCGATTACCGAGAGCTGTCGCGGATGGTGCCGGAGAAAGTGGCGGCGTTCGGCGCTGCCGGCGACGTGCTCGCCGCCGAGTGGCGGATCTGGCAGCAGGAAGTGGGCGCGCTCGCCGCCACTGCCGAGCCGACGATCGACACCTTCTTCCGCTGGACCGACGCGATGACCCGTCTGTGGGCCGCACCCGGCGCGGCGTTGCGGCCGGTGCACGCGGCGGCGACCGCCAATGCGCGCCGGCTCGGCAAGCGCACGCGCCGCCGCTAAGCAGGATCGAATTTCGATTGCACGGCCTGGCCGTCGACCGCTTACAAGACCCCGAAGGTCCAGCCCTCCGTCCGCGCCAGCTCCGGCGTGAGTTGGGTGGGGTGCCAGTAGAGCCGGTCGTCGGCGATTGCGCGAAGGCCCGCCGCGGCGATCAGCACGTCGGTCTGATGGTCGCTCGGATCGGCGACGAGCCGGGCCGGGCGGCTGCCGAGCCCCTTCATTGCAAGGTTGAGGTCCACGCGCGTGCGCACCTTGCGGCCGCTGAGGCCGGCAAGGCGAATGAAGGCGCGGGTGTATATCTCGACGACGACGCTGCCGTCGCGAGGCACGTCCTCCATCGGCCTGTCCTGAGCGAAGTCGAAGGGCCATATCGGCACTTTTCCTTCGAGCCGGTGCAGCAGCCGCATGCCCGCATAGCTCGCCTTCGCGACCTGCGCGGCCCCGATCGCGTCGTAGAGGGTGGAGGCCTTGCCGCCGCCGGTGGCGTTGAACGCATGTTCGCAGACTCGGTGATGGAGGAATTCCGCCTTCACCCCGTCCGCGGCGCCGAAATAGAAATGGCGGCGGTGATGCTGTTCCATGAAGCTTGCCGCGCCGAGATCCTCGTCTTCGCAGAGCCGGTCGACATAGGCCC
Source organism: Sphingosinicella sp. BN140058 (assembly GCF_004135585.1). Taxonomy (NCBI): domain Bacteria; kingdom Pseudomonadati; phylum Pseudomonadota; class Alphaproteobacteria; order Sphingomonadales; family Sphingosinicellaceae; genus Sphingosinicella; species Sphingosinicella sp. BN140058. The sequence goes on along the minus strand of NZ_CP035501.1, from coordinate 973,695 downwards.
AGAGCGACCTGGCATCGGCTGGCACCGCAGTCTCCCCAGGGAAATAGGCGCCACGCTCGGCGATTGGCGGCGCCGCGCTGAAGTCGAAGCCGTAGAGTGTAGGCATTTCGGCGGCTGTTTCGGTCAGCCAGCCGAGCACTTCGGTGCGCGACCAGACGTGATCCGGCCGCACCAGACGCGGCGCCTTGTCGCCGCGCTCGCACCAGGCGATGGCGATGCCTTTGTGCTTGCGGCCCTTGGCGCCCGACCAGTCGATCGCGGCGAAGCGGGCGAAGCGGCTCAGGGACGCTCTCCGAAGGCGGTGCGCTGCGCCTTGGTGGCCCGATCCCACCAGGCGCGCGTGATCAACGCTTCGATGCGCTCGCGTGCGGGGCTGCCGAAGCGGACCAGCACCGCCGGCCAGCCGCGATAATGGTCGGTCTCCCAGAAGGTGTCCGGATCGGTTTCGATCAGGATCTCCTTCTCGGGAACCGCTACCGAAATCGCGAAGCTGTCCGGTTCGCGGCCCGGATAGACGAAGCCCTTGCCGCGCAGCTTGACTGCGGGACGCCCATAGGAGGTTCCCATCTCCGTCTCGGGCAGGGTCAGCGCAAAGGCGGCGACCTCGTCCCAGCTGCGGAATGGCGCGCTCATTTGAGCGCGGCGAGCACGTCGAGGATGAAGGCGCTCTGATCGAAGGCGGTACCCGGGCCGTCATAGCCGCGCCGCACGATGACGATCTTCCGCGATGGGATCACGGCCAGATACTGGCCGCGATTGCCCTGCGCGATGATGGCGTCTTCGGGAAGGCCGAGTTCCTTCGGGAAGGTCCAGAAGGAGGCGCCATAGCCATAGCCCGACGCCGGCTGGGCCGGGCCGTGGCGCGAGACATAGGCGCCCCAGCCCTCCGGCAGGATCCGCGCGCCGTTCCACACGCCGCCATTCTGGTAGAGAAGGCCAAGCCGGGCGAGATCGCGCGCGGTCGTCCAGACCTGCGAGGAGAGGATGAAATTGCCCTGCCAATCGGTCTCCGGAATGGTCCGGGTCATACCGATCTTCCAGAACAGGCTCTCGAACGGAAAGGCGAGCGCCCGGTCGCCGTCGCCGAGCTTGGCGCGGAGGCCTCGCACGGCGAGCAGAATATCGTTGTTGGCGTAGCGGAAACGCGTATTCGCCGGCGCCTCGATCGGCCAGGCGGTGACGTCCTCGGTCACGGTCGAGCCGCCGAAATAGACGGCGTCGGTGCGGTTCCCGGCAGTGTCGCTGTGGAGGCCGCTGGCCATCCGCAGCAAGCTGTCGGTGGTGATCGCCGCGCGCGGATCGCCGGGCGCCTGCCATTCGGGAACCGGTGCAGGGGCGTTGACGTCGAACAGGCCTTGCTGAACGGCGGCGCCGATGACGCTGCCGGCAATGCTCTTGGCGACCGACCAGGTGCGCTGCGGCATGTGCATGTCGAAGTCGCCGCGATAGCGCTCGGCCACGATGCGGCCGTCCTGGACGACCACGACAGCGGTGGTCTCGCTGCCCTGACCGTAGCTGCGCCGGTCGAAGGCGGCCGCGACGGCCTTGGAAAGCGCAGCCGCATCGCCCCTCGGCTTGGCCACGGCGCCCCGGTCGCCGTCCGGCCAGGCGCGCGCGTCGGCGCGGTCGACGGCGGGGTTCTCGGCCAGGCGGGGCAGGCGGGCCGCGGCTTCCGCGGCGGCGCCGATCGGCAGCTGGGCGCAGCCGAGATGCGGCCGCCAGGCGGCGATGCGGGGCGGCAGCGCCGGATCGAAGCTGACGCTGACCGTCTTCGCCGCTTTGTCGATCTTCGTCTCGAGCGACGGGATGATCGGCTCCAGCTCGGGATAGATGCGCTTCAGGTCGTCCGCGGCGACGATCGCCTCGCTCTGACCGGCGTTGAAGATGTCGGAGCACAGGAACGCGGCCTTGTAGCCGGCGGCGAGCGCGCGGGTGTAGCGGTCCTGGGCGGCGGCCGGGGCGGCGAAGAGCGCGCCCAGCACCAGAATCTTAGCTGCGAATCTCAGCACGTCTCTCCTCCCACCAGGCCATGCGCTCGGCGATCCTCTTCTCGAAGCCCCGGTCGACGGGACGGTAGAATTCCTGCTTCTGCATCTCTTCCGGCCAATAATCGTCGCCCGAAAAGCCGCCTTCGGCATCATGGTCATATTGGTAGCCCTTGCCGTAGCCGACATCCTTCATCAGCCTTGTCGGCGCGTTGAGGATGGTCTTCGGCGGCATCAGCGAGCCGGTCTCCTTCGCGCTCCGCCACGCCGCTTTCTGCGCGACATAGGCGGCGTTCGATTTGGGCGCGGTCGCGCAATAGAGACAGGCCTGGACGATGGCGAGTTCGCCCTCGGGGGAGCCGAGGAAATCATAGGCGTCCTTGGCGGCCAAGCATTGAACCAGCGCCTGCGGATCGGCGAGGCCGATATCTTCGGAGGCGAAGCGGACGAGGCGGCGGAGCACGTAGAGCGGCTCCTCGCCGGCGGTCAGCATCCGCGCAAGATAATAGAGTGCGGCCTGCGGATCGGAGCCTCGAAGGGATTTGTGGAGCGCCGAGATGAGGTTGTAATGGCCCTCGCGATCCTTGTCGTAGACCGCCACCCGCCGCTGCAGCAGCGCCGACAGCGCGGCCGGGTCGAGCGGTGCGTCGAGCTGTATCGAGAACAGGGTCTCCGCCTGGTTGAGGAGGAACCGGCCGTCGCCATCGGCGGTGGCGACCAGCGCGTCGCGCGCTTCCGGCGTCAGCGGCAGCGGCCGGCCGATCAGCGCCTCGGCGCGGTCGAGCAATTGCCCGAGTGCCTGGGCATCGAGGCGATTGAGGATCAGCACCTGCGCCCGCGACAGCAAGGCGGCGTTCAGTTCGAAGGATGGGTTCTCGGTGGTTGCGCCGACCAGCACGACGGTGCCATTCTCGACATAAGGGAGGAAGCCGTCCTGCTGGGCGCGATTGAAGCGGTGGATCTCGTCGACGAAGAGCAGGGTCTGCCTGCCGATGCGCGCATGGTCACGGGCTTCGGCGAACACCTTCTTCAGATCCGCAACGCCTGAGAACACTGCGGAAATGGCGACGAAGCGCAGGCCGACGGCGTCGGCGAGGAGGCGCGAAATGGTGGTCTTGCCGGTGCCGGGCGGTCCCCAGAAGATGATCGAGGCAAGCCGCCCGGCGGCGACCATCCGTCCGATCGCGCCGTCTGGCCCGGTCAGATGCTCCTGGCCGACCACCTCGTCCAGGCTGCGCGGGCGCAGCCGGTCGGCGAGCGGCGCCGTGTCCGGCACCGCAGCCGGAGCGGAAGGTGGTTCATCATGCGCGAAAAGATCGGCCACTGCGGCTCCCTAGAGCATCGTGGCGAAAGGTGGCTACGCTTTTCCGGTGCCAGCGAGATCCTCCCCGGGACTGGGAGGGGACCGCCGAAGGTGGTGAAGGGGGCATGAGACCCACGTCAACGGGTGCAGTCCGGCACTGAGCGGGTCTCCGAACCTCCTCCTAGCACCGCCTGTCGGCGGTGGTCCCTCTTCCGCGAGCAGGGAGAATCCGGACAGCCGCCGGAGCGCCGGTTCCGTAAACAGCTATCCTCCCTTTCCGCGCTGCGCACGCTCGCCACGCGACCATGCGCAAAGAAGCGCCCCGGGAGATACGCACCCGGGGCGCATAGATCGCGGAAAGGGAGAAATCGCGATCTTAGTGCTGGTTGACCTTCACGTCGGCGTCGTCGATCGCCTCTTCCTGGGCCTGCCCATTTTCGCGGATCGCGTCGGCATTGGCTTCGAGCGAGTCCGCAGCCGCTTCGTTGGTGGTGTTGTCGGCCACCGCTTCGATGTTGTCGGCAACGGCATCCGCATTGTCTGCAACGTTGTCGCCGAGGCTGTCGTCGCCCTTGCCGCCGCACGCGGCGAGAGCGAGGAGGCTGGCGCCGACTGCGGCTTTGAGCATGAACTTCATTCAATGTCCCCTTTTCTCTGGGTCTCGTTCCAAAAGGACGCCCCAGCCGGTGCAAGAGCTGGGGCGTCCGCTAGGGAGCCCCGCGTGACCGGGTAGGGCTCGTTGCGGTAACGTACTAACATGTATCAGGTTCCATCCCCTGTCCAGAGGGGCTGTCCGGGGAACGATGTGGCGGAAATTAAAGGAGAATGTTCGGGAACTCTGCTGCTGCTCATGCGTCAGGAAAGGCCATTGGCGTTGTACGAGGCGTCGTAGCGTTGGAGAGGCGCATGCCAACCTACCCCGCAAGGGTCATTCCCGGCGAAGAAGGACTCGTCCTCGTGACCTTCCCCGACGTCCCGGAGGCGGTGGTCTGCGCCGAGGGCGAGCAGGCTGCGCTCGAGCGCGCGCCGGAGGTGCTCGACGTCGTTCTGTCGGGCTATGCCGCAGAGGCGCGGCCGATACCGGAGCCGTCCGATATTTGCGGCGCGCCGATGGTCAGCACGGACAAGTTCGGCCGCAGGGTCGGCCCGCTCTGGTGACCACCGGCGTTCAACGGATCGCGGCCAGATCGATCCCCTTCGTTTCCTTCGCCAGCAATGCGCTGACGCCGCTGATCAGGCAGGCGGCGGCGACGTAGATCGCCACCGGCGTCGCCGATCCCGTTTCCTGATACAGCGCCAGCGCGATGATCGGTGCGAGCGATCCGGCCACGATCGAGGTCAGCTGGTAGGCGATCGAGACTCCGGAATAGCGGATCCGCGTCGGAAACAGTTCGGAAATGAAGGCGGCCTGCGGGCCGTACATCGCGCCGTGGAGGACGAGGGCGATCGCGATCGCGGCGACGATCAGGGCCATGTTGCCGCTCGCCAGCATCGGGAAGAACTGGAAGCTGAACAATGCGAGGCCAAGGCCGCCGAACGCATAGACCGGTCGCCGCCCGATCCGATCGGAGGCCCAGGAGAATAGGGGAATGGTGAGGAAGTGGACGACCGCCCCGGCCAAGGTGGCGTTGAGGGCGGTGCCGCGATCGAGCCGGGCGACTTCGGTCAGATAGGTCACCGAAAAGGCGGTGATGATGTAGTAGGAGATGTTTTCGCCGAGGCGCAGGCCTGCGCCGATCAGCACGCTGCGCGGGCGCGCGCGGAACACTTCCAGCGCGGGCACCTTGAGCGGCGACGTGTCCGCGTCGAGTGCGTCGCGGAAGGTGGCGCTTTCCGCGATCGAGATCCGGATCCACCACCCGACGACGACCAGCAATGCCGAGAGCAGGAAAGGCAGGCGCCAGCCCCAGTCGGCGAATTCGGCCTCGCTCTGGAAGGCGGTGAGCAGGGCGAGCACGGCCACGGCGAGCAGATTGCCGGCAGGCACGCCCGCCTGCGGCCAGCTCGCCCAGAAGCCCCGCCGCGCCGCATCGCCATGTTCGGCCGCGAGCAGCACCGCGCCGCCCCATTCGCCTCCGACTGCGAAACCCTGGACGAGGCGGAGCAGGACGAGGGCGAGCGGCGCCCAGACGCCGATGCTCTGATAGGTCGGGAGCAGTCCGATGAGGGTGGTGGCGACACCCATCAGGATGAGGCTCAGCATCAGCAATTTCTTGCGGCCGATACGGTCGCCGAAATGGCCGAAGACGATGCCGCCGATCGGCCGCGCGACGAAGCCGAGCGCGTAGGTGGTGAAGGCGAGCAGGGTGCCGGTCAACGGCTCGAAGGTCGGGAAGAACAAGCGATTGAAGATGATCGCCGCGGCATAATTGTAGAGAAAGAAATCATACCATTCGATGGTGGTGCCGATCAGGCTCGCCGCCACCACCCGCTTCAGCGGAGTCGCTCCCGCCTGCGTCGCCATCCTCGCCCCTCCGTATCGTCATTGCGGGCGAGGCTAGACCGGTCGCGGCGTTCGACTCAAGCGTTCACCGCTCCGGCGCGTAGGCGCGCAGGAAGGTATCGAGCGCGGCCTCAACCTCCTCGGCGATGGTGCCGTTGGACGCTGCATCCACCCCCCAGACGCGCTTGGGATAGACGCGGGCCTGAAGCAGGGCGACCAGTTGCTGGGCGGCGAGCAGCGGATCGGCCCTGCGCAGCTCGCCGCGCGCCATAGCGTCCTCCAGATAACCGGCGAGGCGCTGATGGGTCTGCTTCGGCGCCCGTTCGTAGAAGATGCGGCCGATTTCCGGAAATCGCTCGACCTCGCTTGCGATGATCCGGTGGAGCCGCAGGGTGTCGGGACGGGTGAGCTTGCCGAGCAAAGCGGTCGAGAAGGTGCGCAGCGTGTCTTCGATGGTTCCGGACGGCGACAGGGTGGCGATCAGGGCCTCACGAAAACGCCCGATCTCGGCCTCGAGCACCGCCGCGAACAACGCCTCCTTGGACGGGAAATAGCTCCACAAGGTGGTTTTCGAACCGCCGAGGGCGCCGGCGATCGCCGACATCGATGTCGCCGCATAGCCTTCCTTGAGGAAGGACTCGCGGGCCACGTCCAGGATCGCCTGCTCGCGCTCCTGCCGGCGGATTTCGCGGCGGGTGGGGGGTCCGTTCATAACGATACTATATGGTACGATTTCGTCTTGACAAGAGCGCATGGGATGCCATTTAGCAGTCGTACCATCTAGTACGGTTCCTTATGCCCTCCACATCCTTCGCCACTCCGGCGCTCCTCGCCGCCTTCCTGCTTGCCGGCTGCGCCTCGGTGCCCAGGCTCGGCGATCCGCCCGCCCTGCGCGCGTCGTCCTCGCTCGCAACCACGCAGAGCTTGGCCGGGCCGGTTGCGCCATGGCCGGACCGCGCCTGGTGGGCTGGTTATGGCGATCCCCAGCTGACCGGCCTGATGGACGAAGCGCTCGCCGGATCGCCGACGCTCGAGGCCGCCGCCGCACGGGTGCGCGCGGCGCAGGCGATCGTTCGCCAGACCGCCGGGGGGGCCGATCTGTCGGGCAGCGTCGAGGGCAGCGTCGCTGCCACTAAGCAGAGCGAGAATATGGGCATTCCGCCCGAATTCGTGCCGAGCGGCGTCTTGTCGACCGGCCGGGTCGCGCTCAATCTCGGCGTTGATCTTGATCTCTGGGGTCGCAACCGGGCCGCGCTCGCTGCCGCGACGTCCGATGCCGAGGCCGCCCGGGTCGATGCGGAAGCATCGCGGCTGGTGCTCACAACCGCGCTCGGTGCGGCTTATGTCGATCTCGCCCGCCAGTTCGCCCTCCGCGATGTTGCGGCCGAGGCGGTCCGCGTCCGCGAGCAAAGCGCGGAGCTCGTTCGTCAGCGGGCCGGCGCCGGGCTGAACACGAGCGGCGAGCGCAGCCAGAGCGCCTCGAACGTTCGTGCCGCTCGGGAATCGTTGCAGGAGGCGGACGAGCAGATCGCACTCACCCGTAACCGCATCGCCGCTCTGCTCGGTGCCGGTCCCGATCGTGGCGCCGCGCTCACCCGTCCGGCCGTGGCCGCTCTGCATCCGGTCGGCGTTCCCGCCAATCTTGCGCTCGAGCTCGTCGGCCGCCGGCCGGACATCGTCTCGGCGCGCCTGCGGGCGGACGCGGAAGCGAGCCGGATCAAGGTTGCGCGCGCCGATTTCTATCCCAACGTCAATCTCTCGGGCGTGATCGGCCTCCAGGCGCTCGGCCTCGGCAATCTGATCGATACCGGCTCGACCTTCGGCGATGCCGGCCCGGCGATCAGTCTGCCCCTGTTCAACCAGGGCACGCTCGGCGGCCGCTACGAGGCGGCGCGGGCGCGGTATGACGAGGCGGTGGCGAGCTATAACGACACGCTGACCACCGCCTTGCGCGAAGTCGCCGATGCGGTGACCAGCCAGCGCGCGCTCACCGGGCGCCTCGCCGAAGCGCGGGCGGCGCTTGCCGATGCGGAGCAGGCCTATGCGGCCGCCCGCAGCCGCTATCAGGCGGGGCTCACCACCCGCATCGACCTGCTCTCGGCCGAAGACGCATTGCTGCCGCGGCGGCAGGTCGTCGCCGAGCTGGAGGCACGGGCGCTGAGCCTCGATGTCGCTTTGGTGCGGGCGCTCGGCGGTGGATTTGGGCGAAGCTGATCTTTCGATGGACGAGACGATGACGAACGAAGAGCAAGTTGGGGATCAGGCGGGCACGGGCCGCAAGGCGCTGCGCAAGAAGCTGCTCACCGGTATCGGCGGCGCGGTCGCGCTCGCCGCAGTCGCTTATGGCGGCTGGTCGGTGTTCGGGCCCGACGACGTCTCCACCGACAACGCCTATGTTGGCGCCGACGTCGCGCAGGTGACCCCGCTGGTCGGCGGTGCCGTGCAGGCGGTCAACGTCTCCGACACCCAGACGGTTCGCGCCGGCGACCTCCTCGTCGTGATCGACGATGCAGACGCCCGCAACAGCCTTGCCGAGGCCGAGGCGCAGCTCGCCCAGGCGCAGAACCGCTTCGGCCAGACCAGCGCCACCGGCGGCGCGCTCGCCGCCCAGGTCACCGCGCGCGAGGCCGACATCGTCCGCGCCCGCGCCCAGCTCGCTGCGGCGGAGGCCGACTGGCGCAAGGCGCAGACCGATCTGGCGCGCCGCCGCAGCGTCGGCAACAGCGGCGCCGTCTCCGGGCAGGAGATCACCGACGCGGTCAAGGCCGAGGCCGCCGCGCGTGCTGACGTCGCCGCCGCCCGCGCCACGGTGCAGCAGGCGATCGCCGCGCGCACCGCCGCCCAGGGCGAGGTGCGCGCCAACCGCGCCGTCGCGGGCGGCACCAACGCCGGCGCCAATCCCGAAGTCACCGCCGCCCGGGTGAAGGTCGAGCAGGCGAAGCTCGCGCTCGCCCGCACCCGCATCCGCGCGCCGATCGACGGCGTGGTCGCGCGACGCCAGGTTCAGGTCGGCCAGCAGCTCGCCCCGGGCGCGCAGATCATGACCATCGTTCCGCTCGCCAAGGTCTATGTCGACGCGAACTTCAAGGAAGGTCAGCTGCGCGGCGTCCGCGTCGGCCAGCCGGTGCGCCTGACCTCCGATCTTTATGGCGATGACGTCGTCTATCATGGCCGCGTCGCCGGATTCGCCGGTGGCACCGGCTCCGCTTTCTCGCTCATTCCCGCCCAGAATGCGACCGGCAACTGGATCAAGGTGGTCCAGCGCGTGCCGGTTCGTATCTCGCTCGATCCGGCCGAGCTCAAGGCGCATCCGCTCCGCGTCGGCCTGTCGATGGACGCCGAGATCGACCTTTCGGCGAAGAGCTGAACGGATGGCCGGCAAGCCCGATGATGCGCGGCCGCTGACCGGAGTCCGGCTGCTGCTCGCCGGCTTCACGCTGGCGGTCGCCAATTTCATGGTGGTCCTCGACACCACCATCGCCAACGTCTCGGTGCCGCACATTGCCGGCGGCCTCGGCATCGCACCGTCGCAGGGCGTGTGGGTGATCACCTCCTATGCGGTCGCCGAGGCGGTGGTGGTGCCTCTGACCGGCTGGCTCGCCCAGCGCTTCGGCGCGGTGCGCAGCTTCGCCTTCGCGCTCGCCGGCTTTGCCTGCTTTTCGCTGCTCTGCGGCCTGTCGAGTTCGCTCACCATGCTGGTCGCCTGCCGGATCGGCCAGGGGCTGTGCGGCGGTCCGCTGATGCCGCTGTCGCAGACTCTGCTGCTGCGCATCTTCCCGCCCGAAAAGCGTGCCCAGGCGATGGGCATGTGGGCGATGACCACGGTGGTCGGGCCGATCGCCGGGCCGATCCTCGGCGGCTGGATCAGCGACAATTGGTCCTGGCCGTGGGTGTTCTTCATCAATCTGCCGGTCGCCGCCGTCGCCGTGTTCGCGGTGCTGCGCCTGCTCGGCAGCGCCGAAACCGCCACCCAGAAGCAGCCGATCGACACCATCGGGCTCGGCCTGCTCATCCTCTGGGTCGGGGCGCTGCAGCTGATGCTGGATCTCGGCCGCGAGCATGACTGGTTCGCCTCGGGGATGATCGTCACCCTCGGCATCGTCGCGGTGATCGGCTTCCTCGTCTTCATCGCCTGGGAACTGACCGAGGAGCATCCCGCCGTTGACCTCAAGGTGCTGCGGCATCGCGGGTTCAGTTTCAGCGTGCTTGCGCTCGCCTTCACCTTCGCGACCTTCTTCGCCAGCGTCGTGATCCTGCCGCAATGGCTGCAGACCTCGCTGGGCTACACCGCAACCGAAGCCGGGCACATCACCGCCTTGAACGGCGTGTTCGCGCTCGTCCTCTCGCCCGTCGTCGCGCGCCTCGTCAACAAGGTCGATCCACGCGCGCTCGTGTGCTTCGGGATCAGCTGGCTGGCGATGACGTCGCTGCTCCGCACCCAGTGGAACAGCGGCGCCGATTTCTGGACGCTGGCACTGCCGCAATTGCTGCAGGGGATCGGCATGCCCTTCTTCTTCGTGCCGCTGACCACCTTGGCGCTCGGCGCCGTGGAGCCGCGCGAGACCGCCTCGGCGGCGGGATTGATGAGCTTCCTGCGCACCCTCGCCGCGGCCTTCGGCACCTCGGTCGCGGCGACGTTCTGGGAAAATCAGGCGCACGGCAACCGCGCGGAACTGGTCGGCGAGCTCCACGACACGGCCGGCACCGTCGATCGCCTCCGCCACGCCGGTTTCAGCGAGGGGCAGGCCTGGGGCATGATCGAGCGGCTGCTCGATCAGGAAAGCCTGATGCTCGCCACAAACCATCTGTTCATGGTCGCCGCCTGCTTCTTCGCCGTGGCCGCAGCGATCATCTGGCTGGTGCCCAAGCCGCGTGGCGCCGTGCCGATGGGCGCGGCGCACTGAGGGAGAGCCTGCTCCCCGCGGCATGACGGTTGTCCCCTCCGGCGCTCAGGCCGGCCGTGGTCCCCACAGGATCACCGCCGCACCGGCAAGGCACAATGCCGTGCCGAGGCCATCCCAGCGATCCGGTCGTACCCCTTCGGCGAGCCACAGCCAGAGCAAGGCGGAGAGGATGTAGATGCCGCCATAGGCTGCATAGGTGCGCCCGGCATGGTCCGCGTCGACCCGCGTCAGGAGGAAGGCGAACAGGCACAGCGAGGCGACCCCCGGCACCAGCCACCAGGGCGATTTGCCGAGCTTCAGCCAGGCCCAGAAGGCAAAGCAGCCGGCAATCTCGGCGAGTGCGGCCGCGACATAAGCAAGGACGGTCATCCCGCCGGTCTGGCAGATCGGCGCCCTCGCCGTCGAGGGTGAGGTCGTCATCGTGGACCTTCAAAACGAATACGCGTCGCGGTTCCATCGGCGGTCTCCGGTCGGCGTGGCATCGGCGGCGCCGCTTTTCCATTGCGTATCAAGTGCATGGTCGCGACACATGATCGCCTGCCATGTCAATGCGGCAGTCGCCATCCTCGCAGTCGAGGGCAGAGCAGTCGCCGTCGGCAAAAAAAGCGCGTCGCCGGGCGGCAGGATGAAGATTCTCTTTCCACAATGAGGATGCGGCTCGTTCTTCGCAGGCCGTCGGCTGGGGCAGCGGTCTGGCCCTCGGTCTCTGAACGGGACTGCCTTCTTGATGGGGGAATGAATGGCATTTTCTGTGAACACCAACACCGGTGCGATGGCGGCTCTGCAGAGCCTCAACGCGACCAACAAGGGCCTGGACCAGGTTCAGAGCCGCATCAACACCGGCCTCAAGGTGTCGTCCACCAAGGATGATTCCGCGTCCTACACGATCGCGCAGACCTTGCGCGGCGACCAGGGCGGACTGCAGGCGGTGAGCTCCTCGCTATCGCGCGCCAAGAGCGTGACCGACGTCGCAGTTGCCGGTGCGGAATCGATCTCCGACATCGTCAATCAGATGAAGCAGAAGGCCAAGCAGGCTTCGGACGACGGCATCGATTCCGAGAGCCGGATCGCGATCAACAAGGATTTCGAAGCGCTTCGCGACCAGATCAAGACGATCGTGGATTCCTCGACGTTCAACGGCACCAACCTGCTCAAGGCTTCGGGCGGCACGGTCACCGCGCTCAAGTCGATCATCGACGCCGACAGCGCTTCCGGCACCTACACGCCGGACCAGCTCTCGGTCTCCAACCTCGAGCTCGATCTCGGCAAGTCCGGCGGCACCTTCGAGAAGCTGACCACCGGCAGCAAGATCGATACCGCGGCCGACGCCAAGACGATGGTCGCCAATCTCGAGATCATCGGCAAGAATCTGAACGGCAAGCTCAGCACCCTGGGTGCTGCGTCGCGCGCGATCGATGCGCAGGCCTCCTACACGAGCAAGCTCTCCGATGTCGTCGAGAGCGGCATCGGCAGCCTCGTCGACGCTGATCTCGCCAAGGAATCGGCGCGTCTGCAGGGTCTCCAGGTCAAGCAGCAGCTCGGCGTTCAGGCGCTGTCGATCGCCAACCAGGCGCCGCAGTCGATTACTTCGCTGTTCCGCTAAGGCCGCCTCGCGGGCCTTCAAGGTTCGCGCTGACGAAGGCAGGGGCCGGAGCGGGCGACCGCTCCGGCCCTTGTCGTGTCCCGCCTGCCTTACCCGCCGGCCCCTCCACACTGGCCGTGTGTTCCAATGCGTGTCGAAAGGCGATGCTTTAGCCTGTCAGCCGTGCGAAAGCGCTCAGAAATGGGGCGAGGAGAAGCGCGATGAGGCGGATGACGTGGCTGTTGGCGGGTTCGTTGGCATGCACCGCGGCGCTGCCCGCCTCAGCCCAGACCTGGACCGCCGACAACGGCGATGGCACGTTCACCAATCCGCTCTTCTATGACGAATTTTCCGATCCCGATCTGATCCGGGTCGGCGACGATTATTATCTGACCGGCACGACCATGCACGTCATGCCGGGGCTGCCGATCCTGCACTCGCGCGATCTCGTCAACTGGCGGCTGCTCGGCTACGCCTTCGACCGGATGGATCTCGGCCCCGACATGCGGCTCGAAAGCGGCAAGAGCATGTACGGGCAGGGCATATGGGCGCCGAGCTTCCGCTATCATAACGGCACCTTCTACATCTTCTCGAACATCAACGGGCACACCACCCAGGTCTTCCGCGCGACCAATCCCGCGGGTCCGTGGACCCGAACTCCGATGAAGCGCTCGCTCCACGATCTCGGCGTGCTGTTCGATGATGACGGCAAGGTCTATGTCGTCTGGGGCTATCGGGAGGTGCGGATGGCGCAGCTCAACGCGGCGTTGGACGACATCGTGCCGGGCACCGAGCGGGTGATCATCCGCGCAGACCAGGGGATGGGCGAAGGCGCCCATCTCTACAAGATCGAGGGCCGCTACTACATCACCAGCGCCTGGTATTCCGGGCGGATGCGCATGCCGATGGCGCGCGCCGACGCACCCTACGGCCCGTACGAGGTCAACCATGCCGTCAGCCTCGACGAGGGCTGGGGGAGCGCGGTCGGATACCGGCACCGGGGGGAGCCCAAGCCGCCGTTCGACATCGTGCCGCCGACGACGACGCCGGGCCGCAACGTCCTTCACCAGGGCGGCTTCGTCCAGACGCCGCAGGGCGAATATTGGGGTTTTTCGATGACCGACTTCAATTCGCTGGGGCGGCTGACCGGGCTGTCGCCGGTGACATGGCAAGACGGCTGGCCCTATTTCGGATTGCCCGGTAACCTCGGTCGCACGCCGCGGACCTGGATCAAGCCCGCGACCGGGGTAAACCAGCGGCCGTTCGCCCCTTATGTGCGCAACGATGATTTCTCCGGGCCGCACTTGGCGCCGGTCTGGCAGTGGAACCACCTTCCCGACGACACACGCTGGTCGCTGCGGGAACGGCGCGGAATGCTGCGTCTGCACACCCTTCCGGCCAGCGACCTTATGTCGGCGCGCAACTCGCTCACCCAGCGGGCGATCGGTCCGCAATCCTCCCCGACGACACTGCTTGAAACCAGGGGGCTTCGGGACGGGGACGTCGCCGGACTGGCTTTGCTCGGGCTGCCGTGGCGCACGCTCGGCGTGCGCCGGGACGGAAGCACGATGACCATCGAATTCCGCGACCAGCAAGGCGAGAAGACCATCCGGCTCCCCTTTGCCGGGCAGCGTATCTGGCTTCGTGCGGACTGCGATTACCTTACCGAGCAGGCGCATTTCTCCTACAGCCTCGACGGCCGGCGCTTCGCGCCGATCGGCGCGCCGTTCGCGATGGCGTTTCAACTGCGCACCTTCCAGGGCATCCGCTACGCGCTGTTTGCCTTCAACGAACGTGGGCGGCCTGGGGGCTATGCCGATTTCGATAGCTTCGCGGTTGCCGAACCCAATGCGAAGGGGCTGATGCGCCCCCTTCCGAAAGACCGGTTGGTGACGCTTGCGCTACAGGGCTCCGCCTTGAGCCTGAGCGCGCAGGAAGGCTCCATCATCGCGGCGAGCGGCGCAGAGGCAACTCGCTTCCGGGTTCGCGACATGGGCGCGGGGCGCGTGACGCTCTCGCTCGGCGACGCGCATCTCTCGATCAACGGGACTGGCGATGCCTGGCTCAAGCCCGGAGCGGCGGGCGCAAGCGAGACGTTCCAGTGGATGGAGACGGTCTATGGCGAGCCGATGTTGCTGTCGCTGGCCACCCACCGCTACCTCACCGTTGATCCGCTGAGCGGGCAGGTCTCCGCAACCAGCCCCGGCGCACGCGCCGACCGCGCCGATCATGCGCGGTTCGTGGTCACCGAGATCGGCGACCCGAAGCCGTAGAGGACGGGCGGAAGCACGACGGGCGCAAAGGAGATGGCGGCGCTCGACCGGCGGTGGCGCATCCCGCCCACTTGCTATATGCTTGTTCTGGGGAACAGATAGGGGAGGCGACATGGCCACGCTGACGGCGGCACGCGGGCAGGACGACCGCTTCTTCCTCACGCTTTCGATCGCGATGGCGCTCACCATCGTCGCCGGCTTCTCGCTGCAACTCGCCATGGGCCGCTCGAGCTTCGCATCACCGATCCATGTCCACGTCCATGCCTTGCTGTTCTTCGGCTGGGTGACGCTCTACGTCGCGCAGAACGTGCTGGTGACGCGGGGATCGATTGCGCTCCACCGCCGGCTCGGCTGGCTCGGCGCAGGCTGGGCGGCGGCGATGGTCATCGTCGGCATCTTCACCACCGCTACGATGGTGCGGAACGGCACAGCGCCCTTCTTCTTCGAGCCCGCCTATTTCCTGCTGATGAACTCGCTGAGCATCCTCTGCTTCGGTGGCCTCACCACTGCGGCGATCCTGCTCCGCCGCCGCACCGAATGGCACCGGCGGCTGCACGTCTGCGGCATGGCGATGCTGACCGGACCCGCCTTCGGCCGGTTGTTGCCGATGCCTTTGCTGATCCCTTATGCCGGCTGGGCGGTGTTTGCGGCGCTCCTGCTCTGGCCGATGCTGGGCCTCGCCGCCGACCGCAGCCGCCGTGGCCGCGTCCACCCGGCCTGGTGGTGCGGCCTCGCCGCAATGGCTGCGACCCAGCTGGCGATGACGCTCGTCGCCCACAGCCCGCTCGGCCTCCGCCTCTATGCCGCGGTGACCGCAGGCACCCCCGGTGCCCGCGTTCCTCCGCTCGATTTCCCGCCGCCGCCTGCGGGTCCGCTGATCACCGGCCGGTAAGAGCTGCCGCGCATTTCCTCACCGGGAGGGTGAAGGAGCTTCTCGCCGGGAACCGGGTTGGTGTGGGAAGCGAGTGAGGGATCCGGGATGGACGCGACAACGGGCGGCTGCCTCTGCGGCAAGATCAGGTTGACGATCATCGGCGAGCCCTATCGGGTCGGCATCTGTCACTGTCTCGATTGCCGAAAACATCATGGCGCCCTGTTCTTTGCGGCGGCGATCTGCCCGCTCGATGCCGTCGAAATCGAGGGTGAGACGCGCGCGTATGAAGGGCGGCATTTCTGTCCCGAATGCGGGTCGTCGGTGTACGCCCGCTATGGCGACGAGATCGAGGTGCATCTCGGAGCGCTCGACGCACCCGATCGCTTCACGCCGACCTACGAGAACTGGATGATCCGGCGCGAGGCCTGGCTGCCTGCCTTCGCACTGACGAACCACTATCGGCGAAACCGGGAAGGCACGGGCCGCAGGGAAGACTGAGCGCAACGTCCGATTACATCCGAGGTCATTGCCTGCGTCGGCTCAATCGAACATTCTTCCTGTTCGCTGATCGCGAGGAATAGCCGGAGAGAGCGTTTTGACCCGACCTCATGAGGATATTGCAAGGCCCAGCCTGACAATGGCGACCGTTGTGGAACGCGTGCTGGATCGTGCCGTCCGCCGCGTCAAACGTCCAGGCAGCGTCCTTGGCATCATCGCAACCTTGCTGGTGACGAGCCAAGCCGCAGCAGCGCCGGCCGCGGAAGCCTCGAGCCGCCAACAGGCAGTCGATGTCGTACGCGAATTGCGCCGGATCGTGACGCCCGACGGTGTCGATCGCAGCCAATTCGTCCGTATCGGCGGCATCGATCAGTTCGTCAGCATTCGCAATGCAGACCGCCGCAATCCCATCCTGCTCATTCTTCATGGCGGTCCCGGGTTCCCGACGGCGCCTCTGGCGTGGTGGACCACCCGCGGCCTCGAGGAATATTTCACGGTCGTTCACTGGGATCAGCGCGGCGCCGGCAAGACCCATCTCGCCAACGGTCCGAAGGCGGTCGCGCCGACGATGAAGCCGGAACGCTTCGTCGACGACACCGAGGAACTCGCGCTCTGGCTCCGCAGGGAATTCGGCAAGGACAAGCTGTTCGTTCTCGGCACGTCCTGGGGCAGCTATGTCGGCCTGGAATTTGCGCGCCGGCGCCCGCAATGGCTCCACGCTTACATCGGCATGGGGCAATTGGCGAACAGCCCTGAAAGCGAACGGCGCGGCTATGCCGCCGCGCTCGCCGCCGCGCGAAAGGCCGGCAATGCGGAGGCGATCGCCGAACTGGAAAGGATCGCGCCCTATGCCGCTCCGGGGAGGCCGATCCCGCTCGAAGCGATCAGGATCGAGCGCAAATGGTCCGACTTCTTCGGCGGCGTCATGGCCTACCGGCCTCGTCAGGTGGACGGCATCGGCGCACGCCTGTCACCCGAATACACTGACGAGGAGGCGCGGCGAGTTTATGACGGCAACGGCTTTTCCCAGGATTTCCTGTTCAGCCCCGTCCTGACGCTGGATTTCAGCCACGTCACGCAGCTCGATTGTCCGCTCATCCTCTTCGCCGGCCGGCACGACCGTACCGTCAATTCCGAGGTCGCCAGGCAGTGGTTCGATCGCGTTCGCGCCCCCGCCAAGAGCTTCGTCTGGTTCGAGAACAGCGCCCACGAGATCATGGTCGAGGAGCCCGGCAAGTTCCTGCTCTCGCTCGTCCAGGAGGCGCGGCCGCTGGCAGCGCGGGTCGGCGACGCCGCACCTTGATCGGTGCGGCTCGGAAGGCAACATTCTGACGCGCCACACGCGATGGCACGGTGGTGGCTGGAGCAAGGCGGCAATCGCGACGGCGTGTCGGTTCAGGCGAAGGGCGTTGCGAATTCGAGGCGGATCCCGCCCGGGATGAAGACCAGGAAGTGCCGGGTCGTAGCCCCGGGCCGGATCGGCTGCGGCGCGACGTCGACGATCACGCCGGGATGCGCACGCACTCTCTCCCACGTTTCGTCCAGCGCTCCGTCGTCGGCAACGGCGAGCGAGAGGTGATGCAAGCCGATATTCGTCCGCCGATCGAAGGCGCGTGCGCTGATCGGGTCGGCCGCTCGCCACAAGGTCAGCAGGACTGCACCGTCGGAGACGAAGATCGATGGGTAGGCCGGCACGCCGCCCACCTGGTCGAAGCCGAGCGTCTCGCAGAAGAAGGCGCGCGCCGCATCGAGATCGGGCACGGTGAGGCCGATATGATGCACACCGCGGGTGAGTCTGTTCGTCATTGATTTTGCCCCTCAAGTTCGGCCAACCGCGCGCGCAGACGTTCCACCTCGGCGACCAGCGGCGCTGTCGCCGCGGCGATCTCGGCTTCGGTGAAGCGCCGGGTGATGTGCTGCGGGCAATTCCAGTCTAGGCCGATCACGTCGATCAGAAATGCACGCTCCGCCTCCGCGCTCTGGCCGCGCACGGTTACGGCATCGAGGTCCGCCGGATCGGTGCTGATCCGCGCGCGTCCGATCAGCTTCAACCGGCGGCGGTTCGGATAATCGATCAGGAACAGCGACACGCGCGGATCGGCGCTGAGGTTTGCCGCCGAGAGATATTGTCGGTTGCCGTCATAGTCGGCGAAGCCGATCCGATTGCCGGCAATGCGACGCAGGAAGCCCGCCGGTCCGCCACGATGCTGCACGTAGGGCCAGCCGTCCTCGGTCACCGATCCCATGTAAAAACTGTCGCGGGCCGCGAGGAAATCCGCCTCCCGCTCGGTGAGAAGATCGAGGGCGCCGGCTTTCGCTTCCATCCGGGCATAGGAGGCGCGGGAGCCCGCCGCCTCCTGACGCGCCCGGGCGCCGGGGCCGAACATCTCGCGGAGATAGGTTGCTGCCATGCGTCGGATGTAGACCGTTGCCGCAGCCGAGATAATGAGCGATATTTGTTGCTCACCATTTCAGATGGAGCAACAATGGATCGGTTCGACACCCTGAACGTGTTCGTCGCCGTGGCGGAGCAGCGTGGCTTCGCCGCGGCGGCGCGCACGCTTGGTATGTCGGCACCGGCTGTGACTCGTGCGGTGGCGCGGCTCGAGCGCCGCCTCGGCGTCACCTTGCTCCATCGCTCGACCCGCGCGGTGTCGCTCACCGACGAAGGCGCCGGCTTCCTCGATCGGGCGCGGCGGATCCTCGCCGATCTACGCGAGGCGGAGCAGCTTGCGATGGGCGGCCGGTCGGTTCCGGGCGGCCAGCTCTACGTCACTGCGCCCGTCGTGTTCGGGAGGCTGCATGTGCTGCCGGAAATCGAGGCTCTGCTGAGCCTGCATGAGAGACTGACCGCACGTTTGATGCTGGTCGACCGAAACGTCCGCATCGTCGAGGAAGGCATCGACGTCGCGGTCAGGATCGGCGCGCTTGCCGACAGTGCGCTGCGTGCAGTCGCGATCGGTGTCGTGCAGCCGATGGTCGTCGCCAGTCCCACTTACCTGGCGGAGAACGGAGCTCCGACGGAACCCGCGGAGTTGCGCGAGCACCGATGCATCGTCGGTAGCGGCGTGCGGGTCGGCAGCGCCTGGCCGTTCGGCGCCGACGGACGCAGGATCGTGGAGGTCGCGCCCCGCCTTACGGTGAACAGCATCGACGCCCAGATCCGCGCTGCCGAAGCGGGATTGGGCCTCACCAACCTGTTGAGCTACCAGATCGCGGACGCGCTCGCCGCCGGGCGGCTCGTCCCCGTGCTGGCCGCGCACGCGCCGCCGCCTCTGCCGGTCAGCCTGCTCTACGACGCCGCCCGCGCCGCCATGCCGTCGGTGCGGCTGTTCCTCGACGCCATGCGCGCCCGGGCGCGGCGCCAGGCGTGGGGGTGAGCGAAAGCGACCGACGCTGAGCGCTCCTGCGCCGCTTCCGACCTGGCAGCAGGATCACTCGCAGCCCGAAAGCAGCTACAGCGCGAGCAGGACCCAAAGCCGCGCGATCCTGCCGTCGACGATTTCGGCCGTATCGATCCCCGTGACCGTCGGTGCGGTGCCGGCCGTTCCGGCCTGCCAGCGCAACGAGGCCATTCCGTGGTGACCCAGGGCACTGCCTTCGGGAACGAAGCGGAAGTCGCCGCCGAACCGCGTGAGCAGGGCGCCGGCCACATCGGCGATTGCCGCGCGGCCGTGGATGATCGCATCCGGTTCGTACATTACCGGCTCTTCGGCGTAGAGTTCAGCGATCGCCGCCGCTCGCCGCGCGGGGTCCCGTTCGTTGAACACGCGCTGCAGGTTGGAGCGAAGCAGGTGATCATAGTCCGGCTCCGTTGCGGTTGCGGTGGTCGGTCCGGCATCTGACATGGGTGCGCCTTTCGGAACGCCGTGATTGGCCCGCCCGATCTTGATGGGTCCGTGCGCAAGCGGGAAGATGCCCGATAGGGTAATCCACGCCCGGCGCGTGCGGAGCCATCCAGCACCCATGGGCGGCCTGGATGCGAGCGCGCCGCCACGCGCCTTTGCAAGTAGCCGCATTCGGTGCGCGACGTCCGAGGTGGCCCGTTGCGGCTTGATCGCAACCTCTGCCCCGCCGATCCACCTTGCCATCCCGCGACGCTCGGTTACCCTCTGCCCGTGACCGTCCTGCTCCCGCCCGATGCGCCGTTGCCGCCTCCGCCGCCGCCCCAGCGACGCTATCTCGAGGCACGCAATTTCGTGATCCTCTCCCGGCGGGCGTCCGGAAGTCACCTCGCGCGCAATCTCGGCATCGGCTTCAATGAGGCCATGACACACCTGGAGCGCATGGAGCGGGCGGGCATCATCTCGCATCCGGATGACCAGGGCAGGCGAGAGGTTCTGGCCCGGGATCCCAGGTCCGGACCGACGATTCGCGACGTCGGATAACCGATTGCCGCTCAGCTTCCGCCGGTCTCGGCCGCTCGGGCGGCGACGAGGCGATCGATGTTGCGCAGGAACACCGCCAGCACCGGCGATGGATTGTCGGCGCGGTAGCCTGCCGCGATCTCGATCACCGGGCCGTTGCCGGCCAGCGGGCGGCTGACCAGCGAAGCGGGCAGCAGCGCCTGCACGTAGGCCGGCAGCAGGGTGACGCCCTTGGTCGAGGCGACCAGCGATATGCCGGTTGCGTAGCTGTCCAGATGATGGCTCGCCGCCATGGCCAAACCGCGCTCGCGGAAATAGCGCTCGACGATCCCGCGCAGGACGTGGGGCGTGTCGGAATAGCCGATGAATTCCTGCGGATCGATGGCGCGCGGATCGATCTCCCGCCGCGCTGCCAGCGGATGCTCGCGCGGCAGAATGACCGTGATCGGTTCGTGGGCGATGATCTTGTAGGTGACATCCGGCTGCGGTTCGATCCTCGAGAAGCCGAGGTCGATCTCACCGCTCTGGATCGCGGCCCCGATCGCCGGCGAGAAGTCGCTGGTCACCCGGAGATCGATCGTCTGCAGTTCGCTCCGCAGCAGATTGCTGACGTGCCGCAGCCATTCGACTTCCTGGCCGGTCAGGAAACCGACGGCGAAACTGGCCTTCGCCGGCCGCGCCGCGCGCCGCGCTGCGGCGATCGCCTCGCCCGCCTGGAGCAAGGCAAGGCGGGCATGGTCGAGGAAGGCGCGTCCGGCCGGCGTCAGCGTCACGCCGCGCGGCCCGCGCACCAGCAATTGCGCGCCGATCTCGAGCTCCAGGTCCCTGAGCTGACGGCTGAGTGACGGCTGCGACGTGTGCAGCCTCTGCTCCGCGGCGACGGTCAGGCTACCGGTCTCCGCCACGGCGACGAAATAGCGAAGGTGTCGCAGCTCCATCCGTCATGCCTTACAGGCATGGCAGCCCGACATGCAAAGTCTTTGTAGCAGCTCCGCCGCGCGGCTATCTCGATAATGTCGAGAACAGCCGACCTGCCTCCAGGTTATGGCGGGCGCCCACTGGAACGATCGCTTGCAAGCTGCGGGAACAGGTTCCCTGCGCACGCGAACGCACGCATCCGGCGGACCGTCTCAGCGAAGGGAGAGGGCGCGGCTCGGCATCACTCGCCGCCGACAGATTGACGGCGGCATTCATGAGGAGACGAACAATGACCAAGATCCTGATCGTCCTGTCCGCGGCCGACACCTGGACCCGCGCCGATGGCTCCAAATATCAAAGCGGCGTCTGGGCCGAGGAATTCGTCGTCATGGACGAGAAATTCATCGCGGAAGGCTGCACCGTCGACATCGCCACGCCGGGCGGAGTCGCGCCGAAGATCGATCCGCACAGCATGAACCCCGACGTGGTCGGCTTTGCCAACGTCGATCACTTCCGCGCCTATCTCGAGTCGATCGCAGAACGCCTCGCCCATCCCCTGGTGCTGGCCGATGTGGACGGCCGCCGCTACGACGCGATCGTCATTCCCGGCGGCCACGGTCCGGTCGAGGATCTGTACAAGGATGCCGACATGGGGCGGATCCTTGTCGAGGCGGATCGTGCCGGCATCCTGATCGCGCCGGTCTGCCACGGCCAGGCGGCCTTGCTCGCCGCCCGCGGTACTGACGGCAAATGGCTGTTCGCGGGGCGGGCGATGACCTCGTTCAGCGACGAGGAAGAGGTGGAGCTCGGCACTGCCGACAACGCGCCCTGGCTGCTTGCCGATACGCTCCGCAAATCGGGTGCGCGGTACGAGAAGGGACCGAACTGGGGCGCCCATATCGTCCGCGACGGCAACCTCCTCACCGGCCAGAACCCGGCCTCGAGCGCGCCGCTCGCCGACGCCGTGCTCGCTGCCCTGCGCTGATTTGCACTAGGCGGGCGGAATGGCGGGGTCGGTGCTTGCCGGCCCTGCCGTTCCGAGCCGAGCGGTTCAGGCGCCGATGGACACGCTCTGAAATCTTCGGCGCTTTGGTGCTATGCACTGAAGGTCTGAGACGTGCCTGCATCCGCGCGCTCGTCCGCAATCCGGCGACGCGTCTGCGCGTCGACGTCGGAGCGCATCTGCCGCAGCAGAGGGTGGCGGTCGGTGATCTGGCGCCCGTAGCTCAGGTTGAAGCGGTAATCGAAGCCTGCGGGGTTGGCACCGATCAGATGCTGCAGCATCGTCTCTATCTTGTCCAAGCCCTTGGCGATCAGGCTCTCCGGCGAGCCGCAGGACTCATAATCCTCGCACAGCGCCTCGACCCGGTGCCGAAGGTCTTCGGGGAGCGGCGCGCAAAGGTCGCGAAGCGCCGCCCGCTCGCGCGCCTTTCTGCCGTCGGCGGGCCCCTGACAGGGGGCCGGCACGTCGCCGGTAATCGCCTCGGCGAGATCGTGAACGAGGCAGAGCTGCAGCAGGCGGACGAGATTGATGCCGTCGAGATCGTCGGCCAGCAGCATGGCCAGCAGGCCGAGACGCCAGCTGTGATCGGCTGTGCTCTCCTGACGTCCGCTCGCCGTCCTGCCGCTCCGCAACGTGTCCTTCAGCGCTGCCGCCGACTGCAGGAAACAGACGATGCTCTCCAGCCGAGTCGGGTCGATGGCTTGGGCGAGGGACGGATCGGGGCGTTGGTCGCTGCTCATCCCCGGTCACTATCGCTGCCCGGGCGGGGACGAGAGGGATAAAATATTCGCGGCCGTCAGCGAACGTTGAGAAGTCGCGGTGCCTGCCGCCATTCATGCGAGAGCACCCGATCCCGCGTGGGTAAGCCTCCACTCTCCGAGGCTTGTGGGGGGCTGCGGACGAAGCTTAAGGTCCGATCGCGACCGCAACGGAGTCTTGAAGCGGATGAGAGTGCTGCTGAGCGTCCTGCCCCTTGCCGCGTTAGTCGCATCCTGCTCCACGGCGGAGGAGGCGTCGCCGCAAGCAGGCGAAACGCGTCTCTGCACCGCAGAAGAGGCGGGGGCAGTGACCGCCGCAAAGGCGGCCGAGCTGCTGAACGCGGTCGAGCAGAGCGACGGCCCCGATCGTGCCGCCGCCTGCACCCGGTTCGGCGCGGTGATCGAGGATGGGAAAAAGGCCGGCATAGCGGACACGCCCAGCTGTCGCTGGGACGATCGCAACAGCAACGGCAACCCGCGCTTCCTGATCTCCCTCCACCTGACCCAGCTCAAGGGCCAGGCGCGCAAGATGTGCAGGAACCTCGATTAGCCCGCGCCAGGACGAGTCCGGAATTTCGGCCGGATCGTGCCGCAAGGACCGCGGGGCAGGGCGCAACAGCGCCGACGCCGCCCATCTCAGGGCGAAGGGTTGCGATCGGACGTGGTCGGGGCGACAGCCGGCTTGGGCCACCACAGCGCATTGACGATCAGCCATCGCTCGCCGAAACGCCCGAGATGGAAGAAGTCGACGAACCAGGGCGTCTCGACGCGGGCGACGGCGGCATTCCCGGCGATGTCGAGCACCCGGACCGACCGCTCCCACTGCGCGCGCGGCGTCTTGAGGACGCCCTGCGCCGTCAGGGCGATCAGTTCGTCCGCGGACATCCGCCGCAATGGGAAGAGCTCGCGCGCGGTCGCGGTCTCGCGCGCCACCGCCCGCTTTGCGAGATCCGGGTGAAGCGCCTGCGCGACGCGTTTGACGTCGCCGTCGAGCTGGCCGTCCACATAGTCGCGCGCCACGCTTTCGATGGCCGCGACAGCGTGTGGGTCGAGCTCCGTCCGGGTCGCCGCCGCCGACGAGCCCGCCTGCACCGTGGCGGCCGCGATTGCGAGCGCCGTCATCCTGTTCATGCTATTTCTCCCTGCCGGTCCGGCCTGCCCTAGGGAGAGGCGGCGGGCGGGGCCGCCCCGCTGCGACCGATCGCGCCCGGGCGGCGCGCAAGCGGCAGGCGCGCGATGAAGCCGGTCCTGGCTGCGACCGGGCTGGACGCGCCGCCGCCCTCGATGCTGTACTCCCGGCGGCATGACGGACCCAATCCACCTTTCCGCCCGCACCGACCTCCGGCAGGCGATCGCGCTCACGGTCGCGACCTGGACGCTTTCGGCGATCCTTTACCTGATCCCCTATCATCTGTTCAGCGGCGTGACCTTGTACGTGTTCGTCACCGTGCTGCTCATCTGCACCCTGGGCACGACCCTGTCCGCCGCCATCTATATGGTCGTGCGCGCCACCCGGCGCCGCCACCCCGCCGCGCGTCTGGCGGCGCTCGGCATCGCCGTCTTCGCCGCCTCCGGCCTACTCGCCCTTATCGATGCCGCGACCGGCGAATGGATCGCCCGCCTCGCCGTATCGCCGCAAAGGCCGGTGCCGTTCGCGCTGCGGGCGACCAACAACTTCGTCGCCTTGGTCTGGCAGTTCGCGCTGCTCGGCGCCGCCTTCACGGTGATCGAGGCCAACAATCTGGCGCGCGACCGGGAGCGCGAGCTCGCGCTGGCGCGGGAATTGGCGAGCAAGGCCGATGCGGCGGCGAGCGCCGCCCGGCTAGCGGCCTTGCGCTACCAGCTCAACCCGCATTTCCTGTTCAACACGCTCAACGCCATTTCCTCGCTGATCGTCACGCGCGACTATGAACCCGCCGACGCGATGCTCGGCAAGTTGTCGGAATTCCTCCGCGCGACGCTGGCGGCGGCGCCCGAGGGGGTGATTTCGCTGGAGGACGAATTAGCAACGCTCCAGCATTATCTCGAGATCGAGAGCGTCCGTTTCGGCGAGCGCCTGGAGGTCGCGTTCGTCTGTCCCGCCGCGCTCAACGACGCTCTGGTGCCGAGCTTCGTGCTCCAGCCCCTGGTCGAAAATGCGGTCAAATATGGCGTCGCGCCGTCCGCCGAGCCGGTCTCGGTGCGGGTGGAGGCGACAGCCGATGGCGACACGCTGGTGATCGTCGTCGAGGATGACGCGGTCGCCGCGGACACGCCGCCAAAGCCGGGCACCGGCCTCGGCATCGCCAACATTCGCCAGCGCCTGCACACGCTCTACGGAGGCGATGCGACGCTCGAGACGGGGCGGCGCGACCGCGGCTTCGTTTCCGTCTTGCGCATGCCGCTCGCGCGGCGCCCGGCCGTCGTTCAGGAGCGTGCGGCATGAGCCGCCTTCGCGTTCTCCTCGTCGACGACGAGCCGCTGGCCCTGCGCCGTCTGGCGACCTTGTTCGATGATATCGACGACACCGAGATCGTCGGCACCGCCGCCACCGGTCGCGAGGCGGAGGCGCAGATCGGCGCGCTGAGGCCCGATCTGGTCATGCTAGACATCTCGATGCCGCAGAAAAGCGGATTGCGGGTCGCGTCCGACCTGCCCGAGGCGGAGCGGCCCGAAATCGTGTTCGTGACCGCGTTCGAGCAATATGCGCCCGACGCCTTCGAAGTCGAGGCCGCCGACTATCTGCTGAAGCCGGTGCGCTTCGATCGGCTGCGCCAGGCGGTCGGCCGTGCCCGCCGTCGCCGCGCCCTGCGCGATGCCGAAGACCGGCTCGCCGCGCTTGCGGAGACCGGCTCAGCGAAGGGCGCGGATGCGATCTGGGTTCAGGTTACCCATGGCCAGGTGCGCCTGCCGATCGATCAGATCGAATGGATCGAGGCGGCGAAGGATTACGTCCTGCTCCATACCGCCACCCGCAGCTACATCCATCGCATCTCGATGACGGCGCTGGAGGCGCTGCTCGACAGCGAGGGGCTGATGCGTGTCCACCGCTCGACCTTCATACGGCCCGCATTGGTTGCCGGAATCGAACGGCTGGGCCGCGGTCTGATCGCGCTGAAGATGGAGGACGGGGCGGTGGTGCAGGTGGGGCCCAGCTATGTCAGGGCGGTGCTGGCGCGGCTGGGCTTGGCCCGGGAACCCGGCTGAAACGGGGCCAGCGTGACCAGCGCCCCGACCGCGAGCAGCGCGACGAGCGGGGTGAGGGCGCCGAATTCGCCGACGAGCCACGGCGTCAGCGCGTCGGGCACGACCGCCGACGGCCACATCTCCTGGGCGAAGCTGTTGTGGGCGCCGTGGGCGAGCACGCACGGCCAGACGCTGCCGGAACGCAGCCGCAGCCAGGCCATGAACGCGCATAGCGGTAAAAGCATCGCGGCGAAGCAGGCGATCGAAAACCACAAAGGAGCCGTCGCACTCCGATAGTCCGCGCCGATCATCGCCGGCAGGTGATAGAGCAAGGTCACCGCCCAAGTGATCGCGGTAATCGCGGGGAGGCGATGCCGCACTGCCAGCGCGGGCACCAGATAGCCGCGCCAGCCGAGCTCCTCGCCGACCGCCGCGATCATCGCGAACAGCACGTTGACGCTCGCCAGCATCAGGAACCCCGCCAGCGGCGTGGCCGGCAGGCCCCAATTGCCGGCCGCCTTCGGCCACCAAATCATGGTGACGGTGCCGTGACCGCCGGCGATCGCGATCAGAAAGGGGATCGCGACGATCGCGAAGGTGACGCCATAGGCGATGCCGAGATAGCACGCCGGTCCAAGGCCCCAGCCGAACCCGCGCAGCGTCCGCGCGGATCGCAGCCGGGTTGCGAACGCGGCGAGAGCCGGCGTCCACATGATCGCCAACATCAGCAGCATCGCCGCCGGCCCGCGCGGGTCGCCGATCCGGATCAGGAGCAGGGTGAGCAAGACGGTCGCCGCCGCGACCAAAGCGAGGAACGGCACGATCGGGCGCTGGCCGGATCCGGCCGCAGGGTTCATGTTCATCGAAGCAACCTTGATTGAGCTGAGGAAGGGAGCAAAACGGTCCCGCTCAATAGACTTCGATCCAGCTCTCCTTGGGCAGGAACTGGTTCTGGCTTCCCCAGCAATAGAGCTTGTCGCGCTCTGCGCTGCCGGCGCCGCGATCGATGTGGAGCCGAAACCGCATGCAGCGGAAGCCGCTCTGCTTTTCCTCGCCGATCTTGGTGATCCGGCCCTTCACCACGCTGCCGGACCAGGTCCGGCTCTCGCCCGCCGCCATCGCCTCCATCATTGCGGCTACGTCGATGCCGCGCGCACCGTTCGGATTGAATGCATAGCCGTGGAAGCCCTCATTCTCGAACCCGCCTTCGCAGCCGAAGCATCGCACCCGCGCGAGTTCGTCATAGGCCTTGAACTCGGCCAGCTTGTCCGCCGGCTTGGGCAGTTCGTGCGGGTAGCGGACCGACGGGGCGCGCTGCCCCCGCGGGGCGCCTGATTGGTGCATCACGGTCGGCTGGCCGGTCTCCGCTTCCGCTGCGTCCGAGCTGGCGGCTGACGCGCTCTGCTCGGCGCATGCGATCGCGCCGTCGGCCGCCCGGCGCGCGGCGGCGCGGGCCGTGCCTTGCAGGTCTGCACCAAGATTGCCGTCGCCGCGCACCCGGCCCATCACCGATCCGAGCAGGCCGGAACCGCGTGCCGCCGAGAGCAGGCCGCCAAAGCCCTTCTTCTTCGGCGTGACCGATGGCGCCGCGCAGCCGCCGTCCTGCGCGATCGCGGGCGTGGCGAAGGACGCGGTGGCGATGCCGGCAGCGAGCGCGGCGAGCCGCAGCCTGCAATGTGATCTTTTCTGCATGGTACCTCCCGATTGTCTCGGGTGATGGATGGCGCGCCGCCGCCGCCGAATCAGCCGCAGAGGGCCGAAAGCCGCGCGCTGCGCGCCCGATCTGGACGCGTGCGACGAACGCCGCCCGCGTCGCGTCGAAAGCGCAGGGTAGGCCGTGTCCGGTGAGATGGATAAGCGGGGGCGAAGCTGCCCGCGCTCAGCGCCCGAGCTTGTCGAGCACTGGGCGCACGTAATTGGGGCCGACGGCGACCACCGCCCCGTCGGCCAGCACCAGGTTCATCAGCCAGCGCCCGTCGCGCTGCACCTCCGTGACCTTGGACAGGCGGACGAAGGCGGAGCGATGGACCCGGGTCAGTTGCTGCGGATCGATCCGCTCGGCCAGCGCCGACATAGTCGATCGATAGAGATAGCTGCGCAGCGGCGTGTGCAGCATCGCATAATCGCGCGCGGCCTCGATCCGATCGATCTGGTCGACGGGCACCCGCACCTGGCCGGTCCGGGTCGGCACCCACAGAGCATCGTCATAGGGGCTTGGCGCGGCGGCCGGCGCATGTTCGGCGGCGCGTCCGGCCTGGCGCCGGCGGGCGCGCTGAACCGCTTCGCGCAGCCGGTCGAAGCGGACCGGCTTCAGCAGATAATCGGCCGCCTCCACCTCGAACGCATCAGGCGCGAAATGCTCGAAGGCGGTGACGAACACGATTTCTGGCCGCCGGTCGAACGGCAAAGCCGCCGCCACCGCCAGGCCACTCAGCTCCGGCATTTGGATGTCGAGCATGACGAGATCGGGCGAAAGCGCGGCGATCGCCGCAGTGGCTTCGATCCCGTTGGCGGCCGTGCCCACCACCGCCACGTCGGGGATGTTGCGGAAAAAGGCGTCGAGCCGCTCGAGCGCCGGCGGCTCGTCGTCGACCAGCAGTACCCGCATCATGCGACCCGAAGATCCGGCACGTGGCGGGTGCCGAGCGGAAGCTGGACGGCGACTTCGAACCCGATCGCCGGACGGGTCGTCTCGATCGTCGCCGCGGGTCCATAGACCGATCGCAGCCGCTCCTGGACGTTGGCCAGGCCGATGCCGAAGCCGGGCGCCGCAGCCGGAACAGCGGCCGGGCCGCCGCCGTCGTCGGCGACGACGATACGGAGCTGATCGCCGACCGCCCGCCGCACCCGCACCGAGATCGTCACCGCACGGCTGGTCGGCGCCACGCCATGCTTGATCGCATTCTCGATCAGCGGCTGAAGCAGGAAGCTCGGCACCCGTGCATCGGCGAGATAGGCCGGGCAATCGACCTCGAAATCGAGCCGGTCGCGCAGCCGGAATCGCTCGATCTCCAGGTAGTCGGCAACCGAGGCGAGCTCGTCCTGGAGTGCGATCAGCGCATCCGGATGGGCCGCGAGCGTCGTCCGCAGGAACTCGGAAAGCTTGGTCAGCATGCCCTCGGCCGCATCGTTGCGGCCGGTCACGACCATCGACGAGATCGCGTTCAGCGTGTTGAACAGGAAATGCGGATTGAGCTGGTAGCGCAGCGCCGCCAACCGGGCATGGGTCGCGGCCGCTTCCGCCTGGGCGGCGGCGAGTTCCGCTCTGGCGGCCGCTTCCCGCGCCACGGCGAGCTCGCGCTCGCGGGCCTGCAGCTGTGCGTGGCCATGAAGGACGAGGTGCAAAGCGGCGGTGAAACCCAGCAGCAGGGCGAACAGGATCAGATTGCCGCTCGCGCCCAGGAGCACCGGCCGGCTCGGCGCCGCCGGCTCGAAATGCGCCATCAGCGCGCGGTCCTTCGCCGCGTCGGCCAGCGCGATCAACCCGGCCAGCACGAGCACCGCCGCCGCTAGGCCGGCCCCGCGCAGCCATGCGGACCGTGCTGCGAGCCGGCCCGCGATCCGGTAGAGAAGTGCCGACGCCGCCAGGCCGATGATCAGGGTCGATCCGATGTTGAGCAGCATCGCCGGCCGAGGCGGACCGCCGATGACGAGCAATGGGAGCAGGATGAGGCAGAGCGCGGCGGTCCACATCGCCGCGGTGAGCGCGATCGCCTGCCTGCTGACGAGTGAAATCATGAATGCATCCCCGCTGTCTCGGTCGACTATAGAGCCCTGCCGGCCGCGTGGGGGAGCATTTCCGTCGCGGGATCCGCGGTTTTCGTCGTTGCCGTCATTCGGCGATGTACCGCCATGGTGCGTCGCGGCCGTCGCGCCGCCAGATGGTGAAGAACGGCACGGAGCGCTTCCGCGCCGGATCGTTCGACCAGATCCGCCCCCAACTCAGCCCCAGATCGCCGCTCCCGGCGACCAGAACACCGTCGGGCGCCCAATGAACGGGGCTGGTCGGCGCATCGCCCATGCCGCGGGCGATGCTGGCCGCGCCCAGGGTGAAATCGGCGCCTTCACCCATGTTGATCGCATCGTCGCGGCCATATTTGGCGAAGGCCGGGCCGAGCCCGATGCGCTGCGCCTCCGCGGCGAACGCGCGCTCGGCGGCATCCAGGCTCGCTGCATCGCCGGCGTGCAATGCCGGATCGGTCTCGCGTGCGGATACGGGTTGCGGCAGCAACGGCGCGAGCGTCGCCGCGCGCGGACGGCCGGCACCTGGCACCCGTTTGAACGCGGCGATCCGCCAGCCGCTCTCCCGTCGGATCCAGTAAGCCAGATATTTCGCCGGGCGGATCGTCCCGTCAGCGGCGTGGACGCCGATATGGCCGAGCGTGAACCCGTGAAGGCCGTCGGCCGACACCCCGACGCGCAGCGGCGTCCAATCGGCCGGCCGCGCGCCGCCATCCTCCTTCTGCATGCCTGCGACCAGCGCCGCGCCGGTGGTCGGCATTTCGAGCCCGGGCATCGGCGCCACGATGCGCTCGTCGAGCAGGCCGAGCAAGGCCGCCATGCCGTCCCCGGCCGCACTTGCGGCGCCGAGCGCCCGTTCCGTCTTCGACAAAGCGTCGGCGGCAGCGCGAGGCGTGTCCTCCGGCGCCGCCGCGAGCAGAAAGGGGGCCGCCACGGCGCACAGGAGGCCGGCTCTGGCGATGGCGAACGCGGATTTGTTCTGTGTGGGCACGGTCGTCCTTTCCTGATGAACGAAGGGTGGGGTGGATCACGCACCGGCGATCGGTAAGCTGCCCGCGTCTAAGGCCGCGATGCACGCGATGAAGATCGGCGGCTCACCCCGCGATGCACCAACGCGGCCACCAAGCTCGGCTTGAGGACCGCCAGCAGCGCCTTGCACCGTGCGATCGTCAGCGGCGCCGAAAGGCCCAGCGGCTGGCGCCGCCCGAAAGGACAAATCCGTTACCGCCAGGCTGGATGTCGTATCGTTCGGTCGCGGCCGGCAGCGGCGCGCTGCCGCGGCGGCCGCAGCTGGTCGTGAAGCTGCCCGTGCCGCCCGCGATCGCGAAATCGAGCTTGGCGCCGGCCTGGCTGACCCGGCCTTGCTTCACCTGCGTGGTGGTGATCGTGCAGCCTTGCTTCTCGGCATGGCGCCTGACGATCGTCCATCGGAAGCGGCCGTCGGCGTCGACCGCCAGCGTCATCGAGCGCGCCACCGGCATCATCACCGGCTCGGTCACGATGGTGGTGCGGGTCAGGGAACCGTAGCCCGTCGAGCCGCTGAGATTGGTGCCGGCGGTGACGCCGACATTGGGCACCAGCTTGACTCGCGGCGCAAGCACCAGCTCTTTGCCATTGCTGCTCTGGCTCCAGCGTCCGGTCAGTCCTGGCGCCTGCGCGGGCAGGGCGGATGCGGCGGCGATGCTCGCAAAGGCGAGCCAGCAAAGTCGTCTCATCGAAAGCACTCCCAACGGGATGAAGGATAGCGGCCGGCCGCTCCGATCAATTCGGGCTCGACCAGCTCGCGAGAATGACCTCGCGCGCGGCATCGCCGGCATTGTGCAGCCTGATCGTCCATTCGCCCGTGGCGACCGGTCGATCGACGAACAAAGATCGGAAGGGCTGGCCTGCCTGGGGCGTCGCGGCGAGGTTCGCGCCCGCCACCCTACCCTTGTCGTCGATCAGGGTGGCTGAAACGGTGCCGGCCGCGACGAAGGTCAGGCCAAGATTGCGCGCGTCGCGGACCGGCAGCGGCATGTCGATGGTCGCGCCGGGCGCGAGTTTCACGACCTTGGCGAAATCGGGTCTGCCTGGCTCCGGAGCCTCGGGTGCATCGTCGATCAGCAGGATCCGCGGCGCGCCGCCGCCGCCGCCGCTCATGCCGGTCTGCGCTCCGGCGGCTTTCGCCTTGGCCGGGCCGATTGCCAGGCGCGGCCTGACGAAGCTGGAAAATGGCGCGGTGTCCATCATGTCGGCGTGGGACACGTCCATCTGCATGGCGTCTTCGATCTGCCAGGTCGCCGACGGCACCGAGACGACCCCGTCGCTGGGATCCATCATAGAGCAGACGCTCCGCGAGGATGTGCCGGCAAGGGCCGAGAATTGCGTGCCCTTGCGCTGGGTCACCCTGGCGTTGAACTTCGCGACTCTGCTCGGCCGCATCTCTTCGACGGCCTCGAGAGTTTGACCGACGGCTTCGAGGGCGAAGCTCATCAGGTCCGCGCAGCCCGTGCCCATGTTCGGCGTGCCGAGCATCAGGAGGCGCGTCACCTGCGGCTTGCCGTCGGAATAGCTCGGCATCCAAGTATTGATATATTGCCGACTGATCAGGCCGCCGAGCGAATGCGCGACCAGGTCGACGTGCCAGGCGTTGCGTTCCGCCTGAGCATATTCGATGTACTTCTCGACATCCTGGGCATGGTCGAAGATCGTGTCGGTGCGGCCGGTACTGCCGAATTCCTCATCGATGTCCATTCGGCCATATTCGGATTTCTCGCCGACCGGATAGGCCTTCCAATCATAGGAATGGGTGGTGGTCAGGATGTTCTGCCACGATTCCCAGATGCGCCAATCCTCCCAGGCGCCGTGGACCAGGACCAGCGGACGCGGCGCGACCTTGAGGTTGTCGGTCTGCTCGTCGACCTTCTTGCCGCGGTCCTCGAGCTCTGCGCGGATACGCTGGATCAGTCTTGGACGGCCATCGTCGAACCAGGCATAGCCCGAGCTGTCCCAGGTGAACTGGACCTCGCGCTGTTCGCCGGCAGGGACGGTGACGGACAATTCCTCCATGCCGCTGTCCGGCTTGGCGCCGTCCCATCTGTCGCCCTTATAGGTTTCCTTGAAGCGGACGGTCGCCGCTTTCTCCTCGTCCCCGTCATTGGCGACGATTGCGGTAACCCGCACGATATTGCCGTCGATCGTCGCGCGCTGCTCGGGAATCTCCTGCCAGTCGTTCCAGCGCGGAAAGCGCATGTCCTCAAACTTGAGATCGGCCAGGCGCAGCGACGGGCCGCATCGGCGCAGGTTCCAGCTCAGCGTTTCGGTGACGCCGTGGGCCGAAACGGAGTGGCTGCCGGTCAGGCGGTTGGGATCGGAACGATCGACGCGATCGTCGCCGTCGCTGCCGAAGCGAATGCCGTCGATCTTCGTCGGCGTTTCGCCGAGTGTCTGATTGGTGCCCTTTTTGGGGGTGCACTGCCCCGAATAGCTCGCGCTCGACGATCCCGAGACCGTGCCCTCGATTTCAGGCAGAACCAGGCTGACGGTGTAATGGCCATCCTCGTCCACCCCAATGCTGACATCCGTCTCGAGCCCGCTGCCCTGCGCCCGAGTTTCGCTCTTGCTGACGAACTGACCGGAAACCTGGCGACGCTCCTTGGTGTGAGGGCAAACGTCCTGGTCGTGCGCGGACTTGGTCTCGGTCGAAACCGACGCCAAGTTGATATTGGCGCGGCCGGTGCTGAGGCCCGCCTCGGGCAGCGCTCGGACCGCGATCTGCGCAGCGTAGTTAGCGTTCATCACCCAATTGGTCGTTTCCGTGCCTTTGCCCGTCACGCGCTGGACCGTCTTGTTGTCGCTGTTCGACTGGGCGCGCGTATAGTTGATCGTTCCCGCCCACCCGCGGGTACACTGGGCGGCGATCGCCGGCGTGGCCGCGCCCGACAGGATCAATCCGGCGGTCACCGCCGGCAAGCTGCGCAAACTGATCATCGTTCCCTCCGTTCGGCCAAGGCCGTTCGAAAGGGCGTTACGGGGCGGCATGGCGGCGTGCATCGCCGATGCTCCGGATCCGGATCGCCGCGCGATGGGGGCGCCGGGTCGCGACGAGGGCCGTCGATCGAACGACGGAGACCGCCTGAAATGCCCTCGGTCACGGACGAGCAGGTGCGGTCGGCGTTTACGATCGCTCGAGGGACGGCGCCGTCGCACCCGAGTCCGTTTTCGTCGTGCGCTGCCGGTTCCGGCGAAGCGTGATCGGGCTTGATCGCTGCGGCGTGGAGTCGCCGCCGCGCCGGCCGTAGCCGAAATCCGTTCGCGGCAATCCGCCGCCCGGAGATCAGCCATGACCAGGATCGGTCGCCATTGCAGTCTCGCCGCATGCGGCTTTCTCGGCGCGCTCGCCCTCGCGCAAGCCGATGCGCGGGCCTCGGACGCCCCTCCCGCCGGGACGAACCCCGTTTCAGGCGCGCTCGAAATCCTGCCCTCGGGCCATGCCGTCGTCCAAGTGAGGCTCGGCGACTCGGCGCCCAAAAGGTTCGTCCTCGACACCGCGGCCAGCATCACTGCGATCATGCCGCGGCTGCGGGCGGAGATGCCCGGCCTCGCTGCCAAGGCCGCCGATCGGCCGCTGAACGGCGCCGCCGGCCAGACCCAGGTTGAGCTTGCGTCGATCGATCGGGTGCAGGTCGGCGGGTACAGATTCGGCGAACGGCAGATGCTGCTGATGCCGCCGGGGCCGACCGACGGGCTCGGCACCGACGGCATTCTCGGGGCTGACATCATCGCCGATTACGTCGTCGCGATGGACCTGCCGGGGCGATCCTGGAGGATGGCCGCGAAGGTCGAATCCGGCATGCTCGATGGCCTCACGACGTCGATCCCGTTCGTGCTCGACGATCAGCGCGCCCCGCGCCTGACGGTGCGGATCAACGGCGTCGCGATGCCGGCCGTGCTCGACACCGGCGCGCGCGGGACCATCATCAATTGGGCGGCGGCGCACGCGATCGGCCTCACCCCGGAAAGCCCCGGACTGGTTAGGGCGTCCGACATCAAGGGCGCGACCGCCCATGCGGCGGCGAGCGTCGAAGCGCCGCTCCGCGAACTCGCGATCGGCGATGCCCGTGCCACCAGCCCCAAGGTGCGGATCGCGGACCTGTCCGTATTCAAGGTGCTCGGCTTCGCGGGGGACCAGCCTGCGGTGATCCTCGGCATCGACATGTTCGCCGATCGCCGCTTCGTGATCGACCATCCCAGCCTTCGCCTCCACATCTCGCCGCCGCTCGTCACCGCTGCGGCGCCACACGCCTGACCAGAAAGCGACATCCAGCATGAAGACGATCCTGATCCGCGGTACGGCGCTCGGTGCGCTTGCCGTCGCGACCGCCGCCATCGCGCAACAGGCGCGGCCGGCCAAGGTCGAGGCGGTCTACTGGCTTTCCGCCGACACCGTGTCGGGGATGGCGACCGGCCAGCCGGCCGGCGTCGAGAAGACTCTGCTGCTGCAGCTCGGCTCCGATCGAAGCAAGCCTGCGCCGAGCGCCGCCCATCTGCCGCCGCCGGCGCTGCAAGCCGGCGACCGTCTGCCGCTGCTCACGCCCAAGGCGGACCCGGAGGGCGAGGGACGGACCAACTACCGGCCGGGCGTGGGGGACATGCCCAAGGGACGGATGGAGCTCTACTGGGGCTGCGGCGAGGCGGCCGCGGCCGGCCAGCCCTTCGTCGTCGACTTCGCGAAGATCAGGCCCGGCAGCCCGTCGCCGTTCGGAGCGACGCCAGCGGTCAATGCGATGAACCCGCCCGCGGCCGGCCGCCATGCCACCTATGGCGAATGGCCGAACGGCCGCCGCGGCACCAACGTCCCGCCCGGCGCGTCGCTCGTCGGCGAGCATCTCGTGCAGGGCAATTACGCGCCCGACATGCGCTTCACGGTTGCCGCGGGCAACGACTTCCTCGCTCCCCTCGCGCCGCGGCACGCCGCGCTCGGCTCCGGCGCGATCAGGATCAGTTGGCCCGCGCTCGCCAACGCCCGCGGCTATATCCTGACGGTGGTCGCGGCGCGCGAGGACGGCACCACCGTCATGTGGACGTCGAGCGCCGTCCGCATGGCCGGCATGGCGCTGCCGGACTATCTTGCGCAAAGCGACATCGGCCGTCTGGTCCAGCAGCGCATCCTGCTCGGCCCCGACGCGACCGAATGCGCGATCCCGGCCGCCGTCGCAAAGGCCGCCGATGCGCCGATGCTGATGATGACCGCTTACGGTCCCGAGGGAAATTACGGCGCCCCCCGCGACGCGCCCGCCGGCTGGGCGGTCAAGCTGCGCACCAAGGCGAGCTACATGAGCGTGCTCGGCGCCGACGTCTCCGCGATGATGCGCGGTGCCGGTGAAGCCGCGGACGGGGAAGAAGCACCCGTAGCGCAGGAGCCCAAATCGAAGAAGAAGCGCGGCCTGCTGCGCGGGGCCATCGGCGGCGTGCTCGGCTTTCCCTGAACAGCAAGGTCCGGGTTCGGCAGATGGAACGCAGAATTGCAAATGTTCCAACTTGTGGCTCCGTTTCCGTGTTCAAGAACAGCGGTTCATACCGTGAAACGGGAGGCGCGCCGCGATCGGCGACGGGGACTCGTCCGATGTCGGAAGACCCGTGACTTCCGGCATATGGTCAGGCGGCACAGGCCATGGCAGATTCGGCTCATGGCACGCCCGACTTTCCACCGGCACCAATGCATCGGCGCCATGGCAGCCGCCGCGTGGCTGGTCGCCTTGCTGATGCTTTTCGGCTTCGAAATGCCGTCGCGGGCGCAGCAGGCGGGCGGCACCAATGTTGCGGTGACTTTGGTGCCCGGCGCGCAGCAGGCGCCTGTCGGCGCTTCGATCCCGCTCGCGTTCGTCATGAAGCCGAAACCGGGCTGGCACGGCTATTGGGAAAATCCGGGCGATGCGGGCGCCGAAGCGACGATCTCCTGGACGCTGCCGAAGGGCATCACCGCGTCCGATCTG
The DNA here is from genome assembly GCF_004135585.1 of Sphingosinicella sp. BN140058. Taxonomy (NCBI): domain Bacteria; kingdom Pseudomonadati; phylum Pseudomonadota; class Alphaproteobacteria; order Sphingomonadales; family Sphingosinicellaceae; genus Sphingosinicella; species Sphingosinicella sp. BN140058. The sequence goes on along the minus strand of NZ_CP035501.1, from coordinate 936,907 downwards.
CGCTATCCGGTGCCGGAGCGGCTCGTCGTTTCGGGCATCATGAACTATGTCTACGAGCACGAATATGCGCTGCTTGCCGACCTGAAGCTCGCCGCCGACGTGGCGCCAGGCACGCGGCTGCCGATCCGCGCCAGGCTCGATTTCCTCGCCTGCACCGCCGAGATCTGCGTGCCCGACAGCGCCGAAGTGTCGACGGAGATCGTTGCAGGGCCAGCGGGGCAGCCGGCGGCGATGGACAAGCGCTTCGCCGCGTTCGAGGCGGCGATGCCGAGGCCGATCGGCGCGGAAGGACGGTTCCTGGTCGAAAACGGAATGGTGCGGATCGGCGTGCCGCTGCCCGCTTCGGTGGACGTGGAGGATCCCTATTTCTTCCCGTTCGATTATGGCAGCCTCGATCACGGCGCCGCGCAGAAGGTGAGCCGCAACGGCGATCTGCTGATCGTTGAGACCAGAGCCGGCGCCAACGCGACCGGCCTCGCCGCCGTTCCGGGCCTGCTCAGTATCGGTGAGGGGCAGGGCCTGCTGGTGACGGCGAAGCCGGGGCCGGTTCCGCCGGCGGGTGTGACGGCCGATGCCGAGGCACCGGCGGCGGGCGCGGGATGGCGCGTGATCCAGGCGGCGCTCGCCGGTGCGATCCTCGGCGGCCTCCTCCTCAACGTCATGCCCTGCGTGTTTCCGATCCTGAGCCTCAAGGCGCTGAGCCTTGCCAAGGCGGGCGCCGACGAATCCTCGGCCCGGCGCGAGGCGCTCGCCTACACGGCCGGCGTGGTGCTGGTCTGCGTGGCGCTCGGCGGCATCCTGCTCGGCCTTCGCGCCGGCGGGGCCGCGGTCGGCTGGGCCTTCCAGCTCCAGGATCCGCGCGTGATCCTGATCCTGCTGCTGCTCGTCACCGCGATCGCGCTCAACCTTGCCGGCCTGTTCGAGCTCCCCGCCATCGCAAGCGGCGGCAGGCTGGCCGCCGCCGGCGGCGTCCATGGCGCCTTCTGGACCGGTGCGCTTGCCGCCTTCGTCGCGACGCCCTGCACCGGACCCTTCATGGGTGCCGCGCTCGGCGCCGCACTCGTGCTTCCGACCGCAGCCTCGCTCGCCATCTTCGCAGGGCTCGGCCTTGGCCTTGCTCTGCCCTTCCTGCTGCTCGGATTCGTTCCCGCCTTGCGGCGCAGGCTGCCCAGGCCGGGCGCCTGGATGAACCGGCTGCGGCGCATCCTTTCCGTCCCGATGTTCCTCACCGCCCTTGGCCTCGCCTGGGTGCTCGGCCGCCAGGCGGGGGTTGACGGGATGGCGCTCGGCGTCGGCGCAGCGCTCGTCCTCGGCCTCGGCTTCTGGTGGGTCGGCGTGCGGCAGGGAGGCTCACGCGCCTGGCTGCCGCTCGCGCCGGCTCTGGCTGCGGCCGCCGCCGCCATTTTCATCGTCCCGCTCGGGGTCCGTGCCGAAGTAGCGGCGCAGGGCGTCCTCGCCTCCGAACCTTTCCGCGAAGCGAGTCTCGCGGCGCTGCGGGCGGAGCGAAGGCCGGTCTTCGTCTATTTCACGGCCGATTGGTGCATCACCTGCAAGGTGAACGAGAAGGGCGCCATGGCGAGCGCGGAGGTGGCCCGTGCCTTCCAGGCGCGCAACGTCGCGGTGCTGGGGGGCGACTGGACGCGCGGCGATGCCGAGATCGGCCGCTTCCTTGCGCAGCACGGTCGCTCGGGCGTCCCCCTCTATCTCTATTATCCACCGGGCCAGGACGCGAAGATCCTGCCCCAGATCCTGACGGTCGGGGAGCTCACCGCGCTTGGAACTCCAGTCTGAAGCAGAGCCAATCTGAAGCAAAGCCAATCTGAAGCAAAGGAGGTCGTGATGAAGCATCTGATCCCACTCGCCGCCGCGTTCGTGCTTGCGGCGCCGGCTATGGCCGCGCCGCAAATCGGCAGCCCGGCGCCCAATTTCCGGCTTGTCGGGATGAATGGCCAGGCGGTGTCGCTCGATCAGTATAAGGGGAAGATCGTCGTCCTCGAATGGAACAACCCCGGATGCCCCTTTGTGAAGAAGCATTATGGCAGCGGCAACATGCAGAAGACGCAGGCCGCGGCAAGGAATGCGGGCGTCGTCTGGCTGACGATCAACTCCAGCGCGGCCGGCAAGCAGGGCCATATGGACGGCGCCGCCGCTAGGGCCTTCGTGGCCGGCCAGAAGGCCCAGCCGACCGCCTATCTGCTCGATCCTGCCGGCACCGTCGGCAGGGGCTATGGCGCGGTCACCACGCCGCACATGTACGTCATCGATAGGGCCGGAAGGCTCGTCTACGCCGGCGGCATTGACGACAAGCCGACGGCGAACCCGGCCGACGTCGCCGGCGCTCGCAACCACGTGCTCGCGGCGCTCGGCGAAGTCGCGGCCGGCAAGAAGGTCTCGGTACCGACCAGCCGCCCCTACGGCTGCAACGTCAAGTACAAGGACAGTTGAGCCTTGGGTGATGGAGAGCGGAAGCCCTGCTTCCGCTCCCCGCGTCGAGCATCTTCCCGCGTCTCGAGAGGGATCGGGATCGGTGCCCGCCACGTCCGAATCATGACTTTCGGGCTATGGCAACCCACAATGCCCTGTGGCAGAATTTGACGATGACCGGGTCCTTCAAGCGGCAGCAACACTGGATCTTCTGTATCGCGGCGCTTGCGGTCTGGGTCGCCTGGGGCTGGCCGATCCTCACCAAGTTGGCGGAAGGCGGAACGATCCGCAGCGTGACCGTGTCGCCCTTGTGGCTGGTCGCCTATCTCGTCTTCGGGAGTGCGATCCTGGGCGCGATGGGGCTGAAGCTGCGCCCGCGTCTCCACTGGGCCCTGCTGTGGCTCCAGCTCGGCTGCGTCGTTGCCATGACGCTCCTGGTTCCCTGGGCAGGGATGTCGACGTTCCTCGTGATCATCGCCTGGCAGGTCGCGATGGCAACCAGCACCGGCAGGGCCTTGGGCTGGATTGCCTTCCAGACGCTGGCGATCATCGCCGCGCTCGCCCAGGCGATCAGCCCCGATCTGTGCTGGGTCGTCACGGAGTCGCTCGCGCTGCAGGTGGTGCTGTTCCTGACGGCGACCGCGATGCGCCGGGAGGAGGAGACCGGACGCGCGCTCGCCCGGACGAACCGGGAATTGCGCTCGGCCCAGGCGATCATCGCCAACAGCGTTCGCGATGCGGAGCGCCTGCGCATCTCGCGCGAGCTGCACGATGCCTGGGGTCACGAGCTGACCGCGCTCGGGCTGCAGCTCGAGATCGCGAGTCACGTCAAGGATCCGGAGAGGGTCGATGATCATGTGGCGCAGGCGAAGAGCCTTGCCCGCGCCCTGCTCGTCAAGGTGCGCGACGTGGTCTCCGCCCTTCGCGATACCGAAGACTGCAATCTGAAGGCGGCGCTGGAAGCGCTCGCGCACAGCGTGCCCGCTCCCCGCATCCACGTCGAAATGGCGCCCGATGTGCGGGTTGGTTCCGAGCAGGCCCACGCCCTGATGCGCTGTGCCCAGGAGGCGGTGACCAATGCCGTCAGACATGCCCGGGCCGACAATCTGTGGCTCCAGGTCACGCCCGATGGCGACGGCGTGCGCCTCGTTGCGCGCGACGACGGCGGCGCGAACCCTGCTGCTGCCACGCCCGGCTCGGGCCTCCGCGGCATGCGCGAGCGGATCGAAGCGCTCGGCGGCAGACTGGCGATCCGCGCGGACCTCGGCTTCACCGTCGAAGCCTGGTTGCCTTCGGAGGTGGCGCGGATCGCATGAACCGACGGGCGTGATCCGGTGATTGTCGTCAATGACGCCGACGATCAGCCTTTGTCGCGGTCGATTGCTTCGTCTGTCGGGTCGCGAAGGCAATCCTGCAGTCGACGGCTTGGCTGATCAGCCGCCCTTCGCCATCGCCCACGCCTTGGTCGCCTCACATGTGTCCAGGGCGCGTTTGTAGGCGTCACGGCGCGTGACTCGGTCGATATAGGCCTCCTCGAGGTCTCCGTATCGAGCGTTTCCGGTTCTCCGCGCCAGCAGCAGGCCATAGACGACCGAGATGTCGGCGGCCGTGAACGCCGCGCCGGCAACATAGGGCGTCTGCGCGAGCTGCCGCGTCACCAGGCCGAGGCGACTTTCGAAGATCTGACGCGCCCAACGGATGGTCCAATTGTCCTGCTCCGCCTCCGGCGCGAGCATCTGCGTGGCGACCACCGCGTTGATCGGCATCGCCAGACCCGCCTCGCCGAGATGCAGGAACTGCTGGTAGAGAGGGAAGGAGGGATCGCGGGCCTCGGGCGCGAGAGGCGTCGGGCCGTAGCGCGCGATCAGATATTCGAGGATCGCGATCGACTCGACCATGGCGACGTCGCCATCCTGAAGCGCCGGGATGAAGCCGGCCGGGTTGATGGCCAGGAATTCCTCTTCGTGTTCGAGGCTGGCGAGAAGGTCGATCGGCCGCAGCCGATGCGGAAGGCCCATCTCCTCCAGCAGCCAGACGACCCGAAAGCCGCGGCCTTCCCCGAACACCGTGATCATGGCGGCGATCCTTCTGCTGCTTGCGGATTGCAACTGGTTGTGGAGTACAGCGACCAACCCTACTTCGCAAGCGTCAGGAGGCGAGACGGTGAAGCAGGCGGCGCGATCGGGGTGTCCGATCAACCTTACCCTCGAGATGCTGGGAGACCGCTGGAGCCTGATCGTGATCCGCGATCTGATGTTCGGCAATCGTCGTCACTATCGCGAACTGCTCAAGCGCTCCGAAGAGGGCATCGCCTCTAATATCCTCGCCGACCGGCTGAAGCGTCTCGAGGCGGCAGGTCTGGTGTCCCGGCGAGACGATCGCAGCCACAAGCAGAAGGCCATCTACAGCCTTACCGAGGGGTCGATCGCACTGGTGCCGCTGCTCGCCCATATGGGCGGATGGGGCGTGCGCCATACCACCGCCTCCAGGGAGCTTTCCGTACGGGCCGAGATCCTGGAAGAAGGCGGTCCCCCGTTGTGGGCCGCGTTCATGGAGGAGCTGCGCCATCTCCACCTCGGCGCCCCGGCACCGCGGGAGTCGGTCTTCTCCAGGCTGCAGGCCGCCTATGAGGCGGCGATGGCGGCGCCTCGGGAATGACGGTGAGGCTCAGCGTTCTCGCGGGCGGCTGTTGTGAAGGAGCAATATCAGGTTGCGCAGTCCTGCCGATCAGGCCGGCCAGGAGGGGCCTGGCCTGGTCGGCTGGTCACGCGCCGCACCGACTTCCGCTGCGGCGACGATCCGAAGCCTTTAGTCGACGGCCGCGATGGTGGCCTGACGCGCTATCAGCATCCATGTCCCGGCACGCTTCGCCCAGATGTCCGTGAAGGGCCGTTTGACGTGTTGCCCTGCGCCGGGTCCGTTCAGCGGCACCATCGTGTCGTAGCCCATCACGATGGTGATTTCGGGCTTCTCGCCGACGAAGCGGATGTGCTTCTGAAAATCCTTATAGTTCAGGAAGTCGCCTTCGATCGCGGCGATCACCTGATCCCGATGCAGGACCTCGTTGTTCGGCGCGTTTACGACGAAGTCTTCGGCCCAGACCGATTTCACGCCTTCGACGTCGTGCGATGCGATCGCCTTGCCCAACCGGCCGTAGGCGGCACCGATCTCGGGCGGGACATGGACGGCGGGGTCAGGCTGGCCCGATGCTGCCGTAACGGCGACGGCCAGAGCGAGTGTTGCGATCATCATGGATTTGCACTCCTGTAGGTAAGGGCAGCCGACCTGGAGGAATCGGGTCGAGGCGGCCCGTTGGCGTTGAGTCGTCATGCCAACGTGAACGTCGGCCGGAGGGCTGTCGTGGGCGGCGGCCTCGTCGACGAATGCCCCTGCGCCGCCGAGCGGATGAGACCTTCGCTCGGAAACCGGGCAGTCTCGCTTGCGGCGGTGGCGGAGCGCGGCTCTCCGCGCTGCCACAGGGCGCCGCCCTCAGAACGCATAACGCAGCGTCATGCCGAGGCGATTGTCCCGCCGCCCCGATGCGAACGCACCGCGATAGGTGAATGCGCCCGTCCATGCGCCGCGATGCCCGGTCAGGCTGGCTCCGACGGTCCCCACATCGGGCGCGAGGTTCACGTTGTTCCCGGCAAAGGTTGTGCCGTCCGCTGCGGCAAGGATGTAGTCCGTCCCGGCTGCGACATTCTGCCGTCGATAGCCGACCGAGATGTCGGGGATCCACTCGGTTCCGTCGGCCGAGGCGAAGCTCGCCGATACGCCGAGCGTCGCGAAGGGCGAGACGAAGGTCCGATCGAGTCCCGTCGCAGTGGTTCGAAACGTCGTCGGTATCGATCCGCTTTCGGCGAACCGTTCGCTGTCGATGTGCGAAACGATCACTCCGGCTGCCGGCGTCACGGTTACCGCGCCGACGCGCAGCGGGGCGGATAGCTGGGCCGCTGCCAGCCATTGATCCGTGCCGCGGCGCGCCTGGCTTCGGCCGACGCCGGTCGATCGGCGGGTGGTGTCGGATCCGTGTGCATAGCCGGCCATGGCAGACAGACCGAGCGGACCGAACGCGTAGGAACCGTAGGCGCTGAGCCGAACCGTGTCGGTGCTCGCCTCGCCTCCGGCCGCGGTCTCGAGTTCGATCCGCTGGTATCCCAGCGCAAGGCCGACCCGCCCGACCCGGCCGACTTGAGTGTCCGCGCCGGCCTGGATGAAGCGGCCGCGGGTCTCGAAACGCCCGGTGCCGCCACGCGCATCCGACCGGACCCAGTCGCCGCCAAACTCCCCCCATGTCCTCACCCGCTGCCCAGGGGTGAGCGCGAGATTGTAGAGCGTGTTACCGCCCCCGTCGGCTTCGGTGCGGCCCAACAACGCCATCGCATTGCCCTCGTTGGCCGATGCGAAAGCGAACGTCTGCGCGCTGTAGATTCGGGCGTCGGCGGGCGAGATGACCGTCGGCGGCGGCGACGGCGGGGGTGGAGGCGGCGCAGGCGGCGATGGGGGCGGCGGCGCCGGTGGGGCCGGAGGCGGTGGGGAGGGCGGAGGAGGTGGTGGTGGCGGAGGAGGAGGTGGTGGTGGTGGGGGCGGCGGCCCCGGATCTCCCGCGGTGAGTGTCAGGCTCGTGGTGGTGGCCGTGTAGACCACCTCTGGATTGAAGCCAGCGGGCGGGGTGGTGCCCGCGGCATTCACTATGGTGTCGAACTTCGTTCCATTAAGACCGGTACTCGAGAGGAAGGTACGCGAGCCTGCGCTATCATAGGTTCCAGGCGCCCAGGCGAACACCAATGTTCCAGCGAGATTGGCTGCGCCGCTGACCGTGACCAGATCGATGGCGTCCGGCGAGACGCCGATGACCAGCCTGCCGGTTGACGTCTGCGTGAAGCCCTCCTCGATCGCCACCCTGTTGCCTACGAAGCTGCCCGACAGATCCAGCGTGCCGTTGTTGATGAACCTCCCGCCGCTAGCCGCGTAGCCGAGGGTCGGATTGACGTTGTTGCCGACGCGCAGCGTGGAGGTGGCATCGATCACGGTGTCGAGGCTTTGAATCGAACCTGTGGCGGTCCAGTCCGTCCCTTGCGCGAAATCGATCTTGGCCCAGTTGGTCAGGTTGATGCCGCCGGTCGTGTCGCCGCCGGCAAGCACCCCGCCGCGGGCGACGACACCGTTGAGGGAAAGCGAAGCGCCGGTCCCGCCCCCGTTCAGGAACTTGACGGTTGCGAGTTGGGCGGGCGTGATGCCGGAGAGGCTGAGCGCGCTGGAATTGGCGTTGATGCCGCCGGACAGGCTGCCTCCGGTCCAGCTCAGCCGGCTTCCGTTCTGAATGGTCACGGTGCCGGTGATCGCACCGGCAGTGAGGTTGACGGTCCCGTTCGTGCCCGACACCTGAAGAGCGGTGCCCGAACCGGCGTCGATCGTTCCGCTGTTGGTGACCGTCGCTCCGAGCGCCCCGACGAAGACCATTCCGCGCACAATGCCCGCGTTGGTCACCGTGGCGGTTGCCGCGGGTGCGTTGTTCCGCCGATCGATGTTGACGTTGCCCGTGACGCTGGCACCGGATGCGATGGTCAGCGTGGTCGATTGGTCGGAGACCACGCGGATTGCCGACGGGACGAGCGCCGACGTGTCTGTGCCGGTCACCGTCCCTTTTATGTCGATCGTGACGTTGCCGACAGTGTCGGCCGAAATGCCGGTCTGCCCGCCCGAAACGGTACCGGCGACGGTGATGGTGATCGGTCTCTCGTCGGCGTTGGTGATGGCGAGGCCGATGCCTCGATCGGAGGTGATGGAGGAGGTCGCCCCGTCGCTGAACCTCCCCGGCGCACGAATCGTGATCGCGTCATTGGATCCGCTCGTCCGGATCGAGAAATCGGGCGCGGTCGTCACCGTCACGGATGCCGAGGAGGCAATGATCTGCGGATTGTCGTTGCCGCCGGCCGTCCCGGAGCAAAGATAGGTGTCGGGGGCGGACTCCGCGGAGCAGCTGGCCGCTTGCGCCTGCGCCTGCGCCGGGATCAGGGCGATCAGGCCGGAAGCTCCCGCCAGCAGAGAGGCTGCTACTCTCTTCGCGCTTTTGCTCATTGGTTGATGCCCTCTTGCTGACGAAAGTCCGCCGTCAGGCGGATTCGGCGCGAGCGCCCGCGGGCTGGCCTGCACTGCGCGACAGATTCGGAAGTATGTTTCATTTGGCGTTCGTCCCGGCTGATCGATGTGCCGGGCAGTCGCGAGTCCTGCGACCTCGAGCTAGGACTCTAACCTGATTTTATCCTGACTTTTGCTCCGGGAGGGTCGCGCCGGCGGTTCAGCGCCGACGGCATCTGCCGAAGCCTTCTTCGCACACCTCTGCTCCACGGCGATCAGCATGGAGTTGAACTCGCCGCCGCCAATCTGCACAAGCTGACGCCCATGGCAGCACCGTCTCGACCGCAATCGGAAATCGTGCTTGCCGGTATGCTGATACGCCCGGAGGCGTGCGAGGTGACGATCGGTGAAGATCGGATCCTGCTCGAGCCCCGGGTCATGCGGATGCTCGCATTGCTCGCCACGAATGCAGGCGACGTGGTTTCGAGGTCTATGCTGGTCGACCAGTGCTGGGAAGGGCGCAGCGTCAGCGAAGACGCGATCAATCGTGTGGTCTCCCGCATCCGGAAGCTCGGCGCCGAGACCGGCGCCTTCGAGCTTCAGACGCAACGCAAGGTCGGCTACCGTCTGATCCCCGCCGAAGGAGGCGTCGCGGAGCCCAAGCCCGCGCCAGGTCCGCGCTCATCCCGAACGCACAGTCGGGCGTCGATCGCGCTCGCCTGCTTGGCCGTGGTCGCATTCCTGATGGCGGGATTTGCGCTCTGGAGCGCGCGTCCCGCCGACGCCGAGGCCGATCGCTTTATTGCTGTCCATCTCATCCCGGCGAGTGCGCGGGACGCGGCGCCCGCCGGCGCGTTCGCGTCCGAACTTCGTCAGAGCCTGGCGCGGGTGCATGGGCTCAAGCTGGCGGACGCCGGAACGCCCGGATCCCCCGATCTCGTCGTCGAAGGCAGCTATGATCAATCGAGCGCACATCCCTCGGTTCTGCTGACGCTGAAGCGCGCCGACAGCGGGGAGACGATCTGGTCCGGCCGCTTCGCGAAATCCTCCTCGCTCATCCCGGAACAGCAGCGGGCGGTGGCCGCAGTCGTTCGGTACCTTGCCGTGTGGCTCAGCAACGCGATGGGCGGCAGCCGAAGCGCGCGCGAGCCGCAACGCGCGGACGTCGCGCGTCTCGTGGCCGAAGGTGCGCGGGCATGGCAGCGTGCCGGCGAGGAGCGGCAGCGCCAGAACGCCCCGGCGGCGAACCGGCTTTATGCGGAAGCGTCCGCAAAGGCGGACGCGGCCCTGGCGATCGATCCGGAATCGGCCAAAGCCCTGATGCTCCGGTACCAGGCCGATCAGATCCCGGATTTCCCGAGGCCGGGTGAAAGCCCCGCACAGTTCGAGGACCGGCGGCGCCGCGCCGATCGGGCGCTGACCCACGCGCTGATCGCGGATCCGGACGATTCCACGGTCCTCGTCGCCGCGGCGCAGGACTTCTACCGCTCCTCGAACTGGAACGATGCCGGGGCGCTCTTGCGCCGGGCCATCGCGCTCGATCCCCGATCGGCGGAAACGAACAGCTGGTACGCCTTTCATCTTGCCGTGATCGGACGCTGCGACGAAGGTCTGCGCTACGCGCGGGCTGCGGTGCGGCTCGATCCCGGATCCCTCTGGCGGGCGCGAGGCGTGCCGCGGCTGATGCAATGCGCCGGCGATCATGCGGGCGCGCTCGGAACCTATCGAACGCTGCTGCAGCGTGATCCCGGCAACGTCTCACTGGCCCGCGAAGCCTATCTGACGGCGCTCTCGACCCGCGATGCGGGCGAACTGCGTTCGGTCGCGGCGTCGATCTCAGGCGCGGCGTCCAACCGTGGGTCCGCGGCGGCGATGATCCAGCTGGTCGCGCGGGCCGACGCCGCGATCGATGCGTTGCAGGGACGCCCACGCATGCTCGAAACGCTGATCGATGCGGATCTCAAGGCCACGATCGACGGACGCAACGCGCTGGCGGCTTCCACCGAGGCCGATACCTTGTTCGCCCTTGCCTACGAATATGCCCATGCCGGCGCGTCCGGCAAGGCGCTGGCTTCCCTCACGCGCGCCCACGACATGGGCTCCACCTACCTCCCTTGGGCGATGCCGTTCGGCTCGAGCGAGTTTCCCCCACCGCTCCGTTCCGATCCTCGCTATGCGGCATTGTGGTCGAATACGCCCGGCTTGGCGAACCTGATGCGGCAGCGTGCTTCGGAGCAACAGGCGCGGCAGGCGCGCGGGCAGAGATAGCGTCGGCGAGCCTGTCTTTGGACGTTGGGCGCGCTTCCGCCCGGCACGGACGGCTTACCGTATCAGGCCGAGCTCGCGGCAGAGGCGGGTGATCTTCTGGACGCGGGCATCGCGGGCGCCAAGGCGGGCGCGAATGCTCGGCAGGTTCCGGCACCCCTCTCTTGATTGCGCAGAGATGGTGTAACGCGGGCTCTTGGCGCCCTTCGCCTGCGCGTTGATCGCTGAGTGCATCACGTTGGGAAGACTGTAGGCGGACGGATCGACATTGCCGGTATAATCCTGCGCGACCGCCGCCGACGTCAGCAGGAAGCCCGCAGAGGAAAGGATCACAGCTTTGATCATCCGCTTCGCTCCTCGAATGGCTCGCCGCATGGACATCGCCGCGATGCGGTCCTTCGGCTGAATTGCCGGTGAACGCGCGAACCGCCTCGGGGATGCGCTTCGCCTTCTTCTTGTCTGAGGAGATCCACTTCGTGGACGGATGGGAGAGGTACATCCGCACGAACGATTGCCACGCTGCCAGTGCAGTTCAGGAATGACCTCGCAGAGGCTGGTCGATCGAGCAGCAACCGGATCTCCAGCGCGTGCGCACGTTCCCGGCGCACGATCCATACCCATTCCATGCACGGCCGGAGCTGCTCGACCGTTCCGGTCTGATCCGTTGGCGATGGCTGAGCTCCGCCTGCCGCGACAAGCGCCTGTCCGTCGTCCCATCCCCCCGATCGCGGCAGAAAAGCGGAGAAGGGTGAACGCGCGACATAGCAGAGGGGCAGGGTTTCCTGGCGAAATGCAACCGTTGCACAGCAGCGACGGCGTTCGCAGTCTGCGGCTGCAACTGCCCGCGGCGATCATTTCCAACTAGCGCGCTCTATCGTGTCGGCAGCGCCGACGGACGAACGTGAAAGAGGAGACTCCCAATGTCGACAACCATGATTATCGCCGCAGCGATTTCGGCCTTCCTCATCACCACGCCCGCATTCGCGGAGGACGGAGGAAAGCCCGCGGATGGCCAGTCAGCCAGCTCAGGCGGGCGCAACGGCTCCGCCACCAGGCTACGTGGCACCTCCCGCGGCGGCGAAGCTTCCAACCGCGAAACGAGAAGCAGCCGTGTCGTGAAGCCCCGCCAACCTCGCGGCGGGTCGGAGCGCGCCCGTTGCGCCAACAATCTGAAGCAGCTTGGCCTCGGCGCGCATTGAGCAGCGCAACCAAGTGCCGAGGTCAGCCTGGAAACGCCCCGGCAGGAGTGTGGGGTAACAAGCTCCAGTTGATCGAGAGCTAGGAATGTTCTGGTCGGACCCGGGCCTGCCGACCCGGTCTGATGCCGCGCGGGCGCGGGCGTCAGACTGTGGCGCGAGAGCGGACATTGGCTGCTGCGCCCGGCAATCGCAACGGCCAGGCAGGGTGGAAAGTTGACGCTTACTGCTAAATAGTCCTGCTGCGAAAGGTATGAGAGGAGTGCCGCGCCCGCGATTGCCAGAGTTACGGAAGGCTAGAGAAGTTGGATGCGAATGCCGTATCCTGTGCCCTGGGAGGGCCGAACCCCGCGGCTCACCGCCCGCAAGACGGGCACCATAATCTCGCACCTCGGACATACGCCTGCCAATCGTCAGAACTCGATCGTGGCAGGATCACGCGTTTTCACACCGCCTCGGTCGCGCCCCGCTGTAGCACTCTGATCATGTTGGTGGTGGCGCGATCGCAAGTCCTGGCTGCGAAAGCAGACGCGGGCCGCGCGGCGCCGATCGGAACAGCGGTATCGGGTCGAATGAGCCGCCGCCACCTCCGGCCTTACCTCCGTCAGCCGTGCGCACGCGAATTCAGGTGGTGGCCGCGCTCGCCAGTCCGACGACATCGACTCTCGCGCGAAGCCGGGCGGCGAGAAGCGCAGTACCGCTCACCTTCCGCTGCACGAAGAGCGTCTCAACCTCCGGAACATGCCACGTCCTTCGGTCCTGGAGGAGCGCCGGCGCCTCCGCGCGGACGACCGGGACGAACGTCCGGTCGCCGAAGTCGAACGGCCCCGGGCGGCGCATCGCATCGTCGATCGCGGCGATGATGCGGTCGACGGCCGGCCGGTGCGCCGCAACCGCGGCCGCACCCAGGAAGCCGGTTTCGACGGCGATCTCCCGGATACGGACCCGATCATGGGCGAGCCCGGCGTCGATCAGTGCGCGGTAGGCCTGCGCCGTCGCTGCAGGCACCGCACGCGTCGCGCCGAAATCGAGCAGGACGAGCCGTTCCGTCTCGGGCTGCCATCGATAGTTGGCGAAGTTCGGGTCGGTCTGCATGAACCCGAATTCGAACAGCTCACGGAGCACCAGTTCGATCAACAGGGTCATGGTCTTGTCGCGCACGGCCTGCGGGGCACCGCCCAGGCTCTCGATCGGCTGGCCCTCGACGAAGTCCATCGCCAGCACCCGCCCCGTTGTCAGGGCGTCGTGCAGCCCGGGAATCGCATAGCGATCATCGCCTGCGAGGCGATCGGCATAGGCCCGCATCTGCGCTCCTTCGCGGAGATAGTCGGCCTCGTCCGCGAGCTGCCGTTTCGCCTCGGCCAGCAGCGGCCTGAGGTCGAGCGAAGGCGGCAGCAGATTAGAGATGCGCAGCAGCGTCGCGACATTGTCGACGTCCGCGTCGATGCTCTCGCGCACGCCGGGATATTGCACCTTGATCGCAAGCGCGCGGCCATCGTGAAGGACGGCGCGGTGGACCTGGCCGATCGATGCGGCTGCGATCGGCGCGGCATCGAAGCGGGTGAAACGGCGGCGCCAGTCGCCGCCCCATTCCATCTTCAGCACCTGATCGAGCTGATGCGGCGGCATGCGGTACGCTTGGCTGCGAAGCGTCGCCAGGATGGCGGCGAGCTCGGGCGGGAGCAGGTCGCCTGCGTCCATCGAGATCATCTGGCCGAGCTTCATCGCCGCGCCGCGCAGATGCGACAGTCGGTCGGCGACCCGCCGGGCGTTGCCCGGCGTCAGAATAAGGTCGGAGAGGCGGGGACGTTCGCCCGCCGCAAGCCGCCGCGCACCCTCGGCCATCATGCCGCCGGCCATCCCGCTGGCGAGACGTCCGAAATGTCCGAGCCGTGACAGCCTTCCGCGCGGGATGGAGCGGTCGCGAGGACCGTCGTTGTCTCTGCTCACCGGCTTACCAGTCGTGACTGCCAGGGCCGCCCTTGAACGGGCCGACGACCTGAGACGTTATCCAGCCGCCATAGAATCCGCCGGGCTGCGGCAGCACCGTCTCCCCGTCGACGCTGCTGCGGTCGAACGGCGCAGCGTAGAAGGCGACATGGTCGCGCAGCGCCTCGAACGGGGCGGTCGGCGCAGGATAGCTCCACCCCACGCGGGGCAGCATGACGCTGTCCACGATCACATCCCAATATTCGGCCGCGCCCTTCCATTCGCAAAAGGAGCTGCCCTCGGCGCGATGGAGCAGGCCAGGCGTGACGTCGGCGACCGGAATATAATAGCTCGGCGGGTGGCTGGTCTCGAGCGTGCGGACGGCGGATCGGGTGGCGGCAACGATGCGACCCCTGTGCTCGATGACGATGTGGGCGTCGGTCGCCTCGGCGATTGCGGGACGCGGGTAATCCCAGACGCTCTCCTGCCCCGGGCGGACCGGATCCGGGATCGGCCTCATGCCTGCGCCGCCTTTCCGGCGAGCCGCTGGAGGCGCGGCCGTAGCGTCAGGAACAGGAGGTATGCGCGTTCGAGCAGTGCGAGGATTCGATTCGAGTGGGCGAGTATCCCAACCGGCCGCAGCACGGGTATGGCGCGCCACATCGCCGCGAACGCCGCGGCACCGATAAGCAACTCACCGTTCTCGCAGGCGTGGAGCCGCGCCAGCAGGTCGCGCCGGTCGATCGGACACGTGGCAGGGTCCGCCGTGGCCGCATCGACGAGGTCGATCGCGCCCCGCGTGTCGAGCCTGCGCATCACGGCGATTTCGCGGCGACAGAGCGGGCAGGCGCCATCGTGCCAGACGGTGAGCTTGGTCATGAGGCGTATATGGGGAGCTCATGGCCCTGCCGCATCCGGCCCATGCGTGTTTCTTTCCGCCCGAGTGGCCACGTTGTCGACCCGAGAGCGGCTGGCGCCTTGTACGCTCGACATCCCGCAGGAATGTTCGGGATGAACTCGCAGATCGCCTTCATACGCGACGGTTCGAATTGGCCAAACCTGCTTCGCGCTCGCTGCTCCAGGCGTTTGCAACCACTTCGCTTAGCTGAAATGCGGCAGCGCTTTTGGATGCGTTCGTTCCGGCTACAACCAGCGGGACGGAGCCACGCCGACACGTTAGTCGAGAAAACCGGAATAGACCGACGCTCCCCCAACCCTGATCGCTAACGGAACCGGCTGCGCTGACCAGCCGGCCGATTTCCAGTTACCCCATCCTTGTACAGGAGCCGGAGCACTACGCTGGTCGCGAGCAAGGCGACGCCAAGCTGCAGCCACATCGATGAGTCGTCGGGAACAAGGCGCGTTGCACGATGCCGCCGATGACGACGGCAACGACGACGGCATGTCTCCGGAGAAACCAGACCACTCTTTGGACAATCGCGACGATGACGTCGAGCACTTCGATCCCTTTGAGGATGATTGCCAGGGCAGCGTGCACGGCCTTCCTCAGGGCCGATATCTCATGATTGTCAGCCCGCCTGGCGAAAGTGGACGTAGCCTGGGCGGGCGCCGGCTCCGGACCGGAACAGCTGACTCGGGTGGTAAGTCGACGCTCAACCGGGCTCGCGACGCATAAAGACGATCTGCCAATCGGCAGTCACCTGTACCCGCTCAGGAGCGTCGAGGCGAACGACCTTGTCGTCGAGTTCATGCTCTGGGAAATCGGCAATGACTTCGGCAGCGGCCGACGATGCGGACTCAAGATCCTCTTGCGACGGCTCACCGTCGATGAAGAAGCGAAGCCTGATGATTCCCTCATCGTCCTTCGCTGCGACAACTCTTAAGCTCGGCCCGACCTCCTCCCAGAGCGCGCGATTGACAGAGCAAATGAGAGAAATTCGGTTCAGGTGAGCCTCCATCGCGATCTGCTCTAAACCTGATAATGCAGCGAGCGGACAGCAGCTATGGGGCGTCGCCACGGTGTAGGGGGTTGATCCCTCCGCGGCGGCGCGATCGTCGCCTGCTTAGCGAGACCGGACTATCGCAGCGGGGCCATCGATCGCGCCGAGAACAGCCGGGGAGGGTGGAAGCCGGAATTTCAGATTCGACTGAGAGCGCGTTGGCGGCGCTCGGCAGGGATCCTTATGCTCCCTCGTTCAGTTCCGGGAGCGGATACGCAGACCCTAGAAGATATGCCTTGAAAAGAGACGCGACGTCCTCGGTCGTCAGGAGCGGTGCCCGTTCGTCCGTGATCCGCTGCCGGATTGAACGGGCACGGCTCGCTCTGACCCATCGTTCACTATTCAAGGAGTCGCTCCCGGTATCGAAATAAGGAGAATACGAGATGGATCCGGTGTGTAGTCGTACAGTCCAGAAGTCACCGTGCCGAGTTGCTTTGATGTAGTGGTTGGGACCCTCGCTCAACGTGACGGTGCCGCCGTCGACAACACGATCAATGTCGACGAGCGCATTACGGAGCTGGGCCTCGCTGCTGATCGAGATCTCGGAGAGCCCTGATAGGCTCAGCACTCCGACAGGAGGTCTCCCCTGTCTCCGGGCCGTTTCACGAACTTGGACTCTCTGTCCGTGATACCAGGCGAGGATCGCGGCTGCGATGAGCGTCCCGAATACTGCGATGCCATAAGCCTTGTATAGCCAAACAAGCACCAGGAGCAGTACGAGCGTGGCAAGCCACCGCATGTATGTGAAGGTCCCTCCCTCGTGTTCCAGCGGCATGGCCCTAGGTAACCTTCAACAACGGATGTCGGCAATGGGTCTGATCCCGCCTACCGTCCCGATCCGGCCGCGTGCCGGCGCCAACGTCAGGCTGGCGCGCGGGAGCGAACATTGGCGGTCGCCGATACCATCGCCGCCGGCGACAGCCGAACCGGGTGGAAAGGCGACATTCCTTCGGGGCATGATTGTCGTCTAAGTCCATTGCGAAGCTTGGCCTGCCGCCGGGAATCAGGCGCATGTGATCCCGGTCTCGACCTTGGTCTCCCACCGTCATCCGTTCGGGTGCATCAGGTCCGTGTCGCTTGCGGTCGATTTTCGGCGCATAGCGGACGACTGTACCGGGCGCGAACGCAATTTCGAAGGGCGCTGACCACCCGTCTCCGGACGAAGGCGGAAAGTAGTACGAGGAGCGGTAGCGTCGAGCGCATCGTGGTGACGTTCGCACCGGTGCCAGATGAGCGCAATGGCGCACGAGACGACCAGCGGTCTCGATCCGTGGCGCACGCATCACCGTCAGGCTGCCGCGCGAGCGCTGACATCGCCGTTGCGCGCCCGGCGCGCGGAACGAACCGTCGGGTGGGATGGGAAAACGGCCGCCCGGCGGTGCCCTCCAACCCGGTGCGCGCCATCGCCGCCGCATGCATTCTCTTCACTTGCGAGCATTTTCAGCACATGGTTAACGCGTGCACGGCCTTGCCCCAGGCAGGCTGCTGTAAGCGGAGTGTTTCCGATGTGTGCGTCTGAAATCGAGCACTTGTCGTTCATCGGCGTTTCGGCCGCCGCCGCGATAAGGGCCGTCCCTCCCATCGCTAGATATAAAGGTGTGCTGCGGCTGCTCGCAACACATGACTTCGGACGAAGTGCCGGGAGCGTCGGAAACGCCCGCACGCAGCATGGCGCGACCGACTCTGCGCGGGCAGCGGGCTCCCGGTTACTCGCGCCATCGTTTTCTGTACCAGCCAGATAGCAGAAAGCCACCCGCTCAGCTGCCGCTGGCCTGGTTGACGAAGATCAGTCGTGCAGCCTTGTGAAATCACGCATGGAGAAACCGAAATGTATGCGTCCTACAGCAAGGGTTTGACCTTTCACGGCGACGGGTTCGAGCCTGCGTCCACGTCTTCTCGATCGACATTGCCCGCGGATCCCGTGCTCGCAGGATCGATCGACAGGGCAAGCGGAAACGCGATTGCCTATGAAGGCGACGCAGACGCCGCTCCACTCAATATGGGCGCGCCGACTATCGCAGCGGCTGTCCCAACAAGATTCGAAGGCGTCGGACCGGTGGCCGCCCTCGAAGGTGTTCCGGTGGCGCTATTTGCCGGCGCCACCGTCTCTGCTGAAGCCGATCAGCTGAATGGCGGCCTCGGAGACTATTACGGCTACTCTCTTGTCTTTAGTGCTTCTTCCAGGGACAGTGAGTGGATTCTGGAGGGTGGAAAGTACTTTACGGTTGAGCCTGGTTTATCAGAATCTGTTTTCGATTTGATCGCTGACGGAAAGAAATTCGGCCGGGTTGCGTTGCAATACGAGCCGGATCCGTACGTGGAGTTTCCAAGAATTGCGATCGACTTCTTCAATCCGGAGGCGATAGCAACTTCTGCTCTGGTGGATGATGTGCTTCAGTCGATGCATTATCGCAACAGGAGCAACACGCCAGCCGATCAGGTTTCAACAGGGCTGGCTCTAACGTATTTTTTTCAATCCGTTGCCTACGAGGAGGTTCCGATCACGATCACTCCGGTTAACGATGCTCCCGTGAATCTCCTGCCGACGGTTCAGTTCACCAGCAAGGCGGAACAGCTGGTTTTCTCGATCGTGAACGGCAACGCGATCACCGTGTCTGATCCGGACACCGACATGCTTCAGGTGACCCTGGATGTCGCCCACGGAGCCCTGACCCTTGCCGACACCGCTGGCCTGACCTTCGTCACCGGGGACGGCCAAGGCGATGCGACAATGACGTTCCGGGGCAATTCGGCTGCGATCAACGCGGCCCTCGACGGGCTATTCTATCAGGGTGCGTTCGATTTTCACGGCGAAGATTCGCTGACGGTGACCACCGACGACCTTGGCGGCACCGGAATCGGCGGCGCGCTGACCGATCAGGATTCGATAGCGATCATCCTCACGCCGAATGACGATCTCCCCGGCACCGCCGGCAACGACACCTTGGTCGGGAGCGGCAATGCGGACAGGTTCCTGCTTCAGCAGGGCGGCGACGATCGCGCGTCCGGCGGCGCCGGCAGCGATCTCTTCGTCTTCGGGGCCAAATGGAATGCGCGAGACAGCGTCGATGGCGGCGCCGGCCGCGATACGGTGCAACTCACCGGCAAGTACGATTATCATTTCGAGGATAATCAACTCACCGGCATCGAGCGTCTGCTTCTGATCGGCGGCCCGACGGGCGTGGCGCTGAATTACCACCTAGACATGGCGGACGGAAACGTCGCGGCCGGTGCGCGACTGCTGGTCGATGCGCGGGACCTGGTGCGGACGGAAACTCTGACCTTCAACGCAGCCGCGGAGCAGGATGGTTCCTACGAAGTCTTCGGGGGCTTTGGTGGCGACATCATCACCGGCGGCGTGAAGGACGACCTGCTCTCGGGCCTGAATGGTGCGGACCGCCTCTACGGCGGAACGGGCGACGATCGGCTGAGCGGCAATTTGGGCGCCGATCTTTTAGTCGGGGGCGAGGGCGCCGACGTCTTCGTCTACCGCTCGGCCGCGGAATCGACGAGCTTTCAGTTCGACACGATCGAGGGGTTCAACCCGTCGGAAGACCGGATCGATCTGCCCTTCACCCTGACCCACGGTTGGGCCGACTTTACTGGCGCATTGAACCGGGACACGTTCAGCGCCGACATCGCCAGGAATGTCGAACTTTGGGGACCGACGAGCGTGACCTTCTTCCGGCCTGACAGCGGCGATTTCGCCGGCCGAACATTCGCCGTAATCGATGCCAATGACGACGGTGTGTACACCGCCGTGCAGGATTACGTGATCGAGTTCTCGAACCCCACGATGATGCTGCAGCCGAACATGGACATCTTCATCTGAATCGATCCGGTGGCCTGTGTGCCACCGGGTTCAATGCACTGGTACGACAGCAAAGAAATCGCCGCCCACGCCGTTAAGGAGCACGGCCCGAGCATTCGCGCGTCGCGCTTTCCGGCAGCAGCAGCGTCAAACGTGTCATCGCGTGACGTTCGCACCGGTGCTGAACGAGCGCAATGGCGGATGGGACGACCAGCGGCCTCGATCCGCAGCGCACGCACCATCGTCACCGGCGCGAAGGGCGACGTATTTTCCCGTCGCAAGCAATGGCGGCGGGAGCAACCGGAGAGGTGAGATAATGTTGAGAGACTCCCGTTGCACTGACGACTGGACTCTGATTCACTGCCCCTGAGCAAGACGGGAGGCGAGCCGATGATGGGTGAGCGTACGGTGATGCAGGAGGCGCTGTTCTACGGGTTCACCTTGGAGCGCCATGTTCCGGACGGCCACCTGCTGAGGCGTACTGACCGGTTTGTCGACCTGTCGAGCATTCGCGAGCATCTGCGACCCCATTTACAGCGAGACAAGTCGAGCCTCGATCGATCCGGAGTCAATGATCCGCATGCCGATCATCGGCTATACGCACGGGATCCGCTCCGAACGCCAACTGTGCGAGGAGGTGCACCTCATCCAAGGGTCGATCCGCGCTGTAGCGCCGTGATCCTGTCAGTGGCGGCGCGATCGTCAGCCCGCCTGGCGAAAGCGGACGTAGCCTGGGCTGGCGCCGCCTCCGGACCGGAACAACTGAATCGGGTGGAGGCTGTGTGAAAACGTGCTGATGTGATAGGATCCGGTCGATGCGAGGGAGGGCCGGATGGGGCGTTTCGTCGAGGGACAGGACCGGCGCCAAGCGGCATTTCTGCCGGAATGCTTGGACGACTATGTCGGTGCGGATAATCCGGTCAGGCTGGTCGATGCCTTCATCGACGAACTCGATCTACTTGCTTTAGGCTTCACCGGTGCCCGCCCTGCGGCAACGGGCAGACCCGCTTATCATCCGGCGACCATGCTGAAGCTGTATCTGTACGGCTATCTCAACCAGGTTCTGTCGAGCCGCCGGCTCGAGCGTGAAGCCGGACGCAATGTCGAGGCGATGTGGCTGATCGGCAAGCTGGCTCCCGATTTCAAGACGATTGCGGATTTCCGGCGCGACAATGGTGATGCGATCAAGGCGACGTGCCGCCGGTTCGTGCTGCTGTGCCGACAGATGGGCCTCCTCGCCGGCGGCGTCGTTGCCGTGGATGGATCACGGTTCAAGGCGGTGAACACGCGCGACAAGAACTTCACGCCCAACGCGGTTCGGCGCCGGATCGAACAGGTCGACGCGAGCGTCGCGCGCTATCTCGCTCAGCTCGACACGGCCGATCGTCAGGACGACGAGACTTCGGCGTTGCGCTCGGTACGGCTGAACGAACGCCTAGCCCGGCTACGCGAACAGATGCAGGCTCTGCGCGACATGGAGGCGGCGCTCGCCGACGTGCCTGACGGGCAGATCTCGCTGACCGATCCGGATGCACGTGCAATGGCCACCAATGGCAAGGGCACCGGCATGGTCGGCTACAATGTGCAAGCCGCGGTCGACACGCAGCATCACCTGATCGTCGCCCACGATGTAACCAACCTTGGCCACGACCGCTCTCAGCTCGCCAACATGGGCCGTAAGGCCAAGGCAGAGATGGACGGCGAACGCCTGACCGTGCTCGCAGACCGCGGCTATTATGGCGGCGAGGAGGTGCGCGCCTGCGAGGCCTTGGGCGCAACGCCGATCATACCCAAACCGCTCACCTCAGGGGCCAAGGCGCAAGGTCGCTACGGGAAGCAGGACTTCATCTACGACGTCGACACCGACACCTATCGCTGCCCGGCCGGCGAGACGCTGACCTACCGCTTCGACAGCGTCGAAGCCGGCAAGACGCTGCACGTCTATTGGGCAAGCTCGTGCGCCGCCTGTCCGATGAAAGCCAAGTGTACCACCGGCAAAGAGCGCCGGATCAGGAGATGGGAGCACGAGCACGTGCTCGATGCGATGCAGCAGCGCATCGACAAAATGCCCGATGCCATGCGGATCAGGCGGCAAACCGTTGAACACACGTTCGGCACCTTGAAGCAGTGGATGGGGGCCACCCACTTCCGAACCAAAGGGCTAAAAAACGTAGGAACCGAGATGAGCCTGTGCGTCCTCGCCTACAACATCAAGCGCGTGATCGCGATCCTGGGCATGCCGGCAGCGTTGGCGGCGGTCGGACGCTGACAAGCGTCACCGCGCGCGCTCACATCATCTCCGTGAAATCAGCCCGGCGGCGTTTTCACACAGCCTCGGTGGTAAGCCGACGTTCCACTCGTGGCGGAAGACGGGCTTCTTGATGCTTGAGTGCGACGCAATTCATCGATAGTTGTCCAGCCATGCTGTATAACCCGCTGACCTGTAAACTGGAGCAAGTGGTCGACCTTGCCCATGAGGATCGGGTGCTCGTTGATGCGCTTTGCTCGGAAGATGTAACGGAGGTGGGCGCAAAGCGAGACATCGTCCGCAATGGTGAAGTTCCCGACAAAGTCCATTTGATTCTTGAAGGTTGGGCAGCACGTTACACGGTGCTACCTGACGGGTCGCGCCAAATTACCGCGTTCCTGATCCCGGGCGACTTTTGCGACCTCCACGTAGACATCCTAGAGAAGATGGATCACGCCATCGGTGCACTGACGCCGTGCAGGGTCGCCCATCTCGATCCTGAAGTGCTGGAGAGGATCACCTCGGAGAGAACGGCGCTAACAAAGGGCCTGTGGAGAATGACACTGATCGACTCCGCCGTCCTTCGGGAGTGGATCGTCAACGTGGGTCGTCGCGACGCTTATGAAGCCGTCGCTCACATTCTCTGCGAGATGCACCTGCGGATGAAGGCGGTTGGCCTCGTAGAAGATGATACCTTCAGCCTCCCTATCACGCAGGAAGAGCTTGCGGACGCGACCGGCATGACAGCCGTGCACATCAATCGGACGCTCAAGAGGCTTCGTTCAGAGGGGCTGGTCGAACAGCATCATCGTGAAATGACCGTTCTCGACGTTGGCGGCTTACGCGAGGCCGGTGGCTTCAACGACGATTACCTTCACCTTCGCCAATCGCGCAGGGGAAGAGGACATCCTGCTTAGATGACCGAAACGGGTTCGTCCGCGCTGTAGCGCGGTGATCGCGCTCACGGCGGCGCGAACGTTGGCTTGGCGCGCGTAACCGGACCTTCGTCGCGGCGCCGCTCGATCGCGCCGGGAGCAGCCGGAGAGGGTGGATTCCAGACATTCTGATGACGTTCTGCTTCAGTCTGCGCCTTGCCTCGCGCATGCTGGCGCCGGAGGGAGACCTTCTCCAACAAAAATGCGTCCCTCGGAGCGGCATGATACCAAGACCTGCTCTACGCGGACTTGGCAATCCACTGTCAGCAAGCCTGCTTCCGCAAGGAGCCGTAGGTCCGTTCGTTTGCGGCCAACAAATTCAAGCCAGACTGTCGAATCCTCGACGGGACCCCTCCATTGTGCTTGAGCTTGCCACTCGAGATTGGCCGTTTTCGTCATCTCGACGCCGCACGAGCGCCATCGCGACTTGCACTGCGCCGGAGTACCGCACTCAGTGAAGACGACTTCATGCCGGCCGATTTCAAGAACTCCTGCGAAGCGCGCCTGTTCACCATACCCGGCTAGCGACGGATCGGCAGGCGTCTCCGAGACTTGCGGCGAGCAGCCCGCAAGGGGGACAAAGATAAGCCAACGTCGCATTGCGGAGCGATATACCAAAACCGGTTCCGGCGCTAATACATATGGAAATTGTTAGATCGACACTAAGATGGGGACAAAATAGCCTCTTTATGTCTGAGAAGGGTCGTTCCGCGCTGTAGGATTGCGGACGCTCCGGACCAGGAGCGAATGTCAGCCTGTCGCGCGCAACCGGACATCCGCCGCCGCGACCTTCGATGGCGCCGGTGACAGCGGAATCGGGTGGAAGGCGGACGCCTCGCGAGCCTCAGCCACAGCGAAAAGGCGAGGCCCTGCCCACGTATTTGAAGTCGTACTCGGCGACGCTGCTCCCTCCCCAATTGTCGCTCATCACTGGGTTGGAGCGGATCCACAAGGAGGTGAATCCTATGCCGGCTCGGAACGTCAGGTGCGAGTGAGGGTACTTGTCGGAAACATACCCGCCACCAGGTAGAACGTCGTGGGCATCCGGCGCAGTGAAACGGAAGCGATAACCCGCGACGATCCAATTCTCCAGCCAAGGTTTGCCTGGGCAGGACTTCGGGAAAGCGAGTAGAAAACGACTGGGTGCTTCGAAGCACGAAAATTCTGCGTCCGAGCAATCAACCAGTTCGCTCTGCCATCCGGGGCCAGCAGCACGAAGTTGCGATATGTCGATGACAATCTCTGGACGCCGCTGGATACCTGCTGGGGCTGAGGCGCACCCCGTTAGCGCTAGCAACAAACATGTGACAGTCGCTGCGTGACGCATGTCAGTTCCCTCTCAAGGTGCGATCTTGCCCGGAGAGTCGCATGTCAGCAATGGGTCGATCCCGCTGTAGGAGCCCGCGAAGGCCAGACGAGGGGCGAACGTCGGCCTGCCTCGAGAAAGCGGACGTAGGCCGCCGCGGCGCTTGCGGCCGCTTGGGACAGCCGGGCAGGGTGGAGAGCCGAAGTTCCCTACGCCCTAGGGCGCCGGAAGCATGCGGCTAGCGACCCGCCGCAGAGGCCGCCGAAGATCAAGCCCATGCCCGCGTTCACGTACCCACGAGCAGAAAAAACCTCTCGTGCCGGCGTGAGGAATAGGATGGCGAGGACCGCCCCTACGATTGCTCCCGCGAGGATCGATACGCCTCTCACCGCATCAGTCTGATCGAAATGACGAAGGTCTTCAACGGGTCGATCCGCGCTGTAGGATGGAGGACGCTCCGGACCAGGCGCGAACGTCGGCGTGTCGCGCGCAACCGGACATCGGGCGCCGCGGCCTTCGATCGCGCCGGGAACAGCCGGATCGGGTGGATTCCAGACATTCTGATGAAGCCCTGTTTCAGTCTGCGGCTTGCCTCGCACATGCTGGCGCCGCCGGGAGGCCTTCTCCAACAAAGATGCTGCCGTCGGAGGGGCATGATACCAACACCTGCTCTATGCGAACTTGGCAGTCCTGGGTCAGTAACCCTGCTTCGGTAAGAAGCCGTGGGTCCGTCCGTTTGCGGCCAACAAATTCAAGCCAGACCGTCGGCTCCTCGACGGGTCCCTTCCACTGTGCTTGAGCTTGCCACTCGCGATTTGCCCTCTCCGTCATAGCGACGCCGCACGTGCGCCATCGCGACTTGCACTCCGCCGGAGCACCGCACTCAGTGAAGTCGACATCATGCGGGCTGAAGGACAGAATACCTGCGAAGCGCGCCTGTCCACCATATCCCTCTAGCGACGTGTCGAAAGGCGTTTCCGAAGCTTGGGGCGAGCAGCCTGCAAGAAGGACGGGGAGGATGAGCCGACATCGCATTGCGGAGAGATATGCCGGGGCACGTTGCGGCGCCACTAGAATTGGCGAATGCGAGACCGACACCAACATGATAAAGGACGTACCTCAGTCGAAGGTCCGCTTTGGGTCGATCCGCGCTGTAGCCCCCTGATCCTGCCGGTGGCGGCGCGATCGTCAGCCTGCCTGGCGTAAGCGGACGTAGCCTGTTCCCGGCGCCGGGTGCCGCCGGGAACAGCCGAATCGGCTGGAAAACGGACCTAGCCGTCAGATCGAGCAAGGGGGGTGCACGCCGCACAGGCCGCGGACCCGATGGGCGCTGCGAGGCCAGTCGTCGCTGTCAACGCACCGCCGAAGCGAGGTGCTTGAAAAGAGCCGGAGCCCCTTCCCGAAAGCAGCTCTCGACGAGCAAGCCCTCCATCGGCTGAAGCAGAATGGCTCCGGCGAGGAACCAGACAACAGAGCTGATCAGGCGGCCCCAATGCGCAGTGGGCTGGTCAGAGTCGGCCTTGGGTGCACCATAGTACTCGTCTGCATGACTGTAATGGGTCGGCGCGCGTCGTAGCCCCCCGATCTGGCAAATCTAAATGCCAAGGTTAGGCTGCGGCGCGAACGCTGACTTTCGCTGCCAAGGCAGGCGATTTCACCGGGAACAGCTTAGTCGGGCGGTCTCCCGGGCATGGCGCTGTCCGGCGTGCTGTCGATGTTGCAGAAAAATCAAGTTCTAAAATCCTTGACGTCAGTTCTAAGCCATTCCCTTCGGCCAAGTAGAATAGATGACCGCGTCAACATAATTATTCCGTCCCCCAGAGTGCCGTGAGATTAAGGTATTTCCGATGAACAATCGGAACAAACACCCAGAACTTCTGAGATTCAAAGTCCCAGAAGCCCATGGGCGCCTTGATCGGGACCTCCTCGTTGCCGCTATCGATCAGCAATCTGACCTTTGTTACGCAACGCTTCCAAAGCTCATCGTCGGTTGCGCTAGCCGTTTGGACGTCACACCAGCGCCCACCGACCCTCGCGTAGCTTTGGTCCCAGTTCGCCCCTCCCGTGGTCCAGACGCCATCTTGACCCAGTGCCATCGGGCTGGGGTCCAGTGTCGGCGAGGCCACGGGTTTGGGAACAAACTCGGTTTTTCGGTGTGCGCAATCCGGCGGAACATATTTCGACAACAATGCTCGCAAATCAGAATATGCGAACAGCTCACACGCACCAAGGACTTGATCCGCGCGCAACGCCAGGAGCCTCCGCCGCAGAGGATGCTCATCGGTCCCCGAGATTGGGCCTCTCTCCTGCAAGAAAAATGGGCTGAAGACTAATGGGGTGAACATGGTCGCCGTGTTGGTGCCAGGAGCATTGGCGAAGATCTTATTCAACAAGGACTGGGATCGTCCTTCTCCTCGCCTCGGATCGGCTCCATCACGCTTTCTCACTTCATACTTGAGCAGCGTGATGCCTTGCCGCGTAACGAAGTGCGCGCCTCGAGCAGCAAGCTGGACCACCTCGTATCGGCTGGATGTTCTGAGATCGTCGATGATATGTAGTTCAGGCCCCATGTAGTCGAGTCCAAGCTCGCGGGATCCATAGGCACGCTCCTGGCAAAGGCCGCTAGACCCGCCACCCTCGTTGTCGATGATGACTGCACCTGTTCCAAATCGGGCGACCACCGGATGCTTAGGTACGTAATAGGTTCGGTCGCCCGCCGGGCTGGACCTAGCCTCGCATGCAATAGTCGCCCTGACAGAGTGGTTCTTCGCCCCCCATTCGAATTTTAGATCAAGAGAGGTGACCATCTCAGGAGGTGCGGCCTTGGAGCAGGCAGGAACCAGGAGCAGAATGAGGCTGGCCAGCAAAGACGTCTTGATATGACCAGCCCGCAGCAGGTGGTGACGCGAAGGAAGAGACCCGCGCCACCGCAGGGCGCGCGATTTTAGAAGGCTGCATACAATCGCTTGCCTCTCCTCGTCGCCTCTGATCGAAGTCGTCACCGTAGTCTCCTAGTGAGAGAGGGCTTACCGGTCTCGAGGTGATGTCCGCAAGTCGGCCCTTCCTGCCGTTCCGGCCCAATGGCTACGTCATGTTTGGGTCGCAGGCGGCTGTAGGAGCCCGGGCGATGTCGGCCAGGCGCGAACGTCCGTCTGTCGCGTGCAACCGGACGTTCGCCGCCGCGGCTCGCAATGGCGCCGGTAACAGCCGAAACGGGTGGAAAGGCGACGTTCGCAATAGGGGTGCAGCGATGCGGAAATGGTGCTGTTTAGTCCATCCGCCCGATCGTAAATTGCGCGACCCGACCGTTGTTCAACGCCACCGATACACGAACATCCGTGTTGCTGCCGTTCGGACCAACGCAGGAGTAGGTGCCTTCAAGGAGAGCAAATGGACCGCCTCTAAGCCATGGAGGGGAGTCTTCGCTGTTCAGTTCCGCAGCAGGTGGAAGTGGCTTCGTCTCTAGCGATCCCACGCGGCACGTGTTTAGCCACTTCGCCTGCGGCCGAACCTCTCTCAGGAACCGCGAGTATCTATCGCCGATGTCTCCAAGCACAATCACTGCATCCGTGGTGACCAGTGCTCTCGTGGAAGCTGGGCGATTGGCGAAGGCTTCCAGAAATGTTCGGGCTACGTGCGTTGGGTCGGAAGCCGATAGACCTGGCGAGGCCGGCGCTAACGCCGGTGCCAGTGCCAATCCTGATGCGATCACGCTGCCGACGCCGAACTTTCCCATAGCGTCTCTTCGCATCGACTCTGGATGTCCGCAATGGGTCGGAGCACGTCCTAGGCCCCCACATGCACGCGCCGGCGGCGAAGGTCAGGGTGTCGCGCAGAAGCGGACCTTCGCAGGGTCGCCTGCCATCGCGGCGGTAACAGCCGGGTGGGGTGGAAACCAGACATTCCTGATGGCAGGGATGCGCCCGTGAAGTCAATTGGCGTATGGCTCTCAGCGGCTGGTGAGTTGTTCAGTTTGGCGGTCAACTGCCCGTGACCCCATGCTCGATTTCGAGCATAGCGGCGCGGGAATGGTGAGACGTAATGATACGGTGGTAACCATGGTGATGCAGGGTTCGGAACTCACAGTCGGTCAAATGTTCAAGGAGGCACCGGAAGGACAGATCTCCACATTCGGAATGACGATCCCTGTTCCCAGCGAAGAGCGCTACTATCGAGTGCGGCAAAGTTTCGATTATCGGCCAGCGCGGCTCGACTGGGCTAACAGGCCGTCAATGGAAGCATCCCCGTGGAACGGTAGTCGGACCACCGCCCGAATTCCGCTGGCGATCCTGCCGGTTCCCGATGTCAGGTTTAAGGGATCTTCGAAGGATGTTGTAGATTTCTATCATCCCGATCAAGACGTGTTCTTCATCTCCGATGCGCTGTTCCGGCAAATCGAGCAGGTCGACCCCGCATCGCTGGAGCACGTCGAATTCTACGTTCAAGCGAAGGATGCGAAGCTGCCGTTCCACGCAGTGATGCCGCGTCGTGTCATCGAAGCGGTCGATCCGCGGCGAACCAAAGTGGTCATCAAAGACACGTCCTACGGCTTCCGAGTTGTCAAGTTTCCTGATGGTGTAGTCTTCAATGGTAACGACCTCCAAGGCGTGGCTTCATTCTCGGATATTGATGCGGGAGGCTGGTATTGGTCAAAGGACCTCGTCGACATGGTGCAGTCACGCGGAGTGCGCGGGTGTTACCTGCAATCTGTGGCCTCCGTGCCGCCGCGGGAAGTCGCCCGGCTGTAGTCCGTTAACGGCCGGCTCCGGAATACGAAGAGTTCGCCCAGCGTGGAAGCCGGTAGCTGGGCCTATGCAGCGCCCCGGGCCATTCGCAATGTCCGATTAGGGTCGCACCCGGTTGTAGGAGCTTGGCCGACCTCGGCTCGCCTCGATTGTCGGCTTTTAGTGAGCAACCGGACCTTCGCGCTCCCGTGAGAGTCGACGGTTCGCTGGACTCCGCCGAGGGACGGCCGCGTTCGTTGCGCCTGCCCGGATCTCCGAGGTAATGTCCGCTTCGGGGTTGCACAGCGGACATAAGTCGACGTGCCGCGGTATGTCCTATTTAGGGGTGCATCCGCGACGTAGCAGGCGGCGATCGCGAATGTCTCGAATGGGGGAGGAACATTAGGAGCGGAGAGGAGCGCCTTGTCGCCTAGCGGATGTGCTCGATCTTGAGGTTCTTCACTTTGACCTTCTTCCAGTCGCGATCAGCTGTCAGAGCCGGCGCGCCGAGCTGCATCGCCAACGCAAGGCAGGAGCGATCGCCGAGGCCGCGCCCAAATTCCTTTGTCTGCGCGTGCAGTGCCGCGGCGGCGTATGCGGCTTCGACGTCATGGGCGCGAGCGTCGAGGCGTAGCTCGTTCAGCAACTCGCGTACGGTAGGCTCATCCAGGCCGCTCAGGAGCAGCTCTTTGACGACCTCCTGAAGGTTGACCGCCGAGATCGCGGCACGTCCGATATGGGGCACGACCTTGTCGGCGCCCGGCTCATCCCGGACAAGCGCCAACACCGCGGATGCATCGAAGACGACCGAGGTCACTTGGATACCTTCTTCGGACCTGGAGCATCAGCGTCGCTTGTGTCCGCGAGCGCTTCCGCTTTCCGGTCGCTCAGGAAGTCATCGGTCGTACGCACCGCCTTGGCATGTTCCCGGTAAAGGGCTTGCGCGCGAGAGACACCGCGGGCGATCGGCGACAGTCGCACTTCGTCCTCCTCGATGGTGAGGATGACCTTCGTGTCCCCGTGTAGGCCCATAGCCTTCCGCACCGACAGGGGCAGGACCATACGGCCATTGCTGGCTACCTTGATGTCTATGGTTCTTATCGTCACCTGCTACGTACCTCACCCATGCCACAGCGCCTAAGGTACCGGTATGGGCCAGGTGGCACAAGATCGCACGATGCCACGTGCGGTCACGAGGCGCATGGCGGTCGCAGCGCCGTCAATATGCTCGACAGCATCGGCAAGGACGAGGTTCTGCTCGCCGAACCTCGCCGGGAGTGATCGATTGTCGTGGCAGACGCTCGCATCGGATCGAGCGGATACTGGCTTGGTCGCGACCTGCACTAGTCCTGCGATCGCATCGCAGGTTCTTCTGGACTCTCAGCGCGGCCGCGCATGGTCACGACCCCAGCTTGCACTTCGACGATGTTCGTGCTATGTTCTGCAGTTGATGGCTGCCGTTCTACGCCGTCGTGCATGCATTTCCTCTTCCGCCGGGCACAGGGCCTGTCTTTGAAGGGAGGGGACTGGATGATGAAGTCGAGTGGCGGGAGCGCGGGGTGGCCTTCCGCCGCCGTTCCTGCTTGCCTCTGTCGGCGGCCAGATCTCGCGGGAATCAAGAGACACCAGCTCGCCGCTGGTGGTGTCCCACCCGTCTCCAGCGCTTACCGCGAGAAACTTCCGTATTTACGGTCGATACGGTGCCGGCGAAATGCCAGCCGTGCGCCGGACGGAACCCCAGGTGCAAT
Source organism: Sphingosinicella sp. BN140058 (assembly GCF_004135585.1). NCBI lineage: Bacteria > Pseudomonadati > Pseudomonadota > Alphaproteobacteria > Sphingomonadales > Sphingosinicellaceae > Sphingosinicella > Sphingosinicella sp. BN140058. The sequence continues at coordinate 906,279 of NZ_CP035501.1, read as the reverse complement.
CCGGACATGAACTCGGTCCAGGCGCGCCAATGCGGGTGCCGGCGCAATCTACCTGTGAAAAACGTCCGTATTTACGGTCAATACGGTGGTCGTTCACGGCAACGGGCGAGCGGCCCGCCTGCTGCATTCGAGCGCCATCGCTCAAGCGCCGGTCTCTAGTCGCCCGGCGATCCTCCGGGCGAAGCGCGGCGCGGCGGGGCTGGTCAGGAGGAGATCGTACCAGCCCTCCGTCGCATCGAGCGACCAAAGCGGGGTCCGGGCGCTGGTGCCGGGCCAGGCGGCATGATGCGCTGCGTGCCGCGCGGCGGGTGAAACGACGAAGGCGGCGGGATCGGCGCCCTTCAGGTTGATCTGCCGTGCGCCCCGGTCCAGCTCCCACGACAGGCTGCCCGCTATCGCCGCATCGCCGGCGTCGCCGACGAAGTGGCGGTGGAAGCCGTTCGGGCCGAGCACCCAGAGATCGTAGCCGCCATCCGGCCCGTGGCTCTCCCAGACGCCGGTCAGTTGCTTGCCGCCCTCCACCGTGTAGCGGCGCGGCAGGCGTTCCAAAGCGTGGCGGTCGTAGACGTGAAAGACCGCGCCGGTTGCGCCCCGGGCGTGGAAGGTGAGGCGAAGGGTGCCGCCGGCGCGGGCTTCGCCGACGTCGAGATCGTAGGGGAGGGGGCGAGCCGGCCTGGTGCCCGGCTCTTGCCGGAGCGGCTGCGCCTTCGCGGGCGCCGCCGGGGCCACCTGACCCAGGATCGCGGCGGCCCGGCGGGCGGCGGGGCGCGGGTCGGGCAAGGCGGCCGGGCGGCCTCGATTGGGGTTGGCGAAGTCGAAAGCGGAGGTGAGGTCGCCGCAGACGGCGCGGCGCCAGGGCGAGATGTTGGGCTCGGCCACGCCGAACCGCCGTTCCAGGAAGCGGAGGACGGACGTGTGATCGAACACCTCCGAATTGACCCAGCCGCCGCGGCTCCACGGCGACACGATGTAGCAGGGTACGCGCGGGCCGAGGCCGTATGGGCGGCCGCGCAGCTCGGCGAGGTCGTCCTTGGCGTCGGCCGCGCTCGCCACGTCGTGATAGTCGCCGGCGGTGGTGACGGTCGACGCGCCGGCGAGGCCGCCCGGCGCGTCGGGGTCGCGCGAGGGCGGCGCCGGCGGCGGGACATGATCGAAGAAGCCGTCATTCTCGTCGAACATCACGAGAAGGGCGGTGCGGCCCCACACTGTCGGGTCGGCGGTGAGCGCGTCGAGCACCTCCGCGGTATAAGCGGCGCCCTGGGCCGGGCTCGACGGGCCCGGATGCTCGGAGCCGGCGGCGGTGGCGATGATCCAGGACACTTGCGGCAAGGTTCCGGCGAGCGCGTCCGCACGCAGCCTGTCGAGCCCGCGCGTGGTCAGCGCCCGCTCCCGCAGCTCCGCGTCGGCGCCGGCGGCGCGGTCCTGTGCCGCCCGATAGGCGGCGAAGCCGACCAGGGGATTGTCGGTGAAATTGTCGGCCATGTCCTGGTAGATGCGCCAGTCGATCCCGGCCGCCTGCAGCCGCTCGGGGTAGGTGGTCCACGTGTAAGGTTCGGCGGCGCCGCCGTCCCTGGGGAAGCTGTCGTGCGAATTGGCGATCGCCGGGCCGCCGTGGCGGCCGGCGGGATCGTTGGTGCCGGTCCACAGGAACAGCCGGTTGGTGTTGGTGCCGGTCTGCGCCGAGCAATGATAGGCGTCGCAGATCGTGAAGGCATCGGCGAGCGCGAACTGGAAGGGCAGATCCTCGCGGCGATAATGGCCCATCGCACGCTCGGTCTTGTGCGCCGGCCAGTCCGCCATCCGGCCCTGGTCCCAGGCGCGCTGCGCATCGGGCCAGCTGTGCGGCGTTCCCTCCATCCGCATCAGCGCCCAGTCGCTGGCGGTGGCGAGGTGGAAGGGGGCGACCCGGCGGGCCCCCGGCCCGGTGCCGGCCGCCTGCTCCCAGATTGTGCGAGCGTCGCCGGGCAGCGGTATCGGATGCGGATCGGCGAAGCCCCGCACCCCGCGCAGGGTGCCGAAATAATGGTCGAAGCTCCGATTCTCCTGCATCAGGATGACGACGTGGTCTACGTCGCGGATCGTGCCGGTGCGCACGTCAGCAGGAATGGCGAGCGCGCGGGCGATCGACGGCGGCAGAGCGGCGAGAGCGGCGGCGCCGAGGCCGCCTTTCAGCAGGGTGCGGCGGGGAATGGAGGTCATCGCCGGCGGCGTAGCAGGCGCATGTGACACTTGCCGCCGCGCTTCGCCGCGGTCCGGCGCCCCGTCACCCGCTCAGGCGAACTGGTCGGTGGCGCGGACCAGGCGATCGAGGATGCCGGGCTCGTTATAGCTGTGGCCGGCATCGGGGATGATGTGGAGCTCGGCCTCGGGCCAGGCGCGGTGCAGGTCCCAGGCAGTGACCGGCGGCGTGCAGGCATCGTAGCGTCCCTGGACGATGACGCCGGCTATGTCCCTCAGCTTGCCGGCGTCGCGGAGCAATTGCCCTTCCTCCATCCAGCCGCGATTGACCATGTAGTGGTTCTCGATCCGCGCGATCGCGACGGCGAAGCGTTCCGCGGTCACCGCCGCGACGAGGTTGGGATCGGGCATCAGCCGGACGGTCGAGCCTTCCCACGCGCTCCACGCCTTGGCGGCGGCGAGACGCGCCTCGGCATCGTCGCCGGTCAGCCGCTTGCGATAGGCCTCCACCAGATCGCCGCGCTCCTCGTCCGGGATCGGCGCGAGGAAGGCTTCCCAGGCGTCGGGAAAGATCGACGCGGCGCCGTCCTGGTAGAACCAGTCGATCTCGCGCTGGCGCATCGCGAAGATACCGCGGAGCACCAGCGCGCTGGTCCGCGTCGGATGGGTCTCGGCATAAGCGAGCGCCAGGGTCGATCCCCAGCTGCCGCCGAAGACCAGCCATTGGTCGACGCCCGCCATCTCGCGAAGCCGCTCGATATCGTCCACCAGATGCCAGGTGGTGTTCGCCTCCAGGCTCGCATGCGGGGTCGAGCGGCCGCAGCCGCGCTGGTCGAACAGCAGCACGTTCCAGCGCCGCGGATCGAACAGGCGGCGGTGATCCGGGCTGCAGCCCGCGCCGGGGCCGCCGTGCAGGAAGACGGCGGGCTTGCCCTCCGGATTGCCGCTCTGTTCCCAGTAGAGGCGATGGCCGTCGCCGACGTCGAGCATGCCCGATCGGTGCGGCTCGATCGGCGGGTAGAGGGTGCGGAGCGCGGTCAGAAGCTCATCTCCTCGTAGACCCGGGAGACGTCCCCGCCCCAGGCGCCATGATAATGATCGAGCAGCAGCTGCGCCGGACTGGTGCCGCGCTTGACGATCTCGCGCAGTGGCCCGAGGAAGCCGGTCTCGTCGTCGCCGGCGCCGTTGAGGCGTGCGCGCGCCTTGAGTCCGGCCTCGGCGATGTCGAGCACGCGGGCGCCGAGATCGCGCAGGCTCTCGCCTGACGGTGTCTTCGCCTGCAGGCCGCGCTCGGGCACCGCGTCGCGCAGCTGCTGGCGTTCCTCCAGCGACCAATGCTTGACCTCGTCCCAGGCGGCATCGAGCGCGCCCTGATCGTAGAGCAGGCCGACCCATAGAGCGGGCAGCGCGCAGATCCGGTTCCAGCGGCCGCCATCCGCGCCGCGCATCTCGAGGAAGCTCTTCAGCCGCACTTCGGGGAAGGCGGTGGAAAGATGATCGTTCCAGTCGGAAAGCTTCGGCTTCTCGCCGGGCAGGACCGACAATTCTCCCTTCAGGAAGTCGCGGAAGGAGAGGCCGGCGGCATCGATATAGGCGCCGTCGCGATAGACGAAGTACATCGGCACATCGAGCGCATAGTCGACATAGCGCTCATAGCCGAAGCCGTCCTCGAACACGAAGGGCAGCATGCCGGTGCGGGCGGGATCGGTGTCGGACCAGATGTGGCTGCGGAACGACTGGAAGCCGTTCGGCTTGCCCTCGGTGAACGGCGAATTGGCGAACAAGGCGGTGGCGAGCGGCTGCAGGGCGAGGCCGACCCGGAATTTCTGCGCCATGTCGGCTTCGCTGGCATAATCGAGATTCACTTGGATGGTGCAGGTGCGCAGCATCATGTCGAGGCCGAGCGTGCCGACCCGCGGCATGTGCCGCAGCATGATCGCATAACGCCCCTTGGGCATGGTCGGCAGCTCCGCGCGGCTCTTGTCCGGCCACATGCCGAGACCGAGGAAGCCGAGGCCGAGCCTGTCGCCGACCGCCTTCACCTGGTTGAGGTGCCGGCCCGCCTCCTGGCAGGTGAGATGAAGGTTCTCGAGCGGCGCGCCCGACAGTTCGAGCTGGCCGGCCGGCTCGAGGCTGACATTGCCGTCGGGCCCGGCGAGCGCGATGACGTTGCCGCCCTCCTCGACCGGGCTCCAGCCGAATTCGGTCATCGCCTTGAGCAGATCGCGGATTCCGCCCGGCTCGTCATAGGAGGGGGCGCGATGGTCGGCGCGGCGGTAGACGAATTTCTCATGCTCGGTGCCGATCCGCCAATCGGCCTCGGGCTTCTCGCCCTTGCGGAAGGGCGCGAGCAGGTCGTCCCGGCTCTCGATCAGCGGGTCCTGGCGGGTCGTTTCGGTGCGCGTCGTCATCGCCGCCCATCTAACGATGGTGACGCGCCCCCGCCAGCGGCTTTCAGCGGGTGGGCGATGCGGTCCAATCGCCGGCTGCCGCCATCCACACCGCCGCCGCGGCCAGCGCCGCCGTCTCGGCACGAAGGATGCGCGGGCCGAGCGCCACGCCGCGCGCCTGGGGGAGCGCCCGGATCGCGCTGCGTTCCTCGTCGGTGAAGCCGCCTTCCGGACCGATCAGGATGGCCGCGCGACCGCCGCCCGCTGCCGCCGCGGTCGCGAACGGCTCGCCTCCCGTCTCGTCGGCGAAGAACAGAATGCGGTCCGCGGGCCAGGCGCGCAGCATTGTCGTCAGTTTCTCGGGGGCGTCGAGAAATGGAAGCGCGGTGCGCTCGCATTGCTCGGCGGCCTCGATGCTGTTGGCGCGAAGGCGGTCGAGATTGACCCGGTCGACGATCGTGCGCCGGGTGACGACCGGCAGCAGCCGGGCGACTCCGAGTTCTGTCGCTTTCTCGACCAGCCAGTCGATCGGATCGCGCTTCAGCGGTGCGAACAGCAGCCAGAGGTCCGGCACCGGCTCGCGCGGGCGGAGCTGCTCGACGATGGTGAGCGTCACCCTTCTCTTGCCGGCCTCGGCGATTTCCGCCAGCCATTCGCCGGTGACGTCGTCGAACAGCTTCAGCTGCGCGCCTGGGGCGAGGCGGAGCACCTTGCCGAGATAATTGGCCGGGGCACCGTCCAGGGTGACGGCGGTGCCGGCGGCGAGCGGCGCCGCGACGAACAGCCGCGGGAGGCTCGACGGCGGCCAGGCGGGGGTTGCTCCCATCAGATGCGCTCCGTTGCTGCGGCCGCGCCGGGCGCCGGCCGATGCTTTCTCGACATTCGCCTGCTCTGGCGGCAAGTGGTCGGCCATGGCAACCACCGAGAGCGACATCGTCCCCGATTCCGAGCGCCGCGGTCTGATCGGCGGCCTGCCTGCGCCGCTCCGTCCCTATGCCTCGCTGATGCGGCTCGATCGTCCGATCGGTGCCTGGCTCCTGTTCTGGCCGGGCGCGTGGAGCGTCGCTCTGGCGGGGCTCGGCCCGAACGGACTGGCGCTGATCCTGTGGCTCGCGCTCGGCGCCTGGGCGATGCGCAGCGCCGGCTGCGTCTACAACGACATCGTCGATCGCGATCTCGACACCAAGGTCGAGCGCACCCGTCTGCGTCCGCTCGCCAGCGGCCGTGCCAGCCTCGCCGGTGCCTGGATGCTGCTGGTCGGCTTGAGCCTGATCGGCCTCGTCGTGCTGCTCCAGCTCGATCGCACCGCCCAGATCATCGCGCTCGGCAGCCTCGCGCCCGTCGCCGCCTATCCGTTCATGAAGCGGATCACCTGGTGGCCGCAGGCCTGGCTCGGCCTCGTCTTCTCCTGGGCCGCTCTGGTCGGCTGGCCGGCCGTGACCGGGGAGATCGGGACGATGCCGATCCTGCTCTACCTGGGATCGATCTGCTGGGTGATCGGCTATGACACCATCTATGCGCTGCAGGATCGGGAGGATGATGCCCTGGTCGGGGTGCGCTCCTCGGCGCTGGCGATGGGGGCGCATGCCCGGCTCGGGGTGACCCTGTTCTACCTTGCCGCTCTGCTGTTCTGGGCGGTGGCGCTCTGGCGCGAGAGGTCCGATGGTCTCGCCTTGCTCGCCTTGCTGCCGATGGCCCTGCACCTGTTTCACCAGACCCTCACGCTCAAACCTGCCGACGGCGACGACGCGCTCCACAAATTCCGCTCCAATCGCTTCGCAGGGTTGCTGATGTTCCTCGCCTGTCTGGTGGTCGGCACTTCCTAGACTTTGCGGCCTCGCCGCCCTACGTCGCGGCGATGTTGTCTCCCAAAGAAGCCGAAAGCCGCGCCGCCGATCTGGTCGAGCGCGCACGAAAGGCGGGCGCCGACGCCGCCGACGCCCTCTACGTCGCCGATTCCTCGACCGGGGTTCAGGTGCGCCTCGGCGCGCTCGAGGACGTCGAGCGGTCGGAGGGCGAGGAGATCGGCCTCAGGCTGTTCGTCGGGCGCCGCTCCGCCAGCGTCTCCTCCTCCGATCTGTCCGACGAGGCGCTCCGCGCCCTCGTCGAGCGTGCCGCTGCAATGGCGCGCGAGGCCCCGGAGGATCCCTATGCCGGCCTTGCCCCGGAGGACCGGCTGATGCGCGGCGACGGCCCGGACGTCGATGGCGACGACGGCCGCGATCCGCTGCCGACGGAATTGAAGCAGCGCGCGCTCGAGATCGAGGATGCCGCGCGCAGCGTCGCCGGCATCACGAACAGCGGCGGCGCCAGCGTCAGCGCCGGTCGCTCGGTGATCGCGCTCGCCACCAGCCACGGCTTCTGCCGCGGTTATTCGACCAGCGGCTATTCGGGCTCGGCCAGCGTCATCGCCGGCGAAGGTGCCCAAATGGAGCGCGATTACGCCCAGCACAGCACCCGTCATTATGCCGATCTCGACGCTCCGGACGCGATCGGCCGGCTCGCCGGCGAGCGTGCGGTCGCCCGCTTGAACCCGGCCAAGCTCGCCAGCGGCGCGCTGCCGGTGGTGTTCGATCCGCGCATCGGCAGCAGCCTCGTCGGCCATCTGATCGGTGCGATCACCGGCGCCGCGATCGCGCGCAAGACCTCCTTCCTGCTCGGCAAGGAAGACGAGGCGATCTTCGCCGAGGGGATCCTGATCCGCGACGATCCGCATCGCCCGCGCGGCCTGCGCTCCAAGCCGTTCGACGGCGAAGGCCTGCCGACCGCGGCCACCGATCTCGTCGCCGGCGGCCGGGTCACCAGCTGGCTGCTCGACAGCGCCTCGGCGCGGCAGCTCGGCCGGGCGCCGACCGGCCACGCCACCCGCGGCGTCGGCGGCTCGCCGGGTGCAAGCGCGACCAACGTCCACATGGCCGCGGGCACGATCCGTGTCGACGATCTGATCGGAGACATCGCGCAAGGCGTCTACGTCACCGAGCTGATCGGCCAGGGCGTCAACATGGTCACCGGCGATTATAGCCGCGGCGCCAGCGGCTTCCTGATCGAGAACGGCAAGATCGGTCCGGCGGTGTCCGAGATCACCATTGCGGGCACCCTGCTCGACATGTTCAGGCGGCTGGTGCCGGCCGACGATCTCGAATTCCGCCGCGCGGTCAACGTACCGACTCTGCGCATCGACGGCATGTTCGTCGCGGGCGCCTGATGCTCGACGCGGTCTCCCGCATCGTCCGTGAAGCCGGCCGGATCGCGGCGGCCCGCAACGGCGGCAGCTTCCGCCGCTGGGAGAAGGCGCCGGGCAATCCGGTTTGCGAGATCGACATCGAGGTCGACAATTTCCTGCGCGGCCAGCTCTCCGAGCTGGATCCGGAGGCAGGGTGGCTGTCCGAGGAAACGGTCGACGATTCCGATCGCATCGAACGCTCGCGCCTCTGGATCGTCGATCCGATCGACGGCACCCGCGACTATCTGCGCGGCCGCAGCGGCTGGGCGGTGTCGGTCGCCCTTGTCGAGGATCGAAGGCCGGTGCTGGGCGTGCTCGATGCGCCGATGCGCGGCGAGCATTGGCGGGCGGCGCGCGGGCAGGGGGCGTGGCGCAACGGCGAGCGCCTGCAGGTCAGCGGCCGCAGCAGCCTCCCCGGCGCGCGCATCCCCGCCGACCAGCTTGCCGCCGCCGATGCCGATCTGGTGCTGGTGCCAAAGCCCAATTCGATCGCGCTCCGCATGGCGCTGGTCGCGGCGGGCGAGGCGGATCTGGTCGCGACGACCAAATGGGGTTTCGAGTGGGACATCGCCGCCGCCGCCCTGATCGCCGAGGAGGCGGGCGCGCGGGCCAGCGGCGCATTCGGTCAGCCGCTCGCCTTCAACACGCCGCTCGGCAACGCCTTTGGCGTGCTCGTCGCGACGCCCGCAATCCACGCCGCGGCGGTCGAACGGCTGCGCGAGCGCGCGCTCGCCGCCGTCTGAATCGAGCTTCGTAGCGCGCTTTCCGGCTTTGGCCGCTTCACCTTTCGACTCCGCCCCGAATCAGGCGTAGTATCGCCGGGTTAGGAGAGCGACAAATGAAGCGTGTGCTGTTGTCAGCAACCGCCGCCTGCGCGGCCTTGCTCGTGTCCCCCGTGAACAGCCAGGCGCCGGTGCCCGGCATCGCTCCGCCGCCGGCCGCCCTGACGCCGCCGGCCGCCCCTACGTCGCCGCCGGCCGCCCCTACGTCGGCGCCGGCAGCGGAGGCGGTGCCGGAAGACGGCACGGTGCTCGGCTACGACGTCGATTACTTCCAGCGGATGACGGTGCCGGTGAGCATCGACGGCCGCGGCCCCTATCCCTTCGTCGTCGACACCGGCGCCGAGCGCACGGTGATCGCGCGGGAGCTCGCCAGCCTGCTCGATCTCACCAAGGGTCGGACGGCGCGGATGCACAGCATGAGCGAGGTCAGCGACATCGCCACCGTGATCATCCCCGAGCTCGAAGTGGGCGGCAAGCAGGTGCGCGAGATCCACGCGCCGGCGCTGGCGCGCCGCAATCTCGGTGCCGAGGGCATGCTCGGCGTCGACTCGCTCAAGACGCAGCGCGTGTCGTTCGATTTCGTGCGCCAGCAGATGACCGTCACGCCCTCCCAGAAGCGGCCCGAGAGCTGGTCGCGAGACGCGATCGTGATCACCGCGCGCAATCGCTTCGGCCATCTCGTGCTGGTCGATGCCGATGTCGATGGACAGAAGGTCTGGGTGATCCTCGATACCGGTTCCCAGGCGACGGTCGGCAACAGCGCCCTGCGCCGCAAGCTCGAGCAGAAGAAGCGCCTTGGCGTGACGATGCCGGTCCAGATGACCAGCGTCACCGGCGGCAAGATCATCGCCGACCAGACCGTGACCGGCAACATCCGCATCGGTGGTCTCGACATTCGGAGGATGCCGATCGCCTTTGCCGACGTGCACCCGTTCAAGAAGCTCGATCTGATGGACCGGCCGGCCTTGCTGCTCGGCATGGACGCGCTGATGCTGTTCGACCGGGTCTCGGTCGACTTCGCCAAGCGCGAGGTAAGGATGCTGAGTCCCGGCCGCTCGGAGCGGACGAACGGCACCTTGCTGGCGGCGCGGTGAGAAGGTGGGCCAGACTCCCAAGCCCTTGAACCGTTCGGCTGAGCCTGTCGAAGCCCAAACTTGCTCTTGCTCCGGCAGAATAAAGGGGCTTCGACAGGCTCAGCCCGAACGGAGCCTCACAGCGTATCAGTATTCCGCTTTAGCTTGCCGGCCGCGAGTCAGCCCGAATTCTGGATCCGCCCCACACCGAGCCGCGGAATGTCGATCTTCGGACACCGGTTCATGACCACCTTGAGCCCGGCCGCTTCGGCGCGCGCGGCGGCCTCCTCGTTGACCACGCCGATCTGCAGCCAGACCGATTTGGCGCCGGCCGCGATCGCCTCGTCGACCGCCTCGCCCGCGGCCATCGGGCGGCGGAAGATGTCGACCATGTCGATCGGCTCGCCAATCTGCGAGAGCTCGCGCCAGACATATTCGCCGTGGACGTGCTCGCCGGTGATCTGCGGATTGACCGGAAGCACCCGGTAGCCCCAATCCTGCAGGAATTTCATGACTCCGTAGCTGGGGCGATCCGGCCGATCCGACGCGCCGACCAGAGCGATCGTGCGGGTCGTCTCGAGCAGCGCCTTGATGTCGGCGTCGGCGGTGAGCGGCATGGATATCTCCGAACTGGTCCAGGGCTGCAACGCCGTGCGGCTACATCCGGTTCAATGCCTCGACGATCCGCGCCGCCAGCGTGCGGAAGATCTCGGCGTCCGCGCCTTCGCCCGCCGCCGGCGGCGTGCCTGCATCGGACGACTGCCGGATGTTGAGGGTCAGCGGCACCCGTCCGAGGAACGGGATGTCCATGACTCCCGCCGCCGCCTCGGCGCCGCCGGCGCCGAACGGATCGGAGACCTCGCCGCAATGCGGGCAGGCATAGCCGGACATGTTCTCGACGATGCCGAGCACCGGGATGTTGGTCTTGCGGAACAGGTCGATCGCTCGGGTCGCGTCGATCAGAGCGAGATCCTGCGGCGTCGACACGATCACCGCCGCGGTGGGAGTCCATTTCTGGACCAACGACAGCTGGATGTCGCCGGTGCCGGGCGGCAGATCGACGACGAGGATCTCGGTGTCGCCCCAGTCCCCCTCGATCAGCTGGCCGAGGGCGCCGGCCGCCATCGGGCCGCGCCAGGCCAGCGCCTTGCCGCCCTCGACCAGCTGCCCCAGGGAGAGCATGCGGATCCCGTTGGTCTCGACCGGAACGATCCGGTTGTCGACCGATTCGGGCTTCTCGCTGGTGCCGAGCAGGCGCGGCTGCGAGGGGCCGTAGACGTCCGCATCGACCAGGCCGACCTTCCGCCCGCCGCGGGCGAGGGCGATGGCGAGATTGGCCGAGACGGTCGACTTGCCGACCCCGCCCTTGCCGCTGCCGACGGCAAGGATGATCCGCTTCACCTTCTCCTCAGTCATCGCGATGCGCACGTCGGCGATGCCGGCCGCCCCGATCAGCCCGGCGCGGATCCGCTGCTCCAGGCCGGCACGCGCCTCTGCGGCAAGGCCGGTCGTGTCGATGACGAGGCTGGCGATACCGTCCTTCAGGCGGGCGGACTGGATGCGGCCTTCGGCATCGGCAATGCCGGCAAGGGCGGCTCGAAATTCGGCGTCGTCTTGGCTCATGACGCGCGAGATAGGCGAGCGTGCGCCGCTTGCCACTGTTTTTCCCGAGGGGCGCTACCTATAAAGGCCTTCATGAGCAAAAACTTCGGGTGGGGCGCGCGTCTCGGCGCCATGTTCAACGAGAATCGCGGCGGCCCCTGGGGTCCCTCCGGCAGCGGCGGTTCCGGATCCGGCGGCGGTGACGGCGGCGGCAGTGGTCCGCGCAGCCCGTGGGGCGAGCCGCCCCGCAAGCGCAAGCCCGGCTCCGGCCCGAGCGTCACCTCGCTCGACGACTTCCTGAAGAAGAGCCGCGAGCGCTTCGGCGGGCATCTGCCGCAGGGCGACGGCCGTCCCTACTGGCTTTACGGTCTCGCCGTCTTCGCTTTGCTGTGGCTCGCCTTCACCAGCTTCCACCGGATCGGCGAGCAGGAGCGCGGCGTCGTCACCCTGTTCGGCGCCTACACCCGCACATTGGGTCCCGGCATCGGCATCACTCTGCCCGCGCCATTCGAGAGAGTGGAGAAGGTCGATATCGCCGAGATTCGCACCGTCGACATCGGCTCGGCCGATTCGAAATCCGAGAATCTGCTGCTGACCGGTGATCAGAACATCATCGATCTTGCTTATTCCGTGCGCTGGGCGATCAAGGATCCGCAGCTTTACCTGTTCCAGATCCAGGATCCGGAAGGCACCATCCGCGAGGTCGCCGAGAGCGCGATGCGCGAGATCGTCGCTTCGGTGTCGCTCGACGAAGCGATCGGCCAGGGTCGCAGCGACATCGAGCAGCGGGTCGCGACCCGGATGCAGCAATTGCTCGACGCCTATGGCGCCGGTGTCAGCATCCAGGGCGTCGCGGTCAAGCAGTCGGATCCGCCGGCTGCGGTCAACGAGGCCTTCAAGGCGGTCACTGCCGCCCAGCAGCAGGCGCAGAGCTACATGAACGATGCCCGCGCCTATGCGCTGCAGCTGCGCAACAAGGCGCAGGGCGAAGCGGCCGCGTTCGACAAGGTCTACGGCCAGTACAAGCTCGCGCCCGAGGTCACTCGCCGGCGCATGTATTATGAGACGATGGAAAGAGTGCTCACCAAAGTGGACAAGACAATCGTCGAAGCGCCGGGCGTGAATACCTATTTGCCGCTTAACGATCTGCAACGTCGCACGCCGGCGCCGCAGGCCCAGGCGCAGGAAGGGACGCAACGATGAGCCGCGTCCTGCGCAATCCGATCGCCCTGGCGTTCGCCGCAATCGTCGCGCTGATCCTGATCGGCAGCACCTTCGCGATCATACCCGAAACCGAGCAGGCGGTGATCGTCCGCTTCGGCAAGGTCGATCGCACCGCGAATCGCTATCGCCCCGGCGAGACGTTCGGCGCGACCCGTGCCGGCCTGATCGTCCGCATCCCCTTCGTCGAGGACATCGTCCGTGTCGACAAGCGTATCCAGAGCGTCGGCATGGAGAATCAGCAGGTGCTCTCGACCGATCAGCTGCGGCTCCAGGTGGATGCGTTCGCGCGCTACCGGATCGTCGATCCACTGCGCATGTACATCACCGCCAAGCGGGCCGAGAATGTCAGCGATCAGCTGAAGCCGATCCTCGGCTCGGCGCTGCGCAACGAGCTCGGCAAGCGGCCGTCGGCGGCCTTGCTAAGCCCGGAACGGGCGCAACTGATGCAGAATATCCGCACCGCCCTCAACCGAGTCGCCGCCCAATATGGTGCGCAGGTGATCGACGTCCGCATCAAGCGCACCGATCTTCCGGAAGGCGCGCCGCTCGATGCGGCCTTCGATCGGATGCGCACGGCGCGCCAGCAGGAGGCACGCTCGATCCAGGCGCAGGGCCTGCGGGACGCGCAGCTGGTCCGCGCGGATGCCGATGCGGAAGCCGCGAGCATCTATGCCGAGGCGTTCGGCAAGGATCCCGACTTCTACGATTTCTACCGGGCGATGCAGTCCTACGAGACGACCTTCGTCAACAATGCGCAAAATCCGGACGCGGGCCGCTCCAGCGTGATTTTGTCGCCCGAGAACCAGTATTTGCGTGAATTCACGGGCCGTCGCTGAGCGGCGGCCCTATTCAATTCCGGTTCAGCCGCACCACATGATTGCGACCCAACCCTGATCACCCCGGGTTCCTGCCCGCCCGGGCAAATCTCAAGAGGAGGATTCCCATAGTGCGTTACGTTTATGGCCTGACCGCTGCCCTTCTGATCGGCGGCGCAACCGCCACTCTGACGGTCGGCCCGGTCGGCGCGCAGACCGCTCAGAACGAGCCTGCCAGCATGGCCGCTGCGGCGCCGCGGGCCGGGGCGCCGATGAGCTTCGCCGATCTCGCCGCGCGCTTGCAGCCCGCCGTGGTCAACATCTCGACCAAGCAGAGCATCCAGGTGAGCCAGTCGCGGCAGCTGCCGCCCGGCTTCGAGGAATTCTTCCGCCGCTTCGGCGCGCCGGTCCCCGAGGGCGGCGGCAGCGGCGACGAGCCCGCCACCCAGCGCGGCGGCTCGCTCGGCTCCGGATTCATCATCTCGGCCGACGGCTATGTCGTGACCAACAACCACGTCGTCTCGCCCTCGCGCACCGGCGCCACCGTCGATCAGATCACGGTGACCCTGCCGGATCGCCGGGAGTTCGAAGCGGAACTGGTCGGCCGCGATGCCGCGTCGGACCTCGCCGTGCTCAAGATCAAGGGCAGCAACCTGCCTTTCGTCCGCTTCGCCTCCGGCCCCGAAGCGGTCCGGGTCGGTGATTGGGTGGTCGCGATCGGCAATCCGTTCGGCCTGGGCGGCACCGTCACCGCGGGCATCGTCTCGGCGCTCCACCGCAACATCGGCGCCGGCATCTACGATCGCTACATCCAAACCGATGCGTCCATCAACATGGGCAATTCCGGAGGCCCGATGTTCGATCTGAACGGCAACGTGGTCGGCATCAACACCGCCCTCATTTCGCCGACCGGCGGCAATGTCGGCATCGGCTTCGCCATCCCGGCGGAGCAGGCAGCGCCGATCGTCGAATCGCTGCGCAAGGGCCAGCGCCCGCAGCGCGGCTACATCGGCGTCAGCCTGCAGGAGATTACCGAGGACATTGCCGATTCGCTGAACGTTCCGAAGAACCGGGGCGAGTTGATCCGGGGCGTGACGCCCGGCGGTGCCGCCGCGCGCGCCGGCATCCAGCAGGGCGACGTCGTGATCAGCGTCAACAACCAGCCGGTCACCCCGGATCAGTCGCTCGCCTATCTGGTCTCGAACCTCGACGTCGGCGCCAAGATCCCGATCGAGCTGATCCGCGGCGGCGAGCGCCGTACCGTCACCGTCACCGTCGGCGAGCGCCCGACCGACGAGGAACTGGCCAAGCTCAACGGCATCGAGAACGAGACTCCGGTGACGGAGCCTGCGGAATCGGAGCAGTCGACCGGCCAGAAGTCGGCGCGCGAGAGCCTGGGCGTCACCGTCCAGACCCTGACGCCGGAAATCGCGCGTTCGCTGCGCCTCAACGACGTCAACCTGCGCGGGCTCGTGGTGGCCTCGGTCAGCCCGTCGAGCGATGCGGCGAGCAAGATCCAGCAGGGCGACATCATCCTGTCGATCAACCAGCGCGCCACCCGCACGCCGGAAGAGGCCGCTGCGGCAGTCTCGGCCGCACGCGCTGCCGGCCGCAAGACGGTGCTGCTGCTGGTTCGCCGCGGCAACAATCCGCCAGCCTATATCGGCATCGCCCTCGCCGGCGCGCGCTGACCTCGGCTGAGCTTCCCGGTTCTGGGTCGGGCATTTGCCCGATCCGGGCAGGGGAACCGACATCTTCACCGAAGACGGCTTGCCGCTTCTCTCCCGACCGGGATAGGAGCGGCATTTCGTTTGTGGAGACAGGCTGTTGGCGAGTGACGCGATCCTCATCGGTGCGGCGCAAGGTCGCGCGCAGCAACTCCTTCTCTCGCGCGCCAACCGGCACGGTCTGATCGCAGGGGCGACCGGCACCGGCAAGACGGTGACCCTGCAGCGCCTGGCCGAAGGTTTCTCGGCGGCGGGCGTTCCGGTCTTCCTTGCCGACGTGAAGGGCGACCTGGCCGGCATCGCCATGCCCGGATCTTCGCAGGCGGCCACGCATGCGGCGCTCACGGCCCGTGCGGCGGAGGTGGGGCTCGCCGATTTCTCTTATGCCGGAAACCCGGTTACGTTCTGGGATCTTTACGGCCGCCAAGGCCATCCGGTTCGCACCACCGTAAGCGAGATGGGGCCGCTGCTGCTGGCGCGCCTGCTCGATCTCAACGAGACCCAGGAGGGCGTGCTGGCGATCGCTTTCCGGGTCGCCGATGAGCAGGGCTTGCTGCTCCTCAACCTTGAAGATCTGCAGGCACTGCTCGCTTACGTCGGCGAGAATGCGGCGGCGCTGACGACGCGCTACGGCAACGTCACCAAGGCTTCGGCGGGCGCCATCCAGCGGCAATTGCTGCAGTTGGAAGCTCAAGGCGGCGACCTGTTCTTCGGCGAGCCGGCGCTCGCCATCGCCGACCTCCTAGCGATCGACGAGAGTGGGCGAGGCATGATCAACCTGCTCGCCGCCGATCGGCTGATGACGAGCCCGAAGCTCTACGCCACCTTCTTGCTGTGGCTCCTGTCCGAGCTGTTCGAGGATCTTCCGGAAGTCGGCGATCTCGCCAGGCCCAAGCTCGTCTTCTTCTTCGACGAAGCCCATTTGCTGTTCGACGACGCCCCGAAGGGGTTGCTCGACACGATCGAGCAGGTCGTGCGGCTGATCCGCTCCAAGGGCGTCGGCGTTTATTTTGTCACCCAGAACCCGGCGGACATACCGGACGCGGTGGCGGCACAATTGGGCAATCGCATCCAGCACGCTCTGCGCGCCTTCACGCCCAAGGAACAGAAGGCGTTGAAGGCGGCGGCCGACGGGTTTCGCCCCAACCCGGCGATCGACGTGGCGGCCGTACTTCCCGCTCTCAAAGTCGGCGAGGCTTTAGTCTCCACCCTCGACAGCGAGGGCGCGCCGAGCCCGGTCGAACGGACCCTGATCGCACCGCCGGGCTCCCGCCTCGGGCCGCTCGAAGATCGCGAGCGTGCGCTGCTGATCGCGGCATCGCCCCTCGCCGGCAGGTATCAGGAGCCGATCGATCGGGAGAGCGCCGGCGAGATCCTGTCCGCGCGTGCCGAAGCCGCGGCAGAGGCGGCGGCCCGGGCGAAGGCGGACGCGCGGCCCACTCGGCAAGGTCGCGCCAGCCCATCCTTTCAGGACGAGATGGTTCGCGAGGTCGGCAAGGCGGTGAAGCGGCAGGTGGTCAACCGCATCGCCGGGTCGCTGGTGCGCGGCCTCCTTGGCGGCCTGTTCAAGGGGAGGTGAGAATGAGCGATACCAGAGAGGCAGCCGCGCTGCCGGAACTTACTGTCCGGGCGGTGCTGCTCGGCGGCGTGATCACGTTGCTGTTCACCGCTGCCAACGTCTATCTCGGGCTCCGGGTGGGACTGACCTTCGCCACTTCGATCCCAGCAGCGGTCATTTCGATGGCGGTGCTTCGCTGGTTTTCATCGTCGAACATCCTCGAGAACAACATCGTCCAGACGGTGGCTTCGGCCGCGGGAACCCTCGCTGCGATCTGCTTCGTGCTGCCCGGCCTCGTCATGATCGGCTGGTGGCAGGGTTTCCCCTATTGGACGACGGCGCTCGTCACCTTCCTCGGCGGCGCGCTCGGCGTGCTCTTCTCGATCCCGCTGCGGCGGGCGCTGGTCACCGACTCGCCCTTGCCCTTCCCGGAAGGTGTCGCCGCCGCGGAGGTCCTCAAGGTCGGCGAAGCCTCACGGCAAGGTGCCGAGGAGAGCAGCAAGGGGCTGATGGCGATCGTCGCCGGCTCGCTCGTCTCCTCGCTGTTCGCGCTGCTGGCGGCGATGCGGCTCACCGCGGCCGATGCAGCGGCCTTTTTCCGCTTCGGTCCTGCGGTCACCGGCTTCAATCCCGGATTTCAATTCGCCCTGCTGGGCGCCGGCCATCTCGTCGGTCTGTCGGTGGGGCTCGCCATGGGACTCGGCTTGATCATCGCCTGGGGCGTCGCGGTTCCGTTGCTCAGTGCGATGGTGCCGAACGCGGCCGCGCTGGGTGCAGAGGAACTTGCGACCGACGTGTGGGTGCACCAGGTTCGCTTCCTCGGCGCCGGCGTGATCGGGGTGGCGGCGGTCTGGACGCTGCTCAGCATCATCGGCCCGATCGTTCGCGGCCTCGCCGGCGCGATCGCCGCCTCGCGCGCCCGGCGTGCCGGGCAGGGCGCCTCGCTGGCGCTGAGCGAGCGCGACATGCCGATCTCCGCGCTCGGCCTTGGAACCGTGTTCGCGCTTCTGCCGATCGGCTGGCTGCTGGTCGCGGAACTCGGCGATGCCGCCGGCGGGCGCACCGCGGTCGTGATCGCGCTCAGCCTCGCCTTCATCCTGGTCGCCGGCGCGTTCATCGCTGCGGTGTGCGGCTACATGGCGGGCTTGATCGGGGCCTCGAACAGCCCCGTCTCGGGCATCGGCATTTTGGCGGCGATCGGCTCTTCGCTGCTGCTGCTCTTCGTCGTCGGCGCGGGCCAGGATGCCGAGGCGAGCCGTCCGCTGGTCGCTTACGCGCTGATCGTCACCGGCATCGTGTTCGGCATCACCACCATCTCCAACGACAATCTCCAGGATCTGAAGACCGGCCAGCTCGTTGGCGCGACCCCATGGCGCCAGCAGGTCGCCCTTCTGTTCGGCGTGCTGTTCGGCGCCGCGATCATCCCTCCGGTGCTGAGCCTGCTCAACGCAGGCTACGGCTTTGCGGGGGCGCCCGGCGCCGGTCCCGAGGCGCTGCCCGCGCCGCAGGCGGCCCTGATCTCGGCGATCGCGCAGGGCGTGCTCGGCGGCGCGCTCGACTGGCGGATGATCGGCTACGGCGTGTTGCTCGGCGTCGCCCTGATCATCGTCGATGCCGCACTCGGACGCGCCGGCAAGACCCGCCTGCCGCCGCTGGCGATCGGGATCGGCATCTACCTGCCGATGTCGACCACCCTGATGGTGGTGGTCGGCGCGATTGCCGGCTGGGTCTATGATCGCCGTGCCGAGCGCGCCCGTGACCCCGAAGCCGCACGTCGGATGGGTGTCCTCGCCGCGACCGGGCTGATCGTCGGCGAGAGCCTGTTCGGCGTGCTGCTCGCCGGAATCGTTGTCGGCACGGGTAGCGCGACCCCGCTGGCGATCGTCGGCGACGGCTTCCGTCCGGTCGCGGTCGGCGGTGGCGCCCTGTTGTTCGCGCTGCTGGCGTTGTGGCTGTACCGGCGGAGCGCCCGCGCTGCGGCATGAAGCCATGCGTCGCGCGCTCCGTTCGGGCTGAGCTCGTCGAAGCCCTTTTCTGCTCTTCGGGCGGTAAGGGAAGGCAAGGGCTTCGACAGGCTCAGCCCGAACGGATGTCAAAGGGACGTGTGCACGTGCTCAGCCCCGCTTTGCCTCCAGCCATTTCGTGATGTCCGGCAGGCGCTCGGTGCGGACGCGGGTGCGGTCGCGGATGCCGCCGATCGCCGTGTCGGCGGGGCGCCGCGACTCCGGGGTCAGATACCGGGTGGCATAAGCCTCGATCTTCTGAATCATCGCCGGGTCGGACGAACCGGCGCCGAGCTGGGCGATGAAGCGCGAGCGTGAGGAGATGTCGACCAGTGCCTCGACCTTCTCGCGATTGACGATCGCGAAATCGAAGGCGAGATCGGGATGTTCGCCCGAAACCGCGCTGATGATGCCGGCGCTGGTGGTGGCACCAGGCTCGTCGGTCAGCGCCAGCCTCAGCGCCCGCTGCGCCAGGGCAGGATCGCGGTTGGTGCCGAGCAGCTTGTAGAGCTGCGCCTTGACCAGGGGATTGGTCTCGGCACGCGCCTGGCTCCTCAGGCGATCCCAGCCTGCGGCATCGAGATTGCGTGCGACGACCGCCAGGATCGTACTTCGCAACGGCCCGGCCGCCGCGATCGGATCGTTGGCTGCGTAGAGACGGGAAGCCTCGTCGACCACCCCGCGGTCACCCATGCCGCCGAGCGTCGAGATCAACTCGGAGCGGAGCACTGGAGTGGTCGGCGCCTCATCCGGCTTCGCCGTCCACCCGATCCGCTTCAGCATCGGCGAGAGCTTGGCGGATGCGTATCGGGCGATCGCCGCCTGATGCGCGGCGTCGCCGTCATAGAGGCCGTAAAGCCCCTCCAGGATCGATGCCATGCGGCTGTAGACCTGCGGATTGGCGTCGGCCGGAACCGCATCGACAAGGTCGAGAGCCTCCGCAGCGGACTGGTAGCCGGCGAGGCCCAGCCCCCATTGATCCGCCAACAGGCCGATCTGATCGATGGGCGGGAGCTGCGCGAACGAGGCGGCGATCCGGTCGAGCATCGCCGGCGTGTACAGCGTCCGGTAATAGCCCGATTGACCGCTGTTCACGACCAGGGTGCCACAGCCAGGCACGTCGAACGTAGCATGGCCGCCCTCGACGAGCGCGCGCGCCGGCTTGCTGCCGAGAGTGGCGCCGATCACCGGCACCCGCCAGCTGAGCGGCGCCTTGTCAGATCGGTCGCGGCTGAATTCGCCCTGGCGCAAGGTCACGCGGGTGCTGCCTCCGCTGCATGCGGCCTGTTCGACGCGGATCAGCGGCACGCCCGGCTGGAGCGTGAAATCATGTGCGATTGCGGTGACGGGCTTGCCGGCCGCGCGCTCGATCTTCGCCGACAAATCGTCGGTGCGGGTGTTGCCGAGCTTGTGGGTGCGGATGTAATTCTGAACGCCGCGCCGCCAGGCGTCTTCGCCGACATAATCCTCCAGCATCGTGATCACCGCCTCGCCCTTCGAGTAGGTGATCGAATCGAAGGCCTGGCTGATCTGCTCGACCGTAGTCAGGCGCTGGACGACGGGATGGGTGGTGGCGACGCTGTCGAGCCCGATCGCCGCCTCGCGGCCAGCAACGATGCCGAGTTCGGGCTCCCATTCCGGGTGGAGCGCAGTGGTCGCCTTGGTCGCCATCCACGAGGCGAAGCCTTCGTTCAGCCAGAGATCGTCCCACCACGCCATCGTGACGAGATCGCCGAACCATTGATGCGCCATCTCGTGCGCGGCGACTTCGAAGATGCGCTGGCGTGCAGATTCGCTGGTGATCACTGGGTCGACGAGCAGGACCGACTCGAACGAGAAGATCGCGCCCCAATTTTCCATCGCTCCGAAGAACTGACTGCTTCCGGGACCGGCGACGTTGTCGAGCTTCGGCAACGGATAGGGCGTGCCGAAATAATTGTTGTACCAGGGGAGCAGCTTCGCCGAGCTCTCCAGGGCCCAGCGGCCCTGCTCGCCATTGCCGCGCTTGCTGACGACGCCGATCTCGGTGTTCGCCGCGGTCGTGGTGATCCGGTCGAACTCGCCGACGCCCATGAACAGCAGGTAGCTCGACATTGGCGGCGTGGTCCGGAAGGTCACCGTCTTCGTGCCGCCCGCGCGCGGCTCGACGCCGGCTTGCGGCATGTTGCTGATCACGTCCTGATCGGCGGGCGCGGTCACGCTCAGCGTGTAAAGCGTTCGATATTGCGGCTCGTCCCAGCCCGGAAAAAACCGGCGCGCGTCCGGCGCCTCGAACTGGGTGAACAAAGCGCGCTTCTTGCCCGCGCCGCTCTCATAATCGAGCGCGAACAGACCCGCCGCCTGGCTGTAGATCTTGCCGGAATAGTCGAAGCGCAGGCGGTAACGGCCCGGTTGCAGGCGCTCACCGAAGCGTACGGTCGCGGTCTGCTTGTCGGCATCGACCGACACTCGGCCGGCCGCGGGCTGGCGCGCGGTGCCGTCGCTGGACAGCGCGGCGATCTCGGCAGAGCGGAAGTCGAGATCGGCGGCGTTGACGGTCAGCGTGTCGGTCGCTTCGAGCACGTCGACGTCGATGGTGGTGATGCCGCTGAAGCGCAGGTTTTGCGCATCGGGCGTCACGGAGATCCTGTATTGGAGCGGACGCGCGTTGCGGGGAAGCTGGGTGGGGACGGTGGAGACGTCCGCGGCCGTCGGCGGAGCGGTGATCGCGGATGGCGAGGAGGCGGTGCCTGCGCAGGCGGAGAGCGAGACGGAAAGCGCGATCAAAGAGGCGGCGGCGGCAAGGCGCATCGGGCAGGCTCCGGAAAAACAGCGGTTTTTCGGCCCCTGCGCGGCACGTGCCGCGTTGTCAAATCAGTATCCGAAGACCGGCGCCACCTTATGCCCCTGCAGCACGTGTGCGCGCAGATCCTCCGGGCTCCACAGATGCTCGACTCCAAGCTCCGCCTGCTTGACCAGGTCGACGATGGCGGTGTTGACCGGCGCGCGCTTCTTCAGCCGCTTGGCAAGCCTGACCACTTCGCCGTTGAGATAATCGATCTCCGTCGTGCGTCCGGCGCGAAGATCGTCGGCCATGGACGAGCGTGCCTTCGCATCGATCTTCTGGATCTTGAGGAAGAGGTTATTGAAGATGAGGTTCGGCGCCGCAATGGCGTGGGGCAGGAGCTTCGGCGCGATCGGGCCGATCTTTGCCGGCTCGATCCCCGCGGCCGCGAGGAGATCGAGGGCTTCGACGATCGACGCTGCGACGACCCGGCGATAGTCACGCTCGCGCAATTGCTCGAGCAAGGTTCGGCCCGACAAGGCGTTGACCGCATTGTTGAGGTTGATGAGCAATTTGCCCCAGGCGATCGCGGCCATGTCGTCGGCGAGGCGCAAGGCAGCGGGCCCGCCGCCGACCTCCTGGGCGAGGACGCGGGTGCGTGGAATGTCCTGAACGACGAGCTCGCCGGCGACGCCCTTGTGGAAACGGCCATGGCCGAGATAGGCGACGTTGAACGGCACCATGGCCTGCGCGATCTCGAACCGGTCCTTCAGCACGTCCCGCAGGGCATCGACGTTGCTGACCCCGTTCTGAAAGCTGATCACCAGAGCGCCGTTCTTGCCGTGGCGCGCGATCTGCTTCGCCGCTTCGGCCGTGCCGGTGCTCTTGACGCAGAGCGCGATGATGTCGGCTTTGGCCAAAGCCTTGGGGCTGGTGGCGTAGTCGACCTGCTCGGGGTTCCGGCGAACGCGCCAGCCGGAATAATCGGTGAGCGTCAGGCCTTCGGCGGCGATCGCCGTCCCGATCGCCTCGCGGCCGACGAACCGCACAGGAAGGCCGGCGTGCGACCAGGCGCCGCCGATGAAGCAGCCGACCGACCCGGCGCCCAAGATCGCAATCGTCATCGGCTCCCGTTAGCCGCTCCGCGGAACGCTGCCTACCGCCGGAAATGGGCACTTTGTTTCAAATGCGTTTTGATGGTAGAGAACAGCTGGTGAACAAAGGCGGCTTTGCCGGCTGCCATTCTTCCTTGTTGCGTAGCCCGCTGCGTCGACCGAGCGGCTGCCTCAGCCCGATGCCGCTCGTCTCAGGACCTTCCGAGGAGAGGATGATGGCCACCCTGCTGTTTAACGTCGTGGAAGCCGTGAAGAAGGCGGTGTTGCCCGCGCCGGGCATCCCGGACGCCGAGGCCGCGATGATGCGCGGCGACATGCCGCGCGCGATCGCAATCCTCAGGCGGCTCTCCGATCAGGGCAATCCGGAAGCCGGCCGGATGCTTGCCGTTCAATATGCTTTCGGCGACCTGGAATTTCGCGATCCCGACGAGGCGCTGCGTCTGTTCCGTATCGCCGCGGAGGCGGGATCGGCAAAGGCTATGGTCCACATCGGCGAGATGCATCATGTCGGTCGCGGCGTTCCCGAAGATCCTGCCGTGGCTATCGCCTTCTACCGGCGGGCCGCCGAGCGCGGCGAGGGGCTTGGAGCCTTCCTCCTGGGGCTGACCCTGGTCGACGGCGATGCCGACGCAGTGGCGGCGGATCCGGCGGAGGGGGTGGTATGGCTCCGCCGCGCCGCGGAGGATGGAGGTGCCGATGCGACTCTGATGCTCGGCACGCTCTACAGGGACGGCCGCGGCGTCGACCGCGACTATCAGGAGGCGCTCCTCTTCTTCCGCGCCGGTGCCGCCGAGGCGAACGAGACCTGCGAACATGCCCTGGGTGCGCTCTACGACGCAGGGCTGGGCGTCGAACAGGATTCCGCCGAGGCGTTCCGCTGGTACGTGCGTGCTGCGGCGGGTGGCGACCCGGATGCCGCCGCGAGGGTCGGCTTCTGCTACGCCCTCGGCCGCGGTGTTCCGCAGGATCGGCACGTTGCAGCCTTCTACTTCGAAGCGGCCGCTGGAGACGATGATTGTGCCCCCGCGCGCGCCGCATTGCAGGTGCTGCGCGGTGAGCCAGGCGATCTCGACGAGCTGCGCGGCCGCCTGAGCGATATGCCCGGACCACCCTTCGAGTCCGCCCGCGCGTTCATTGAAGGCGTCACGATGGCGAGCCCGCTGGGACCCGTAACCCGGGAGACCGGGATCGGATATTTCACAAAGGAGTCGGAGGAGGGCAATCTGGAAGCCACCTTCCTGCTGGCGATGCTCTACGATGAAGGCAGAATGGTTCCCGAGGATCCCGATGTGGCAATGCGCCTGTTGCGGCGATGCGCTGAGGCTGGAGATGCCAATGCCGAGCGGAGCATCGGGATCATGTACCAGCACGGTCGCGGCGTGCGCGCCGACGAGGCGGAAGCGCTGCGCTGGCGCAAACGGGCGGCGGAGCATGGCAGCGCCGAAGCGATGGCGGATCTCGGCGCGATGCATCTTTACGGTGAGGACGGTCCGATCGACGTCGAGGCGGCTCTGGACTGGCTCTCCAAAGCGGCCGATGCCGGCAGCGGCAGGGGCATGACCATCCTTGGTCAGCAATATGTTCTTGGCAGGATCGTGCCGCAGGACCTGCCGCGCGGTCTTGATCTTCTGCAGCGCGCGGCGGGTCTCGGCGATGCACGTGCGATGGGCTTGCTCGGCGTGATCTGTGCGGATGGCAAAGGAGTCGAGCAGGATCTCGCCAGCGCCGAAATCTGGCTGATCAAGGCGCTCCGTGCGGGCGCGGACGATGTCGAGCAACTGCTCGAAGACGTTCGCGCCGAGCGGGCCGGCTGCATCTGACCGCCGCGATCGGGCGCAGCCGCCGGCCTGGACGCTCCCGTAATCGATCTACCTGACGTGTCGGTCAGCGGTCTGCGGGAAGCGGATGTCCAGCTGATCGGCCAGCAAGCCGCCCGCGCGATACAAGGCCTCGAGAACGGGGGCGAGGTCTCGACCCCGGTCGGTGAGCCGATAATGCTTCCGATCTCCCGCGGCATCGATGGCGACGTGTTCGACGACGCAGAGTTCGACGAGGTCCTTCAGCTTCTCGGTCAAGACCTTGTCGGAGAGGCCGCGCATGCTGTTCCGCAGCCCGCCGTACGTGAGCGGACCTTCCTTGATTCGCGCCAGGATTACCGTCTTCCACTTCCCTCCGAGCAGATCGACCGCGAGTTCCACAGGGCAGCCATAGTCTTTCCTGAAATGCTTGGTCACGGACGTCCTTACCATCTGGTGCGTTGAATTCGGTTGGCGAAGCTGCTCGCCTCGATCCGATCGACAGCGACGAGGAAGAAAGATGATCGTGGAGTATATCCGATACGCTCTGACCAAGCACCAGCCCGACCAGCTGGCCGACGCCTATGCGACGGCAGCCGAACATCTCGATCTGTCCCCGCATTGTATCGACTACGAGCTGACGCAGTGTGCCGACGATGCGAACAGCTTTATCCTTCGCATTCGCTGGCAGTCGGCCGAAGCCCATATGCAGGGTTTCCGCCGATCCGCGCACTTCCCGCCGTTCCTGGATGCAATCCGCCCCTTCGTCGGCGAGATCGTCGAAATGCGCCATTACCGGACGACGCGGATCGTTGGTACCGGGGCCGGCGTCCAAGCATAAACCGCGATAGGCCGCAGAGCGGAGCCGGGCAGCCTGGCCGATCGGGAAGCCGGATGCGGCACCATCCTCGAAACGGCAACAAGTGCCCGGCAACGTCAGGCGCCATGGAAGGCCGCGCCGGCGGGCTCCGTCAGAGGTGGGTGGCCAGGGCATGCTCAGGGTGCCGCGGCGGCGTGTCGGCAGCACTCCGTTCCTCTTTGCGACTCTCCTGAACTGGGGCAGGAGTATCTGCTCGCGGCGCGCGGTCGTCGTGATCTGCCGCGTAGCCATGCCATGCTCGCCGAGGCGATCGAAGAAGGCGATGCTCGCGCGCTCACCTATCTCGGGCTTGCACATCTCGACGGTATCGGGGTGCCGGCGGACCGCGCAAAGGCGCGGGCGTTGATCGAGCGCGCGGCGGCGGCAGGGGACGATCTTGCCGCCGAGACGCTCAGCAAGATGTGAGTGCGGTCAGCCGCGCCCGCGGTAGCTCGTCACGCCCTGATCGGGTACCCACAGGCCCTCCGGGGGAGCGCCTGTCTGCCAGAAAACGTCGATCGGGATGCCGCCGCGGGGGTACCAATAGGCCCCGATCCGAAGCCAGCGCGGCTGCATTTCCTCCACCAGCCGTTCGGCGATCCCGACAGTGACATCTTCGTGGAAGCCGCAATGGTTCCGGAAGGAATGGAGAAACAGCTTCAGCGACTTGGATTCCACGATCGTCTCGCCCGGGCAGTAATCGATCATGATGTGGGCAAAATCCGGCTGCCCGGTCACTGGGCAAAGCGAAGTGAATTCCGGCGCGGTGAAGCGCACCAGATAGAGGCGGCCGAGCCGCGGATTGGGCACGTAATCGAGCCGTGCCTCTTCGGGCGATGACGGGAGCGGGCTCGATTGGCCGAGGTGGGTCAGGTCCATGAGCGCGCCTCTAATCCTTGAAGGCGCCGCTTGGAAGTAGGTCGCATCGATGTCTGATGCGCTTCGAAGCCCTCCTTCATGCCGGCTGAAGGCCGCCAGCCGCATTCTGATGGTGGTCCCGGAGCGAAAGGCCGGCCAGTGCGGGTGATCTGCGCGACGCTCCATCCTTTTGCTCGACTTCTGACAAGAACCGCGCTTGCGATGGAAAGGCGCGGCGCGAACAGCTATGATCACGCTTCTTGTCGAGCTTGCCTGCGTTGATGTCGTCGGTGGGATGAAACTGGATCGTCACGCACAGCATGTCAGCCAGCCGATCCTCTCTGTCGAGCAAGCCCATGGCGGTTCTCGTCTTCGGCGGCAGCATCATTCTCCTCCTGCTGCTGTGGGCGGCGACGATCTCGCAGCTCGCATTCGAGCGATCGAGCGCGATTGCAGCTGCACTTCGAGAGAACCGCAACCGCGCCATCGCTTTCGAACAATATGTCACTCGAACCTTCGAAGCGGCGGATTTCGCAGCCCTGCACCTGACCGCGCATGTTCCGCCGATGCCAAAGGAAGCGGCGCCCGCTCCGCCTCGCCGCCTGTCTGATCCGGTGGCGCAGGATCCGCTATTCTCCGCGGTGATGATCGCCGATGCCGAAGGCCGGGTGCGCTTTTCCACCAGGCCTCCCGACCGGCCGGTTTCGGTGGCCTCCCGCATGCCGGTCGGAGCGGTTCAGGGCAACGGACCGGCGCGACTGTTCATCTCGGCGCCCGCCACGACAGAGGGTGCGCGCGGGCCGGTGATCGCCTTCACCCGGCCGCTGGCGCAACCGGATGGGGCGGTCTCCGGTGCGGTGATCGTCGAAATGCCGGTGGAACGGCTCGTCGATTTCACCCGAGGTGCTGCCATCCGGCCGCAGGATCTGGTGTCCGTTATCCGCCTCGATGGGATCACGCTGGCGCGGCGCCAGGGCAATATGCTCGGTTGGGGCGAGGATCTGCGCGGGCAGTTAGTGATGGAGCGTCAGATGCGGGATCCGAACGGATCCTATCTCGGACCAGCGGCGCTCGATCGGATCCGACGCTATTTCAGCCATCGGCGGCTGGAACAATATCCGGTATTCGTCACGGTCGGAATTGGCGAGGCCGATGTGTTGGCGGAGATCCGGAGCCGCTCGCGTTACTATCATTTTGGTATGGCCTTCCTTACCCTGGCCATTCTCGCCTTTGCGGCCAGCACCACGTTCGGCCTGCTACGCCGGGACCGGGCTGTGAAATCGCTTGCCGCAGCCAATCGTAAATTGCGCGAGGCGCAGCGCCTCGGTCGGATCGGCGACTGGGAATATGACGTGGCCGCCGATCGCTTCCTGTGGTCGGCGCAGATGTGCGAGATGTACGGACGAGCGGCCAAGGATGATGTCCTGACGCTCGATGCCGTGCTCGCCTATCTCGACGCGAATAGCCGGGACGGCTTCGCGGGCGCACTGGCGGCAACCATCCATCTTGCCGAACCGCATCAATGCGAGGTGCTTGTCTGGCCGAGCCCGGAGACGCCGTCACACCGCCGGCTTCTCTTCTCGCCCGTTCTCAGCCCCGAAGGGCTGGTCAGCCGGATCATCGGGACGGATCAGGACGTCACGGAGGAAAAGCTCCACGAGGCGCTTCGCGAGGATGTCGCGCATATGGCGCGAGTCGACGCCATCAACACCATGGCGGCGACGATCGCGCACGAACTCGCCCAGCCGCTGACTGCCGCCGCCAATTACCTGCTCGGTGCCAAAGCCTATGCCCGCCGGCAGGCACCAGGAGACGATGCCTTGGTACGCGGCGCTTTGGAGCAGGTCGAGGACCAGATCATGCTCACCCGCGACATCATGCGGCGCGCCCGCGACATGATCGCGAAGAAACCGGGCGGGGACGACACCGCGTTCCTCCCGGATGTCGTCCGCGACGCGATATCTCTCGTCCGGATGGCCAATGGGATCGAACGGGTGGAGATCGCCAGCACCCTGCGCGAAGATGCTCACTGGGTTGCGGCCGACAAGATCCAGTTGCAGCAGGTGCTGATCAACCTTTTGCGCAACGCCTGCGAAGCCGTGGCGTCGGTGCAAGACCCGCGCGTGACGATATCCAGCGAATGGGCGGAGAAGGGAACGATCAAGATCTGCGTGGCGGACAACGGCCCTGGCGTTCCCGCAGACCTGCTGGAAGTCTTCTCTCCCTTTTCGTCCCGCAAGCGCAGCGGTCTGGGCCTTGGCCTGTCGATCTCGCGTGCGATCATCCACAATTATGGAGGGCGGATCTGGATCGACCAGTCCCGCTCCCAGGGTGCCTTGTTGTGCTTCACCCTCCCGTCGGCCTCCCCGGACGCGAGCCTCGCCTGAAGCATCCGTGGCAAGAGATCACAAGGGTCGTGGCGCTTGTGCATCACATGACGAGCAACTCTGCAGCAGCGCGCGAGATGGTGGACACGGTTCGTACCCGTAACTAGCCTTCACGCCATTCCACCCTGCCGAGGTCGTTCCCGCACCATGAAGAAGCTCGCACCCGCTCTCCTCGCCT
This sequence comes from Sphingosinicella sp. BN140058, assembly GCF_004135585.1. Lineage (NCBI taxonomy): Bacteria > Pseudomonadati > Pseudomonadota > Alphaproteobacteria > Sphingomonadales > Sphingosinicellaceae > Sphingosinicella > Sphingosinicella sp. BN140058. The sequence goes on along the minus strand of NZ_CP035501.1, from coordinate 877,747 downwards.
TGTGCCTTGCCGCCCCGCTTGCCGCCCAGGAAAACGCAGCCGGAGAAGAGCGGAAGGAGGCAGCGGCACCGACGCCGCCGCCGACGATCTCGGTCACCAAGCATAGCGGAACGTTCGGTGGGCAGCGCATCAACTACACTGCGACTGCAGGCGAGACCTATTTGAAGGCCGAGGACGGGACACCGAAAGCGAGCATATTTTCGGTCGCCTATGTCAAGGAACCGCGCGATCCGAACCGCCCCATCGCTTTTCTGTTCAACGGCGGGCCCGGATCGGGTTCCTTGTGGCTCCACATGGGCGCCTTCGGCCCCAAGCGTGTCGCCATTCCCTCTGACGCGCGTGACGACGGCGCGCCGCCCTATCCGCTGATCGACAATCCCGACAGCTTGCTCGACGTCACCGATATCGTCTTCATCGATCCGGTCGGAACCGGGTTCAGTCATCCGCTCGGCAAGACCCCGGCCAAGGACTATTGGGGCGTCACCGCCGACGCGAAATCGATCGGCGAATTCATCCGCATCTGGCTCAATGAAAACGGGCGCTGGAACTCGCCAAAGTTCCTTGGCGGTGAGAGCTACGGGACCACCCGGTCGGCCGCGGTCGTCAACGAGCTGGAGGGGCGGTACAACGACGTCTCGTTGAATGGCATCATCCTGATCTCGACCATTCTCGATTTCGGCGCCCAGGCCGGTGTTCCCGGCAACGAAATGCCGTACGTGCTGTTCCTCCCGTCGATGGCGGCAGCGGCCCATCATCACGGCAAGGCGCCAGCCGACGCCGGAACGCTCGAGCAGTTCGTCGAAGAAGCGCGGACCTTTGCCGCCGGTGATTATGCGCTCGCTTTGCTGAAAGGGCAGAAGCTGCAGGGCGAGGAGAGAGCCGCCATCCGCCGCCGCCTTGCCCGGTTCACCGGGCTGTCGGAGACATTTCTCGACCAGGCGGATCTCAGAGTGTCCGATCAGCGCTTCTACAAGGAATTGCTGCGCGACCGAGGCCTGACCATCGGTCGTCTCGACGCGCGCTACACCGGCCGCGACTACGACAATGCGGGCGAGGGGCCTGACAACGACCCGAGCTTCTACGGCATCGACGGCGGCTATACCGCGGCGCTGAACGACTGGGTTCGGGGACCGTTGAAATTCACCACCGATCGGCAATATTCGACGATCGGCGGCGTCAGCGACTGGAACTGGGATCTCCCCGGCGGCGGTGACGGCACCTATTACAAGAACGTCGCCCCCTATCTCGGCCGCGCGATGCGCGAGAATGGCGGTCTGCGCGTGTTCGTCGGCCAAGGCTATTTCGATTTTGCTACCCCGTTCTTCGGCGCCGAATACAGTTTGAGCCGAACCGGGATACCCGCCGACCGGGTGCATTTCGAATATTATGGCTCCGGACACATGATGTACGTCCGCGACGAGGACCGATCGAAGCTGAGCCGCGACATCCGTTCCTTCATCCGCAGCCGCTGAAACCCTGAGTGCAGCGAGGCCCTGCAAACTTCCGCCGGATCCTGGAGCCGACCATGCGCCTGATTCTCGCTCTTCCGCTGATGTTGGCGTCGGCCTGCGCGACCCTGCCCCAGCCGCCCAACGCCGAACAGCGTGCCGAGCGCTGGTGGGACGACGTTGCGGCGCTGGCGGATGATGGAATGGAGGGGAGGCTCACCGGCACGCCCGGCTATCAGCGGGCTGCGGATCATGTCGTCTCGCGCCTGCGCGCGATCGGCCTGGAGCCGGCCGGAACCGAAGGCTTCTTCCAGCCGGTGGCGTTCGAAGAGCAGTTCGTCGATCATGCGACCTCGCGTGCCGCGCTGGTTGCGGGCGGGACGGCGACGCCGATCGCGCTGCCCGAGGATATGATCGTCGGGCGCGGCGAGGGCCGGCGGCCGGCGCATGTCGAGGCGCCATTGGTCTTCATCGGCTACGGCCTCCACATTCCCGAAGCCGGTCATGACGACCTTGCCGGAGTCGATCTCGCGGGCAAGGTAGCCGTGGTGATCAGCGGCGGCCCCGCCAGTATCTCGGGCGCGCTCAAGGCGCATGCGCGGCGGGAGCGTACCCGCCTGCTCGCCGAACGGGGCGCAATCGGCCTGATCTCGCTGACTGCGCCCAAGGCAGTTGAAACACCTTGGGGGCGTGCGGTCGCCCAAGCCGGTCAATCCGGCATGTATTTCGCCGATCCGGCGCTTCGCGACGTCAAGGCCGACTTCTTCAGCGCGAGCTTCGCGACCGGGTCAAGCGAGAAGCTGTTTGCCGGTTCGGGCCGCAGCTTCGCCGAGATCGGCGCGCTGGCCGATGCGTCGAGCCCGCTCCCGAAGGTCACGCTTGTCCAGAGCCTGCGGGCCGACATCGCCACCCGGCACAATGCGGTGACCTCGGCCAACGTCGTCGCCCGCCTTCCCGGCAGGGATAGCCGGCTCAAGGATGAGCATGTCGTCTTTTCGGCACATCTGGATCATCTCGGCACCAGCGCCCCGATTGATGGCGACGGCCTTTACAATGGCGCGCTCGACAATGCCGCGGGCTCCGCCGCCCTGCTCGATATCGCTGCCCGCTATCACGAGACTCGTGCCCGTCCGAAGCGCTCGATGCTGTTCGTCTTCGTGACCGCCGAGGAGAAGGGCTTGCTCGGCTCGCGCTATTTCTCGCTGCGGCCGAGCGTGCCCCGGCGCTCCATCGTTGCCGATCTCAACTTCGACATGGCGCTGCCGATCTTCCCGCTGCGGACCGTGATCGCGCTCGGCGCGGAGGAGAGCAGCCTCGGTGAAGACGCCGCCGCAATCGGCGCGGCGATGGGTCTGCCGCTGGTTCCCGATCCCTGGCCGGACCGGAACAGCTTCGTCCGCTCCGATCAGTATAGCTTCATCCGCGAAGGCATTCCCTCGCTCGCGTTCAAGTTCGGTTTCGCCCGCAACACGCCCGAAGCTGAGATCGAACGGGCCTGGCGGTCGACCCGCTATCACGCGCCCTCGGACGATCTGTCGCAGCCGGTCGAGAAACTGGATGCCGTCCGCCTCAACGACTTCGTTGCGGATCTTGGCCTCCGCATCGCCGACGCGGCCGAGCGGCCGCGTTGGAGCGATCAGAGCTTCTTCCGCCGTTTCGAAAGGCGCTAGAGCGATGCGCACGGCCCTTTCCCTGATCATCGCAGCGCTGGCCGTGGCACAGGCCCATGCTGCGGAGCGAGAGGTGCGGGCGCCGTTGCTCACGCCCGGGGAAACGCGGGCGCTCGCGTCGGAACTCTCGGGCGACGGGGCGAAGCGGACCATCGAGGCGTTGTCGCTGCACCATCGCATGCGCGGATCGAAAGGCTATGCGGCCGCAGCCGATCTCGTGCTGAGCCGCTTGCGGGACCAGGGACTTTCCGACGTCGAGATGATCCGGCTGCCGGCCGACGGCAAGATCTTCTACGGCACCCAGCGCTCCCGTCCCGCCTGGAATGCGCGATCGGCGGGATTGTGGGAGCAGAGCGAGAGCCGCGGCCGATGGTCGGATGCCGTTCGCGTCGCCTCATGGGCGGATCAGCCGATCACGCTCGCGCAGGACAGCGTCAGCGGCGCCGCCGAGGCCGACCTCGTCGACGTCGGGGCCGGCAGCGATGCCGCGGACTATGCGGGCAAGGACGTTCGCGGCAAACTGGTGCTCACCGCGTCGCAGCCCGAAGCGGTGGCCCGGTTGGCCGTCACCGAGCGAGGGGCTGCCGGCATCGTCTCGTGGGCACAGAATCAGCGCACCGCCTGGTGGGGCGAGGATCAGGACCTGATCCGCTGGGGTCATCTCAGCACGTGGGCCGATCCGACCTTCGCCTTCATGGTCTCGCCGGCTCAGGCCCGGGCCTGGCAGCAGCGCATGGCGGCAGGGAAGAGGATCCGGCTTCGCGCCGCGGTGGACGCGCGACGCAGCCCGGGCGCCTATCTGATCCCCACCGCCGTGATTCCCGGCGAGGACAGGGCGCACGAGATCGTCCTGTCCTGCCATCTCGATCATCCCTCGCCCGGCGCGAACGACAATGCGAGCGGCTGTTCGGGCATTCTCCAGATCGCCCGTACGCTGCAGCGGCTGATCGCGGACGGACGTCTCAAGCGCCCCAAGCGAACGCTGCGCTTCATCTGGCCGGCGGAAATCGAGGGTACGATCGCGCTGCTCAATGCGCGCCCTGAATTCGCCCGGCGTACCTTGGCAACGATCCATCTCGACATGATCGGCGGCAACAGCGAGCTGACCAAGGGCCGGCTGATGGTGGAGGGTTCGCCGCCGAGCCTGCCGAGCTTCGTCGGCGACGTGGGCTTCGCGATCGGCCGCTGGGTCGACGGTCAGGCAAGCGCCTTTGCGGATACCGGCAGCGCCGATCTGCCGCTGCTCGCGCCGGGCGGTACCCGCAATGCGCTCGATGCAAAGATCGGCGGCTTCAGCGAGGGCAGCGACCACCAGGTGTGGGCGGAGGGAAGCTGGCGCGTGCCGGTCCTGTATGTCGCCGACTGGCCGGATCGCTACATCCACACGCAAAAGGACGTTCCGGCGAACATCGATTCCACCAAGCTGAAGCGGGCGATGTTCATCGCCGCCGGCGCCGCCTGGGTGCTCGCCAATATCGACGCCGAGAGCCGCGAGCTCGTTCAGTTGCTTTCAGCCGAAAGCCAGCAGCGCCAGGCCGAGCTGACCCGTCGCGCGATCTCGCTGTCGAAGGCGGAGTCGGCGAACCTGTGGCGCTGGAGTGGTGCCTATGAGGTCGACGTTGCGCGCTCGCTCGGGCGCTTCGGCGTGACCAGGCCGGAGCCGCGGCCCGAAGGTCGGGGAACCTCGGCGGATGCCGCCTTCATGCTCTGCTACCAGCGCAGGGCGTCGCCGAAGGGGCCGATGGACGGGTTCGGCTACAGCTGGTTCGACGATCGACTGGCCAAGGCCGGTCTGCCGAGACCCGCTCTGCTCTTGCGCCCGCCGCAATGGGAGGGGGCGAGCTTCGCCTACGAAGCCTTGAACCTCGTCGACGGGGTGAGAACAATCCAGGACATCGCCGACGATCTCTCGGCCACGGTCGGTGCCGTGCCTGTGGCGGAAGTCGCCGAGTTTCTGAAGACGCTGGAGCGACTCGGCGTTATCGAGCCGGCAAAGGGCTGAGGAGCCAGGGACCATGGAATCGCTCGTTTCGACGGAATGGCTGGCGCAAGAGCTCGGCGCGTCCGATCTCGCGATCCTCGACGCAACCCTGTTGTTGCCGGGAGATCCTCGCAATCCCCGCGCCGAGCACGCGGCGGAGCATATTCCCGGCGCCGTCTTCCTGGACCTGGAGGAGGTTTCGGACACCGCCAATCCGATTCCCCACATGCTGCCGAGCGAGGCCAAGCTCGCGAGCCGGATGCAGGCACTCGGGGTTCGCGACGGGCAGCGCGTCGTCCTCTATGACAACAGCCCGCTGCACAGCGCCGCCCGGGCCTGGTGGATGTTGCGGCTGTTCGGCGTTCGGCAGGTCGCGATCCTCGATGGCGGTTTGCAGAAGTGGAAGGCGGAAGGACGCCCGCTGGAAGGCGGGGCGCCTTCGCGCCGCCACGGTCACTTCACGCCGCGATTCCGCGGCGGCCGCGTTGCCGACAAGAGGCTGCTCCTGTCGCTGATCGGCACCGGATCCCATGAGATCGTCGATGCGCGTGGCGCCGGTCGCTTCAGCGGCGCGGAGCCGGAGCCCCGGCCTGGCATGGCGTCGGGCCACATCCCCGGATCGCGCAATCTGCCTCAAGGCAATTTGTTCAATCCCGATCAAAGCTGGAAGAGGGGGACAGCACTTCGCGCCGCCTTCGATGCCGCGGGGGTGGATCTGTCGAAGCCGATGGTCACCACGTGCGGATCGGGAGTGACCGCAGCCGTATTGCTGTTCGGAGCGCATCTGCTCGGCAAGGAGGACGTGCTGCTCTACGACGGCAGCTGGTCCGAATGGGGCGCCGACCCCGAGACACCGAAGGAAACTGGATGACCGACGCCCGCAGGCGCCGTCCCGACACGATGATCGTCGAGGGCGGCCGCAAACCCGAATGGACCACCGGCATCGTCAATCCGCCGGTGTGGCGTGCCTCGACGATGTTGTTCGACAGCGTTGCGGAGATGGAGGCGTCCAACCCGCCGCGTCATGGACGCCTGCAATATGGGCGAAACGGCACCCCCACCCAATGGGCGCTGGCCGAGGCGCTTACCGGGATCGAGCCGGGTGCCGCGGGAACCCGGCTGTTCCCGTCCGGCTCTGCCGCCGTGGCGATCGCGCTGATGGCCGTGCTGTCGCCAGGGGACGAGATCCTGATGGTCGACAGCGCCTACGCGCCGACCCGGATCTTCTGCGACACCGTGCTGAAGCCGATGGGGGTCGCGGTGACCTATTACGATCCGATGATCGGCCGCGGGATCGAGACGCTGATCGGTGATCGCACCAAGGCGATCTTCCTTGAAAGCCCGGGATCCTTGAGCTTCGAAATCCAGGACGTGCCAGGCATCTGCGAGATCGCCAAGGCGCGAGGCCTCGTCACCCTGATCGACAATACCTGGGCCACCCCCGTCTTCTTCCAGGCGCTGAGCGCCGGCGTGGATATCTCGATCCTCGCCGCGACCAAATATATCGTCGGCCACGCCGATGCGATGATCGGTACGGTGACCGCCAATGCCCGCTGGTGGCCGCGAATCGAGCGGACCAGCCAGGTTTTCGGCCAGCATGTCGGACCCGATGATGCCTATCTCGCCACGCGGGGGCTTCGGACCCTTGGCGTGCGACTCAGGCAGCATCAACAGAGTGCCCTCAAGGTCGCCCAGTGGCTGCAGGCGCAGCCGCAGGTCTCACGGATCCTGCATCCCGCCTTTGCCGATTGCCCGGGGCACGAACATTGGGTGCGGGATTTCAAGGGTGCCTCCGGCCTGTTCGCCTTCGAGCTCAAGGGCGGCGACGCGGACGCGCGCGATGCCCTGATCGACGGCCTCGAGCATTTCGGCATAGGCTATAGCTGGGGCGGGTTCGAGAGCCTGGCGACACCGGCGGATGCGGAGCGGATCCGTACGGCGTCGCGTTGGCAGGCGGAGGGTCCGCGCGTGCGGCTCCATATCGGCCTGGAAGATGTGGACGATCTGATCGAAGATCTTGCCCGGGGCCTGGCGCGTTACGGGGCGTCGGCATGAGGAGCTGGCTGGGGGGCCTGGGCGTGACCTGGCCAACCGGCTCCGACTGGATCATCGCTGCCGCGGCGATCGCCGCCGCGGCCTTCGCCTGGGTGGCAGCACATTTCCTGTCTCGGGGCCTCGGTCCTCGGCTCGCGGACTTCTTCGAACAGCGGGCCGGCGCCCGCGGAGAGACGCTGGGGCCGCGCATGTGCGATCTCAGCCGCTACCTGATCTTCGCCATTCTGATCGCAATCATCCTCAACGCGGATGCGTGGCGGCCCCTGGGCGCGATCGTTCTTGGCATCGCCATTGCGGCCGGCTGCGCGCTGTTCGTGCTCGGCATCCTTCGCGGCTTGGCAATGCCGCGGCTGGTCGCCCTGGTACTCGCCGGGGTCACCTTCGTCGCCTTGCTCACCCGCGCTGTCGGCGGCCTCAAACCGATCACCGACACGTTGAACCGGGTCGGCTTCGATGCCGGCAGCATGCGCTTCTCGCTGCTCAGCCTGATCCAGATCGCTGTGACCGTCGCGGCGCTCTACGCAATCGTGAAACTGCTCAATCGGATCGTCGGCACTTCGATCCGCAGGGCTTCGGGCTTCGATCCGACCCAGCAATTGCTCGCGCAGAAGCTCGCCTCCGTGGCGCTCGTCATCGCCGCCTTCTTCATCGGGATCGATGTGCTCGGCATCGATCTGACCGCGCTCACCGTCTTCTCCGGTGCGTTCGGCCTGGCGATCGGCTTCGGCCTCCAAAAGACGTTCGGCAATTTGATGGCGGGAATCATCCTGCTGATGGATCGATCGATCAAGCCGGGCGACGTCATCGTGATCGGCGAAGCCGTCGGCCGGATCAACAAAATCGGCGTACGCGCGGTCTCCATCGTCACCCGCGACGGCAAGGAGCATCTGATTCCGAACGAGAATCTGATGACCCAGGAAGTCGAGAACTGGTCGTATTCCAGCCGTGACGTGCGCGTGCACATCCCGGTCGGCGTCGCCTATAGCTGCGATCTGGATCTTGCGCAGAGGCTGATGGTCGAAGCTGCGGCTGCCTCGGACCGCGTGCTCGATGCGCCGGGACCGAAGGTCTGGCTGACCGGCTTCGGCGAGAATAGCGTCACTCACGACATTCTGATCTGGCTGAAGGATCCCGAAGCCGGGATCGGCAGCGTCCGATCCGAGATCCTCAACCGCCTGTGGGTTCTGTTCAAGGAAAACGGAATCGAGCTGCCGTTCCCCCAGCGCGACATCAGGGTGAAGGAATGGCCGGTGCCGCCGTCCGGCAGCGGCGCACCGAATTAGGCCGAGACGATCTCGCCGAGCCGCGACAACGCCTTGCGCAATTCGTCGGCGAGCCGCGCGGCGGCGGGTCCGGTCGGGCGTTCGGCCTCGCTGATCTTCATCAGCGCCGACACGCCCGCCGCCGCCCAGGTCGCCGTGTGGGTGGCGAGCGCATCGAACCTCTTCTGAACGATCGGCAGCGCGTTACCGTAAGCCGCGCTGACCCGGGCGGCTTCATCGAGGATGTTGGTATCGAGTCGGGTCGGGGTGCGTCCTGCGATCTCCTCGACCAGGGCGAGAACCTGACGGAGCTGGGTCACTTCGGCGCCGGCATCGGCGGCACCGGTCAGGAAGGGGGCGATCTGCGGCGTCATTGCAGCGGCCGCTTTATGCCGGCGACCGCTAAGGAATGGTCAATGCGGACGCGAAAAGGGCGGAAGCGCGCCTGCACTTCCGCCCTTTTCGAGCGAGCTGCGCGCCTCCCGGCGCGAAGCGACGGCTTATTGCGGCGTGGTGACGGTCGCGTCGCGCCCGGCACCCGACGGCGAGTTGAGGATCGTCTGGGTGGTCGCGCCCTTGTCGACGACATTTGTTCCCGGGTCGCCGGCCACCGAGCGCGCGCCGATGGCGGTGTTGGCAGTCCCGGCCTGATTGAGCAGCTGGCGCTCGGCATCGCTGCGCGGCGCCGGGCCGCCGAACAAAGCTTCGAGCGCCTGGGTGCGTGCGTCGGCGCCGGTCGGGGCCGGTTCGCCGGCGCGCGGCGGCACCAGCGAGTAATCCGGCGGGATGACCAGCGGCGCGTTGCGGGCAACCGCAAACTCGTCGGGGCGCTCGCGACCGAGGACGCCGCTCGAGCCGCAGCCGGCGAGAGCAAGGCTTCCCGCCATGACCGCGAGGGCGATGTTGATCTTACGCATGTTCACTTGTCCTCCGGGGCGGGCGTACGGTCGCGCGTCAACAGCGCGCGGACCAACAATAACAGGACGCCGATGGTAATGGCTGCATCGCCGACATTGAAGACCAAAAAGGGATGGATGTCGCCGAAATGCAGATCGGCGAAATCGACGACGTAGCCGAGCCGAATGCGATCGATGATGTTGCCGAGCGCGCCGCCGAGCACGAAGGCGAGGGCGATCGCATCGTCGCGCCGGCGTTCGCGCCACATCCAGGTCACGACGAAGATCGAGATCGCCCCCGTCATCGCCACCAGCAGCCAGCGCTCCAGCGGACTGCCCGCGGTCAGGAAGCCCATCGACACGCCGCGATTCTCGACCCAGCGCAGATCGAATATCGGCGCCAGGGTGATCACCACCTGCTGCTGCAGCTGGAGGACGTAGGTGACGATCCATTTGCTTGCCTGATCGAGCAGCAGAACGGTGGCGGCGATGGTCATACCCAGCTTGCGGTTGCGCTGTATGCGCTCCCGGTCCGCCGCACTCAGCTCAGCCATTCACCACCTCTTCGCAGCGCCCGCACAGCGCGCCTTCTTCGACGACCTCGGGCAGATAGCGCCAGCAGCGGCCGCACTTTTCCTTGTCGGTGCGCGTCACTGTCACGGCGTCTTCGCCCGTCTCGACCTTCGCCGACGAAACGATGCAGATTTCGGCGAAGTCGATCGACGCCAGGGCGGTCGCGAGCGCGTCGCTCGATACCCGGGCAACGATGTCGGCTTCGAGACTTGATCCGATCTCCTTGCCGCGGCGCAGCGGTTCGATCGCTTCGGTCACGCGCTGGCGAGTCGCTGCGATCTGCTGCCACTTGGCGTTCAGCGCGTCATCGCGCCACGCGGCATCGATCTCGGGCCATTCCAGCAGGTGGACGGAGCCGTCCTGCTGGTAACGCGTACCCCAGACTTCCTCGGTGGTGAAGCTGAGCACCGGCGCCAGCCACCGCACCAACGCGTGGAAGACCGTGTCGAGGACCGTCCGATAGGCACGGCGGGTGATCGATCCCTGCGGCAGCTTGGGTCCGATATCGCAATAGAGCACGTCCTTGCGGATATCGAAGAAGAATGCGGACAGTTCGTCGTTGGCAAAGCCGGTGAGCAGCCGCGAGTAACGATTGAACTCGAAGCCGTTCACCGCCTCCTTCAGCTCGGCGTCGATCGCCGCGAGGCGATGGAGAACCCAGCGCTCGAGCTCCGGCATCTCGGCGACGGCGACGCGCTCGCTCTCGTCGAAGTCGGCGAGAGCGCCGAGCAGGTAGCGGAAGGTGTTCCTGAGCTTGCGATAGGCGTCGCCGGTGCCCGCGAGCACTTCCTTGCCGATGCGAACATCCTCGAAATAGTCGGTCGAGGCGACCCAGAGGCGGAGGATGTCGGCGCCGCTTTCCCGGATGATCGCCAGCGGGTCGACGACGTTGCCGAGGCTTTTCGACATCTTGCGCGCATTCTGATCGAGCGCGAAGCCGTGGGTGAGGACCGCGTCGTAGGGCGCGTGGCCACGGGTGCCGCAGCTTTCGAGCAAGGACGACTGGAACCAGCCGCGATGCTGATCCGATCCTTCGATATAGAGATTGGCGCGGGTGCCTTCGCCGTAGCGCGCCTCGACGACGTAGCTGTGGGTCGATCCGGAATCGAACCAGACGTCGAGAATGTCGACGATCGGCTCATAGTCTTCGAGCCGGTAGCCGCTGCCGAGCAGGGCCTGGTGGTCGGCGCTGAACCACGCGTCGGCGCCGCCTTCGTGAAAGGCGCGGATGATGCGGGAATTGACGGCGGCGTCGCGCAGATATTCGCCGGTCTGGCGATGGACGTAGAGCGCGATCGGCACGCCCCAGGCGCGCTGGCGGCTGATCACCCAGTCCGGACGGCCCTCGACCATCGCGCTGATCCGGTTCTTCGCCTTTTCCGGCACCCAGCGGGTTTCGTCGATCGCGGAGAGAGCGATCTGACGGAGGGTCCCGTTGCCGCTGGCCCGCTGTTCCGCTGCGCTCCGATCGGCCTGAGCCTGTCGAAGGCCATCCGATTCTTGCTGCTCGGCGGAAGTCGAAGAAAGGGCTTCGACAGGCTCAGCCCGAACGGGTTTCGGACTTCCCCCTGTGCCGTCCATCGGGATGAACCATTGCGGCGTGCAGCGGAAAATGATCTTCGCCTTGGAGCGCCAGCTGTGCGGATAGGAATGGCGGAAGTCGGCAGAGGCGGCGAGCAACGCGCCGGTGTCGCGCAGGTCCGAGCAGATCGGGCCGTCGGGTGCGTTGAACTTGGGATTGATCACGCTGCCGCCGCCGGGAAGCCAGCCCCAATCCTCGCGATAGCGGCCGTCGTCCGTGACCGCGAACACCGGATCGATGCCGTGCGCCTTGCAGAGCAGGAAATCGTCCTCGCCGTGATCGGGCGACATGTGAACGAGGCCGGTGCCGGCGTCGGTCGTGACGAAGTCGCCGGCAAGCATCGGCCGCGGCCGGGCGAAGAATCCGCCGAGTGCATGCATCGGGTGGCGGACGACGGTGCCGGCGAGATCGGCGCCGCGCAGCTGTACGCCGGTCGTCTTTACCTCTTCGCCGAGGCGCGCGGCAAAGGCGCCGAGCAGGTCTTCCGCAATCAGCAGCTTGCGGCTGCCGGCTTCGACGAGGGCGTAGGTGATCTCCGGGCCATAAGCGAGAGCCTGGTTGACCGGGATCGTCCACGGTGTCGTCGTCCAGATCACCGCTTGAGCGCCGACCAGCGCGTCAACCGGGCTTTCGACGATCTCGAAGCCGACGTCGATCTGGGTCGAGGTGATCTCCTCATATTCGACTTCGGCTTCGGCGAGCGCGGTCTTTTCGACCGGCGACCACATCACGGGCTTGGCCCCGCGATAGAGCTGGCCGCTCTCGGCGAATTTGAGCAGTTCCTCGACGATCTTGGCCTCGGCCTCGAACTTCATGGTGAGATAGGGATTGTCCCACTCGCCCATCACGCCCAGGCGCTGAAACTGTTCGGCCTGGATGCCGACCCACTTCTCGGCATAGGCCCGGCATTCAGCGCGGAACTCGCGCGGCGGAACCGCATCCTTGTCGAGCTTCTTCTTGCGATATTGCTCCTCGATCTTCCACTCGATCGGCAGGCCATGACAGTCCCATCCCGGGACATAGGGCGCATCCTTGCCGAGCAGCGACTGGGAGCGGACGATGATGTCCTTGAGGATCTTGTTCATCGCATGGCCCATGTGGATGTCGCCATTGGCGTACGGCGGGCCGTCGTGGAGAATGAAGCGCTCGCGCCCGGCGCGGGCCTCGCGGAGGCGCTGATAGAGACCTTCCTCGGCCCAGCGCGAGAGGATGGCCGGCTCCTTCTGGGCAAGGCCGGCTTTCATCGGGAAATCGGTCTTCGGCAGGAAGACCGTGTCGCGCCAATCCTGCGGGGTGGTTTCGGGTTTCTCGGACATGTCGCGGTGGGACTTAGCCGCCATGCGGGCAAGCGTCTAGCGCCCGAGCGCCCGGCCCGCCTCGTAGAAATCCTCTACCCAGAGCCAGCCCCGGAAATCGCGCGGCACGTCGCCGAGCTGCTCCGCATGATCGATGCCGACGATCCGGCCGTGCTCGCGGCCGCCGATCATGATCAGCCGGCTGTTCGCATCGGCCATGCGCTTCTGGAACCGGTTCGGCCAGCCCCAGATCTTCCACTGGCCTTCGATGGGGATGAAAATGGTGGTGTTGCGGCAGCTTGCCGGGACGTAGCCGGTCCAACCGACCTTCAGATAGTCGTCAAGGCACGCGCCGTCCGACCCGCTGTCGAAGGTCCAGGCGCCCGGCGCGAGTTGCCGCATGCGTTCAAGGACCGCTCGTGCACCATGGAAAGCGTATTTGCCGTCGATCGGCATGCCCATGCGCCGGAACGCCGCGGCCAGGCGGTCGGCATCGCGGGGATCGTTGCCGGCGAAGCGGAAGACGAGCTTGGCCTGGGGCACCTCGCGCAGCACCTCCTCCGCGCTCGGCATGCCGCCGATGCCGCGGCCGCGGAGTGGGAAGGTGCGGCCGCCGTCCGCCGTATAGCCGTAGCCGATGTCGAGGGTCTTGAGCTCGGCCAGCGAACGTGCCCGAACCGGGCCGCTGCCGTTGGTGCGGCATTCGAGGACCGGATCACCGAATGCGATCATCTGCCCATCGGCGGTTGCCTGCACGTCGAGTTCCACCGCAGCACCCATGCGCGAGGCCTTGAACATCGAGGGCAGGCTGTTCTCGATATATTTGTTATCCTCTACGGGCCGGATCCGGGGCGCGGTGCAGCCGGCCGCGGAGTCGCCGTCGGACGGTTGCGCCAGGCCGTGATGCGCGATGAGGGTGAGATGGTCGCGGGGTGTCGGCGCGATCCAGGAGGCGTTGATCAGCGAAACGGCGACGGCGCAGGCGGCGATGCCGCCGCCGACCCAGCGCGAAACCCTCATGCGAGACGGCGCCTGGCCTCTGCGCAATCGGCGTCCATCTGCGCCATCAGCGCCTCCAGGCTGTCGAATTTCGCCTCGGGCCGGAGGAAGGAGATGAATTCGACTTCGAGGCGCTGTCCGTAGAGATCGCCGCTGAAGTCGAAGAAATAGGGTTCGAGCAGTTCCTTGGGGGGATCGAAGGTCGGCCGAACACCGATATTGGCGGCGCCGTTCACAACCCGGCCATCCTCCAGCCGTCCGCGCACGGCGTAGATGCCGAAGCGCGGGCGAAGGTAGGTGCCGAGCGCGAGATTGGCGGTGGGGTAACCGAGCTCCCGGCCACGCTTGTCGCCATGTTCGACCAGGCCTTCGATCGCGAACGGACGGGTCAGCAAGTGGGTGGCGGTGTCGCAATCCCCGGCTTGCAGCGCCTCGCGGATCCGGCTCGACGAGACCGGCTCGCCATCCTCGACGATCGGCCCCACCGCATCGACCGAGAAACCGAGCTCGGCGCCGGCGCGCTGCAGCAACTCGACGTTGCCGCCGCGGCCGCGACCGAAGGTGAAGTCCTCCCCGGTGACCACCCCGGCGGCGCCGATCAGGCCGAGCAGCCGTTCGCGAATGAACCCTTCCGCACTGGTCCCGGCGAGCGCGTCGTCGAAGGAGAAGACCAGCATCGCGTCGGCGCCTGCGGCCTCGAACAGGCGCTGGCGCTGATCGAGCGTGGTCAGGCGGAACGGCGCGGCGTCGGGTTTGAAGTGACGCACAGGATGCGGATCGAAGGTCGCGACCATCACCGGCCGCCCTTCGGCGCGCCCGCGCGCGACCGCGCGCCCGACCACCGCCTGGTGCCCCTCGTGAAAACCATCGAAATTGCCGAGCGCGACGATGCCCCCGCGAAGCGCCTGCGGAACCGCCGAGCCGCCGTCCAGCCGCTCCATGCGACGCCTATAGGAAAGTGCCGCGCGTCTGCCTAGCCGCGGACCAGCCGCACGAAGCTGAATGCCGGCAGCGTCCCTTCCCCCGCATGGTCTTCCCGTGCGACTTCGCGCCAGCGCGCGCCCGGCAAAGGGGCCATCCAAGTGTCGCCTTCAGCATCGAGATGCACTTCGGTGAGCTCGGCGGCCGTGGCGATCGGCTCGAACAGGGCAATGATTTCGGCGCCGCCGATCACCGTGACGAGGCTCTTACCCGCGGTAGTCAAAGCGGCCTCGACCGAGTGCACGACCTCGGCGCCATCGCCGCGCCAAGCCCGATCGCGGGTGAGGACGATGTGTCGCCGTCCCGGCAGGAGGCCTGGGAGGCTGTCGAAGGTCTTGCGGCCCATGATCATCGCGGTGTCGCGCGTGACCTGCTTGAAATGCTTGAGATCGGCCGGAATGTGCCATGGAAGGGTACCGTCCTTGCCGATCACGCCATTGTCGGCCCGAGCAACGACGATTGTGATCTCTTGGCTCACACCGCGACCTCGCCCTTGATGTGCGGGTGGGGATCATATCCGGTGATCTCGAAATCCTCATAGGCGTAGGCGTCGATCGCCTCGGGCTTGCGGGTGATGGTCAGGGTCGGCAGCGGGCGCGGTTCGCGGGTCAGCTGCAGCCGCGCCTGATCGAGGTGGTTCGAGTATAGGTGGCAGTCCCCGCCGGTCCAGACGAACACGCCCGGCTCCAGATCGCATTGCTGGGCGAGCATGTGGGTAAGCAGCGCATAGCTGGCGATGTTGAACGGGACGCCCAGGAAGACGTCGGCGCTGCGCTGGTAAAGCTGCAGGTTCAATCGGCCGTTTGCGACCTGAGTCTGGAACAGGCAGTGGCACGGCGCCAGCGCCATCTGGCCGATCTCGGCCGGGTTCCAGGCCGAGACGATCTGGCGCCGCGAGGCCGGATCCTTGCGGATCAGGGCGATCAGTTCGGCGATTTGATCGACATGCTGGCCGTTGGGCCCTTCCCAGTCGCGCCACTGCTTCCCGTAGACCGGTCCGAGATCGCCATTCTCGTCTGCCCATTCGTCCCAGATCCGCACCCGATGCTCGGTTAACCAGCCGATGTTGGTCTCGCCCCGCAGGAACCAGAGCAGCTCGATGATGATCGAGCGAAGGTGCAGCTTCTTGGTGGTGAGGAGCGGAAAGCCCTGGGACAGATCGAACCGCATCTGGTGGCCGAACACGGCCAAGGTACCGGTGCCGGTGCGGTCGTCCTGGCGAACGCCCTCGTCGAGAATGCGGGAGAGAAGCTGGAGGTAGGGAGTCATGGGCTCTGTATGGCGGCGGAGCGGCGGGTTGGGAAGCGGCGGCAGATCGGATAGTCTGGGAGGATGGAGCCGGTGATCACAACCGCTGAAGAGGCCGTTGCTGCGCTTCGCCCGCACTTCGAAAACGCCGCGCGCGAGCAGATCGTCGTCCTGTACCTTGCCGCGGATCGCCGTTTGCTCGGCGTCTCGTCTCATCCCGGCAGCACCGACTTTGCCGATCTGCCGCTGCGCGCGATAATCGCGGAGGCGCTGCGGCTGGAGGCAGCCGGCATGATCGTTGCGCACGCCCATCCGAGCGGCACGGCAAAGCCGAGCGAGGAAGACAAGGCGGCAACGGCGGTACTGGCGCGGACCGCGCGCGCGCTCGACATCCGCCTCCACGACCATCTGATCTTCGCCGGCGAGGCCTGGGCGAGTTTTCGCGGCCTAGGCCTTCTCTAGCCGCTCAGGCCGGGCAGACCGGGATTTCGGTCGGCTGCGGGCGCGGGAGTTTCGGTTCGAATTGGGCGAAATAGCTTTCGGTGTCGGCGAGGCGCTCGAAGCGGGTGAGTTCGAAGCCGAGCGAGGCGAATTCGCAGATCAGCAGCCGCGGCGGCGTGCCGTGGCGATCGGTGGCGCGGTCGGCATCGACGACGACGACGCGGCCGCCCGGTTTCATATCGTCGCGAATGTGCCAGAGGAATTCGAGCGGGGACTCGATCTCGTGGTACATGTGGATCATCAGGATCCGATCGAACGATCGCTCGGGCAGCTTGGGGTCGGCCGGCTCGCCGGTCTTCACCGCTACATTGTCGAGATTCTCACGCTGCACCCGCCGCGCGAGCCCCTCGATCGTCGCCGGCACGATGTCCTGTGCGAGCACCCGCCCTTCCTTGCCGACCAGAGGGGCAAGACGGACCGTATAATAGCCCTCGCCGGCGCCGATGTCCGCGACCGACATACCAGCACGGATATCGGCCAGCTTCATCACGGTGTCCGCTTCGCCGATGCGGTCGCGGGCATCCTCGTTCGAGAAGCGCGGCGAGACGATCGGCGAGACCGGCCGCTGCGGCTTGGGAAAGACCGGCTCCTCGGGCTGCTTCTGGCAGCCGGAAAGCAGGAGCAGACCTGCGAGGACGGGGACGATCTGCGAGGGCCCTCTGCCGCGTGGTGAGGACTCGAGGACAGGGAAGAGGCGAACCCCTTTAATCGACATCTTCCACGTCGACCTTTTCGCCGGTGACGCGCTGCGACAAGGCGGCGGCCATGAAGCGGTCGAGATCGCCGTCGAGCACGTCGGACGGCGCGGTGGAGGTCACGCCGGTGCGCAGGTCCTTGACCAGCTGATAGGGCTGCAGGACGTAGGAGCGGATCTGATGGCCCCAGCCGATGTCGGTCTTGGTCGCATTGGTCGCGTTTGCTTCCGCTTCGCGCTTCTGCAGCTCGGCCTCGTAGAGGCGGGCGCGCAGCTGGCTGTAGGCCTCGGCGCGATTCTTGTGCTGCGATCGCTGCGCCTGGCTCTGAACGACGATGCCGGACGGCAGGTGGGTGATGCGCACGGCCGAATCGGTGGTGTTGATGTGCTGGCCGCCGGCGCCCGACGCCCGGAAGGTGTCGATGCGCAATTCGCTTTCGTTGATCTCGATCTCGATATTGTCGTCGACCACCGGATAGACCCAGACCGACGCGAAGCTGGTGTGCCGGCGCGCCGAGCTGTCATAGGGGCTGATCCGGACGAGGCGGTGGACGCCGCTCTCGGTCTTGGCATAGCCATAGGCATTCTCGCCCTTGACCAACAGGGTCGCCGACTTGATCCCGGCCTGCTCGCCGGCGTGATAATCGATCAGTTCCACCTTCATGCCGTGGCGTTCGGCCCAGCGCGTGTACATGCGCTGGAGCATGCCAGCCCAGTCGTTGCTCTCGGTGCCGCCGGCGCCCGAATTGATCTCGACATAGGTGTCGTTAGCATCGGCCTCGCCGGCGAGCAGTGCCTTGACCTTGTCTTGCTCCGCGCGTTCGGCGAGCTGGGCCAGCGACTCGATCGCATCGTTGACGAGGCCTTCGTCGCCCTCCGCTTCGGCCATCTCGCTGAGCTCGATCGTATCCTCGAGCTCCTTCTCGATGCCGCGGGTCGCGCCGATCGCCTCTTCGAGACGACGGCGCTCGCGCATCACGTCCTGGGCGAGCTTGGGATCGTTCCAGAGGCTTTGATCCTCGACGCGGGCGTTGAGCTCGTCGAGCCGCGCCAGCGCGCGATCCCAGTCGAGGAAGCGGCGGAGGAGGGCGAGAGCCGACCGGATCTGGTCGACATGGGCTTGCGCTTCGGCGCGCATCGAATTTCTCCAATCACGTTTCAGGCCGCGCGTCGGCGCGGCACCGGCCTTGCGGCCAAGACTTAGTTGCGGCCCTAGTAAATGCCGCCCTGATTTGACAAGAACTCGCTGGTCGAAGGCGCCTTCGCCTGCGGTCGCGGGGCTGCCGCCCGGCGCGCCGCCCGCGGTGCCGCCGCAGTGGTGGCGACGGCCTGCGGCCCGGTTCCATAGCGCTGCAGGGTGCGGCGCGGTTCGCTCTCAGGCTTGAACGCCTCCCAGATCACCGCCGCCTTCGGATCGTCCGTCGGCCACTCGCCGAACACCTTGCGGCCGGACCGTCGATCGATCCGGACCATTCGAATGCCGGCCGGGGCGCGGAATGGCACCGGCGGGACATCCTTGAAGGCGACCTGCGCGAATTGCTTGAAGATCGGCGCCGCCAGGGTTCCGCCCTGCGCATAGCCGCCCATCGGCCGCGGGTGATCGAAACCCATGTAGATGCCCGAAACGATGTCAGGGGATCCGCCGATGAACCAGACGTTGGTCGGGCCGCTGGTGGTGCCGGTCTTGCCGAACAGCGGCCGGCCGAGATCGCGGAGCACCTGGGCGGTGCCGCGCTGAACGACGCCTTCCAGGATATGGACCATCTGATAGGCGGTCATCGCATCCATCAGCTGCTTGGTGCGAAGCGGCGGCCGGGGCATCGGCTTGCCGTTCCAGTCCGGGGCGTTGCAGCCTTCGCACGGTCTCGTGTCGGCGCGCAGGATCACCTTGCCGTTACGATCCTGGACGTAGTCGATCACCGTCGGCGTCACCTGCTTGCCGTTATTGGCGAGGATGGCGAAGGCATTGGTCATCTTGAGCACGGTGGTGTCACCCGCGCCGAGTGCGATGGAAAGGTAATTGGGAAATTCGCCGACGCCGAGAATGCGGGCGAGGCGGGTGACCTTGTCCATGCCGGTCTGGTTGGCGGTGCGCACCGTCATCAGGTTGCGCGACTGCTCGATGCCCCAGCGCATCGTCTGCGGCCCGGCGTTTCCGCCGGAGAAGTTGCGGAAGCATTTCTGCCCCAGACCCGCGCCCTGCCAGACACAGAAGGGGCCGTCGACGACGATCGACGCCGGAGTCATGCCGTTGTCGAGCGCTGCCGAATAGACGATCGGCTTGAAGGTGGAGCCCGGTTGGCGCTGCGCCTGAACAGCGCGATTGAAGTCGTCGCCCTTGGCGTCGAAGCCGCCGTGCATCGCCAGGATCCGGCCGGTCGAGACCTCCTCGACAACCATGCCGCCGCGGATTTCCGGGATCGACCGCAGCGTGTAACCGGCGCCTTCCTTCTTGACGACGATGACCATGCCCGGCCGAAGGAAGTTGAACGCGGCCGTGGCGGTGCCGCGCTTCGGCATCGAGGCGGCCGAGGCGGGGAGGCTGGCCTGGCTGCCGTCGGCGAAGCCGATGGTGGCGCTGCCGCCCGATTTGTCGAGCACGGCCGCAGCCCGCCAATCCTCATAGCCGGTGCCGATCGGCGCGCGGGCGAGCTGCGCCGCCCAATTCTTGTCGATGTCGACGGACAGGCCAGGGTCGCGCCAGCCCTTGCCGCGATCGTAGCGGACGAGGCCGTCGCGCAACGCCGTCTCCGCGGCCTTTTGCTTCGGCACGTCGAGCGAGGTGCGCACCCACAAGCCGCCCGTGTAAACGCCGTTCGGGCCCTTCTCGGTCTCGCTGCCATAGCGCTCCATCAGCTGACGACGCACTTCTTCCATGTAATAGCCGCCGAAATTGCGCACGGTGTTGCGGGCGAACTGCACGGTGCCGAGCGGCTCCCGCTGCGCCGCGTCGCGCTCGGCTGCGGAAATCTTGCCGTTGCGCTCCATCTCGGAGAGCACCCAGTTGCGGCGCTCGGTCGCCCGCTCGGCATTGCGGTTGGGATCGTAATTGCTCGGCGCCTTGGGAAGAATGGCGAGATAGGCGGACTCGGGCAAAGTGAGATCGGTGACGTCCTTGTCGAAATAGGCGCGCGCTGCGGCCTGCACGCCGTAAGCATTGCGGCCGAGGAAGATCTGATTGAGATACAGCTCCAGGATCTGCTGCTTGGTCAGAACGCTTTCGATGCGGCGTGCCAGGAAGGCTTCCTTGATCTTCCGGGTCACCGAATATTCGTCGCCGAGCAGAAGGTTCTTGGCGACCTGCTGGGTGATCGTCGATCCGCCGCGCGCCCGGGCGCCGCTGCCGACCTTGGAGACATAGTCTCCGACCGCGCCGACCAGGCCGGGATAATCGATGCCGCCATGGCTGAAGAAGGTCTTGTCCTCGGCCGAAGTGAAGGCGTCGACCAGCTGCTGCGGAAATTCGTCGTAGCTCAGTTCGACCCGGCGTTCGCGCGCAAAGGTCTGCACCGGCTCGCCGTTGATGTCGCGGACGTTGGTCGGCAGCGGCGGCTGGTAGGTGAGCAGCGATTCGGCCGACGGCAGGTCGCGGGCGAAGAGCAGCCACAGGGCGCCGTACAGAATGACCGGAAGCGCGGCGAGAATGGCGAGCATCCTCACCCACCGCCGGCTCCAGGCATTGCGGAAAAAGCCTCCGAAGCGCGCGCCTGCGTCGCGGTGGAGGGTGAAGCGGGTCGAGGTCTCGGCGGTCATGTTCGGCGAGGTACCTAGCCGATCATGATGCACGGGTGAAGCATGTCAGCGGCTTGCGGTGGCGAGCGTCCGACGAGCGAAGTGGGTTTCGATGGCGCTGTTCATCCCCAAAGCGATCTGCCGCTGTCCTTCGGGCGAGTTGATGTAGGCGACGTCGGTGCCGTTGGTGAGGTAGCCGGTCTCGAAGAGGATCGACGGAACGTCCGGCGCCTTGAGCACGATCAGCGAGGCGAAACGGTGATAATCCGGCCGGAACGGGAAATAGGCCGATGCCTCGCGGCGGAGCAGGGCGGCGAATTGCGCCGAGACGTTCATGCTGTTGCGCTGGGCGAGATCGATCAGGATGCGGTTGACTCCGGCATCCTCGACGAGCGGCGCGCCGCCGATCCGGTCGGCTTCGTTCTGCTCCTGAGCGAGCAAGGCCGCCTGACGGTCGGAGGCGACTTCGGACAGAGTGTAGATGGTTGCGCCGCGTGCGCCGTCATTGCTTGGCGCCGCGTCCGCGTGAATCGAGATGAACAGGCCGGCGCCCATGCGGCGCGCGATCTCGTAGCGGTCGCGAAGCACGATGAACCGATCGTCGTCACGGGTCAGCGCGACGCGAACCCTGCCGCCCGCGGCGAGCGCATCGCGGATCGCCCGTGCCACGGCGAGCGTCACGTCCTTTTCGTGCCGGCCCCCGAACGGAGAGGTCGCACCGGGATCCCGCCCGCCATGACCCGGATCGAGCACCACCAACGGACGGCTCGGATCGTTCGAGCCTGAGATTGCCGGCAGGGGGCCGGATGGGCTGCTGTCGCCCGAACGCTCGAGCGGAATCGTGATGGTCTCGCCCGACGGCGTTTCGCCGCCGCCACCCGAAAGGGCGGCAAACAGCGCGGAGAGCAAGGCAAGGAAGAAGGACATCGCCGTATCTGCGGCCGGCGATTGCCGCCGGTCCAGCGAAAATCACGGTCTGGCCGGTTGAAGCTGAACAACCGAGATGCTAGCAGTCAATTTCGGCACAGTGTTGAAGTGCGACCAAGCCCTTCTCATCTTGGCCGAAAGTTCTCGCGCCGGCGCACTGCGCCGGACACCCAAGGTTGACGCTGCATGAGCTTTATTTCCTTCGACTGGCTACGCCCCCTCAGGGTTACGGGCGTCGCGTCGAGGGCTGCGGGGCCGGCGATGACGACGCCCCAGGCACGAGCAGCAGACACGAACAGCCTCTTTTCAACCCGGACACAGAAAGCGCGCGCCGGATCGGCGCCGCCTTCGTCCATATTCGAACGCGCGTGCCGCGACGCCCTCAAGGCTGCGGCGCGTGCGTGGAGTGACATCAATGACAATGCGCATGCTGATCGACGCGCGCCACCACGAGGAAACCCGGGTGGCCGTCGTCAAGGGAAACCGGATCGAGGAATTTGATTTCGAATCTTCCGAGCACAAGCAGCTCAAGGGCAATATCTATCTCGCCAAGGTAACCAGGGTCGAGCCGTCGCTGCAGGCGGCGTTCGTCGACTATGGCGGAAATCGGCACGGATTCCTCGCTTTCAGCGAAATTCATCCCGATTACTACCAGATCCCCAAGGAAGATCGGGAGGCTCTGCTCCGCGAGGAGGCTGAACATGCGGCCGAGGAGGAGCGCCTGCGCGCCGCCGAGGACAGCCGCTACGAGTCGGACGAAGACGATGACGGCTTCGAGGCGGACTCCGGCCCGGTCGAAGAAATCGGCGCCGGCGGGGGCGACGAGTCGGACGTTCAGGACGATGCGGCGCCGGCCAAGCCGGAAAATGCCAGCGGTTCGGAAGAGAGTGCCGCCGACGAGCTTCGCCGGAAGCGCCAAGCGCTCCGTCGCCGCTACAAGATTCAGGACGTCATCCGGCGGCGCCAGGTGCTGCTCGTTCAGGTCGTCAAGGAAGAGCGCGGCAACAAGGGCGCTGCGCTGACCACCTACCTCTCGCTGGCCGGCCGCTATTGCGTGCTGATGCCGAACACGAGCCACGGCGGCGGCATCAGCCGCAAGATTTCCAACGGCGCCGACCGCAAGCGGCTGAAGCAGATCATGGCCGATCTCGCCTTGCCGACGTCGATGGGGCTGATCGTCCGCACCGCGGGCCTGTCGCGCACCAAGACCGAGATCAAGCGCGACTTCGATTATCTCGCCCGGCTTTGGGACGAAATCCGCGAGCGCACGCTCGGCAGCGCCGCGCCGGCGCTGATCTACGGCGACAGCGATCTGGTGAAGCGCGCCATCCGCGACATCTACAATCGCGACATCGACGAGGTGATCGTCGAGGGCGAGGACGGCTATCGCGCTGCCCGCTCGTTCATGAAGTTGCTGATGCCGAGCCACGTCAAGAAGGTGCGCGGCTATTCCGATCCGGTTCCGCTGTTCCAGCGCTTCGGGGTCGAGGACCAGCTCGCCGCCATGTACCAGCCGGTGGTGCAGCTGAAATCGGGCGGCTATCTGGTGATCAACCCGACGGAAGCCTTGGTGTCGATCGACATCAACTCCGGCCGATCGACCCGAGAACACAATATCGAGCAGACCGCCTACGCGACCAACATCGAGGCGGCGCACGAAATTGCCCGTCAGCTCCGCCTGCGCGACATGGCCGGTCTGGTGGTCATCGATTTCATCGACATGGAATCGAACGGTCATATCCGTAAGGTCGAGAAAGCGATGAAGGAGGCGCTGAAGAACGATCGCGCCCGCATTCAGGTCGGTCGTATCTCGTCCTTCGGTTTGATGGAGATGAGCCGTCAGCGCCTGCGCACCGGTGTGCTCGAAGCGTCGACCAAGCCGTGCCAGCATTGCGAGGGCACCGGCCTGATGCGAACTGCATCGTCGGCCGGCCTGTCGGCGCTGCGCATGATCGAGGACGAAGCGGGCCGCGGCCGCGGCAGCCGGATCCTGCTTCGCGCCGGCCGCGAGGCCGCGATCTACGTCCTCAACCGCAAGCGCGCGGAAATCGCCGAAGTCGAGGATCGCTATGGCGTGATCGTCGAAGTGTTGATCGAGGAAGGCCTCGAAGGCGCGCGCATGGCGGTCGAATCGCATGGCCCGCCGCCGACCGTCCGACCCCGCTTCGAGCCGATCGCTCCGCCCGTCTATGATGAGGACGAAGAGGATCTGCCCGAGGAGGAGGAAGAGGAGCTCGAGGAGGAAGCCGAGGACGAGGCTGCCGAGGAGGAGCCGCGGGAGCAACGCCGCGAGCGTGGCGAGCGTCCGGAGCGGGACGAGGGCGGCGAGCGCGGCCGCAAGCGCCGCCGGCGCCGCGGCCGCCGTGGCGGTCGCCGCAGGGAAGGCGAGGAAGGCCGCGACGAACAGGGCGAAGGCACTGGCGCGGATGCCGAGCAGCCCGAGGCGGATGATTCGATGACCGCCGAAGCGACCACGGCCGAAGCCGCTCCGGCTGCGCCGATCGAGGAAGCACCGGCTGCCGAGGAGGCACCGACCGCCGAGGAGAAGCCGAAGACGCGGCGCCGGCCGCGTGCGCGCAAGAAGGCGGACGCTGCCGATGCGCCGGAGGCGGTCGCTGCGGAAGCCGCACCGGTCGAGGCGATCGCCGCCGCCGCGGAAGTCGCGCCGGAAGCTCCGGCAGAAGCGCCTGCCGCAGAGGAAGAGGCCGCCAAGCCCAAGCGCCGCAGCCGCCGCAAGAAGGCCGACGAGGCGCAGCCCGCCGAAGCCGCTGCCGAGCCTGCCGCCGAGCCGGAAGCACCGGCCGCGAAGCGGCGGAGTCGGCGGAAGGCTGCTCCCGCCGAGGCCGCGCCGGTCGAAACGCCCGCACCCGCAGCCGCCAATGATCCGGCGGAGAGCGCCGACGAGAGCGGCGCCGAGGCGGCGGCGGCCGACGAGGGCGGCGAGTCCGCGCCGCCGCGCCGAGGCTGGTGGCAGCGCACCTTCGGCAATTGAGCGACGTCGAAGATGAGCGTCCCGTGCGAACGGGGCGCTCATCTTCCGTTCAGCGCGCGAGCGATAGGTAACCGAAATGCCTGAAGCGCACCGCAATCGGCCTTTCCTGGGTCGGACCCTCGCTCGGCTGCTGATGCTGCTGATCCTCGGCTTCACCGCCATCGCGCAGCCGGCTGCCGCCCAGTCGATCCTCCGCGATGCCGAGACCGAGGCACTCTTCAGGGAGATGTCGCGCCCGCTGATCGCTGCGGCGGGGTTGCGGCCCGAAAACGTCCAGGTCGTGATGATTCACGATCCGTCGATCAACGCCTTCGTCGCCGGCGGGCAGATCGTCTACATACATTCCGGCCTGATCGCCGCTGCCGACAGCGCCAATGAGGTCCAGGGCGTCATCGCCCACGAACTCGGCCACATTACCGGCGGCCACGTGCTTCGCTTCGGCGAGGGCGTAAAGATGGCCACGGGCATCATGATCCTGTCGCTGGTGCTGGGCGCCGCGGCGATGGCCGCGGGCGCCGGCGATGCGGGTGCCGGCATCCTTGCCGCCGGTCAGCAGGCTGCGATGGGCAAGTTCCTGGCGTTCACCCGAACCCAGGAATCCTCCGCCGACCAGGCGGGCGCCAGCTTCCTGACCAAGGCCGGAATCAGCGGCAAGGGCTCGCTGAGCTTTTTCAAGAAGCTGCAGAATCAGGAGTTCCGCTACGCCATTCCGCAGGAAGACAGCTACGCCCGCACCCACCCGCTGACCGGCGAGCGTATCCAGGCGCTCGAACAGGTCTATTCGCGAGATCCGGCCTGGGGCAAGGCGAGCGATCCAGCGCTCGAGGCGCGCTTCCAGCGGGTGAAGGCGAAGCTTGCCGGCTTCGTCGACGATCCGAAGCGGACGCTCGCCCTCTACCCCGAATACAACAAGACGGTGCAGGCGCGGTATGCCCGGGCCTATGCCTGGCACAAGACCGCCTTTCCGGAGAAGGCGCTGGGCGAGATCGACAGCCTGCTTCAGACAACGCCCGACGATCCTTATTATCTCGAGCTCCGCGGCCAGGTGCTGCTCGAATCGGGGCGGCCGGGAGAGGCGCTGGCATCGTTGCGCCGGGCGGTGCAGCGTGCCCCGAACGAGCCGCTGCTCGCCTCCTTGCTCGGCCACGCGCTGATCGCGACCGAAAAGCCGGATGCTTTCGAGGAAGCGAAGACCGTGCTCAAGTCTGCGATCAGCCGCGACAATTCCAATCCCTTCGCCTGGTATCAGCTCGGTATCGTCTATGATCGCGAAGGCGATCGCGGCCGAGCTGCTCTGGCGACGGCAGAGCGCTACAATCTGGAAAACCAGCCGCGTCTGGCGCTGGCCAACGCCGAACAGGCGCTGCATGCCATCCCCACCGGAACGATCGACTGGCTCCGTGCCCAGGATATCGCCATGGTCTCGCGCACCGCGGTAGAGACCGAGAAGAGGAAGGGAAGCGATGGCATCAAGTGAAGGCGGATCCGGCGGCCTCAAAGGCGGCCTGATCGCTGGTGTCATCGGCCTCGTCATTGGCGGTGGCGCCGTGGCTCTGTGGGCTCAAGGGAACGGCGGCGTTGGTGACCGGGCCGAAATCGAAAAGGTGGTGCACGCCTATCTGCTCGAGCATCCGGAAGTGCTGCCGGAAGCCATGGAACGGCTCCAGGAGCGCGAAGCCGGGCAGGCGGTCGCGGCCAATCGCGCCGCTTACGAGACCCCGTTTGCGGGCGCTTGGGCGGGAGCGAAGGACGCCGACGTCACCCTGGTCGAGTTCTTCGACTAT
This sequence comes from Sphingosinicella sp. BN140058, assembly GCF_004135585.1. NCBI lineage: Bacteria > Pseudomonadati > Pseudomonadota > Alphaproteobacteria > Sphingomonadales > Sphingosinicellaceae > Sphingosinicella > Sphingosinicella sp. BN140058. Next base: position 851,127 of record NZ_CP035501.1, on the reverse strand, counting down.
AGCTGCGGCTATTGCCGGCGGAGCAACGCCGACGTGGCGCGTCTGCTTGCGGAGGACAAGAAGCTCAAGGTGGTGTGGCGCGAGTGGCCGGTGCTCGGGCCCGACAGCGAGAAGGCTGCGCAAGTGAGCCTCGCCGCCGCCAAGGCCGGCAAATTCCACCCTTATTTCGAGCGCCTCTATGGGCTGGGCCGGCCGACCGACCGCTCGATCGAACAGGCGGCGCGCGATGTCGGCGTCACTGCGCAGATGGTTCAGCAGCTCGTCTCCTCAGGCGAAGCGCGCGCGGAGCTCGGCAAGAATTACCAGCTCGCGCAGGCGGTACGCGGCAACGGCACGCCGGTCTTCGTCGTCGGCGACAAGGTACTGCACGGTGCGGTCGGCTATGACGCGCTGAAGAAGGCGATCGCGGACGCGCGGCGGAGCTGAGGCGTATCGGTCGCTGAGGTCAGCAACACCTGACGGGCCCAGACTACGAGCCAACGGCCGTCACTCTCCACTCGGCACCGGCCCTTTGAAACCCTGGGCGACGACGTACCATTCGGACGAGCCCTTGCGGCTGGCCGGCGGCTTGGCGTGTTTGACCGTGGTGAAGCGCCGCTTGAGCTCGGCGACCAGGTTGTTGTCGGCGCCGCCGGCAAGAACCTTCGCGACGAACGCTCCGCCCGGCTTCAGCACCTCGCCGGCAAATTCCAGTCCGGCTTCGACCAGCGCCATCGTGCGCAGGTGATCGGTCTGGGGATGGCCCACGGTGTTCGCAGCCATGTCGGAGAGGACGAGGTCGGCGGGGCCGCCGAGCGCTTCGCGCAACTGGTCGGGGGCTTCGTCCGCAAGGAAATCCATCTGCAGGAGGATGGCGCCGTCGATCGGATCGGCGGGCAGCAGATCGATCCCCACCACGGCGGCTCTGGGCAGGCGCTTGCGGACGACTTGAGTCCAGCCGCCGGGGGCGACGCCGAGGTCGATGACTCGCTCGGCGCCCTTCAGGAATCCGAAACGTTCGTCGAGCTCGATCAACTTGTACGCCGCGCGCGAGCGATAGCCTTCGGCCTTGGCCTGTTTGACGTAGGGATCGTTGAGCTGCCGCTCGAGCCAGCGGGTCGAGCTGATCTTGCGGCCCTTCGCGGTCTTGACCCGCGTCTTCACACCCTTGCTCACGAAACGTGCCCATCCTTCGCCATCAACGAGCGAAGAATGCCTTCGCGAATGCCGCGATCCGCAACGCCGAGCGTCTGCGCCGGCCAGATGTCCATGATCGCCTCCAGGATGGCGCAGCCGGCGACGACCAGATCGGACCGCTCGCTGCCGATGCAGGGCAAGGCGGAACGCTCCGCGTGGCTCATCTTCGACAGCATGGTGCTTACCGATCGCATCGAATCAGACGGCACCATCAGCCCGTCGACGGCACGCCGATCGTAGCTCGGCAGGGCAAGATGGACGCTGGCGAGGGTAGTGACAGTACCGCTGGTGCCCATCAGGCGGATGTTGTTGCGTTCGCTCGGAAGCAATTCCGAGAAGCGCCGGAAGGCGTGGCGAACCCGCTCCTTCATCCGTCCGTAAGCGGCCAGCCGTTCCGACGCATCCTGGAAGTTGGTACCCTCGCTCTCGGTGAGCGACACGACGCCCCAGGGTGCGCTCCACCAGCATTTGATCCGCGGGGCCGCCTCGCCGTCCGTATCGATGAGCACCAGCTCGGTCGATCCGCCGCCGATGTCGAAGATCAGGGCAGGGCCGTCGCCTGGCTCGAGAAGCCGATGGCAGCCGAGCATCGCCAGCCGCGCTTCCTCTTCCGGCGAGATGATCTCGAGGACGATGCCGGTCTCGCGGCGGACCCGCTCGACGAAGTGGCGGCCATTGGCCGCGCGGCGGCACGCCTCGGTCGCAACCGAGCGGGCGAGCGTCACGCGGCGCCGGCAGAGCTTGTCGGCGCAGACCGCGAGTGCTGCGACGGCCCGATCCTGCGCGGCATCGCTGATCCGGCCGCTTGCGGCCAGTCCTTCACCGAGGCGGACGACCCGCGAAAAGGCGTCGATCACGGTGAAGCCGTCGTCGGAAGGGCGCGCGATCAACAGTCGGCAATTGTTGGTGCCGAGATCGAGCGCGCCGTACGTATGTCTTGGTACCCTCGCGCCGAAACGCGGTGAGGGCGGTCCTCTGTCCGCCGGCGCCGGGCCTGCTGCCGGCGTGAGCGGTGCCATACCGGCCTGCTGCGCCATGCGTGAAACTCTATATTCTCTTGCGGGGCAGCGGGTGCCGCCCCTGACTTGAGGACGTGGTACAGCGCCGCCGCCGGTTCGGCAAGGCGCGGGCACCGCCGTTTCGGAGGCACTTGCCGTAGGATCACCTAAGCCGCGTTTCGGCCTTGACCGCCGAGGGGCAGCCCCCTATCTGGCGGCCCGGCGCTGCCCGATCGTCTAAAGGTAAGACTACGGACTCTGACTCCGTCAATCGAGGTTCGAATCCTCGTCGGGCATCCAGCCGCCGCTCCACCGACAGCCTGAGCGAAGACGACCGATAGCAGCCTGCTTCAGCGCTTGCCCCTCCCGTTTGCGTTGGGCATGCACGTCCTTCATGCCGGGCGGCAGAGGACGCAAGATCCAACGCGATGCTGAGTGACTTCGTACCCGACAGGCGGACCCGCTTGATCATCGTCTATCTGACGGCCGCGGCTGCCGTCGGAGCCGCTTTCGTCGTTCGCAGTGGCCTGGGCGAGATCCTGCGCGATCGCTCGCCGTTTCTCCTGTTCGTCCTTCCCGTCGTGTTCGCGGTGCTGTTGGGTGGACGAGGTCCGGGCCTGCTCTCCGGATTTCTGTCGCTCGCAGCCGGGTTCAGCTTCGTCGACGCGGCGCACCGATCGCAACCGGCGATGCTCGTCGAAGGTCTGCTGTTCGTGCTGGTCTGCGCCGGCGTGGGTTGGATCGGTGGACGCCTGGGTGAGCAAAAGCGGCTCGCGGAGGCGCACCGCATCTCTGCCGAGGCCGAGGCCCAGCGCGCGCGCGCCGCCGGCGAGGAGTTGCGCCTGCTGCTGGAGGGCGCAACCCGCTACGCGATCTTCATGGTCGATCCCGAGGGCAACGTGCTGAACTGGAACAGCGGCGCGGAGCGACTGTTCGGCTGGCGGCAGGAAGACGTGATCGGCCGCCACTGCTCGATCTTCGTTTCACAGGACGAGCCGCGCTCTCGGGCAACTGCCGAGCTCGAGACCGCACGCAACGCTGGCCGGTTCAGCGAGGAGGGTTGGTACGTTCGGGCGGACGGATCCGAGTTCCTGGCGGATGCGATGATCACGCCGCTCGAGAGCCAAGGCGGCCGCCTCACCGGCTACGCGAAGATCATCCACGACGTGACCGACCGTCGCGCGGCGGAGCGGACACTAAAGAGGCGGGAGCAGCATCTCCAATCGATCCTGGCCACCGTCCCCGACGCGATGATCGTGATCGACGACAAGGGGTTGATGATCTCGTTCAGCGCCGCGGCAGAGAAACTGTTCGGTTACGAAGAGGCGGAGGTCGTCGGCAAGAATGTCAGCATGCTGATGCCGTCGCCCGATCGGGAGCGGCACGACGCGTATATCGAGCGCTACCTGGCAACGCTGGAGCCGCACATCATTGGCATAGGCCGGATCGTAACGGGACTGCGCGCCGACGGCAGCACATTTCCAATGAAGCTGTCGGTGGGCGAGGCCCTGACGGAGGATCAGCGCCTGTTCACCGGATTCGTTCAGGATCTCACCGAGCGCAAGGACTTCGAGGCGCGTCTCGAACAGCTCAAATCCGAACTGATCCACGTCTCACGGCTGAGCGCAATGGGCACAATGGCCTCGACGCTCGCCCACGAGCTCAACCAGCCGCTGACCGCGATCGCGACCTATGGCGAAGCGGCGGGAGATTTGCTCGCAGGCTCCGATACTGCTGACAAGGAATTGCTTCGAGAAGTGTTCGGCGAGATGGCAGGGCAGGCGATCCGCGCCGGCACCATCGTCAGGCGCCTGCGCGAGTTCGTGGCGCGCGGTGACGTGTCGAAGACGGTCGAAGACCTCCCCAAGCTGATCAGCGAAGCGAGCGCCCTCGCGCTCGTCGGCAGTAAGGAGAAGGGCGTCACTGCGCACTTCGTCTATGCTCCGGATGCGAGTCCCGTGCTGGTCGATCGGGTTCAGATCCAGCAGGTGCTGATCAATCTAATGCGCAACGGCATCGAGGCCATGGACGATCGCCCGGTGCGCCGGCTGACAATCGAGACCTCATTGCTCGATCCCGAGACGGTGCAGGTGACGGTCTCGGACACAGGGTCCGGGCTCGCACCGGAAGTGGCCGAGAATCTGTTCCAGGCCTTTACCAGCACCAAGGAAGCAGGAATGGGGCTGGGACTGTCGATCTGCCGCACAATCATCGAAGCGCATGGCGGCCGCATTCGCGCCCGGGCCGCCGAAGGCGGCGGCACCCAGTTCCTGTTCACGCTGGTGCGGCCCCCGTCGCTGGAACCTGAGGGAGAAACTACGGAGTAATCCGTAGAGCCAAGCGCTGCCGCGCTGCACATAACGATGCGAATTGAACGCTGTGCGCCGCGGGAGTGTCCAACATGCTCGACCCTTGCTCTGTGTCCCGTCGACCGCGCGTGCTCCTGGTCGAGGACGATTCGGCGGTGCGGCGCGCGCTGCAGCTGATGCTTCAGGGCCAGGGCTACGACGTGCGCTCCTATCGTTCGGGGCTCGGCCTCGCGAAGGATGCAGAGGCATTGCAGGCCTTCTGCCTGGTAGCGGACCTTTGCATGCCGGAGAAAAATGCGCTGGAATTGCTGCGCGACCTGCGCGGTGCCGGCTGGGGGGGCGGTGCCATCCTGATCAGTGGCCACCTCAATGATTCCGACCGGATCCAGGCTCGTGAGGAAGGCTATGACGTCGTACTCGCCAAACCGCTTCAGGAGAATGTCTTGAAGCGTGCGGTGGCGGGGCTCGTCGCCCCTGCCGCCCGCCTTCCTTAATGCGGATGCCGAGCGCTATTTACCTCGATTCTCAATCGAGTCGCTTGGAGAGTCGCACGAGGGTCGCATCGCCCTCATAGAGACTGGCCTCGAAGCCCAGGTCGCGCTCGACGGCGATTGCCTGGCGATTGTCTCGGCTCTCGATGGAGTGAATCATCTTGATACCCCGAGCCTTGGCGTAAGCGGCGGCATGATCGAGGAGCGCCCAGCCAAGTCCCTTTTGCTTGTAGTCGGAATGGATGGCGATGGCGACTTCGGCGCTCTTGAAGCGGGAATCCGCGGCGATCATCGCGGTCGCGACGAGGACGCCGCTGGTCGTCTCGAACGCGAGCAAGTTTTCCGTCTGACTATGGTCGACGTCGACGAGCGCGGCGACGAGCGCCTTGGCTGGCCGCGGCATGCTGGTCAGAAAGCGAAAGCGAAGGTCTTCATTGGTCACATGGGTGAAGAATTCGGCAAGAGCCGCCTCATCCTCGTGCGCGGCCGGTCGAACGTCCACGCGGACCCCGCCGCGCGTCGTCAGCTCGGCGCGCCAATCGGCGAGAGTCGGGGAAGTGGGGGCGGTGCCGCCGATCGTGCGCATCATGTTCTGTCCTCACGCATGGATGAGGCTCTTCGACTCGCATCAGGCGGTGCGTGTGCGTATCCGGAATTGCCCTTATCCGTGCTCGGGCGTGCCGGCCTCGACCTGCTCTGGCGACCGTGCGACAGAGAGTTGTTCGATCGGAGGAATGCATGACTGCCCAATATGGCCTGGCCAGAGCCGAAGATCTGCAGAGCCTCGGCGGCCTTGAATTGCTGCGAAGGATGATCAACGGCAGCATCCCGGGGCCGACGATCGCACGGACCCTCGGCTTCCGGCTGGCCGAAGTCGATGATGGTCTCGCCGTGTTCGAGATGGAGGTCGGACCGCACCTCCTCAATCCGCTTGGCAGCGTCCACGGCGGTGTCGCCTTGACCCTGATCGACAGCGCGGCCGGATGCGCGCTGCATACGAGGCTGCCGGCGGGTGTCGGCTATACGAGCGTCGAGACCAAGGTGAACTTCACCCGCGCCATCCGGCCGGACACCGGCGTTCTTCGCGCAGAGGGACGGGTGGTCACCCAGGGACGGCAGATCGCCACCGCGGAAGCACGCGTGCTCTCGGCCGACGGCAAGATCGTCGCCCATGGTACCTCGACGCTGATGATACTACGGGCGCGCTGAGCAACTCCGCAAGATCGGTCAGGATCGGAGCTCCGCCTGTCGCTACCGCAGAGGCGCTACGGAGGTGCAGGTGAACGGGGACGCGGCCAAAGTCTATCGGGAGCGGATGCGTCGGGTGCTCGATCATATCGATCGAAATCTCGGCGGCGATCTCGGGCTCGATGCGCTGAGCGCCGTCGCCGCCTTTTCCAAGCACCATTTCCACCGGCAGTTTTCGGAGATGTTCGGGCTCAGCGTTCACAATTATGTCCAGCTCGCCCGGCTGAAGCGTGCGTCCTACAGTCTCGTCTACCGCGACGAGGTGCCAATCATCGAGATCGCGCTCGACAGCGGCTACGAGGCTCCGGAGGCATTCTCCCGCGCTTTTCGGGGACGGATAGGTCAGAGCCCGCGCGAATTCAGAAACCAGCCGGATTGGAGCCCTTGGCATGCGGCCTATGCGCCGTTCCACCACGCAAGGACCATCCACATGACCGATTATGCCGACGATCAGATCAGGCTCCTCGACTTTCCCGCGACGCCGGTCGCGGTCCTCGAGCATCGCGGTGATCCGCATACCATCGGAGATTCGATCCGACGCTTCATCGCCTGGCGCAAGGAGACGGGCCTGCGTCCGCCTGAAAGCGCCACATACAACATCTTGTACACCGACCCGGAAACCACCCCGCCGGATCAGTACCGTGTGGATCTGTGCGCCGAAACCAGGCGCCCGGTGACGCCGAACGCGGCTGGAGTCGTCGATGGAGAGATTGCCGGCGGACGCTGCGCCGTCCTGCGCCTGGTCGGCTCGAGTGACGATCTGCGCTCCGCAATCGCCTTCCTCTACGCGGACTGGCTACCGAGAAGCGGCGAGGAGCCGCGCGATGCACCGTTGTTCGTGCAACGGGTCCGCTTCTTCCCCGACGTGCCGGAGAATGAAGCGATCACGGACATCTTCTTGCCAATAGGCTAGCGTGGCGACAGCTTGCATGGGCTGGCGACATCGGTTCCGAGGCCGTAACGAGGTCGGTGCAGTCAACATCGCCGAGGGGGAAAGACATGGTTCGTGCGTTTCTGGTCATGGTCGCCAGTGTGGCTGTCGCCGGTTGCTCGACCGGTGAAAGGGTCGCCGCCGCCCAGAGCCAGGTTGCGCGTTTCCATTCGCTGCTGAACGCCGAGCGATATGGAGAAATCTACGATCAATCCTCGTCGGAGCTGAAGGCGGCCGGATCGAAGGAGAAATTCGTCACCTTCCTGACCGCCGTGCACCGCAAGCTTGGTGCAGCTGGCGAGGCGAGCCAGCAGGGCTTCAACGTGAACTTCACTCCGGGCGTCAGCCATGTGGCGCTGAGCTACAAGACCCGTTTCGCCAGGGGAGAGGCGGCCGAGACCTTCGTGTTCTCCAGCAATGGCGGCGCGACCAAGCTGGTCAGCTACAACATCAATTCGGAAGCACTCATCGTCGGGTAAGGGCGCCATCCCGTTGATCTTTCCTGATGGAACGGCGTTGCCGAGACGATGACCGCCACGCTCCCTCCGGCACCGACTGCCGCATCTTCGCTGTCGCCGCTTCGACACCCGGTCTTTCGCGCCGTGTGGTTCGCCAGCATGGCATCGAACTTCGGCGGCATGATCCAGTCGGTCGGCGCGTCGTGGATGATGACGTCGATCTCCCATTCGGCGGAGATGGTCGCGCTGGTGCAGGCGTCGGTGACCCTGCCGATCATGCTGCTGGCCCTGATCGCCGGCGCGCTGGCGGACACGTTCGATCGCCGCGGGATGATGCTCGCGGCGCAAGGCTTCATGCTGCTGGTCTCCGCGGCGCTCGCCCTGTGCGCCTGGACCGGGTTGATCACGCCCTGGCTGCTGCTGCTGTTCACCTTCCTGATCGGCTGCGGTACCGCACTCAACAGCCCGGCCTGGCAGGCGTCGGTCGGCGACATGATGCCGCGCTCGGAGTTGCCCGGCGCCGTCGCGCTGAACAGCATGGGATTCAATATCGCGCGCAGCCTTGGCCCGGCGCTTGGCGGGGCCATCGTCGCCGCCGCAGGCGCGGCGGCCGCCTTCGCGATCAACGCGGTGAGCTATATCGGTCTGCTGACGGTATTGTTTCGCTGGCAGCCCCAGCGGCCGCCGCGCACGCTCCCGCGGGAGACGCTCGGCTCAGCGGTTGCCGCCGGTATACGCTACGTCAGCATGTCCCCGCCGATCAAAACCGTGCTGGCGAGAAGCATGATCTTCGGCATCGCCGCCAGTGCGGTGCCCGCGCTGATGCCGCTGATCGCGCGCGATGTCGTCGCGGGGGGACCGCTCACCTACGGTTTGCTGCTCGGCAGCTTTGGTGGGGGGGCAGTGGTCGGCGCGGTCGGCAGTGCGCGCTTACGGGCTCGTACCTCGTCGGAGAGGCTGGTCCGGATTGCCTGTGCCGGCTTCGCGACCGGCGCCGGGATCGCGGCGCTGAGCCAGAATCTGCTGCTCAGCATGATCGGGCTGGTGCTGGCCGGCGGCGCCTGGGTGATGGCGTTGTCGACCTTCAACGTCACTGTCCAGTTGCGCTCGCCGCGCTGGGTCGTCGCCCGATCCCTGTCCATCTACCAGATGTGCGCTTTCGGGGGGATGGCGATCGGCAGTTGGGTATGGGGGCGGGTCGCAGAGACGACCAGCATCGAAGCGGCCCTGCTCGGCGCCGGGGCGCTCCAACTGGTCTGCGCGCTCGTCGGGTTAAAGCTGGCGCTGCCGCCAGTGACCGACATCGATCTCGATCCGCTTCGCGAGTGGACTGCACCCCAGACGGCGGTTCCGGTCGAGCCGCGCACCGGGCCGGTCGTGGTCACGATCGAGTTCCGCATTCGTCAGCGCGACGTGCCTCGCTTCCTGGCGGCAATGGCGGAGCGGCGGCGGGTTCGCCGCCGCGACGGTGCGTTGCACTGGACCCTGCTGCGCGATCTGTCCGACCGCAACGTCTGGATCGAACGCTACCATACGCCGACCTGGCTCGATTACATTCGACACAACAATCGGTTGACCAAGGACGATGCCGGCATCCCGGAGAGCCTGCGTGCGCTCCATTGCGGCGATGGACCGCCGGTGGTGCGACGGATGATCGAGCGCGAGCCGACGCGTCTGCCGGCCAGCCGCACGCCTGGTGCCCGCGAGATCGCCGAACCGCTCACCGACCCCACGCGCAGTGCCTGAGCACCAGATACCGTAGGATTCCGGGTCCTCTTCAACGATTTAGTCGCCGATCCTAGATTAGGGCCACGACGGCTTCGGTCGAAGCCCTTCCAGGACAGTGTTCGTGATTGCTTCCATGCAGGCGCTGGCGCGTGTCGCCGGTGATCGTTTCCTCATCCCCACTCTTCTCTCCCTGGCCTTGCTAACGCCGCTCGCGGCTGAGGCCCGAACCCGTCCGGCGAGCGAGTCCGCGAAGACCTTCACGCAACTGCGATCCCGGAGCCTGGAATATCGGATGAACTGGGGAGTCCGCGCCATTCGCGCCGATCGCGCCTATCTTGCCGGGGCGACCGGTAAGGGCGTCACCATCGCGCTGCTCGACACCGGAGTGGGCGGTGGCCCGGCCGATCTTCTCGCCAACGTTTCGGATCGCTCGGTCGATATGGTCGCGGACCGGCGCGCGCCGGAGTCGGTCGGGGCTCATGGCAGGCAGACGGCGAGCCTGCTCGGCGCCCGTCTGGACGGGCTCGGCGGCATGGGCGTGGCCTACGACGCGACGATCCTGTCGATCCGGGTCGATGCCGACGGCTCCTGCGCGACACGATGCCGTATTCTGGAGCGGGATCTCGCCCGCGGGATCGACTATTCCGTCGCTCAGGGCACCGACATCATCGCGCTCCCGCTCGCAGCCAAGCGCCGCCTCGCCGAGATCGAACCGGCACTCGAGCGTGCGGCAAAGGCGGGCATCCTGATCATCGCCGCAGCGGGAAATGACGGGTCGGAGCGCCCGGCCTGGCCGGCACGTTATGCGGCCGATCCGCGTTTCGGCAATGCGATCATCGTCGTCGGAGCAACCACGCCGAAGGGGGCGATTGCCACATGGTCGAGCAAGGCCGCGGGTGCGGAAGGCCGGTTCCTGGCAGCTCCCGGCGACGGTCTGATCACGAATTGCGCCGGGCGGTTCTGCAACCGGGTTTCGGGAACCTCTTTCTCGGTCTCGTATGTTGCGGGAGCCGCAGCTCTGCTGCGCGAGCTCTATCCGCGCCTGGGTGGCGCGGAGATCGCGACGATCCTGCTCGACAGCGCGGTCGACATGGGCGCGCGCGGCGACGATCCACTCACCGGTAGAGGGATGCTGGACGTAGCCCGGGCGATGCGGCTGGCGGACCAGCGGATGGCCCGGGCCGACCTGCCTCAGCGCGAGGCGACTGCCGGGCTGTAGCGGGCGAGCGCCTCACGGGCGAGATCTTCGGTCGACACGAACCGGCCGTCGGCGGTCTCGACTTCGTGATGGTGTCTGGAGGCGAGCGCCCGCTCCCATGTCGCCACGGCAAGATCGGCGCGCCCGGTCTCCATATAGACTTTGCCCAGGTTGATCAGGCGGGCGGGGTCGCGAGTTGCTGCGGCGTTGCGGGCGGTAAGCAGAGCTTCAGCCTTGTCCCAATCCGAGCGCGCGATCGCGCCGACGCCGAGGGTGCCTGGCGTGTAACCCTGCTCGATCCGAGCCATGTCGGACGAGTTCGACGCACACGCGGCGAGGGAAACGCAGCAGAAGGCTGCGAGAACGGGCATCTTCATGGGCGATCTCCACGTCCGAAAGCACGACATTACACTTTCGTGACACTTATGCGAAGACTTTGTGAAGGACGCTAGCGACCGCACCGTGGTTTCAACGGCTGCTGCGTGGCGTATCCGTCCTTAGCCTCACCCGCCTAAGGAAAACTACTAGTCTCAACGGGTTAACCATTCTCGGTCAGTCCTTGGTTACCGCAATAACGGCAGTCTTGCTCCTGGATGCCGTGGCGCATCCGTGTGGGAGGACGGAGTGACCGGGATGTCGGGGTTGGGGATGAAGTTGGCGGCGGCGACGGTGCTTGCCGGCCTTGCAATGGCACAGCCCGCCAAGGCGGACATGGGGTGCTGGAACAGCGAGCAGGCCGCGGCAGCGCGCGTGCGGGACCTCCAGTCGCGTCTGATGGTCGCCACCTTGCGCTGCAAGGCGTTCGGGATCGACGTGTTGGCGCCGTACAACAGCTTCGTGAACGTGAACCGGGACACGCTGCAGGCCGCGAACGGCGTCCTCAAGGCCCAGTTCGCTGCCGGTTTCGGCAGCGCGGGCGAGAGCGCCTATGACCGCTTCGCGACCTCGCTCGCCAATGCCTATGGTGCCGATGCGACCACCGACCAGATCTGCGCCGAGACTGCCGATGCGGCTCTGGAAGCGGCCGACGCCGCCGGAGACGTTGCGCGTCTACTCATCGTCGCGGAGCGGCTCGGCGCCGCCCCGGAACTCCCCGGCGGAGCCTGCCCTATCCGGTTCAGCGCCGCGCGGTGATCGCGCTGCCGGGGGATGTGCCGCCCGAGGAGGCGCGGGAGTGGACGGGGCGTGACTGCGGCGGCTGCTCCGTAAGCAGAGACCAGCCGTCGGGAAGATAATCTGTCGACATGTAGTAATAGAAGTTGCAGCGGCCGCGACGATCGTAGCTCGCACCCTTGACGATGCCGAAGGCGGTGCCGCCGGTGAACACCGGGCCGCCGCTGTCGCCGCCGCCGCAGGAGGGTCCGGAAACCGTCACCCACACCGGTGCGCACGGGCCGCCGCATAGGTCGCCCGGCGGCGCATAGTCGACGAGCTCGACCTCCGCGCAGCTATAGCCGCTGCGCTCGCCGCGATGGCAGACGAAATCGCCGGCGCGGGTGCTCGAGCGCTTGCGCGAAGCAACCAGAGGCCGTGCGGTGCTCTTCTTCGTGTCCGCATAGAAAAGCGGCTTCTGGGCGAGGGCGCTGACATGGAGCTGCACGTCCTGGAAGCTCCAACCCCATTGACCGCCGAAGGCGAGCTCGGTCCTGCCGCCGGCCGGATCGAAATAGGTGGCGGAATCGGGGCAGTGCGCGGCGGTGACGATCCCGGTTTCGGTACCGTTGGTGACCACGAATCCGGTGGTGCAATAACCTCGGTTGCCGGTCACCGCGTCGAGACCCTCGAGCCGGGCGCCGCCCTCGATGGAGCTGTTCCGATCCGCCCCATCGAGAACGCGGACGCGGGCGGGCAGGCGAAGTCCCTCCTTCAAGCGCCGCTCGATCTCGCCGACCCCGTAACGGTCGGCGTCGGCGCGCCGCACCATCAGCACGAATTCCCCGGTTCTCGGGTCGAGGCCCATGCCGACGGCGCTGGGCAATTGGGCGCGCACCTCGGCGGCGTGCAGCCGGACCGCCTCGACGATCTGCTCACCGGTTGCGGGGGCGCCGGTGCGGAAGACGATCGGAACGTCCATTCCGCCGGCGCGAATCACCCGATTGGGTACCGGTTCGGCGCCGGTGAGCAGGACGACGACGCGGTAGATCGGCGCATGTTCGATCGCGATGCCGGCCAGGCGAGCCGCATAAATCGAGCGGATCTCGTCGGTGACGACGACGCTATCCTCCTGCGCCAGGAGGCGGCGAATGGCGACGTCGAGCGGAACCTGGTGCTGCCGCGCATATTCGGCGGCATCCTGGGCCAGTGCCTCGGCGGGACGTTGAACGATGGTGGAGGGCGCTACGGGAGACGCTGCGACGCTCGCGTCACCGATCGACTGCGCGTGGGCCGCGCCGGCGGCGCTTAGCCCAACCGTCAGCCAGAAGGCTGCCATCAGGCGGCGGAGATGTGTCACGGGCGTTACGATTGCCTCCCCTTCCGGCGGGGCGTTTGTGCCGGAACCATGTTGGTAACACGGCGCAGCTTGCGGCAAGCTGACAATGTGGCGGGGAGGGGAGGCGAGCGAACATCGACCCGCTCCACTTCCCCCTCTCCTTCGCCGCTGTGCGGCTCTTCCTCTCCCCTGAAGGGGAGAGGTTTCGTTCATTGCTCCGGCAGGAAGTCGGGCACGGAGAGGTAGCGCTCGCCGGTGTCGTAGTTGAAGGCGAGGATGCGGGTGCCTTCCGGCACTTCCTTCAGCTTCTGGGCGACGGCGGCAAGGCTTGCGCCCGAGCTGATGCCGACGAGCGTGCCTTCCTCGCGGGCGGCGCGGCGCGCCATTTCCTTGGCGTCGTTGGCATCGACCTGGATCACGCCGTCAATCGCATCGGTGTGCAGATTGGCGGGGATGAAGCCGGCGCCGATACCTTGGATCGGATGCGGGCCGGGCTGGCCGCCGGAGATGACCGGCGACAAGGTGGGCTCGACCGCGAACACCTTGAGGTTCGGCCATTCCTTCTTGAGCACTTCGGCGCAGGCGGTGATGTGGCCGCCGGTGCCGACGCCGGTGATCAGCACGTCGATCGGCGAGTCGCGGAAGTCGTTCAGGATCTCCTGCGCGGTGGTGCGGGTGTGAACCTCGATATTGGCCGCATTCTCGAACTGCTGCGGCATCCAGCTGCCCTCGATCTCGCCGAGCAGTTCCTTGGCCCGCTCGATCGCGCCCTTCATGCCCTTCTCGCGCGGGGTGAGATCGAACTTGGCGCCGTAGGCGAGCATCAGCCGGCGGCGCTCGATGCTCATGCTCTCCGGCATCACCAGAATGAGATTGTAGCCCTTCACCGCGGCAACCATCGCCAGACCGATGCCGGTATTGCCCGAGGTCGGCTCGACGATCGTGCCGCCGGCCTTGAGCGCGCCGGAGCGCTCGGCATCCTCCACCATCGCCAGCGCGATCCGGTCCTTGATCGATCCGCCCGGATTGGACCGTTCCGACTTCACCCACACTTCGGCATTGCCGAACAGCCGGTTCAACCGGATGTGAGGAGTGTTGCCGATCGTATCGAGAATGTTCGAAGCCTTCATCGCATGTCTCCTGGCATCATGGTGATCGTGTTCGGCGCCGGATCGATCCAGGGACCGTCCCGGGCGCGCAAAGCCTCGCCGATGCGGGCGAAGAATGCGCCGCTCGCGGGGCAGCGCGCGGTCTCCCACTCCGGGTGCCATTGCACGGCGAGCAGATCGGCGCCGCAGGGACGGCTGGAGAAAGCTTCAACCAGATTGTCTTCCGCCGCGATCGCCTCGACCCGCAACCCCTGGCCGAGCCGGCCGATGCCCTGATGGTGCACCGAGTTGACGCTGATCCGCCGGTTTCCGGCCGCCGCTGCGAAGATGCCGCCTTCGGTGAGATCGACATCGTGGCGGTGGGCGAACAAGTCTTCGAATGGGATATCCCCGGCTTCGTCACGATGGTGTCCGGACAGCTGTTCCAGGCTGCCGCCGAACAGGACGTTCAGTTCCTGCAGGCCGCGGCAGATGCCGAAGACCGGGCGTCCTTCTTCGATCATGTGCGCAGCCAGAGCCATAGCGACGTCGTCGCGCTGCTCGTCTACCGGGAAATCGTCGCGGCGCCCGCCATAACGATGCGCGGCCACGTTCGAACGCGATCCGGTGAGCAGCAAGCCGTCCAGCCGCCGCGCAACCGCACGCGCGTCGAACGGATCGGAGAGTGCCGGAACGAGCAGCACCGCGGCCCCGGCGAGACGGGCGAGTGGTTCGATGAAGCGGCTCGCCACCGCCTGGATCGGCCGTCCTGCCTGCTCGTTGCAGCAAAGGACGCCGATGACCGGCCTCGCGCGCTCCGGCAGGCTGAGGTGGATCATCACGCCGCGCCCGTCAGGATGTCCCGAACCGCGTCCGCCGAGTCGCGGGTGACGGTGCCCGCGGCCGGTTGGAGAACGACGCTCCCTGGCGGGACGTCGGTCAGCAGCCAGACATTGCCGCCGATGGTGGCGCCGCGCCCGATGGTCACCCGTCCGAGGATGGTCGCACCCGCATAGATGACGACGTCGTCTTCCACGATCGGGTGCCGGGCATAGCGGTCGCGCACCGAGGGGCGGGCGGTGCCGAGCGGCGTTCGGGCGCCGAGCGTGACGTGCTGGTAGAGCCGGACGCGGGCGCCGATGATCGCGGTCTCGCCGATCACCACTCCGGTGCCGTGGTCGATGAAGAAGGATGGGCCGATCGTCGCACCGGGATGGATGTCGATGCCGGAACGCTCGTTTGCGAGCTCCGAGATGATCCGCGCGGAGATCGGCGCACCCAAAGCGTGAAGCTCGTGGGCGATGCGGTGGTGCAGCGAGGCCAGCGCTCCGGGATAGCAAATGAGGATCTCGTCGGCGCAGCGCGCGGCCGGATCGCCGAGGAAGGCCGCCTCTACGTCGCTATCGATCAGCGCCCGGATCTTCGGCACCGTTGCGGCAAAGTGCGTGACGATCGTCGCAGCCTGATCCGGATCGAACGGCACCCGGGCTTCGGGTTGCCAATAAGCGAGTTCGGCGCCGATTTCGTCGTGGAGCAGGCGAAGGCCTTCGAACATCTGCTCGCCGGCGAAGCGATCCTCTGCCTCGGCATCCCCGCGGAAACGCCCGAGCCGGCGCGGGAAGAGCGCGGCCGAGAAATGCTCCACCGCCGTCGCGAGTGCGATCCGCGATGGGAACAGGGCCGCCGGCTCCTCTGCACGATGGCCCCGGGCGGCCAGACGGAGTCTCCGCAACTCGGTCAGGGCGGCCTCGGCATGATCGAACCAGGGCAGGACGTTTGATGAAGAGGAGGCTTCGGCGACGGAGCGTGCGACCACGGATCGTTCCTCGTGTGGCGGACGCCTCCGGGTGACCGGTCGGCAAGGATGACTCGCGTGCCGCGCGGCGGACGGCATCAGCAGGAGAGATAATACTCTACTGGATCAGTTGACAAGGTTCTTCACTTTCCCTCGACGTTCCGGCGGGGCGGTTTGTCGCAGGCGTCCGACCTCAGGCCGGGTGTTTGATCCGGGCGGCGCTGCTCCGTAGCCGGTCGAGTACCTTCGGGTCGTTGATCCGACGATGGCGGGCTTCGACGAAGCTGAACAGGCCGAACAGCAACAGGCCCGCGGCGACGAGAGCATGGATCGTCGGGTTCAGCGACGCCAGCGCCTGCCCCATTCCACCCGCCTCCGACGAACGGCTTTCCCATCCGGCGCGGATCAGGAACCAGCCCATCACCAGAAACACGATGCCTCGTGCGGTGAAGCCGGCCTGGCCGAGGCGCTTGATCTGTAGACGGGAGGCCGCCTCACTATCGAGGTTGCGCAGGAAGTCGGCCCGCCATGCCTTGCTCAACTGGATGGCGCCAGTGGCAAGCAGCGCGATCCCGGCAATCAACAGCAGCATCTCGCCGCCGGGCAGATCCAGCGTCGCGGCTGCGCCCTGGCGCGTACTATCGCCGCCGGAGCCCTGGCGGGTTCCGGCGGTCATCGATGCCGCGAGAACGCACAGACCGAGATGGATGATGCCGCTGGCGGCACCGCCGGCCCGTACCGCGATCCCCTTTGCTCCGCTGCCATTGCCTTCGCTGTCATAGATTGCGTCCGATACGCGCCAGAGGCCGTAGCCGAGGAAGCCGACGGCCATGACACCGAGGAGCAGCCGCCCGAAGCCGCTGTTCAACTGTTCGAGGGCCCCGGCGCCGTCTTCGCTGCGCCCCGTGAACAAGGCGAGGATGCCGATCAGAACGTACATCACGCCGCGGGCGGCGAAGCCGATCCGCGCCAGGGCTTCCAGTCTCGGGACGCTCGGCATCGCCTGTTCCTTCCGTTCACGCTTACGGCAGCAACAAACACTGGCTGTCGGCGGCCGGTTCCGTGTCCGGAACGAAAGCTTCGTCCATAATCGTGGAGAGCGGGCGATCGCACCTTGCCTTCTCCCACGCCGCCCGCTTCACTCGGCGCATGATGCTCTCCATGCTGCTCGCGCTCGCCGCGGCCGATCCGATCTCCGCCGATCGGATCAAGGCCGACGTCCTGCAACTCTCCTCCGACGACTTCGCCGGACGCGGTCCCGGCGAAATCGGGGAGGAGAAGACGGTCGCCTATCTCGCGCAGCGCTTCGCTGCCGCCGGCCTGGAACCCGGAGGGGAGAATGGCGGCTGGTACCAGGATGTCCCGCTCGTCCGCCTGGATCGGCTCGAGGGCGCATCGATGACATTGAAGGTGAAGAACAGGGTGATCCCACTCGTCCTTGGCCGTGATGCGACATTGTCCCTGCGCAATGCCGGCGCAACCACGCTCGCCGATGCCGAACTCGTCTTCGCCGGCTTCGGCGTCGTCGACGCCGCCCGCGGCTGGAACGCGTATGAGGGCGTCGACTTGCACGGCAAGATCGCGGTCGTGCTGGCCAACGATCCCGATTTCGAGGCTGGCCGCGATCTCGGCTTCGAGGGACGGCGGATGGCCTATTCGGGCCGTGTGGGGGTGAAGTTCGAGGCTGCCGCGAAGGCCGGCGCGGCCGGGGTGCTGGTTATCCACGAAGAGGCCGCCGCAAGCTATCCGTTCGCCCAGGTCGGCAGTGGCGATGCGTTGCCGGCGATGACCTTTGCTCCCCTGGCGCCTTCGGCGATGAAGCTGACCGGATGGCTTTCGGGTGATGCCTCGCGATCGATGTTACGTTCGCTCGGCCTCGATCTGGTGCGGCTCAAGCAGGAGGCCCGCCGCCCGGATTTCCGGGCACGGCCGCTGGCCGGCGCTTCATTGTCGGCGCGGGGCGAGATCCGCGCCACTCCGTTCACCAGCCGCAACGTGATCGCGCGGCTGCCAGGCGCATCCCGGCCGGACGAACTCGTCCTGTACGGGGCGCACTGGGATGCCAACGGTCGTAACGGGCCGGACAGCAAAGGCGATCCGATCCGCAACGGCGCCATCGACAACGCCACCGGCACTGCCGAACTACTGGAGGTCGCGCGTGCCTTCGCCGCGGGGCCGCGCCCGACGCGTACGATCGTCTTCGCGGCTTGGACCGCCGAGGAAAAAGGGCTGCTCGGAGCGGACTATTATGCCTCGCACCCGCTTTACCCGCTGGCGCGGACGGCGGCGGTGATCAATCTCGATCCGCACGTGGTGCTGCCGGCCGCCCGCAACATCGAACTTATCGGAGGCGGCCGAACTCCGCTCGAAGCCGATCTGGCCCGCGTTGCCACGGCGCAGGGCCTGCGCACCGATGCCGAGCCCAATCCCGAAGCCGGCTGGTATTATCGCTCCGACCATTTCCCCTTTGCCCGGCGCGGGGTACCGGCGCTGTCCTTCCGTGCCGGGCGCGATCTGGTGCAGGGCGGCACCAGGGCGGGCGAGGCGATCGTAACGGCCTACAATGCGCGCTGCTATCACCAGCCCTGCGACTCGTTCAGCCCTGACTGGACCTTTGCGGGCACCGCGCAGGAGGCGCGAGTCGCCTTCGCTCTGGGCAGCGAACTGGCGAATAGCGCGGCGTGGCCGACCTGGAACGAAGGCGGCGAGTTCAAGCCTCTCCGCGACGAGACAACCGCGGCAAGGCGCTGACAGCGGCGGATCGCGAAT
Organism: Sphingosinicella sp. BN140058; assembly: GCF_004135585.1. Lineage (NCBI taxonomy): Bacteria > Pseudomonadati > Pseudomonadota > Alphaproteobacteria > Sphingomonadales > Sphingosinicellaceae > Sphingosinicella > Sphingosinicella sp. BN140058. Next base: position 832,507 of record NZ_CP035501.1, on the reverse strand, counting down.
CTACGGGGCGCCGGTAAGCGACCAATTAACCAGTCGCGGCTAGCGCCGGTCGTTGATGGCCGGGTTGATGATCGAGAAACGGCGGCATTCGCTGCTGACCGCGGTGGCGCTGCCCGCCGCGGCGGCGATGCTGGTGCTCGCCCTGCTGGTGGGCGCCGTGCTGAGCATGTCCGCGGCCGGCTCGGACGAGGCTGCGGTTCAGCGCCAGACCCGGCTCGCCAAGATCGGCCTTCGCCAAGGCTGGGCGGACATCCGCAAGACGCAGGAGGCCTCGACCAATTGGGACGACGCCGCCAGGCAATCGCTCGCGACGCCGCTCGACCATGACTGGATGGACCAGAATCTCGGCGTCTGGTTCTACACTTACTACAAATATGACGAAGCCTACCTGCTCGATCCCGCTGGGCGTCCGCTCTACGCCATGGTCGGGGGGAAGCGGCGTACTCCGGGTGTCTTTGCCGGTGTCTCGCAGGCGGTGCTGCCGTTCGCGGCCGATCTACACCGGCGGCTGCTGCGCGGCGACACGGCCTCGCCGGGCCCCGAACTGACGCTCAGCGCCAGCGGCCTCACCAGGATCCATGGCCGGCCCGCGATCGTCAGCGTCAAGCCGGTGGTGAGCGAGACCGGCGAGGTGGAACTCGCGCCGGGTCGCGAGCGGCTGCACGTCGTGGTGCGCTACATGGACGGGAATTTTCTCGAAACCTTGTCCACCATCTACGGCGTCGATGCGGCAAGTTTCACCACCCGCAAGACCTCCGACGCGGCATTGCAGCTGCGCGACGTGCGCGGGTCCGTCCTTGGCTACATAGAATGGGCTCCGTTCCGGCCGGGTCGCCAGGTTGCCGATCGCATGCTGCCCGCGTTGGTGGTGGCGCTGCTGCTTGTCGGTGGGGTATTGGTTTGGTTGCTCGGCCGAGGGCTTCGCTCGCGGGTCGAGCTGGAGGCGAGCCGGGCGCAGGCGCAGCATCTGGCCTTCCACGATCCGCTGACCGCATTGCCCAACCGCGCCCTGTTCGAGGACCGCTTGAATCACGCCCTCGTCGAAGCGCGCCAAGGCGGCAGTGTCGCGATCATGCTGCTCGATCTCGATCGCTTCAAGAACGTCAACGATACGCTCGGCCACCTCGCCGGCGACGCCCTTATTAAGGAATTTGGCGGGCGTTTGTCTGCGCTTCTGTCGGAGGGCGACACCATCGCGAGGCTCGGCGGTGACGAGTTCGGCATCCTGCTGACCGGCGCAGGCGCACGTGCCGAGATCGAAATCTTGTGCGCGCGGGTGCTGATGGCGGTGCACGCGCCGTTCACGGTGCTCGGGTCGGAAGCGCATGTGGGTGTCAGCATCGGCGTGGTGTTCGCGCCCGAAGCAGGCACGGACCGCACCGAATTGCTGCGCAAGGCGGACATCGCGCTCTACCGTGCCAAGGACGAGGGACGCGACTGCTATCGCATTTTCCAGCCCGGAATGGACGCCACGGTTCAACTGCGCAGCGGCATCGAGGACGATCTGCGTCGCGCCCTTGATGGGCAGGGTGAACTCTCCGTCCATTATCAGCCTCAGATCTCCGGCGCCGGCCGCCAGATCGTCGGAGTCGAGGCTTTGGCGCGGTGGAACCACCCGACTCGCGGCCCGATCGCGCCCGAGCAATTCATCCCGATCGCCGAAGCCACCGGACAGATCCGGCGGCTCGGTGCCTGGGTGATGCGCGAAGCCTGTGTCGCCTCCACCCGCTGGCCCGACATCGTCATGTCGGTGAACCTGTCGCCCGTCCAGTTCCGCTCGGGCGACCTCTTCGAAACCCTGATCGCGATCGTTCGAGAGACCGGCGCCGACGCACGGAGGATCCAGCTCGAAGTCACCGAGGGCGTTCTGCTCGATGACGACACAATGGTGCGGACCACGCTTGCGCAACTGCGCGGTGCGGGTTTCTCCGTTGCGCTCGACGATTTCGGGACCGGCTATTCGTCGCTGAGCTACCTGCGTCGGTTCGAGGTCGACAGGATCAAGATCGATCGCAGCTTCATCCACGCTCTTGGCCAGACGGTCGACTCCGCGGCGATCGTTTCCGCGGTCCTCTCGCTTGGCCAGGCGATGGGGCTGGCCGTGACGGCGGAAGGGGTGGAAACGGTGGACCAGCGGCGTTTCCTGGAAGCTGCCGGCTGCACCGAGATGCAGGGGTTCCTGTTCGCCGCGGCCATGCCGGCCGAGGAAATCGACATGTTGCTGGAGCGCCGCCGGTTCACCGACGCAGCCTGAGGCTGGACAAGTCCCCTGCGCTTGGGCGACCAAGTAGCAAAGGGGGATTGCCTTCATGATCGAATGCTCACGTCGCACGCTCGTCGGAGCGATCGCCTTGCTTGCAGCCATGCTCTCGTCGTCTGCCTTTGCCGCCGCGGAGACTGTCACCGTCAAGGCGGGCGATCGTGACCTCGTGCTCAGCGTCTGGCGGCCCGACAAGGCCAGAGCCGTAATCCTCTTCTCGCATGGCGGCGGCGGCGCGCCGGACGCTTATGAAAAGCTGATCGAGACCTGGCGCCGCGCCGACTTCCTGGTCGTGGCGCCGCTTCACACCGATTCGAAAATGCATGCGGGCGCTGATCACAGCCTGCAGTCGGCATTTGCGACCCGTATTGCGGACATCGCGGCTGCGGAAGCCTGGGCCGCTGCGGCGGCGCCGGGGCTGCCCCTGGCAGCGGCCGGTCATTCCTACGGCGCTCTGACCGCCATGATCAGCGGCGGTGCGCTGGATTCGATGGTTCATGCCAGAAGCAAGCGCGTCGGAGCCATTATTGCGCTCTCATCGCCAGGGCCCATCCCCGGCCTGATCGGCCCGGCAAGCTTCGCCACGCTCGACAAACCGTTGCTTCTGTTCACCGGCGACGCCGACACCATCCCGGGTTTCGCACCGGACTGGAAGGCGCACCTTGCGGCCTTCGAGACATCCGCGGCCGGTGCCAAATATGTCTGGATCGGCAAAGGCGCGACCCACATGCTCGCAACCGGCGACCCGACTTCGGATCGCGCCCTGGCGGATGCGGCCGCCTTGAGCGTAACCTTCCTTCAGGCACAACTGCTCGGAGACCAATCCGCGCGTGAAATCCTGAATACGCGCAAACCGACGGGCGCGGCCGAGTTCCGCAAGCGCTGAGTTCGGGGCGGGCAGCGGCCTCGTTCAGCCGAGAGTTCAGGCGGGGAGGATCTCTCGATCGCACTTCGCGGTTGCTGCCTCCACATCGACCGGTGGACACCGGAACGCGAATACGGACGTCTTCCTCGGCTCGCCGCCGGAGCGCTCGGCGATCTCATAGTTCGCGAGCGTCCGCAAGCGCCCGCGGGGGAGGCCGCGGCGCCATGGATCACCGATGAGGATTTGCGTGCCGAGCGCCGACCAGCGGTCCAGGCAAGAGGTCACGCCCGCAGCCAGATCGAAATCGTAGAACAGATCACCGACGAGGACCAACCCCGCGTCGAGCGACGCAGCCCTGGTCAGGTCTTCGTTCGCCACATCCATGTCGACTCCGTTCGCATGGGCGTTCAGCCGGGTTGCCGCGGCGGCGTAGGGATCGACGTCGACCGCTTTCACCGAGGCGGCCCCCGCCTTCGCGGCGGCGATGGCGACGAGCCCGGATCCGCAGCCGAGATCGAGCACGGTCTTTCCGGCGACCCAGGCGGGGTGGTCGAGAAGGAAGCGGGCAAGAGCGAGACCGCCGGTCCATGCGTAAGCCCAGTATGGGGTAGTGAATGCATCATCTATCGCCGCCAACCGGCCGAGACCGCTGGCGGGGACCGCCTGATGCAGCCGAATCTCGGGCACGAACGCGACCGGCTCAAGCGGTAGATTGGCCTCGATGAATTGGGTGCGTGCGGCGTGATCCACGACGATGGCTTACAGACGGGGGCTCGGGCCGAACAGGGTTTGTCGCGTTCGCCTGGAGATTGTGCGCATCATTTTCCAGCCGGTGGCTGTTGGGAGCGGGCCACGGCAGCGCGGAGTGCCACTGTTCGGCCCTGCAACTCCCGCGACTCGGCGGACGAAAGACCATCCCGGCCGTAGCGTTCGGCGAGTCGACCGATCTGGCGGGCTTCGCGGTTGAGGCGGCGCGCTTCGCCGCGGCTGATCATGCCGCTGTCGCGCGCATGATCGACACCGCTCCTGATCTCCCGCAATTCCCGGCGGACCGGCGGCGCATGCAGGCTGCTGTCACCAATGAACGGGTTAGCCGGACCGACATCCTCATAATCATGGCGCGGCGCGAACTGCGCGGTCGCCGGCATTGCGAGGCCGAGAAGAGCAAGGACAGCAAGGCGGCGCATCGATCGGCTCCAATTGCGTGAGTGGGGGATGTTCGTGCAGGGAAGCTGAACCGGTGCCGAACCGCCTAACTCCCTTGCTAGACCACGACATGTCCGCGTCGGACCGCTTGCGCCAGCAGGGCATCGAGACGGCGGGCTTCACGAACGACCGCATCCCGAGAACGCGCGCCGCCGAGCGAGAGCCGCAGCGCCTGATACGGTGCCTCGCCGTTGAAGCAGAAGCTGGAGCTCGGTGCCACTGGGAGACTGAAGCCGGCCGCCTGGGCGGTGATGTCCGCGGCGGCAAGGCGTGCGTCGAGCTTCAGCCACAGGTGATAGCCCTCAGGGCGATGTCGCACATCGACTCCGCTCAGCGAAGCGATTGCGGCGCGGCTCCGCGTTTCGGCTTCGGCACGGACGCCGCGGACCAATCGCGCGAACGTGCCGTCGGCGAGCCAATGTTTGACCAGAGCGAGATTGAGCGGCGGCGGCATGATCGCGGTTTCGTGAATGTCGCCGGCCAGCCGCGCGGCGCTGCGGAGATCGGGTGCGCGGACGAATCCGACGCGCAAACAGGGAGACAGGATCTTCGACACGCTGGTGACGTGCCAGGTGAGTTCGGGAACCAGAGCGGCGATGGGGGAAAGCGGATTTTCGGGCAGGCGACCATAAGGGTCATCCTCGATGATCCGGATGCCGAACCGCCGGGCTATGTCGGCGATCGCCTGCCGACGCGCCGAGCCCATGGTGGCGGTCGTCGGATTGTCGTTGGTCGGGATGACATAGAGTGCGGCGAGGGGCGCTCGCTTTGCCTCCCGCTCGAGCGCATCCGGCAGAATACCCTCCTCGTCCATTGCAAGCGGCACCAGCGTTGCGCCAAACCGCCGGGCAAGAGCGACAAAGCCCGGATAGGTGAACACTCCGGCAGCGATCCGATCACCGGATCCGAGCAGAATGCCGCAGACTGCGTGCAAGCCGTTCTGGGCGCCGGCCGTGACCACCACCTCGTCGGGCGACGTTCCGGCGATCGTCTTCGCCAGAAAACGTGCGGCCGCGATGCGGTCGTCCTCGCTGCCGCCGCTCGTCTGATAGTGAAGCGACGCTACGCTCTGTTCGATCATGTGCGGAATACCCGCCGCGATCGCCTCGCGCAGTAATCCGCCTTCGGGTTCCGGCGGCATGTTCATTCCGCCGGCAGCCTCGGAGGCGACAGCCCGCGGCGGCGAAGCGCCCGCTGCGGGACCTCGCACGAAGCTGCCGCGCCGTCCGTCGCTGTCGACGAGCCCACGGCGCGCTGCCTCCGCATAGGCACGTGTCACAGTGGTAAGATCGACTCCAAGCCGTTGCGCAAGTTCGCGCTGGCTCGGCAAGCGGTCACCGGCCGCGAGCCTTCCGTCGGCGACGTCCTGCGCCATCGCATCGGCGATGCGTCGATAGATCGGGCCGGAAGAGGTGGCGAGGGTAGGCGACCAGCGCATGAAGGCTTTCTTGAATTGTATGGGTAAAACGTCTACATGTATCCATGCATAACATCAACTCTGTATGGAATTTCGAGTGACCGATACGCAGGAAGCGCGCTTCGTGGATGGCCAGGGCAGGACCTGGCCGAAGCTCGACCCGCACAAGACGGGACCGTTCGGACGGTGCCCCCGCTGCGGCCAAGGTCATATTTTCCAGGGATTTCTGAAGATCCGTGCGGAATGCGAGGTCTGCGGGCTCGATTATTCCTTTGCTGAGCCTGCCGATGGTCCGGCCTTCTTCGTCCAGATGTTCACCTGCATTCCGGCCGTTCTGTGGATTCTGCTGCTGGAGATCTTCGCCAGCCCGCCTTTGTGGGTGCACATCGTCACCGGCCTGCCGTTGCTGCTGATCACGTGCGTGCTGCCGCTGCGCCCGCTCAAGGGATGGCTAGTAGCCAGCCAATTCTATTTCAAGGCGCAGGAAGGCCGGCTGGTGCGCGATTGACCAGCGTGGTCGCTTCTGCCGGCCACGAATAGTCTTTGCCGGAATTCTTCGCGACATTGCCGCGTTGCTGCCTCTCCTGAGCGTCTGTTCCGGTTCAAGCGTCGGGCTGTTCCGTTTTTGCGCGGAACCGAGGGGCGGGTGCCGTCGTATGTATCTCCGCAGCGGGGGCAAAACCTCGTTAGGGAGACACAAAGCATGAAAGCACTTCTTTTGGCGGCGAGCGCGGCATTGCTCGCGACTGCCTGTTCGTCGACGTCCGAGGACGAAACGGCCGCAGCCCCGAGCGAGGCGGCGCCCGCGGGCATGCCGGCGATGGAATATGTCGCCACCGCGGCGAGCAGCGACATGTTCGAGATTCAGTCGGGCCAGCTGGCTCTGCAGCGCTCCTGCGATCCGACGGTCCGCCAGTTCGCGCAGATGCTGGTAGACGATCACACCCGCACCACGGCCCAGATCACCCAGGCCGCTCAGACAGATGGCGTCACCCCGCCACCGCCGCAGATGATGCCGCGGCATATGGAGATGCTGCAGCGGCTGCAGGCTGCCGCTCCGGGCGGTTTCGAAAGCGCCTTCCGCAACGAGCAGATCATGGCGCACCAGGAGGCGTTGACCCTGCACCAGACCTTCTCGCAGGACGGCGACCGGCCGGCGCTTCGCACCGTCGCGTCGCAGGCGGTGCCGGTGATCCAGATGCACCTCAACCAGGCGCAAAGCCTGCCGAGCACCGCAGCGTGCGCAACACCGGCACCGGCACCGACGACGGATCGCAGGCGCGGCGAGCGCGGCTGATCGCCGGATGATGGATGGTCGGAAGACGCGGCGCTCCGCCGCGCGGAGGATTGCGCTCGCTGCAGCGCTGCTCGTCGCTTCGCACGCGGCGTTGCAGGCGCCATTGCAGGCCGCGTCGCCCTCTGTGCTCGAGGCGGAGGTCCGTTCGTCTTCCGACCGGACCGTGCGGCAGCTTTATGCGGCCCGCGGCTATGCGCCGTTGTGGACCGAGGGTTCGCGTCTGTCGGACGCCGCCGAAGCCGTGCTTGCGCGGCTCGAAACGGCGGATGCCGACGGGCTCGACCCCCGCGACTATCAGGTGCGGCGTTTGCGCAGCGCCTTCGATGATGCGAACTCTTCCAAGGGGGCGGCGCGCGCGGAAGTGCAGCTGTCGCGCGGCTTCCTGAAATATGCGCGGGATCTGCGCCGCAGCCGCGCCGCCGACATGACCTATGTCGACGCGGCCCTGATCCCGACGGCACCGTCGCCCGGAGCGACGCTCGATCGGGCGGCCGGAGCGGCGGGAAAGCCGGCCTCGCTGTCGGAGGCGCTCGGCACCCATCCTCTCTACGAGCAGCTGCGCGAGGCTTATCTTCTCTGGAGCGAGCGCTGGGGCGACTTGCCGCAAACCCGGATCGCCGAGGGACCGCCGCTGCGCAGCGGAATGCGGGGCGAGCGGGTGCAGGATCTGCGCATGCGGCTCGGGCTATCGCCTGGCGACCTGTTCGACGTCGAGACCGGTGCCGCCGTTCGCGCCTTTCAGGCCAGCCACGGGCTCGCCGGGAACGGCATCGCCGACAAGCCAACGATCGCCCTGCTGAACACCGGTCCGCGCGACTTCGCGGCCAAGCTCCGCCTCAATCTCGAGCGTGCGCGTGCGCTGCCGTCCATGGCGGATCGCTACGTCCTCGTTGACGCCGCCGCCCAGCGTTTGTGGATGTATCAGGGCGGCCGTCCGGTGGATTCGATGAAGGTGATCGTCGGCCGGGTCACCGAGCCGACACCGATGCTCGCCGCCTATATCCGTTTCGCGGTGCTGAACCCCTATTGGAACGTGCCGCCCGATCTGGTGCAGAGCCGGGTTGCGCCCAAGGTGCTTTCGCAAGGTCTCGGCTACATCCGGGCCGAGCGCTACCAGATTCTTTCCGACTGGTCCGACGACGCGAAGCCGGTGGACGCCAAGACGATCGACTGGCGTGCAGTAGCGAGAGGCGAGGTCGAAGTGCCGATGCGGCAATTGCCCGGACCGAAGAATTCGATGGGGAACATGAAGTTCATGTTCCCCAATCAGTTCGGTGTCTATCTGCACGACACACCCGACAAGCGGCTGTTCGGCGCCGCCGACCGGAAGCAGAGTGCCGGCTGCGTCCGCGTCGAGGATGCCAGGCGTCTGGCCCGCTGGCTGTTCGGTCGTGTGCCGACCGCAAAATCCGCGGCGCCCGAGCAACAGGTTCCGCTCAAGTCTCCGGTTCCGGTCTACATCACGTACCTGACCGCAGCCCCGACCGGCTCGGGCATCGCTATCCGGGAGGACATTTACGGTCGCGACGGCGAGGCGGGGCTGCGGCTTGCAGGACGGCGCTGACGCGCTCGGATCGATTGCAACATCCTCTCCCGTCGGCGGTGCCTTGCGTCGGCCTGCCTGGCGTGACACATCTTCGTGCGAGATGGGCTGCGGCGTTGGCCGCAAAGGGGGCGCATGACATTGCCGGTGGTGGAACTGGTCGATCTCGGGAAGGTCTACCGCGGCGGAAAGAACGGCGTGCAGGCCGTGAAGGGGGTGTCGATTTCCGTCGGTGCCGGCGAGGTCTACGGTTTCCTTGGCCCCAATGGTGCCGGAAAGAGCACAACCATCCGCATGTTGCTGGGATTGATCGCGCCGACGGCGGGCGAGGTGCACCTATTCGGTGAACCGCTCCGCAACAATCCGGCCGTGCTCCGGCGAGTCGGCTCCCTGGTCGACGGCGGCGCTTTCTATCCGTTCCTCTCCGGGCGGACGAACCTCCAGGTGCTGGCGAAAACGCATGGCGCCGGCGCCGATCGGATCGATGCATTGCTCGCCCAGGTCGGCCTGTCTGACGCGGCGAACCGTAAGGTGAAAGGCTACTCGACCGGGATGCGGCAACGCCTCGGCGTCGCCGCGGCCCTGCTTGGCGATCCGGAACTGGTTATCCTCGACGAACCTGTGAACGGCCTGGACGCCGCCGGTATCCAGGAGATGCGCCTGCTCATCCGCAGCCTGTCCGCCGATCACGGCAAGACGGTATTTCTGTCGAGTCACCTCCTGCACGAGGTCCAGCAGGTCTGCGACCGGGTTGCGATCATCAGCCGCGGCGAGGTGATCCGCGAGGCCACGATCCGCGACTTGCTATCGGCGGACGAGGGGCTGCGGCTGCATGCGTCACCCCTCGAACTCGCTCGCTCGGTGATCGAGGAACGATGGGCCGCGACCGCGGAGGGCGACAGCCTTCTCGTCAGCGCCACGCAGGAGGAAGCGCCGGAACTTGTTCGGCGCCTCGTCGGCGCGGGCGTCGACATCTTCGCGCTCGCGCCGGAGCGCCGCAACCTCGAGGAAGTGTTCCTCTCGATCACCCAGGAGGAGATGGCCGATGTTTGAAGCCTTCGCCGCCGAAACGCTGAAGTTCCGCCGCCATCGGGCTACCTGGTTCCTGGTCTGGATCTATCCGATCGCATGCCTGATATTGTCGGTTCTGCTGATCCTCATCGGGCTCTCGCAAGCGCGGCCGCAGGTCGTCGCGCCCGCCGCCGCCAAATGGATCGAGAGCACGGCCGCGATCTGGTACGTGCCGCCGCACATGTTCGGCCGCTATCTGATCGCAGCGTTCACCGCGTTCGTCTTTGCCGGCGAATATGGCTGGAACACGTGGAAGCTGGTGGTCCCGCACCGCGCAAGGGGCGCGCTGATCGCCGCGAAATATGGGGTGACCATCCTGTTCCTCTATGCGGCGTTCCTGCTCACCGGGCTGCTGACCTTGGCGATGGGGTGGCTCGGCGACGTGGTTCTCGGGACTCCGATCCCGGACGGGATCACGGCCTCGGCACTGGCTGAGGCGCAATATATCGGGGCGTTGAAGGCGCTGTCGCCAGTGCTCGTGACGATCGCCTATACCAGTCTCGCGGCGATACTCACCCGATCGACCATCGCCGCTTTGGTGATCGGCCTGGTCGCCGTGACTGCGGAGCAGGCCTTCCTCGGACTGTCGCCTTTGCTTGCCGTTTATGCGCCGCGGCTCGTCTGGGCCTTGTACCAGCTGCTTCCCGGCTACCATTTCGACAATCTTTCGAGCTGGCTCAGCGAAGGTGCGGCCTTTCAGGCCAGCCTTCCGGAGACGGAGCCAATTGCCTGGTCATGGATCGGCTCGCTTGCGGCGATCGCAGCATGGGTGATCGGTGTGGCGGGACTGACGTTCGTCAGCTTCAAGCGTCAAGACATCAACTGATCGACTGATCAGGCGGCCGTGCGCGACGGCGCCAAGTCGTTGATGCTGTCCGGCTTTGGCCTGTTCGGCAGCGATGCGCCCGTGCCACCGGCATGCGTGCGGCGCAGCCAGATGTCGATCGAGCGGCTGAGGTTCTCACGCGATTGCTGCTGAATGATCCGGCCGTCGAGCTCGTCCGACGAAGCAACGAGCGGGTCATGAAGCGACTTCATTTCCTTCCTTCCTTCCATCCGAGAAACCCTCCGGCCAGGACGGCTCTGCGGGAAAGAGGAAAAATGGCTGGGTGTCCGCCTGTTCGGCGTGCGAGGACCGTCCCCCAACGATCCTCCACCCAGCCTCTGCTCCACCCCCGGGAGCCGTGACCTCTCTGTCCCGCCCCGCAACTATGGCCACACGGAGGCGGTATAACTACGGCCTTTCACCGGAAATACCCGCCGTAAGAACAGGACAGATACAGGCCACCCGCCGTGTCCGTGATGAGATGTGCGCATATGTGCGCAGCGGCGGCTGGGCGTGGTCCGAGGTCGGCGGCGCGGCCGGGCTGGCGGGGTCCTCGGATTTGGGCTATCGGAGCCGCTCACTCATGGAGGGAGCGTTGATGACTGCGATTCGCAATCCGTTCTCCCGCCGAGGCCTTCGCAAAGGCTGACTTCGGTTTCGGTGCGCCGCATTGCGCACCAGCGAGTGACAACAAGAACAAGGACGCGCGGCAGCGCGGCAGCATCATGAACTCCAAGAACAAGCAGGCGTCCTCCGCACTGGGCGTCGTTCTCGCCTTCGCATGGGCGAAGTGGAAGCGGCGCCCTTGGCTCGCCGCGGCCGTGTGCGGAGCGATGTCGGCAGCGACGGTCACCGAGATCTTCGTCCCGCTGTTCGCCGGGCGGATGATCGATGCCCTCGGCGCCGGCGCCGCCGGCAGCCGGTCGGCCTGGGCCGCGTTCGTCGCGATCGCGTTGCTGGGGACGGCAATGGTGGCGCTTCGCCATCTCGCCTGGTGGGGAGTCGTGCCGTTGACTCAGGCGACTATGCGGGAGACGGCTTCCGAGGCGTTCCAGCGGGTCCAGCGGCTCTCGTCCGGTTGGCATGCGAACAGCTTCTCGGGCTCGACGGTTCGCAAGATCACACGCGGTATGTGGGCGCTCGACACCCTCAACGATGTTCTCTTGCTCGCGCTGCTGCCGTCGGTGGTGGTGCTGGTCGGCACCGTGCTGCTGCTGACCCTGCACTGGCCCGTGCTCGGACTGGTCATGACGCTCGGCGCGTTGCTCTACGGCGGCCTCACGATCATTCTGGCGACGGTGGTTCTTGCGCCCGCGGCGCGCCTGTCGAACCAGTGGGACACCCGGGTAGGCGGCGTGCTGGCCGACGCGATCGCGACCAATGCCGTCGTGAAGGCGTTCGGGGCGGAAGATCGCGAGGATCAGGGCCTGAGCCGCATCCTGCAGAAATGGAGCCGGCGGACGACCCGCACCTGGATGTTGTTCACCTGGAGCGGCACCAGCCAACTGGCCCTGCTGTGGCTGATGCGGATGGGGGTGACCGGGACTGCGCTCTGGCTGTGGTCGGCCGGGCGGGCGAGCGCGGGCGAGGTCGTCTACGTGCTGACGAGCTACCTTGTCCTCCACGGCTATCTTCGCGACATCGGCCAGCACGTTCACCAGTTTCAGCGTTCCGTAAACGAGATGGAGGAGATGGTCCGCCTGCACGACGAACCCTTCGGCGTGGCGGATCTGCCGGATGCCCGGCCGATCCGGGTCGATCGCGGAGAGATCGTCTTCGATCATGTGGCGTTCCGTTATGGTGGGCACCTGACCCCGCTGTACGAGGGGCTGAACGTGTCGATACCTGCCGGCCAACACGTCGCGCTGGTCGGGCGCTCCGGATCGGGCAAGACCACCTTCGTCAAGCTGATCCAGAGACTGCACGACGTCCGTTCGGGCGCGATCCGGATCGACGGCCAGGATATCGCAACGGTGTTGCAGACCTCGCTTCGCCGGCAGATCGCGATCGTGCCGCAGGAGCCGCTGCTGTTTCACCGCAGCCTGGCAGACAACATCGCTTATGCGAGGCCGGACGCAAGCCAGGCGGAGATCGAGCAGGCGGCATCGCTCGCCAACGCCCACGCTTTCATTTCCGCATTGCCGCAAGCCTATCGCACGCTGGTGGGTGAACGGGGCGTCAAGCTCTCCGGGGGCGAACGTCAGCGGGTCGCCCTGGCGAGGGCGTTTCTCGCCGATGCACCCATTCTGGTCCTGGACGAAGCGACGTCGAGTCTCGATTCAGACTCGGAAGCGCTGATCCAGCAGGCGATCGAACGGCTCCTCGTCGGGCGCACCGCGATCGTCATCGCCCATCGCTTGTCGACCGTGCGGGCGCTGGACCGGATCCTGGTCTTCGATCAGGGACGGATCGTGGAGGATGGGACTCATGAAGCGCTGCTGGCCCGGAAGGATGGCTCCTACCGGCGCATGTTCGAACGGCAATCGGGCTCCGGCGGCGCCGAAGAGCTGCTGAGCTAGGCTGCTACAGGCTTTCGGCAAGGACGCGCGGCGCAGGGTCCCGGTGCAGCAGGACGGCGTCGCGCCAGACCTCGACGGCCCGGCCGCGGGCGAAGCGGCGCGCGTAGGCAAGTGCGCCTTCGTCGTTGAAGAAACCGACTTGCTGTTCGACGCGGTGCGCCCCGCGTTCCTGGAAGCAGAGCCTGTACAGAGGCATGGCGTCTCACTCCATCTCTCGGACAGACGAAGTTGCACCGCTCACGTCGCCGAGTCCATGGGGAGGAAGGCCGCGCGCTTGCGGACCGCCTGTGACTTGCAACGGTCCGGCGTATCGGCTTCTTTGCGGCCGTCGTCGCTGCTAACAGGTTCGGGCCGGCGACACGGACGACACAGGAGAGTTGAATGCGCAAACTGGCGCTCGCCGCCCTCATGCTTGCCGCGACCGGCTGCGCGGCGACGTCGGGTGACAGGGAGATTGCAGGCCCTTCGACACCGGACTCAGGCTACGATCTGGCTGCGTCGCGGGCCCAGATCGCACGCATCGCAATGCCCGCCAACACCGCGTTTCTCAACGCGGAAGAGCGATCCGTGATCAACCTGCTCATCCAGGCGGCCGAGCTGATGAACCCGATTTATCTGCGTCAGCGGTCCGTCGGGAATCCGACCGTGCGTGCGGAGATCGAACGCAGCCGGGATCCCCGCCGGGCGCAATGGCTCGATATGTTCGATCTTCATTTCGGGCCCTGGGACACGCTTGCGGAGAATCGTCCCTTCTATGGCGATACACCACCGCCGGCGGGTGCCGGCTTCTACCCGCGCGATCTCACCAAGGAGGTGTTCGAGGCCTATCTTGCGGCCAATCCGGAGCAGAAGGAGGCCCTTATGTCGCCGTACACCGTGGTGCGGCGGCAGGGCGAGAAGCTGGTGGCGATCCCGTACAGCGTCGAATATCGGGAGTGGCTGGAGCCCGCGGCGCGGCTGCTCGAACAAGCCGCGGCCCGAACCTCGAACAGGAGCCTGCGCAACTTTCTCAGCCTCCGCGCGAAAGCGTTCCGAACCAACGATTATTACGCATCCGAGCTGGCCTGGATGGATGTCGAGAACACGCCGATCGAGGTCGTGATCGGTCCCTACGAGGTCTATACCGATACGCTCTACGGCACGAAGACCGCGTTCGAGGCTTTCGTGACGGTGCAGGACCCGAAGGAAAGCGCGGCTCTCGCCAAGTATAAGAGCCTGCTACCCGACATGGAACGGAACCTTCCCGTCGAGGAGCGCTACAAGAATTTCAACCGCCCGTTCACGTCGCCGATCCTGGTTGCCGACCAGGTGCATGGTGGTGGCGACAATGTTCCCGGCGTGCAGACCGTTGCCTTCAACCTGCCCAATGACGAGCGCGTGCGCGAGCAGAAGGGCGCCAAGAAGGTGATCCTGGCCAACGTGCTCGGCGCCAAATATGACCGGATCCTGGCACCGATGGCGTCGCTGGTGCTGGTGCCCGATCAGGCGCGGCTCGTCTCGAAGAAATATATGGAGGGGGAGACCCTCTTCCACGAGCTCTCCCATAGCCTGGGGCCGGGAACGATCATCCTGGACGGACGGCAGACCACGGTGAATGCCGAGCTCAAGGACGTCTATTCCGCGAGCGAAGAGGCCAAGGCCGACGTCATGGGGGTGTGGAACATCCTCTACCTGATGCGGCGCGGCGAGATGCCGGTGGCAGAACGCGAGCAGCTGCTCGCGACCTATTTCGCCGGGATCTTCCGCGCCGTCCGTTTCGGCGTCGACGAGGCGCACGGGCGCGGGGCCGCGATGCAGTACAGCTACCTCAAGGACAAGGGGGCGTTCGCTTGGGACGGCAAGGCGGGACGGTTCCGGGTCGACTATGACAGGCTCGAAGCGGGTCTGCGCGATCTCGTGGCCGATCTCGTGCGGTTGCAGGGCAATGGCGATTATGCGGGGACGAAGGCGTTCTTCGATCGCTACGCCAGGCTCGACGAGCATGTCGAGACGGTGCTTGCCGCGACGACCCACATCCCGACGGACATTCAGCCGGACTATCCGGATCGCGTCTGAGCGCTGCCATGTGCAGGACGGGCTGTTGCCATTCCGGGTCGGGAACATTCCGCCGGCGGAGCGGCGTGGACGGGTGGGCGTTGCCTGAACGTGAAGCTTCCAGGAGACGAGGATGGACTATCAAGCGCTGATCGAAGACGTTCTGAGCGACGTTCACGCCTATCGCGGAACCGGCAAGGTCGCGTCCTATATTCCCGTGCTCGCCCAGGCGGATCCGCACAAGTTCGGCATGGCGATCGCGCTCGAGGATGGTTCGACCTTCGTCGCGGGTGATGGCGAGGAGGCCTTCACCATCCAGAGCCTCTCCTACGTCTTCAGCCTCGCGCTTGCCCTACACCATGTGAAATCGGCCTTGTGGAACCACGTCGGCCGCGAACCGGCGGGATCCCCGGTGAACTCGATCATCCAGCTCGAGATCGAGAAGGGGAAGCCGCGCAACCCGCTGACCAGTTCCGGCGCCCTGGTGGTCTGCGACCAGCTGATCGGCCGTCGCGGACGCGAGGAGGCCTGCGCCGAACTGCTCGAATTCCTGCGCACGCGATCGGGCGCGTCCGACATCGGCATCGACGAGTCGATCGCGATGTCGGAATCACGCGCGGGTGCGTTCAACCGCAGCCTCGCTCACTTCGTGGCGGCGTTCGGAAATCTTTCCAACCCGCCGGAAGAAGTCCTCTCCCTTTACTACCGCCAGTGTTCGGTCGCGATGAGCTGCCGCCAGCTTGCCCAGGCCGGCCTGTTCCTCGCGTTCGACGGTGTCGATCCGGTGAAGGGGGAAGTGGTCTGCACGCCTTCGCGGGCGCGTCGCATCAACGCACTCATGCTGACCAGCGGCCACTATGACAATAGCGGCGATTTCGCCTTCCGCGTCGGCCTGCCCGGGAAGAGCGCGGTCAGCGGAGCGATCCTCGCGATCGTACCGCGGGTCGGAGTGGTGTCCGTGTGGTCGCCAGGCCTCAACGATGCCGGAACTTCGCTGGTGGGGGCGGTCGCGCTCGAGCGACTGGTCGAGCGAACAGGGTGGTCGATCTTCGTCTGACTCCGATCAGCTTGATCCTTGTTAATCTGATAGCAAGGAACGCGCGGCCTCTCCAAAGTGTTGATCCCGAAGAATAAACAGCCGGCCTGGAGTGGCCGCCGCTTCGGAGAACCGGGTTGAACGCGTCCTTTCTGTCTCCTTTTTCGTCGGCTTTCTCTGCGTCCATCCCTTCGTCCGTGTCCGCTCTGCCGTTCCTGTTCGTCCGCAACGATGCCCAGGACGAGGAGTGGAAGGTGAAGGCGGCGCTGGCGACGGCCGCCGCCGCGGAGCGTGCGGACGACACGCGGCGCAATACGCGCGGCCGGTTGGCCTATCTGCTGTGCGAGCTCGGCTTTCAGCTTGGCCGGCATGGGGGGGACCGGGACGCGTCCCTGCCGCTCCCCAGGCAAGAACTGTCGCGCACGCTGGATGTGCCGCTGTGCAAGGTGAAGCGGACCCTGGCGCTGCTCAGCCTCTCCCAGGTGATCCGGATCGAGGGCGACACGATGCGAATCGTCGACTGGCGCCGCCTGAGCAGCGTCGCCCAATATGATCCGGCGCGCCTGGAAGTGCACGAGGAGGAGGATGAACTCTTCGCCAGCGCAGGTGCGGGGCAGGAAGAGCCTTCGCCGCGGCTCACCGCCGCAGGGGATCCGGCCTGCTTCGTCTGACGGCTCTCACCCGTGCGCGGACGGGTCGTCGTGGCTGTGCGGGGCGGGATCGGTCGGTTGCTCTGTGAAGCCTTCGAGACCCGCCAGTTCCTCGATGTCGCGCGCGATCTCGACGGGGCTTGCCGCATAGAGATAGGTGAGCTCGGCGATCGACTTGAGCGCGTGGAGATGGATCCGCTCGTAAGAGTGGCTTGCGTCGATGCCGAATGTGATCAGCGCGGTGCGCACGTCGGCGCCGCCTTCGAGGGCCGACGCACTGTCGGAGCGATAGTAGCGAAAGACATCGCGCTGGTGCCGGATGTCGTGTTCGGCGCAGAGCCGGATGAGCTTGCGGGTGAGGTGGTAATCAAACGGTCCAACCTGGTCCGCCATGCCGATCGTCACCCCGAATTCGGCACTGTTCTGGCCGGGAGCGGTGGTGCCGTTGTCGATCGACACCATCGCCACGACATTGTCGAGCAGCACCGCCGAGGCGCCCGATCCGACCTCCTCGGTGATGGTGAAGATGAAGTGGATGTCTACGGGCACGCGCACCCGATCGTCGACCATAGCCTTCAGCGCGGCGAGCATCGCCGCGACACCGGCTTTGTCGTCCAGATGACGCGACACGATATAGCCGTTGTCGAGGAATTCGGTACCCGGGTCGATCGCAACATGATCGCCGATGTGGATGCCGAGCGCTTCGACGCTCTTGCGATCGGTGCAATCGGCATCGATGCGAAGCTCGACATGCTGCCAACCGACCGGTTGTGTGTCGATTTCCTCGTTGAAGGTGTGGCCCGATGCCTTGAGGGGCAGGATCGTGCCGCGAAACGCGCCTTCGTCGCTGAGGATGGTGCAGCGAGTGGTCTCGGCCGCGCGCGCCGACCAGGTGCCGACCGGCACGAGTTCCAGCCGGCCATTGTCCTTGATCATCTTCACGGTGGCGCCGAGCGTGTCGAGATGCGACACGATCGCGCGAGCGCCTTCCACCTCGCGTCCGCGATACAGGGCGAGGATCGCGCCGCGACGGGTGACGGAGTAGGGCACCCCCATCCTCTCCAATTCCTCGGAAAGATAGCGGACGATGGGATCGGTGTAGCCGGTTGGGCTCGGGATCGCGAGCAGCCGCCGCAACTGGTCGGCGAGATAGTCGCAATCAATGCTGGGCAGCGGCATCGGCTCTCCTGACATCGCGGGCGGCGGCCGGCATGCTCAGCGGGAACAGCAGGTCGATGAAGCGCTCGGCGGTGGGCTGAGGCTCGTGGTTGGCAAGGCCCGGCCGCTCGTTGGCCTCGATGAAAACGTAATCAGGCTCGGTGGGGTTGGGCACGATGAAATCGACTCCGACCACCGGAATGTCGATCGCACGCGCCACTTTGATCGCGGCCTCGACGAGGCGCGGGTGGACCAGTTCGGTGACGTCGTGGATGGTACCGCCGGTGTGCAGGTTCGCGGCCTTGCGGACAGCGAAGGCAACACCTTCGGCGGGGACA
Source organism: Sphingosinicella sp. BN140058 (assembly GCF_004135585.1). Lineage (NCBI taxonomy): Bacteria > Pseudomonadati > Pseudomonadota > Alphaproteobacteria > Sphingomonadales > Sphingosinicellaceae > Sphingosinicella > Sphingosinicella sp. BN140058. The sequence goes on along the minus strand of NZ_CP035501.1, from coordinate 814,287 downwards.
TCGTCCAGCCGGTAGCCGGCCTTGGCGACGCAGCGCTCGGTCTCGGCATCCAGCGGAATATTGGATTCGCCGCCGGTTGCCGCAGCCCGCCGGCGCGACTGGCGCTCGATCAGCTGGCGCACCGTGTCGCGCCCATTGCCGATGACCTCCGCCGGGCGACGGATTGCAGCGGCGACAAGCTTGAAGCCGATCACGACCAGACGGAGATCGTCGCCCTTGTGGAAGCTCTCGACCAGCACCCGGTCGCTGTGCTGCCGCGCGATGCCGATCGCCTGTTCGACGCTTTCGATCGTGTCCAGATCGACGGCGACGCCGCGGCCCTGTTCGCCGCGGGCCGGTTTGACCACCAGCGATCCATATCTTTCCAGCATCGCCCTAACGGCTTCCTGGTCGTCGGCCTCGATCTCGTCGGGCACCGACACCCCGGCAGCCTCGACGATCCGCCGGGTCATCGCCTTGTCGTCGCAGATCGACAGCGCCACCGCGGTGGTCAGATCGGACAGGGACTCGCGGCAGCGGATGGTGCGGCCGCCGGAGCGCAGCTCGAACAGACCGCCATCGGCGTCGATCACCTCCACTCCGATGCCGCGGCGCCGCGCCTCGTTGATGATGATCCGGGCATAGGGATTCATCGCCTTGGCAGGATCGTTGCCGGCGAACAGCCGCTCGTTGATCACGTTGCGGCGCTTGACCGCGAAGACTGGCAGGCGGTGAAAGCCGAGCTTTTCGTACAAGGCGATCGCGCCCTTGTTGTCGTGGAGAACGGACAGATCCATCGTCGCGGCGCCGCGGGCGATATAATGTTCGGCGAGCCAGCGGATCAGAGCTTCGCCGACTCCGGGATGCGGAGTTTGCGGATCGACGGCGAGGGTCCAGAGCGACGCGCCTTTCTCCGGATCGTCGAACGCGCAGACGTGGTCGATGCCGGTGACCGTGCCGATGATGGCTCCAGTCTCCTCATCCTCCGCAACGAAATAGGTGAGCAGGCGGCCATTGGCCTGTTGCTCGAAAAAGTCCGGACGGACTTCGATCATCCTGTGCAGAGCATAAAGCCGGTTGACGCCGTCTATGTCCGTATCGGGGACCAGACGGCGCACCACGAAGCCCGAGGGGCGCCGGTCCGCGGCGCGATAGGTAGCGAGCTTCAGCCGGAAGGTGTGCGAGGGATCCAGGAAGAGTTCCGCCGGTGCGGCCGCGAGCAGGACGTGCGGATCGCTGACGTACATCGCAATGTCGCGCTGCTCCTGTCCTTCCGTTCGGATCTCGGAGAGAAGATGGTCGGCGTCCCCGAAGGTCTGCGCGAACAGGATCCGGCCCCAGCCGCAGTCGGCGAGGGCGTTCGCCCGCGGTTGTGGTCCGTGCGGGTTCTTGAGGAACGGGAACAGGCCGGGACGCGCCCGATCATCGCTGCGGCTGGCCATCAGCCCACTCCGTGCGACTGCAGCCAAAGCTCGATCAGGCCGACCTGCCAGAGCTCGGAACCGCGCAGCGGCGTGATGTGACCGGTCGGATCGGCAAACAGCATGTCGAGATAATCCCGGGAGAACAGCCCGCGTTCCCTGGCGGGCGCGCTCGACAGCGCATCGCGGACGAGTTCGAGATAGGGCCCGTCGATATATTTCAGCGCCGGAACCGGGAAATAGCCCTTGGGGCGGTCGATCACTTCTGACGGGATCACCTTCCGGGCGACCTCCTTGAGGATGCCCTTGCCGCCGCCGGCAAGCTTCAAGTCTGACGGAATGCGCGCGGCGAGCTCCGCGAGGTCGTGATCGAGGAACGGCACCCGCGCCTCGAGACCCCACGCCATCGTCATGTTGTCGACCCGTTTCACCGGATCGTCGACGAGCATGACATTGCTGTCGATCCGCAAAGCCTTCGCAACAGGATCTTCCGCTCCGGCGCGGCCGAAATGATCGCGAACGAAGTCGAGCGGCCCGGTGGCGCCGCCCCGCCACGCCGCGCCGAGATGGCGGTTCAGCGTCTCCGCGTCGCGATCGAAAAAGGCACGTGCGTAGCGGTCGACGGGATCGTCGGCTCCCGCGATCGGCGGATACCAATGATAGCCCGCGAACACCTCGTCGGCGCCCTGGCCGGACTGGACAACCTTGATGTGCTTGGCGACCTCTCGCGAGAGCAGATAGAACCCGATATTGTCATAGCTGACCATCGGCTCGGCCATCGCCTCGATTGCCCCCGGCAGCTCGCGCAGCAGGTCTTCCGACGGCACGAACAACTTGTGATGGTTGGTGCCGTAGTGGCGGGCGATCAGATCGGAATAGACGAATTCGTCGCCTTTCTCGCCATGCGCTTCCTCGAAGCCGATCGAAAAGGTGGCGAGGCCGTGCTGACCCATCTCCGCGAGCAGACCGACGATCAGGCTGGAATCGACGCCGCCGGACAGCAGGACGCCGACGGGCACATCGGCAACCATGCGCCGCTCCACTGCCGTACGCAGCGCGCTGAGCAGCATCTCCTGCCATTCGGCGTCGCTGCGGCCGGCATCGCCCGCCTGCTGGCCGAATGGCGGATCCCAGTAGAGGCGGTCTTCGAACCCGCCGTCCTCGTCATAGATGCGGACGGTCGCCGGAGGGAGCTTTCGGACGCCTTTGAGGATGGTGAGGGGCGGTGGCACGACTGCGTGCCAGCTCATGTAGAAATGCAGCGCCTCACGATCGACACTGGTGTCGACATCGCCTGCTGCGACGATCCCGGGCAGAGTGGAGGCGAAGCGGAGCCGTTCCGGCGTCGCCGAATAATAAAGCGGTTTGATGCCGAAGCGATCGCGCGCCAGGATTATTCGACCGCTCTCGCGCTCGTGGATCGCAAAGGCGAACATGCCCTTGAACCGCCGGACGCAGTCCGGGCCCCAGGCGTGCCACGCCTTAAGGATCACCTCGGTGTCGCCGCCTGAGAAGAATCGGTAGCCGAGCGTCTGCAGTTCCTGCCGCAGCGGCTGGTAATTGTAGATGCATCCATTGAACACGAGGTCGAGCCCGAGTTCGGGATCCGCCATCGGCTGAGCGGAGCGCTGCGAAAGATCGATGATCTTGAGCCGTTGGTGCCCGAAGCCGACTCGCCCGCGCATCAGCTGCCCGCAGGAATCCGGGCCTCGCCGGCGCTGGCTGTGCATCATCGTCGCAACCGCCGAGGCATCGGCGATGCCGGAGCGGAAACGGACTTCGCCGGCAATGCCGCACATCAGGCGGTCGCCTTCGATATCGAAACTATGTGGATCATTCTTCCCGGGGAAGTTGTGGCGAGGAATGATCCGTGAACGGGAATGGCGGCGAAACGATCCGCCGGTTGAGGTAGATTAGGAGGATATCCGGGCAGCTCCCACGTCGACGTCAGCCGATCGCCCGCCGACAGACGGCGTCGAGCCTTGCGAGCATCTTCGGATCGCGTGCCGAAGGTGCGGTGATCAGGGCCGCATCGAGCACGGTGTCGATCGGCGATGCTTCGCGGGTGGGCGGCAGCGCTTTGGCGAACAGTTCGACCATCGTCCGGGCACGTCCGGCATTGGCCATTAGCTGTGCGATGATCTCGGCAACCTCGACCGGCTTGTCGCCGACGCGCCAGCAATCGTAATCGGTGACCATGCCGACCAATGCATAAGGGAGTTCCGCTTCGCGGGCGAGCTTCGCTTCGGGCATGGCCGTCATTCCGATCACGTCACAGCCCCATTGCCGGTACAACTCGCTTTCTGCACGGGAGGAGAATTGCGGGCCTTCCATGGCGAGGTAGGTGCCGCCGCGGGTCACGTCCGATCCAGCCGCTTCGGCAGCGTCTGAGAGCATCGCCGACAGCCGAGGGCAGGTGGGGTCCGCCATCGACACGTGCGCGACCAGCCCGGGTCCGAAGAAACTGGAAGGCCGTCCCACGGTGCGATCGATGAACTGATCGACGACGACGAACCGGCCGGGCGGCAGCTCTTCGCGGAGCGAGCCGATTGCCGAAATGGCTACCACGTCGGTGCAGCCGGCGCGCTTCAAGGCATCGATGTTGGCACGGAAGTTGAGATCGCCTGGCGGAATCCGGTGACCGCGCCCGTGGCGGGGCAGAAACACGAATTTATGCCCATACAATCGCCCGATCAGCAACTCGTCCGAGGGTGCGTCCCACGGCGTATCCACCGCGATCCATTGCGCATCTTCCAGTGCCTCCATCTCATACAGGCCGGAGCCGCCGATGATGCCGATCGTCCATTCGCTCATGACGCTTCTGCTAGGCCGAGCAAGGGGCTCCCGGCAAGCTGTTCCCCTGGATCAACCTGCCGGCCTCCTGAAGCGAAACACGAAACGGTCGGTCTTGCCGCGGATCGCCGGGTCGAACACGTTCTTGCTGTGATCGTCGTCGGCATCGTGCAGCAGATTGCTTTCGCCGTCGAAGACGAAGCCCGCCGCTTCGAAGTCGGCGCGAACCTTGGCCGGATCGATGCGGTGCAGCTTCTCGACCACATCGCGCGTGTCGCCGGACGGACCGACGTGATCGATCACTCCGACGGCGCCGCCTGGCCGCGTCGCGGCATAGACCGCCTTGAGAAAGGCGGCCGGATCCATCCGCGGAAACTTATATTCTTCGCTCTGCCAATAGGTGTCGTGGTACACCATGTGCAGCAGGACGAAATCGAAGTCATCAGCAGGCAGCGACACGGCGTTGGCGGGGGTGAGAAAGATGCCGGCGTTGGGTACCCGCGATTTGAGCTCGGCCCAGGCGGCACGGCTCTTGTCGGTTGAGAAATTCGCTGGATTCCAGGCCAGCGCGAGGCCCTTCGGCCCGACCGCGCGGGCCATGATCTCGGTATAATAGCCCGTGCCTGCGAACAGATCGAGCGCACGGTCCCCCTCCTCGAGTCCAAGGAACCGCAAGACCTCGGCAGGTTTGCGGCTTCGATCCAATTCTCGCGCCGACGCAGGCCGTCCGCTCGCGGCAACGGCCGCTGCGATGTTTGCCGGTTTCGAGTCGCCGGGCGCCGCGGTGCACGCCAGCAGAAGCCCGGCCGTGATGAGCCCGATCCTGCGCATGATGATCCTCCCCATGTTCGATGGGATGCAGACTGATGCCGCGGCTCGCCAGAGCGATGGGCTTTGCGACAAAAGGCGTTCCCGCATCGACGGACCACCTGTGCGTAGCACCGGCATGTGGATATCCGAAGGGATGCGCTGTGGATCGGCGGGAAAGGCCTGTGGAAAAATCCTCCGCTTCGGCGGCTTTATCTGGCGATGAGGATTCGCTTTGAACGAAAAAGCAGGTTAAAAAAGGCAGCAAGGTCCGTTGCTTGGCACACTCGAACGCACAGGTTGATTGCGCCGACCAACAGGATTGCAAGCGGGGGACGTCAGCCGGTGAGCGGGAAAGCCGCTCCGAAATGGAGCAAGGCACGGCTGTCGCCGCTCGAAAACGGAGATAATCTTCGTCGAGGTAGGAGTAGCGGACGATGGGGTCGCGAGCAGGGCATGGCAGGGGTCGGCAGGAAGCCATCGTCTACGACGATGCGCCGTTCCTGCTTTTGTTCGGACACCGCCGGGCATTCGGTCGGGCGCGCGACGCCGCAGCTGCTGCCGGGTTCCGGATTGGCCGCGAGACGTCGTGCCCACTGACAGCGATCAGGTTGGCCGGCGAAATCGCAGCAGATGCCATTCTCGTCGCGGCCGACCCTGAGCCAGGCGCGACGGCGATCCACGAATTCGTCGATGCCGCAGCGGTCGACTCGGGGATGCCGATTGTCGTTTCCGGCCTGAATGCCGCAGACGTTCACCCGATATCGGCACGACGCCATGGCGCTCGGGTGTCGTTCGCTCCTGACGGGCTTAGCCTGCTGCAGAGGTTGCACCAGATCGGGGCACGCGGATCCTTGCGCTTTCACGATGCCAAGAATCATGGCGGTCCACGGCTCCAGCAACTCAGCGAGGAAGTCGGGCGGATCGCAACGATCCTCGCCTCTCTCTCGGAAGACGATCCGATCGAAGATCTGGAGCGAGACGACGGTTTGCGCATCGACGCGGCTCTGGTGCGCTCGGTCATTCGTGTTCGCAGGCTGCGGGATCATTATTTCCGCAGCGCGATGTTCGCCGATCCGGCGTGGGACATGCTGCTCGATCTCTACGCGGCAAGGTTGGAACGGCAGCGGGTTGCGGTCTCCAGCCTGTGTATCGCGGCGGCGGTGCCGGCGACCACGGCCTTGCGCTGGATCAAGACGATGACCGATCAGCGGCTGTTCGTCAGAGTCGCGGATCCGCAGGACGGCCGCCGGGTGTTCATCGAATTGTCGGATGAAGCCGCCGCCGGGCTAGAGGCTTATCTCAAGGCGGCCCAGCGCATCTGCCCGCTGATCGTCTGACCATAGCGTTGGGATAGGGGCGCCAAGCTGGTGGCGTGTGCGCCCGCTCTACAGATCCCGAACCGCCTTCAAGACCCTTCCGATGACGATGAACTCCTCCTGTCCCGGGTAGATCGTGCGGTGCGCCGTGTTGGTGGAGCAGGGCTCGAGCCGAGCAGGTTGATCCTGATATTGCTTGAACGTGGTCTCACCTGAGGCATTTCGAACCACGTAATAGCGGCGCGGTAGAAGCTCGCGCTGGGAGGGGTCGACGATCACCGCTTCGCCATCGGCGACGATCTTGTTCATCGAATCGCCCTCGACGATGACGACGAAGGAGTCGCTGCTAAGATCTCCGTCGGGGCTGGGCATGTACCCCCGGATATGCTCGAAGCCTTCGCGCCAAGCACCGGCCGACACCAGGCCGACGATCGGGAGCGGATGCGGGCGGCTTCGTTCGCCTTCACGGCCGTCCAGACCGAAGTAGCGGCGAAGGATGTTGCCCTCTTCCAGCTTCAGGTTGCGCTTGCCGCTCAGCGTCTTCGACATCTTGTCGGGCGTGATCCCGATCAGCCGGGCGAGGCCCGCCTGGTTTTCGCCACGCTCCTCCATCAGCTGCCTAAGTTGCTCGACGTTCATGACCAATCTCTCGCCAAATGTATGTGGCGATTATCGCAATAATTTGCTTGCAAAGCAAGTGCGATATTCGCAATGCTGGTGGAGGTCGATTCGGCCGACCGTGGAGGGTTCATGATGATGCGCGGGCGCAGCAAGGCGGGTCGGAAACCGAAGGCAGGGCCTCGATATGCGTGCGGTAGGCTGCGGCCTGTTCGCGACCAGGGAAACGAGCGGGTTGCCGCGCTGGCGCAGCGTTTTCGATCTTTTCAGGGCGGAAAGGCCGACCAGTGGGTGCTGACATCGGCGATCGGACGCGCGTGGGCGGTCGGCTTGCTCGATGGCCATGACGTCGACCCGTCCCTGATACGAGACGCCGGATTGAACTATGCGGCCCGCTATTGGAACTACTACCCGAGCACATCGGGCGTGGGCAGCTATGACGCGGCTGACCGGCGCGGCCGGGCCGTGTCCTGCGACGTGGCGGACCCTCGCGGCGCGGCATTCAGGCGTCTCGATCAGGCCATCGCCGCGGCGGGATCGGCCGCCTATGATGCCGTTCAAAGCATGGTCGTCGATCTCCATGCGTGGCCGCAGGACAATCCCGATTGGCTCGATCGACTGATCAACGCGCGGCTGAAGAGAGCAGGCGTGCCTGCGACCGGTCCGGAGCCGCTCGCGAGTGACCATGACCAGCTTAGACTTGCCGTCGAGGGGTTGATGATTACGATCAGGGGGGGACGGGGCTTCAGCCCCTCGCCAGTCGATAACGGTCCGGGGTACCGGAAGCCAATTTCTTGAATAACGGACGGGACACCATTTCCTTCCAGCCGCGCGCCTTTTCAGCAGCAAACAGCGTGAGGAATCTCACCTCCGGCGTGCGCAATAGCCGGCACTTCGTACTTTCCCGCAATAGCGTCCCCCAACCGAGATCGGCAATAAGCGTCGCGGCCTGTTCGTCTCTCCACCGGAAACCGGCCACGGGCCGAGGCGCTGCTCCCCATGCTGCGCCTCGGCCCGCTCGATCCATGCGGACCGACGTCGGCTAAAACGCCGAGGACTGCGTTCAACGCCCTTGCAGCAGATCGCGCGCGGCGTTGACCAGCTGGATGTAGGCGGCCCCTTCCGTCACAACATATTCGTTCTCGCCCCAGAGGAACGGCCAATCCTCCTTATTTTCCGGGAAGTCGGGCTTCAGGATCAGCACTCCCGGTACTACTCCGCCAGCGATGAAGCTGAAGTCCGCACGATTGTTGCCGTAGGCGACTTCCTTCGACTGCGTGCCGACACCGGAAACGAACGAGACGTCCGATCCAGGGTGGTTGCCGTGGATGAAGGCGAGGGCGCGGAACACCGCGTCGGGCCTGACGATGTCCGGAAATGCCTTGTGCAGAGCGTAGGTGGCGAGGCCGTAATCGAGCACGGTACCGCCGCCCGCCCAGCCGGTGGTCGTGATCGGAACCCCGTACGGATTTGCCTTTGCGATCTTGTCCGATTCCGCCGCCCAGGCGCGCACCGCCGGCTCGATGGCGGCGCGGTAGGATGACGGCATGAAGGGAATGGCCGCCACAGCCGTGGTGGCGTCGCGCGTGAAGGTCTTCGAAATGGTCGGCCAGAGAGCCTCCACGCGCTCCGCGTAAACAGGCTTGCGAGTCGCCGCGAGCAGCTCGACCGCCGCGGCAAGCTCCTCCGCCTCCAGCGGGCCGCCGGTCGTGTTGCCGTGCCGGAAGGTGTGCGGCGGATGGCCGGATTCCTCCTTCCATACCTGCTCCGCCAGCGCCAGCGCGCGGGATGCAAGCGTGTCGTCGAAGCCCTTGAGAGCGCGGCTCGCGGCGGCGAGCGCCGCGGCGGAGCCATAGTTCAAGGCCGAGGCGCGGCTGGTGAAAGCCCAACGGTCGTCCGGCGTGCCGCTCCTGCCGTTTTTCTCTTCGCCCGGCTTCAGCCTGGGATCGTAGATCAGTCCATCGGTCTTGGTCGAAGCGTCGCCGAGATGGGTATATTGGCCGACATCCGGCTCGACGATGCCGTGAATGGCGTGACCGACCGCATCGTACTGCGCGACCAGCTGCAGCGTGCCATGGCGGATCTGCTGGAGGAGGTCGGGCGCACCATCGGGCACGTGCATTTCGACCTTCCGCCGAGCCTGGTCGATCGCGGTCGTGTCGCGTGCAGGGCGGAACCGTTCCCAGCTCTCCACCATCGAGCGGATCACGGCATATTGAGTTTGAGTCCGGATGTCGAAATCGCCGGCATCGAGCCAGCCGCCGACATTGAGGCCGGGGATGTGCTCGCCGGGTGCGAACCTGGTGTCGGTGGTCGGCCCCTGCCGATAGAGATCGATATGCTCGTGATTTACGGGCGCCTGCCGTGCATCGTCCTTGTGCGGTTCGCCATGCCAGACCCGATACGCTTCGTTGACGAACATGTGGTCCATCGCAACGGGGAAGTAGACGTCTAGCGTGGGGTGCCACGCATCGTCGTAGATCGTTCCGCCGATACGAAACGGCGCCGTGCGGGTCTCGCCATATTGGAGCTGATAGAGGCCGGGCTCGCGTACCTTCGAAAAGTCGAAGCTGAGATAGCGATAGCGTAGGTAGTCCCCCCAAGGCTTCGCCGGTCCGGTCGACACCGGCACCGTCGAGCCGTCGGACGTGAGGCGGAGCAGCCGCGGCGCGAGGCGGCGACGATCGTTGCGGTCGAGTTCGATCGTTGCGATCTTGGTTTCGGACGGGGCGTAACCGAGCTGGGAGTGGCCGATCACCGGCGGCCGCAGCCAGCCAGGCGCCGACGACGCCTCGACCGTCCACTCGAGCACGCGCCCGGTGCGGCCGGAGGGCAGCAGCGAGCGCAGCACGAACCAGCCATTCTGCGCCTGGTTACGGCCGTCGAACAGCTGAATGCTTCCGTCCGAGGTGCGGACACTGACCCGGCGGGACGGATCCTCCGGCGCGAGCACGAAGGCCTTTCCGGTGGCAAGGGGGAGCGGCTCGGCGCCCGGGCCCTCGCTCCGTCCGCTCGCCGCGTTGCGCTCCGACGTCAGCATCATCGTGCCGGCCGGGTAGAGGGGGAAGGTGCCGGCCTGATCGTCGGCCATGTAGCTCTTGCGGAAATAGGCGGAGGGCAGGAATTCGAGGTTGAAGCCTGCCTTCCCCTGCAAGGCGGCAGGAAGCGCCTGCGGCAGCTCGATGCTGATCCGGAGCTGGTTGCCGCGCGGCTCCGCACGGATGGTGTAGCGGAAATCGTGTTCGGGATATTCGAGCCGTGCCTCGACGACACCGGTACGCGCGTCCGCCTTCCGGTCAACCAACCTGCCGATCGGATCCCACTGACCGGGCGTCGCAGACAGCCGGACATCGCCATTGGTGGCGGTACGCGCACCGCGCTGAATGAGCTCGACGCCGCTGATCTTGGAATCGGCGAACAGGCCATCATACCAGTTGCTGAACACCAACCAGTTGACGCCCGGGCTCTCGTAATAGCCCGCCTCGCCAAGCGACAGCCCGGCGCCCGATGTCTGCGCCTGCGCTGACGACGGCGAGAGGATCGCAGCCGTGCCTGCAAGCAGCGCGATCAACATTCCGTTACCCTTGGACACTCAACTCTCCCTGTTTATGTTTGCGCTAACATAGCCGAGCCGTCATGCTTGCCAAGCGCCTCCGGAGGAGCAGGCCGCCAGGGGAGAAGAGGATGAGGCTGAGCTTTCCGTTCGTGCTGCTGCTAGCGTTCGCGTCGGCAGCACTGGGGCAATCACCGGCGGTTCCGGTAACCATTCCCCTCTGGACGGATGGAGCGCCCGGTTCCGAGACTCGCCGCAGCGAACCGGAGCAAGCGCAGGACTATTGGATCAAGAACGTCCACAATCCCTCGGTTACGGTATTCGCGGCCGATCCTCGCCACGCCAACGGCGCGTCGGTCGTGGTCGTGCCGGGCGGGGGACATCGGATTATCGTCTGGACGAGCGAAGGCCTTGCGGTGGCGCAGGCGTTGAACCGCATGGGCATCACGGTGTTCGTATTGAAGTACCGGCTCGCTCGGGAAGAGGGGAGTCGCTACTCGATCGAAGGCGACGCACTCGGCGACCTGCGACGGGCGGTGCGCTGGGTGCGCGCGAACGCCAAGCGCTATGATCTCGATACCGATCGGGTCGGCGTCATGGGCTTTTCGGCCGGTGGGGAACTCGTCTCGATGCTTGCCGACAACAAGCCTGCGGCAGGGCTGCCGTCGCCGCGCGATGCCGTCGATCGCGAGAGCGCGCGACCCGACTTCCAGATCCAGGTTTTCCCTGGGCCGCTCGGCGTTCCTGCCAATGCAGTCGCCGGCGCACCGCCGGCGTTCATCACCGCCGGATCTCTCGACCAATGCTGCGCCGAACCGGCAGTAACCCTCTACGAGCAATTGCGGAAGGCGAGCGTACCAGCCGAGCTCCACATGTACGCCAATGCCGACCACGCCTTCAATCTGGGCGAGGCATCGAACCTGTTGTCGATCCTGCACTGGCCCGAACGTCTGCACGATTGGCTGCTGGACAGCGGCTTCCTCGACGATCGCAGCCGTCGATAGCGCCATCGGAACGGATGCCGCGGGGAGGTGGCCGGTGCCCGCTTCCGACGGGGGCGGCAAAACTTTCCGGGTGTTCCACCACGGGACGCCTGCGTGGTCCTATAAAGTGACGGTTAACGCCGTTACCGGACCATCGTGAAGGACCAGCCCCTCATGCCCCGCAGCTCGATCCTGCCGCACCAACTGCCGACCGCGCTCGACCAACATCCGGAAGCGGCCGTTCTGTCGCTCGACTGCTTCGATACGCTGCTGTGGCGCAACGTCCACCAGCCGGACGACGTGTTCGCCGATCTGGTCAAGGACGGCATCGATCCCGGCCAGCGGATCATGGGCGAGCGTCGCGCACGCACCGAGGCGCGGATCAACGACGATCGTTACGAGGTCACCTTCAACGAAATCTACGCCAAGCTGATGACCAATGCGGACGAGGGCGTCCGCAGCGCCGCGATCGCCCGCGAACTCGCCGCCGAGGCGCGGCACTGCTTCCCGTTCCGCCCCACCGTGGCGCTGATGGAGCGTGCCAAAGCCAGCGGTCTCAAGGTGGTGATCGTCTCCGACACGTATCTCGACAATGCCCAGCTCACCGAACTTCTCCGTGCCGCCGCCGGCGAGGACGTGCTTGCGCTGATCGATCGGATCTTTTGTTCGTCCGATTACGGCAAGCCAAAGGCCGCGGGCCTGTTCGTCGACGTGCTCGCCGAGCTTGGCGTGGAGCCCGGCCAAATTCTCCACCTCGGCGACAATCCGGTTGCCGACTTCGATGCTCCGATCAAGCTTGGCATATCGGCCTTGCATCTCGTCCAGTTCGACGAAGCGACGAAGGAACGGCTCCGCCTGGAAACCGTAGGCTCCTCGGTGTTCAATTCGGCCGTGCGCGGTTCGATGCCGGCCTTTCAGCCGCATCGCGCCGGCCTCTCGATAGCCCAGCCGCTGATGGAGGATCCGGTTTCCGCGCTCGGCTATGCAGCGCTCGGCCCCGTCTTTTACGGCTTCGGTCGCTGGCTGCTCGACGAAGCGGCCGAGCTGGAAGCGCGCACCGGCAAGCCGGTTCGCATGCTCTTCCTGCTTCGCGACGGCCATCTGCCGCATCTCGTGCACCAAGCGATCGCGCCGGAAGCGACGAATGCCTCGCGGGGCGAGATCAGCCGCCTCACGTCTTCGGCCGCGACGTTGACCACCGACGATGCGGTTCTGCGCTATGCCAAGGTTGCCACGCTTTCGGGCTACCCGGCCGACTACACGCTGAGCCGCCTGCTGTTCCCGCCTGCGGAGGTCAGCCGCATCATCCGTTCTCTCCCGAAGAAGGGCGATCAGGGAGAGGCGCTTCGCCGGTACCTCGCCAAGCCGCAGCAGCTGAACCAGATCACGCGCCGTTCGCGCGCATTCTGCGACCGTATGATCCAGCACGTTCGCCAGGCGACAGGAATTCAGCCCGGCGAGACGCTTATGCTGGTCGATCTGGGTTATAACGGCTCGGTTCAGAATCGCGTCGATAAGGTGCTCGCAGAGGAACTCGGCGTCCATGTTGCAGGTCGCTATCTGCTGCTCGCGGAGAATGAGGTGAGCGGCCTCGACAAAAAGGGCTTCATCGATCGTCGCCATTATGACGACCGCGCGCTCGATGCACTGGGTTCAGTGGTCGCCGTGATCGAGCAGCTTGCGACCGTGAGCCAAGGCTCCGTCGTCGACTACAATGCCGACGGCTCGCCGATCCGCCTCGAATACACGATCAGCGACTCCCAGACCCGGATCCGCGATCAGGTGCAGACGGCATGCGTCCAGTTCGCGAAAGATGTTGACGGTGCTTCCCACCGGCGGCCCGCGTCGGACGACGTCGCCTGGACCCACGGTGCCGCCGCCACCCTGATCCGCCTGATGTTCCTGCCGACCAAGCAAGAGCTCACCGTACTCGAGGCGTTCGATCACGACATCAACCTCGGCACCTCCTCGCACGTCAGATTGTTCGACCCAGAGGTCGCTGAGCGTGAACTGAAGCGCCGTGGGCCTTTCTACCTCAAGCACAGCGAGCGCATGTATCTTCCTGCGGAACTGCGCGGCCAAGGCTTTCCGCTCACCCTGATGGCGATGGCCAGTTGGCGCTTGCGGCTGGACGTCCAGCATAGTGAGTTCAGCGACCGCGACATCGCCCTGCCGGTGATGATTGCCGACGGCAATGAGCTCAGCGAGAGTATCGTCCGGGCGACGCCGACGCACGAAGGCTTCTTCGTCGCATCGATCCCGGTCGGCAACGGACGGTTCGCCATCGGCGCGCAATTCGCCAAGCAATATTCCTGGCTGCAGATAGAATCGGTGTGGTTCACGCCGACTGCGACCTTCCTCAACCCGCGGAGCATGCACGCGTCCAAGGATTATGACGCGCCCTATCATCTGGAAGGGATCGAGGAAGTCGCCCCGGGGCTGCTCAAATGCACCGAGGAAGCGGGATTCATGCTCGTGCCGCCGCCGCCCTCGCAGGCCGACGTCGTCCTGCACATCGCCTTCCGTCCGATCGCGCCGCGCGTGAAGGCGGCGGCCGATGCGCATCCGGCGGAGCCGGCATTGGTCGGCTGACCGCTCACCAACACCATTTCATCGACGATGGGGGCAGGCACGGCGCACCAGCGTTCGTGCCTGTTCTCGTTCTTTGGCGATTCCTGCCGCAGATTCAGAGGCTTGGAACAAGATCGCGGGTAAGCCGTTCAATCCGCCATGGCAGAGATAGGCTTTCCCGTCTTCTTCACCCTGATGCTCCTCGCTGGCATCTGCGCTTTAGCTGCGACGGTGGCTGCACATTGGTCGAGGATCGTGGCGGCGTTGGACGGCGATCTGATCGCCGGCCCATCTCCCGAGCGGATACTCTCGGTGCGAACCTGCGCTCCGGCAGATCTTCCTTATGTCGCGCGCCGGATGGACCGCGCCGCCGTTTCCGAGCCAGCACGGCCGGCGCCTGGGCGGCGCAAGGCTGCGTGATGGTCAGGCGGCCGGGTTCAACCTCTTGCCCATGCTGATCCGCGGCTCGCTCTCGTAACCCAGTCGCGCATAGAAATGCGCCACTGCCTCATTCTCGGCCCGCACCTGAAGATTGACCTTGGTGCAGCCAAGTGCCGCCAGTCGGATCTCAGCCGCCGAGATCATTTCCGAGGCCACACCCGTGCCCCGGTGGCTGAGCCGCACCGCGACCGAATAGAGCCAGCCGCGGTGCCCATCATAGCCGGCCATGACCGTGCCGACGACGTTGCCGGCATCCTCGGCGACGAGAAACAGTTCCGGCTGGACGGCGAGCTTGGCTGGAATGGCGATCTCGGCGCGGTTGTGCGGCGGATCGTTCGGAAACGCTTCCTGCCACAATGAGTCCACACCATTGAAGTGATGGTCCTGATAGTGCGTGATGGCGATCGACGATCTTTCAGTATGGCTCACGAGACGGCCGCTTCCAAAATCCGGATCGTGCCCTCTGCGGCGTCGATCTCGGCTTGGGCACCCACTGGAATGCTGAACTGATTGGCGACGTGGCCGATCAGCGCGCCCTGGAAAGCCGGTATTCCGAGCGGCTCGAGATGCTGTTGCAGCACCTCGGACAAAGTGAAGCCGCTATAGGAAGGGCCATTGTTGCGACAGTCCGTGCATTGGCCGAACACGACTCCGGCGAGCTTGCCGAGCACGCCGCCCAAAGACAGCTGGGTGAGCATGCGATCGATGCGATACTCGGCCTCGTCCGTATCTTCAATGAACAGGATCGCCCCGTTGAAGTCGGGAAGATAGGGCGTGCCCATAAGAGCGGTAAGCACCGTCAGGTTGCCGCCGAGCAGCCGGCCGGTGGCCCTGCCCGGGCGGAAGGTGCGGGTCCGCCACATGCGCTGGACCAGCCGGTCGTCGCTGGCCTGCGGATTGCTGTAGACCGGGGTCGCGCCGTCGAAAGCGATGCTTCGGAAGCTGTCCCACGACAATTTGCCCCAGGAGCTTGCGGCATTGGGGCCGTGAATGGTGGTGAAGCCCGCTTTTGCCGCGAACGCCATGTGCAGCGCCGTGATGTCGCTGAAGCCGATCAGCAGCTTGGGATGCGCGCGAATGCGGTCGAAATCGAGATAAGGGAGGATGCGGGCGCAGCCCCATCCGCCGCGTACTGCGAAGACGGCGCGCACGGCATCGTCGGCATACATTGCGTTGACGTCCGCGGCCCGCTCCTTGTCCTTGCCGGCAAGATAGCCGTAGCGGGCGGTGAGATGCGGCGCCGCCTTCGGCACCAGGCCCATGGCCGAGATCGTTTCCTTGACCAGCGCCAGATCGAAGGCGTCGTCGGTGAAACCGGCCGGCTCGATGAGACCGACGGTGTCGCCGGGGCGCAGGCGGGGCGGCTTGCGCAAGGAGGTCTTCGCCCCGGCCTTGTCGAGCGGGAGCGCCAAAGCGGCGGCGAGCGCGCCTAGGCCGGCGATCGCAGTGCGTCGGTCGTGCATGGATCGCACATAGAGCCGAAACGATCCCGCTCGGCAAGCCGCTTCCCGGTGCGCTACCGCGCCTCGCGCCAGTCGAAGGTGAGGGGCGCTTCGCGAAATGCGAAGCGATCCAGGTGCCGGGCGAGAACGTCCTTCAAATTCTCGAGCTGCTCGGCTGACGTCGCGTCGATGCGAACCTCCAGAGCGTTGTCCCGCGCGTCGAGAGTGGCGATCCCGTCGCCGGGAAAATCTGCGCCGCGTGCGTCCTTCGGAAAGGTCACGGTACCATGCTCAGGCGTGAACTGGACGTCCAGATTATGGGTCCAGTGCTTGCACAATTGCTGGAGGTAGCGGCTGCCGTTTGAAGTCGGCACCGACGCTGTCGCTTTGAATGTCTCGGTCATTCTCTTGTCCATGGCTGACGGAGGCACGATGCCGAGCCTCCGCCGAATCAATTCAAGTCGCGGCACGCTTCAGAGCCGCTCGATCTTCTGCGCAGTTTCGTCGAGCAGGGAGACGATCTGGTGGACCGTTTCGGGAGCGATGTCGCCCCGGCCGACGCGATGGCGCAAGACGCTCTCCAGATTTCCCATCGCCCGGCGAAGAGGCGTCCGATCGACCCGGGCGCGCTCGGCACCGAGCCCCTCCAGCCGCTGAAACAGAGCCGCCACTTCCTCCGCGCGGGCGGCGAGCTCTGCGCGCCCGGCATCGGTCGCGCCGAACAATTTGCGCGTTCCCTCCGCTTTCTCCTCGCCGATCAGGCCCATGTCGTCCAGCATCGTCAGCGTCGGGTAGATCACGCCCGCGCTCGGCGCGTAGGCGCCTGCGGTGCGCTCCTCGATGTCGCGGATCAGATCGTAGCCGTGTCGCGGTTGATCGGAGATGAGCTTGAGCAGGACCAGGCGGAGCTCGGCGCCGTCGAACATCCGTCGGCGCCGGCCTTCGCCGCGCCCGCCGAAGGGCTCACCACCGCCATGGCCCCAATGACCCCGCATTGCAAAACGCCCGCCCCGACGCTCGCCGCAACCATGCAAATGAAACATAGCGATTCCTTCATTTCGTTCCGTATTGCATCAAGATATATCTTGATAATAGCGAAATGCAAGCGGGCGGGCTACGTTTTTGCAATCCTTTTGGACACGCAGGTGCTTGAGCTCGATGGCGCGGGCATTCCGGTCCGATCGGTTAATAGGGTCCGATCGCTTGTTGCACGAGCGATGCCAGCTTCAAATCGTCCGCCAGGGAAGGGTGCCAGTCGCACCCACCGAGATCGAGCCCGTTGAACTGGATCACCTTGACGCCGGCAACCTTGTTCAGGGAGGCAGCGACAGCTTCGACGTCCGAGAAGAATTTGTCGGAGGCCATGAGGATGAAGCGTGCCTGCGGCTGACGACGGCCGAGGTCACTGATGAAGGCGGCGTAGCGCGCTCGGTAGGCAGCGCGCAGCGCCTCTTGATCCGCCCATGGTTCGCCCGCCTTCAGCGGAGTCGAAAAGTCGTTCGTTCCAAGGTTGATCACGATCACCTGTGGGCGCCACCCGGCATTGGCCGCCTCCAGGTGCGCGGGGTCGTCCGGCTTCAAGCGGGGATAGAGGGTCGGCAGACTCAGGCCGGAACTGCTGCCGCCGTAATTGCGAACGATCCCGAACCCCGAATAGGCGTTGATTCGATAATCGGCGTCGAAATGTCGTGCCACGATCGGCCCGAAAGCCTGCTGCGTGTCGGTCGTGTCATGGATCTGCTCGGGGGTGCACGTCCGCGTTGCGGAGCTATTGCCGTAGCCGACGGTGTACGAGTCGCCGATGAACTCGATCTGGCGCTTTCGAGGCCGCGTCGGCAGCGGCTTGCTGCCTGCCGCCGGAAAGAAACCGTGGAACCTGGCACCGCCGGTCTGACTCTCGGTCAGCTTCTCCAGTCGGATGCGGTGATCGCCGGAGGGAAGCCGATCGATGACGACGTCGGCCTTGCCGGGTTTTCGGAACACGCGCGTCACCTTGCCGTCGATCAGAAGGCGAAGATGCTCGGCTGGTGCGTCGAAGACGACCCGCACGGCCGTGCCGCGGAACCGACCCTCGAAGTAAACTCCGGGCCACCCGAAGGTGAAACTGCCACCCGCCTCGGCGATGACGCGGCCGCCGATCGTGACCGGCAGCCTAACTTGCGCCGGGGACGCTGCGACGAGCACGAGCAGCGGAAGAATGGAAGCCAGGGAATGCAGTCGCCGCATGACGGTCCTCGATCGAAGTCGAGGCTCAGGAGCACGACGCGCGCCGCGGCGCAAGGTCGGCACGAGCCTGCACGGGCAGGGCTAGCGCTTGGCTCAGCGGACGGCGGATCTTCTGATCTCTGCCCCGGCGGCGATACCTTCCGCCTCCGCTTGGGCGACGGCCCGCTCGATCTCAGCTGCGCTTGGCGACGGAAGTGAGGGCCCTTCGCCGGCGGTGAGAGAAGGCGTTAGAACCAGGGCGCCGGACGTCGCTCCGATCATCACCCAAAGCAACGACGCCTCGATCAGCCGGTTGAACCCGGCACCGAGTCGTTCCGCGAGGGGTGAGCGGTTGATCTCCTGAGACGAGAGATCGTCCAGCATCGTGACCATTTCATCCGTCCTTGCGTGACAGAGTCGCGCTGATCACGCGACGCCGGTGACGCCGAGGCCGGCCAAGTGGGTGGCGAAAAGGATCAGCGCAACGAGTCCGATCCCGATCGATCCTGCCCCGAGCCTGACGGCCTCCATGTTCCACCGAGTCATCGTTCCGGTTCCTTGTTGTCTGTTGTCCCCGATATGCGCCGACACCGCACGGATCGCGACGGGACATGGCGGCAATTCGCCGCATCGCGGCCGGGAAATGTGCATGCCGAGCGATCATCCATTGACGAGATGTGCGGATTTGTGCGGAAATGCGCACAAGAAAGGCGGGGGCATGCACGAAGAGTTCGATCTTGGGCAAAGCAATGCGGTGGCGACCAAGGTCCGCGAGGAATTGGCACGGCGCCGACGTTCGCGCCAATGGCTCGCGGACGAGGCCAGGATCAGCATCTCCACGCTGGAGAAGGCGCTGTCAGGCCGGCGTCCGTTCACGCTCGGAACCGTGGTTCGACTCGAGGAGGCGCTCACCACGCGCCTACGCGACGCGCCAATTGCGCCGGCGCCCCAGGCCGACAGCCGGCTCGCTCCCGAAGAGCTCGGCGCCTATGCGCGGGCGGGCGTACGATGGCTCGAGGGCCACTACCTGACCTTGCGACCGTCGATCGACGAGCCCGGTGCGATCTACGCCTACCGCACCGTCATCTCGTGGGACGACAGTCGAAACCTGCTGCAATTTGCCGAGTCGGCCCGGCTCGACAGCGATTTCACCCAGAAAGGCGTGGTCTCTTTTCCCGGATTGTCCGGGCACATCTACCTCGTCACCAGCTGGGAAGGACAATATCGCATGGCCCTCCTTTGCCGACCGGGGATCCATGGCGACATGAACGGGGTGCTGACGACGTTGGTGGTCGGATCGGGATCCCAGCTGATTCCCGCGTCAACTCCGATCACGCTGGTTCCGATCCGAGGCGATGCAGAGCCGCAGACCGGCCTCGTTCGACCCGGAATGGAGTGCCACGAGGAATACCGGACCCGGGTCGAGTGCGTCACGATCAAGCGCTACGCGGTCTTCCCGGGTCTGACGGTGCAGAATTGAACAGGGGAGCTTGCGCGCCGATTGGATAGGCCAGTTGCAGAAAATGCATTCGTGTTAGCGATCGTTGCACTTGCGACATGCATTGCTGCGATGCACAAAGAGCGGGCCTTTCAGGCATCCTCTCCTAATGAAACTTGGCCAGCCTTCGGGCTGGCCTTTTTTTTGCGGTTCGCGTAATCGCGAGTCGCTACGGCTGAGCCCAGAGAACAAAAAAATTCAGGGGACGATGTCGCCGGACAGACCGGCAAGCGGGTTCGCCGTAGCATGCCTGCCCCGATCGTCCGCAACGCCCGCACGCTGATCAGCCGACCGGGAGGAATCCGGGCGCTTCCAGGCTGCCGTAAAGGAAGATTTCCACGGCGAGGAGCAGCAGCCCGACTCCCGCGACGATCTCCACCAGACGGACACCGCGCGGGCCGAGACTGGCCTGCACGCGCGGGGACGCATAGAGCAGAACGCCCGACACGATCCAGGCAAGGTAGGCGGCCGTTCCCCAGCCTGGCCAGCGTGTCGGATCGCGAGCCACCAGGACGAGCTCCGCGGCGAGGACGGACGGCCCGGCGATGAACGGAAAGGCGAGCGGAAAGAAGAGACGGTCGCGCCGGGCGGCTTCGACCGATATGCCGCCTCCACCATAGAGCAGCCGCCGTGCTCCCATCACGGCCAGGACGAGTCCTCCGGCCGCGACGAGCAAGGGAGCGCGGCCGATCCGTTCCAGCGCTACGGTCGCCGCAGCCAGGAAGGAGGCCATGACGATGAGCGCAAGCGCCAGTTCGCGCAGGACGATCCGGCGTCGTACTGCAGGTTCGAGGAGGTGGAGTTCGGCAATGAACAAGGATGCCTTGCCGACCGGGTTGAGCGCGAACAGGATCATCAGGAAGGCGAGCAGAAGATCCATGATCAGCGCGGTCGGCTCACTGAAACTCCGAAGGGCACGCGTCCGGATCCTTGCTTGATCAGATGCCTATTGCCGCGGCACCAGCGGCATTACGCGTCGGATCGCTCGGACCATCTCTTCGCGCCCGAACGGTTTGTGGAGAAACTCGACCGCGCCACACGCACGTGCGAGGTCTTCGGAATCCTCGTCGAGCGAGCCGGTCATGACGATCACGGGCCAGTGAACGCCGCGGTCGCGCAATAGCCGAATTCCATCGATGCCGTTGGTTCCGGCCATGTGGATATCGGTCAGCACACAGCCCGGTATGAGGGTCGACACCGTAGCCAGAAACAGGTCGGCAGAGCTAAAATGGTGCACATCGAGACCGCTTGCGCGGAGAAGGGCGCCGAGCGAGAGGGCGACTGCGGGATCGTCCTCGACGAGATACAGCGTGTCCTGCTGAATGGCCGTCCCATCCCCTTGTCGATAGCCGCAGCGGCGAGAGACCGCGCAGACCGGTTTGGACCATCCGGCGGAGAAGGTCCAGTCAGAGGCAAATGCGGCGAAGCGGCCGCGGTTCCCGCGGCATGCACGCGCGAGGGTCGAAGAAGGAGCGCCGCTTCGAGCGGCGCTCCTCCCGAGGCTGGTAAATGCTCAGCCGCGGCGACCGTCCCAGTCGCGGCGCTCGAGCCGCAGCCGCTGGTGCAAGCGGTTCACCTGGTTTTCGAGCTGGGCGACTTCCTGCCGGTCGAGTCCGCCCCGGGTGAAGCGATTGTAGGTCCGCTGCAGGCTTAGGGCATCCCGGCGCAACCCGCCGGCTTCGCGCTGCGAGATGGTCTTGCGCTGGACGGCACGTGAGATCTGACGGTCGAGCTGGTTGATGTCGTTCTGGATCTGACGCTGCACGCCCGGCTGGACGCGCCAGGCCTGGGCAGAGGCAGGGGCGGCAGCGCCGGCAAGGGCGGCGACGGCAACGGCGGCGACGATGAACTTACGCATGACTTGACTCCTCGACTATGGTCCGACGCCCGAAAGCGTGAGAGGACATTTGCAACCGCGCTGTCGCGTGATTGTGCCGGTCGAGCATCGAAAATGTCGCAATTTGTATCGGATCCGGCGCGGCAAGCGGCCGCGGATCACCCGTCGATCAACACGCCGCGATAATCGGGATCTTCGAGCGCCCGCCCGGCCCCGAGCGCCACGCAGGACAGGGGATCGGCGGCAACGACCACCGGCAGGCCGGTGGCAATCGAAAGCGCCTCGTCCATACGCTGCAGCAAAGCTCCGCCTCCAGTCATGACGATGCCGCTGTCGACGATGTCGGCGGCGAGTTCCGGAGCGGTATTCTCGAGCGCGGTACGGACGGCGCTGATGATCTGCGTCACCGAGTCGGCGAGCGACTGCGCAACCTCGATCTGGCTGATCGTGATCTCCTTGGGCATGCCGGCCGCGAGATGGCGTCCGCGCACCACGAGGGTCGGTGCATTTCCAGTGGGCGGCAGCGCGGCTCCGAGGGCGATCTTGATCCGTTCGGCGGTCGCCTCGCCGATCACCAGATTATGCTTGCGGCGGACCGCATTGATGATCGCATCGTCCATCTTGTCGCCGCCGACGCGGACCGACGTGCTGTAGGCAAGACCCCGCATCGACAGGACGGCCACTTCCGTGGTGCCGCCGCCGATGTCGACGATCATCGCGCCGATCGGATCGATGACGGGCAGCCCGGCCCCGATCGCTGCGGCCATCGGCTCCTCGATCAGAGAGACTTTCGAAGCACCGGCATTGCTCGCCGCGTCGCGAATGGCGCGGCGTTCCACCGAGGTCGAACCCGACGGCACGCAGACCACGATCTCGGGACGGCGCGGCAGTCGCGAGCGGCCGCCATGCACCTTGTCGATGAAATGTTTGATCATCTGCTCGGCGACGTCGATATCGGCGATCACGCCGTCGCGCAGGGGCCGGATGGCCTGAATGCTCGCGGGCGTCTTGCCCATCATCAGCTTGGCATCGCGGCCCACCGCCTTGACGCGGCGAACCCCATCGAGAGTCTCTATCGCCACCACCGACGGCTCGTTGAGGACGATCCCGCTCTCCCGAAGGTGGACCACGGTGTTCACGGTCCCGAGATCGATCGCCATGTCGTGCGATGCGAGCCGGAGAAATCGGGGAAGCTGCATGTTCACTCGGTCCACTCAATGGGCGCATCGAAGGCCCGCACCTGCACGGCGCTTCCGCCAGGGCATGGCCCGCACGCGGCTTTCGCGCCGTCGACCGCCTATCTACGCATCCCTCCCGCTTGGCAATGCGCGGGGGCATGGGCCGGCGTCGTCAGCATCGGCGATGGCAAGGGAACGGGTAGGCGCATCGGTTCGTTTAAGTTTCAAAACAAGGAGTACCGACATGGGTGAATTCACCGATCGCCTCAAAGGCGCCGCCAATCAGACCGCAGGCAACCTCAAGCAAGGCAGCGCCAACGAGCGCGTCCGCGAGGAAGGCGCTGCGCAGGAGATGAAGGGCAAGGGCCAGGAGCTCAAGGGCAGGGTCAAAGGCGTCATCAACAGCCTCTGACCGGCCATAGGGCCGACTTTTGGGGTGTCGTCGGCATGTGCCGGTCGGGCACCCCAATTCATTTGCGGGAGGTTTCCCGGGGCCGGGGGACAATCCGGCTCTCGAGCGCCGTCGCTTCCGAGCTCAGGCGGCCTGAAGACGCAGTTGAAGCATGCTGGTGTCGAAGCCAGCCTCGCCGGGAACCGCGAGCAGCATTCGCTCCCGCTTGCGGGGGCCAACCTCGTGGCTGAGCACCGCTTCGCCGGAGCCGTTCAGCACCACCCGGTCTTCACCGGCGGCAAGCACCGCGCCGCGCAGCGTTCCCGGCGTGTAGCTGACGATGACGTCGTAGCCGCCGGGCGCGTTGCAATATTCGGCGATCTGCCCAAGCACGATCTCGCCGCCGTTGCCGGCGCCGGCCCCGACCGGAGAATGCGACACGGTGCAGTGGGTCGCGACGGTCAGGCTGAGATTGTAGCCGAAACTTTCCGCGTGGGCGCTTGGAGTCGCACTGGCGAAGAGGGTCAGGGCAGTTGCAGCGGCGAATTTACGCATCATCGTTCCACCTTCCAGCGCCGCCACAGGGCGTGTTCTGGTGGATGTAACCGCTGAACCTAACTCAACGGTTAAAGCCGTGCGACGAACGGCCCTGCGAATGCGGTTGATGGCGGAATCGCGTCCAAGTCTTTGTTATTGCGGCGCTACCGATATGGTGATGACGTCGCTGTAGACACCCGCCCGTTGCCCCGACGGGTCGCTGATCCGGAATTGCACCGGCAATGAGCTGCGGGTGAGGCCGTTGGTCGGCGGGCTGGAGATGTCGGCCTGCCCCGTCCCGAGCGCGGCGGATTGCCCGCCGAGGCTGAGCTGATAGGGCACGTACCATTCGGTGCTGCCGAGCCGCAGCCGCCCATTGTTGCGTGATTGGACGTTGAGCGAATAGCGGCGCGTGCTCTGGACCCGCAATTGTAGCGGAACCTGCGCGAGCCCCTCTTCCAATTGCCCGAGATCGACGAGGGCCTGGCCATTGTTGATTGCATAAGCACCGGAGAGGCCGAGGGTCGCCGAGGGAAGCACTTCGATGCCGAGAACGATTTGGCGGCTCGCCAGCAACCGGCCCTTGCCGTCCTCCGCCTCTACCTGCACCCGTTGATCGAAAACGCCGTCGCCCTGGAGCGCGTCTTCGGCGACCAGGAAGCGATATTGCACGACCTGCTGGCTGCGGGGAGCGACCACCACCGGACGCCGTGTCGCCGGTTGGACGGTCCTCCCGGTCCGCGGCGTCGCTTCGTAGGATCCGAACAGATCGAACAAGGCATAGGGCACGCGCCGGCCGTTGAGCGCCTGCAGGCCGAAGGGCTCCTGATCGGCCATGAAGATCGGGAAGAAGGTACAGCCGCCTTCGCCCTCGTTCGAGAAAGTCAGTTCGAACGTGCCGGAGGCTTCGCTGTTGCCGAACGGATCATATCCGCGGACCACCCAACTGCCGGCGCTGGTGTCGATCCGGAGCCGGCAATCGCCGTTGCCGGCGGCACCACTCGGCTGGGCCTGAGCTTGGGAACGCGCGGGTCCGGCGTCAAGCGTCGCGGCGGCGATGGTGCATGCCAGCAGGAACGGAAGGCTTTTCATGTCAGCACCTCAATTGGCCTTCGGCAGGGTGATCGTGCTCAACTGAACGAGGCCGTCGGATGTCTTCGGGACCTCGAATTCGAACCCTTCTGCCATACCATAAACTTCGACTCGATAGCGGCGACCCGGCAGAAGGTTGGCAATGGCGAAGCGTCCAACCGAATTGGTGAAGAACGGCACGGGGTCCGCGACCGGTTCGCCGATTGCGACAACACGTCCTCCGACGAGGGAGACGGGCTTCGCGTCGGCGAGCACGAGGGTGCCGACGGCGCTGACGAACGCATCGGTGCCGATCCGCATCGCATAGCCGCTGCGATAGGGCGGGCGGACACGCACCACGCCGGCCCCGGTGTCGTAGCCGGTGGGCGCATCCTCGACGTCGTAGCTCACCGACTGGGCGACATAGGAACTGAGGAAGTTGTTGACTGCCGCGCCGAGCGCTCCGCTTTTGCTGATATAGTCGTTCTTGGCGAGCGACTGGCCGGCGACGACTTTTCGGTTGCCGAGATTGTCGTGCGGGTAAAGAAGCATGAAGCTGTCGTTGATCCGCCGGCCCACGCCGAACTGCCCATCGGCGAAGGCGAGCGTCGTGCCGACCCGAACGGTGCTCACATTCACGCTGCCGAACGACGACAGCCCTTCTCCATAAGCGGCATGGCTGACCGACGCATCGAAGCGATTGCCGATATAGTCCGCAAAGCCCTGGGCGCTAACCTCGTCCTCCTGACGCGTGACCAGGCCGCCGAAGCCGATGCTGTTGATCTCGTTGAGATTGGATTGGGTATAGGAGAGCTGCGTGGTTTCGGTGCTGCTTTCGTGTCGCAGCTCGGCACGCCGCCGGTAATCCGGCTGGAAGGCGATCGAAACCGTGAAGCCCAGCCCGTCGCCGCGCGCGAAGCTGTTGGGGAAGCGCGCGTAATCGACGCCGGCGCGCAGAGTCCATTTTGGTGAGAAGCGATAATAAGCCGAAGCGCCTATGCGATAGCTGTCGCCCTGGTTGCCGCGGCTCGACAGGTACGAGGCGGTGACGATGCCCAGCAGCTTGTCGTTGAAGGTGCGCGAATATTGGCTGCTCAGCGACCAGGCGGTCGAGTTGATCCCCTCCGGATTGCCGAGCGTCGCGAATTTTTTCGAGAGGTAATCGGCGCGCAGCGTGAAGCCGTCGATGCGGCCGCCGCGGTCGATCAGCTGGTCGAAGGACACCCCACCGGAAAAGCCTTGTCCGACCTCGTCGGCGTTGCTGACGCCGCCGTCGAGCAGCAGGCGGCCGCCCCGGGTGAGCACGAATTGGGTCTGCCCGGTGACGGTCTGGATCCGGCGGCTGGCCTGCAGGCCGACGCCGATCGCCGGACGATCCAGGAACGCCTTTCGCCAGAAGCCGGAAAAGGCGATCGGTCCGCCGTAACTCGGCGAACGACCGAAGCTCTGGTCGGTCGGGCCGAGATAGGCGGCGAACTCGTAGTCGCCGGGATCGAGATCGATCGGATCGAGATAGGTCTGGTAGGACAGGTTCTGAACGAAGCCGCTATTGTCCCGAACTTCGATCTGAACATCGTTGCTGCCGGTGACCAGCGGCAACGAGCTGAAATCATAGGATCCGGCATCGAGCCGAAGTTCGCGATAGAGCACGCCGTTGCGCATGACGCGGACGGTCGAATCGCGCTGCAGAACGAGCTGACGATTGCCTTGCAGCACGGCCGAGCGGAAGCTGTTGAAGCGCCTCCGCTGCCGCGTGACGCCAATGCCCCCGATCTGGACGAAGCTCTGCTGGCCGCGTGTCTCGGGCGTGAGATCGCCCAGATACCAGCGCCGGAAGTCCTCGGGCTCGTCATAAACGAACCGCGCGAAATTGCGGTCGAAGCGGTAGCTGCTGTCGGACAATCCCAATTCCTGGGAGAATTGTCCGTCCCCTTCGAACACGACTCCCTTGTACCGGATCGCGCCGTTCAGAGCGACCGTCGGCGGATCGGCATTGCTGCCCTCCCAATAATAGCTCTCGATCAGATTGAGGTTGAGATAGGCGGAAAATCCGGCGGGCTGCAGCGTGATGTCGTCACGGTCGGGGCGCGGCGGCGCGAACAATTGCTCGACCGAGCGCTGCGACGGATCGATCCGGAGCACCACCACCGACAAGGTGGACGGATCATATTCGAGAGCGACCCCGGTCGCCGCAAGTTCGTCTGCGCTGAATGTCTTCCCGCTTAGCCTGCCCTTCAATGCGACAAGAGCCGAGTCGTTGAGCTGCGGCGTGATCAGCCCGACGAATATCGCCGTATCGACTACGAGCCGGTCGTCGAACGTCAAGCGCACCGGGATGTCGCCGAGCGTGCGGTTGCGGTAGGTCAGCGGCACCGTCATGTCGACGTCCCGCTCGTACGGGTTGATGTCGGGCCGACCGTGTCGGCCCATCGGGACCTGCGGCACGCCGACGGTCGGCAGCGGCACGGTTGCGGACGGGGTGGAGGCGGGGGACGGCGGCGAGGGCGTCGCCGTTACCGCGGGGCTGCCCCGCGGTGCTGGGCTTGGCAGGGGCACCGTCGCCTGTCCGAGCGCTTGACCCGCGCCAAGGGCGCTCCATGCGACCGTGCAGAGGAGGGCCGCAAGCCTCACTTCGTGAAGCTCACCTTGATCGGCTTGGCTGCGAATGGCTCGACCAGCGGCAGCTTGAAGGAGCGCTCGCCAAGGGCGGGCACATATCCGGTACCCAGAACGCGATTGAGCTCCTCGGGCTTGATGTCGATCCGCATCGCCTTGCCCTGGCTGTCGGTGCCTTCGAGGCGCCAGCCCATTCCGGCCATCATTGCGTGACGGCGGCCGCTATTCTTAAGCGTGACTTCAACGCCGGGGCCGGGCGGTGGTGCGGCGCCGCCGCCCGGAGGGGCAGGGGCCTGATATTGGATCGGCCGCGCGCCGATCGCCTCGACGTTCGGCGAAGCGCCAGGCGGGGCGACGACCACCAGCGCTTTCATGTGATAGACGATCTGAACCTGTGCGCCGTTGGCATTGGCCTGAGCCGCATCGAGGGCCACCGGAAGCTGGTTCACCGACACGTAGTAAGCGCGGGAGGCGGGCAATTCGGGCGGGCCGACCCACTGCAGACGCACGACCTGGCGGCCGTTGGTCGGGAGCACGCCCTGGGGCGGAAAGACGAGGAAATCCTCGTCGGCCGGGCTTTCCTTGATGTTGCCGCTCTCGTCGAATTCCATCCGGGTCACGCGCGTTTCGAACGCAAGCTTGCCCGGATTGAGATTCTGAATTTCGAGGCGGCCGACCGCGGCGGAGCCCCGCGTCTCCATCTCGAGCACCATCGGCGACACGCGCATGGCAAGCGCCGCAGTCGAAGCAATCACGCCGACCGCGGCGATGGTCACGGCGCGCCAGAGCGCGCGCGGAGAGATGTTGA
Organism: Sphingosinicella sp. BN140058; assembly: GCF_004135585.1. Taxonomy (NCBI): domain Bacteria; kingdom Pseudomonadati; phylum Pseudomonadota; class Alphaproteobacteria; order Sphingomonadales; family Sphingosinicellaceae; genus Sphingosinicella; species Sphingosinicella sp. BN140058. The sequence continues at coordinate 786,219 of NZ_CP035501.1, read as the reverse complement.
ACGCTTTCATGCCCCACCCGAACGGACGTTTACATCCGCCCCTCATGTCTTCGAATTGCTAAAGAAGGGGAAAGATTGCTCTTTCCCCTTCTCGTTCTGCGTTCGATCCGGCGATTACTGCGCCGCGAGGGTCAGCGTCAGCGTGTCGGAGTAGTTGCCGGCGACGAGGCCCTTATTCACCGGCGGTGCGGTGATCGCCATCGCGAAGGCAGAGCGCCACGCACCCTGGTTCACCGAGTTGGTGCCGGCGGTGTCGGCGACGGTCAGGCTCTGGGCAATGCCGTTGGCGGTGGTGCCCTGCGGCGTGCCGGTCCAATTGGCCTGCACGGTGTAGGGGATGTTCGCCTGGAACTGCTGCGAGTCGTAGCTGCCCGGCGCCGCGTTCTTGAGGCCCTGATTGCCGTTCAGCTTCGTCAGCGTGACGCTGTTGTTGAAGTTGCAGCCGGCCGTGGCGCTGGTGATCGCCGCAACCGCGGGGCCGACCATCTCGAAAGCGTCGCTGACATTCTCGTTATTGCCGGTGCGGACGCCGATCTGGCCGAAGTCAATCGCGGTCGCGGAACCGTTATTGCCCGCATAGAAGGAGCAATCCTTGGTCACGTTGCCGGTGAGCGCGAACGCCGTCGCGACGGTCGGGGTGGCAGTCTGGGTGTTGCCGAGCGCACCGGCATTGGCGGTGTAGCGGGTTCCGACGCCGAGGAGCATGCCTGCTTCGTTGGCAGCTGCGGCGATCGCGCCGCCGATGCCCGACGGATTGGAGATGGTGAACGGACCACCCGCATAATGGAGCTGGCTGGTCTGAGCCTGGGCGGACGTCGCGCCGAGCATTGCGGTCGCTGCAAGAGCTGCGGAGATGAACTTCTTCATGGCTATACTTCCCCATTTTATCGAAACAGCGCCCCGACGGAATGCCGGTTTGTCTGTTGCTGCGCTTCCCTAGTAGAAGAGTTGCAGCGGTTGCAAGTCAGACATCAGTAACGTGTTACTTGTGTCCGATCTTGGTACGCTAAACCGATGGCTAATTTGAGTTGCACGAAACATTGTGCGCCATCGGTGAAGTTTAAGAATCAGTTGGGCGTGATCGTGATGGTGATCGTCTCACTATAGTTCCCGGCGAGAAGTCCTGCCTCGCCGGAGGCGGTGCCAAGATTGATTGCGAGCGTCATTCCTTCCGTTGCGATTCCCTCATTGGTCGAGAAGGCCGGGCCGCTGAGCAGTTGCCGACTTTCGAATTCCTTGCTGAGGGTGGCGGCCTGTGGCCGACGGATCGGCATGCGGACGCCGATATTGTAGGGCAGCGTCCCTGCATAAGGACCCTGGCCCATCGGCATCTGGGCATGCGCAAGACCGCCATTCAGCGCCTTGATCGACATTGTGAAGGGCACGTTGCAGTCGAGCTGCAATTGCGCCGTGACGGCGAGGCCCGGCCGCGTGATGTCGCCGAAGTCCATGTCGCCGGCGCTGCCCATTGCGCAATGCTCGGCGATCCGGCCGCGCACCTCGAGATCGAGGCTCCTGACGTTGTCGATCTCCGCCGCTGCGGCAGGCGCAGCAGCGAGGATAGCGGCCAAGGCCGCGGTCGAGAGTCGCATGGACACTTTCCCCATTCCCCAAACGACGCGCAGCCCATCATCCCCCGGGCCGGCGCGGCGCCCCCATCAGCGTCTGACGAACCATTTTCGATTCGCCGTCCCCTGCTGCGGTAAACGGAGTGTTAGGGGTTTTGGCGTGATGGTCGCATCCCCAACATTGGTGAGGTTTGCGATTAGTGGCGGAAACGTCCGGAAATTTCTCGTGTCAGTCCAGATTGTTAGTGATACGTAATGATAACTGAGTGGATTTCCCGACCCGTTCGACGTTCCGTTAAGAGACAGGTCAGGATCGAGTCGTTGCGGAGAGCACGGCATGTCGTGGGCCGATGCGAAGCCGGTCGTGCGTACCCTTGCTCCGCACCGGGACAGGCGGAAGTCGTTTGCGTTTTGATCTCACGGGGGAATGATCTAGCAGGAGGACACGGGCACGCTGTGGGGGCAGCAGTCTGCAATAAGATAATGAAAACAGGGGGGGAATATGCCTGATGCCGAACCGCCTTCGGCCGTGGATCGGCCGAAAGCCGAGTTGCTGGCCTTGCGCTGGCTGGCGCTCGAAGAGACGCCGCATCTACTCGTTACCGACACGCTGATGCTCTTGTGGGCGAACGGCGCCGCGCGGTGCGCGTTCGATTCCGCCAGCGATCTCGCCTTGCGAGACGGCATCGTTTCAACGGCGCAGCGCAGCGCGCAATCGGCGCTGATGCGGTTCGTCGAGGCATGTGACGAATCGGTGTCGACCCTTTGCATCCCGTGCGAGAACGGGGGTGGCCACCTGCTGCTCCGCGCGCGTCGACTCGGATCCGATCCGGCCAATGCCAGCATCGGCATCACCTTCCATCGCAGCATCGATTTCGTCGCGCGGTTCGCAGATGTTGCGTCCGCCTTCCAGTTGACTAGGAGTGAGGACAAGGTGCTCCACAAGATGCTCGACGGCATGACCGCGGACGAGATCGCTGCCGCTATCGGGCTCTCCATCGAGACGATCCGAAGTCACATACGCAACATCTACGTGAAGGTTGGCGCGACAAGCCGGGAGGGCCTGTTCGCACGGCTTCGTGCCTTCAGGATCTGACGCGGAGACGGATAATTGTTCGCAAGTGCAGCACCGGGCTTTGTTGCGAGCGCGATACGAGATAGGGCGCTCGTGGGCAGATGGGCTGTCCCGCAGGGCACGGGCGGCAACGCGGCTGAAGCGTGCGGACGCGTGCGGCTCTGCACCCGGAGGTGGCATGAACGACTGTTGGCGCCCGATTGACGACATCCCTCCTGCGGAACGAACTTATCTGATCGCGTCGTCGGGAGCGTGCCGGGTGGCCGTGCTGGTTTGCGGGGATGGCCCCAACGGACCGTGGCGGGCCTTCATGGACCCGCATAGCGACGAGCTCCTGGCATGGCCGACGCACTGGATGGAGGTACCGCCTCTGCCCGGTCAGCCGTAAGCCGCGGCGGCGACGAGTCGCCCAAAGGGCGGTGCGCGCCGTCCTGCCCGATCAGAAAGGTGTGGAACTTCGCCGCCTTTGTGACAGAAGCGGGCATGCTCTCCTCGCAGGACCAATCCGTCGCCGCTGCGCTGCGCTCGCTCTATAAGCAATTGAGCTCCGCTCGACGCCGCAGCTTGTGGCTGTTGCTGATCGTGATGATCGGTGGCGCTGCTGCCGAAATGCTGACTTTGGGGGCGGTGCTTGCATTCCTGCAGGCCGCGGCAGATCCTGAATCCGGTCGCTGGCTCGGGCGCGTGCTTGCACCGCTGATGCAGATGACGGGTCTCCCGCTGGTTCCCTTGGCTGCAGCGCTCCTTGCCGTGGTTGCGATCTGCGCCGGCAGCCTTCGCCTGCTTCTCACCTGGCTCACGCAATGGACAGCGATGGCAGTCGGCCACGATCTCGGCACGGCAGTGTTCGGCCGCATGCTGCGCCAGCCGTACAGCCAGTACCTTCTCCGCAGCAGCAGCGAGCGCCTGAGCGGCATGGAAAAGGTGCACCGTGCGACCTTCAACCTGCTGCTGCCGACGATGCAGGGTGTGGTGGCGGCCATGCTTGCCGTCGGCATCGCGCTCTTCTTCCTGGTCATCGATCCGATCACGATCATCGTCGCCGGCGCTGCGATCACAGGCATTTACGGCGCGATCGCTTGGGCGACCGGAGGACGGCTCCGACGCAATTCCGCGATGATCGCGCGCTTGATGACGGAGCGTACGGCGGCCGTTCAGCAGGGTTTGGGCGGCATTCGAGACATCCTGCTGGAAGGGTCGCAACCGGTGTTCGAGGCGCGCTTCGCCGATCTCGATTCGCGCTATCGCCGGGGCCACGCCGTTCAGGGCTTCATCGTCAATGCGCCCCGTTATGTCGTCGAAACCACCGGGATCATCATCCTGGTCGGGATGGCGGCGGTTCTGAGCAGTCGCCCGGGGGGGCTGACGGCCGCCGTGCCTGCGCTCGGCGCGATCGCTCTCGGCGCGCAGCGACTGCTACCGCTCGCTCAGCAGGCCTATTTCGGATGGGGCCAGTGCCGGGGCAATCTCCACACCCTGATCGACGCCTTGCGCCTGTCGCAGCTACCGACCTTGGAAGGACCGCTCCAGGCCGAACCCGAACCGATGCGAGAGGGCATCGTCTTCGATCGGGTTTCCTTCAGCTATCCGGGGGGGCGCAGAGCGATCGAGGGCGTCTCGGTCAGCATTCGGGCGGGTGCGCGGATCGGGATCACCGGCCCGACCGGAAGCGGCAAGAGCAGCTTTCTCGATCTCTTCATGGGACTTCTGGACCCGGATGCGGGTGAGATACGGGTCGACGACCGACGACTCGACGCAAGCCGCCGCGCCGGATGGCAGGCCAATCTCGCCCATGTTCCGCAAACGATCTTCCTGTTGGACGACAGCATCGCGGCGAACGTGGCATTCGGGGTGGCCGCTGATCGGATCGACATGGATCGCGTCATGTGGGCCGCATCGATCGCCGAGGTCGACAGCTTCGTTCGCGATTTTCCGGAAGGCTATCAGACGATGGTGGGGGAACGGGGCGTGCGCCTGTCGGGCGGCCAGCGCCAGCGTATCGGGCTGGCGCGGGCGCTTTACCGCAACGCGGGCGTGTTGATCCTCGACGAGGCGACGAGCGCGCTGGACGAGGCGACCGAGCGGACGATCATGACGCGGCTCGCGGCCGAGCTGACCGATGTGACGTTGATCATCGTCGCGCATCGCGCAAGCTCGCTCGCTCCGGCCGAGACCATCCTCTTCTTCGAGAACGGCGTGCTGCGCGCCGAGGGAGAGAGCTTTGCCGACCATGGCCGGCGTTGAACGAGCGACCGGAAGGCACTGGCGGACGGGCAGCACGTCGGTGTGGGGGTGGATAGAAGGTGAGAGAGGCCGCCGCTAACGGCTGTTGCTCCCGTCCATCACCGCGCGCCACCAACATTCGTTGGCAAGATACCAGGCGAGCGTCGCGCGCAATCCTGCCGCGAAGCTGCGTTCCGGCGTGTAGCCGAGTTCCTTCCGGATCTTGCCGTCGTCGACCGCGTAGCGGCGGTCGTGGCCGAGCCTGTCGGCGACATGCCGCTTGAGGCATTCCGAAGCGCGTCCTTGCGCCGCGGGAGCGTCCGGAAACCGACTCGCAAGAGACGGATCGGCTTCGAACGCCGCATCGATTCCGGCGCAGACCGCGTTCACCACCGCAAGGTTGGGGAGTTCCTCGCCGCCGCCGATATTGTACGTTTGCCCCGGCCGTCCGGAGAGCAGGATGCGCTCGATGCCGCGGCAATGGTCATCGACATGCAGCCAGTCGCGCACGTTCATTCCGTCGCCGTAGATCGGAAGATCGATGCCGCGCAGACAGTTTACCACGAACAGCGGGATCAGCTTTTCCGGAAGTTGGTACGGCCCATAATTGTTCGAGCAGTGGCTGATGCTCGTCTCCAACCCATAGGTCCGTTGGTAAGCGCGGACGAGGTGATCGCTGGCCGCCTTCGATGCGGAATAAGGGGAATTGGGTGCGAACGGCGTCGTCTCGGTAAACGCCCGGTCATGGGGCCCGAGGCTGCCATAGACCTCGTCCGTCGAAACATGGTGGAAACGATGGGGCTGCCCGCTGCCTTCGTCGAGCCACACCGCCTTGGCGGCCTTGAGCAGGCTGTGGGTGCCGACGATGTTGGTATCGATAAACGCGTCCGGGCCGTCGATCGAGCGATCCACGTGGCTTTCCGCCGCGAAATTGACGATCGTGTCGATCCGGTAGCGGGCGAGCAGCGCCCGGATCGCAGGGGTATTCCGGATGTCCTCGACGAAAAGGGGGACGTCGCTCACCCCATCAAGGTTGGACCGGCTTCCGGCATAGGTCAGTGCATCGACGATGATGATTGCATCGTCCGGTCGCCGCTGCCGCCAGTGGCGAACGAAATTCGCTCCGATGAAGCCAGCACCGCCGGTGACGAGCAGGTTCGCCATCAAGGCTTTCCCGTGAGACAAGCGCGCAGGTTGGCCCGCCAATGCGGCGGGTGCGTCCCGAGAACGCCCCAGGTGGCGCTCTTGTCGAGGACCGAAAATGCGGGACGCCGAGCTTGTGTCGCATAGTCGGCACTGGCGATGGGGACGATCGGTCCAGCCCGTTCGATCAGCCCGGCCGAAACCGCTTCTTCCTCGATGGCGACCGCGAAATCGTACCAGCTCGCAATTCCGGCATCGGTGAAATGATGGATCCCGCTCGCCCCTGAATCGGCCAGGGCCCAGACAGCGGTTGCGAGCGACCTCGCCCAGGTCGGCGTACCGATCTGGTCGGCGACCACGCGCAACTCTCCACCGGCGGACATCCTCCGGAGCATGGCGGTGACGAAATTCGGTCCTTCACGATCATAGACCCACGCGGTGCGCACAATCAGCGCATCGGGACAGGCGGCGACAACGGCGAGTTCGCCGTGCCGCTTCGTGTGCCCGTAAACGCTGATCGGCCGCGCCGGAGAGTCGGCCCGGAGAGGCCGCGATGCCGTCCCGTCGAACACGAAGTCGCTGGAAAGATGCACCATCTTTGCGCCGATGGCGTGCGCGGCCTGTGCCATCCAGCCGGGCGCGTCGCCGTTGACGCGCTGGGCTGCGTCCGGTTCGCTCTCCGCGCGATCAACGGCCGTATAGCCCGCCGCATTGAATATCCACGCCGGCCGGTGCCGCGCGATCGCATCGGCGGCCGCCCCCGGATCGGAGATGTCGCAGCCATGGCGATCGAGTGCGACAAGCTCGGCTTCTGGCGGAGCGAACGCCGCAAGCGCTCGCCCGACCTGACCCGCCGCGCCGAAGATCAAGACCTTCACGAATAGACTTCGGCATCGCGCAGCAGCGGCGCGGACCGATCCTTTGCGGCGAGCAGCGGCGCCGCCGTATCAGGCAAGGGCCAGTCGATACCGACGGCCGGATCGGACCAGAGGATGCTCCGCTCGTCCTTTGGGGCATAGAAATCCGTGCACTTGTAAAGCAGCTCGGTGCCGTCCTCTAGACTCAAAAATCCGTGGGCGAAACCAGGCGGAACCCACAGCATCCGTCCATTGTCCGCGCTCAGCACGAAGCCGATCCAGCGTCCGAACGTCGCCGACGATGTGCGGATGTCGAGAGCGACGTCGAAGGCGGCGCCGCGTACCACCCGAACGAGCTTCCCCTGCGGCCGGGTAAGCTGATAATGGAGGCCCCTCAAGACACCTTTGGCCGATCCGCTGTGATTGTCCTGCACGAACTCGGCGTCGATGCCCTGCTCCTCGAAGGTTCGGCGATTCCAAGATTCGAAGAAGAAGCCACGCTCGTCCTCGAACCGCCGCGGCTCGATCAGTTTAAGGCCGCTCAGTCCGGCATCGGCAACCTTCACCGGCTGCGTCCCCCCTGCAGCAGCCCGAGCAGGTAATCGCCATAACCGCTCTTCTGCAGCGGCTCCGCGAGGCGCACGAGTTGGGCGGCGTCGATATAGCCCATCCGCCAGGCGACTTCTTCCGGACAGCAGATCTTCAGGCCTTGGCGGTCTTCGATGATCTTGGTGAAAAGGGCTGCGTCGAGGAGCGATGCGTGGGTTCCGGTGTCGAGCCACGCATAGCCAGCCCCCATGATCTCGACGTTGAGCGCGCCGGCCTCCAGGTAGAGCCTGTTGACGTCGGTAATCTCCAGTTCGCCTCGCTGCGAGGGAGCGATGACGCCGGCATATTCGATGACTCGCTCGTCGTAGAAATAGAGGCCGCTGACCGCGTAATTGGATTCGGGTCGTTGCGGCTTTTCCTCGAGCGACACCACCTTGCCGTCCTTGTCGAACGAGACCACGCCGTAGCGTTCCGGCTCGGCGACATGGTAGCCGAACACCGTCGCCCCGGACGGCCTCTGATCGGCCCGCCGCAACAGTCCCGCAAGATCGTGGCCGTAGAAGATGTTGTCGCCAAGGATGAGGGCGCTCGGGGCGCCATCCAGAAACGCCTGGCCGACCAGAAATGCGTCGGCGAGCCCGCGCGGTGTCTCTTGCACCGCGTAATGAAGATCCAGGCCCCATTGCCTGCCGTCGCCCAGAAGACGCCGGAATGCCGGCTGATCATGCGGCGTCGTGATGATCAGGATCTCCCGGATTCCCGCCAGCATGAGCACTGACAGCGGGTAATAGATCATCGGCTTGTCGTAGACGGGCATGAGCTGCTTGCTCGTGACGAAGGTAATCGGGTGCAGCCGCGTCCCCGCACCGCCGGCAAGTATCAGCCCCTTTCGCACCCAACCTCCTCACCGTCCCGACCAGCGGACGCCGTCATGGCAGCGCAAAGTCACAAAAGGCAAGCATGACCGATGCCGGCTCAAGTGGCGGCGGAGGCTGGGTTCAGCGTGAATATGGCTTTGCCGGCCAGCCACTTCTCGCCCGGTCGGGCCCAGGGCAAGGGTGTCTGGAACCGATCCATCAGACGTTCCCAGGCGAGCACGGCGGGGTTGGCACGGTCTGCCTTTGCCTTCTCGGCGGGATCGTAATTCTGACCGGTGTCCATGATCATCACCAGCCGGTTGCCCGAGCGGTAGATTTCCATCTGCTCGATGCCCGCGGCGCGGATGCTCTCCAGGATCTCGGCGGGAACGCCCCCCGGCGCATGATGCGCTTCATAGGCGGCGACGAGTTCCGGTTCGTCGACCAGATCCAGAAAGAGGACGTGACGCGACACGGGCGCTCCTGCAGTCATGTCAATTGACCCAGCCGCCGTCGATGACATGGACCGCGCCGGTGGTGAATGCGGACTCGTCGCTGGCGAGATAGAGCGCCAAGGCGGCGAGCTCCTCCGCCCGTCCGAGCCGTCCCATCGGCTGACGACCTACGAAGGCTTCGCGAGCCGCCTCATAGTCCCCGGTATCGCGGAGCCGTTGCTGGAGCGAGGGCGTGTCCACGGTTCCTGGGCAGATTGCGTTGCACCTGATGCCGTGCTGGACGAAATCGGCGGCGACGGCCTTCGTCAATCCGATCACCGCGGCTTTGGTGGCCCCATAGGCGAAGCGGTTGGGAATGCCCTTCACCGAGCTGGCGATCGACGACATGTTGACGATCGAGCCGCCGCCGCGCTCGAGCATGGCCGGCAGGAAGGCGCGGATCGTCCGGTACATGGCGGTCACGTTGATCGCGTTCGAGAATGCCCAGGCCTCCTCGTCGCAGTCGAGGATCGTGCCCGAGTGGACGAAGCCGGCGCAGTTGAACAGGATGTCCACAGGGCCCACCGCTTCTCGCAAGGCGGCCACCGCCGCCGCATCGGTAAGATCGGCGAAGTGTGGCGTGCAGCCGTCCACCGCCCTCAGCGCGTCCTGGTTGATGTCGACAGCGTGGACGATCGCCCCCTCGGCGGCGAACAATTCCGCCGAAGCGCGGCCGATGCCCTGGGCCGCCGCGGTGACCACGGCGATCTTGCCGGAGAGACGGCCGCTCACGCCGCGTGCCTCGCAGCAGCGGTGGGGAGGCATGACGGGCCTATCGGCTCGAAGGCCTTGTAGGTTAGGATGAATTCCTGGTGGCCCAAAGCTTCGGAAACGGTGCGCGCACCTCCCGCGACGGCAACGACCTCGGCGTAAATCTCATCGCCGACCTCGGCGAGGGTCGCCTCGCCGTCGAGGATCCGGCCCGCATTGACGTCCATGTCGGCGGCGAGGCGGCGTGCGGTTTCCGGATTGGCGCAGATTTTGATCACGGGCGCGATTGCGGAGCCGACCACCGAGCCGCGCCCGGTGGTGAACAAGGTGAGGTGCGCACCGCAGGCGATGAGCTCGACGATTTCGGCATTGTCGGAGATGTTCGGGAAACCCCAGCGAGGATCGCCGTCGGGAACGACGTCGAGAAGGAACAGACCTCCGGTGGGCGGAACATCGCCCGGCTTGATGATGCCGCTGATCGGCGACGAGCCCGATTTGGAATAGGCACCCATCGATTTTTCTTCGATCGTGGTCAGGCCGCCTTCGGCATTGCCTGGCGCGAAGCTGCCGAACCCCATTGCGGCATAATAGGTCTCCGCCTTGGCGACGCACGCCTCGATCGCGGCGCCGAGTTCTTGGGTGATCGCCCGCTCGGCCATGATCGTCTCGCAGCCGACGAGCTCGCCGGTCTCCTCGAAGATGCAGGTGGCGCCCTCTGCGACCAGCCGATCGAAGGCGCGGCCGACCGCCGGATTTGCGGTGATGCCGCTGGTGCCGTCGGATCCGCCGCAGATCGTACCTACGACGAGCTCGTCGATGCTCATCGGAGCTCGCGGTGTTGCATCGGCGGCGCTTCGGACCCGTTCGACTGCCTCCAGCCCTGCCTGTATCGTCGCCGCGGTGCCTCCGGCCTGCTGAATGACGAGCAACTCGACCGGACGACCGCTCGCCGCGATGACGTCCCGCAAGCCCTCGCGATCGAAGCTCTCGCAGCCCAGCGAGACGATTACCATGCCGCCCACGTTCGGGTGGTTGGCGATGGCGCGCATGATCTTGGTCGCGTAGGCATTCGGGTAGCAGCCGGGGAAGCCGATGAGATGCACGTCGGGATCGTCCGCCTTGTCGACGATGCGCCGGGCGACATGATGGGCACATTCGACGAGGTAGGCGACCGCGACCACGTTGCGGATACCCTTGCGTCCGTCGGAGCGAAGATAAGCATTGAACATCTTTATACTCTCAGGATCGAGCGCCGCTCCTGCAGGAGCGCGGGATTGGCGTTGAAGGGATCACGGTCGTGCCGTCTCGGCGGCGGGCAGAAGGAAAGGGGGCATCGGCCGTTCATGGCAGGCCGACCGGTTCGGGTCGCGGTGTGCGGACGAGCCCCTCCGTCTTCAGTGCCGTCCAGAGCGCGTCGGGGATGGGGTAAGCGAGCCGCTCCATCATCTCCTCCACTTGTTCCTCGCCGGCCAGGCCCGGGATGACGCTCGCGACGCAAGGATCGCAGAAAGGAAATCGCAGCGCCGCGACAGGGAGCGGCACATCATGGCGTTCGCACACCGCCTCGATCGCGGCGGCATTGAGCAGGACGCTCTCCGGCGGCGCGCGATAATCGTAGCGCAGGTCGCGCACGATGCGGGTGGACTGCGCGAGAATGCCGCTATTGTACGGGCCGCCGACGATCAGCTTCACGCCTTTTTGCCGGCACAGGGGCAGCAAGCGATCGAGGGCGCTTTGATCGAGCAGGGTGAAGCGGCCGGCGAGCAGAATGAAATCGAGGTCGACTCGCTCCAGCATCTCGACGCAGATCTCCGTCTCGTTGACGCCGATCCCGATCGCTCCGGCCGCGCCCTGATCGCGTAACGTCTGCATCGCCGCGTAGCCGCCGGCCAGGAAATCGCGCAGATGCCGATCGCTTTCGGGTCCGTGGGTGAGCGGGCCGAGATCGTGCGCGAGAAGGATGTCGATCCGGCTGCGTTGGAGACGACCGAGGCTCTCCTCGAAACTGCGCAGGATTGCGTCCCGTCCGTAATCGAAGCGGGGTTCGAACGGTGCCGCGTCGACGAAGCCGTGACGCTCGCCGGCAGATTGCTCGACAGGGTCGAGCAGACGGCCGACCTTGGTCGAGACGACGGCCTCTCCCTTCTGGTCGAGCACCGCCAGCGCTGCGCCAAGTCGGCTCTCGGACAGACCGAAGCCGTAATGCGGTGCGGTGTCGAAATAGCGGATCCCCGCGCGCCACGCTGCGGCGACCGTACGCAAGGCCTCGTCGTCGCTGACCGGGAGGTACAGGTTGCCGATGGCGGCACAGCCCATGCCGTAGGCCGGAAGCGAAATCCGGGTCATGCCGTCACCTGCGACTTCAACCGATACCAGCGACGGGCATTGGCCGAGAATATCCCGTCATGCGCCGCTTGCGGGACCAGTGCGACCGCTTGCGCCTGCCAGGCGGCATAATCGGAAACGGCGTTAATCACTGGCCAATCGCTTCCCCAGAGGACCCGATCCGATCCGAATAAGCCAATCAATGCGTCGACATAAGGGACGATTGCGTCCTGTCGAGCGCCTCCGCACTCGGTCAGCAGCCCGGACAGCTTCACGGCCACATGATCATGATCCGCAAGCGGGGCAATGCGTTCGCGCCATGCGGACAGACCGTTGCTATCGCCGATGCGCGGCTTGGCGGCGTGATCGACGATGATGCGGAGCGGCAGGCGGGCGGCGAGCCGCCCCAATGCGGGCAGATGCTCTTCCCGCACCAAGGCATCGAGGCTGAGGGCGGCATCCGCGACGGCGGCAAGTCCCGCTGCAAGATCGGGGTCATCGTAGTAACCTGCCGGCCGATGCTGGACCATCGGGCGAAGGCCGGCGAGCTTCGGGCACGCCGCCAGAGCCTGAACGCGGCGAGGGGCATCGGCGCCCGCGATATCCGCCCAGCCGACCACGGCTGCGATCCGGTCATCGTCCGCGGCAATCTCGAGTAGCCATTCGGTGTCGGACGCGGCTTCCTGGCTTTGGACGAGAATTGCCTCCTTGATCCCGCAGACTCCTGCCGTTGCCCAATAGTCATCGAGCACAAAGTCCCGATGGAGCGGACCGTCTGCAGCGCTTGGCCAGGTGCAGCCGTTGCGCCCCAGCCGCCAGACATGGACGTGGGTGTCGATCATGCGGCGGCCCCCGCGGACTTGCGCGCAAACAGGATCACGGCGACGAACGCGGCGCTTGGCACGAGCATGGCAAGACGGATCGTGCCGGTGAGGTCGGACAAAAGTCCCATCGCTGCGGTGAGCACCGCCCCGCCGATGATCGCCATGACGATCAGCGACGAGCCGAGCTTGGTCAAAGGTCCGAGGCCACGCAGCGACGCCGCGAAGATGGTCGGAAACATGATTGACATGAAGAAGCTGGCCAGGGTCAGCGCAACGACGCCGGCCATGCCGCCGACAACAGCGGCGACCAGTACCAAGGCCGCGTTGATGGCCGCGAACCAGGCGAGCAGACGCAAGGGATCGGTCCTTTTCATCAGCATCGTACCCGTGAACCGGCCGGCCATGAACAAGACCAGTGCGACTATGAGGAGATCGGCGGCCCGCTTTTCGGGGGTGCCGGGGAGCTCAGCCTGCACATAGCGAATGGTGTAGCTCCACAGGCCCACTTGGGCTCCCACATAGCAGAATTGCGCGAACACGCCCGACAGGTAGAGCGGACGGCGGAAGAGCTGGCGGAACGCTCCGCCGCCGCTGCCGAGATGAGACTCCCGCGAACGTCCCGCGACCGCGGGAAAACGGGTAAGGGCGATCAGCAGGGCCCAGAACAGCACGCCGAGACCGATGATCAGATACGGCGTGCGCACCGCGGCTGCTTCCTGTGCGCGCCACGCTTCGACCGCCGCGGGGCCCATCGCAGCCAACTCCTCGGGCGTTCGCTCGATACCGGAGAGAATGAAGGTACTGCCGATGACGATGCCGGCAATGGAGCCGAGCGGATTGAACGCTTGCGCGAAGTTGAGACGCCGTTCGGCATCTTCCGCGGGCCCGAGCGAAGCCACCATCGGATTGGCTGCGGTCTCGAGGAAGGCGAGCCCACCGGCGATCACGAACAAGGCCGCCAGGAAGAACAAGTAGCTCTGGGCATGAGCTGCCGGCACGAACAGGAGCGCCCCGGCGCCATACAGGCCGAGACCGAAAATTACCGCATTCTTGTAGCCGTAGCGCTGCATGAACAAGGCGGCGGGAATGGCGACCAGGAAATAGCCGAGATAGAAAGCCGACTGCACCAACCCGGATGCCAGGTCTGAGAGCGCGAACGCCTTGCGGAAATGCGGGATCAGCACATCGTTCAGATTGTTCGCCATGCCCCAGAGGAAGAACAGGCTGACGATGAGGCCCATGGCCAAGCCCCCCTTGTTCCCGCGCCCGCCGTCAGCGACCATGATCCACTCCTTGTTGCCGATCTCTATCGGATCGTCCCGACCAGGCTTATCGCAAGTAACTTTCACTTGTGGAAGGTACTTTTGCTGCTGAGAGCCCTGTGTCCGTGGCCCGCGTTACCTAGGCTGCGGGAGCCGGCGCGATGCTGGCAAGGGCAGCTTTCAACCCTGGACCTCCTGCGTTGCAGCATATGCATCTGCTGCAACGCAATATGCAGTTGCAGCCCGAAGGCGAACAGGCAATCGTCGCTTCCGAGAGGATGGCGCCCTGGAAGCTCCCGGTGACTGGAGACTTTAACATGATCGGACATCTGCTGCTCGGCGTTGCCGGTTTGTCCCTTGCCACGGCTGCTGTGGCGCAGCCGATTTCCAATCGGATTTCGGTGGACGGCGTTACTGCCGATTATACCAAGTCGGCCGACGATGCCGGTGCGCTTCATCTCGAAGGTCGGTTCGTCGAGACGCGAGAGGCCTTCCATTTCATCGTCGCGCCCGATGGCCGGGCTCACGGCAATGTGGCCGGACGCGATGTCCGCTTCCGGGTTGCCACGTCGGTGCGTGCGGCGGCAGTCGGCCAGTCGGCTCCGCGCACGGCGGCGGCCGGCCAAATCGCTCTTGCAGCGGAGCCGGCGTCGGACCGCTAAGCGACTTGCAAGCCCAACCGGGGAGAAGGTGATGGAGGAAGATGACCGCGCCTATTTCTCGCGGCGGGCCGAAGAGGAGATCAGCCGCGCTCAGGCGTCCGACACGAGGCGGCGGTGAGCGCCCACTACCGCCTCGCAGGATTTTACCTCGACCGCGTATTTGGTCCTGGTTCTCAACCTGGTCATTCGATCGACGCGATCGGCTGACAAGGTCCGAACCCAGTCTGCGTACCGGCCGCCGTGTTTCCTTAGGCGATGCGGCGGCCCTGTTTTTTCCGTGCACGCGCCGGGTTCCTCTCGGGCGCGATCCGGTGCTGATCCAGTCGCCTCGGTTTCGTTCACCCCCGCCATCATCTCTCCGGATCCCGTGGTGCGCTCCGTTCGTATGAGTGATGCCGCGCGGCTTCGGACCTTTCCTTCTTCGGTCCAGGACATGTGACGATGCGGTCCTTGCCCCAGGGGATCCGCCGAAGAGAGATTGAATGGTCGAAACGAAGATCGGAATTCGCGCACGTGACGGCTGGTTGAGGAGCTTGGTGGCCGGTTGTGCCACCATCCTGCTCGGTCTCGCATTGCTGCTCTTTCCCGCCAGCGGCCTCGATCGTTTTCTCCGAGTTTCCGGCGGCGCCTTCCTGTTGGCGGCAGCGATCGAGATACTGGCTGCGGCGGGCGGCGAACGCCGAGACGACCAAATCGCCGCGCTTGCACTCGGCGCCGGCGGGGCGCTTTCCGGATTTATGCTGCTCGCGGCCGCGGAAGCACCGCTGCACCGGCTGAACCTTCTTCTGATCGGCGCCATTGCCGTGCGCGCGATCAGCGCCGGATCGGTGGGCATGCTGATCGAGGCGCGGGGACGCGGGTGGATGCTCTGCCGGGGTCTCAGCGATGCGGCCGTGGGTATCCTGCTGGTGGTCACGATGTTTGCGGTCCTCGCCGCCCTCCCGTTCGCCAGTCTCAGCACCGGCTTCACCAAGGCGCAATCGAGCGTGTCGGCCGATCTGCGCTACTTCATTGCGGCAAGCCTCGTCTTCGCGGGCGGAAGCCAGCTGATCGTCGTCTTGTGCGAGCCGGTCACACGGCGCATCAGGGGCGGGAACGCAGTCGATTAGACCGGAGGATCGATGATCTGCAGGATGTGGAAGGGGTGGACGACGATCCAGAACGCCCCTGCCTATGAGCGTGTGGTTCGGGGCGAGGTGATACCGGGCATCGAGGCGATGAAGATACCCGGCTTCCGCCACATCGATCTGATGCGGCGCGACGCCGGCACGGAAGTCGAATTCCAAACGATCATGTGGTTCGACAGCCTGGAGGCGATCACGGCCTTCGTCGGGCCGGATGCCGAGGTGAGTCACGTCCCCGCGGCGGCGCGTGCGGTACTGACGCACTTCGACGCGCGAGCTGCCCATTTCACGGTGATCGACCGCCGCCCGCAATAAGGGGGGCTATTGTCGTTATGAGTTCAGCGCGGCAAACCCAGCGCTGCTTAGAGAAGCAGTTGCGAGACATGCCGACCTGCATTCGGGCAGCGATCACTTCCAGGACGCCAGCCGGCCGTCGAGGAAGTAGAGGGTTGCGACAAATCGCGACACTTTCCCATCCGCTCCGACAAAGCTGAGCGACCGGCGGGCTCCAGATATGTCTCAACGCTGGATGACGGCGCACCAAGGAGACAGATCATGAAGACCCTCAAGACGCTCGTTCTCGCCACCGTTGCGGCATCCGTGGTCGCGGTTCCCGTCGCCGCCGAGGCGGCGCCTTATGGCCGCCGGGACAATGGCCGGATCGAGCGGATCGAGACTAAACGTGTCGTCCAGCACGACAACGGCCGCAAGGTGGTCAAGGTGAAGCAGGTTCGCCGCGACGACCGCGTCGGTGCCCGCAGCTTCCGCAAGGGCGAGCGTTTCGACAGCCGCTATGCGCGCAACTACCGGGTGATCAACAATCCGCGTGCCTACCGGCTCTACGACGCGCCGCGCGGCTATCGCTGGGTCCAGTCGAACAATGATGCGGTGCTGGTCGCGATCACCAGCGGCATCATCGGCGCGGTGCTCGGCAACGCCTTCTGAGGCGGACCATCGGCTCGTGCACGGGGCCTCGTTGCATGACGCTTCGAGGCCCCGTGCGGTTCCTCGCGCGTGCGGGGCTGCGGCGCCGCTTACGAGCTACCCTCAGCCCTCGAGCGCCTCGAGAAGATCGTCGACAATCTCGTGCAGCGCTCCTTGAAGGTCGGGATTGCCGAGGTCGAACAGGGCGTCAGCGATCGCTTCTTCATGACGCGGCTCGAAGCCGAGGTCTTCGCGACTCTCCACCAGGCTTGCCCACGCTTCGACCTCGCCTGCGGTAAGCGTCGCCGCGGCGAAGCGGCGAACCACTGCCGCGATATGCGTGCGGCGGAGCGTCTCCACCGGCTCGTCGCTCCATTCCAGGCCGTCGAGCGCGTCGTTCAACTCCGGCAAGGGCCGATCGAAGGCAAGAAGAGATGCGAGAATGCTACGGCGATCCATGCACCCTCCTAGCATCGGCGTCCCTTCGGATGGAAGGCGGACGGGCGGAGACCTGATCCTGAGGCGCTCGGCTGCCGCACCGCGCGCGACATCTCAGGCGCAGCCTTCGACATATTGGATGCTCGGCCCGCCGGCGTGGATCGCTTCCACACGATTGTCTCCGCCAAGCTCATAGACGATCCCTCGAGCCTTGGGATCATCGACATAGTTCTCCCCTGCGCCGCCGCTCTGCCAAACCGTCAAATATGCGGCGGGCGCCGGCTCATATTTGTGTGGAGTCTCGCGCGCCGCTTCACCATAGGCATCGACAATCCGCGCCTTTGCTTCCCCGATCCCGATGCCACGGTCCGTCTTGACCGCTGCGCTCCCGGTCAGGGAAATCCGGGTCAGCCGTCCGTTCTCGACCATCACCAACAACCCACTCGGCGTCCGCACGGGATGGAACTGGTCGCACTGTTCCGGGTCGGGGCCCCCCACAGCTTTAGGATCGGAATCGGCTCCGACGCTCGCGGTGATGTCGCGCACGGTCATGCCGATTCGCAGCGGTCCCCAGCCGGTGGCGCTCAGGGCCTCGGGCTTGTGGTCCCCGCTCTGTGCAGGTCGTGTCGGCAGAGCCGCAGACGAGGTCTGCTCCGACAGCGACGGGTTCGCAGCAACCCTTGATTGCGAGTCCGGTTCGGGTGTGCCGCAACCGGCGACCACCATCGCGAGGATGAGGATCGTGCGTAGCATGGCTTTCCTTTCCGACAATCGTTCGAACGGGCCCGCATAGACATGGGTCGGCGATGTTCATCAAGTGCGTCTAACGATGAGGCTGACGCCTAAACTGCGCACCTGCTAGATCGGTGCCATGTTGCCGAAGCTGATCCCATTCGCCATCGAACATTTCGAGATCCTCTCCAGCTGGTTCGATTGTGAAGCGGACCTCGTCCGCTGGGGCGGGCCATCCCTTCGCTTTCCCTTGGCCGCGGACCAGCTCCAGGCGATGATCGACGAGGGCGAGGGGCCTCGTCCAGAGCGACTGTGCTGGATGGCGGCTTTTGGCGACACGATGGTCGGCCACGCACAGTTGGTCTTCGACTGGCGGAACGACAGCGCGCGGCTGGCACGGGTCGCGATTGCGCCGCAAACTCGTGGTCAGGGGCTTGCGGCGCCGATGCTTCGCATCGTCGTTGCACGGGCCTTCAGTTTCCCGGAGCTTCAACGACTGGAGCTGAACGTCTACGCGAACAACGTGCCGGCGATCCGCGCCTACCGACGCCTCGGCTTTGTCGCCGAGGGCACTCGACGTGCGTCGACACGCGTCGGCAACGAGCGGTGGGATACAGCGCTCATGGCCATGCTGCGGCCCGAATGGGAGCGCGCCGGTCCCCAATTATGTGACGGAGCTCCGACCGGCAGCGGGGCGTGAGCGGCACACTGACGTCTGCCGGCCCGTACGTCCGAGGCGTTTGCGATTTTCGCTTGACCGAGAGCGAGACTTGTGCGATTTCCGCAAATAGATGCTGCCCTGTTCTGCGAACGAGCCGCGCGCGAAGGAAGTACCCTGCGCCAAGATGGGGTCTGGAACCTAACATGGATCAGTCTGTTGATCGTCCGTCTGGTCTCACTACCAGGCTCTGGACGGTGGAACTGGGGCGCTTGGCGTGAGCGGGTGCCCCATTTTCTTGAAGGCCGATGTCACTCGCCTGGATGCGGCTTAGTCATCGCGTGGGTAAAGCCCGATGACCAGCCAGAGCGAGAAGCTCATGAACGCTGCCGCAAGCATGGGGCCGCGAGGATCGTAGGGTATCAGGGCGGCAGATGCGAGCATCGTGACGATGGCAGCGCCGATCGATAAAAGAGCGAGTATCCATTCGGCGCGGCGTCGTTCCATGTCTCGGGCAAGGCAACCGGATCGGACGGCAAGTCAAGCGTCTGAGACATATGTGACACCCAGATCAGGGCATCCGAGCTGATTGCCTCAGCCGTCTGAAGTGCATACCGGACTTGTTCGTTGAAATAGGATCGTGAAGAACCGGATAGATCGGCAGTCCAAGCGGGAACAAGACGCTTATTGCTGTGGACGGTCGTCCCCGATCGGGGCGGAATTGCTCCTCCAGGCGTGGATTTCACTGCAACTTCTCGCTCCGGCCGTGGTTTTGCTCCGAAAGTTTTTCCCGGCCCTCGACGAGCGGCGGCGCGGGAAGGGGAACGAAAGGTCCTTGGTTTGAAGTCGCTTCTCTACGCGAGTGCCAGTGCGCTCGCGCCCGGCGATGAACAGGCGGAAATCGAGCGGATCGTTACGTCCGCGCGCATGCGCAACTCGCGCCTCGGAATCACCGGAACGCTCGTCTTCACCAAAACCAGTTTCGCGCAGATCCTGGAGGGGCCCAATGAGGCGGTCGACAGCTTGATGGAGCGTATCGCCAAGGATCCTCGCCACGATCAGGTCACCGTCGTGGACACGATCGAGGCGGACGCGCGGCTGTTCGACGGTTGGTCGCTCTCTTACTCCGGCGCGTCCCGTTACGTCGACAAGCATATCGCACCGTTGCTCGACGGCGGCGGTCGGGAAGAGGCGCAACAGCTGCGGAGACTCATGAAGGCACTCGCCGCGGTGGCGTGAGGCGCCGGCAAGCGTGATCGGATCGATCGCGTCGCGCCTTACCGGCTGTAAGCATTTCGGTGGCCTCGCGAGGCCGGCAGCCGCGCTGCAATACCCATCAGCGATATAACGCCCGTGCGGCGGTCGCACATCCGGCCGGCCAAACGACTGAACCTGCGCCGACTTGGACGGAACCAGGCGTTCGCCGGTTCCGGCGTTGGCTATTGGATGCGAACGCAAACGATGTGCCTGGTCTCGGCCGACCGGGCACACCGCGGATATTGCGGCGGAAGCTTCGCTTCAGCCTTGCTGCGCAACGCAGTGACCAGCTCGCGGCGATCGAGCGCCAGCCGGCAGGGCCGGGCGCCCTGTTTTTCAAAGCAAGTGGAGAGTAAAAATGGTGACCATCGCGATTGCGGTGCAGGCGGACGGCTGCGTGCCGTGTGCAGAGGACGCTGCGATTCTATTCGATCTCGGCGTCAGCTACGCCACAGGTACCGGCGGCAAGACGATCGACGCGATCGAAGCGCACAAGTGGCTTAATATCGCGGCGGCTTGGGGTCATCGGCCGGCGGCTGAGGCACGCGCATCGCTCGCGTCCGATATGACACGTGCGGAAATTGCCGCCGCCCAACGCGCCGCTCGGAGATGGATCGCTGCGCCTTCGGGTCTTCCACCAGCGCGCCCAGCGGCGGCCATCGTGGAAAGCACTGACTGAACCGGCGCGCAGCGGAGGCTTCGCTGCGCCGTATGCGTGAACATCAAAAACCGCCCGTGTGCCGGGCATCTTGGAGGTGGATATGGCTTTGTTCGGTGGTTCAGGCAGACGTTTGAAGGCGATCCAGCAGCCGGCGAGCCCGCTGATGGTCCTTGCGCCTCCAAGTGGCGAGCAAGACATGTTCGAGGGCGGGGGCGCGGCAGCGTTGTTTCCCAACCGCGAGCCCCAGCTTCGGCCCTATGATATCCATGCACCCTATATCGATGGGACGCGATTGCGCCCCGCCAGGTTCTTGCCGGATCTGGCGCAATTGCGAAGCGACCACCCGGACGACTATCCCGCAGCGCCTTTTGCCGACGCTGCCTACGATCCCGAGATCGTTGACGGGGCTGCGGCGGGCGACGATGGCCGTTCCTCTGACGAAACAGACGAGATCGTCGTGTCCGCACGCCGGCAGCGCCTGACGCCTGCGCAGTGGCGGGCGTTCGAGGCCCGGCAGGCTGCTGCAATCGCCGCGGAAGAGCGGGAGTCGGCAATACCGCTACGCGCCGCTCGCGGAGAGCGCATCGATGCGACGCCACAAAGAGCGTGGGTGGGGGACGGGGGCTCGGAGTCTCTGGTCGAGCCGACCGGAGATTACGTTCCGAAGGACAATCCGGCTCTGGCTGGGGTGCGCGACATCTACCGAAAGATGCTCGCTGCCAACCGACCGCATCACGAGGTCCGCCGCTTCCTGAAAGGCCGTGGCATCGTCAACGCCGATACGCTCACCTCCGTGCGGCGCCAGCTCGCCTTTCGTCGGCATCACCCCGAAGTGCCCATCTCGGCCTACTCCACCGACCAGCTTGACGACATGTGGGTCGAAGTGGACCCCTACAGGGTGGAAGCCAGAAAGCAGAAGGAGGCAATGGAGCGCTTCCAGGGAAAACCCGGTGCCGAGGAGGTGATCACCCAAGGGGTGGTGATGGGTTTCCGAGATGAAGGAGGCGGTTTCGGCAACGTGATCAAGAATGGCTTGATGTCGCCATTTACCGACGAGGAATTCGATCCGTACCGTGCTTACCAGGTCGGAAAGCAGATCGAGCTAATGCGCCTGGAGGAAGCGAGAGGGAACGTTGGTTGGGCTGCAGTTCCACTGGAGGTCGCGGGTGCGTTGCTGGCTGCCAATCCGACAGGCGTAACCAAGCTGCCGTCCGCGCTTGAGCGAGTGAAGGCTGCCAGAAACCAGGGGGCGATCGAAGGTATGGTTTCCGGCTTTGGCAACGGAGAAGGGTTCGTCGATAGTAGTCTGAGCGCAATATCTGGAGGGGTGCTTGGCGGATCGACCGCTACGCTCTCCGCGTTGGCGCCGGAATTGCCTGGGATGGCCGCCGCGCTCATTCGCCGTCGTCGAGCGTTGCGCCGCGGCGTTCACCCTGCTGGATCGGTCGCAGCAAAGAGGGAAGCGCACGGCGATCAATCCTATCGCGGGATGGGAAACCATTTCTACAGCCGGGCTCAGATAAAAGAGTGGCTGAAGAATGCGCCGCCGTGGCTCCACGGACCGATCAAGTGGTTCCGGGACAGCCCCTTCAACGTCCTGAAGCGCGATACCTATCGCGAAATGTACGTGGATCATTACCTCAACGATCCGCGCTTCTGGGGGGCGAGGATGCCCAAGGGTATGGGCGGAGGATGGAGGGGCAAGGATTTGGGGATCAAAAAGCACGACGATCTTCAGGCAACAATCCTCGGTGCGCCTCCTGCGCTCAAGATGGTGGTGGGAGTGCCGTTGCTGGGAGCAAATGCGGCTGCGGGCTCGTATTTGTTCGGGCGTGATGGTGAATCAAATGACGAGTAAACTGCTCCTCATGCTAAGTCGCGAAACGCTCAGCAGGCAGTTGGCTTTACTTCTTCATATCGACAACCTTGTTCCCCAGCGATAAGCAATCACCAAGCGCGCTCCACGCTCGATTTCCGTTCGAATGCGAGTAAGCGTTTTGAGGCGCACCATGCAGGAGAGAGAAAGATGGATCGGCAGCATGCGGCGCTCGACATGGGTTTTCCTGGCGGGATCGAGTGTCTCCATGATTTTCCGGATGAATCGCCGGACGATAGCGAAATAGAGACTGACCCTGGTTGGTGGTCCATCACTGAAGCGATCGTCGGAATCCTTGAGAGCGGTGGGTATGTCTCTGAGAGCGTTGAGCCCGAGGAAGAACATTCCTGCTGGCTCATTTCCTTGTCGAAGGGTGGAGAGGAGCTGCACGTACGGGTTTACGCTCTCGATGAAGTGATCATCTCCGCAGAGAAGATCGGCAAACGAAAGAATGATCCCGCCGCTCGAGAGCTTGTTGGAGCACTTCTGCATTTCCTCTGGGGTGAGATGGAAAGGGACGGCCGGTTCAGGGACATCGAGTGGCTGACCTACTCGATCAGCGGGCTCGGGTTGGTCGCGCCGATCGGCGAGCCGGGGCCGCGCGCTCTTGGAGGCCAGAAATGAAAACCTCCAATCAGCGCCATTTGGCCCCTTTAGGTCACGGACGCCAATGTTGTTCGAGCTGAAATAGACTAAGAAGCAAGCGTCTTGGGGGGAAGGATATGGATGTAGCAGGTCTTCAGAAGCGGCTGATAACGCTCGGCCAGGATCCTGGGCCCGCCGACGGAATCCTCGGCGCTCGGACCTATGCGGCGCTGCTGGCGCACGTCGCGGGGCGGCGGCTCGATGATCGCGGGCGGGCGCTCGGCGCGGGAGCTGCGGCGCACTTCAACGCCTATGGGGTGACCACGCCGCTTCGGCTCGCCCACTGGATCGGACAGATGGCGCATGAGAGCGGCGGGTTTCTGTACTTGCAGGAACTCGGCGGGCCTTCCTACTTCTTCAAGATGTACGACAAGGATGGCAGCCGGCCGCAGGTCGCCGCGAAACTTGGCAATGTCGAGCCAGGCGACGGCGCCCGTTACTGTGGGCGCGGTATCATCCAGCTGACCGGCCGCACCAATTATCGGGTAACGGGCGCCCGGATCGGCCTCGACCTCGAGGACCAGCCGGATCTTGCCGCCGAGCCGGACACTGCGGTGTTGATCGCCTGCGACTATTGGCGGCAGAAAGACATTAATGCGCTGGCCGACCGTGACGATATCGTCGCCGTGACCGAAGCGATCAACGGCGGCACCAATGGGCTGGACGATCGTCGCAAATACACGCAGCGCGCGAAAGACGCTCTTCTGTAGCCCTCCAGTGGAGGTCTGACCATGCCAGGCATGCCGGCAGGCGCTTCGACGCCTGGTGGGCGCTGACGGGCTCGAACCGCCGACCCTCTCGGTGTAAACGAGATGCTCTACCAACTGAGCTAAGCGCCCTTTGCAGGAGCGAGCGCGTTTGCGGGACTTTGGACGTCCGGTCAAGTCGATAGCAGGAAGGCCGCCACGCGACTGCATTTGAGCTCATTGGCTCCCGCTGCTGCCGTCACCGTCTTCAACAAGCCGGCGTTGATGACGGACGAGGACTGGCGGCGCGGCCGCGACCCGCCACCGCGCGTCGCGACGAGATGCTGTCGGCCGGTGCCGTCAGATATGGATCCAGCCGGTCAGCAGCAGCAACAGCAATGTGCCGATGGCGGTGAGCAGCAGCGAACCGGCGCATCCCATTCGGTTCGAGAAAAAGAAGAACAAGGGTCGACTCCGCTGATCTCTCGTCAACGCGGCAGTGGTTCAGAGGCTCCTGATCAACGTCACCGCGACTCCCGCCCATGGCGGGATGGCCACCACCACCTGCCGCTGCCCCGGTCCGAGCGGCAGGATGTGGAGCTTGCCGGATTCCCGGCCGATCAGGCGTCCGAACAGGAATCGGCCGCCTGGCCTTGGAACGAGTACGTCCCGATTCAGCGCGGTGCCGAGCGCTTCGGGCGGGACCCGATTGAGCCAGATCTGATCGCCTGCCCGGTAGTCTCCGATTCCCGCTGACACCGCGATCGCGATGCTGCCGGCCACCGGCCGTGGCTGGAGGGACATCTGCTCGCGCCTGGGCGCCACGGCGCCATCCGCGCCGAGCATAGCCGCAACTGGCACATCCTCGCGATCGGGCAGGCGGACGAGATCGCCGGCCTCGACCTCGAGTGCTGCGGCGATCCGGTTCAGCCAGCCGACCGAGACGGTACGGTTGCCGGTCTCGAGCCTGCCGATCGTCTGCGGCGTGGTTGGCGGCATGCAGCGCCCGGCAACGTCCTGGAGGGTCAGCCTTCTCGCCCGGCGGACTTCGCGGATGCGGGTGATCATCGCCTCTCCTCGCCTGTTCGGTACGCCAATGTGGGACAAAGAGCGCCGAGCTGGCAAGTCGCCGACGGGGCGGCACCGGCGCGCCCGCGCCGCGTTGGCGGCCTATGACGCGCTTCTTCACCAGCGACACGCATTTCGGCGATCACCGGGTGCTCAACATCCACAAGCGCGCATTCGCATCCGTCGCGGAAATGGATGCGGCTCTCGTCTCGGCCTGGAATGCATGTGTCGCACCGCAAGACGAGGTTTGGCACCTCGGGGATTTCGCCCGCAAGGCCGCGGACGTGCCGGACCTGCTCGGCAGCCTCAACGGCACCAAGCACCTCATCCGCGGCAACAATGATCCGCCGGGCACGCTGGAGGCGGGCGGCTGGGCAAGCGTGCACGACTATCACGAAATTGATGAGGAGGGGGTGAAGCTCGTTCTCTGTCATTACCCTTTCCGCAGCTGGAATGGTCAGCACAAGGGCGCGCTCAACCTCCATGGCCACAGCCATGGCAAGCTGAAGCCGATCCCGCGTCAGATCGATGTCGGCGTCGACGTGTGGAGCTGGCGGCCGGTGACGCTTGCGCAACTCCGCGCCGGCAGCTGATCTCCCCGCCCGCTTGTGCGGAAAAGGGGAGGGGCGTAGGGAGCTGCGCAAGGTTCGGATGGGGGTTCGCGATGATCGTCTACGGCTCTTCACTATCACCTTTCGTACGCAAGGTGCTCGTCTACGGGGCGGAGAAGGGGATTCCGCTCGAGCATAATCCGCTTGGCTTGGGATCGGAGGAGCCGGACTTCGTGGAAGCGAGCCCGTTCCGCAAGATACCGGGTTTTCGCGACGGCGACTTCTCGATCTGCGATTCGACCGCGATCATCACCTATCTCGAAGCGCTGCAGCCAGATCCGCCCCTGATACCCGTCGAGCCGAGGGCCCGCGCCCGAACGATCTGGTACGAGGAATTTGCGGACACCATCCTGATGTCCGCGGGGCGTACGCTCTTCTTCAACCGCATCGTTGCGCCGCGTTTCCTTGGACGCGCGGGCGACAGCGAGGCCGCGGATCGCGCCGAGCGGGACGAGTTGCCGCCGATCTTCAACTATCTGGAGACTGTGGTTCCGGAGAGCGGCTATCTGGTCGAGGATCGGCTGACCCTTGCCGACATTGCGGTGGCGAGCCCGTTCGCCAATCTCGATTATCTCGGTGTCGGTCCCGATGCCGAGGCCTATCCCAAGACTGCCGCCTACGTGCACGGCATCCTCTCGCGGCCAAGCTTTGCGAGCTGGATCGAACGCGAGCGTGATTTCCTGCAGCGCAGCGCGGCCTGATCCGCATGGCCATGGCCGACCACCTCGCAATCGTCGAATGGAGCGCGGACGGTGCGTTCGAGAGCGGCCGCTACAGCCGCCGCCATATTTGGCGGTTCGACGGCGGCGCAGAGATCGCCGCCTCGTCCTCTCCGCATGTCGTGCAACCCCCGTTTTCCGATCCTTCGGCCGTGGATCCGGAAGAGGCGCTGGTCGCCTCCGCCTCATCCTGTCACATGTTGTGGTTTCTCCACGTCGCACGCGACGCCGGCTACCGGGTTCGGCAGTATCGCGATGAAGCGCATGGCAGGATGGGGCGCGATTCTCAGGGCCGAATGGCGCTGCTTCGAATCACGCTGAGGCCGCAGATCATATTCGATGGGCAGGAACCCGATCCCGCCGCCCTGGAACGGCTCCACGAAGCGGCGCACGAGCAATGCTTCATCGCCAATTCGCTCAGAACGGAAATCGTCGTAGAAAGCTGAACCCGCTCGATGCTCTCCCGGTCAGGCGCGGCCCGAGGGGTGGTGTGTCGCGGCGGTGGGACGACGCGCTTCGTATCGGCTCCAGCCGCAGCGGGGGCAGCTCTCTCCCTCGAGAGCTGCATGGATGCCCCACGGAGTGCTCTGCGAACAGATGAGCGGAACCGGGCCGGAACGGCCCAGAAGCTGAGGCTGGCTTGCCATCAGGCGAACGCTCCCATGGTTGAGGAGGGGCGCAGATCAAGATCGTCCATCGAGACTTCTCCATGCTGCAGTGCACCAACGATCGCGCCTGCCGCCCTTGCGGTCAAGCAGGTTGGCAAAGGGCGCGATTATTTCGCCGGGCTGTGGACGGATCCGAAGATCAGCCCCGGCGATAGCGGCGACGGAACGCCCGCACGCGCAAGGTTGTAAGAACTGCGCTGATCAGCAGCAGGAGCAGAAGATACGCAAGAACCGGCATTTCGACGTTCCTTTCGAAAGAGCGTGATTTGCCTGCCGTCAACGACACGGCCCGTCCTTCCGTTTCGGCGTGGTTGTGCGAGGTTCAGCTTGGCACGACGCGCTGGTTGTGGAGCCCGACGAACCGCATCAGTCTCGCCCGAACGGGATTATTCCTCCAGTGAACGAGCATAAAGATAGGCTGCCCTGGTCCAGCCTATCCGGCGAAAGAAATCGGGCGCCGCGCCGAGTTCGATCTCCGCCATCGCCTCGACTCGGGTGCAGCCAGCATCGGCCAGGCGCGCTAGCGCTTCTTCGACGAGCGTACGGCCGATCCCGCGACGGCGCATCCGCTGCGCCACGATGAGCAAACTGATCCGCCCCAGCGGCGCATCGTCCTGAAGCAGCGGCACGGCGTGCCAGGTGAGGCAAGCCAGAATGTCTCGGTCCTCTTCCGCCACGATCGGCGCTTGGCCGGCCTTGCGCAGCGCGGCGATGCGCCTTGCAACCGCCTCCTTGGTCGTCCCCGCTCCGAGCAGATCCGCGATGCCCGCCGCGTCCGCGGGACGCGCATCGCGAACTTTCAGGATCGCTCGCAGCGGAGCCGGCGCCGGAGGCGGTGATGGCGGCGGCGGCGGCGGAGAAGGCGCAGGAGCCGGGCGAGGCCGAGGCCTTTCGGCGGCGGGCGCGACAATGCGGAGTTTGGGCTTGCTCCTGGGTGGGGGCTCGGCGCCGGCCCGCGGTTGGGCCGCCTTCGAGGGTCGCTCTGCCGGAGGTGTCGCTGCGGCTGCCGTTCCGCTCTTCGAGCTTTTTGCCGGCGGGGTCGCGGCCGCAGCGGCGAGCGAACTCTTCCAGTCCGCGACCAGGCCCTTGCGAAGAAAGGATTCGATCTCCTCGGGCGAGGCGGTAAGGCCGTCGGCAGCGATGCCGAACACGTCCCGATCGGTGCCGGCGTCCTTCAGGCCGTAACGGCCATAATCGCCGACCCCCGGGGTTCTCCGGCGCGATTTGACGAGACGGCAGCCGCGATTGGCCGCCATCTCCTTCAGCATCTTGTCACGGTCGCTTTCGGCCATCGGTCTCGCTTCGCAGCTTCGAATGCGATGGCGGCATCGCAGCGATCGCGCAAGCCGGGGCAGCGAAGCGTTTGCTGCCCGGCCGGGCGTCAGGCGTCCTGCTTGGCCTTCTTGGTCTTGGCGGCCGGTTTCGCGTCGTCGTCCGCCTTGCGGCCGCGCACGAGCGGGATCGCCGCCGCCGCGGCAAGTCCGGCGACGACCACGGCGCCTGCCGCGATCACGGTCTTGGGATTGTCACGGGCCAGTTCCGCGACCTTGGCGGCCCTCCCGGCGGATGTCGGCTTGTCCTGCTTCAGCGCTTCCTTCTTCTCGGCAGGAGCGGCATGCGGCATGGCGGAATTCGGGATGTGCGACATCGTCACCTCTTTCGCGTGAATGTGGGAATGGATTGGGAACGGAGCGATCCGGCCAAGGTTCCCGAACTGTCTCCCGCGCGAGAGTTCAACTGCACGCCCAATCCGCATCGACTTTCTCGATCGGGCGGTCGCGGGCGCCGCCGACACTGACGGTTGCCGGCCCCTGCGAGATCATTTGCTGGCCGGCGGCGGGCACGGTCCTGCCGATGCTCACGCTTGCGCCGTCTGCGACGAAGAACCCGCCCGACGGGCCCAGCGGGCCGCCGATGCGAAGCCGCAGGATGCGTCCGTCGAGCCGCGCGATCGCGCCCCGCGCATTGGCGAGCAGCAGCAGACGCTCGCCCTGGACGAGCCTGCATCCTCGGCCTTGCCGAAGATCGGCGGGGACATCGGTGGCTGTGATGGTCCCGAGCCGCGGGCCGTCCGTATCCTGCGGATCCTTGAGCACCCGCGCATCCTCGATCCGGTTGTACAGCACGTCGGCAGGAAGGTCGGACGCGCTTGCCTGCTCATCCCCCTGTCCGCACCCGACAAGCAGCAGCAGGATCGCACCCGCAAGACTGCGTTGGACGGGGCCGGTGCAACGAGTGCGTGGGGGCTCTGCCGGCGATGCGGCTCGGATCTGCGACATGATCGACCAACGAGCATCGCAGCCCGCGGTTGCCGTTCGACCGCGGCGACTCCGCGGTTTGTGCCGTGCGCGGTGCTTCTGAAACCTTGGCCGTGCTTGTGAGTAGAAGTTCGAACCTACAGCGTGCGGGAGGCAGCGATATGATGCCGGCATTCTACTTCCACTTGCGCGGCGACGAATATCACGTGCCCGATCTTACTGGCCAGGAGTGGCCCGACGAGATGGAGGCGAGACGGGAGGCGGAGCGACTTGCCGCCGAACTCGTCGACACCGCCCGGCTCGCCGGCGGTCTGCCCCGTGGCGGCACCATCGAGGTTCTGGATGCCGATCAGCGGCCGATCCTGACTCTGCCGCTGCAGAGTGGCGAACGCAAATGACGTCCAATGGCTGGTGGGGCGCCTGTCCCCGGGAATAGCGCGCTGCCCACCTGGACCGCTCCAGCATCCCGAACTTGATCTTTGCTGCCATTTTGCTGCACCAGCCTCTGCGAGGATTGGCGGACCACCGGTCGCTTTCGGCGGAGCGCCGTCGAAGCGATCGATCGGCTTCCGGCGATCCGAGAGCGGAGGGAGCGTGCCGATGAGCGTTTTGCGGATGATTGCTCTCGGCAGCCTGCTGGCGACGGGAGGATGCATGAGCGGGGAGAGTGCGAGCAGGACTTATGAGACGGTTGGCAGGATCGTTGCTCCTGCGCCCGCTCTCGCTGCGCTGGTGCCGGCCGATGCGCGCATCGAAAAGCTGGCCGATGGGCTGACCTGGAGCGAGGGGCCGGTATGGATAAGAGACGGCCGCTATCTTCTGCTGAGCGATGTTCCGGCCAACAAGATGTACCGATGGTCGGAAGCGGACGGGCTCTCGGTGTTCCTCGAACCATCAGGTTTCTCCGGTCCCGATCCATCCGGTTTCCGGGAGCCAGGATCGAACGGCCTGATCGAAGGACCCGGTAACACCATCCTTGTTGCGGATCATGGCAATCGCGCGGTCGCGCAGCTCGATCTGGCGACCAAGAAGAAGACGTTTCTCGCAACGCATTTCGATGGCAAGCGATTCAACTCGCCCAACGACCTGGTACGTGCCTCCGACGGCTCGATTTATTTCACAGACCCGCCTTATGGCCTGGAGGGCATAAACCAGTCGCCGATGAAGGAACTGGGCTGGAACGGAGTTTACCGTCTGAAGCCCGATGGTGCCGTGGAACTGGTGATCAAGGACCTGACCTTCCCCAACGGCATCATTCTTTCCCCCGATCAGCGCACGCTTTACGTTGCGAATTCGGATCCGGATCGTGCGGTGATCATGGCCTATCCGCGTTCGGAAAATGGAAAGATTGGAGAGGGTCGGGTTTTCGCCGACTTGACAGCCCTCGCCAAGTCGGGATTACCAGGTCTTCCGGATGGAATGGCGATCGACAAACAGGGTAATCTTTTCGCCACCGGGCCTGGCGGCGTCCATGTCTTCACTCCGACGGGGGAGGAGCTCGGACGCATCGATACCGGCACTGCCGTCGCGAATTGTGCGTTCGGCGAAGACGGTCGCACGCTCTTTCTCGCCTCGAACAACTTCCTCGGGAAAATACGGTTAAACACAATAGGGCTTGGATATTGACGCGAAGTGGCCGAGTAGCGCCGCAACCGAATCAATCCCGCAAAATTGCTTCGGACGTGATTCTTATTCGAGATTCATCGCGTGACCACGGAGAGTGCAATGGAAAATGAACAGCTTGTGCAACTGACTGCCGACATCGTCGCAGCTCACGTCGCCAACAACAACGTCGCCGTGGGCGACGTCGGCAACCTCGTCCAGCGAGTCTACGAGGCGCTCTCCGCGCTCGAAAAGCCGGCCGAGGAGGCCAAGCAGGAAGAGAAGACGCCGGTCGTCTCGGTCCGCGCCTCGATCAAGCCGGAATATATCGTCTGCATGGAATGCGGTGCCAAGCAGCGCATGCTGAAGCGCCACCTGATGACCGCCCACCAGATGACGCCGGAGCAATATCGTTCCGATTACGGTCTGCCGCGGGACTATCCGATGGTCGCTCCGAATTACTCCGAGCAGCGCCGCGCGCTTGCCCACTCGATCGGTCTCGGCCGCAAGAAGGGTGGCGAAGAAGCGCCTGCACCGGCCGCCGAGCCTGCAAAGGCCTCGGGTCGCGGTCGTGGTCGTCCGCGCAAGGCCGCAGCGGACGCCTGATCTCGATTGCCGCATGACAGAACGCCTGCTCCGGCCTAGCCGGGGCGGGCGTTTTTGTGTGTTTGCGCCCGAGCGGAGATGATGGTTCCAAGCGAGACCTTCGATGCGATCGTCCTTGGCGCCGGCGGCGCCGGACTGATGTGCGCAGCCGTGGCAGGCCAGCGCGGCGTACGTGTCGCGCTGCTCGATCATGCGGACGCGCCCGGCAAGAAAATCCTGATCTCCGGTGGCGGCCGCTGCAACTTCACCAACATCCATGCGGCTGCCGACCGCTACCTGTCGGCAAATCCGCATTTCGCAAAGTCGGCGCTCGGCCGTTATCGTGCCGACGACTTTCTGGAGTTGGTGAAGGCTTACGGTATCGCTTGGCACGAAAAAACGCTTGGGCAGCTGTTTTGCGACGGATCGGCGCGGCAGATCGTCGCGATGCTGCTGGAGGAGTGCGCGAAGGGTACGGTCACGCTTCGTCTCGGCGCTGTGCTGGGCGAGATCCGCCACAGCGACGGCCTGTTCCATGTCGAGCAAGGCGGAGCGACACTGGCCGCGCGTGCGCTCGTCATCGCCACCGGCGGACCATCGATCCCCAAGCTCGGCGCGACCGGCTTCGCCTACGATCTCGCCCGCCGCTTCGGGCTCAAAGTGGTCGAGCCGCGCCCGGCCCTGGTGCCACTCACGCTTGGTGGGGAGGAGATCTTGTTCCGGTCGCTATCCGGCGTTGCTGCCGAAGTGATCGCCGGAGCCGGCAAGGCGAGGTTCCGGGAAGCTGCGCTGTTCACGCACAAGGGGCTTTCCGGGCCGGCGATCCTGCAAATCTCTTCCTACTGGCGGCACGGTGAACAGATCGGCATCGACTTTCTGCCCGACGCAGAACCGGACTGGCTGGTCCAGGCGAAGCGGGAGCGGCCGCGCACCACCCTCAAGGCGTCGCTGGCGAGGCGCTTGCCGGAGCGGCTGGCGGAAACGCTCGCCGAGCGGCTCGGCATCGGTGGGGAACTCGGCAACCTCGCCGATCGGCTATTGCGGGATGGCGAGCGCCGGCTCGGCGACTGGCGCTTCAGTCCGAACGGCACCGAAGGATTTGCCAAGGCCGAAGTAACGGTCGGCGGCATTGCCACCGATGGCCTGTCCTCGCGGAGCATGGAGGCGAAGTCGGTTCCCGGGCTGTATGCGATCGGCGAGGCCGTGGACGTCACCGGATGGCTGGGCGGCTACAATTTTCAATGGGCATGGGCGAGCGGCTGGGCCGCAGGACAAGCCCTCGCATCGTGAACCCATCGCAAAACGAGAGGATGACCATGATTGCACGCGCTATCGCCGCAGCGATGGCAAGCCTGCTGCTGGCGGCAGCGCCGCCCCCGACCGTGAAGGTCGAGGGCGGTGTCGTTCGCGGAGCTCAGGACGGCGGTGCGTCGATCTTTCGCGGTATCCCGTTCGCGGCGCCGCCGATCGGGGCTCGCCGCTGGACCGCGCCGGCGCCGGTGGAGCCCTGGCGCGGCGTTCGCGACGCGGCCGCGCCGGCGGCCGCCTGCATCCAGAACGATCAGGGCTGGAACCATGCGGACTTCGTCTCTGCCGACGAAGATTGCCTCCCGCTCGACATCCGCACCCCAAGCCTCACCGGACGGCGACCCGTGTTCGTCTGGATCCACGGCGGCAGCAACCGCGCGGGTTCGCCGGGCGACATGGTGCTGTCACGGTTCGGCAAAGGCGAGATCGTGCTGGTGGCGATCCGCTATCGCCTCGGCATCTTCGGCTTTCTGTCGCATCGCGCACTGAGCGCGGAGGCGGGAAGCGCCTCCGGCAATTACGGGATCATGGATCAGATCGCCGCGCTCGACTGGGTGAAGCGCAACATCGCACGCTTCGGCGGTGATCCCGATCGCGTGACCATCGGCGGGGAATCCGCCGGCGCCCAGGATGTCGGGCTGCTGCTTGCCGCACCGGCCGCGCGGCCGTTGTTCGCGCAGGCGATCATGGAGAGCGGCACGCCGGGCTTCGGGCTGCCCTGGCGCAGCCGTGAAGCGGGCGAGCGGATCGGCGATCAGGCCGATGCCCTGCTTCAGACCGGGGGCGACGTCGCCAGGCTGCGCGCCGCATCGGTGCCCGCGTTGCTCCAAGCCGATCTGCGGCTCCACGACGAGGCGCTGGAGGCCGACGATTATCTTTGGCTGCGCACGACCGTCGACGGCCGGGTGTTTACCCGAACGCCGGACGTCCATCTGAAGGAAGGCCCGGGCAAGCCGCTGCTGATCGGCAGCAACCGCTTCGAGCTTGGCTTGCCCGGCGGCCGGCCGCATCGCGACGCCTTCGTCGCGCGCGCCTTCGGCGACAAGGAGGCAAAGGCGAGAGCCTTCTACCGGCTCGATCAACCCGATCCGACGCCGGATCCGCGGATGGGATCGCGCGACGATCAGATCGCGACCGACGTCACCTTCCGCTGCCCCGCCGGAACCATGGCGTCGCTGATGGCGGCCAAGGGCCGACCGGTCTGGCGCTACGAATTCGATCTTGCCCCGGGCGGCGGCCGCACCAGTCATTCGGCGGAGCTCGCCTATATTTTCGGCGAGCAGCGCCTGTCGCAAACCCTTTCGCTCGGCGACTACTGGACGAGGTTCGTCCTCAACGGCGATCCGAACGGCGAGGGTCTGCCGGCCTGGCCGCGCTACGACGTCGCGGATAGGGCGCACGTCACGTTCGATGCCAGCGGCGTCGTTCCGGGACAGCGGCTCCGCGAGGACGTCTGCCGGCTGAGCGATCGGCTCTGACGCCAGGGCAGGGGGCTTAGACCCGGCGCCGCGGTTCCGGCTCGAACCGCCAATGCTCCCCACCGCGGCACAAGGCGCCGGCAAGGTTGCAGGTTTCGCCTTTGCCGAGCCGATCGAGAAGGCCGCCGAGCTGATCGCCGCGCGGCGCGGCATCCGGCGCGACGTGAACAAGTGCGCGCGTGACCAGGCGCCGCAACAGCAGCGCCGGAACCCCCGCAGGGGCGAGCAGCGCCCAGCCTTCGCCGGTCGACAGACGCTCCGCTGCCAATCCCTCGGCGACTGCGTCCAGGGTCTCATCCGCTTCGGCAAGCGCGGCGGCGCTCCGGCTGAGTGCGAGCGGATCGATCCATTGCGCCTCTGAGAGCCGCCGGCGCATGCGGGCACGGTCGAAACGCTCGTCCCGATTGCTTGGATCGTCGACCGCATCGCCGCCGGCGGCAGCGACGATCGCGGCGAGTTCGTGGCGCCGCCAGCCGAGTAGCGGGCGGCAAAGCAGTGCGGACGGGCCCAAGGTGGTTCTGGCGCGTATGCCGGCAAGGCCGGCGACGCCCGATCCGCGGAGCAGGCGCATCATCAGCGTCTCGGCCTGGTCGTCCGCATGATGGCCGGTGACGATTACGGGAAGCTGCTCGGTCTCGGCCCAATGGCGCAATGCAGCGTAACGCGCTTCCCGTGCCCGTGCCTGGACACTGGCCCCGCGGGGCACCTCAACCGCAAGGATGTGATGCGGAACGCCGATGCCGGCGCAGATCCGCGCTACCGTTGCGGCCTCCTCCGCGCTTTCGGGCCGAAGCCGGTGATCCACCGTCGCTGCAGCGACCGCCGCCGGGGCGGCAGCCGAGGCGAGCAGCAGCAGCGCCAGGCTGTCGGGACCGCCCGACACCGCCACTCCGATGCGCCGGGGCACGCCGCCCGCCGCCGCATGCAGGTCGTGGCGGAATCGTTCGACGAGCAGGGGATCCGGAGCGGTGAAGGCCATCCGCGCCTTCTACCCCCAAGTCAGCGCTCCTGCGACCCACTGGGGCACCACGCAAACACCCGCGGCACCGACGTCAGCAGGGCATCCGCAAGCTGTTGCGCCCCGCCTCGATCACCTCCTCCCCACAAGTGGGGAGGAGGTCGCCCGATCATTGGCCGAACAGCTTGCCCAAGCCCTTCTTGAGCTTTGACTTGGTGCTTTCGGGCTTGGCCGGCGCGGAGTCCGTGCTGTCGGCGTCGCCAGCGTCGCGGCCGCCCAACATCTGCCCCATGTCCATGCCGAGAAGCCCGGTATAGGTGGATTTCGTGCGCAGCTTCACCGTCCAGTCCGGTCGCCAGGATGCAGGGGCCCGGGCCGGGCGGGCGGGGTGGCTGAAATTCGCCTCACCGCCGAATGCGCCGACGCTGAGCATCGACTGTGGCGCCGCCTTGGCGACCTCGGCCGGAACGGTGCAGGCGGTCGCCGTGGCCGGCAGCAGCACCTTGCCGGCGACCAAGCGGCGGACCTCCTCGGGCGCGAGATAGTCGCTCATCATAGCCATCGCCTGAACCTCGCTCGAGCTCCAGATCACGAAGTCGCCGTTTTGGCCCGATCCCATCGTGCCGGCGAGCCATGCCAGCGCTCCGGGCACAGGGCTCCACGCGAGCGGAACGGCGCCGCTCGGCCCAGCCTTGTTTGCGGTCAGGGAAATGGGGGCGAGGAAATCCTGACCCGGCGCAAGTGTGAAATTGATCTCGGGCGTGTAATTGCCCTTGATGACATGGGCTCCGACCAGCGAACCCTTTGCCGGCACGCGGGTCTTGGAGCGGTCGTTCGGCCATTCGCCATAAGTGGTGCTGCTCGCCGGCGATGGCGGGGTCATGAACTTGAACGTCGTGGTCGCAAATGCCGGCGGCATCTTGCCTGCGGTCATCGCCGCGAAGTCGAAGACCACCGGTTGCCCGCTTCGGGCATGCTCGCCGCAGCCCCAATAAATCAGCATCCTCCCCTTCGGCTTCGCCATCGTCCGCCAGGGCTCGGTCGGTCCGGATGCGCTCGGCGCCGCCTTCGGTGCCACCAAAGGGAGGCTCGCGCCGGCCTGAAGACCGGCCGGTGGAAGATGCTCCGCATTCGCCTCTCCGGCCGGACGCTGCCCGGTTCCGAGCTGCAATGTCAGATTATGGGCGTAGCCGGCGCCGCGACCGCCGCCGAGCATCGCCGACACCATCCCTCTGGTGCCGCCGGCGGCCATTGCGCCCATGCCGGACATCGTGTCCGCGCTCATCCAGTAGGTGGCGGTCGCGCCGGTCTTTTGCTGACCCTGCGCAGTGCCGATCGCCATCGCGCACACGGCGCCGGTTGCGCCGAGCAGCGCAAGCCGTTTCCTGTTCATGAAGTAACTCCCCGCACTTCCCCTCGGGCTCGATCATACCGGATTGACGATCCTGCTGCAATTCGTCGCTCGCCGTCCGCTGCCGCAAATGGTCGTGTCTCAGGTGCAACAGCGACGCAGTTGCAAAAAGAAGCAGGAACGAACTCTTCCGCCAAGGTTTCGTGACGTGGACTCGGAAGAAGGGCGTTTTTGGCGGGCGAGCATGGAAGACGCAGAGTCCCTCAGAGCCCAGGCAGCACGATGCCGACGTCTCGCGGCGATGGTGACGACTCCGGACGTGATCGAGACGCTTCGCCAAATGGCGCGGGAATATGAAGCGCGCGCCGACGCGCTGGACGCCGGCGGCGAAAAGACCTGAGCCTTCCCGCTGCTAAAGCCTGATCACCTCAGGTTGTAGCGCTTAGCTCCAACCTGAGGTGTGAATCCGGCTCTAAACCAAGGTCGAGAGCATGATCTCTATTTGCACTTCGACGCGCTGCGCGCCTGTGGCAGGCGCTGCTTCAAATAATCACGGATCGTCGCGCCGTAGACATCCTGCAATTCGTCATAGGCCTTGCAGGCGTCCGCGGGTTTGCCGAGCGCGACCAGGGATTGGCCGAGAAAGAACAGGCTGTCAGCGGCACGTTCGCCCTTCGGATTGTCCTGATAATTGGCCAGGAACACCTTCGCGGCAGCCGCCGGCTTGCCGTCATCGAGATAGGCGCGACCGGCAAGATTTGCGGCCCAGCTCGCATAACGATGCTTGGGCCACTTCTTCGCTACGGCTTCCAGCGTCTTCTGCGCCTCGCCAAATTTCTTCTGTTCCCACAATTTGTAACCCGCATTGTAGGCGGCCTCAGCCTCGTCCGCGGTCGAAGTCGCTGCCGGAGCCTGCGTCGCAGCGGGAGCCGCAGGACGCGTGCTTGCCTGTGGGGCGTCCTCGTTCGTCGCCGCCGGCTGCACCGCAGGCTGCTCCAGCACCTCCAGGCGCGCGTTGGTGGTGTCGCGCAGGGTGTTGAAGGCGGATTCGAGCTGGCGCACGCGATTGGCATTCTGCTCGATCTGGCCGGTGAGGGTGGCAAGCTGCGATTCCAGCGCATCGACCCGCGCCGTCAGGTCGGACACCGCGGTGCCGGCTGGCACGCCGTGCTGCTCTACGGTCGGCGTTGCCGGTGCGATTTCCGGGCCGACATAGGGCGCGTTCGCGCCTGGGAAGACGCGGCGCTGCACCGCGCGCATCTCCTGCTCGAGACGATCGACCCGACGGTCGATGCGCTCCGCCTGCTGGGCCGCGGCAGGCATCGCCACGCCGGCCATCAGCGCGATGGCAAGAAGATGAAAACGCATGCTTATTCCCCGCTCTCAGTCAGACGCATGTTCTACTAGCCGCTGATGGCTGTCGCCAGCATTAAGAACGTACGCTCAGCGCGCCACGCCGCCCGTGGCCGCGGCCGGCGGGGGGAACGCCGCCGCGGCGCCCGTCGCCGGCGGCGTTCCCTGCGCTCGGGCAACCAGATCTGCAGCGCGCAGGCTGACCTTCGAGATTGTCCGATCGGGCGGACCCAGCGGCGGAACCGCCGTCGGGCCGACCGTCACGCGAAGTGATTGCGGCCGCCCGGTGCGCACCTGGGGGGCCTGAGCGGTGGCCGGCACTTCGTAGCGCTCGCCGGCCTTCAGCGTGCCCTGATACAAGGCGGCAGCGCCACCGGGCTCGTCGACGCGCAACCACACGTCCTCGATCGCGGTCAGAACGACGGGTCCGGTCGCCGGCGCAGCAGGCTGCGCAGGGCGCGGCTGCACGGGCTGCGCTTTCGGCTGGGTGGTTGGAGTCTCCGTGATCTCGGTCGTCGGCAGGGAATCGTCGACCGCCCGATTGCGCCACAGGAAGTAGCCGCCAGTCAGCAGGGCCGCGATCACGATCGCCACGATGACCAGCGTCCAGGGCGGCACCCGCGCCGGATCCGCCGGTTCGTAATGGGCGGTGACAGGGCCCGAAGGACTGCGCGCCAGGCCCATCTGCTCGCGCACCTGCGCACCGACTTCGGACGGCTCGAGACCGACGACCTGGGCATAGGAGCGCGCGAACCCGACGCTGTACGTCGCCGCCGGCAGCGAGTCCCATTCGCCGAGTTCGATATGCTCCAGGTGACGGATCGGGATGCGGGTCTGTACCGCCACTTCCTGAAGGGTCAGGCCCTTCTGCTCGCGCGCGGCCTTGAGCCGATCGCCGACGGTTCCTTCATGCGCCTGATCCTGAACCGTGTCCGCCATCAACGCCCCTTGCTGTACCGAGCTTCATATCTGTTATCGCGTAATCACGCGGGAGCAAGGCTCCGAAATCAATTTTGCGGTCGCTCCACCCGGATTCACGCCGGAAACCGATGTGCGTGTTTGGGCGATTTTCCGCCGCGATTCTAGCCCACGAACACCCCATTATCCTCCGCCCAGCGGCCGAGCGTCTCGCGCATGTCCGAAGGCGGCTTCGCCAAAATCTGCTCCATCACCGGCAGCAATGCCGCGCGATCGAGCGAACGGATCATGGCCTTTATCGGCCCCACCGCAACCGGGGTGATCGAGAAGCGCTCGACGCCCAGTCCGATCAGCGCCATTGCTTCCAAAGTGCGTCCGCCCATCTCCCCGCACACGCCGACGGGCACGCCGGCCCCGGACGCCTGCCGGACCACCCGGGAGAGGAAACGCAGGATGGCCGGAGACAGCCAATCGTAGCGCTCGGCAAGCTTCGGATGCGCACGATCGGCGGCGAAGAGGAACTGGGTAAGATCGTTGGTGCCGATCGACAGGAAGTCGATCTTCGGAAGCAGGAGGTCGAGCGTCTCGGCGAGCGCCGGCACTTCGAGCATCGCCCCGTAGGAAATCCGGCACGGCAGCAATTTGCGCCGCTCGGCAAGCCAGCTTCGCTGCTGCTCGACGATGTCGCGCGCGGCATCGAATTCCCACGGCTCCGAGACCATCGGGAACATGATGTTGAGCTCGCGCCCAGCGGCAGCCTCGAGCAATGCGCGGGCCTGCGCCTTCAGCAATCCGTCGCGATCGAGCGCGAGCCGGAGCGCGCGCCAGCCCATCGCCGGATTCTCCTCCTGCTCGTCGCCGTCTCCCGATTGGAGATAGGGCAGGGCCTTGTCGCCGCCGACGTCCAAAGTGCGAAAGATGACCGGCTTGTCGCCCGCGCTTTCGAGCACCGAGCGGTAGAGACGCTGCTGGCTTTCGCGCCGCGGCAGCGCGGCCGAGACGAGGAACTGAAATTCCGTGCGGAACAGGCCGATGCCGTCGGCGCCGACCAGATGGATGGCCGACGCATCGTCGCGAAGCCCGGCATTGACCATCACGGTGATGCGGGTGCCGTCCGAGGTGACGGCGGGCATCTCGCGCAGCGCCGCGAACTCGGCGCGCTGCTTCTGGGTTGCGGCAAGCTTCGCGGTGAACGCTTCCTCGACGGCGCTCGTCGGCCGGATGAACGCCGCGCCTTCGCTGCCGTCGAGCAGGATCTCGTCGCCTTCGGACACCGCCTGGCGGATGCCCCGCACCCGGCCGAGCATCGGAATGCCCATCGCGCGGGCCACGATGGTGACGTGCGCGGTGAGCGATCCTTCCTCCAGGATCACCCCCTTCAACCGCCGGCGATCATATTCGAGGAGCTCGGCCGGCCCGAGGTTGCGGGCGACCAGGATCGCGTCGCCGCGCAGACCCATCTGGGCGGCGGTGCCGAGCTGGCCGGAAACGATGCGGAGCAAACGATTCGACAGATCGTCGAGATCGTGCATCCGTTCCTGCAGCAGCGGATCGTCGATGTCGCGCATCCTCGTCTGCATGCGCTGGCGGACCCGTTCGATCGCCGCTTCGGCGGTGAGGCCGCTGTCGATCGCCTCGTTGATCCGGCGTGACCAGCCCTCGTCGTAGGCGAACATCTTGTACGTTTCGAGGATGTCGTGATGCTCGCCTGCGGTTCCGAATTCGGCAACGCTGGTCATGTTGTCGATCTGCTCGCGCATCTTCCGGAATGCGGAATAGACGCGGTGGCGCTCGGCCTCGACGTCTTCCGCGACGGTATGCTCGATGACGACGCGAGGCTGATGGAACACCGCGACTCCGGCGGCCATGCCGGTGACGAGGCGCAGGCCGGCGAGCCGCGCCGAGCCCTGATCGCGTGCCGTTTCGGAGGCCGATGCCGCACGATCGGCAAGGCCGGCATTGGCGATCAGCTCGGACAGGACCATCGCCACTGTCTGCAGCGCTTCGATCTCGATCTCGTCATAGGCACGCGGTTCCGCGTGCTGAACGCTGAGCACGCCGATGGCGCGCTCGCGACGAACGATCGGAACCCCGGCAAAGCTGTGGAACAGTTCCTCTCCGGTCTCGGGCCGGTAGGCATATTCCGGATGGTTGGCGGCTTCGGCGAGGTTCAGCACCGACACTTGCTTGGCGATCGTCCCGACCAGCCCTTCGCCAAGACCGAGCTTGGTTACGTGGACGGCGGTCTGCTTGAGACCGACCGTGGCGAACAGCTCCAGCACGCCGTCGCGCAGCAGGTAGATCGAGCAGACTTCGCTGCGCATCGCTTCCGCGATGATCTTGACGACCTTGTTGAGCTTGACCTGCGCGGCGGCGCGCGAAGCCATGACATCGTGAAGTCCGGTCAGGATCTCGCGGGCGGAAGCGGCGGAAGTGGGCATCTTGCACCTGCGCTAACAGAATGCGCGGGAGGAAGCCAAGGGCGATGCAGTGAAGATGTGTCCGGAACGGAAAAGGCCTGTTGCGGATCAGGCCGAGCGTCGCTCCAGCGCATGCGCCGCCTGGTCGACGAGCTGGCGGAGGATCTCCGCCGCCGGCGCTTCTTCCTTGACCATGCCGACCGACTGTCCCGCCATCACCGAGCCGGACTCGACGTCGCCTTCGATCACGGCCCGGCGGAGCGCGCCCGCCCAATAATGCTCGATCTGCAGTTGCGCCTCGGCCATCTCCACCGACCCTTGATCGAGCAGGTCGGCGACCTGGCGCTGCTTTGCAGCGAAGCTCTCCATCTCGCGATTGCGGATCGCGCGCACCGGGATGACCGGCAGGCGCGGATCGATCTGCACGCTGGTGATCGCATCGCGTGCCGAGGCGCGGATGAAGGCCTTCTTGAAATTGGGGTGGGCGATGCACTCGTTGGCGCACACGAAGCGGGTGCCGAGCTGGACTCCGACTGCGCCCATTTCCAGGTAGCCGGCGATGAGGCCGCCGTGGCCGATGCCGCCGGCGACGAAGATCGGGACCTCGGCTGCGAGCGGAGGCAGGATCTCCTGGGCGAGTACCGAGGTCGACACCGGGCCGATATGGCCCCCGGCTTCCATACCCTCGATCACCAGCGCGTCGACGCCGGACCGCACCAGCTTCTTGGCGAGCGCCAGCGCGGGCGCGAAGCAGATCAGCTTGGCGCCGCTCCCCTTGATCCGTTCGATCGCGCCGGGCGGCGGAAGCCCGCCGGCGAGCACGACATGGCTGACCGCATGCTTCGCGCAGACGTCGATCAAGTCGCTCAATTGCGGATGCATGGTGATCAGGTTGACGCCGAACGGGCGATCGGTGCGCTTGCGGGTCTCGGCGATCTCGGTGTCGAGCAGATCCGGAGTCATCGCGCCGCAGGCGATTACGCCGAACGCGCCGGCGTTCGACAGAGCCGAGACCAGGTTCCGCTCCGAGATCCAGCTCATCGCGCCGCCCAGGATCGCGACTTCGCAACCCAGGAAATCGGTACCGCGCTTCATCAGCCGGGCCAGGCGATCATGCCCGATCTGCGCGGCCGCCGCGTCGGTCACGCGCCGGTCTCCGCATCGAGGCCGTAGGTGCTGTGAAGCACGCGAACGGCGAGTTCGGTATATTCCTCGGCGATCAACACCGAGACCTTGATCTCGGACGTGGTGATGGCGAGGATGTTGATGTTGCGTGCGGCGAGCGCCTCGAACATCTGTGCGGCAATGCCGGCATTGGAGCGCATGCCGACCCCGACCGCGCTGACCTTGACGACGTTGGTGTCGGCGACGAAGCCGTCAAAGCCCATCGTCTCCCGCACCTTTTCCAGCACGGCGCGCGTCTGCGGCAGCGATGCCGCCGGAACCGTGAAGGTCAGATCGCTCTTCGCGCTCGCTTGCGGCACGCTCTGCACGATCATGTCCACATTGATGCCGGCGTCGGCGAGCGGGATGAAGATCCCTGCCACGGTGCCCGGCTTGTCGGGCAGGCCGGTCAGGGTGACCATCGCCTCGTTCTTGTCGTAGGCGATGCCGGTGATCAGCTGACGTTCCATGTCGAATTCCTCGAGAGCCTCGTCGGCGACGACCATCGTCCCGGGACGGTCGTCGAAGGAGGAGAGCACCCGCAGCGGCATGTTCTCGCGCATGGCGAGCCCGACCGAGCGGGTCTGGAGCACTTTGGCGCCGACCGATGCCAACTCGAGCATCTCCTCATAGGTGATGATCGGCAGCTTGCGGGCACGCGGGACGATGCGGGGATCGGTGGTGTAGACGCCGTCGACGTCGGTGTAGATGTCGCAGCGATCGGCCTTCATCGCGGCGGCGATCGCCACCGCGGAGGTGTCGGAGCCGCCGCGCCCCAGCGTCGTGACGTCGCCGGCCTCGGTGACGCCCTGGAAGCCGGGGATGACGGCAATGCCGCCTGCGTCGAACACCCGTTGCAGGACGGCGGCGTCGACGCCCTCGATGAGCGCGGCGCCGTGGCCGCTGGTTCGGATCGGCAGCTGCCAGCCCATATAGGATCGGGCGTTGAGGCCCATCCCTT
The DNA here is from genome assembly GCF_004135585.1 of Sphingosinicella sp. BN140058. Classification (NCBI taxonomy): domain Bacteria; kingdom Pseudomonadati; phylum Pseudomonadota; class Alphaproteobacteria; order Sphingomonadales; family Sphingosinicellaceae; genus Sphingosinicella; species Sphingosinicella sp. BN140058. The sequence continues at coordinate 743,246 of NZ_CP035501.1, read as the reverse complement.
GAAGCGTGATCGCCAGCAGGCCGCTGGTCACCTGCTCGCCCGACGCCACGACCACGTCATATTCGCGCGGATCGTAGAGCGAGGCCGCTTCGCGGCAAAGCTGAACGAGGCGGTCCGTCTCTCCGGCCATGGCCGAGACGACGACGGCGACCTGATTGCCGGCCTCCGCCTCGCGCTTCACCAGGCTTGCGACATGGCGGATGCGCTCGATGCCTGCCATCGAGGTGCCGCCGAATTTCATCACGATACGGGCCATTGGGCTGCGGCTCTTATCAATTGCGGCCGCACATTCAAGCGGCGGCGCGAGGGAGGGATCAGGCTTGTGCTGAGGCAAGCCATTCCGGAACGGCGTCGGCGGCAATCAGCCGGTCGATGTCGATGCGTTTGCGAACCACCGCCCACTCGGCTCCGTTGACCAGAACCTCGGGGGTCAGCGGCCGAGAATTGTAGGTGCTCGACATCGCCGCCGCATAGGCACCGGCGGTGCGGAAGATGACGAGATCGCCAGGCGCGACCGAGTCCATTTCCCGGCCCATCGCGAACGTGTCCCCGGTCTCGCAGACCGGGCCGACCACGTTCGCGGTTACCCTGCCGCCATGCGGCGCAACGGCCTCGATCGAATGCCAGGCATCGTAAAGCGCGGGACGCATCAGGTCGTTCATCGCGGCGTCGACGACGACGAACGGGTGGGTCGATCCCGGCTTTACCCGGATCACCCGGGTCAGCAGCACGCCCGCATTGCCGACGATCAGGCGGCCGGGCTCGAACACCAGGCGCACGTCCCACTCGCTCGCGATCCGCCGCACCATCGCGCCATAGTCTTCCGGAGAGGGAGGCGAGGGCAGCTCGGCATTGTAGGGAATGCCAAGGCCGCCACCGAGATCGGCGACGCTGATCGCGTGACCGGCCGCCCGGAGCTCCCCGATCAGGCTTCCGACTTTGACGAAGGCGGCCTCCAGCGGTGCAAGGCTGGTGAGCTGGCTGCCGATGTGGACTGCGACGCCCTGAACCCGAAGCCCGGGCAGCTCCGCGGCGCGGCGATAGGCTGCATGCGTATCGGCATAGGGGACTCCGAACTTGTTCTCGGCTCCGCCCGTGGAAATCTTGGCGTGGGTCCCAGCGACGACGTCGGGGTTGACCCGGAACCCGATCGGCGCCTCGCGGCCAATGCGGGTCGCCACTTCGGACAGCATCTCCGCTTCCTCGACCGACTCCAGGTTGAACTGGAACAGGCCGCCCTCGAGCGCCAGCGCCATCTCGTCGGCGGTCTTGCCGACGCCCGAAAAGACGATCTTGTGCGGCGCGATCCCCGCCGCAATGGCGCGCCGATATTCGCCGCCGGAGACGACATCGGCACCGAGACCCTGTGCGCCGAGCGTCCGCAGCACGGCGGCGTTCGGATTGGCCTTTACCGCATATGCGATGAGCGGATCCGGCAACGGCTCCAACGAGCGCCTCAACACATCGGCATGGCGGATCATCGTTGCCGAGGAATAGACGTAAACCGGCGTTCCGACTGCGTCGGCGATCTTGGAGAGCGGCACGTCTTCGCAATGGAGGACGCCGCCGCGATGCGTAAAATAGTCCATGAAGGCCTTCGCGCGGGCTTGGAGCGGGAACGACGCTGCGCCTGCCGGTTTCGGTGTGGCGCGGCCGTTTCGCCGTGGGAAACAGGGCTCCGCCCTGATAGGGAGCAGGCATGATCATGGCAAGCGATCCGACCTCCGGCACCACCATCGACCCCAATGAAGCCGCGCATTTCGGCGCGATGGCAGCGGACTGGTGGGATCCTCAAGGATCTTCGGCGATGCTCCATCGTCTCAATCCGGTGCGGCTCGCCTACATCCGCGATCGGCTCGACCAGCATTGGAGCCTCGACGAATGCGACATCCGCCCGCTCAAGGGACGGCGCGCTGCGGACGTCGGCTGCGGTGCGGGTTTGCTCGCCGAACCGCTCGCCCGCCTCGGCGCCGAGGTGACCGGCGTCGATCCGGCGCCCGAGAATATTGCCGTGGCGCGGGCGCACGCGCTCGGACAAGGTCTGCCGATCGATTATCGCGTCGGCAGCGTCGAGGCGCTTTCCGGTCGCTTCGATCTCATCACCTCGCTCGAAGTGGTGGAGCATGTCGCGGACGTACGCCGATATCTGCAAGGTCTCGCCGACGCCCTTGCCGATGACGGGCTGCTCATCCTGTCGACTCCCAATCGGACCGGATTGTCGCGATTCATGCTGATCACCGCCGCCGAGGGCACCGGCCAGATACCGCGCGGCACCCACGACTGGGACAAGTTCCTCACGCCTGAGGAACTCACCGCTATGCTGCGCGACGTCGGCCTCGATCCAATCGATTGCACCGGGCTCAGCTGGGGGCCAGGCCGAGGCTTTCACCTGTCCGAGAACAAGGCGCTCAACTATCTGGTGACGGCGCGGCGGGCGGGCTGATCCCCGCACGCACGCCTCGTCGGCGCGCGATTAGAAGAAGTCGACCTTGTCGTAGTGGGCGGGCGGGGTGATGACCTCCATCCGTTCGCCGAGCAGCGTCCGGAAGCTCGGTCTGGACTTCATCACCGCATACCAGTCGGTCGTCTGCTTGTGCCCGCGCCAATCGACTCCGCCGAGGTAATCGGCGACCGACAGGTGTGCCGCCGCGGTGAGGTCCGCAAGGCTCAGCACCGGCCCACCGAGCCAGCGGCGGTGATCGAGCAGATAGTCGATATAGTCGAGATGGGCGTTGGCCGTCTTCATGGCTTCGCGCAGGATGCGCGTATCGGGCGCGTCCCGGCTCACCAGCCTCTTCTTCATCCGCTCTTCCATCAAGGGCCCGACCACGTCCGCATAGAGGCGCTCGTCGAACCAGGCGACAAGCCGCCGCACCTCGGCACGCGCGGCAGCACCGCCGGCCAGCATCGGTGCACGATCGATCGTCTCTTCGAAATATTCACAGATCGCGCTGGAATCGACCAGCACCAGCCCCTTCGACTCTTCCACCAGCACAGGAGTCTGCCCGGCCGGGTTCAAGTCCATGAACTCGTCACGATTGGCCCAGGGGTTCTCGCGCACGAGTTCGTGAGCAATGCCCTTTTCGCCCAGGAGAAGCCGAACCTTGCGCGAAAACGGGCAAAGAGGAAATTGGTAGAGTTGCCACATGGCAGCTGTCTTAGCGGCCGAGGCGCGCGAAAACTACGTCGATCTGAAGCAAAAGCGCAGACGAATCTCAGCGATCCCAATCATCATATCGCTCATCGTAGCGACGGTCGTGTCGGGCGGCCCGGCTCTGCGCGATCGCCGCCTCCATCCGGATCGCCGCGTCTTCGAGCGTACGCCGCAGCACCGGGGTCAGAACCGCAAGCTGGTCCATTGCGGCACCGACCTGGGAGCTTGCGACGGCAATCTCGTTGCGAACACGATCACGGGCGTAGGGGTCGTCGTGGCTGGCAAGATCGCCAAGCGTCTCGGAGCGTTCGCGCCGGCTCAGGCGGCGGCCTTCGACCGCTTCGCGCAGAGGTCCGACCGGCGTGTCGAGAATTGCATCCGCGACATCGCCGACGCGATCGCCCATGTCTTCGATCTCGCCGGGAGCGGGCAGACTGCGGACGATCTCGTCGTCCCTTGGATCGTATCCGGGTTCCGGATAGGACTGTGCGATGGCCGGTGCGGCGATAGCCAGCGCGCTTGCGGCAATGATCAGCTTACGCATCGGACAAGCCTCCTTAAGTCCTTGGCGGCACGGATAAAACGTATCTCCGTGCGAATTGGTTGCCGTCTATGGACAATAAGGGATGAGCCGCGCCTGAATAAGGCCCGGCCGCATCGTCAGGCCTCAGCGTGCGATCAGCCAGATCGCGGCCACGGTGCCAGCGACGATCCGGTACCAGGCGAAGGGTGCGAAGCCATAGCGGGTCACGATGTTGATGAACCAGCGGATGACGACCAGCGCGACGATGAAGGATACGACGAAGCCGATCGCGATCGTTCCTAGCGCATCGCCATCGAGCGCACCGCCGGTTTTGTAGAGATCGTAACCGGAAGCCGCGAGCATCGTCGGCACCGCTAGGAAGAAGCTGAACTCGGCAGCGGTCTTGCGCTCGACGCCCAGCGACAGCGCGCCCATGATCGTTGCGCCCGAGCGGCTGACGCCTGGGATCATCGACAGGCACTGGATGAAGCCGATGCCGAGCGCGACCTTCCAGCTCATCGCTTCGACGCTGTGCACCCGGGGATTCCTGATCAGCCGTTCGAGAATGAGGATGGCAACGCCGCCGACGACCAGTGCGATTGCCACCGTCATCGGACTTTCGAGCAGCGCCTTCACGCCGTCATAGACGATCAAGCCGACCACTGCGGAGGGCAGGAAGCCGAGCAGGATGTTGCGCGTGAAGACCAGTGCCTGTCCGTCGAGACGGAAGAGACCGATCGCCACATCGAGGAAGCGCCGCCAATAGAGGACCAGCACGGCAAGAATGGCGCCGAGCTGGATGACGATCTCGAACGTGCCCTGAGCCTCGCTCTTGAAGCCGAGCAATTCGGCGGCGAGCACCAGATGTCCGGTCGAGGAGACCGGGATGAACTCGGTGACGCCTTCGACGATGCCGAGCAGGATGATGGTGAGAAGATTTGCGTCCATGGTCCGTCCGAGAGCGCTGCACCGGTCGGCTGGCCGAGGGCAGAGCGTTGGCTCCTCTGCTCAGGCGGCGATCGCCGTCGCCCGAGCGAAGAGCGTCAATAAGGGGATTTGGCGGCAAAGCGGCCGTGGCGACGGTAGGCGAGCAGCCAGCCTTCCGCAACGGCAGCGATCGGCGTCTTGGGAAGACCGAACGCCTCCAGCCCTGCTGCGCCTTCGGCGGCAACGCTGTCCCGCTGCAGCATCAGCCATTGATCCCAGGTGAGCGGTGCACCCGGCGCCCAGCCGGTCAGGCGAGCAAGCCCGGACGCGACTGCATCGGGCACGTCGATCAGCGGCCGATTGTAGCCGGTCGCCTTGCAGACGAGCTCCATGATCTCGCGCATCGTCATCACTTGCGGGCCGCCGAGCTCGTACGTCTTGCCGGCGTGCGTGCTCGGATCCATTGCGGCAGCCGCGACGGCGCGCGCGACATCGGCGGCATAGACCGGCTGGAAACGGGTGCCGCCCCGGATCACCGGCAGCGCGGGCGCAAGGCGTGCGAGGCCCGCGAAGCGGTTGATGAAATTGTCTTCTCGGCCAAACAGCACCGAGGGCCGCATGATCGTCGCACCGGCGAAGGCCGCGCGAACCGCTTCCTCGCCCTGCGCCTTGGTGCGGGCATAGGCCGATTCGCTGCGGGCGTCGCCGCCGAGTGCGGAGACCTGGACGAGCGCGTTGGCGCCGGCCGCGTGCGCGGCTTCGGCGACGTTGCGCGCGCCGTCGACGTGGATTCCTTCGAAATCGCCCTTGAGGATGCCGACGAGGTTGATCACCGCGTCGCTGCCGTCCACCGCGGCGCGGACCCGGTCGGCGTCGCGGATGTCGCATGCGGCGAACTGAATCTGGCCGACGGGGCCGAGCGGCTTGAGGAAAAAGGCCTTGCGGGGATCGCGCTCGACGACGCGCACCCGGGCGCCCAGGCCGAACAGCGACTGTGCGACATAGCGGCCGAGAAAGCCGCCGCCGCCGAACAAAGTGACCACGCGGTCCATCACACGTCCCTTATTTCACGTCTTGAAGTCGCCCGCCCCATTGCCTGCTCGTTGGCACGTTGACAAGCGCGGCGAGCCCCCCTAGTTCGCCGCCACTACCCCGTGCCCAGGTGGCGGAATTGGTAGACGCACCAGCTTCAGGTGCTGGCGCTCGCAAGGGCGTGGAGGTTCGAGTCCTCTCCTGGGCACCACTCTTTCCGCGGGTTGGAAAGGGTTCGCGACACGGCACCGTTCACGATTGGACGCTGCTTCGCAGCGCATATCCCTCCATCGAGAATCATGCAGTCCGTACGCGACTTCAAGCGTCCAGTTCGTGCCGAGCCTATCTCTGACACCGAGGATCGAGAATTGGTGCGGCGGACGTGCGGTGCAGTCGCCGTGCGCGCACCAGCAGATCCGGCGTGATCCGAACTGCGCCCGGCCGCAGCGGCGTCACCTGTTCCTTCCCGCTGTGGCGATCGCACAGGTAGAGAAGCGCGCGATCCTCCTCGCGCCAGACGATCCCGGTCGATTCGGATGTGCCGACCGGCACCGCTCCCCGCCGGGTAGGGCGTTGCAGCGCGATCCCTCTCCAGGCTTTCGCCGGTGCGATCCCGATAGCGTCCGCGAAGGTCGGTGCGACATCGATCTGACTGGCCAGCGGGCGTGCGGGATAGGTGCCCGCGCGTGCGTCATAGACGAGAAGCGGAACTGCGAGCGTCGGCGGATCGGCCTCGCCGCCGTGGTAGAGGAGGCCGCCCTCCGACGTGCGTTGCCCATGGTCCGCGGTGATGATGATCAGGGCATCCTCGAGCATGCCCTTGCGGGCCAGCATGGCGAAAGCCTTGCGGATGACATCGTCGGCCTGTTCGACCCTCTTGTCGTATATCTGGCGGTATCCTGCCTTGGCCGCCGGGCTGAACAGATAGGCGCCGATCATGCCATTATCCTCGGGCGTGACCCGGAAGGCCGGTTGGATGAACGAGCCGGCATGCGGGGACATGAGGTGCAGATAGAGGAAGGTGTGTCTGGCATCGGCCACCTGCAGCCGCTCCAGGGCGTCGATCGCCACGAGATCGTTCGGCTGGGTGCGCGGCGGCTGATCGGAGATGCTGGTGATTGGCCCACCGAGCAAATTGGTCAGCCCGCCGAAGGTCGCATGCTGGCCGGCCAGGACGAGGTGAACGCCGTAGGAGCGGCTGGCCAGGTGATCGACCAGCGTTTCTGGTCGTGACCCGAAATCGTTCCAGCTTCGCGAGGCCAGGATGCTCATGATCCCGCAGAAGGAGAAGGTGCAGGTCGCGTAGCCGTCGAACTTGCGCAATTTCCCCTGCGCATCGAGGCTGCTGAGGAACGGGGTGTTGCGAAGTGCGGGATTGTAGAGACCCATGCGATCGCGGCGCAGCGCGTCGACGACGATCAGAACCAGCGGCCGGCTCCCCGCCGGCGCCGGCTGGCGGGGCAGACGTCGAGCGGTCGAGGCGGGCGACCGCGCCGCCGCGAGCAGCGCCGGCGGTGCGATCTGGAACACAGGGCGCAGGCCTTCGAGAACGGGCTCGCCTGCGCGTACGTCGAGCGGCACGAAGCCGACCGCCACATAGCTGCCAATCGAAGCGGCAGCGAGCATCAGGCGGCCGCTGAGGCGCGCCCGGCCGAGGCTGAAGCGCGCGCGGCCGAGGCGCGCGCACCATTCCGGCAGCAGGTGGCGCAGGGGCCAGTAGAGCAGGATGTGCACTCCGAACAGGAGGAGTATGGCACTGCCGAGCCGGTAGGGGCTGATCCCGATATTATCGAGCAGGGAGAGCGAGGTCAGTGGGCTGTAGAAAATGATCAGGGTCGGGGCAGGATGGCCGGTCAGATTGATGAAAACCGCCTGGTAGAGATCGAACAGGGTCAGGATCGTATGGATGCTCGCGACCAGCAGAACGGCGATGGCGGCGCGTAAAGCGGCGAAGCGGTTCCCGACCGCCAGCAGCGACAACAGCAGGCACAGCATGCACAAAAGGGAAAGCGTCAGGGCCACGTGGAGCAGCACCGCAAGAGGGCCGGTGCCGGTGTCCGCCGCGTGGAACAGGATCAGGCGGAACACGGTCTGCACGAGCCAGAGAGCGGCGATGAGAACTGCATATGCGCGGCGGAACGGCGCCGGCCTGGCAATCGTGACGCGTCGTTGGTCTGCTTCAGCCTCCCCCATCCCTGCCATGTTCCCCGTCATGTCTTCTGCTGCACAACGTGTGATAGGGACGATCGGCGATTGCAGGCAACAGGCTGGCGCATTGTGGCGCACGGCGGAGTGAGGGGGGCTCGGCGATGCCAAGCCCCCATCGCTGTCAGAAGTTGGCGCGGACGCCGACGCGGAAGATGCGACCGAGGACGTCGTACAGGAACGGATTGATGCCCGGTCCGACGCCGGTCAGCGGATTCGGCTCCGGATCCTTGTTGAAGACGTTGTCGACCCGGAAATAGGCGCTGAGCTTGTCGGTGATGTTGTAGCTGCCGCCGATATCGACATAGAGCGCGCCGTCCATGTGGTTGTCGTTGACTGTGGGGTGCTGATTGGTGGCGACGGGGCAGTTCGTCTGGCACTCGATCCACTCGTTCGAATAGACGCCGTCGCTGACGAAACGCTCGGAGATGTTGAGACTGAAGCGATCGGTGTCCCAGCTTTGGGTGAACAGCGCCTTCCAATCGGGGATGGTGCCGCCGCCGACCAGGCCGTTCACGCCCGCGGTATCGGTCGGGATCGCCCCGATCACGTCCGGATCGGTGACATATTCGATGACGTGGGTCCCGAGCGCGCGGAGGGTGAGGGTGCCGGGAAGCTTCAGTCCGGACAACGGCATCCGGTAGGAAAGCTCGATGTCGAAGCCGCGGGTCTTGATGTTGGCGGCATTGAACGCGGAGACTTCGACATAATTGGTGCCCGGGATCGGGCTGTCGAGCAGCACCTTGGCGCATTGATCCTGCGACCCGGATTCGCACAGGTCGACGATCTGCTGGTTTGACAGCGCGATGATCGCGTTGCCGATCTTGATGTCGTAATAATCGAACGAGGCGCTGAAGCCGGGCAGCCATCTCGGGTTGGACAGCACCACGCCGACTTCGGTGTTGCGGGCGATTTCGGGATCGAGATCGGTGTTGCCGGTAGCCCGGTTCTGGATGTTGATCGAATTGCCGCGGTAGATGACGGTCGCGTTGGTGACGATCTGCGCCGCGAACAGCTCGGAAAGATTAGGCGCGCGAACGTCGCGTGAGGTCACGGCGCGGAAGCGGAGGCCGTCGATCGGCGTTTCCCAGACGCCGCCGATTTTCCAGGCCTCGACCGTGCCTGACGTGGAATAATCGGTAACGCGCAGGGCCGCGTTGAGGTTTGCTTCGCCGAGCGTGTCCGATTTCAGGAACGGGAAGTTGATCTCGGCATAGGCTTCCTTGACGCCGTAACGGCCGCGGCCGCTCTTGTAATTGCCGGCATACCAATTGTTGCCGACGGTCGTGTTGAGCAGGGGATCGGCCGGATAGAGGGCGCTGTTCGGGGAGTCCGGACCCACCCCGTTGCCGTAGGGATCCGCTCTGGTGTGATATTTCTCTTCACGGCCCTCGATCCCGAATGCGAGCGCGACCGGGCCGGCCCAGGACGAGAAGGGCTCTCCGGTGACGTTGAAGGCGGCCACCGCTTGTTCCTGCTTCGAGCGCTGCCGCGGCCCGTTCTCAGGGATCACGTAGGCGAAGGCGGCTTCCGAGTTCGTGACGTCGCCGAAGATGTTGAACGGCACGCAACCCGCCGCGCGCGCCGCGGCGCTGCGGCAGACGACGGTGCCGCCCGGTCCATTGACCGCGTCGATCGCCGCGTTGAAATGCGGCTGCAGCGAAATGTCGGAAACGTCGACCGCGATGTCGCTGACGCCGTAGGCACCATAGGCGTCGTAGCGCCACTCGGTGCCGATCGCGTCGAACCGTCCGTTGATCCCCAGCACGTAACGCTGCTGGTCGCGCTTGGTCTTGACCTTGATCGGATCCGGGAACTGGCCGGTGCTGGTGCCGAAGCCGAAGCTGGTGATGTTGTTCGCGGCGCAGGCGTCGCGAATGGATTGCGGCAGGAAGGCGTTGTCGCACTGGATGGTCAGGCTCGGCCGCTCCGCACCGATATTCGGGTAATTGCGCGACAGCACCCGGGCGAGGGTGACGGTTGCGAACAACTCCGTGCGATCGTCGATATCGTAGCCGGCACGCGAATAGCCGACCATGCGCTGGATCCGGCTGGCGAGGCTCGGGGATTCGCCGATCTGGCCGCTGAGGTCGCCGCCGACGCAGAACGGACTGAAGCAGCCGCTGACCTGGCCGTTGCCGAGCGGAACCCCGTTCGATCCATATTCGAATTTGAACGGCGCGCCGTTGGCACCGAAGGCGGTGCCTTGCAGCGGACCGCTGTTGATCAGCCCGTATTTCGCATATTGGAACTGCTGCGCGCCCTCGATCACGAAATATTTGGGGCCACCGTCGACGGTCGCGGCGTTCGGGCGGGTCAGGAAGGCGGTGGCGTTGTACCAGTCGCGGCCGTTGACGCCGCCGGTGACGCCGAACCCGCCGGGCGGGGTGCCGCCCTCATAGCCATATTCGCCGCTGACCTGGATGTGCAGCCGGTCGTCGGCGAATTTGCCGCCCCAGGCGGCCTGGCCAGTGATCGTCTTGTCGTCGCCATAAGTGGTCATGCCGCCGAGGATGTTCGCGCGGAAGCCCTCGAAGCGCTTGTTGGTGATGAAATTGACGACGCCGCCGACCGCGTCCGAGCCATAGGACGCGGAGGCGCCGCCGGTGACGACGTCCACCCGCTCGACCAGCAACTGCGGGAACTGGCTGATGTCGGGCACGCCGATGAAATTGGCCGGGGTGACCCGCTGCCCGTCGAGCAGGGTGAGGGTACGAACCTCGCCAAGGCCGCGCAGACTGAACGAACTCAGTCCCTGCTGGCCGCTGCTCGTGCTGTTGACCCGGGTGGTTCGGCCGCTGCTGCCGAGCAGGGACGGAAGCTGGCGGATGGTCGCGAAGATGTTGGGCTGTGCTGCCTTCTCGATGTCGTCCAGGGTGATCGTGGTAGTCGGCGTCGGCTGGTTGAAACCGCGGGCGGAAAGCCGCGATCCCGTGATCACCAGCGCCTGCTCGGCGCCTTCCTGCGGTGCCGGCAACGCTTCGGATCCGACCGTATCGGTTGCGGCCGTTCCGCTCGGCGCCGACGAGTCCGCCTCCTGCGCGTGTGCCGCCACCGACAAGGTCATCGCTGCCGTGGTCGTCAGCAGGAATGTGCAGAAAGGTCTCGTCATCAACATATCCCCCTTGTTTCCGCCGGCCTGTTGCTTCGGTCGGATCGCGCCTGTGCTGCGGCGCCGGATACATCCGGCTTCCTCGTGCGCTGCGGACCAATTACATAACCAATTGGTCAGTGGTCCGGAGATTTTCATATGGGGGGAGGGCTGTCAACGTGATTCTTTCACGTTTGTTACTTTTTAACAGACACTGTTGTTGCGGAACACTGCAGAACCCCGAACGCCGCTGTTTACCTTACAGCAGGGCTGCCAAGGCCATGGTCAGCAGCAAGGCGATCACGGAAATCAGGGTCTCGCAGACCGTCCAGGTCTTGAACGTCTGCGCGACGCTCAGCCCGAAATACGTCTTCACCAGCCAGAAGCCGCCGTCGTTGACGTGAGAGAGGATCAGCGACCCGGCGCCGGTCGCAAGCACGAGCAATTCGGGCGAGACGCCGCCGCCGAGGGCATAGGGCGCGACGATGCCGGCGGCGGTAGACATCGCCACCGTTGCCGATCCGGTGGCGATGCGCATCATCGCCGCGACCGACCAGGCGAGCAGCAGCAACGGCACCTGAATATACTGCGCGCTCTCGACGACGGCTGCCGAGATTCCGCTTTCCATCAGAATTCGGCCGAAGCCCGCGCCCGCTCCGACGACCAGAGTCACCATCGCCGTCGGCGCCAGACACTCCTCCATGAAACGGCCGATCGTCACCCGATCGAAGCCGCGGGCGCTGCCGAAGGTGACGAAGCTCAGCAGCAGGCCGATCAGCAGGGCCGTCACCGGATGGCCGGCGAGGCGCAAGGCCTGGTTGAGCCCGCTCCCTGCGGGCGCCAGTGCATCGGCTGCGCTGCCGAGGAGCATCAGCGCGACCGGCGACAGGATGGTGGCGAGCGTGATCCCGAAGCCCGGAAGTCCGGCTTTTTCCTGAACGTCTTCGGTCAGCGCGTCCGCCATCGGGTTCGCGGCGGTCAGAACGACATGGCGATCGATCAAGGTCGCGAAAATGGGCCCTGCGATCGCCGCCGTCGGCAACCCGACGATCAAGGCGAACAGGATGGTGAGGCCGATATCCGCATGGTAGGCAGTGACGGCGAGCAGCGCTGCCGGGTGGGGCGGCACCAGGCCGTGCACCACCGAGAGGCCGGCGACCATCGGCAGTCCGATCTTGAGGATCGAGGTGCCGGTCCGCTTCGCCACGGTGAAGACGATCGGCATCAGCAGGACGAAGCCGACCTCGAAGAAGACGGGCAGCCCGATCGCCAGCGCCGCGCACATCATCGCCCAATGCACGCGCTCGGGGCCGAACCAGCTGATCATCGTCCGGGCGATGCGCTCGGCTCCGCCCGATTCCGCCATCATCTTGCCGAGCATGGTGCCGATGCCGACGACCAGGGCGATGTGGCCGAGCGTCTTGCCGACGCCGGCCTCGAACGTCTCCAGCAGCTTGTCGAGCGGCATGCCGGCGCTTGCGCCGAGCAGCAGCGAAACCAGGATCAGGGCGAGGAACGGATTGAGGTTGAAGCGCGCGATCAGCAGGATCAGCCCGCCGACGGAGGCGAGCGCCAGCAGCAGCAGCATCGCATTGTCGGTCATGATCGCCACTCGAAAGCGGGGGTGGCGGTGGTCAGTCGCCGAGCGGCTGCCGATCGTTGCCGCTTTGGCGGAAGCCGTCGAGCGCGAGCTTCACGCGCCGCAGCGTTTCCTGCGACACCGGCCGGCGCAGCAAGGCGAGTTCGGTCATCAGCACGTCGAGCACCATCATCATCGCGTAGCGCGACGCCGAAGGCTTGAAGATGAAGTCGGTTTCCATCGTCTGCACCGGCAGGCTGAGGTCGGCGATTCCGGCCAAAGGCGATCCGATTGCGGTCAGGGCGACCAGACGTGCGCCATAGCCCTTCGCCGTCGCGCAGCTGGTGTTGAGCTCGGCAAGCCCTCCCGTCATCGAGAAAGCGAGAACGACGTCCTCCGCCCGCACGCTGGCCGCGACCATGCGTTGGGTCAATGCATCCGTGTAGGCGGCGGCCGGTAGCCCGAGCCGGAACAGCCGGTTGGCCGCTTCCAGCGAGAGCATGGTCGAGCTGCCGCCCATGCCGAACGTGTAGATCATCCGCGCGCCGTCGAGCAGCTTCGCTGCTGCCATGACCTCTTCCGGATCGAGCAGGGCCTCGTTGACCTGCATCGCCTGGACGATGTCGCTCACCACCCGCTGCGACACCGATGGCGCGGTCTCCTCCTGCTGGGTCGCGTTCCCAGCGGCAATGAAGCGGTTGCCGACTGCGCTCGCACGGGCGAGCGCCACCTTCATCTCCCGCACATCCTTCAGGCCGATCGCACGGGCGAGCCGCGTGATCGTCGCTTGGGAGACCCCGGCCTTCTTCGCCAGTTCGCCGATGCTCGCCGACGCACCCGCGCCGAGATCGTCCAGGATCGCCTGTGCCGCCCGCCGTTCCGAGGGACGCAGGCTGTCCCGATGGCGCGCAATGCGGTCGACGATATCGAGAGGCTGCACGCCGGTCCCTTGTGTGAATGATGGTTCGAGCGGCCGAGTCCTTCCATGCCGGTCGGCCGATGTAAAGAACGACAGGAACATCCTTCCCGCCCTGGGCAGCGCGCCGAGGCGTCGTCCGGCAGCAACGAATCATCGAGTGACCAACTGCACCGCCGCGATCGTCCAATGCGGGTTGTTGCTGCGGCCGGTGAAGGTGAAGCAGAGATCGTGCGCGCCGGTGTTCGCGGGGATGGGGGCGGAGAGGCGGGTGATCGTCGGGCTTTTCACCTGCTCCAGCGGAATGCTGGCGATCCGCTCGCCCTCGCAGCCATCGATCCGGATTTCCAGTTCGCCGGCTGCCGTGCGGGGCGTCGGCCGCGGTGCCAACGTGCGGCCATTGTTGAGCTGGAAATTGAACGGCACCTGGCCGACATCGACGTCGATGCGGGTCACCGACTCCAGCGGGGCCGCATCGTAGATCCAGCACGGATTGAGGATGTCGCTGAGGAAATTGGCACGCGGTCCATCGGCAGGTGCATCGTCCTCGAGCGCCAATACCAGGGTCGACGTGCATTGCCTGAGTTCGCGGTCGTCGCGGCGGCGAATGCTCGCGGGATCGAGCCGCCGCTCGAGGCTGCCGGGCAGGGGCGTGGTTCCGCGGAAGGCGGCGGCGCGCAACGTGGTCGGGATTCGCAGCGGCAGCGGCGCCGCGTAGAGCGGTGACGCGGGCGTCGGACTGCTCCCGTCGAGCGTGTAGCGTATCTCGGATTTGACTTGAGTGGAGAGTGCGATCGTCGCGCCGTCGCCGGAGACGTTCGAAACCGATGCCACCGGCGTGAACGCGCTTTTCGCCGGCGTGATGCCGATCTTTTCCAGCCGCGCGATCTGGGGCAGCAGACGATCGACGAAATCGTCGAAGTCGCCACCTTCGCCGCGCCAGGCGACCTCGGCCAGCGCCGACAGCCGGGGGAAGGTCATGTAGGCGGCGCGGGCGTCGCCGCGGACGTGCTCGGTGAACAGGGCGGCCTGGAGGCCGAGCACGTGACGCTGCTGGTCCTCGGTCAGCGTGTCGGGAAGCGGATCGAAGCGGTAATAATCTTCCAGCGTGATCACCTTGTTGCGACCGGGACCCTCGGCCGCAGTCGTGCCCTGGAGGTGATCGAGATAGAGCATCGGCGAGGCCGCGAGCACGGTGTCGTGTCCGGCCTTGGCGGCGACGATCGCGCCATCGATGCCGCGCCACGACATGACCGTCGCATTGGGGGCGATGCCGCCTTCCAGGATCTCGTCCCAGCCGATCAGCTTGCGGCCCTTGGCGTTGAGGAATTTCTCCATCCTCGTGATGAACCAGGATTGCAGCTTGTGTTCGTCGGTGATGCCGAGGCTGCGCATCTTGGCCTGGGTTGCCGGCGACTGCTTCCACTGGGTCATCACCGCTTCGTCCCCGCCGATGTGGATGTAGGGCGACGGGAACAGGGCCATGACGTCGGTCAGCACGTTTTCCAGGAACCGGAAGGTCGAATCCTCGACATTGTAGAGATAGGTGTAGACGCCCCAATCGGCGGTAATGCCCGGCGGCACCGGATTGCCCGGCCCGAGCTCCGGATAGGCGCGGATCGCCGAGAGAGCGTGGCCGGGCATTTCGATCTCGGGCACGATCGTGATGTTGCGCGCCGCTGCATAAGCGACGATTTCCCGGATCTGCGCCTGGGTGTAGAAACCGCCGACCTTCGGCAAAGGCGGTGCACCGGGTGCCGTCGCCGGGCTTCGCCACGCCCCGACCGCAGTCAGCTTCGGGTATTTGGGGATCTCGATCCGCCAGCCCTGATCGTCGACGAGATGCCAGTGCAGGGTGTTGAGCTTGTGCGCCGCCATCGCGTCGATGAGTTTCTTGATGTAATCGGGGCTCTGGAAGTGACGGGCGCTGTCGAGCATGAAGCCGCGCCAGGCGAAGCGCGGCGAATCCTCGATCTTGACCGCCTGCACCCGATCGGAACCGCCGCTGGCGAGCTGCCACAGGGTCACGGCACCGTAGAGGAATCCCCCTGCATCGCCGGCGCTGATCGTCGCGCCGTCGGCCCTGGTCTCGAGCCGGTATCCGTCCTTCGGCAGGCCACTCACCCGCACGAAGCGGATCGAAGGTCCACCGGCTGACGCGGCCTTTTTCAGGCCGAGCTGCTGGTTCAGCCATGCAGCCGCTCGCTCCGCGCCGGCGTTGCCGCGAAGGGCGATGATCGGGACGTCGCTGCCGAGCCGGAAGCCGGCTCCCGCTACCGTCGCGGTGCGGGGCAACGGCAGCAATGGCAGTTCAGGGGCGGCCGCGGCGCCCGGCGACGCGGCGCCGGCAAGCAGAAGCGCCAGCAGCGCGCGTGCAGGCGATCGAAGCAGGATCGAGGGCCGGAACTTCGACACGAACGCCATCATCACTTACCCTCTCGGTGGGCTGGGAGAACAGTGGTCGACGCGCCGGCGTCGCCCTGCTTATAATCCTCTCCTGCAGCTACGGATAAGACCAGTTCGTGACCAATCCGCTCCGCGGACACATTCATTCCATGCCGATCTCAACCCGTCAACACACGTTTTTACACGAATGTTACTTTCAACCAAGAAAGTGCTGGCAAATGGTGTGCCACTGGTTATGCATTGAGCCGGAAGCGGCGGGCCTTCACCATTCTGGCCCACCGGACGGGGCGTCACCCGTGCCGCCGTCGCTCAGGGGAAAGCATTCGAGGAGCTGGAATGACCGGGATGTACGCCGCCATCGGGAGCCATGATGCTCCGGTGATTACCGGCTTCGAATTCGATGAGGTGGTGGTTCCGGCCAAGCCCGGCATGATCAACTCGGACTCGCTCGCCAAGCCCCTGCACATGCTGCCGGTCGCAGGGCAGGCGGCGTGGAGCGTGCAATTTGACGCGCTGCCCAAGCTCATCCTGCGGATGAGGCTCGCCAACGGCGTCGTCGCGCTCGGCGAATTCTACCGTGACCACGATTGGACGCGGGTCGAGGCGATCTGCAATGGACTGATCGGCACCGACATCTCGACATTGTCGTTGCAGGATCTGCCGCTGCCGCTGGTGCGCGAATTCGACGGCTTCGAGCTTGCGATCTGGGACGGTTGGGCGAAGACCCTGGGCGTTCCCCTTTACACTCTGCTCGGTGGACGCGTGCGCGATCGGGTGCTCTGCGACGCCTGGTCGAGCCATCGCACGCTCGACGAGGTCGGCCCGTGGGTGCGGGCCTATCAGGATCAGGGTTATACGTGCATCAAGCTCAAGGCCGACCTCGAGGACGACGCGGTCGGCCTTTGCGAGCAGGTCGCCGCGCACGCGCCGGGAATGAAGGTGATCTTCGATCCCAATCAGCGCTGGGAGAATATGGCGTCGGTCAAGCCGCTGATCCGCGGTCTCGAAAAGGTCGGCAACGTGCTGTTGCTCGAGGATCCGATCCCGAAATGGATGATCCCCGATTATGCCGATCTTTGCCGCTTCTCATCGATTCCGATCGTTCAGCATGTCGCTCTGCCCTACATCTATCAGGGGCAGCGGGTGCACGACATCATCGCGTTGATCCAGCAGCGCGCGGCCGACGGCTTCAACTTCAATGCCGGCCTGGCTAAATTCGCCCAGCTCAACGCCATCGCCGACGCGGCCAATCTCTATTGCTTCCACGGCTCGGAGGTCGATTTCGGTATCCTCGAGGCCATGTACCTTCACCAGGCGATCGCTGCGAAAAGCTGCGTGTGGCCGAGCGACATCTTCGGCCGGATGATCCGCGAGCATGATCTGCTGGCAACGCCGCTGCGCTTCGAGCCGCCTTACGCCTTCGTTCCCGAAGGGCCCGGCCTCGGAGTCGAGCTCGATCTCGCCGCCATCGAACGTTACGGCGTTCGCCACGAGGTGTTCGCATGAGCGACCATGACCAGGCGATCGTCCGCATCGCGTCCGAGCAGCATGTCACCGCCGGGCCGTATTCGCCCGTGCTTCGTATCCGGCAGGGCTCCGATCTCGTCGTCATCTCCGGCCAGGCGCCGCTCGATCTCGCCGGCCGTGTGATCGGCGACACGATCGAGGAGCAGGCTCGGGTCACGCTCGACAATTGCCGCAACCAGCTCGCTGCCGCAGGGGTGGGTTTCGCCGACGTGTTCAAGGTCAACGTCTACATGACCGATCTCGCCGACTGGCCGCGCTTCAACGTCGTCTACCGCGAGATCATGCCCCAGCCGTTCCCGGCGCGGACCGCGATCGGCTGCGCGCTCCTCGACGGCTTTCTCGTCGAGATCGAGATGTGGGCGGCGGTGCGGCCATGAAGTGGGAGGAACTCACCAGTCCGCGGCTCGGCGCGATCGATCGCCGCACGCCGGTCTTGCTCAATATCGGCGCGATCGAGCAGCATGGCGGCCACCTGCCGCTGGTCACGGATGCGCTGATCGGCCGCCATTTCACCGATCGGATCGACGCCGAGTTGGGCGAGCATGTGCTGGTGCTGCCGCAGATCGCGGTCTGCTGTTCGCGCCACCACATGGCCTTTCCCGGTACGCTGACGGTACGCCACGAGACCTTCCTCGCCTACCTCACCGACATGCTGGAGGCGGTCGTCGCGCACGGCTTCACCAACATCGTCCTGTTCAACAGCCATGGCGGCAATCTCGCCATCGCCCAGGTCGTGCTTGAGGCCTTCGGCAACGATCATCCCGAGATCGAAATCTTTCTGCTGACCTGGTGGAAGATCGCCGCCGAGGAGCTTGCCGCCATCCAGGAGAGCGGATTCGGCGGGGTCGGCCATGCCTGCGAGTTCGAAACCTCGCTCGTCCAGCTGATCGCGCCGCACCTCATCGATGAGGCCGCGGCGGTCGACCAGCTGCCGATCCACGCGCACGAATGGGCCGCCGCCGACATGCTGCAAGGCGCTCGCGCCGCCCATCACCGCACGATGCATCAACTGACTGCGGGCACCGGAACCTCGGGCTGTCCAAGCCTCGCGTCGCCGGAAAAGGGGCGCCGGATCTCGGATGCGGTGGTGTCGACCGCAGTGAAGATGCTGCGCGACATCCGCGAGCAGACGCCTGAGAAAGACTAGCGGCTGACGCCGCGGCGGCCTTCCCACGAAAAGGCGGGCCCTTGGCTCAACGGCAGGTCGATCAAACCTAACTTGGCCGAACCTGCTCGGCCGGGTACATCAGGTGCCGCCGGCTTTCTCAGGCCGAGGGAGGATTTGATCGCCGCGTTCGCAAGCCTTCTCGTTCGGCATGATCGCATGATCATGGCCGCAGGCCTGAAGACGATCATCCGACGCTGGCAGGACGTGCTACCGCTTCTTTTCTTCTCCATCGTCGTTCCAGCGGCGATCGTGGACTGGCTGGGCGCAGCGGCGACCATGCCGGCCTTGGTTGCTGTATCCGGCGCCGGTGCGAGTTGCGCGGCGCTGATCGCATCGATGGTGCGCAGGCGCCTCGACTTCTTCGCCGGCGAGAGCCTGTTTGCCGCGGAGGCGCTGATGCCGCGTGAGGTGCTTGCCTACCGCTTGGCCTGGCATCTTCCTGCCGCGCTGTTGCTGCTGGCGCTGGTCGCACTCGGAAAGCCCTTGCTTCTGCCTCATTGTGTCGCCGGCTATGCTGTGGGGCTTCTCTGCGCAGAGGCCGCAGGCGTTTCTACACGCGTGCTGCGCCGCTCTGCCGCGCGATGGCTTCGGCGCTCTCGATCCGCGGCGCGCTGGCGCTCGCGTCCCGACACCGCGGCAATCGCCTCGCTTTCGGGCGCCGGGGCGTTGATGTTGCTGCCGGTGATCCTCGGCACGGGGGCCGAGCTCTCCTTCGCTGTCGCGGGGATCACCGTGACCACGCTTGCTCTCGTCTCGCCGATCCGCGCATCCGAGATCCAGTTCCAGAGTGCGGCCGGGTGGAGGCTTCGGTCCAGTCTCCGCATCGCTCTGCGCTTCGCCGGCATCGCGCTGGCTCTCCTGATGGCCGCGACGTTGCTCCTCGGTTTGCCTGCGCTGGCCGCCATCGCGGCAGGAGCGGGTCTTTGCGTGCTGGTGTTGCGGACGGCACAGGTGATGGCCCACCGTTGCTTTCGGCGGCGCATGGCGGAGATCGTGCTGACGGTGCTGATCGGAAGCACGATGATCATCGGCGGCCTGCTTCCGCCGCTGCTGCCATTCGCCGCCGCTGCCGGCCTCCTGTGGCTCGGCCGACGGGCTCGGCGGAGCACATGGCTGCTGACGTGACCGCGATGCTCTCGATCCATGACGTTCACGCCCGCCGCGGCACGGAAATGGCCGTGAAGGACGTGACGCTGACGGTGGAACGCGGCACCTGGTTCGGCCTCATCGGTGCCAACGGTTCCGGAAAGACGACCCTGCTCCGCGCGATCTCCGGCCGGTTGGACCTCGCGGGCGGTACCTGCATCATCGGTGGCGAGGATCTCTCCCGCGATCGAATGCGCCGGGCGCAGAGGACGGGCTTCGCGCCCACCGGGGAAGCGTTGCCCAACAGCCTCACTGGAGGCCAGATACTGGATCTGGTTGCCCGCGGAGCCACCGATCCGCTCCGTTCGCTCGGCGCCATCGGCGAGGCCCTTGCTATCCACGCATTGCTCGACCGCAGGGTTGGAGAATGCTCGGCAGGAATGCGTCAGCGCATCAGCATCGCCTGCGCCTTCGCGGCAGGTCATGAATTCGTAATCCTCGACGAGCCTTTCAACTGGCTCGATCCGGTCGCGGCCTACGACCTGCGCCTGGCCTTGAGGGCTCGTGTCGACGCCGGGCTCACTCTGGTCACCGCGCTCCACGATCTGCCGACGCTTGCCGCGTCGTGCGATGCGGGCGTGCTGCTCAGCGGCGGGAGGGTTGCACTTGCGCTCGACCGGGAGGCTTTGAGCATGGGACGGCAGGATCTCGGCGCATTCGAGCGTCACATGATCCAAGTCCTTCGCCGTGATCGGCTCCCTTCGCCGGCTCCCGGAGAGTGAACTCTCCCAGAGCGTATGCACGGGACAGCTTTGATTTCAGGGCACGTATCTTCCGGGCAGAGCCGGCAGCAGGCCAGAGAATTCCTCCGTTCGAAAATCAGCGGTGCGCGCAGCCGCGAGGTCGAGGATTTCCTCCAGTCGTTGCCCCGTCACGGCAAGCGCGTGCTGCCTTCCGGGCGTGGATTGAAACACGTCCGCAACCGACTCCCCGGCAGGATTGCGCAGATCGAATTTCCGACACGGCATCATGGATCATGGTTCCCGGCGCACTCTCACCCTCCCAGACGACACGGGCACGCCGAAGCCGCACCCGGGCCCGCCGGGTGCTCGAACGCGGCCGACGGTTGATCATGCTCCACCGCAGCCGCCTGACTGCTGCGGTGGGCGGCGCCTGCGGCTCCATGTCGATTGCTGATCCGGACTTCACCTTTGGCGGTAATCTTCTGTAAAGCGTTGCCAATGAGCAACGAGACCCTGTTCGCATTCGACATCCAGGCCAGCGAAGACGGGAATGCGACTCTGCTGGTCGTCTCCTTGAATGGAGGCGAGGAGCACGCGTATCGAATCGCGGGACGCGAACAGCATCACTACGTCCAATTCTACGCAGAACTGGCTCGGGACTTCGGCACCCGGCTGCCGCGGGAGTTCGCGGAGATTCCCGCCGATCGTCACGAGCCGCCGTGGCGGCCGCTGATCCGCGAGAATCTCTCGCCCCGGATTCTTTCCGGCTACGGTGATCCGGCCGTGCTCAAGACCGACGAGGGCTATTATCTGGTCGCGACCTCGAACGACGCGCCCGATGCCATGCCGATCCTGCGCTCCGCCGATCTCGAGGCGTGGGAGCCGGTCGGGTTCGTCTTCGCCGAGGGAGAGACCCCGCCCTGGGCTGCGGCGGGGGTGCAGGTCGGGGATTTCTGGGCGCCGGAAATGGCCCGGGTAGGCAGCGAATATTGGCTGACCTACACCGCCCGGGACACCAACAACATTCTCTCGATCGGCCTCGCGAAGAGCGGCCATCCCGCGGGCCCGTGGGTCGACATCGGCGGCCCCTTGCTCGGCGGCGGCGTGATCGACGCGCACATCTTCATCGATGCCGACGGACATCCGCTCCTGTTCTGGAAGGAGGATACCAACGGATTGTGGCCGCGGCCGCTGGCCGGGCTCCTGCGCGAGCACCCCGAAATGGTCGGCCGGCTGTTCTCCACCGAGCAGGACCGGCGCACCGCCGCCTTTGCCGCCGCAGTCAAGGCCTGGGCGGACGGACGCCGTCCAATGGAGCGCTTCTTCCTGATGCAGCCGCTGATCCGGGCGGCACTCGCCTCCTGGCCCAGGGTGCAGCACGTGCTGCGCGAGCATGGCCGCGCCGACACCATCCTGCGGGCGATGCGGACTCCCGTTTATTGCCAACCGCTCGCCGCCGACGGCAGGTCGCTGATCGGCACGCGCACGGAAGTGCTCGCCAACGATCTCGAATGGGAAGGCCATCTGATCGAGGGGCCCTGGGTGACGCGCCAGAACGGCCGCTACTGGCTCTTCTATGCGGGCAACGATTTCACCACGCCGTCCTACGGCATCGGCGTTGCCGTCGCCGATCATCCTCTTGGCCCCTATCGCAAACGCCCGGAGCCGCTGCTCCAATCGACCGCGCGCTGGGTAGCGCCGGGCCACGCTTCGGTCGCGCCCGGGCTGGATGGAAAGCCAAGGCTCTTCTTCCACGCCTTCTTCCCCGGGCGCGGCGGCTATAACGAGTTCCGCGCTCTGCTGACGGTGGGGCTGCGCTTCGATGGGGACGATGTGGCCCCGGTCGCCTAGAACCACCCGTTTCGATCGTTCGGACGCGCCATCCGGACCTGGCGTTCACATTCCATCTGTCAAGTAAAATCCCAATGCGGCGCAACAAAGTGCGCCGATCCACGTTCTTGCTGCAGGTTAGGAAATCCGATCCGGCGGCTTCGCTGCATGGTGACGATCGTCTTCAAGTCATTAGCGTGGAGTATCTGGTGATGCGCGGACAGCGTTCGTTCGTCCGTGGGGCCGTATGTGCCCTGCTTCTTGGCCTGGCGCCGCTTTCGCCTGCTTTGTCGCAGGAACAATCACCACTTGAAACGGAAGCATTGGCGCTGGATCCGGGCCATTATGTCTGGCGGCCGGAGCTTGCATCGTCGGGTTCTGTCGAGATCGTCGTCAGCCTGCCGCTGCAGACCGCTTACGTCTTTCGCGGCGGCACGCTGATCGGTGTGTCTACCGTCTCCACCGGCGCGCCCGGTTACGACACGCCGACCGGTACCTTCCAGATCCTGCAGAAGAAGGTGGATCACCGCTCCAATCTCTACGACGATGCGCCGATGCCGTTCATGCAGCGCCTGACCTGGGACGGCGTCGCGCTCCATGCAGGCAAGATCCCGGGCTATGCCGCGTCGCACGGCTGCGTGCGCCTGCCGATGGCCTTCGCGCGCAAGCTCTATCAGGCGACCAGCCTCGGCGCCTCGGTCCACGTCGTCGATGCGATGCCCGCCTCGGCATCCGAAGCGCTGGCGCTCGGCCGCAATCCCGACGCCTGGCAGTCGGAGCTCGACGCCGAACTGGCGCGCGGCACCCGCTGAGGGGACCGCACGCCGCCTTCGCGATCAGCCGTCGTCCAGGGTGAAGCCGATCCGCAGCGTCACCTGATAATGGGCGACGCGGCCGTCTTCGACATGGCCGCGAGTCTCCTTGACCTCGAACCAGCGAATGTCGCGCAAGGTCGATGCCGCGCGCGCGATCGCCTTCTCGATCGCGTCCTCGATCCCGGTCGGCGAGCTGCCGACGATTTCGACGATCTTGTAGACGTTGTCGCTCATCTTGCTGTCTCCCATGATGGTGCGGGAAGGCAACGGGCGATCCGCCGGAACGTTTCGCTTCCGCAAGCCGTGGGCATCTGGCTAGAAGTGCGAACGCGCACTGGCCGGAGACACTGAATGCCTCGTTTCGCCGCACTCTTCCTTGCCGCAGCCCTGGCTTCGGCGGCCCCGGTCGCGGCTACGCCGTCCGATGACTTCCGCCAGTTGCTCGATGATCATTATGCCTGGCTGCTGCGCGAGAGCCCGACTTATGCGACGTCGCTCGGCGTCCGCGATTACGACGACAGGATCGAAGATCTCAGCCTCGCGGCCGCGGATCGCCGCGCGGCCGAGGCGCAGGTTTTCCTCAAGCGGCTCGACGCGATCGGGGAGGCCGGCCTGACGCCCGGCGAGCGCACCAGCCGCGCAATCCTGAGACGCGCGCTTGCCGAAAGCATCGAAGCGAACCGGTTCGGACAGCGACAGATGCTGTTCACCACCTATGCCGGCTGGCATCAGAACTTCGCCGGTCTCGCCAGCGGGCTGCCGTTCCGCACCAAGGCCGATTACGAAAGCTACCTGAAGCGCCTCGAACTCTATCCGGCGATGAACGACGAAGCGCTGAAGATCACGGCGCAGGCGGTGCGCGGCGGCTACGTGTTGCCCTGCTCGGTGCTCGGCAACTCCGAGAAGTCGATCACCGGGGTGATTGCGGAGGATCCGGCCCAGTCGCGCTTCTACGAGCCGTTTGCGGGCGCGCGCCCCGCCGATGCAAGCGAGGCCGAGTGGCAGGCGCTGCAGAGTCGCGCGCAGCGTGTCATCCGCGACGTTCTCAACCCAGCTTATGCGAAGCACGCCGCTTTCTACCGGGCCAGTTACGCGCCCAAATGTGCCAAGTCCGACAGCATCTCGGCGCAGCCCGGCGGCCGGGACTATTATGCGTTCCGGGTGCGGCAGGAGACGACCACCAGCCTGACGCCGGACCAGATTCATGCGATCGGCCTCCGCGAATCGGCACGCATCAACGCCGAGATGGAGAAAGTCGCGAAGGAAGCCGGTTTCGCTTCAAGGGCTGCGTTCATCGAGGACCTTCGCACGAATCCCGCGCATTATGCCAAAAGCCCGGAAGAGCTGCTCCGGGCGAGTGCCCGTGTCGCAAAGACGATCGACGGCAAGATGCCGGGCTTGTTCCGGACGCTGCCACGCCTCCCTTACGGCATTCGCGAGATCCCGCCGGAAACCGCGGAAGGCACGACCACCGCTTATTACGGCCAGGGCGCTCCGGAGAGCGGCCTCGCCGGCACCTATTACGTCAACACCTCGAAGCTTGATCAACGCCCGTTTTGGGAAATACCGGCGCTGACGCTCCACGAAGCCGTGCCCGGCCATCACCACCAGATCGCGCTCCAGCAGGAGATCGATCTGCCGCCCTTCCGGCGCCACTTCACCTTCTTCACCGCCTTCACCGAGGGTTGGGGGCTGTATGCGGAGAGCCTCGGCGAGGAGATGGGTCTCTACGACACGCCCGCCAGGAAGATGGGCCAGCTCTCCTACCAGGCGTGGCGGGCCGCGCGCCTGGTGGTCGATACCGGCATTCACGCCAAGGGCTGGGACAAGGCACGGGCGGTCGCCTACATGCGCGAGAATACGGCGCTCTCCGCTGCGAACATCGATGCGGAGGTCAATCGCTACATCAGCTGGCCGGGACAGGCGCTCGGCTACAAGATCGGCGAGCTCAAGATCCGCGAGCTGCGCAAGCGGGCCGAGACCGCGCTCGGCCCGAAATTCGATCTGCGGCGCTTCCACGATGCCGTTCTGCTGCAGGGATCGGTCCCGCTCGACGTCCTTGAGGCGCAAGTCGATGCCTGGATCGCTGCCGAGAAGGGATGAGCGCAGGTTAGCGCGGCTGTGCGGTTCCGGCCTGACGCTCTGCGCGCGCGCTGTTGATCAGCTGCATCTGACAGCCGCTCGCCCCGCCGGGGCCGACCGTCGAGCAGCTTTGAATGCCGGTGCGCCCAAGGAATTCCAGGCTCTCGGCCTGGGCAGCCCAGCTCGTGCTGGCCGGATCGTCGGCGGTGGCGTCGTCGCGGAACTGTTCCGGTATGCGATAACGCTCGCCGCTCGGGCGGCGCGCGCAGATCACCACTTCGCCGTCGCTGCCGCGCGGACAGCGCTCGTTGCCGTAGACGACCACGCGGCGGATCCGCTCCGCCGTCGAAGGTGCGGTTTGCGCCGTCGCCGGCGCGGCGGAAAGCAAGGTGGAGCCGGCGATGACCAATGTCGCAAGGGCGGCTTTCATGATGGCCTCCTGTTCAAGTCTTGCGAACAGAAGGCTCGGTCCGGTGCTTTGTTCCGGCGTGCCGGCCCTACTTGGGCGGGTTCTGTTCCGCTTCCACAGCCGCCGCTTCGGCGTCGATCCGCCCAAGCCGTTCCTGGCGAGCCTCCTCGATCAGCCGGTTCCAATTGACCTCGTCCCGGCCGGCACGCTCGGCCCGGGCCTGGCGGACGATGTCGTTGAAGCAGCCGATCATGCCGCCGGGACCGACCGTCGAGCAGCTGCCGATGCCGGAGCGGCCGACATATTGCAGTTCGGTCGCCTTGCTCGCCCAGGCCTGATTGGCGGGATCGTTGGGATCGCCGCGCAGCGCCTCGGGAATGCGATAGCGCTCGCTTTCGGGCTTGCGGGCGCAGACGTTGATCTGCTCCTCCGAGCTCTGCGGGCAGGGATCGTCGCCATAGACGATGAGCTGATTGATGCGCTCGCTTCCCGCTGCGGGCGGGGCGGCTTGCGTCTGCGCGGCGGCAGGCGCCGCAAGGGCGGTGAGGGCGGCGGCGGCAAGGAGAAGCTTCATGTCAGATCCTTTTCGAAAGCGCGATCGCGACGCGGCAGCCGGCGCGGATCAGAGTGGAGAGGACCGGGTAGCCGAACGTGTCTTCGGCACCGGCGGCAAGCGCGGTGTCGCGATGCTCGAGCTCTTCGGCCTGGAACGTGCGGATGGTTGCGGACAGATCCGGCTCGTCGACGCCCAGGCTGCGCACCTGGTCCTCATAATGTTTGTCGATCTCCGTTTCGACGGCAGCGGTGCACGCCATCGCGGCGCTCGGGCCCAGAAAAGCGGTGACGGCGCCGAGCGCGTGGCCCGCGACGTTCCAGAACGGCTGGATCAGGGTCGGCCGGACGCCCCGCTCGATCATCATGTCGTCGAACGTGCGCAGATGGTGCCGCTCCTGGCTCTCCATGCGCGCAATCGCGCGGGCAGCGGGATGGGGGCCGAGCACGGCGAGCTGGCCGGCATAGATTCGAGTTGCGCCATATTCTCCGGCCTGATCGACCCGGATCATCGAGTCGATGTCGGGCCGCTTGTCACCCGGCCGCCATTTCGGCCGCAACGCGATCGTGACGTCGGCGCTTGTCTGCGTGTCGCTCATGCGCTCCTCCGAGCCCTGGTGAAGCTCAGCCACAATATCACTAAGCCGAACCCGATCGACAGGATCGCGTTCCACCCCGCCATCGAGATGCCGAGGAATTCGAACTGCACCTGATCGCAGCGGATCAGCGGCGCCTCCAGGATGCTCTTCAGCATGTCGGCGGGAGACCCGCCGCCGCCGGACGACGTGCACTGGGTGAAGCCCTCGAACACGCCCGCCTCCACCCCGGCATGATAGGCGCCGATGCCGCCGCTGGTCAGGATGGCGAGGGCGGCGAGCCCAACGAGAGCCCTCCCGCCATCGGGCAAGCGCCCGCCGGCCCAGGCGAGCACCGCCAGGGCCAGGGCGGCGAAATGGGCGTAACGCTGCCACCAGCACATCTCGCAGGGGTATAGCCCGCCCCAGATCTCCGAGCCGTAGGCGCCGGCGAGCAGCGCAGCGGGAACCAGGACGGCAAGCAGCTTCGCCCGAACGAGATTCGTCACCGGCCCTTGCCCTCGGCGGCTCCGATCAACGCGTGCCGCCCTTCGGCGCCGCTCCCGCGGCGGATGCCGTGGCGGTGCGCGGCCCCGCAAGACGCGCGATCGTCTGCACCGCATAATGGAGCTGGAAGTCGTCGATGCCCTTCTTCTTCAGCTCCTCCGGCGTTGCGCTGAAGCGCGGATCCGGCTTGCCGTCATCCTGGACGACGCTTTCATCGACCTTCACTTCGTTGATCAGGTGGCGCCGCAGATCCGCCTCGCGCAGGCGCGGACGGGACTTGTAGTCGGGATCGGAGAGCTGCGGCACTTCGATGTCCGGAACGATGCCGCCCTCCTGCACCGATCGCCCCGATGGGGTGTAATAGCGCGCCGTCGTCAGCCGAAGCGCGGTGTCCTTGCTGAGCGGAAGCAGGGTCTGCACCGAGCCCTTGCCGAAGCTGCGCTCGCCCATCACGATCGCGCGATGATGGTCCTGAAGCGCCGCCGCAACGATCTCGGCCGCGGACGCGCTGCCGGAATCGACCAGCACCACGATCGGCCGGCCGCGTGTGGCATCGCCCGGCTCCGCATAATAACGCTCGATGTCGTTCTTCTGGCGCCCACGCTGCGAAACCACTTCGCCGCGCTCCAGGAACACGTCGGACAATCCGACCGCCTGATCGAGCAGGCCGCCCGGATTGGATCGAAGATCGACGATGTAACCCGTCGGCGGCCCGCCGAGCGACTTGTCGATCGCTGCGATCGCCGCGAGCGTCTCCGTCGTGGTCGTGCGGCTGAACGTGTTGACGTTGATGATCCCGACCCGGTCCTTCACTTCCCATTTGACCGCGGGAAGCTCGATCTTGGCGCGGGTGAGGGTGACGTCGAACGGCTTGTCTCGGCCGGGGCGCAGGATGGTGATCTTGATCGTGGTGCCCGGCGCTCCGCGCATCTGGTCAACCGCTTCGTCCAGCGCGCCGCCATAGATCAGCTTGCCGTTCAGATGGGTGATATAGTCGCCCGCCTTCAGACCGGCCTTGAAGCCCGGCGAATCCTCGATCGGGGCAACGATCTTGACGACGCCGTCCTCCAGCGTGACGTTGAGGCCGAGGCCGCCATACTCGCCCTCGGTGGTCGTCATCAGCGACTGGTAGCCC
Source organism: Sphingosinicella sp. BN140058 (assembly GCF_004135585.1). Taxonomy (NCBI): domain Bacteria; kingdom Pseudomonadati; phylum Pseudomonadota; class Alphaproteobacteria; order Sphingomonadales; family Sphingosinicellaceae; genus Sphingosinicella; species Sphingosinicella sp. BN140058. Next base: position 714,984 of record NZ_CP035501.1, on the reverse strand, counting down.
TTTTGATCCAGGTAGGAGCTGTGCGGATCGAGGCTGGCGAGCATCCCGTCGATCGCGCCGCGCAGCAGCGTCTTGTCGTCGACCTTCTCGACATAATCGGCCCGAACGCGGTTGAAGACGCTCATGAACTCGTCGAATTCGCGCATGCTGTCCGCCTCGGCCGAGGCGAAGGCCGCGGTCGCGGCGGGGATGATGGCGATGGCGCTGACGAGGCCGAAGGCGCGGAAGAGATTGCTGGCCATGATGAATCCTGCTGATGACCCCGGACCGATCAGGTGGCAGCGCCGTCGCGCGTCCGCCGAAACCAGGAATCAGGGCAATTCCGATTGGTCGCTGCTTTACCGGTTTTTGTAGCGCCGGAAAAGCAACGGCACGTGAACGAACAGCGCCTTCATCCCTCCGCACGCCTGCACGCGCGGAAGCGCTCCCCGTCTCACGAGATGGTGATCAGCTGAGCGATCGGGAAGGGGGCACCATTGCGGCGGAGTTCGATTCCGATCTGCGGGTCGCGATTGCTTGCGCGGCCGATCCCGGAACCAGCGCCGATCGTGTCGCCGCGCCGCACCGCCACCGAGGCGAGATTGGTGAGAGTGGTAGTCCAGCCTCCCCCATGGTCGAGGATCACGATCGATCCATAGCCGCGAAAGGGTCCGGCATAGGCGACCCGTCCGCGAGCGGGGGCTATGACTTCGGCCGAGGCTGCGGTGGCGATCGTCAGCCCGCGGGCGTGAACGCCGGCGTCCGATATCTCGCCCAGGCCGGTGACCACGCGGCCCTGCACGGGCAGGATGTAGGCCGGCGCCGCGGGCGTCGGCGCGCGCGGGCTGCCGATCGGGCGGAGAATCGGGCCGGGCAGCTGGGCGAGCCGCTGGCGAAGCTCGGCCTGGAACTGGCGGGTTCCTGCCAAGGCCGCGAGATCGCGCGCCTCCTCGCCAAAGGCGAGGGCACGATCGGATTCGGTCAGCGCCGAGGCCCGCAGGCTCTCCGAGCGTGCGCGCTCGCTCTGCTCGAGACGGGCCAGCGCGATCCGGCGCCGCTTCAGATCCTCGCGGCTGGCAGCCAGGGCCGCGACGGCGGTGTTCGCCTGCCGCCGGAGCGCATTGCCGCGCTCCACCTCGGTCCGAAGCTCCGCGGTGCGCCGGCGAATGACGGGCAGGGTGGAGGCGAGCAGCGAGCGCACCCGGATGAGATCGTTGACCGATCCCGGCTGGACCAGCGCCAGTGCCGAGGGCCGCCGGGCCATCGTCTGGAGCGCGGCGGTGAGGCGGATCAGCGGCGCCTGCTTTTCGGCAAGCCGTGCGCGCTGTGCCCGGCGCAAGGCTTCGATCAGCCGGATACGGGTTTCGCCGGCCGTGATGTCGGCTTCCGCGGCCTCGATCCGGGCCGCAAGCGCCGCGGCCTCGGCGCGCGCCTTGGCGGCTTCTCCGGTCGCGCGCGCCGCCTGCCGCTCGAGCAGCTCCGAGCGACGCCGCGCCTGCTCCGCTTCCGCCTTGGCTGCGGCGAGACTGCCGGTACCGGCCGTGCCGCCGGTCTGCGCTGCTGCCCAGCCGCCGCCGGCAAGCGCGGCGGCGATCAGCAACGAGGAGAGAAAGCGCCGGCGCATCGCGTCATCCTTCGCGGTGATAAGGATGATTGGCAAGGATTGCGGTGGCGCGAAACAATTGTTCGGCGAGCATGGCGCGCGCCAGGAGGTGCGGCCAGGTCGCCTTGCCGAATGCAAAGAGCAGGTCCGCCCCGGCGCGCTCGGCATCCCCGAAGCCGTCGGCGCCGCCGATCAGGAAGCGGGCCTCGCGCTTGCCGTTGTCGCGCCATTGTTCGAGGCGCTTGGCGAAGGCCAGCGAGCCGAGCTGCTCGCCTTTCTCGTCGAGAAGGATGGTGACCATGTGATCGGCAGCCGGGGGCAGCTTGCCGCCCGTCTCCGGCAGCTCGGTCAGCTTGGTCGGCCAGGCGATCCGCTTCAGATAGCGATCGACCAGCGCGCCCTCGGGGCTGCGGCCGATCTTTCCGCGGGCGACGATGTGAAGCAGCATCCGACCGGCCTAGCGGCGATCACCTTTGGGTGAAAGCCGCGCATGCCGCATGCTGATCGTCACGGCAGCTGCAGACGGGCGCTCGTCAGCCGTGGTCAGCGGGCCGCGTTAGCCGCCGGGGCGGTTTCTTCGAACGCCCACATGCGCTCGAGATTGTAGAAGCTGCGTACCTCGGGGCGGAACAGATGGACGATCACGTCATCGGCATCGATCAGAACCCAGTCGGCCACAGGCAGACCTTCGACGCGGACGGTTCGGCCGAGATCTTCCTTGATCCGCTGCTGGAGCTTCTGCGCCATCGAGGCGACTTGACGGGTCGAGCGGCCGGACGCGATCACCATGTGATCGGCGATGCTCGATTTCCCGCCCAAGGGGATGGTGACGACGTCCTGCGCCTGGTCGTCGTCAAGGGATCGAAGCACGAGATCGTGCAGGGCTTCGACCGGTTCAGTTGCTCCGCCGCGAGGGGGAGCCGTGTCGGATTCGGGCAATGTGCCTCCTTAACGGATCGGCCTGCGAGTCACGCCGTCGCGCAGGGCCATGGGTTTCAACGAATATAGGGACGATAGGTGCCAGTGTGGAGTAGCGGCGCGAATGCCGGTGGCGGAAGTCGGATCGAGCGGCAGTTGCAGAAGCACGAGTGCCGGCGGTCTCCAGCCTGTCCAGTCCCTGGCTTCGGTTGCGGGCCGGACGGAGCGACGCAACCAGCCCATGGCGCGAGCCGCCCGGGCAGGTCCATCATAGCCCGGACGCGCGACGACGGCAATCGGCACGAGCCGGGCGATTTCGCGCCAATGCTTCCAGCGGTGGAACTGGACGAGATTATCCGCTCCCATCAGCCAGATGAACCGGCGCTTCGGATAGCGCCGGGTCAGCGCCAGCAACGTATCGTAGGTATAAGGCGTGCCGAGCTCGCGCTCGATCGCGGTGGTGCGGATCGGCAGCCCACGCGAGGCGCGAAGCGCCGATGCGTAGCGCACCGGCAGCGGTGCCATGCCGCTGCGGTCCTTTAGTGGATTGCCGGGCGAGACCAACCACCAGACTTCGTCGAGCCCGAGCGCCTTGACCGCGTTCATGCTGATCCGCCGATGGCCGCGGTGCGCAGGATTGAAGGAGCCGCCGAGCAGGCCTGTCTTGATCACCTGCGAGCCGATAGCATGCCGATGCGGGCGAGGTGAACCACCGTCGCAAGATCCTGGGTTCCGCTGCCGGCGTTGCCCGGCTGCAACGCAGCAATGTCGTCCGCAGACAAGGGCACGCAAAGCCTCTCGACGAAGCATGTACCTGCCGCCATCATCGTCCGCACAGGGGGAAAGACATGGACAGCGCGGTAGAGGGCGTAGGCGAGATGGTGACCGGGCTGGCGGCCGCGCGAACGGTCGAGCCCTGCGCCGGCGAGCCGCACGGACATGGCGAATTCTGTCTGAATTGCAGGACGCCGCTGGTCGGCAACTTCTGCTACGAATGCGGGCAGAGCGGACATGTCCACCGATCGATGGCGGCTTTCGGCCACGATCTGCTGCACGGCGTCTTTCACTTCGAAGGCAAGATCTTCCGGACGTTGCCGATGCTCGCCTGGCGGCCCGGCGAACTCACCCGCCGCTATATCGACGGAGAGCGGGCAAAGTTCGTCTCGCCGATTGCGCTCTTCCTGTTCTCGGTCTTCCTGATGTTCGCCGCCATAAGCTGGCTCGGCGGACCATTCTCGACCGGCGGCGTCGCGGAAACCTCCGCAGAGGCGCGTGCCGAAGCTGCGGCCGATCAGCGTCGGGACAGGGCACAGGCTCTGGCCAAGCTCAAGGATCTCGAGCGGGAACTGAACGCCGCCCGCAAAGCCGGTACCCCGACCGCCGAGATCGAGGAGCAGATATCCGGTCAGCGAATGGCAATGAAGCTAAAGCAGGACGCGTTCGAGCTTCAGACCCGTCTCGCCAATCAGGAGGAGAAGAGAGACGCTGCTGCAGCGGCGCCGGAGGAGAGTGCCCGCAGGGAGGCAGAACCGGTTGCCTCTGTGAACGATGCCCTGGATGAGGATCCCACCGGCATTCCGTGGCTCAACCATGCGATCGAAAAGTGGCAGAAGAATCCGTCGCTCCTGCTCTACAAGCTTCAGTCCAACGCGTACAAATTCTCCTGGGCGCTGATCCCGATCTCGGTGCCGTTCGTCTGGCTGCTCTTTCTGCACAAGCGGCGCTACCGACGGGCCTTCCATGCCTATGACCACGTCGTGTTCGTGACATATTCCATTGCGTTCATGAGCCTGGGCTTCATCCTGCTCACGCTGATCCGCCCTCTTGCTGTCGGGCAGTCGATCGCCGGCATCGCAATGGTGTTCGTGCCGCCGCTCCACATGTATCGGCAATTGCGGGGCGCCTATTCACTCAGCGGGTTCAGCGCGCTGTGGCGCACCATCATGCTGCTCATCTTCTCGTTCGTCGCCGGAACGATCTTCTTCTCGCTGCTGCTGGTGCTCGGCGTGCTCGGCTGAAGGCGCGCCCTCCCGCCGCGCACGATCCCATCAGCTGCAGGGATATTTGCGGGCGAACACGGTCCTGAGGCCGTCCTTCAGCTCCGTCCGGGGGCGTTGCGCCGGCGGAATTGTGCGCAGCAGAGCAACCAGTTCCTGAGGAGACATTCCCCCTTTGGCCGGGGGGCAGTAAGCGGGTTTGCGGCCGGCCTTCTGCGCGGCGAGACGCTCCGACCGCAGCTGCTTGCCGGCGACTTCGACCTCGCCCTTGAGCAGCTTCAGGTCGCTCGAGAACAGGGCCATCATTCCCTTCTTCTCGAGCGCATCCGCCTTGAGCAGGAAATCGGCGACATTCATCGCACTGGCCGCGCTAACCGGCAGTGCAGCGAGCAGGCCCGCCGCGATCAACTTGGTCTTCATGTCCCCTCCACCGACGGCGTTCGTGAACCGAACGCAAGAACGGCCGGAGAGGTCTGCTCTCCGGCCGTTCTCAATCATGCAGTGAAAAGTGTTGAAAGCGAGGCGCTTTCGGTGGCTCAGGCGCCTTGCGGTGCAGGATCCCCGAACGGTCCCCGCGGCTTGCGCGTGCTCGGGATCGACGAGCCGGCGGTCGGGAGGCTCGGCCGGCGCGAAGACGAATCCTCGCGGCCGATATCCTCACCGCGGATCGCCCGCTTCGATTCCTCGCCCGACAGGGTCTCGAACTCGAGCAGGGCGCCGGCCAGACGGTGAAGCTCGTCGATATTGTCGGTGAGAACCGTCCGCGCGGTCGCTTCCGCTTCCTCGATCAGCCGGCGAACCTCGCTGTCGATCAGGCGGGCCGTTTCTTCCGACACGCTCTGACTGCGCGCGACGCTATGCCCCAGAAACACCTCTTCCTGGTTGTCACGGTAGCGCAGCCAGCCGAGCTTTTCCGACATGCCATATTCCATCACCATCGATCGGGCCATGTCGGTGGCCTGCTGGATGTCGTTGGAGGCACCGGTGTTGAGCTCGTCGGCGCCGTAGATGAGCTGCTCGGCGATGCGGCCGCCGAAGCAGAGCGCGAGGCGTGCCTTCATCTGCTTCATCGACATCGAGTAGCGGTCGCGCTCCGGCAGGTTCCAGGTGACGCCCAGCGCGCGGCCGCGCGGGATGATGGTGACCTTGTGGAGCGGGTCGCAGCCGGGGACATGGAGCGAGACCAGGGCGTGACCGGCCTCATGATAGGCGGTCGCCTTCTTCTCGTCCTCGGTCATGACCATGGACTTCCGCTCGGCGCCCATCATCACCTTGTCCTTGGCTTCCTCGAACTCCTTCATCGCGACCAGGCGCTTGCCCTTGCGCGCCGCGGTCAGCGCCGCCTCGTTGACGAGGTTGGCGAGATCGGCGCCCGAGAAACCGGGTGTGCCGCGGGCGATCGTGCGCGGATCGACATCGGGTGCCAGCGGCACCTTCTTCATGTGAACCGCGAGGATCTTCTCGCGGCCCTCGATGTCCGGCCGCGGCACGACGACCTGGCGGTCGAAACGGCCCGGGCGGAGCAAAGCGGGATCGAGCACGTCCGGACGGTTGGTCGCGGCGATGATGATGATGCCTTCATTCGCCTCGAAGCCGTCCATCTCGACGAGCAGCTGGTTCAACGTCTGCTCGCGCTCGTCATTGCCGTTGCCGAGGCCGGCGCCGCGATGGCGGCCGACCGCGTCGATCTCGTCGATGAAGACGATGCAGGGCGCGTTCTTCTTCGCCTGCTCGAACATGTCGCGTACGCGGCTGGCGCCGACGCCGACGAACATCTCGACGAAGTCGGACCCGGAGATAGTGAAGAAAGGCACGTTGGCTTCGCCGGCGATGGCACGGGCGAGGAGGGTCTTGCCGGTGCCCGGAGGGCCGACGAGAAGGGCGCCCTTCGGGATCTTGCCGCCGAGACGGGCGAACTTGGTCGGATCCTTGAGGAAATCGACGATCTCCTGAAGCTCCTCGCGCGCTTCGTCGATGCCCGCGACGTCGTCGAAGGTCACACGTCCGTGCTTCTCGGTCAGCAATTTCGCCTTCGAGCGGCCGAAGCCCATCGCGCCGGATCCGGCATTCTTCTGCATCTGCCGCATGATGAAGAAGGCGACGCCGAGGATCAGCAGGAACGGCATCGCCTGATAGAGCAGGATCAGCCAGATGCTGGTCTGCGGCTCAGGCTCGCCCTGGAAGGCGACGCCCTTTTCGCGCAGACGGGCCGTCAGCTGGGGATCGGGCACCGCGTTGGCGCGGAAGGTCTCGCCATTGGTCAGCTTGCCCGAGATCACGTCCTTGCTGATCGCGACCTCCTTGACGGAGCCCTCGTCGACCCGGTTCAGGAATTCGGAATAGGCCATGCCGTTCGGGCCGGCGCCGCGGCTGCCGCCGTCGACGATCTGCACGAACAGGATCAGGGCGAGGAGAATACCGGCCCAGATGAAGAGGCTCTTCATCCAGGGATTGCCGCCGCCATTTTGCGGGTCCTTGTCCGGGCTGCGGTTGTCACGATTGTCGGGCATGAATACTCCCATCGAAGCGATGTCGCCGGTGTCCCTCCAACAGGTCCGCCGCCGGCCACCGCACTCGGCATTAAGCACGTTGTTCCCTAAATAGGAATTCGGCGCCCATACGCAATGTAGACGCGGCCGGTGAACGGAGGATTACGCCGAGCGGCTTTCGCCTCCTCCTCCGACGCGCGGAACCTCAGAAGCTGTAGACCAAGGTGGCCCGGCTCAACGTATCGATATTGCTCCCGCCGGTGCCGACCCGATCCTCGTAGCGGACGTCGTAGGAGAAGCGGGCCTTCAGCGGCCCGAGCAGTTTCGCGTCGAGCGAGGTCAGCGCATTGGCGCTGCTCTGACCCTGCTCCAGATAGAAGGCGCTGGTCTGCTTGAGTTCCAGGGTCGGCGCGATCGCCCAGCGAAAGTTGACCGAGGCGCGGGCGGCGAGACTGGTCTCTGAGGGCAGGTCGACGGGCGCAACATGACGCAGCGCCGGGCCGCCTTCGAATTCAAGCTTGGCTCTGGGGCCGGTCAGGATCGTGTAGCCGAGCCCTCCGCCGAGCGTGTAGCGGCTGTCATAACCCTGATTTTCATCGGATTCGAACTGCGCGAGCCCATAGGAATACAGGCGCGGCCCGAATTTGTAATTGGGCTGCCACGAAGCGATGAAGCGCTCGGTGTTGACGACGTTGCGCCCGTCCTGGACCTCGGCGCGGGCGTCGATCTTGTGGCGCCAGCGCAGGCCTTCCTTGTTGAAGCCGAGCGAGCCGTAGAAGCCGACATAGCTGGTCTGGCCGGTCGATCGGGACGCGCCGATCTCGACCTGGCCTTTCCAATTGTCGAAGAAGCCGGCTTCGGCGAGTTCCTCCTCGCGCTCCTTCTTGCGTGCCGCTTCGGCCGCGGCCACCTGCACGCGCCAGACCTTGAGCATGTCGTCGATCTGCGCGCCGGCCAAAGGGTGGGTTTCGCGGGCGAGGCGGATCACGGTCTCGATCGTCTTCGCGTCGCCGCTTGCAATCGCCGCCTCGATGATCGCGCGGACGCCGTCCGGGAGCGGCGGAGGAAGATCGGCCGGCGCCTGGGCGAGAACCAGCAGCGGAGCAAACACGGGGACGGGCATTTGGAAGCGCTAATGCGAATCAGTGGCCCGATGCAACCACCCCGTTGCCGGGATTTCGGATCCGCGTAGAAAAGCCGTCAATCCCCGTATTGTCCGTAGCCGCGCGGTTCCGCGGCCGCTAACCGCCGCTCCGGGGGCAAAGGGGGCGTTGCTGCGCATCTTTCCTCCGCATGGACAAAGAAAAGGGCGTATCCACCTCATGCATTTGCGTAAGTCGTTCCGCGCGGCCGCTGCCGCGCTCTTTCTCGTGACCGCATTGACCCCGGCCGCCGCACCCGCCCAATTCGGCGCGCTTCGCGATGTCGCCGGCCGCCTCGGCGGCGAGCTTGGCGTTGGCAAGGTGCTGAAGGGCAAGGGCCCGATCACCACCGCTCTGCCCGATGCGAAATGGGGCGATCCTTCCAGGGACGGCTTCGTTCCCCGCGAGCCGAAGCGCGGCCTGGCGGAGCTTCAGCGTACGCCCAATGGCGGCTTCGTTCTTCAGCCGGGATATTGGGCGATGGCGGCGCAGAGCTATTGCCTGCACGCAGGCACCCACGGCCCGGGGGGCGGCGAGGGCTATCTTTATGCGCCGCCCGAGGGCAGCGCCAAGGACGCGGTGATGACCATTGCCCGCAATTCGGTGAACCACCCGGAGATCGACCAGCACGATATTCAGGCCTTGCTGTGGGCGATTCTCGCCCGCGCCAAGTTCGAAGATCTCGGCAACAACCTGAAGACCGTGGCCGCGCGGCTGCTGACGCCCCGCCAGCTTGCCTCGCTTAATCGCTCCGCGCTCGACATCCTGAGCGGCCCGGCGCTCCAGAACGCGATCGGCGGCGTGCCCGAGCCTTTGCGTACGATCATGGAGGCCGAGGCCGATCTGCGGCGGATGCTGACCACGCCGGGCACCACCTTCGCCCAATTGGAGCGTGCCGCGGTGCTTGCCGGCATGGCGCCGATCGGACCGGGCAGCCTTGATATTCCCGAGGGACGCTGGAGCCAGCACCCCGACGGCTATTGGATCCGTTATCTGCCGCGCGGCTATAGCGAGACGATGATCGAAATCTGGGTGCCGCAGGGTAGCCCGGGCGTCGGGAAGGAATTCGATCCGGCGACGCATATCGCCGTGCCCGGCAACACTTCGCGCCAGCGCCTTCTTCAATCCGGCCGCCCCCGCCGCGAAAGCTGAAGCCAAACCAAAACGCCCCCGGGACACGGGTCCCGGGGGCGCTTCGGCAACCGCTCGCAGGCGGTCAGGGGTTAACGATTACGGATTGTAGGCGCGTTCGCCATGCTCGTTGATGTCAAGGCCTTCGCGCTCGAAATCGGCGGGCGGGCGAAGCCCGATCGTCTTGTCGAGAGCGTAGAACAGGATCAGCGACACGCCGCCCGAGAACACCAGGGTCAGGGCTACCGCCTTGATCTGCGTAATCAGCTGCGCGCCCATGTCGTAGGTTCCGGCAACGGCAGGCATCACCGTGTAATCGAAGAAGCCTTGGCCGCCGAGCGCCGGATCGGCGACGATGGCGGTACCGATCGCACCGACGATGCCGCCGACGCAGTGCACGCCGAATACGTCGAGCGAATCGTCATATTTGAGCTTGTTCTTCACCGTCGTGACGAAGAAGAAGCAGATGATCGAGGCGACCGCGCCGAGGACGATCGAGGTTCCCGGTGCGCCGAAGCCCGAGGCCGGGGTGATCGCGACCAGGCCCGCGACCGCGCCGGTTGCGGCGCCGAGCAGGGACGGCTTCTTGTGGACGATCTGCTCGATCAGCGCCCAGGCGAGTGCCGCGGCCGCAGTGGCGACGAAAGTGTTGATGAAGGCAACCGCAGTGACCCCGTTGGCCTCCAGGTTGGAGCCGGCGTTGAAGCCGAACCAGCCCACCCACAGCAGCGAAGCGCCAATCATCGTCATCACCAATGAGTGGGGCGGCATCGCCTCGGTCTTGTAGCCGAGCCGCTTGCCGATCACGACGCAGCCGGCAAGGCCCGCAATGCCGGCGTTGATGTGGACGACGGTGCCACCGGCGAAATCGAGCGCACCCATGCCCCAAAGATAACCCGCATCCTGAGAGACGATGGCGCCGGAAGCGTCCTTGACCACGGTCGCGGCGAGGAAGTCCGGGCCGGCCCAGTACCAGACCATGTGGGCCATCGGGAAATAGACGACGGTCAGCCAGATCACCACGAACAGCATCAGGGGCCAGAACTTCACGCGTTCCGCAAAGGCGCCGACGATGAGGGCCGGCGTGATGCAGGCGAAGGTCATCTGGAAGACGACGAAGGCGAACTCCGGGATGTAGACGCCATTGGAGAAGGTGGCGGCGAGGGTGGTGCCGTCGACCCCTGCCAGGAAGGCCTTGGAGAGGCCGCCGACGAATTGGTTGCCGCTGGTGAAGGCGAGGCTGTAGCCCCAGCCGACCCAGACCAGGGACGCAATGGCGACGATCGTCAGCACCTGCATCAGCACCGAAAGCATGTTCTTGGCGCGTACCAGGCCGCCGTAGAACAAGGCGAGCGCCGGCACCGACATCAGCAGCACCAGTGCCGACGAAACCAGCATCCAGGCAGTGTCGCCCTTGTTGACCATGTCGGCCGTCGGCGTGAACGCCGCTGCGGGTTCGGCTGGTGCCGCAGGTGCGGCGGCGTCCTGCGCCCAGGCCGGCATCGTCAGGAAGGCATTCAGCGCCAGCGCGCCTAGGCCTCCTGAAATCCGTGTTGCGAGCTTCATGATTGTCCCTCTGCTTTCGGACGAGAGGTCGGCTTGCGCCCCTCCCGCTCCGTTCCCCTTGTTCCCCGGCACCGCGACGCAAGCGCCGCTTCGTGCCTCACAGCGCATCATGGTCGGTCTCGCCGGTCCGGATGCGCAGCGCCTGCTGCACGTCGAGCACGAACAGCTTGCCGTCGCCGATCGAGCCGGTGCGTGCGGTCTGCTCGATCGTCTCGACGACGCGACCGGCAAGATCGGCGGCAACGACGATCTCGATCCGCACCTTGGGCACCATGTTGGTGACGTATTCGGCGCCCCGGTAGATTTCGGTCTGCCCCTTCTGGCGGCCGAACCCGCGCACTTCGGAGACCGTCATGCCCTGGACCCCGATGCCCGAGAGTGCCTCGCGAACCTCGTCCAGCTTGAACGGCTTGATGATCGCAATGATGAGTTTCATGCCCGCCCCCTTCAGAATGCGACGCCGACCGACGCAACGACGCCGGCCTTGCTGGCATTGCGGCCGCTCGGCGTGATGAAATCGCCGTCAGTGTCGACGTAGGAGACGCCGAAGGTAAGGTTCTTGAGCGTGTAGGACGCGCCCAGGCTCCAATCGGTATATTCGTCGCCGATGGTGAGGTAGCTCGGCCCGAAGCTGTGGCCGAGATGGGCCGAGAGGCTGATCGGCGTTCCGGGCAGCGCGCCCGAGAGATCGCCGGCAAGGTAGAAATTGTCCTCGTCGCCGGCGCCGATGGTCAGCGCCGACTGGCTCGGCGCATAGGCGGCGGTCGCCTTCGCGGTCACCGCGCCGAACGTGTGCGAGACCGCGAGATAGGGCTCGACGAAATCGGTGTTGGCACTGCCGCCGCCCGGATAATAATAATAGAGGACGCCGCCGTCGATCGTCGTGCCGCCGAAGGTCTGCTTGTAGCCCACGACGAAGTCGATCTCCTGGTCCGAGCCGGAGGCGACATAATCGTCGATCGAGGAGCCCCAGACGCTGCCGTAGAGGCCCGACGCGTGCGAGACGGTGAGGCCGCCCTGGACGGCGAACCTTTTGTCGGTCTGCGAGATGCCGCGGAACCGGTAGTCCGAAACCAGAGTGGCGCTGCCGTTGACGGTGAAGCCGCCGCCGAGATCCTCGGCAGCGGCAGGCGCCGCAGCGAGTAATGTCGCGGCAGCGAGCAGAGCCCTGTGTGTTCGTGTCACGTGCATCGGAAGTCCCCCTGCTGTGGCCATTCACGACCTGTTCTGTTCGGGATCCCGTCTCTGCAGCGGAGGGATTTACCCGAACCCGCAGCTTGCGTGCGGGTGCTGCAGCGCACAACGTGAAATGTTCACCGGTCGAATGAGGGGTTTAGGGGGAGTGAATGCGCTTTTCGGCGCCGATCTCCGACATCTTCGCCGATCCGTTCAGCATCGGTACGAGGATCAAACGGGATCCTATTTGTCGGATATGAGCCGCGGGCTCAGAAGTTGCGGCGTTGCGCCGCGAGCATCATTCGGATCAGCATCGCCACCGGGCGCGGCACGCCGACCTTGCCCTGCACCCACAGGCTCACCGAGGAGCGAGAGACCCCGATCGACTCGGCAAGATCGCCGTGCGTCTTGTAGCCAAGCTTCGCCATGGCGCGGCGAAGTTCCTCGGGCGGCATCGAAGCGGCGAGCGGATCCATCAGCGGCTAGGCATTTCGAACGGCATGGATGCGGGATAGCCTTCGCAGGTGCACAAGAGCAAGCGCGTCGCTCGCCTGCGGTGGGACGATGCGCCATTCTACGCCGCTCACCGCCTGCACTGGATATTCGAAAGCGTCGGGCTTATCTTGCGCCACCTGAGCGGTGCGAAGGACATTTGATGCTGGCGGGTCTCGTTTCCTATCTCGATTCGATCAAGGCCCGCGATCCGGCGCCGCGTACCCGCTGGGAGATCCTGCTTTACCCCGGCGTATGGGCGCTCGGTCTGCACCGCCTCGCGCATTGGCTGTTCCGCGGCGAGCTTTATTTCCTGGCGCGGCTGATCAACCATGTCGCGCGCTTCTTCACCGCGATCGACATCCATCCCGGCGCCGTTATCGGCCGCAACTTTTTCATCGACCACGGCTTCGTCGTCATCGGTGAGACGGCCGTGATCGGCGACGACGTCACCATCTACCAGCAGGTCACGCTCGGCGGGACCAATCCGACCAATGGCGAGCCCGGCAAGCGACACCCGACCATTTCAGACGGTGCCATCATCGGCTCCGGCGCCCAGGTGCTCGGACCGATCGTGGTCGGACCTCGCGCCCGGATCGGCGCCAATGCCGTTGTCACGCGGGACGTGCCGGAGGGGGCGACGATGGTCGGCATCCCGGCACGTTCGACCCTGGTTGCGGTCGAGCGGACGTCGGGCAATTTCCTGCCCTATGGCACGCCATGCTCAGAAACGCTCGATCCCGCCACGCAGAAGCTGGAGATTCTCCAGTGCGAGGTGGAGCAATTGCGCAAGCGCCTCGCCGAGCTGCTCGAGGAGCGAGCGGCGGGCGAGGTCAGCGAGAGGGAGCGTGATCGCGCCTGATGGGTGACGTCTACCCTTTTCCGGGCGGCTCATCGCCTCAGATCGGCTTCACCCGAGCCGAGCTGAGCCGGATCATCGATCTCTACGGCCGCATGGTCGCCGCCGGCTTCTGGAAGGATTATGCGCTGGAATTCGGCAAGGACCATGCCGCATTCTGGGCCTTCCGCCGCACCGCCGAGCGGCCCGAGTTCAAGATCGAGAAACGCCCCTCGCTGCGCAACAAGCAGGGCATGTGGGCGCTCATCAACGAGGGCGGCATGGTCATGCGACGCGGCCATGAACTCGGCCCCGTGCTGGCGCCGGTCGAGCGCCGGCTGATGAAGGTTGTCGGCTAGTTCGGGTGCGCGGTGGCGTGGTTGGCCTGCCAACAGGGTCGAGCGAACCCCAGGTCGGCCGCGCCTTCTGAGCGTGGTTCGGCAGAACGCCGAGCGCGGCGCGAAGATCGCTTGCTGCGCCGCGGCTTTGGTCGTCGACGAGGGAAGCGGCGGCGCGGGCGTATTCAGCGACGGGGTACGACGACTGGGCTGCGAACGCTGACGATCGACCCTGGTCGCCGCATCTAGAGCCCGAGTTCCTTCAAGATGTCCTCGCGGAGCCTTTGCGCTCTCGGATCCGAGAGCTTGCGGGGGTGCGGCATGTCGACGTGGAAGGTGGTCTGGATGGTGGTGGGGCGAGGCGACAGCACCAGGATGCGATCGGCCAGATAGATCGCTTCCTCGACATCGTGGGTGATCAGAAGCACCGTATGCCGCTCCTCGTCGAGGATGCGCCGCAGCTCGGTCTGCATTCTGAGGCTCATCAGGGCATCGAGCGCCGAGAAGGGCTCGTCCATGTACAGGATTTCGGGTTTGACGACGAGCGCCCGCGCGATCTCGACGCGCTTCAACATGCCGCCGGACAGCTCGTGCGGGTAGGCGGCTTCGAACCCGGCGAGGCCGACCATGTCGAGATAGCGCCTGGTGCGTCCTTCCTGGTCGCCATGGCTGGTGCCCGACAGACCGAACATCAGATTCTGCTGCACGGTCAGCCAAGGGAAGACGGAGCCGTGCTGGGAGATCATGATCCCGTTCTTGTTCGGACCGGTGCGGACGACTCCGTCGATCCGGACCGATCCCCGATCCGCACGTTCGAAGCCTGCGATGATGTTCAGCAAGGTCGATTTGCCGCAGCCCGACGGGCCGACGATCGCGACGAATTCGCCGTCGGCGACGTCGAAGCTGACACCGTCGACTACCGCCAGCGCGCCGAACCCCTTGGTGATGCTGTCGACGACGATCTTGTTACCGGACATAGCGCCACTTCACGATGTTGAGCTGTTCGAGGAGACGAGTGATGCCGTCGAGCAGCAGCCCGATCACGCCGATGATGACCATGCTGGCAATCACGAGATCGTAGCGGTTGCCGGCGTTGCGCGAGTCCATGATCAAATAACCGAGGCCGGTGTTGAGGGCGATCATCTCGGCGGCGACGACGACCAGCCATGCGACGCCGAGGCCGATGCGCATGCCGATGATGATCTCCGGCAGCACCGCCGGGATCACCACCCGGAGGAAGAGCGTCCGGCGCGAGACGCCGAAATTTGCGGCGGCCCGCAAATAGCGCCGGTCGATCGTGCGCACCCCCATCGTCGTCTGCACCATCATCGGAAACACCGAGGAGATGAAGATCAGGAAGATCGGCGACAGGTCGCCGACCCCGAACCAGAGGATGGCGACCGGGATCCAGGCGATCGGCGAGATCGGCCGGAGCATCTGGAACAGCGGGTTGAGCGTGTAGAAGGCACTCGACACCCAGCCCATCCAGAGGCCGAGCGGCACCGCAACCAGGAAAGCGAGGCCGAAGCCGAGCTCGACCCGCACCAGGGACGCCTCGATATGCTGCCACAGCGTGCCGTCCTGGACGAGCGCCCAGGCCCCGGTCGCCACCTGCACCGGTGTCGGGAAGATGGCATTGTCGCTGCGCAGCACGACGATCCACCAGATCGCGATCAGCAGCGCGATCAGCAGCATCGGCGGCACGATCCTCGCCAGCTTGCTTTCGACCTTCCGCATTGCTCCCCCTCTTGCTCGCCTCGCCCCTGTTACATCCGGTCCAGCAGCCGATGCCAGCGCCAGCGGATCCGCGGCCATCCCGGCGTCGGAGCCGGGTCGACGATCACGTTCAGCTGACCGTCCGCATGGGCCGTGCACAGGAAGCTGTAGGTCGACGCGGTCGTGAACGGCAGACGGAATGTCTGGCCGGGCATGATCAGGGTGGGGCCGAAGATGTGCGGCGCCTTGTCCCTGTTCCTCAGCGCCAGCACGTCGTTGACGCCAAGCGTCAATCGGATGGTCTGGGGCAGGATTGCGAGATCTTCGCCGGCGATGCGGCGCTCGGAGGTGCCGGGCGGGATCTCGAACAACTGCTCGTGCGAAACGGCGCCCACCGGCATCAGAGCGGCCCATGCGAGCCCGGCCAGCAGGAGCAATGCCGCCGCCAACGCGACGGAGCGGAGGTGTGTTCGGGCTTGGCGGGTGCGCAATCCCATGGCTAGCGGCCCGCCAGGAAGGGGATGTCGTGGACGAAGTCGGCGGCATCGTGCCCGAACGGCATCAGCGCCCGCAGCTTGCCGGCGCCGTCGATCATGAAGATCGACGAGGTGTGGCGCATCGCGTAATCGGCGCCGGCGCCTTCGCGCGTTGCCGTTACGCCGTAGGCGCGGCGTACGTTCGCCAGAGCCTCCGGAGATCCCGTCGCACCGATGAAGCTCGGGTCGAACGCGCCGAGATATTCGCGCATCCGCGCCGTATCGTCCCGCTCCGGATCGACGGTCACGAAGATCACCTGCACCGACTTCGCGTCGACGCCGAGCGCGGCACGGGCTTGCGCCAGCGTCGCCAGCGTGGTCGGGCAGACGGCGGCGCAATTGGTGAAGCCGAAGGTCAGCAACACGACCTTCCCCCGGTAGCGTGTCAGCGTCACCTTCGATCCGTCCGATCCGCGCAGATCGAGTTCGGGTGCGGCACGCGGAGGATCGAATGCGCCGGCGCGCATGCCGTAGGGACGGACCGGTGCGCGCGCGAACAGGGCGATGGCTGTGCCGGCGATGACCAGCACCAGCAACAGGGTTGCTGCCAGGCCCGCGCGCCCAGATCGCGGCCGGACGGTCAAAGCGCGATCGATGCCGGCCGGGCCGCGCGCGCGAAGCTTTCGTCGACATATTTCGAATAGGCAACGGGCCGCGACAATGCTCCGGCGGCAACCGCCAATTCCATCAACTCGTCGAACTCGCGCGGGATCATCCGCAGATCGCCATAGGTGACGCGATCGGTGGGATTGTTCATCACGAAGCGAAGGATGTTCGGATCCTGGTTGAAATATTCGCGCCGGGCGGCGATCCGCACCGCCTTCTCGCGATTCTGCCGTTGCCCGTCGAGCCAGGCGCCGGCGGCGAGGACATAATTGACGAGGTTCTGGACCAGCGGGCGGTTCGCCTTGATCAGCTCGTCCCGGACGGTCAGCACGCAGCACATGTAGCGCGGCCACTCGTCGCGCGTCATCCGCAGCACCCGCGCATAGCCGGCGCTCTGGGCCGCTGCCCCGAACGGCTCGCCGGTGCAATAAGCGTCGACGCCCTTGACGTAGAGCGCCGCGGGCATGTCCGCCGGCGCCATCTCGACGATCTCGACATCCTTGGGGCTCATGCCCTCGTTGCTCAGCATCTTGCGCAGGAACAGGAAGTCGACCGCGAAGCGGCTCGGGATCGCGATGCGCTTGCCGGCGAGATCGCGAAACCGCTGATAGGGTGAGTCCTTGTGGACCATGATCACCGCGCCCGAGCGATGGCCGATCGAGACGATCTTCACCGGAACCTGCTTGTCGGCGAGATCCATGACCAAAGGCGCCAGCATATAGGCGGCCTGAAGGTCGCCGGACATCAGCGACTCCTTGAGCTCGGGCCAGCCGGTATAGCGGCTGTAACCGAAGGCGAGCTGCGCTGCGTCCCGCATACCGAATGGGTTGGCGGCGTCGTTGGCGGCGCAGGCGATCGGCAAGGTCAGATTGCAGGTGACCGCAAGGCCGCCGACGGTGAGCGGCTGCGCAGCTTCGGCGGGCGAGAGGAAGCGGCGCGCGGGAAGCGCCACCGCAGCGGCCGCGCCGGCGCCGAGCGCCCCGCGCAGCAGCCAGCGTCGCTCGATCTTGCGGCCCTCGACCGGGGATTGTGATGGCGGCTCCGGCTCCATATCGTTGATGGCTAGCGAGGGAATCCTTGCCGCACAAGCTGAGCTGACGGGCCGCGGCGCGCCCCCGCATACCCAGCCTTGAAGGAGAGAATGACGTGAGACGACCGGCTGCAATCCTGTCTCTGCTGCTCGCGCTCGCCTCGTGCACCCGGCCGGCCGCTCTCGAGATCGAGGATGCCTGGGTCCGCGACAGCGTCGGCCGCACCGCCAATGCCGCGGTGTTCATGACGATCCGGTCGCAGGAGAGGGACCGGTTGCTGAGCGCGTCGACGCCGGTGGCGAAGAAGACCGCCCTGATGACGATGACGAGCAAGAACGGCGCGATGGCGATGGACTATGTCAAGGCGATCGACGTTCCGGCAGGGCAGCCCGTCGAACTGAACGCGACCGGATTGCATGTCTGGCTGGCCGACCTGCACCAGCCGCTTCGGGCCGGTCAGACCTTCCCGCTGTCGCTCCGCTTCGAACATGCAGGGGAGCGGCTGGTGACGGTCTCGATCATCGCACCGACGGCCGCGGCGCCCGCATCCTGAAGCTCGCCTCGGCGCACGTCGTGCCTACCCCTGACGCCAGCGCAGCGCCTCGATCAGCGCCCGAAGCGCGGGGGGTACCTGCCGGCTGGGGTAATAAAGGTGGCAGCCCGGATAGAAGGGACACCATTCCGCCAGAACCTGCACGAGGCGGCCGTCGGCAATCTCCTCCGCAACGTCATGTTCCATCATGTAGCCGAGTCCGGCCCCGGCGCGGACGGCGGCGCCGGCGAGCACTTCGTCGTTGACGATGAGCGGACCGCCGAGCCGCATCTTGAGCTCGCTGCCATCGCGCTCGAACTCCCAGGGCAGCAGCCCGCCGCCGCCGATCAGGCGGTAATTGATACACGGATGATCGGCGAGGTCGGCGGGGTGTTCGGGCTGGGGATGGCGCCGGAAGTAATCGGGCGTGCCGACGACCACCGTCTTGAGCTTCGGCCCCACCGGTACCGCCACCATGTCCTGGTCGATGCTTTCTCCCAAACGTATCCCGGCGTCGAAGCCGCCGGCGACCAGATCGACGAGACGATCGTCGACGATCACCTCCACCGAGACATCGGGATGATCGATCAAAAAGGCGGGCAGCCGCGGCGCGAGGATGGTTCGCGCGGCATAGCCGAAGGTGGTCAGCCGCACGGCCCCGGCGGGCGCGCCCCGCCAGTCGTCCAGCGCCGCCATGCCCCGCGCGACCTCCGCCAACGCCGGTCCAAGCGAGCGGAGCAGGCGCTCGCCCGCTGCGGTCGGCCGCACCGAGCGGGTCGTCCGGGCGAGCAGGCGCAATCCGAGCCGCGCCTCCAGCCCGCGCATAGCGTGGCTGAGCGCCGATGGGGAGAGGCCGAGCGTCGCCGCGGCGCGGGTGAAGCTGCGGGCATCCGCCACGGCGGCGAAGGCCGCGAGATCGTCCAGGTCACCGCGCTTCATTGTTGCAGTCTCCTCACAAGCCCTTGCCGCAAATCACGCCTAATCGGGGATTGTGACCGCGTCTAAACTCCACAGCATTGTCACGGGAGATGCAAGAATGACGATGGCCAATTACCGCATGCTCGGCCGCTCCGGTCTGGCCGTCAGTCCCCTGGCGCTGGGGACGATGACGTTCGGCGCAGGACGCTGGGGCAGCGACGCCGAGGCCTCGCGCGCGATCTTCGATGCCTATGTCGAGGCGGGCGGCAATTTCGTCGACACCGCCGATGTCTATTCGGGGGGCGAAAGCGAGGCCATGCTGGGCCAATTCATGGCCGAGCGCGGCAATCGAGATCGGCTGGTCGTCGCGACCAAGGCGGGCTTTCCGCGCCGCCAGGGAACCCCGCTCGCCGGCGGCAATTCCGCGCGCAACATCCGCGACGGGATCGAGGGCTCGCTGAAGCGGCTGCGCACCGACCACGTCGATCTGTTCTGGACCCACGTCTGGGATCGGACCACGCCGGCGGAAGAGGTGTTGCGGGCGCTGACCGATGCAGTCGCGCGCGGCGACATCCTCTATTACGGCTTCTCCAATGCGCCGGCCTGGTATGCGGCCCAGATCGCGACATTGGCCCGCGCTCACGGCCTGCCGCAGCCGATCGGCCTGCAATATTCCTATTCGCTGCTCGATCGCGGCGTCGAACTCGATCTGCTTCCGGCCGGACGCGCGCTGGGCATGGGCCTGGTCGCCTGGAGCCCGCTTGCGGCGGGCCTGCTGACCGGAAAATATGGCCGCGACAAGATTGCCGAGGCCGGACCGGCCGGCAGTCTGCCGGACCGTGCCGGCGCTGCGCGCAAAGGCGGCAGCGACGGCCGCCTCAACGGGGACAATCCGTTCGGTGGCATGCTGTTCACCGAGAAGAATTTCGACGTCGTCGACGTGCTGCGATCGGTGGCAGAGGAGCTCGACCGGCCGCTCGCGCAGGTCGCGCTCGCCTGGGTCGCCGGGCGCCCCGGCGTTTCCTCGGTTCTGATCGGCGCCAGCCGCGTCGAGCAACTTCACGACAATCTGGCGTCGCTCGACATCGTCTTCACAGAGCCGCAGCAGGCACGGCTCGACGCGGCCGGCGCGCTGCCGATGCTGAGCCCCTATTTCATCTTCGATCTGCCCCGCGAGCAGATATTCGGCGGTCAGTCGGTCGAACCCTGGTCCTGGCCGGGCAGGTGATGCCGAAGGCCTCTCGGCGATGGCTGGTGGTCGCGATTGCCTCAGCCAGCACCGGAGCCCTGCATCGCAAAAAAAAGAACCGGCCGAACCTCGGGAGTTCGGCCGGCAGTCGTTGGGACCGAGAAAGCGCGCGGTTCAGGCGGCGAGGGCGACCCGATCGAGGACTGGCAGCCGCGCTTGGAGGCCCGGCGGCAGCGGCCGCACGATGGCGGCGCGGGCGCTGTGCCAGAAGGCCGAGAGCAGGAGCAGGGCCGAGCCGATCACGAAGGCGGCGAGGGCGAAGTTGAGTTCGACGACGTCGAACCGGTCGAACAGGTCGATCAGCGCCCACAGGACATAGGCCAGCGCCGAGACGAGCAGGGCGCGGCGGTCGATCGCGAGCGCGACGACGCCCAGCACCGCATAGACGATCAGCACCAGCACGCCCTCGCCGACGCTGGCATTGCCGTCGTTGAGGCCGAGCAGGCTGAAGATCGGGTGGACGAGCAACGGCGCGGCGAGCAGGTGGAGCCAGAAGGCGACGTCGGCGCGCTTGGTCTCGCGGCGCGGATCGGAGCCGTCCCACCACATGGCGAACAGGAACACGCCGATCCCGAGCAGCAGGGCGGCCGAGAGGATGATGTTCTCGAGCGTGTTCTGGTTGCCGACCGCCGAAGCGACCAGGGCAAGGAGCAGGCCGACCAGGGTGGCCGCACCGACCGCGACGGTGATCGGCACGCGGAAGCGGCGCCAGTGGAACCAGGTCGCGCCGGCGGCGACCGCGGCCGAGGCCGCGGCGGCGAGCATGATCGCGGACTGGTTGTTCTCGAACCGGGGTTCACCAACCGCGAGCACGATCGTGCTGAGCGCGGTCACCAGCACGCCGCCGGTGTAAGCGAGCAGCAGCAGGATGCTCGGCAGCGCCATGCGGCGCTTGCGGGTGAAGAATTCGGCGAGCCCCCATGCGGTCGCGGCGGCGAACAGGCCGGCGAAGGGCGAGGGGCCGTCGCCGTCGATCCTGGGGCCGAAGGACTGGCCGATCCAGGCGACCGCGATCAGCAGGATGGCGGCGGCGATGCCGACGAAGATGTCGTTGAAGCCGGTGATCAGCCGGAAATGTTCCTCGTCGACGGCGGGTGCTGCGCGCTGGCCGGCGACATAATGTCGGAGCGAGCGCGCCGCGTCGGCGCTGATCACGCCGGCGGCGACGGCCGCTTCGATGTCGGTATCACTGTACATGGTCCGATCCTCCCTGAAGACCGGATCCTATCATCATGTGTGTTGGTGATGCAATACACTATGTCGCACCGCCGTGGCGGCGGCGCCTGCGTCAGTCCGGACGGCCCTGCAGCGCACGGAGGATCGCCATCGCCTGCTCGGCACCCGATTGCGGAACGATCTCGCCGTTGCGGTCGACGATCCTGTCCCAATTGGCGGCGACTTCCTCCACCGTCCGGCGTCCTTCCGGCAGCGCATAGCCCTCGGTCAGGGTGATGTAGCTGGCCTGGATGACCCCGGCGCCCGCGCCGACGACCATGTTGGAGGGCGCATCCTCGGAGACGAGGTAGAGCGCGGCGGGCACGACCGTGTCCGGATTGAACAGGGCCAGCATCTCGGGCGGAAAGATGTCTTCCGTCATCCGGGTGGCAGCGGTCGGCGCCAGCGTGTTGACCCGGATGCCGTATTTCGCGCCCTCCAGGTGGAGCGTGCGGGCGAGGCCGAGCAGGCCGAGCTTGGCGGCGCCGTAATTGGCCTGGCCGAAATTGCCGAACAGCCCGCTCGAGCTGCTCGTCATCAGGATACGGCCATAAGCCTGCTGCCGCATGATCTCCCAGACGGCGCGCGTGCAGTTTGCCGAGCCGAGCAGGTGGACGTCGATCACCGCCGCGAAATCCTCAGCGCTCATCTTGGCGAAGCTGCGGTCGCGCAGGATGCCGGCATTGTTGATCAGGATGTGGACTCCGCCGAAACGCTCCTGGGCCGTCCGGACCATCGCCTCGACCTGCTCGGCGTCGGTGACGCTGGCGCCGTCTGCGATCGCGGTGCCGCCCGCGGCCGCAATCTCCTCGACCACCTGTGCGGCGGTATCCGACGCCCCCGAGCCGTCGCGGGCGCCGCCGAGATCGTTGACCACCACATTGGCGCCGCGCCGGGCGAGCTCGAGCGCATAGGCCCGGCCGAGCCCGCCGCCGGCGCCGGTGACGATCGCGACTCGTCCGTCGAAACTGATGCTCATCTGCGCACTGCCTCCCCGATCTGGCGACGGGTCATGGCAGATATGAGGGGAGGCGGCCAGATGTGGAAAGGGCGCGCCGGGAGGCACGCCCTTTCGCGATCCGGCGCGTGTCCGCCTTATTTGCGGCGGCCGCGCTCGTAGCTCTGCACGCAATTGTCGGTGACGGTGCGGCTGCAGGTCGGGTAATTTTCGGTGCTCGGCTGGGTCGCGAAGGCGGAGGCGCCCGCCGCGGTGCCGGCACCCGGGGCCGCGTTGACGCCGGCGGGAACGGTCGCCGGATCAGAGACCACGGGAATGCCGCGGGCGTCGCGCTCGGGCGCGGTGTTGCCTGGCGCAACCGTGCTGCCGCCGGCCGCGGCGCTGCCGGTGGTGACGCTGCTCGCGGCAGCAGTATCGGTTGTCGCCGACGTCGTCGTGTCGGTCATCGCGCCGCTGGTCGCCGGCTGGGTGTCGGCGGCGCTCGTCGCCGGTGCGGTGTCGGTCGCCGTCTGGGCGTCCGTTGCGCTCTGGGCGTCCGTCGCGCTCTGAGTGTCAGCAGTGCCGGTGCCCGGCTCGGCGCCGGTGGTGCTGGTGGTCTGGGCGATGGCGGTGCCGCCGAAGGCAATGGCGGCCGCGAAGAAAATGGCTCTCATCTCTTCCTCCTGTTCAGCAGGCCGCCGATCCGCGGCCCCAAGAAATACAAACGCCACCGCAACGATTTCTTTCCCTGTCGTGCCCTGTCTCTCGGTGGGACGCCCCGAATCTGCGGGAGGGTGCTTCTTTTGGCAATTTACGGTTATGAAAGAGGCTTGGCATAGAATGGGGTTCGATGAGCGAGCGGGAGAGCGAGATCGGCGAGGAAGACGGCCAGCGGCCGAGCCGCCGGGTCGTGCTCGCCCTCGGTGCCGCCGCCGCGTCGACGGTGGTCACGATCCGCCCGGCGCTCGCCCAGACCGCCGGATCGGTGCTCAACTGCGAGATACCGGTGCCCGGGCCGCAGGCCGGCGGCAGCTATATCGCGGCCGACGGCTCGCTCGTCCCCGCGGGCACCGCCGGCGCCTTTGCCCCGGCGCCGCGCCCGATCACCGGCGAGGAGGCGAAGGTGCTGCTCGCCGGCGGCCCGACTCCGCCCGGCCTCAACGCCGAAGCGTCGCAAGCCTATGCCAATTACATTCGCCGTCTGCAGGCGGGGATGAGCGGATTTACCTGCTACGCCTCGCTGCAGATGCCGCGCTGATCGCGCCAAGGGCCGGCATGGCCGGTCCCCGCTTCATCGCCGACCCCGACGACGCCGTGCGCGCGGTCGTCCTTGAAGGGCTGACCATCCTCTACCATCGCCCGTCCGGAATGACCCACTTGCTGGCGCCGCCGGGGCCGCAGATCCTCGCCGCGCTGTCGGGACGCGAAGGCGATGCCGACGCGGTGCTGGCCCGCATTGCCGAGAGCTTCGACCTCGAGGCCGAGGATCCCGCTGCGGCGATCGCGGCGCGGCTCGCCGAGCTGGAGGCGGCCGGGCTGGTGCGGCGGGCGTGAGGCACCGGCTGGCGCTCCGCATCGGCCCGGTGGCGTTCCGGATCGGCTCCGCCTGGGCGGCGCCGCTGGCGGAGCTCGCCCGGCTCTACGCGCCGTACCCGGCGGCGGACGGAGCGGCCGACTTCACCGTCCGGCTCGAACCGGCGGCACCCTGGCGGCGGATCATCCGGCCTTCGGTCGCGATCGCCGGCGACTACACCCTGCCGGACGCGGCGCCACTGCCGCTCGCGCAGGGGCTGCTCGCCGCCGAGATGGGGATGAACCTGCAGATGGCGCTGGGCCAGAAACGCTTCCTGCTGCTCCATGCCGGCGTGGTCGAGCGGGACGGCAAGGCGCTGATCCTGACCGGCCCGTCGGGCGCGGGCAAGTCGACCTTGGCGGCCTTGCTCGGGACGCGGGGCTGGCGGTTCATGGGCGACGAGTTCGGGCTGCTCGATCCCGAAAGCGGCCTGCTCCATCCGTTCCCGCGCGCGATCAGCCTCAAAAATGCGTCGCTGGCGCTGTTCGACGACGTCGACCCGGAGCGGCTCGGCCCGGTGCTGCGCGGCACGCCCAAGGGGACCATCCGCCACCTGCGCCCGCCTGCCGACGCGATCGCGCGGATGGCCCATTCGGCCCGCCCGGCGCTGATCCTGTTCCCGCGCTTCGGCCGCGACCTTCCCGCCACGCAGCGCCCGGTCGGCGCCGCCGAAGTGTTCGTTCGCCTGACCCAGGCGTCGACCAATTATGTGAGCCTCGGCGAGCGCGGCTTCGGCGCGCTGACGGCACTGGTCGGCGGCACCCCAGCCCGAGCGATCGATTATTCCTCGACCGAGGAGGCGATCGGGCTGGTCGAGCAAACATGGGCGGCGCAGGGATGAGGGACGCCCGGCTGCTCACCCGCATCCTCGCCGATCCGTCCCAAGCCAGCACGGTCCGCGACTGGACCGCCTTGCTCTGCGTGGCGCGGGCGGAGGCGGTCGCCGGCACGCTCGCTTTCCGGCTCGACGGGGTGCCGGTGCCGGCGAACGTCGGCGCGATGCTCGCCGACATCCGGCGCGACGCCGCGCAGGCGCGGACCCAGGCCGTGTGGGAAGCGGAGATGGCCAGACGGGCGCTTGCCGCGACCGGCGTACCGATCGTCCTGCTCAAGGGCACCGCTTATGCCACCGCCGATCTTACCCCCGCGCCCGGCCGATCGATCGGCGATCTCGACATCCTCGTCCCCCGTGCGGCGCTTGCCGACGTCGAGGAGGCCCTGCTCGCCGCCGGCTGGGAATGGGTCAAGGAGAACGCCTATGACGATCTCTATTACCGGCGGTGGATGCACGAGCTGCCGCCGCTGATCCATCGCGAACGCGACCGGATGATCGACGTCCACCACACCATCCTGCCGCTGACCGCGCGGCGGACGCCCGATGCGCAGGCGATGATCGACGACAGCGTCGCGCTGCCGAATGGCCTGCGCGTGCTGGCGCCGGAAGACATGGTCCTGCACGCCGTCGCCCATCTGTTCGCCGATGGCGACCTCGCCGGGGGGCTGCGCAATCTGTGGGACATCGACCGGCTGCTGCGGGCCTTCGCCGTGGCGCCGGATTGGTGGTGCCGGCTGGAGGCGCGGGCGCGGCGCCACGATCTGCTCGCGCCGACCCGGCGAGCGCTGCGGCTTTCGGCGCGCTTCTATGAAACCCCCTTGGACGCCGGACTGGCAGGGCGGTCGGCGACCGACCGCCTCTACGCACGCCGCCTGCTCGCCCGCGACGGCTGGGGCCGGCCGCGCCGGCGCGGCACCCGGTTCGGCTTCTATGTCCGCTCGCACTGGCTGCGAATGCCGCCGATGATGCTTGCCCGCCATCTGCTGGAGAAAGCACGGCGCTGATTGACGCGCGGCGCGCGGCATGTAAAGATCTCCTTACATTATGTACGGAGCTCCTTACATGGACGATGGCTGGCCGCGCTCCCGCTTCTATCTGCTGGGTGCGCTTCTCAATTGGGCGATGTTCCTTGCCGGGATCCTTTTGCTGTCGTGGGGGCGGGGCACCAGCGCGTTGCCGGCCGGGTGGCGGTGGGCGCTCGCCATCCTCCTCGCCGCGTCGGTCGCCGGGCAGTTCGTCGCCGCCTACCGGCTGATCGCCGTTCAGGACGAATATATGCGGGCGCTCACCGCCAAGAGAGTGCTGATCGCCGCCGGCGTCACCCTCACCCTCGCGGTGTTCGCCGGAATCGCGATGCAGTTCCTCGGCGTCCCCGCTTTGCCGATGTGGCTGCTCTACCCGCTCTTCTGGGGCGTGTTCGGCATGGTCAGCCCGCTCGTCCGCAGCAGCCTGCCATGAAGAGCCGGCTGCGGGTTCTTCGCGCCGAACGCGGCTGGACGCAGGAGCAATTGGCCGGCGAGATCGGAGTGTCGCGCCAGGCGATCAACGCGATCGAAGCGGAGCGGCACGATCCCTCGCTCGATCTCGCCTACCGGATCGCCGTCGCCTTCGACCAGCCTGTCGAGCAGATTTTCCCCAATCCACACCAGAGAAGGATATCCGAATGAAGAGATTGTTCGCCTTGCTGTTGCTGCCGTTCGCGGCGGTCGCCGCAGCCCCCGCCCTCGCCAAGGCCGCCGAGCCCGCCTTCACCAGCGACCGGATCAGCGTCGAGGTACGCGGAAAGGGGCCGGATGTGGTGCTGATCCCGGGCCTCAGCTCGTCGCCGGAAGTCTGGGATAGCACAGTCAAGGCATTGCCCGGCTATCGTTACCACCTCGTCCATGTCGCCGGTTTTGCCGGCAAGCCCGCGGGCGCCAATGCCAGCGGCCCGGTGATGGCGCCGGTGGCGGCCGAGATCGGTCGCTACATGTCAGCGGCGAAGTTCGCCAGGCCGGCGCTGGTCGGCCATTCGCTCGGCGGCGCCTGGGCGATGATGGTGGCGAGCCAGCATCCCGACCAGGTCTCGAAAGTGATGGTCGTCGACATGCTGCCCTACATGGGCGCGATGTTCGCCCAGAATCCGACGCCGGAGAATGTCCGTCCCGTCGCCGAGCAGATCCGCCAGGGCATCGCCGGCGCGACCGGCGAGGCACGCAAGACGCAGCTCGAGCAGACCATGGCCAACATGATCCGGACCGAGAGCTTCCGCCCGATCGCGCTCAAGCACTCGCTCGACAGCGATCCGGCGGCGTCGGCGCAGGCGATGTACGACCTCATCACCACCGACCTTCGCCCGGAGCTCGCCAAGATCAAGGTGCCGATGACGGTGCTGTGGGCGCGCGCGCCCAATGCCCCGGTCAGCGACGCGCAGATGGCGCAATTCTACAAGCTCTCCTTCGCCAATGCGCCGCAGGCGATGCTGGAGCAGGTGCCCAACAGCTACCACTTCATCATGTGGGACGAGCCGGCGGCGTTCCAGGCGGCGCTGAAGACCTTCCTCGCCCAGTAAGCGTCAGACCCGGAGCAGGGCGTTCGGCAGATCGTCGAACGAGTCGATCACGGCGGCGGCGCCGAGCGCCGTCGCCGGGCGATCGCGATAGCCGAAGCCGACCGCGACCAGCGGCAGGCCGGCGGCCGCGGCGGTCTCGGCATCGGTGATCGAATCGCCGACCAGCACGGCCCGGCCGCCGCCCGCCCGGTGCACCGCTTCCAGCAAGGGCGCGCGATCGGGCTTGCGCACCGGCAATGTGTCGCCGCCGACGATCGCCCGGAAACGGCCAGACCAGCCGAGCGCGTCGACCAGCGCACGGGTGAGCGCCTCTGGCTTGTTGGTGCAGATGGCGAGCGCCGCGCCGCCCGCGGCGACCGCGTCGAGCATCGCGTCGACGCCGGGATAGGCTCGCGTCCGATCGCAGATATGGGCCGCATAATAGTCCATGAACAGCGGAGTGGCGCGGTCGACCTCCTCTTCCGACGCGCTGCCAGTGGCGGCGAGGCCGCGGCGGAGCAGCATCCGCACGCCGTTGCCGATCATCGCCCGCACCTGTTCGTCCGACTGCTCGGTCCGGCCGAGGCTGCGCAAGACGTGGTTGAGCGCGGCGCGGAGGTCCGGCGCGCTGTCGGCGAGGGTGCCGTCGAGATCGAAGACGACGACGTCGAAGGGAAAGCTGGGCATCGCCGCCCCATCCGCTGCCGCTCTGGAAATGGCAAGATTTCCGTGCGATGGCCGCGCAGGGTCGTAGCGCGTCCTGCGGGAGGCGTCATGATCTGCGGAAAACCACCTTTCCGCCGACGCTTTGACGGGTGCGAGGGAGCTTCATGAATTCGGAACGGCCTTTTGCCGCGATCATCCTTGCCGCGGGCAAGGGGACGCGGATGAAATCCGATCTCCACAAGGTGCTGCACCCGGTCGCGGGACGGCCGATGCTGGAACACCTCCTCGCCAGCGTCGAAAGCCTCGGCGCGGCACGGACGGTGGTGGTGGTCGGCAGCGGCCGCGATCAGGTCGAGCCGCTGGTCGCGCGCCGCGGCGGCGACGTGGTGGTCCAGGATCCCCAGCTCGGCACCGCCCATGCGGTGCTCCAGGCGCAGGCCGCGTTGGCCGGGTTCGGGGGCGACGTCCTGATCCTCTACGGCGACGCGCCGCTGGTGCGGGCCTCGACGATGGCGCGGATGCTCGAGCGGCTGCGCACCGAGTCGCCGCCGGCGGTGGTCGTCGTCGCCTTCCGCCCCACCGATCCGCTCTTCTACGGCCGCATCGTCGCCGAGGAGGACGGCACGATCCGCAAGATGGTCGAGTATAAGGATGCGAGCGACGAGGAGCGCGCGCTCAACCTCTGCAATTCGGGGCTGATGGCGGCGCGGGCGGAGGATCTCTGGCCGCTCCTCTCCGGGGTCGAGAACGACAATGCCGCCGGCGAATATTATCTGCCCGACATCGTCATGCTCGCGGCGGCGGTCGGCCGCACCTCGGCGGCGATCGAGACCGACGCCGACGAGGTTGCGGGGGTCAACAGCCGCGCCGAGCTCGCCGAGCTGGAAGCGATCTGGCAGCGCCGCCGCCGCGCCGAGCTGATGGCGGAAGGCGTGACCCTGGTCGCGCCCGAGACCGCGTTCCTGGCCTACGATACGCAGATCGGCCGCGACACGATCGTCGAGCCCAACGTGGTGTTCGGGCCCGGCGTGCGGATTGCCGAGCGCGCCAGGATCCGCGCGTTCAGCCACCTCGAAGGCGCTTCGGTCGGCACCGGCGCCGAGATCGGCCCTTATGCCCGGCTGCGGCCCGGAGCCGAGATCGGCGACAAGGCCAAGGTCGGCAATTTCGTCGAGGTAAAGAAGGCGCGGCTCGGCGCCGGCGCCAAGGCCAACCATCTGAGCTATATCGGCGATGCCGAGGTCGGGGCTGATGCCAATATCGGCGCCGGCACGATCACCTGCAATTATGACGGCTTCTTCAAATATCGCACGACGATCGGCGAGGGCGCGTTCGTCGGGTCGAACAGCGCGCTGGTCGCGCCGGTGGCGATCGGCGCCGGAGCAATCGTCGGCGCGGGATCGGTGATCACCGGCGACGTCGCCGAAGGCGCGCTTGCGCTCGCCCGCGGCAGCCAGCAGGTCAAGGCCGGCTGGGCCGCCCGGTTCCGCGCGGCGATGGCCGCCAAGAAGAAAGCGAGCTGAAGACATGTGCGGAATTATCGGGATCGTCGGCAGGAGCGCGGTGACGCCGCGGCTGATGGACGGACTGAGGCGGCTCGAATATCGCGGCTATGACAGCGCCGGCCTCTGCACCCTGGTCGACGGCCGGCTCGAACGCCGCCGCGCCGAGGGCAAGCTCGACAATCTCGCCGCGGTGCTTGCCGACGAGCCGCTGCCGGGCGAGGTCGGCATCGCCCATACGCGCTGGGCGACCCACGGCGCGCCGACCGTCGGCAACGCCCATCCGCACATCGTCGACGGCGTCGCCCTCGTCCACAACGGCATCATCGAGAATTTCCGCCCGTTGCGCGAGGAGATGCAGGCGGAAGGCCGCGTCTTCCAGTCGGAGACCGACAGCGAGGTCGTCGCCCATCTCGTCGACCGCGAATTGAAGCGGGGCAAGGAACCCCGCGACGCCGTCGCGGCGGTGCTGCCGCAGCTGCACGGCGCGTTCGCGATCACCATCCTGTTCCGCGACTTTCCCGGCATTTTGATCGGCGCCCGCATGGGCGCGCCGCTGACGCTCGGCTATGGCGAAGGCGAGACCTATCTGGGCTCCGACGCGCTCGCGCTCGCCGCGCTCACCCAGCGTATCGCCTATCTGGACGAGGGCGACTGGACGGTGATCGGCCGCGATGGCGCCGATATCTACGACCGCGACAACAATCGGGTGGAGCGCCCCATCGTCCACTCCGGCGCCTCGTCGGCGCGGATCGAGAAGGGCAATCACCGCCACTACATGCAGAAGGAGATTTTCGAGCAGCCGCTCGTCGTCGCGCAGACGCTGCAATCCTATCTGCGCTCCTACGAGCAGCAGGTCGCCCTGCCCGACATGGACTTCAGCTTCGCCGACGTGCCGCGGATCACCATCGTTGCCTGCGGCACCTCCTTCTACGCCGGCATGGTCGCCAAATATTGGCTCGAGCAATTCGCCCGGGTGCCGGTCGAGCTCGATATCGCGTCCGAATTCCGCTACCGGCAGCCGGTGCTCGAGGCGGGCGGGCTCGCCTTGTTCATCTCGCAGTCGGGCGAGACCGCCGACACCCTGGCGGCGCTGCGCCACGCCCGTTCGGAGGGGCAAAGGATCGCGGTGGTGGTCAACGTGCCGACCAGCTCGATGGCGCGCGAGGCAGACCTCCTCCTCCCCACCCGTGCCGGCCCGGAGATCGGTGTCGCGTCCACGAAAGCGTTCACCTGCCAGCTGGCGGTGCTCGCCGCGCTCGCCGCCAAGGTCGCCCGCGACAAGGGCCGGCTGACCGAGGCGGAGGAGCGCGAGATCGTCGCCCATCTGTCCGAAGCGCCGGCGGCGATGAATGCCGCGCTCGCCCATGACGGCGACATCGAGAAGATGGCACCCTTGATCGCCCGCGCCCGCGATGTCCTGTATCTCGGCCGCGGCCCGGATTACCCGATGGCGATGGAAGGAGCGTTGAAGCTGAAGGAGATCAGCTACATCCACGCCGAAGGCTATGCCGCGGGCGAGATGAAGCACGGCCCGATCGCCCTCATCGACGAGCATGTCCCGGTGATCGTGATAGCGCCGTCGGGGCCCCTGTTCGAGAAGACGGTCTCGAACATGCAGGAGGTCCAGGCCCGCGGCGGCAAGGTTGTCCTGATCTCCGACGCCGAAGGCCTGGCCGCCGCGGCCGACGACCGCCTGCTGGCGACGATCGAGATGCCCAGGGTGCATCCGCTGATCGTGCCGCTGACCTATGCGATCCCGGTGCAGCTGCTCGCCTACCATGTCGCCGTCGCCAAGGGCACCGACGTCGACCAGCCGCGCAATCTGGCGAAGAGCGTCACGGTGGAGTGAAATCCGGAGCGGCTTGCGCCGCTCCCCGGCTTGGTTGCGGCGCAGCAGCGTTCGGGCGGTGGGCGCCACCGTATTGACCGTAAATTCGGTCGATTTTCACGGTCGAATTCGGCCGGAACGCGTGTTTGGCCGTGCTGCGGTGCGCAAAGCGAAGGGCTTTCGCGGCGGCCGCCCTGGATCCGGGAACGCCGCGCCTCGCGTGCGCACCGGATCGCAGGGCGGCCGCGCGGGCCGTTCCTGTTCGTTGCTGGACCTCTGCCTTCAAGGAAGGGCAATGCCCCGTGGCAGAGGAGGGGAAGTGGCGCGCCTTCAGGTCCGGATGGTGGACCTGGACCGCGTCACGAAAAGGAAGGAGCCGTAGCGCGATGGTGGCTCCAGCAATGCGCGCGATCCGCAGGCGGCGGCGGGACGGAAAGACGGCCATCCGCCAGCCGGGCGGCATGTCTGATGGTACACGCCTGGTCGAATGCGGCGCTCGCCAGCAGCGTGGCGCGCGGGTGGGCGGCCGCTTTGCCGAGCAGGCTTCGACGCTGCGCCGGGGCGGCCGGAGGTGGGAAGCCCTTGCCCGGATGGCAGATCGATCGCGACTTGGCCGAAGGCGGGTTGGCCGCCGTAATAACAGGTGAAATACAGGCGGGCGCTGGATCCGGCGCGGGCGATGGCGCGGGCGCAGGCACTCCCGGCACCGGCCGCGCCGGGATCGCGTCGCCGTAGAATCCTTGTTCGGAAATCGGCGCGTTCGTGGCCGTAAGAACAGGCGGAATACAGGCAGGCGCGGGACCTGGCTCCGGCGCCGGAGCAGGCGCGGGCGATTGCGGCACCGGGCGCGCCGGGCACGTGTCGATCAGGCATTCTTGCTCGGACATCGTCACGACCGGAGCCATCGGCGCGGTTGGCGCGGCAGACGAGGCTCGCGCGACGGCCGTCGCGGCGCTCCCGCAACCGCCGTCCTCAACGGCTCCACGAGCGGCGGGCGCGGCATGGTCGCAGGCATCGATCAGCCTGGAGTGGGCGACGAGCACCTTCATCGCCTGCTCCGCCTCCCGCAAGGTGATCTCGCCGGCGGCCATCGCCGCGATCACCGCGGAGCCCGCCTCCGCCACATCCGCCGGCGTTGCGGTGGCGGGGAGGTCGATCTCGATCGGCGCCGATCTGGCCGGCGGCATCAGGCGGGTGAAGCAGGCGCGCAGCGCGGGCCATTCTCCCGCGAGCGCACGATCGATCACCGCCCGCGCGATCGCCGCTTCCTCGCCGTCGTCCAGCAGCTCGATCAGACGCGACGCCTTGTTGCGGGCGCCGCGCGGCCGCCCGGCCGGATTGCCGCTGCGG
This sequence comes from Sphingosinicella sp. BN140058, assembly GCF_004135585.1. Classification (NCBI taxonomy): domain Bacteria; kingdom Pseudomonadati; phylum Pseudomonadota; class Alphaproteobacteria; order Sphingomonadales; family Sphingosinicellaceae; genus Sphingosinicella; species Sphingosinicella sp. BN140058. The sequence continues at coordinate 682,288 of NZ_CP035501.1, read as the reverse complement.
CCGGGGAGGAACCGGCCGGTGGCGGCGCGGGCAGAAGCGGCGGCGGGATCCGGCATGGCGATCTCCTTGGGCAGAAGAGCGCGGGGCAGCGTCGCCCCTGGAGTGCTCCCGTTCCCTGTATGTTCCTACCACGAAGGCGCATCAGCATCAACTTGTTTCTTGCGTTAAGCGCAACATTCGACTGAAGAGATCCGCGCATTTCGATGGGGTGGGGCGGGTCGCCTCTCCTCTCCTCTCCTCTGCAGGGGGGGACGGTCAGGCAGGATTGGCACGCAAAGCCGCGAAGCCGCGAAGGGCGCCCCCTTCGGCGAAGCTCGCGAACGAGCTCAGGAGAGCCTCAAGGCGGGATCGGCAGGCTCGGGGCGGGAAGGCGAGAGGTGGAATGGCCGGCTACTTTGCAGACGCTCGTGACGGCTTCGCGCTCTTCGCGGCTTCGCCTGAAGACGGAGCTTCGGCTGAAAGCACGGCGCCCTGGGGTGAAGCGCCGCCGGCGATCTGCCGTTCCGCGAGTAAGGGGTTGCCGTTGGGGATATTCCGCTGACCGCCGCGCGTGCTGCTTTGGCAGCCTTTGGACGCGAAGCCGCGAAGAACGCGATGCTCGCCAAGGATGCCCGGCTTAGCTGTCGCGGGCGGCGGTGTGCAGCGGCGCTTGGTCGTTCATGCTGCAGGATGTGCGGCGCGTGCCTTGTTGCGCTTGTCGGCAATAAAGAGATGGCCAGTCTCGGCTTTGACGATGTCGAATAGGCCGGTCGTCTCGAACAAGGCTCGAAAGCCTTTCACGCCGTAGTTGCGCGGGTCGATCGAGGCCTGCCGCTGGACCGCGCTGCCGGTGGAGGACAAAGGCGCCCATCCGTCTTCGCGCGAATTCGCCTCCACGCCGCCGCGCAGGGCGGTCACCAGCCTGGTGTCGCAGGCGAGCTTCCATTGGTTCTCTGCCGCCGTCTTCGGTTCGATCTTTCGTTCGGCGCCGTTCGCCCGCTTCGCGGCGGTCGTCTTGGTTTCGGCCGACGAAGGGGCCTCCGGCTCCGTGAGGCTGTCGAGATAGAGGAAGCTGGTGCAGGCGTTGACGAACGGCTCGGGCGTCTTGCGCTCGCCGAAGCCGTAAACGGCGCGGCCGTTGGCCCGGAGCTGCATCACCAAGGGGGTGAAGTCCGCATCGCTCGACGCGATGCAGAAGGCGTCGAGATTCTGGGTGTAGAGCAATTCCATCGCATCAATGACGAGCGCCATGTCGGTCGCGTTCTTGCCGGCCGAATAGCTGAATTGCTGCATCGGCCTGATCGCGAACAGATGGAGCTTGTCCTTCCAGCCCTTCAAGGTCGCATGCGTCCAGTCGCCATAGGCCCGCCGCACGTTGGCGACGCCATAGCGCGACAATTCGCCGACGATCGCGCCGAGCTTCGCATGGGAGATGTTGTCGGCATGGACCAGCAAAGCGATGCGGGCGGCGGCTTCGCCCGGCGCGGGAAGTGAGTCCTTGCTCATCGGCGCAAGGTGACATGGTGTCGGTTACCAAAGCGCGAACGAGCTTGGAGGGGCAGGGGGCCGGTGCCGCGCGGACGCTGCCCAGCAAATCCGCGGCGGACGCGCTTCAACCCTTCGAAGATTCGTGACTTCCGGCAGATGGCAGGGGCGCGAGCCATGGCGGACAGTCTGCGGCCAACCTCGTGTTCAAGCTCGACGCATGGGACAGAACACGCGCGGCGCTCAAGGCCCTGCAACAGGTGCATCCGGGCTGATGTGTCCAGGTGCACCTGGCCAATGATCCCGTAACCGGATCCCCCTTTGATCACATCAGGCGCATCAGCATCTCCGCATGATGGGCCGATGTCCGACGAAGCAGCTCACCGTGATAATCGGCCGATTGGTTCTTCGAGCTCGGACGCGAGAGCCGGCGGCGGAGGCTCGAAAGGGCCGTACCTGATCCGAACCATGATGCTCGAGCGGGCGGGTGTTCGACCCGCTGCCTGGCCGGGGCGAAACGACCCGCCTTGTGCGGCGTCCATCTCGGCAGCGGAGCCGCAGGGTCCGACACGGATCACGGCTTCGCGGGCCTAGAAGCCGAAGGCGCTGAGGCCCGGATGATCGTCCGGACGTCGGCCGAGGGGCCATCGGAATTGGCGATCCTCCTTGCGGATCGGATGCTCGTTGATGCTCGCGTGGCGGTGGGACATCAGCCCGTCATCGGCGAATTCCCAATTCTCATTGCCGTAGGCGCGGAACCAGTGGCCGCTGTCGTCGCGATATTCATAGGCGTAGCGAACGGCGATGCGGGCGCCGGTGAAGGCCCAGAGCTCCTTGATCAGGCGGTAGTCCAGCTCTTTGTTCCACTTGCGGGTCAGGAAGGCTTGCGCTTCGTCGCGGCTGGTGACGAACTCGACGCGATTGCGCCAGCGCGTATCCACCGTGTAGGCGAGCGCGACTTTGGCCGGATCGCGGCCGTTCCATCCGTCCTCGGCGAGGCGGACCTTCTCGATCGCGCTTCCGCGGGTGAAGGGCGGCAGGGGAGGGCGGACCATGATGTTTCTCCTGGGGTCATCGGCAAGGGGTGAGGCAGCCGTCTTCCTCGCGGATCGATCGGCAGGGTGGCGGGCCGCAGGCGCTGTTCCCGGTGTGCAGCGTTACTGTGCGGCGATGCGCCGCAATGGAGAATGGGGCCTGAAGGCATTTCACCATTTCACTTTGCGTAACGATGGGTGAGAGAGAATGACCTGCCGTACGAGCGAACGTCCGCTCGGCCCTTCGGGATCTCGAACTCGAATTCCGGTCTGGGATCGGCGGCAGCCGACGTTATGAGTGCGTCGCGCCGCACCCTTCCCACGCGGGCATCGCGAGGCGGATTTGTTCGGCATGATCGAGAAGCACCCGCCTTCGTGGCGCATCACCGGCTTCGCATTTTCCGCGGCCGGCGCGATGCTGTTCGCGATCAAGGGCGTCCTGATCAAGCTCATCTACCGGTTCGGCATCGACACGACCAGCCTGCTGGCGATGCGCATGCTCTTGGCCGTGCCGGTATTCGCAGCGGTCGGCGCCTACACCTGGCGGCGACTGGACCGGGAGAAGCGCCCGGACGCCCGCACGATCTGCCACGCCATGCTCGTCGGCATCCTCGGCTACTACATCTCGTCGTGGCTCGACTTTCAGGGCCTGCAAACGCTCGAGGCGCAGACCGAGCGTTTGATCCTGTTCACTTACCCGTTCCTGGTGATCCTGTTCGGGCGATTGCTCTTCGGCCATCCGCTTCGCGCGCATGCCCTGGTCGGGGCCGGCCTGAGCTATGCCGGCCTGTTCGTCATGTTCGCGGGCGCGCCGGCACGACTGGACGCGGCCATGCTGGTGGGCGGCGGCTACGTGGCCGCCGCAGCCGCCTCCTTCGCCCTATACCAGCTATTCGCACGTGAAGTGATCATGCGGTGCGGCGCATCCTTGTTCACCGCAATCGCGATGAGCGCGGCCGGGATGACGGCGTTGCTCGGCTTCCTGCTGACGCACCCGGCGGCGGCGCTCAGTCCGCCGCGCCCGGCCTGGGCCCTGATCCTCGCTTTGGCGGTGTTCGCGACGATCGTTCCGGCCTTCCTGATGTCGGCGGGAACGGCCAGGATCGGCGCCCAGGGCACCGCGATCGTCTCGACGATCAGTCCGATCGTGACCATCGGCGTGGCGATCCTGGTGCTTGGCGAGCCGTTCGGCTGGCCCGAGGCGGTCGGCACCCTGTGCGTGCTGGGCGGCGTCGGCCTGTTCAGCCTCTTCGAGACCCGCCCGCGCGCCGATCGAGCGGGCGAGGAAGGCCCAGCCTGATCAGCCCAGCCCGATCAGCCCAGCCCGGTCAGCGCCGCCTGATCAGCGCTGCTTCTTCGCAATCGTCGCGGTGAAATCCGGATCCTTGTTGGCGACCCAGGCGACGAATTTGCGCACATTGGGGTTGGCCAGCAGCGCGTCCACGTCCAGGCCATACCGCTGCAGCTCGGAATTGGTGAAATTCGTAATCAGCGTCTGCTGACAGATTGCGTGCATCGGGACGACATCCGTTCCGCCCCGGCTCTTCGGGACCGGATGGTGCCAGATGATGGTCTTGCCGGTGGGCCGGCCGCACAGCCAGCAGAGCACCGCCTTCGCCGGAGCGTCCGCCTTGGGGTGCAGATCCTCGTAGGGACCATGTTTCGAATGCTTGCGGGCCATGCGTCTGCCTGAATGCGTGAAATCGTGGGGCGCACCTATAGCGGTGCGAACGACATTGCCACGCCCGGATTGGGGGGCGGCTGTCGGCGCAGGCCGGGGTGGGCCCCCGACGCAGCCCACGGGGCAGTGCGCGTTATTGTTACGAGTCCGGCTTGGTTAGGGCATTGACGAACGGCCCGGGCGTCTTGCGCTCGCCGAAGCCGTAAACCGCGCGTCCATTGGCCCGCAGCTGCATCACCAGGAGGGTGAAGTCCGCATCGCTCGACGCGATGCAAAAAGCGTCGAACTCCTGCGTGTAGAGCAATTTCATCGCATCGATGACTAGAGCGTCAAGCGCGATCCAGGAACTGCACTCGACGCTCTAGGCTTTTGTTGTACCGCGATTTTCGAGTCGCCAGATGGTTCCGTCTGACTGCAAATCGCTCTAGCGCCATGTCGGTCGCGTTCTTGCCTGCGGAATAGCTGAATTGCTGCATCGGCCGGATCGCGTACAAGTGGAGCTTGTCCTTCCAGCCCTTCAGGCGCGCGTTGGTCCAGTCGCCATAGGCGCGCCGCACGTTGGCGACGGCCTAGCGCGACAATTCGCCGACGATTGCGCCGAGCTTCGCATGGGCAATGCTATCGGCATCAACCAGCCAAGCGATGCGGCTAGCGGCATTGCTCGACGCGAGAAGCGACTCGTTGCTCATCGGCGCAAGGTGACACGGCGACGATTACCAAGCGTGGAAGAGCGTGGAGGCCTCGGCGCGCGGGAGTGGGAACGGCTAGTGTTGGGACAAAGCCGCCGTTCCCGACCGTGGCGGCGAATGACCGCTTTGATACCCCGAAGCCGTCATTCCCGGTGCGCCCTGCGAATGACTGCTTTGGGGGATCTTAGCAGACCTTGCTCCCCGTCCTGGCGAATGTCGGCTATGGAGCAGGTGGTGGATGCACTCGCGCGAGCCGCTTGCCCGATCCGCGCTGTAGCGCGTTGGTCCTGGTGGTGGCGGCGCCATCGTCAGCCTGCCTGGCGAGAGCGGACGTAGCGCGCGCTGACGCGGGCTCCCGACCGCGACAGCCGAAACGGGTGGTTCCCGGACCCTCAGGTTGCCATGTTGGTCTCGAAGGAGCCCTGCATGAACCCCGAGTTTTTTCGCGTCCGAATGGATCAAAGGCGGCTTATCGTGGTGATAGCCGACCAGCAGAGGGCGGGAAGGATCGGCGACAGTCTTCGCGATGTAGGCTGCTCTGAGGCCGGGCCATGTGCCTGGGTGTGCGGAATCGATGTCTCGATGGAGAGCCTATCCGGTGCCGTTGGCGAACTCCTGTCCGGTGAGGTCGTCTACCTAGCGGCTCAGGGAGCCGAGCGCCTTGATCTGGGGCTATTCGTCGCCCCCAACACTGAAGGCGGGATCATCGTTCAGTAGCTGGCGGGTAAGTCGACCAAGGGCCGGAGCACGTCGTAGCTCCCGATCTGGAGCATGCCCACTGCCAACGTCAGATTGCCGCGCGATAGCTTACGTTCGCCGCTGCCGTGGAGGATCGCGCCGACAACAGCCGATCAGGGTGGAAGTCAGACATGGTCTGCATTGGACCTGCATATCGGGGCGCTAGAGCAGGTTCGAAAAGCGGTGATAGGCGGAGGCGCGGGTGACGATTGATCTGCTGAGGTTTCGACGAAGGCGCGCCGGCAGGCCCGTAGTGTTCAAATCCTTGATTGTAATAACGTCGATGCTTCTGGCCGCATGCGGCACAGCTCGCCATCCAGGTGACGATGAGCTCATCAGCAGGTTCCGTGACCATCGAGCAGCATTCGAGCAGGCCAGGGACTTTGCTCTACAAGACGCGGAGCAGCGGGAGCGGATTGAGCCTGACACTCTCGACGGTTACCCTTCACTGCCCGAATCCCATCGTGCAGCGTACCGTATCCTCTTCGAGCAGCTCGGGATCGAGACGATTATCCCGTACCGTTCCAAGTCTGCCAAGCGATGGGTATCGGTGTCGTTCGTTGTAAGCACGGCGGGCATCGGGATTAGCGGTTCATTGAAAGAAATTAAATGGCTCGGCCAAGCACCTCCGAACCCTCCCATTCGCAGCCTCGATACCCCTTATGACAAGGCTGGGTACGTCACCGATACGTGGTTCGACGCCTACCGAGCCATTGACGAAGGCTGGTATCTGCACGTCAGTGCTGATTGATTTCAGCGTGCCGAGAGTCCGGAATGGGTCGATCCGCGCCGTAGCGTGGTGATCGCACCCGCGGCGGCGCGAACGTCGGTCTGGCGCGCGTAACCGGACCTTCGTCGCGGCGCCGCTCGATCGCGCAGGGAACGGCCGGCGAGGTGGATTCCGGACTTAGCTCGCGACCTCGATGGCCGCGAGGCCTGCGCCGCCGCTGCTGAACGTCTTCCGTTCGCATCGGACAAGGGTTCCCGGTGCAAACGTCCATTCCTCACCTTCTGGAACCTTTCCACCCACTTGGTAGGCGTCACCTGATAGGTGCGTCGCCTCGACTGAACGCCACACGTCTACGCCTTCGTTCAGCAGGGGCATGTAGATGGTCGGCACGCTTCAACATGGCTTGAAGATCGCGTTGCCGCGATGGGAGGATGCGCGCTGTAGCCGGCGTGGGGGCGCCCGTCATCACAGCGTCAGGCGCCGGCGCGGGAACTGCCATTCGTTGAGGCGCGAGAACTGGTCACCCAGGCTGCGAAACCAGCAACGGCACCACAGAGGGCGTAGGGAAGCCCGGTGTACGCGACGGCCCAGACGCTGAAGTCGTAAGACCCAGTGAATAGCCAAACGGCCACGGGCCCAAGGAAACCAACGGCGACTGCGCTCTGCCAATTTCCCAAACCAAGTCTTTGAAGCAGTAGCCATCCCGGGAGCGCAAATGCCGCGATAAGCAGAGAGTAAAAAAGCGAAATCAGTGCGGCTATCTGAATGCCCACGCTTAATGGCAACAGGCACTTTCCAGACCCACAACCTGCAAGCAGCCCCTCGCACAAGGTGTAGGTCGAAACCAGAAAAACTGCTGTCGCGATAGCAACGGTGATTGCCCGAGCGGCATTCTTTGCGAGTTGAAGGCGGCTCGGCATCACCAACGCTTACCATTCCGCGACAGCGTTCGGAAGGTCAGTGTTTCCGAGGGGCGCTTGCCGCCTGTCCTCGCTCGCAAGGTCCGCTTAGGGTCGGACGCGGTTCAACGTCCCGATCACGCGGAATGATGGCGCCGATGGCAGGCTACCACGCGAGACCGGACGTTCGCCGCCGCGGCCCGTGATCGCCCGGGGACAGCCGCATCGGGTGGAAATCGGACCTTAGAAGAGCTGGTCGACGACTGCTTTCACTGCATCACTCAGCCGACCAGGTACTCGTGAGGCCGCGTACGATCGCGCGACACATTCGAAGGTCGTATCATGGAACGGGAAGATGAAGTGGTTGAGCTCGGCAAACGAAGCTTCGTTGTGCCTTGGATGAACCGAGTCGATCCGCCGCAGCTGATCGATCCATGGCGAGTTTATCACGCGCATCGCTCTGTATGGCTCAAAGCCGCTTCCATGTAGCGGATGCCCAGGGAATGTCTCGTCGCCGGGGTTTCCAAACAGGGTGGCGGAGCAACCATCAAAGCGGACTAACCCAACGGCGCTTTCGTCATCGGAGAGAAGGAAGAGTAAATGCGCGTCATTGTCCGATTGAATGAGCGTTGGAAGGGGTGCGCCAACATCCCAAAGGAGAGACATCGTCTCCGCGACTGCGTGCGGGCGAGCTTCGGCCGTTGCCAACTTGCGTTCGGCGTTCAGCAGTTGTTGAAAGGCGGCCTCATACGCCTCCATCTCCCCGCCGGTGCGCTTTCCCGCTAGCCGGCGTACGGATGCATCGAGCTCGGCTTCCGCTCTGGCGATATCCTCTCGGAGCGTCTCGATCTCTCTGGCTGTCATGCCCGTCTGGATAGCCAACAGGACGCGGAACGCCAATGTTGGCTACGGGGCCGAGCCGGCCTACCGTCCCGATCTGGCCCGCGTCCCGGCGCGAACGTCAGGCTGCCGCGCGGGAGCGGACATTGGCCGCCGCCGCGTTCATCGCCAATGGGCACAGCTCATTCGGGTGGATTCGAGACATTCCTGTAGCCGCAAGATGCCTTCGGCCGAAGCTTGGATGAGCCAGCGGGCCGAGCTTAACACCACTTCTCATGTTCGGCGGTACTGACATGAATGTGAGGTTCCAACAAAGAACAATCGGTCGGCTGCGGGCAAGCCGACGTTCGACGGGGCGCCGCATACTGCGGCACGGCTTGAGCAGCGTATGTGCCGAAAACCGGCCTGAGGCTGCGTCGCGATGGCGCGAAGCATTGGACGATACCTCGATGCCCGCTTGGGGTCGCGGACTTGTTGAGGAATGCAGATCCGTGCGGTAGCCACTGGATATGAGCGAAGACGAGTTCGAATGCATCTTTCGTCGCTACCGCTGCGACGCCATTCTTCTCCATCGGCCTTATCCGCCACACCGCGCCCGCCGCACCAATTCGAAGTTCGGGGGACTTCCACGACTTCCGACGGAGATCGAGTGGCCTCGCACGCCGGGGGGGATCCCGCTCCACTTTCTGGCGCAAATCGACTGCGCCGATCTTCCTAACCCAAGCGCTCTGCCGAACCGCGGGGTGCTGTTCTTCTTTGGCCGGGAGAATGATCATCATCTCTGGGATCATGAGAGCTCGCCCGCGGACGTTTGCCGGGTCTTACATGTACCAGAGGTCTCTGCCTCCACACCCCTGCGGCAAGCTCCTTCGGATCTCCCGCCGATTGGTGGGAGAAACAGTCCGCATGGGGCATGGGGCAACATCATGCGGGTTGGGGAAAATGCTCCGTCCTTGCACGTCGAATGGCCGATCGAGCCGCTGGCATCAGACGATTGGCCCGACGCGCTTCCACAGGCAGTCGAGGAGTCGGATGCCTCCGGCCCGCGCGCGCCGATGAGTTCCCAATTGGAAAAACCCTGCTTGTCGGCGTGGCCGTGCGACCAGGCGCGCCAGCGCCGCTATTCCGAGGCCCTTGTGCAGCGCCGCGAAAGGGCCATCGCGCGTGCAATCGGTATCGCTATTCCGGATCTCGCCGGCACAAGGGGCCAAGACAAGAGTGCGGGCCGGGAGATCTTCTTTCATGCCGAGAACGGCGCGGCGACTTATCCGCAGCACTGGCTCACGATCCGATACGCCGCGCGCTTTCTCCTGCGCCAGCTGGACATCTGTCCCTACCCAGAAGCGCAATTTGTCGCGCGCCTTTGGGGCGAGGCCAATGCGTGGCTGAACCGCGACGCCGCCGTTCACGGTAACGCGCCCGTCGAGGAACAGGATCGCGGTACTTTCCGCGCCTGGCTTCGCTCCGTGCGGCTTTCAGGAGACGATAGGCCGCTCAGCGATGATGCGAGCAGGCTGGTCTTTCTTTCAATGCTGGCGACGATACGATGCTGGGCCGGGGAAACCGAGAACGCGGCGCGCATCACGCCGCAATTCTACGATTCCATGGCGTTCGCATTCAGACCATTCAGCCTCGACAGGCTGCGGGCATCTCGGATGCTCGGCTATGCGCGCACCTGGCAGCCACCAGCGCATCGCGACGATCCGATCGTAGGCCTGCTCCAGCTTGCGAGCGACAGCGCGCTGGGATGGCAGTGGGGCGACATCGACCATTGCGGCTTTTGGATCGCAACAAGCGACCTCGCAAGGCGCGATTTCTCCCGCGCGTGGCTGACCATAGAAGGCGGCTGAGCTTTCGAGCTGCTCCCGAGCCATAGATCTTCCGTGAGCGGCCAGGTCCAGCCCAAAAGTAGGACCCGAGGGATGTCCGATATCAGGCCTCAACCTTTCGCCGAGCTACGACCGCTTTGGGTCGATCCGCGCTGTGGCGCGGTGATCGCGCCCGCGGCGGCGCGAACGTCGGCCTGGCGCGCGTAACCGGACCTTCGTCGCGGCGCCGCTCGATCGCGCCGGGAACAGCCGGGGAGGGTGGAAACGCGACATTCGGATGGTAAGCTGCCGACATGAAGCTGAGCGTATTTCTGGGGATCCTCTCCGCTATGACGGCGGCTTCCGCCTGGGCTCTCGATCGCGAGCCTGCCTCGGCGGTAGGGCGGTGCGGCATGTTTCCCGCAGAGGTTCAAGATCTTCCCTATGCGGGCTGGTCTGACTGCTTCCTTCGTGGCGCGGGTGAGAAGCCGCTCTGGAAAGGCATGATCGGTAATCGCGCTCGCCAGCAGGTGCGCTTCACTTTCACTGACGGCCATCTCCGCTATGTGCGCGTGATCGATTTCATCGAGCTCGCAGACGGCACGGGAAGGATCGAGCGCAAGACGATCCTTCCTGCTGGCGATCGAACCTACAAGGTCGAGAAAAAACGTGCACGAACGGTTTCGCTTGCTGACGTGCGGCGCCTCAATGATCTCGCCGCCACGTCCGACGTTTGGAAGTTTGAGACCGGAACCTGGGACGGTGAGGAGATATTCCTCCACTGCCAGACGCTCGATATGGAGCGGACTGAACCCGCCGGCTACCGGTTCTCGTCTGTGAGCATCAGCTGCAATCGGCCGCGCAAGTTGGAACCGCTGATCGAATTCGTGACGTCTCTCGCAGGCTTGAAACCTGATAGAGCAGGCTACTAGTCGGAGTGTCCAAATTGGGTCGGAGCACGTCCTAGGTCCCCGCATGGCGCACGCCGGCGGCGAACGTCAGGGTGCCGCGCGGAAGCGGACCTTCGCAGAGTCGCCTGGTGATCGCGCCGGGAACAGCCGGGGAGGGTGGAAGTGAGACATCCCACTCCGTCGTTAGGGATAGGACCTGCACTAGCGGGGCTGCGCTGATGAGGTTGGGACGCGTGCTTAACTCCCCTGTCCTGGCCTCAAGTAAAACTTGTCGAACCCCGCTTCGTCGATGAGCTTGCTTAGACCAAATTCCCAGGCGCTATCGTCTTCGTACGTCCAGCCCTCTAAGTGGCAGTTGCACAGCCGCGCAAGCAAATACATCTGCGGAATGCGCTCGTTGACCCACCGGACGTTTGGGCGGACGTTTTCCCATACCCAGAAGGTCAATTCGGAATCCTCGCCCATCAGCGAGGCGGAAAAGCCCGGAAATATCTCCTTCAGGTAATTCCGCATCTGCTCAAAGCAGGCAACAGTATACTCCTCGTCTTCAGGATCACGGCGAGCGTAGGGGAGGAAGGCCCATTTTACCTCGAATGGACACCACTCCCCCGGAGGAGGAAGCTTCGGCGTGAGCGCCTCTATTCCAGCCGCAAGGACGACGCTCCTGGCTTTCAAGTCCTGATACGATCTGGGCGTATATGTATCCATTACCTTCCCCTGCAGCGAGGAATAGCATGACCTGAATCGCCCACGGACCCATGCCCCTCACGCGCGTTTGCCCCGTCGCCCGCTTGCCCTTCTAGCAAGCGTCTTCATCGGGTCGGATGCGCGCCGTGACGGATAGTCGCAGCGCGAATGTCGTGGAAGGGTCAATTCGCTCTGTAGCACAGCGGTCCAGACGGTGGCGGCGCGGTCATCCGCCCGCTTGGCAAAAGAGGACGTCGCCCGTGCCGGCGCCGGCTCTCGACCGCAACAGCTGAATCAGGTGGGTTGCAGACGTAAACGACGCTCGATCGGCACCACCTTCGCCGCTCGAATGCGGACGCCCGCTATCTGCCACAAGCGAATGATGGCCGAGCCGCTCCGGCGCACGATCGTTGGTCGGCAATCCTTTACCAGTTCTGAGTTAGCCAGCGCGATCAATGAACGGAGGATCACAGATGAGGGGTTTGCTGCTGTTTGCTGGAGCCCTCGTGGTCGGAGCAGGGTATCTGGGATCGACATTACATCCCGGTTCACCGGGGAACGGTCCGAGCGGCAGCGCGGCGGCCCCGCCTGCGGCGTCGGGTGGAAACAGCGCCAACGGGTTTCCCAAGGCTGGCCAGTACGACATCGTGCGGGAGGGCTCACAAAGGAGCGACAAGATCGACATGTGGGTCGATGCGTCCAATCGGCAGGCTTTTGAGGAGCTTGTCGCCCGCGACGATGGCGATTGTCGCGACAAGAGCGTGTCGATCGGAGGCGGGTCTTTCAGTGTGCGGATGACGTGCGATACCCCCGATGGTGATATCCGCAACATCCCAATCGAACGACACGGCAGTTACTCGGAAAATTTTATAGAGATCGAAGCCATAACACGATTGTGGAGAACTCCGATACGCGAGACGGCACGATACCGGCTGCGAAAAAGCTGAGAGGACTTGATGCCGTCGTGCGCTTGGCTCCTCTGGGAGAGGGTCAGAGAACATGAGATGACGCGGCCCGATGCTGTTCCCGCGGTCGGCGCCCCTATGACGCTCGAGTTGCAATCCGGTCATTCAAGTTGGCTACGCGTCCATTCTTATGTCCGGAATGGGTCGCAGGCGGCTGTAGGAGCCCGGGCGGTCTCGGCCAGGCCCGAACGTCCGCCTGTCGCGCGCAACCGGACGTTCGCCGCCGAGGCTCTCGATCGAGACGGCAACAGCAGACTCGGGTGGAATGGAGACGGTCAGCCCGTCAGTTGCCCCGCGGCCAGTCGGGTGATCTCGTGCATTTGGTCGTCACCGATGTAGGCGGGGTACTCCGTGCGATCTCGGGGAAAAGGAGAGTACATCACGGCCGCCTTGTAGACGCTTCTGAGCGGCAGCTCGACAGCCTCCGGAATGCCTTCGGCAGAGGGCTGATCAGCGTAAGCGTGCTCGAACCGGTCGCTGAACTCCTCCGCCGTTATGGCGGCGTCGAGGTAGGCGCGCATGAGGAGGCGCAAGAACGTCAATGCAATTTGCCAGCGCGGTTCTTTGAGTATGCCTCCATCCTCCAAAGCTTGGTGGACCAACTCTCCTGCGCGCTGCCACTCATCATCTCGGAGCAGAGCTGTTTCGATCAACGCGTCTGACGAGATCCCCGTCGCCAATATGTCACCTGCCCAGCGCCGGGCATTCGACGGGTCTGGCTTTCCGATGCAGAGATCATTCAGCAACTCCAATGTCGAAAGGGGCAGCGCTTCGATCATGGAGGGCATGGACGTACAAGATACGCGCGCGGGTCGACCGTCAATGTCCGATATGGGTCGCAGGCGGCTGTAGAGGCCCGATCCGTCGCGACCAAGCGGGAACGTCGACTTATCGCGCGGAACCGGACATTCGCGCCGCGGCCCTCCCGCGTCGGAGCGAACAGCCGGGTGGGGTGGAAAGCCGACCTGCTCAACGACTCCGACGCTATCGTCCCGGCACCGGAGTCGCGAGCGAGTGAGACTTTCGAGCAGCCACACCATCGAGGTAGGTGCAGATTGTTTTTGACCGTCGCCGTTGATCCGGCCGCGGTCCGGATGACGGCAGCGAGGATTGGCTCCGGAGGTCACCTGTTTTCAAAACGCGACGGACTCTGTCCCCGCAGAAAGACGAAAAGGCGGTGCGCCTGATGCAGCGGTCGAGGAAGGCAATTTCGAACCCGCCGAGATGCTGGCTCAGATGCTCCGTTCGACGACGTTCTACCTCCTTCCGGAATTCATCGCGGTGCCACATGATTAGGTCAAAATAGCCGGTGTAGGGTGTCCAATCTTGGCTCTCTGGCTCCAGACGAGGAAAGGATGGCATCTGCCCGAACAACTGCTCCTCAACATACCCGCAGTCACCGGCGAACCCGCTCGTGGTAAAGGTTGCCATCCTAATTCTCTCTGGATAGCGGTCGTCGAAGGCGTCGAGTAGGCGATGCGCGGCTGTCAGCCGCTCGGTCCCATGCCGTGGGGCGTTCAGCGCGGCCAAAGCAGCCAAAGCGAGCGGCCCTACGACAACGCCGAGAAGTAAGGCTGCGCCGAAGAGCGCAATCTTTCGAAGGACCACCGCCACAATACCTCCAAAGCAATTGAACCATTATGCCTCCTGAGATGCCCGATTGAAATGTCCGCTAAGGGTCGGACCCGGTAGCCCTTCCCGGGCCGGCGCGCGCCGACGGCCAACGTCAGGCTGCCACGCGAGAGCGGACGTTCACGGACGCGGCATCGGTCGGCGGGAACAGCGGGTGGGGGGGACACGCGACATCATGCTTGGACAGATTGGCTAGAGGCGCACTTTCCAAGTGTTCTCGGGATATTTGATGATCCGTCGCCGCCATGTCCAAACCGTGAAAGCAAACATGGCCGCTCCGGTTGCTGCACCAGCGGCCCGCCCCTTCTGATGACCATGGAAATAGGCCACCAGAATGCTCATGACGGCCGGAGCAGATAACGCGAGCCAATCCCGTCGGGTCAGTTTCCTCATGCGGCACAGCCTATCGCGACGTGCCCGGAAAAACATCGCTTTCTGCGTGGCGCATAGGGTGGGAGTGTCGAACCGGGCTTCCTCGTTGCCCGACACTTGGAGGTAAAAAACGTCGTTCGTTGCAGCTCTTGGAAGGTCAGCTATGGGTCGGACCCGGGCGTCCGTCTCGATCTGGCGCACGCCAGCGGCGAACATCAGGCTGCGGCGCGAGATCGGACATTGGCCGCCACGGCGGGCGTTCGCGACGGTAACAGCCGGATGGGGTGGATTCCGGGCCTAGAATGTCGAAGATCATCTTGGCCGGGACTGCCTTAGTCACCGATGCTCACTGCCCTACAGCTCTGAGTCCAGGGTCGCGCCTCTTCGTGCTGGCCTTCAAGCAGCTGGATTCTCGCTGCTGTCTACCATCCTCTGCAGGGCGGCCAGAACGGCATCCACGGCGATCGCCTCGAGCACGCCCATTCCCGGCGGCGGTAGGACGTGCCGATAATCCTCAAGAACCTCATCAGGGATGTGTATCGTAAGATCCATCGGCGGCCTCCTTGGCGCCACCACTACGGACGCGGCGGCAGGAGAGCAAATCGGGCGTTGGGTCTGGATCGAACTCCGTCGTGAAGCCGCTACGTCAGCTTAGGGTCGGAGCACGTCGTAGGTCCCTACATGGAGCAGGCCGGTGACGAACGTCGGGGTGCCGTGCGAAGGCGGACCTTCGCCGTATCGCTTGGCGATCGCCGTGCGAATGACAGGGCATGGTGGTTAGCTGCCCTTCAGCTTAGATCGGGCATGCTCAGAAAGGGACGTTATCGGTGAACATTCCGATCACGCCCGCCAAGAAGGAAACACCGATCACGAAAGCGACGGCACCAGTCACTGATACAGGCGCACCGCTCAGCATCCTCCCCCCGACCACTATCGAAAATACGACAAGTGAGATAAGGAAGTACTCCTTACCACGCTTTGGGCTGAAGCCAGTCGTCGGGGTCTCAGCATTGCGCCTTGATTCCCTTCGCCGCCGCCGCCCCATATCACCTCTCGTTCGCCGCTGCCCCCACGGGTAACAGAACCATGGGAACGGCAGCAATGGGTCGATTCACGCTGTAGCTGGCGTGAACGGTGCTTGCCTGCATGAACGTCAGGTTCTCGAGCGGAAGCTGACATTCGGCGACGAATGACCGGTTTCGCCAAGAGCGGCCGTTCGGCGGGTTGTCGGGAACGACCGGCTCTGGTCGCGATCTGCCGATCTCTGCGAACAGCTCGAAAAGGCGGTTGGCAGGCGAAGCGTCCGCAGACGGCAAACGGATGTCGGCCTTTCCATTCCTCGCTTCGAAGCAGCCGATGAGGTTCGGTGCAAACGAGCGGTCACCCTCAGCCCCGTCACCGTGACTTACGGCGCAGCGGCGGCTTCTCCCGCACGCACCAGCCTCAGCGGCGGCCCGCCCTCAACGATGTCTAGGCTGCTTCGATCGTCCGCGAACTGGATGATCAAGCCCCTCTCGTCCGAGCGGAACCGGGTCGGCGAGATTGCCCGCAGCCGTTCGGCCCGTGGTCCGCCGGTGTCGGCGTAGAGGCCGTCTGGACGGGCCAGGAAGACGACTGCCAAGCCGGGGCCCTCGAAGCGGCCGGCGGCGCGGGTAATCTCGTCCGGCGTCAGCTGCCTTTCCTCGGCAGGCGGGGCGGCGAGGTCAGTCCAGCCATACTCGCTGGCAATCGCCCGGACGACTTCGTCCATCAGCCGCCGGCCGTCGCCGCCGTTGGTGAGAAGAACGACACCGTCACCGCGCGCGACGAAAGAGACCATCATCGACTGGAAGCCCTCGTTGAGGCCGTCATGGCCGAAGCGCCGGGCGGCACCCTCGCCCTGGACCATCGGTCCGAGGCCCCAGTTGTTGCGAACTTCGGCGAGCATCTCCCGCGCCATCGGCGGCGAAAGGCGGCGGCCGTCGGCGCCGGCGGCGGCCGCCTGGATGTCGATCAGCAAGCGGGCGAGATCGGAAGCGCTGGCCCACAAGCCGGCCGGGCCAAGCTCCGGATAGACATGGTAGCCGCCTTCGATCGGTGCGCCGTTCACATGGGCGAGAGCGATGTTGGCGCGGAGCGCGCGCGAGGGCGGCTGGGCGAAGCCGCTGCGCGTCATTCCGAGCGGCCGCAACAACTCGCGCTCGGCGAGCGTGGGGAACGGCATGCCGGAGACATCGGCTAAAGCAAGCTGCGTAACCACGTAGCCGCCGCCTGAATAGGTCCATTGGCTACCCGCGGGCAGGACGGATCGAACCTTGTCGGTGTTGGCCGGTGGGGCGCCGTCGAGTATCTGCACCACGGACGGCAACGCCGTGCCAGACGGGTAGCCCGGAAAGCCATGGACACCGAGCCCGGCGGTGTGGCTGAGCAACTGGCGAAGGGTCACGCCTCTCGGCGCCAGCGCAGGATCCTGCGGCAGCTTCCAAGAGCGCAAGGAGAGGTTGATGTCGCGATCGAGTGCGAGCTTGCCATGCTCGGCAAGTCGGAGGGCGAGCAGGGCAGTCGCGACCTTGCTGATCGAGGCAGCCTGGAAGGCGGTTTCGGGGGTGACCGGCGCGCAGCTGGACGCGTCGCGAACGCCCCAGCCCCGCGCCCAGGCCAGCCTGCCGCCCTGGATCACAGCGACGCTCAGCCCCGGCACCCCGTAGGCGCGCATCCGCTCGGCGAGGGTGAAAGGCCGTTCGCCGGGCGCAATCACCGGCGGGCGCAGGTTGGCCTCGACATGCAGGCTGTGGGCATCGGTCGGCCCGCCCGCCTGAACCGCCACCGCGCAAGTGGGCGTGGCGCCACCGGGTGGCTGCGCTGACGACGGCACCGCTGTGGCGAGGGCGATAGCGGCGCCGATGGTGAGCGGGGGCAGGTGCGGCATTCCGACGTTTTCCTTCTGCGGCGGACCCACGATGGGCCGTAATTGGCAGTACGCTGAGAGGGCGCGCAGGGGTGGGCACCCGCTCGCAAGTCGTTTGAAGCGAAAGGGAGCCCTAATAGGACGCGTCGGGCGAGGCGCGGGCGATGATCCCCGTGTGCCAATTGGCGATGGCGGCGACGGTCGCCAGTTCGAGAGCAAGTAGAGCGAGCTGGAGAACGGCGTGAACGCTTTCGAGGAAGAGGATGCTCATAAACAGGACCAGGGTGCTCGCGGACGCGACGATTGCCATCGCCGTCGGCAGGAGGCGCGACCAGTCGCGCTCGAGGAGCAGCCAGGCGATACGCATTTGTCCCGCAGCGAGCAGGAGGAGGAGCATGGTCGGCGGCAGCGCCGCGGCGGGCAAGGCACCGGCCATCAGCAGCGCTTCCGGACTGCCCGGCACAAGGGAGGCACGGGCGCCGTTCTCGCCGGGAAGGAGAAAGGGAAGACCGAGCACGGCGTCGCCGAGCTGCAAGGCGGCAACCGGGATAAGCAGGCCGAGCGCCAGGACGTGACTGGCGAGTGCCAGGCGGCCTTCCTCATGGCTCGGCAGCGCGCGCAGCGCGGCCAGCAGGCAGCCGGCGGCGAAAGGCAGCGCGTCACCTTCTTCGGCCGCCGTCTCGAACTCGGTCGCCATCGCCTCCGCCCAGTCACGATGACGCGCTCCGAGGCAGCAGGCGGCCAGCGCCATCACGATCGACGCCAGCCTCATGCCGCCGACAATCTGCCGTAGGCCGCCGTGCTGCCGTCGCGGATCTCGCACGCGAGAGCAAATCCGGCAGCGGTCAACCGATAGGCGTGGCGGGGTGGGCGGCCGCGATGCGTCGGCTCGCGCCACTCCGCCTCGACCACGCCCAGGTCAGTCATTCGCATCAGCAGGGGGTAGAGCGTTCCCGACAACAGCCCGGTCTCCTTCATCAGCTCGTAGCCGTGCCGCCACTCCAGCCGCCGTTCCGACAGTGCCTGCAGGAGCAGGATCATGTGCTTCGAGGGGCGCCGGTTCCGATCCATGTTCGATACTCTACATATGTAGACTTGAGAGTCAACTGGATGCGAAGGAGCTCTGCCATCTGCGCTGGAAGATGTGGAGAGATGCCGCGGAGCAGGTTTTTCGCTCGGGACCCATCGGCGCGATTGCGCATCCTCGTGCACGCCTTCGGACGCTTCCGGCAGGCTCGGATCCCGCTGCGCAGCCCATGGCGCGGTGAACACGCATTCCTTTCATGCCCACTTTGGGTTGATCCGCGCTGTAGCCGGTTTGGGAGGCGCCCGTCAGCCCCCCACGCCAGGCTCTTGCGCGTAAGCGACGAACGATCAGTCTTGGCGCCTCCGGACGGTTGCATTCTTGTCGGCGAACGGCTTGGAGTGCTCGCGAGCTGACCGCGTTTCCAGACCGTTGCCGCGGATATGCAGATACCCCAAGCTTCCAGCTGGAAATGAGGGCTACCCGCTGGTCGCGCGTCCTCCCGATCCGACTAACGGCGAGCAGCTCTACGAACGCTCCCGCAACGACCATGAGAGCCTCGGACCTTCGCCACCAAAGAGGGAGTTCCGGATTGATCCACGACGAGCAACATGGCGGTTCCGATCAGCATCAACAGGCCCGAGAAGACGAGGCTCCGGCTGAATGCCTGGCCGGCCCGCATCACATGAACCAGTTCACGGCGTGCGCGGCGGTGCACAGAAAGGTGATCAGCGTCGTCGCCCATCCCAAGATGTTGGTGATGCGCCCATTGCTGCGGCGCCGACCACCTTGCGGCTGTTGGTCAGCAGCATCATCAACAAAAGCGGCGGCGGGACCGAGAAGCCTTGCACGATCCCCGACCAGACGAGGGCCTTCATCGGATTGAAGCCGAGTCAGTTCATGCCCACCGCCGCGCGGTGACCAGGGCGATGATGGCGTGGAAGAGCTTGTTCTGGTCAGGTTGATCGTGAAGGCTCCCCTCGCGGCCAAGCCCTTGCGCGAACGCGAGCCGCTAAAGTCCGCTTTCGGCGGGAGCGGTCGTTCACGCCTTAGGTCTCGAACGGCCGGGACTGGTCGCGGGCGGCGGAAGTCGTTTTCTGTTCAGGCGATGGTTGCCGCGCAGGTGGCCTGTACCGGGCGGTTCGACCGGATCACCGTCTGCGGCGTGACTGCGAATGAAGCTCGAGCACTTTCTCCAGCGGCAGAGCCTCGATGCGCGCGCCGTTGCCTTCGGCCGAAACCGCACGGAACATGGAATTCAGCACGGCTTCCTCCGTTGCCTCCACCGTCGCCTGGAAGAGCGGCGAGATGCGGTCGTTGGGAAGTTCGGCGATCTCGGCGACATTGCTCCGCCGATCGGGCGTGCGCCGGACGCTCCCGGCGGTGGAGAAGGCGACGGCATAGTCACCGGAGCCATTGGTGATCGGTGACCCCGTGCGGGCGATGCCGAGGAAGGCGCGGCGCGCGAGCCGCTCGAGGTTGCGATCGGACAAGGGCGCATCGGTGGCGATCACGATCACCACCGAGCCGTCGCCCGCTGCCGATTGGAGTTCGTCCTTGAGATAATATTTGTCGAGCAGCGTGCCGATCGGTACGCCGTCGACGCTGAGCACGCCGCCGTAATTGCTCTGGACGAGAACGCCGACCGTGTAGCCGCCGAGTTTCGGCGGAAGGCGACGCGAACTCGTTCCGATCCCGCCCTTCCAGCCGAACGCGACGGTGCCGGTTCCCGCGCCGACCGCACCTTCCGGAACGAGCCCGCTTTGGGCTGCGTCGATCGCGGCGCGCGCATCGGCCTTGGTCACCCTGCGGCGGCGGATGTCGTTCAAGGCACTGTCATTGGTCTCGCCGACGATCGCGTTGACCGAGCGGACCTGCTCGTTTCCGGTCTGCTCCAACGTCCACTCGATGGCCGCCGCGGCCGCCTCGGGCACCGACAGGGTGTTGGTGAGCAGGATCGGAGTCTCGATCTCGCCGAGCTCTGCGATCTGGGTCGAGCCCATGAACTTGCCGAAACCGTTCGCCACCGCGAAACCCGCCGGCACCTTGTCCTGGAAGAGGTTGCCCGCGTGCGGCAGTATTGCGGTGACGCCGGTCCTCACGGCCGTGCCTTCGACCAGGGTTCTGTGACCGACCTGCACCCCCGCCACGTCGGTGATTGCATTGAGCGGCCCCGGCTCCAGGATGCCGATGCGGATGCCCGCCTCCCGCACTCGGGGACGCTCGGCCGCTGGGGCGGATGCCGCGGCAACGAGCGCGGAGGCGGCAACGGCGGTACGGACGAACGGCTTCAGGACCATGATGTCTCCTCGCGGCAAAGCATGTCCGAGCCTACAGGCTTTCGCCGCCGCGTCGAGCAGTCCGGCGCTCTCGCCGGTCAGGCGCCGTGTAGCTCGGAGTTTCCGGGGCACCTTACTTACCTCAGACCATTGGCCGTCTCCCCCAGATGCTTTCCGAGCGCGACAGAGGCGACTTGTTTGTCCTTAGCAACGCGCCGAAAGGTGCCGCCCGGTTTCCGGCCTCAGCGATGCGACAACAAGAGCTTCTTAGCATCGCGCCGAACGGTGGCGCCCGCTCCCCGGCGCCCGCGCCCTCGCAGAGGCGAGCGCCGGGCGCGAATTCAGACGGTGCGGATGGTGCCGCCGTCGATGACGAACTCGGCGCCGTGGATCGCGGCGGCACGGTCGGACGCTAGGTAGGCGATGAGATCGGCCACCTCTTCGGGCTCGGCGCCACGCCCGATCGGGATCCCGCCCAGAGCCTCGAGCACGGCCTGACGTGCGTCCTCGATCGTGCCGCCATTGGCGGCCTGAAGCCGCTCCAGAAAGTCTCCGGTGGCATCCGTCATGATCCAGCCCGGCGAGACGGAGTTGACCCGCACGCCCTTGGGTCCGAGCTCCTTGGAGATCGACTTGCTGTAGGTCCTGAGCGCGGCCTTGGCGGCGGCATAGCCGGTGGTCGAGTCGGGCAGCGGCAGGACGGACTGGATCGAGGTGACGTGCACCACCGTTCCCTTGCCCCGTTCGAGCATCTGCGGGATCAGCAGACGATCGAGCCGGACCGTGGCCAGCAGGTTGAGGTTCAGCTCGGCGAGCCAGTGCTCGTCGGTCAGTGCGGCGAAGCCGCCGGCCGGCGCAGCGGAGCCGCCGACGACATGCGCGAGGATGTCGATGCCGCCCAGCCGCGCGAGCGCCTCCCGAGCCAGCGTCTCGCCCCCTTCCGCCGTGGTCAGGTCCGCCTGAACATATTCGACCCCGAGGATGGGATCCTTGATCGCACGGGCCGCGGTGACGACGTGCGCGCCGCCGGCCAGGAAGCGTTCCACCGTGGCGCGGCCCAGACCCTTCGTGCCACCGCTGACGAGCACGCGCTTGCCGGCGAACTCGGCGGGATCGGCCTTGATGCTCATATCGTGGCCTCCAGCGTCTCGATCGCGCCGTCCACCAGGGTGAAGCGATAGGTGAAGCGGAGCGGGCTGCCGGGGAAATCGCCATGCGCGGGGCCTTCGACCACCACCTGGCCATTGTCTTCCCGGAGCGTGTCGGGAGTGAAGATCGCCTTCACGGGGACGACTTCTTCTTCGAACAACTTGCGGATTGCGGCGTGGCCCTCAAAGCGCTTGCCGTTGTCGATGAAGAGGGCATCCGTCAGGAACGGCTTAACCATGCCGTCCACGTCGAGACGGGCGTTGGCCTTGACATAATCGGCTATCGGGCCGGGTAGATCGATCGACATTGCTGAGCTCCGTTTCGGTTGTGGAGCGGATTTACGACGAGAAGAGTCTTGCGATAATCTGCTTTATCCTGGATGAGGTGTCCCGGAAAACGGGACGATCCGCGCGTTCGGCGGCATGGTTGGCAGCGTTCCTTTGGGGCGATCGGACGCCGATGCGGCATGAGGGCTGCTTGCGGTAGGCGTTGGCCGTTCGAAGGAGCACAGGTTGCGCGGGACCAGACTGGGTGATCTCGAAGCCGTGGCAGCAATTGCACAGCGGGGCAGCTTCAGGGCCGCGGCCGACGAATTGCGGGTCTCGACCACCGCGCTCAGCAATGCGATCGCCAAGCTGGAAGCCGATCTCGGCGTTCGCCTGTTCAACCGTACCACGCGAAGCGTTTCGCTGACCGAAGCGGGGCGAAATCTGCTGAACGCGACGGCGCCGGCGCTCCAGGATATCCAGGCCGCGCTCGACGTTGCCCGTGGTCAGCAGTCCACGCCGTCCGGCACGCTCCGCATCAACGCGTTCGCCACGGCTGCGCGGTTCATCCTGCCGACGCTGATCCTGCCCTTTCTCGAGCGCTACCCACAGATCCACATCGACCTGATAACGGAAGGCACCATGGTCGATATCGTGAAGGACGGTTTCGATCTCGGGGTGCGTGTCGAGGGACTGGTGCCGACCGACATGATCGCGGTGCCCGTCGGAGCGCCGATGCCCTTCGCGGTGGTGGCCTCGCCCGGCTATTTCGAAACGCATCCGAAGCCTCGCTCTCCCGCCGATCTCATGGCGCATCGCTGCATCCGCGCGCGGCTTCCCAGGGGAACGATCTACAAGTGGCGGTTCGAAAAGGACGGTGACCATATCGAAATCGATGTCGATGGTCCGCTGACGCTCGATGAGCCCGGCCTGGTCCGCACCGCCGTGCTTGAAGGCACCGGCCTCGGTTTCCTGATCGAGCCGGACGTCACCGCCGACATCGCCGCCGGAAGGATGGTGCGAGTCCTGGAGGACTGGACACCCCCGGGGCTGAGCATCGCGATCTATTATCCGAGCCGTCGCAACCCGACGGCCGCGCTGCGCGCGTTCGTGACAGCCGCACGGCAGCTCGGCGCCCGCTGATCGCACGATGACGCGAGCTGGTGCGCATCGCTCCCACGAGTAGACGGTAAGTCCCTTCCCGTCAGAGACCTTTCCGCGCCCGAAACACCCGTGTCCCTCCTAGCGCCCGTGGCAGCGGAGCCGATCGTCGGAGCGGCCGCGCGTGTGCCCTGCCTGTGTCGCGTCGCAGTGTCGATCCGGGCTGCTGGACGCTGTTTGTCCGGCTGCTGCTTTGGGCGTCGCGGAACGCGAGGGACGAGGGGCCACGGCCGAACAGAGGCGGCATCTCTGCCCGGAGCTTCGCGCCGAAAAGTGGCGCCCGGTTTTCGGCTGCAGCGGCGCGGCAACGAAGGCCTTGAGCATCGCGCCGAAACGCGGAGCCCGGCTTGCGGCTTGAGCGATACGGCAAGAAAGGCTGAGAGCAGTGGACGCGAGTCCCGAATTGCGCCCACTGCCTCGAATCGTGCTCATCGATGCCATGTCCGTGCGGCCACGCGCAGCCGCTGGCCCGCGCAACGCAGGAACGAGATCTCCATTGCCGCGGCGATCTTCCCCCGGAAGCTGGCTGTCCCTGTGGTGCTGCAATTGACGCGCTGTCACGGCAATTCGTCACCGCAATGCCACTTTGAAAGTGCATTCGCCGTGGCGCCGAGCACGGTCAGGTGCGAGGCTCGCGAGCGAAGCTCCCTGGCGAGCAGCCGAAGCGTTTGCGGAAGGCGGTGCTGAACGCGCTCGCCGACTCGAATCCCACCTCGTAGGCGATGCGCTCGAGCGTTTTCGTCCCCTTGGCGAGCGCATCCTTTGCGAGCGCCATTCGCCAAGCGGCCAGATAGGCGTAAGGCCCGCATCCCACTTTCTCGGTGAAGCGCGCGGAGAAGGCCGATCGCGACATGCCGGCGATCGCGGCAAGTCCGGCGATCGTCCACTTGGCGCCCACGTCCGAATGCATCGCGCTCAGCACGCGAGCAAGGGCAGGGTCGTGCATTCCGCCGAGCAGCCCGGGCGGCGCATGGTCGTGGAAGCCGCTCCAGCGCAACGCTTCGACGAGCAGCACCTCGAGCAGCCGCTGCATGATTAACTGCTTGCCGGGATAGTCGGAGGCGCACTCCTCCGACAGAGACGCAATCAGGCGGCCGAGCCGCGTTCCGCGGCCTTCCGACGAAGGAATATGGATCAACTCCGGCAACAGCCCGAGCAGGAGTGCCGAGTTGGCGCGCTCGTAGGAGAAGCTGCCGCCGAGGGCGACGAAATCGGGTTCGCCGCCTTGATCGCCGTGGCGTACCGCCTCGCCTCCGGGCTCTACACGCCTGCAGGCGTTGCCGGGTGCGCTGGAGAGCGAGAAGGCGGGCGTCGTCGGCAGGAGCAGGAAGTCGCCCTCTGCAATCCGCAGCGGCGCTTTTCCCTCGAACGAAACCCATGCGACGCCGCCAAGGACGATCGTGTATCCCGGCGCGTCGTAAGCCTCGTAGCGAACGCCCCATTGCCCCCGCCCTTCGATCGGCTTCGAGACTGCAGCTGCCGGTCTCAGCAGGGTGACGACTTGGCTCAGAGGATCCAACGACCAGGACGATCCATAATGTTTCAGCGATCGGTGAATATAGATCGTCCACGGATGTCCTGTCTATCTCCATGCATCGAAGCCACGGAGACACGACAATGACCAAGACCATCCTCATCACCGGAACCTCGTCCGGTTACGGCAAAGCGACGGCGGAACTGTTCCTCGCGCGCGGGTGGACTGTCGTCGCGACGATGCGCAGGCCCGATCCGACCGTGTTCGGTGACGCCGAGCGGCTGCGGATGCTTCCTCTGGACGTAACGTCAGACGAGAGCATCGCCGCCCTGATCGCTGCAGCCGGACCTGTCGACGTGCTCGTCAACAATGCCGGACTGGGCGGGGTCGGCGCGTTCGAGGCGATGCCCAAATCGATGATCCGACAGCTCGTCGAGACCAACACGATCGGCGTGATGGCGATGTGCCAGGCCGTCATCCCGCAAATGCGCCAGCGACGTTCGGGCACGATCGTCAACGTCACGTCGAGCGTCACCCTCGGCGACTTTCCGCTGGCCGCCCTCCACACCGGTACCAAGCAGGCGATCGAAGGCTTCTCCGGCTCGCTCGCCCATGAACTCGCTTACTATGGCGTCAGGGTTAAGGTCGTGGAGCCGGGCTATGCGCCGACGACCCGGTTCGGGGCGAATGCCATCGTCCCCGTCGAGGATCTGCTGCCGGGCGACTATGCCGACTTCGCACGACCGATCCTGGAAGCCTTTGCAAATCCGGCGATGACGACGAAGGAAAGTGAGGTGGCCGAAGAGATCTGGAATGCGGTCCACGACATGGCGGGTCGGCTTCGCTTCCCGGCGGGGCCGGACGCCCTCGCGCTCGCTCAAGCACGCTGAGAAAGTTCGGCGAAGAGCTGTGTGGAGTTTGCTGGCCGGCATCGGGCGACGGGCTGGCCGTGGGCCGCCCCTGCATCTCGCCCTTGGGCGCCGGCGATCGTTGCCTTGGATTGCAGGGCAGGCTTCACAGCCGCGGAGGATCGATCACCCGGTGCACGGCGAAGACCGTGTACGCGCCGGGTTCGCAGCCGCCGCCGAAGCGGCCCTCGTCGATTGCGGCTTTCGCGTCTTCGAATGTGTCAAAGAGGCAGCTCGCGTTGACCGGGATCTTGGCGGCCATGGAATTGCACGACAGTGGCGAGTGAGGATCGCCATATTCGACCGCAAGGACATCGTAGCCGACCAGCACCAGCTTAGACGGCTCCGGGACGAGCACGTCGTCCCCAACAGACGAAGTCTCGTCGGGTGTTCGGGGCTGCCACTCGGAAGGATCGAAGGTCCAGCCGTCGGACTCGAGCTCCAATTCGTACGCTGCGTAGAAGAACAGCTCGGCGCCGGTGAGATCGACGTCGTTCTGCGCGGCCAGATCCCGAAGCAGATCGGGACTGTTGGCGAGTCCGAAGCCGTTATGCTGCCAGCTGTCCGCCGGGTGGGCGACGGTGCCGCTGACGCAATGCGCGAGGCTGCAGACCTCCTTGATATGGGTCGGGCTCGAGACGAGCCACTCCGGCGGGGGCACGACATGTTTGAGAAGGTAGCCTGCAGCGATCATGAAGGCAGGCTAAGCCGCTGCGCACTCCTCAGCCATTGAAAACCGAACAAGTTGAACGGCGCACCGAAGGTTGGGGCACGTGTCGGATCCGTTCGAGGACCCCGACCTCGCCCACGCGGGCACCGACGTCAGGGGGCGCAGCGGGCAGGGGCCGCCAGCGCCTCGGCTGATGAATCTGAACGGATCGGTCCGCGCTGTAGCGCGGTGATCCGATGGCAGGCGTCGCGATCGTCCACCTGGTTCGCGAAACCAGTCAGAATTCTCGGGACATGGCGTGCATCATGCCTCTCCGCTCCAGGGCTGAAGATCGAGCAGCAAGGTCGGGATCAGCTCCGACACGGTGGGATGGATCGGCACCGCCCAGCGAAGCTGCTCGATCGGCTGGTCGGCGTTCATCATGTCGAGCACGCCGTGGATCGCCTCGTCGCCGCCGGTGCCGAGGATCGCCGCGCCGAGGATGCGGCGCGTTCCCGCATCGGCGACGACCTTCATGAAGCCGAGGGTCTCGCCCTTTTCGACCGCGCGACCGACCCGGGTCATCGCCCGCTTTGCATGGAGCAGCGGCCGCCCGGTGGCGATCGCCTGCGCGTCCGTCATGCCGACCCGGCCGAGCGGCGGATCGATGTAGAGCGCATAGCCCGGCAAGCGCCGGCTGACCCGCCGCTCCTCCCTATCGAGCAGATTGGCGGCCACGATCTCGAAATCGTTATAGGCGGTATGCGTGAACGCGCCGCGTCCGTTGCAGTCGCCGAGCGCCCATATGCCGGGCACGCTGGTCTGCAGGCGATCGTCGACCGCGATATAACCGCGCCCGTCGACCGCGATGCCGGCCGCCTCCAGGCCAAGGTCATCCGTGTTCGGCCTTCGCCCCACCGCCATGAGCACATGGCTGGCAAGTACCGGCCGCGCGTCAGCGGCACACTCCACGCGCACCTCGATATCCTCGCCGCGACGGGCGAAGCCGATGCAGTCCGCACCCGTCCTGACAGTGATGCCCTCCGCCTCCAGAATTTGCCTGATGGCATCCGACACGTCGCGGTCCTCGCGTGCGATCAGCCGGTCCATCCGCTCGACGACGGTCACCGCCGCGCCGAAGCGGCGATACATCTGGGCGAACTCCAGCCCGATGTAGCTGCCGCCGATCACGACCAGATGCCGGGGAAGGCTGTCGAGTGCGACGATGTCGGTGTTGGTCAGGATCGGAACCTCGTCGATGCCCGGCATGTCCGGCACGACGGCACGAGCACCGACATTGATGAAGATGCGCGGCGCGGTCAGCCGCTCGCCCGCGACCGCGACGATGTTCGGCGCCTCGAAGCGCGCATGGCCGCGGATGATCTCGACGTTGGCCATACCGGTCAACCAATTCTCATTTCCGGCGCGGCCGTCGCGAATGATCTTGTCCGCACGGGCCGCGACGGCCTTCATGTCGACGGCGATCGGCCCATCGACGTTGAACCCGTATTCCGTGCCCCGCCTGGCGGTATGAACAGCATAGGCGCTTGCCACCAGCGTCTTCGTCGGCCTGCAGCCGGTATTGACGCAGGTGCCACCGACATGATGGCGCTCGATGATGGCGACGGACAGGCCGACGTCGTTCAGCCGGCCGGCGAGCGCGGGCCCCGCCTGGCCGGCGCCGATGATGATCGCGTCGAAGCTGCGCATGGTAGGATCCCTCTTGATGTCGGCCGTACCGGTCCTGCCGGCCGCCATCTGCCGAACCACCTCAAGCTTGAACGCACGCCCAAAACGTTATCGTGCAACC
Source organism: Sphingosinicella sp. BN140058 (assembly GCF_004135585.1). Taxonomy (NCBI): domain Bacteria; kingdom Pseudomonadati; phylum Pseudomonadota; class Alphaproteobacteria; order Sphingomonadales; family Sphingosinicellaceae; genus Sphingosinicella; species Sphingosinicella sp. BN140058. The sequence goes on along the minus strand of NZ_CP035501.1, from coordinate 654,231 downwards.
TTGGCCATCAGCTCTCTCCAATCAGAGCTGTCCCTTATATTACCGTATCATCCTAGGGGCGTACTCAAACTTCGGCGTCAACGAATTGAGTATCATTTCTCCGGACTCATAAGGTCACGGCGCCGCCGAACGGCTTGTATTGGTCGTGTGCCGACGGGCCGCATCGGCGGAGGCTGGTGCGCATGCCCCGGCTCGATCGTCAGCCGTGATCGCCGCGGTCCGGCTCGAGCGCATCGTCCTCGATGTGGCCCTGTCCGGACGCGCGGAGGCAGTCGGAAATGAACCACGCACATTCCGGAAGGAAGACCTTGTGCGCCGCGAACCAGTTGATCGTGTCTCCCACGGTGCACCAGATGACGAACAGCATCCCGCACAGGCAGAAGCTCCAGAGATGAATGGTGAACGGCTTGGCGAAGCCGCCGTGCCAATTGGCCAACATCAGGAAGAGAAGGCGGCTAACCAGGCCCGTCGCCGTGAGGGCGATCGCTAGTTCCGCCAAGACCCCTATGCTCTGCACCGCCGGTCCTCCCGTTACGCTGCACCGGATCTACCATCGAATCGGCGTGGAGTGATGCCCCGCCATCTCCGTCCGTGCGGCGCCAGCGCTCTCCGTCGACTTCCCACGGCCCCTGCTTGATGGCGACTTCGGGCGTTTGCACCTGCCACGTTAACCTGGGTTGCGCTGCCAGTATACCTAGTTCAATCGTTTCGCGAACCCTCCCCGCGCCCGCCGGGACTGCCCCAGCGTCCGATCCCGGGAAGGTCAGCGGTACGGTTGCGTGTCCCGAAGTGGTCCGAACCCGACGGGCAGGATAGCTAGGCGTCAACATCAGCTTTCGCCAAGAACCGGGCACGAGGCGAATTGCGGAGGAACGACCGGGCTTCTTCGCGCGCGGACGTTCGCAACGTTACGGTCGACCGGCTTTCCGTGGTCGAAGGCTGCCGTCACCGGATGGCGCGCCTGTCGGGCCGTTCCTGCCAGCCGCGGCCCAGAGGGTGAACGTGCATCGTCATCAAGATGGAGCAGCAAGCGGTAGCTGCCTACAGGCCGGAACTCAGGCGACGAGCTGGGGCACGCCCGTGTAGAAGTCGGCGCGATTCCGTCCCCTGCTTTTGGCCGTGTAGAGCGCTTCGTCAGCGTGTCCGACCATCTGATCGAGGTCCGCCCCTTCGACCGGGGCGGTGTGGATGCCGAAGCTCGCCGTGACAGTGCCGCAGGCTCCGAAATCATAAGCGTGGAGCGCACCACGGACCCGCTCCGCAAGGGCCATGGCGTCGTCACGCCCGCCGACATGGACGATGAGGAACTCCTCGCCGCCCCAACGGCCCACCAAGTCGGCCTCGCTTGCCTGCGCAGAGAGGATAGAGGAGAATGCGACCAGCACGGCGTCACCGGCATTGTGGCCGAACGAGTCGTTAAGGCGCTTGAAGAAATCGATGTCGATCAGGATCACCGAGATGGCGCTACTCGGAGCGACGCCGGCGGTAAGGCCCTCATAGCCTCGAACAAGACCCCGGCGGTTGAGTACCGAGGTCAGCGCGTCGGTAAGCGCGCTTTCCTGCGCCGCGCGGGCCGCTGCGAGCGCCGCTTGCTCCGTCCGCTTGCGCCTCTTCAGATCGCCGGCGAGCCTGACCAGACGCATCGCGAGGAACGCGATCGCGAAGATCACCCAGGCGGCAAGGATGACCAGATAGAGTTCGGCTCTGCTCAACAATTTCCGGTTGAAGGTGATGCTGTGCACATCGAACGCGTGCTCACCCTTGGCAGACCAGGAACCCGTCTGAATGTCGAGGCTGACGATATTCTCGAACTGAGGCCGGCTCAATGCGGGCGGCATCGAGAAGCGCGTCAGCCACCATTCTGCGACAGAGAAGTCTTCGGGGCGCACCTCGATCACGCGACGGTCTCCGGTGCGGACGAACACCTCCACCTTGTTCGGCTTGAACGTATCCGGCCGATCCTTGTGGCTGTAGCGAGGATCGAAATCCAGCAGGTTGAAGCGGATCGTCTCGCCCGGGCCGCTGTACGACATGTCGATCGAGATCGACTCGACCTTCGCGAAGTTCATGCCTCTCACGCCGCCCCAGCCGCCGAACAGCAATTGATAACCGCAATACGGATATTGGAAGCCATCCTTCAATGCGCAGCGCCAGTGAAGGGGCCGATCATTGTCTGTCGAAACGGTGGAGCTACCCTTCTCCGCCTGGTCGCCATAGCCGTTGAGGATGTAATCTCCCGCGTTCATGCGGTTGATCGTAAAGCTTCGGTCGAGGAGCGTGTCGCCGGCGATCAACGCGATCAAGGTCGTCCCGAGAAGCAGCGCGAAGCCCCACTCCAGCGGCGCGTTGGCCAAGGCGCCAAGGAGCTTCGCACCTTTACTTCCGCCATTCCCTGCCGCGTTCACATCCCGACCTTCTTCGATGACCGACGCGCATGCGCCGGTCTCAACCTCCGGCACGGCTAAGCCAAAGGTGCTATTCGCCTGTGAAATAGCATATGAGGACTTATACGGTGCGCTGCGGCCCGTTCGATCGACGCCACTCGCGGCTAAGAGCCCGACCCGACCAGGCTCCGGCAGTGATTGCGCAGCGCGCGCAGGCGGGCGGCTTCGTGGCGGTACTCCTCCGCGCTCCGGCTCGAGCCCAGGGTGCCGGCGTCGATTCGCTTGGCGCTGGCGTCGGCGCCGCCGGCCGCATGAGCGAGATCGGCGATGAGCTTTTCGACCGCGGACGGATCGACGCGGGCGAGGGCGTCGGCGATCAGCTGCGCGCTCTCCATCCTGCCGGACCGGGCCGCCGTCTGCGCCGCGATCGCGGTCGGGGCGGCGCCGCGGGCGAGCAGGGTGCGGACGAGGTCCGGCGGCGCCTGGGCGGCACCGTTGGCGATCGCGTTGCGCGGGTCGCAGCCTTGCTCGATCAGCCACGCGGCCGCTTCGAGCCGTCCCGCCGCCAGCGCATGGTCGAGCGCGGCGCCGCCGCCGCGGAACGGCTCGTCGAGGTCGCATCCGGCACCGCGCAGCGCCGCCAGCAGGGCGATGTCGCCGCGGCTGCTCGCGGCCTCCAGCGCGAGCCGGCGGGGGCGCGGGCGCGCCGCGATGCTGCCGTCGGCAAGCGCGGCGCGCCAGTCGGTCACCGCCGCGCGGACCAGCGCCTCGAGCGACGCGGCGCGGGCCGGATCACGCGCGCGGACCTCGTCGATCCCTTCCATCAATTCGTTGCCGGGACCGTGGGCGTCCGAGCCCAGGGCCGGGTCCGTGGGCAGGTCCAGCCTGCGGAAGAGGGCGGGCACGTCGTCGGCGATGCGCGCCAGCGCGGCGTGGTGAAGCTGGAGCGGCCAGGCCGGAGGCAGACCCTGTGCATAAGCGAAGACGGCGCCGTAATCGGGGCCCGGTTCGACGCAGACATAGAGCCGGTCGAGATATTCGAAGCCTCCGAACGGCAGGAAGGCGAGTGTCCCGCGCCAGGTGTCGCCCGCTTCGTCCGCCGCCGCCTCCGCATGTTCGGCCTCGTGCTCGATCCAGCCGGGGAGGTCCCGGTAGCCGTCGCTGCCGGGATAGAAGAGCTCGGTGAACGAGAATTCGTGGACATGGTCGCCGAACTCGACGCTCAGCGCATAATCGATGCGGCCGCCGAAGCTCGCCTGCCAGAGGGCAAGCAGGCCGTCCGGGATCGGCCCGGCACAGCGTGCCTCCACCGCGTCCCGCTCCGCCTGCGTGATCGGCGGACGCGCGTCGAGGATCAGGCGATCCTCGAAGATGACGATGCCGTCCGTGCTCATGCCAGGATCGTCATGGTGCAGACTTTCCTTCCAATCCGGAGTTCAGGTCGTTGGGCGCTCTTGTGCAAAGCTTTGGGGGACGAGGACAGGGCGAATGTGCGTCACAGCAGACCGCTGGGGCGGATCGTACTCCTGGGCGCACCCGCAAGTATTGCCGCGTGAGCAAGGGTTGGATGCGCCGTTCAGGGATTCGACGATGTCACGCGAGGGCGGCCCTAACGTCGAGACGAAGAGGATCTTCCGTCCGACGCCGGCGCCTCGAGGAGCCGCTTGATCTCGGCGAGCAGCACCGGCCAGGCCGGCGTCAGCGGGCTCGCGATCTCGAAATGGCCGGCGCCGGAGACGATGCGCAGGACGGCGTCGTCACCTGCGGCGCGGGCGCGCTCGACATATCGCTCGGCGAGCGGGCGCGGCATGAAGCTTTCATGCTCCCCCCAGATCAGCACATGCGGCACCTGCAACGGCAGCAGCGCGCCCGGCGATGCGGCACGATAATGGTCGGGCACACGATCGGGCTCGCCGCCCATCATCTGCGTGATCACGGGATCGCGGCATTCGCCATGATAATTGGCGATGTTCTCCCGCATGTCGAACGGGCCGGCGAGATCGATGGCACCGAGCGGACGCAGGGGGCGACGGCCGGCGATGGCGCTCGTCGAAGGCACCCGGGCTCGCGCCGCCGCCCAGAGGGCGAGGTGGCCGCCCGCCGAATGGCCCACGAACACGATCCGGCGCAGATCGAGCCGGTCGCGCCGGGCGAGGCCGCGCAGATGATCGATGGCGGCGCCGACATCCTGATAGGTTCCTGGCCATCCGCCGCCGGGCTGGCCGAGGCGCCGATACTCGATGTTCCAGGTGGCGATGCCTTCGCGCTTCAGGGCATCCCCGATGGGTGCGAGATCGCGCAGCGTCGCATAGGCGGCCTTGAAGCAGCCTCCGTGGACCAGCACCACCACCGGATGCGGCCCCGAACCGGCCGGCAGCCGCAACTCGCCATACTGGTTCGGGTCCGATCCATAGCGGGAGACCGCATCCGCGGCGCGCGACGGGATCTCCTGAAACTGTCGGGGCGTCATCAACCCCTGCTGCCCCGTTGCGGCGGAGGCAACAAGAAGGCCGGCCAAGATCGACGCTTTCGACGACAGCATCATCCCTGCTCCCGTGCACGATGTTCGAAAGACATGGTGCATGAGCGGCGCCTGCAAATCCAGCCCATCGACGCAGCCCGGGGTGCGTGGCTAAGGTTCGCGCTGCGCGGGACCAAGGGGAGGCGAATGGAAGCGACGGGCGTTCTGGCGGCGGGGGAGAGCAATGCCGCGATGGCCTATGTGAAGGGGCGGCGGGGCGTGTCGCCGCGCCAGATCAAGAGCATCGCGCTCGCCTGCATGTTCGCGGTCGGCATGCCGGTTGGGAAATGGGCGTCCGGATCGTGTCTGACGGGCGCTGATCATTGTCGAATTCGCGTTCATCGGCCTGGCTGTCGGCATCGTCATCACCCAGATGGTGATGGGCCCGTCGATGCGGCGGGCGCTCGCCCGGCGCGGACAGGCCTACGAGCAGCCGCTGACGCTTCGCCTGACGCCCGAGGGCCTGGATTACGATCTTGGGGACGTCAGGATGACGGCCCGCTGGGCGTGCGTCACCGACTTCTACCGGACCCGCAAATATTGGGTGTTCCTGGTGCAGAGCAGCGCGATGGTGCTTCCGCGCCGCTTCTTCGCGAGCGCCGAGGCGGAACGTGCGTTCATCGCCGAGGCCCTGTCGCGGATGACACAGACGGCACAAGCGAGAAGCTCCGACGCCGCACAGCTTGTGGGGCGCTAGCACGGACGCGCACGCGTCGCGCCGGGACCGAGCTGTACAGGCGGGATCGGCGACATTCGCGACGCGGATCATTTCCGATCTTCCCGCCGAACGATGCACGCGCATTTGCCGAGTGATAATCGAAAGTTCGGCATCTCCGTAGCGGATCCTGCTGCCCTCGCAGCCGTGCGCATGCTATGGTGGCCCGCGCAGCCCTCTGGCGCCGGCAATTCGGTAACGTGAGTTACCGATAACATTTGTGCGCCATGCCGACGTGGAAGTCCGGCTCAGGTACGCTCGACAGTGGCGCCGCGATCCTCTCGCATCATCGCAAAATCCTCTGGAGTCCGAGGTCTTTGTTGACACCCCGAAAACGCCGCCAGTATAGATGGTACCGGTAACATTCACAGGCCGGCACCTGCAAAAAGCATGGGCCGGGCGAGGGGAGGATTTCGAATGTCTCGCATCGAACTGGTACGTCGCGCCCTGCTCAGGGCTGTCGCAACCTCGACGATCGCGGTGTCGTCCCTCGCTGCGGCTCAATCGGCCGACGCGCCGGCGGCCGCGCCCGGCGACACGATCGCCGAGCCGGCCGATGTCCAGGCGCAGGACGGTGCCGGGCAGACCGCACCGACCCAGATCGATTCCGTCGACCAGGAAGGCGCCGATCCCTCGGCGACCGGCAATGGCGAGATCGTGGTCACCGGCTTCCGCGCCTCGCTGCAGAGCCAGACCAACGCCAAGCGCAACTCGATCGGCTTTACCGACACCATCTTCGCCGAGGATATCGGCAAGTTCCCCGACACCAACATCGCCGAATCGGTGAACCGCATCCCTGGCGTCACGATCAGCCGGGAAGTGACCGGCGAGGGCGCCAACGTCGCCATCCGCGGCCTCGGCACCAACTTCACCCGCGTGCTGCTGAACGGCGCGCCGGTTGCGGTCGCCTCCGTCCGCTTCGATGCCCAGGGCACCAACCGGGAAGTCGATCTCGATCTGCTGCCGACCGAATTGTTCACCCAGCTGACGGTGAGCAAGACTCCGGTCGCGAGCCAGGTCGAGGGCGGTGCTGCGGGCACCGTCAACCTCCGCTCGGCGCGGCCCTTCGACAATCCCAAGCCGTATATCAGCTACGGCCTGCAGGGGTCGAAGGTGAGCGGGGCCGACAAATGGGGCTATCGCGGCCATGTCGTTGCCAGCGCCACCTTCGGCGACTTCGGCATCCTGGTCGGCGGCGCCATCGTCAAGAACCAGTTCCGGGTCGACGGTTTCGAAACGATCGGCTGGACCAATCCCAATCTCAGCGCCACCCAGCGCGCCGGCACCCGCAATCCGACCGGCGGCGGCAATTTCGCGATTCCCGGAGTGGTGCCGGCCAATGCCGGCAACGGCCTCACCCCCGGTGCCGTGATCGACCAAGCCTTCCTGCTCGCGAACAACCCGGGCGCGACGATCGATCAGATCGACAACGGCCTGATCCCGCGCTTGGGACGGCCGCGGACCGAAATCGGATCACGCGACCGCTATAACGGCCTCGTCTCGCTCGAGTGGCGGCCGAGCGATTCGCTCCGCTTCTACGTCGACGGCATGTATGCGAAGCGCACCACCGACTTCACGCGGACGGCGATGAACTGGGTCGGCCGCAACGGCGCCGCGATCCCGCTCAACACCACCTACGACCGCGAGGATTGTTCGGCAGGCTGCGTCGTCACCAGCGGCACCTACGCCAATGCGCAATTCTTCCTGGAATATCGGCCCTATAGCGACGACCAGGAATATTGGGGCGTCAATCCGGGCGCGGAATTCACGGTCAACGAATGGATCAAGGGCGACATCCAGGCCAATTACACCAAGAGCGATTTCCGGCGCGAGAGCCCGACCGTTCTGGTGATCAGCCCGCCAAGCAGCGGCACCACCGTCACCTATGCCAATGACGGCGGCATCCCCGACATCAGCACCAACATCGATCTCAACGATCCGCGCAATTTCGGCTGGGCCGGCGGCGGCCGCGTCAATCTCAACGGGGAGGAGCGGGCGACGGAAACCAAGGGCGTGCGCGGCAGCCTGCTGTTCGGCGACGAGCGGCGCTTCAGCGTCCGGGTCGGCGGCGCCTATGACGATACCAAGCGGCGGATCACGCCGTTCGACAACACCAATCCGTGGCAGAATGCGATCTGCGGCAACGGGCCGAGCGTTACCCTGCCGGCGCCCAATACCGGCACGACGCCGTGCACCGGCCTCAACCAGCCCGGCAGCGCCACCCCGGCGGGCTTCCCGACCTTCCCGGGCTACGGCACCAACTTCACCGCCGGGGGCGCGCCAATCACCTATGCGGGCTCGCTGATCCCGACCGCGGCGGTGCCCGGCTATCTGCTGCCCAACAGCAACGGCTTCATCACCGTGGACTGGGACAAGTTCCGCCAGGACACCAATTACCGGCAGCTGCTCGCCGATGCCGCCGAGACCGGCACCGGCAGCAGCGGCGCCAATGGCGGCCTGATCCGCGAGAAAGTGACCGGTACCTTCGTCGAAGCGAACGGCGTCATCGACGTCGGCGAGAACACGCTGCGGCTGAACGGCGGAGTCCGCTACGTCCGCACCGAGCAGATCGTCGGTGGCCGGATCAGCGTTCCGGACCCGCGCAACGCCACCATCGCCGACGGCGGGCGCTACCCGAACGTGATCAACTTCTCGACGACGCGGACGCTCTATTCCAACTTCCTGCCGTCGGCGAGCCTCGCCTTCGATTTCGCCGGCAAGGCGGTCGCGCGCGCATCGGTGTCGAGGACGATGACCCGCCCCGATCCCAACGCCCTGCTGCCGGGCGCGAGCTTCGTCGCGCCATCGGCCGACGTCGGCACGGTCGGCAACAGCGATCTCGATCCCTACATCTCGGACAATATCGATCTCGGCTTCGAATATTATACCGGCGGCGAGGGCGTGATCGCGGTTGCGGCATTCCGCAAGTCGATCACCGGCTTCACCGTCAACGGCCTGCGCACGGTGCCGTTCTCGTTCCTCGAGCAATATGGCATCACCGTCGACTCGCTGACCCAGGCACAGCGCGACGCGCTCGCCTCCCGCGCCGTCGGCGGGCAGCCGCTCAGCGCGGTCGACGTCGTCCTGCAGCAGCAGGTCAATGCCGACGGCAAGCTGAAGGTGAACGGGCTCGAGTTCCAGATCACCCAGCCGCTCGACTTCCTCACCCGCTACATCGGCGTCGAAGGCTTCGGCGTGCAGGGCAACCTCACCCTGATCGATCAGAAGGGCGAGGGCGAGGGCGCGCCGGCAGTGGCGATCGGAGTCGCGCCGACGACCTATACGCTGACCGGCTATTACGAAGGCAGCGGCATCTCGGCCCGGCTGACCTATACCTATAACGAAGGATCGCAGGGGTCCGGCCTCAACCAGAACGGAATCCCTGCCGCCGCCATCTTCGGCCGCGATTATTCGCAGCTCGATTTCTCGGGCAACGTCGATCTCGGCAAGATATTCGACAACGATTATCTGCCGACCCTGGTCGTCAACGTGATCAACATCACCAAGCAGGCGCAGAGCAGCTACTTCCAATTTCCGAACGCGACCTTCAACGAATATAATCCCGGAAGAACCGTGCTGGTCGGCCTGCGCGGGCGCTTCTGATCCGAGACCGGGAGCCGCGCCTGCGGCTCCCCTCATGCTCCTCCACTGATGCCACCGACAGGTGGCATCTTTTTTCGGTTCAACCGCGGATGCCGACGTGAGAGGAAACGTGCCATGACCCGTTCGTATCTGAAGGCCTCGATCGCGCTCGCCGCTGCCGCCTGCGCCGCCGCCGGCCAGGCCCAGCCGCCGAAGCTGGTCCGCCACGGCACCGCGATCCAGCTCAAGGTGCAGGGCAAGCCGATGCTTCTCCTGGCCGGCGAACTCGGCAACTCGTCCGCGTCCAGCGCCGCCTACATGGCGCCGCACTGGCCACGGCTGAAGGCGATGAACCTCAACACGGTCCTCGCCCCCATCCAGTGGGACATGATCGAGCCGGCGGAGGGGCGCTTCGACTGGTCGAGCGTCGACCGGCTGATCCGCGACGCGCGGGCGCACGACCTGCGGCTCGTGCTGCTCTGGTTCGGAGCCTACAAGAACAGCATGTCGACCTACGTGCCCGAATGGGTGAAGCGCGACGAGACGCGCTTCCCGCGCGCGCAGCGGCCGAACGGCACCGGAGTCGAGATCCTCTCCGCCCACGCGCCGGACCTCCAGGCCGCCGACGGCCGTGCGTTCGCGGCGCTGATGGCGCATGTCCGCAGCATCGACGAGCGTCAGCAGACGGTGGTGATGACCCAGGTCGAGAACGAGATCGGCATGCTTCCGGTCGCGCGCGACTACGGGCCGCTCGCCGAAGCCGCGTGGCGGGCACCGGTCCCGGCCGAACTGCTGCGCTACCTAGCCGCGCATCGGGACAGCCTGGTGCCCGAATTGAAGCAGCTGTGGCTCGATCGCGGTGCGCGCGAGAGCGGGAGTTGGGCGGAAGTGTTCGGACGCGGCGATGCGGGCGAGGAAGTGTTCACGGCATGGCATTATGCGCGCTTCGCCGAAACGCTCACCCGCGCCGGCAAGGCCGCTTATGCGATGCCGATGTACGTCAACGTCGCGCTCAACCGTCCCGGGCGCGCACCGGGCGAGTATCCGAGCGGCGGGCCGCTGCCCCATCTGCTCGACGTGTGGAAAGCGGGCGCGCCCAGCGTCGACTTCATCGCGCCCGACATCTACTTCCCCAATTTCAGCGACATCGTCGATCGCTATACGAGGCCCGACAATCCGCTGTTCGTTCCCGAGGCGAACAATGCCGACCGGTTCGACGTGCCGGCCAATGCCTTTTACGCCTTCGGCGAGAAGGATGCGATCGGGTTCGGCCCGTTCTCGATCGAGTCGATCGGCGATGCGGGGGCGGACCATCCGTTGGCGCAGGCCTATGACGTGCTGCGCCAGCTGACCCCGCACATCCTCGCCAATCAGGGCAGCGAGCGGCTGACCGGCTTCAAGCCCCGCTTCCTCTACGACGGCACGATGATCTACGAGCCGCAGGTGCGCACCATCGGCGACTATCGCTTCACGATCTCGTTCGCCGACATCATCAACCCGGTGGCGGGGCCGAATACCGACAAGGCCGGCGGGCTGATCGTCCAGACCGGCCCCGAGGAATATCTGATCGCCGGCCGCAACATCACCGTCACGATGAAGCCGGTCGGCGGGACCAAGAATGCGGCCGGCATCGCCAGCGCGAGTGAAGGCCATTTCGACGCCAATGGCGCCTGGATCGCCGGACGGCATCTCAACGGCGACCAGACCCACCAGGGCCGCCACGTCCGCCTGGGTGACGAATGGGGCATCCAGAAGGTGCGGCTGTACAGCTACGAATAGACGGGGGGCTGTCCGCGGCGCAGGACGTCTCGACACGCCGGCGTGGAAGTATCATCGGAATAGCCGCCGAGCCGGCTTGACCGCCCTCGTTCTGTTTCGGGTTCAGCTTCCGACCGGGACGAGGTGGACGATTCGTCCGGAGCGCGGATCGGCCCCGACAGGAATCCGCAGCCAGGGGGAGCCCGTTCCGGGATCCCCCCAGAGTTCGAAGCATCGCCTGCTGCCGCTCACTGCGGTGCAATAGGAGCCTCGCGCGACGCTGTAGCGCCCGGCCGCCCAGAGTGTCGAAGAGGTGCTCCGGCGCATTCGGCCGCCGTCCGAGAAGGTCTCGTCGCAGCCGTCACCAGTTTCGCATTCTGGATCGTGCATCCGGGAGCCGCGCAGCAGGTCCTTCAGCCGAGAACCGCTGATCCGCTCGTAGCGGGTCGTATCGACCCCCTGCTGCGTCACCATTCCCGGATGCATCGTCAAGGCGGCAAGGGTGGCGATGAGCGCGTTCATCCGTTCACCTTACGCTTGTCCCGGCCTGCTCCACCCGACGTCGGGGTCTCGGCATAGTGATCGGCCAAAGCTTCGGCCGCGCGGCCGATCAGTTCCAGCGGCAAAGGCGCGGCGTGCGGGAAGATCAGATTGCCCTTCGGCCCGCGATAGGGGTCGAGTTCCTCGACCAGAAGCTGCGGCGCCGTGACCGGCGGATAGACGCCGATATGCTTCTTGAACGCCGCGAAGTAGAAGAAGATTCTGGTCTTGCGGAAAGCCGGCATGCCATAGCCGACGCAGCGTTCGGCCCCGCTTACCCTCTGCTCGACGATCGCCTGGATCGCTTCCAGCCGTCCTTGCGCTTCGGGCGAGGCCAAGGCGAAGAGCTCCTGATGACTCTTGATCGGTGGTGCCGTGACCATTGGATCGTCCTTCATGGCTACGACGCATCGCACGATCGGCGAGGCGGGCATAGCCCGGAGGCGTGCAGGCGCAGGGGCGGGACGAGGCGGAATCACCGTCGCGACATGTCGGGACCATGGTGCCGGGGCAGCGGCTCTGGCATCATCATGCCATGACGCGGCATCAGCTTCTTCCGATTCTCCCCTGCAACGACATCGAGGCCTCGCAAGCCTTCTACGAGCGGCTGGGCTTCGCGGTGACCGGCGGCGATGCGGGGTTCCGCTTCATGGCCGACGGCAAGGGGTGGGAGATCATCCTGCGGCCTGCCGAGGCCGGCTGGGTGATCCCGGATCGCAATTCGCACGGCCTGTTTCTGTTCTGCGACGATGTCGATGCGGTCGCTGCCCGTGTCCGAGACATCATCGTCGAGAAAGGCGCACCGCATCGCAAGCCGTGGGGTACCTATGAATTCGCCGTCGGCGACCCCGATGGCTTGCTCGTCCGCATCGGCCGGCCGGCGCGTGAGGATGATCCACTCCAGCATTGATCGGCGGGGGAACCCACCAGGGGGCGGTAACGATAATGCCCGTCGCCTCACTTCCCGGACCGTAGCCCCGGCCCGCGACAGCTGAGCCGACGCGCGGATCCCGCAACGCAGAGACCTTGCGCATTGCCCGAGGCACGCGTAGAAACTGAACCATATGGTTCAGTATCACGCCCCCCGTCTCGATGCGTCCTTCGCCGCCCTCTCGGACCCCACCCGCCGCGGGGTGCTGGAACAGCTTGGCCGTGCCGACGCGTCGATCACGGTGCTGGCCGACAGGTTCCACATGACCCTTACCGGCATGAAGAAGCATGTCGGCGTGCTGGAACGCGCGGGGCTGGTCACGACCGAGAAGATCGGGCGGGTGCGGCGGTGCCGGCTGAGCCGGCACGGGCTGGAGGAGGAGGCGGCGTGGATCGCGCGCGCCCGCCAGCTCTGGGACGCCCGCTTCGATGCGCTGGACGATGTCATTCAAGACCTCAAGCGGAAGGAGATAGCCGATGAACCACCAGGGACGTGAGCGCAGCACGCACGAAGGCACGCGCGTCAACCGCAGATCCGACCGCGAACTGGTCGTCACGCGCATCTTCGACGCGCCGGCACGCATCGTGTTCGAAGCCTGGACCCAGGCCGACCTGTTCAAGCAATGGTGGGCCCCGAAATCGGCTGGCGTGCCCTTGCTGTCGTGCGAGATGGATGTCCGGACCGGCGGCCGGTACCGCCTGGAATTCGGCCACGATGCCGGGAGTTCGATGGCCTTCTATGGCAAATATCTCGAGGTGGTGCCGCCGACGCGGCTGGTCTGGACCAACGACGAGGGCGAGGAGGGGCCGGTGACCACGCTCACCTTCGAAGAGCGGAGCGGAAAGACGTTGCTGACCCTCCACGAACTCTACCCGACCAAGGAGGCGCTGGACGAGGCCCTGCTCGGCATGGAGGAGGGAATGCCCGAGCAGTTCGGGCAGCTCGACGAGCTTTTGGCCACGCTGCGGGCGAGCGCCGGACGCGGGTGAGGCCACCGGGCGAGGACCTGAGCGACGGGGACTGAACGAGACCATCACTCCAAGCAGGCGCATCAATCGGGAGCATTCGCCAGTGCAGCCGCGTAACGCGAGCGTGTCCCTACTCCAGCTTGCCTCCGAAGCCGTGAGCGCCAGCGCGGCGGCGCAACCGCGCGTCGGAGTGTTGGGCGAGGCATGAGGTTCTTACGGTTCGGCTCAGTCTGATGTTTGCATGAAGCTCTTTCCTGACTCTGGTGCGACGACGAAAATCAAGGTGGCGTGACGTCCATCACGCGCGCGCCGGATGGAGCCCATTATTGCACCCCGGAAGCCAGTGAAGCGTTCGAGAGGTCGGGACCGCAAGCGGATGCCGGCTTTGGCCAAGCAAGGCAAAGGGAGCATCGTCATGTCAGGCTTGCGCGGAATTAACGCCAACGGGTTCGGTCAATCCTACGCCAGCCGCGGCATGCGGGCACTCTCGTCCCGCCTGCAGCGACTCGAGCGCACCTCGCTGAAGCGTGAGAGGACCGCTCCCCAGAGCGCCAGGGCTGCGGACCCCGACGCGCAGAAGTACAATCTCCTCCTGGCCGAGCGAAGGCAGCTCAGAAGTTCGAGCAGCGATGCCGCGTCACGCCGGCATCTTGAGACGCTGCTCCAGGATCTCGACAGCCGGCCGATGCTCGCGGTGACCGCACCCGATCGGCCCGAACGCATGCCGACCATGACTACTCGTCTCGTCGGAGTCGCGCCCGACATCGACGCTAACACGGTGACGTATCAGCAGTCGTCAGGAGAAGTTCCAATCTTCGGCGCGCGCGTCGTCGTCGATGTCGATCGCGAATCGAAGGCGCTGGTGGCGGTCAATGGGCAGCTTGCACCACCGCCGGTCCGACCTGCGATTGCGCGACTGAGCCCAATCGAGGCTTGGCGCAGGCTTGCCGACTGGTGTGCGGCGCCGGCGAACCTGACGGACCCTGCGGTCGCGCCAACCCTCACCTGGTATGTCGACGACGCTGGAACGGAATATCTAACCTACCGCTTTCGCAACACGCAGCTGACGCCGCCCAAGGGCGATGAGGTCGAGAGGGATGCCGATCCCGTCGCTTGCGTACGCCACGCTCGGCCGGGTTTGTGTAGTTACGACTATCTCGTCGACGCCGAGGACGGTTCCATCCGCTATTATTTCGCGTCAGCCCCCCATTTCGTACCCTCACCAATGTGTGGCATCGACTGTGCCAATGAGCTGCGCAAGTTCTACGGGTTGAAGGTTGGCGAAAGCTACATCCTCAACGACCCACAGCGCGACATCGTAACCTACGACTATAAATTCGGGAACATCAGCGAAGAACCGATCCCTGCCCTCCCGGAAACAGCGATGCCCTTCCCGAACCATGATATCGGCGATGCTTCGCCGGCCGCGGTCTCGGCCCATTGGCACGCCACTCTTGTATTCGACTTCTTCAACGATGTGCTGAAGCGTAACGGTATCGACGACCGGGGAATGAAGCTGGTCTCGGTCGTCAACGTTTATTCCGGTGACGACACCAGTCCTACACGTCCGCAGTGGGGCAATGCGGCCTGGTGGCGGAACGCGATGTGGTACGGGCAGGAAAAGGACGCCACCGGCACGCTGATGAGCTTCGCCCGGCACCTCGACATTATCGCGCACGAGCTTACGCATGGCGTTACTTCGAGCTCCTCCAACCTGGTCTACCGCGATCTGCCCGGGGCGCTGAACGAATCCTTCAGCGATATTTTCGGGGTCTTCATCGCCAACTGGTACCCCGAGCCGAAACCGGTACAGGACTGGAACTGGGAGATCGGCGCCGGACTCGGCCGCAATGGCGGGGCGCTTCGCAACTTCGCAAACCCTGCCGCGGTTGGCCAACCGGACCATATGCGCCACTACGAGCCCCTGCCGGAGTATCAGGATTATGGTGGGGTGCACCGTTATAGCGGCATCCACAACCGAGCCGTCCACGGCATCGTCACCGCGCTCGACGGCGATGGTCAGCCGATCATCCCGATCAGGGATGCTGCGCTGCTCTTTTACCTCACCCTGGTCCGTCTGACCCCGACTTCGAATTTCTCGGCCGCGCGCCGTACGCTCGAGACTGTTGCCGGTGTCTACTATGCCGACGACCCGCGCAGAGAGGAGCGGCTGAAGGCGATCTCCGAAGGTTACGATGCGGTTGGGATCGTTTAACCAGGAGCCTTGCAGTGGGCTGGGGGGCACTCGTCAATCTAGGAGCCGAGTGCCTGGTATCGGCGGTCAAAACGAGCGCTTGCGCCGCTCGGTAGCATGCTTGTCCCGGAATTCGCAGCGCTTTCAGCGCAACGTATCTCCTGATGCACCGACCTGATCGACTCATGGTCGCCACAATCGGCATTTTCTTGAATTGATAAAGTACTTCTTCTCCGGATGCCTTCGTGTATCTTGATCACGGCACGAAGTGCTCCGTCGGCTTAGAAACGTTCCAGGGAGGAGAGAGAACTTGCCCCTGTTCGGAAATGTGGACGGCGGTATCGAAGGCCAAGAGGGCTTTATTCGCTTCGAGGATCGCTGGGGAGATATCGCCTTTCGTCCGAGCGACAGGCGCGTGAGGATCATCGTCGGTCGGCGCGGCGCCGGGAAGAGCCGGTACATCAGGGCGATGGAACGAGACGCGAGCAGTCAAACGGGTGAGCATCTCCTCGTCTTCCCTCAGCGGGATGAGAGCGTGTGGATCTCGGAGATGCGATGGGTGCATCGATCCTATCCTGAGCATCATGAACGCGTAGAGCTTTGGCGGCGGCTTTGGGGCGCGGCCGCTTATGCCGGCATCGCGTCGAACCTCGTCAATTACTCTGCCCCGCCGGGAACCACGATCAGCATGCGTCCGGAGGACAAAGCCTTCTTCGTGGATTTTTGCCGGCAGCATTTCGACAAGGCATCGGTGGCGTTCCCGATCGTCTCCGCATTGAACCAGTTCCTGGCGAGATACAGCGATCGAAGCCGACTCGACAGCTTCCTCAAGGAGGCATTCTGGACCGAACTCGAGGATCGCGTTCTGAAGTCGAGTGCGATTTCCACGCCGGTTGCCTGCTACATCGACACACTCGACGAGACGTTCGGCGCTTCCCCCGCTGCGGCGACTGACTGCCAGGTTGGGCTATTGCTGTGGATGCTCCGCAAGTTCCAGGACCCCAACGTCAGCAACCGCATCCATATCGTCGTGGCTGTGCGCGATACCGTCTACGCAAGCCTGATGCAGAGCGAGCACGGCCGGCGTTTCAGCCGGAATGACATGATACGCTGCCTCGATTGGACCGATGATGCGGCGCTTTACTTTCTTCAACGAAAGATCGACGGGTTGCCGCCCAGCGCACAAGTGGATGCGAAAGAGAAGGTAAACAATGTGCGGCGATGGCTGGGCATCGAAAAGGTTCGGAACGAGGTCAGGAGCGGCGGCGAGGAGCGCGTTTGCGACGTGATCGTACGACACACCCGCTTCTTGCCCCGCGAGATCATCGAGATCGGCAATGCGCTCGGACAGTATGTTGAACATTGTATCGCCGAGAAGACGCAACCCGATGGTTCCGCGATCGCGCAGATCATCATGGATACCGGCAAGCAATTGGCCGATCTGGCCATCGAGACTGCCACCGATCACATGGCCGCGCTCGACAGCGATCACGGACGGACCACGGTCGCCAATGGTTTCCGCCAGGAACTGATCCGCGCCATTGACCGCGTCTTCATACCCGCCTTGGGAGCCGAGCGATTCACGCTTGCCGATCTACGTCGCGCGGAACAGGCGTTCACCGAGCAAGTGGGAGGCTGGTCGCCGAGCTTTGATTGGCGGACGGTATCGCTCGGCGAGGTTCTTTGGCTCCACGGGCTCATCGGCTTCGAAGACACGACCGGTGCGAAGCCGATCGTGAAGTACTTCAGCTCCACCAAGAGCCTTCGTTCGCACGTAAGCGCAGAGTTGCCGGACGCCGACTATTATTATCTGCACTCTGCCCTAATCCGCCCGAAGAAGATGGACATCCAGGCGGAGGCGCCGATCGTCGAATCGGCGGACGCGGATTGACCGAGCAACACAGCTTCAAGAGCTGGCGCGACTTCAAGGGAGCGCTTCCGGATTTGTTCGGAGGGTCGCAGCCGATCATGAAGCGGTTCGCCTTCAGGGGGCAGGCCGATGCCGACTGGCCACTCTCGTCAAGCTTCGATCGCGCCTACGTTGGAGCGGATGTGGATCGTCAAAAGTCGTACATACGGTATCTGAATTTCTTTCGAGTTCTGAACCGCAGACTGGGCAAGGATCTACCGGACGACCACGAAGAAACGGGAGCGATAGCACAGCATTACGGAATGCCTACCAGATTGCTGGACTGGAGCCTGAGCCCGTATGCCGCGGCATTCTTTGCGTTCTATTACGCCAAGGTCGACCGCGTCAGACAGTCGCACGTGGCCGTCTGGGCGCTTGACGCCCGCGAGTTCCCCAAGATCGCGGATCCGCGCTACTTTGCCGTGCTACGGCCGCGCAACACCGGTAATGCCCGCATTCACCGTCAGGTTGGAAGCTTCATTATCGCAAGGGGTGAACAGTTCGACCTTGGGGCATATCTATCGCAGATGCCGCAATCCTCGCCTATTCTGCACAGATGCATAATCCCCACCCGGGATGCGGACGAAGCGCTTAACGACCTTATTCTGATGGGTCAAACGCCCGCCGATATATATCCGGACTTCGAGGGCGTGGCGAAATACGTCAGGTTGCGCATGGCTTTCGAGGGCTACAAGCTCTGAGGGCTCTGACTGTCGCACGCGAGCCGCATTCACTCGCAACGGCACGATCATGTTCCCCGCAATGTGCACCGTCGCGCGTTCGCGACGCACGGGAAAATCCCGATGCCACTTACCTTCTTCGATCGGCATAAGCGACCAGTAGACTGGCCCGGTGCTGCCGGGAGGAGATCGTGAGACTTGCGACGCCACCGGCTTGGCATCGTAGGTACCATAGGCCGGCGGAGGCGGATGGCGGCTGCCGTAGTGCTCGCCACGCAGTGACCCTCGGCGCCGGCGTGCCTCCGCTCGGCAGCCGAACAAGGAGCCCTCGGGTGAGCGAAGCGGGCGCGCGCGAAAGCCGGCTGTTGGGCGCCTCGCTGGCGGTGGCGGTCGTCGTCGCGATCGTCACCGTGTCCTTCGGTCTGGTCGTCGGCTCGCAGTCCATCCTGTTCGATGGCATCTACACGATCGTCGAAGCGGCGATGACGAGCCTGTCGCTGGTCGCGGCGCGGCTGATCGCGAAAGGCGCCGACCAGAGGTTCCAATATGGCTATTGGCACCTCGAGCCGCTGATCGCCCTGATCAGCAGCCTGCTCCTCACCTTCGCCTGTCTCTACGGCTTCCTCGAGGGCCTGAACGGCATCTTCACTGGCGGGCGGCCGGTGGATTTCGACAGTGCGGCGATCTTCTACGGGGTAGTGACCGTGTTCAGCGCCGGCTTCTATCTCTATCTGCGGCGGTCCGGCCGAAGGCTCGGCTCCCAATTGCTGGACCTCGACGCGCGCTCGTGGCTCGTCGCCTCGATCCTCGGCACGGCGCTCGGCCTCGGCTTTCTGGCCGGCGGACTGCTCGCCGGTACCCGCTGGGCCTGGATGGTGCCCTATCTCGATTCCGCCATCCTCACCCTTGTATCGGTCGTTCTGATCCCGCTTCCGCTTCGAACGATCCTTCAGGTGGGACGAGAGATCATGCAGATCGCGCCCGAAGATCTGGACGAGCAGGTCCGCAGCGTCGCACGGGAGGTCGCCGCCCGGCACGGCTTCCGCCGCTTCAACACGCATGTTCGGCGCAGCGGACGTCAGCGCTTCGTCGAGATCGGTCTGGTCGCGGCGTCGCAAGATGCCGCGACGACCTTCCGGACTCTCGATCGGATCAGGAGCGAGATCGCCGCAGCCCTCGGCGGCGCCAACCCCGGCTGCTGGCTGACCGTCGACTTCACCGCAGAGGACGAATGGATCTGAGCGCCGTAACCGGCCGCCCAGCACCGCGCGCGCCGATGCCGCCGCCTTCCCGCAGCATTTTAGGGAATTGGGCCTGCCATCTCATTCCGTCTCCGAACCATCTTGCATTCACCGCCTGTGCCTGCAAGTCGGCTCCCGGTCTCGACCTGGGGAGCTGGAATGAAGAAGCTGTTGCAAGTGGCGTGCGTGATCCTGATCGGCGTGATCGTGATGATCGGCGGGCGCTATTATCGCTACGTCGCGAGTTCGGACACGCCGTATGACGAGGTCGGGATCATGCTGAACGGCTACATGCCGGGGCCGGTGCGCAGCTGGGGATGCGGCAAATTGAAGGCGCGCTTTCCGGACCAGCTGCCGCCTTATGGCTGCGCCGGCGCCGATCCGCGGACCTGGGCCTGAACACCAAGCGCTCGCGCGGCGTCGTCCGCCGCGCGAGCGCGCATGTTGAACAGGCGTGATCAGGCGCGGTGGCGGCGGAGCAGCATCCAGCCGCCTGCGCCGAGGCCCGCCGCAGCCGCGGCGAGGCCATAGGGCAGGGGCTTGCCGTCCTCGTCGGGAGCGGTCGTGGCGACCCCGGCCAAGCGGGCTTGCTTGCCCTTTTCCTGGTTTGCCGGCGCCGCATCGGCACCGCCGGCGGGCACGAAGCCATTCTCGGTTAATTGCATCGCCGACAGATCGATGCCCATCTGCTCGGCCCCTTGCGCCACGGCGGAGCCGAGCGCGCGCAATTGCGCCGGATTGTTCTTGTTCTGCTCGACGGCGGTGTCGACCAGACTCATCTGGATGAGCAGAGCCTCGGCGAATTCCTGCTTGGCGGCATCGTCGGCCCCGACGATCTCGGGGGTGGCGCCGATCGCCCGCGCCGCCTGCGCGCTGACCGCCTGGCTCATCGCGCGGCTGGGGCTGTCGTTGTTGCCGCGGGTCGCGTTCCAGGCGCTGATCCACCAGATCGCATAGGCATCGGCGATATTGTCGACCCGCAGCCCGAGCGGCGCGATCGCACCGCCGACTTTGTCTATGAAATCGCCCGAGGCGAACAGGCGCTGCATGTCGGCGGCATTGCCCTGATCGACCGCGCGGGTCTTGGCGACGAAGGCGGCGAGATTGGCGGCGCGGCGCTGCTTGGAGGGCTTGTAGCGGAGCGCCTGAAGGTTGACCGCCGTGGGTGCCGGCCCGGTCGTGCCGACGAAATTGTTGCGCGGTCCCGCCGCACGGGCGCCGCCGTTTCGGCCCTGCATCTGGCCGCGCAGGGTTAGGCCCAGCGTGTCGGTGCCGGTGACCGAGGGAATGATCGTGCTCCAGCCCATATTCTGCGCGGTGGCCGGCGATCCGCAAAGGCCGAGGGCGACGAGGAGAGCAAGTGCACGTTTCATTTCGAACCTCCGGAAACGCAAAGAAGGAGGGCGGACCGGAGTCCGCCCTCCCCCAGGGGGTAAGCGACTGTTATTGCTTGCGGGCCATACCGCTGAGACCTTCGCCGATCGTCTTGATGACGGTGCTGCTGGCGTTCATCAGGTAGGAGAATTCCTGGCCGGCGACCTGCAGATCGGTCGACGCCTTGACCGACTTGTTGCTGCCCTGCTTGTCGAGCGCCTTGGCCATCGAGTCCATGTCCTGGACCTTCTTGTCGAGTGCCTCGGCCATCGAGTCGGCGATCACCTGCAGCCAGCTTGCGCCGGACTTGGAGCCGCGCGACTTGCGGGATTCGGCCATTTCCTTGCCGCTCTTGAAGGCGTCGGCGAGCTTGTCGAACATCTCGCGCTGATCGTTCTGGGCGGCGCGGGTCAGCTCGCCCTGCTGCGACGGCGACAGGTTGAAGTCCTGCGCCAGCTGGGCGACCGCCTCGCCGATATTGGCCGGACCGCCGGTGGTGCCGGTCGCCGCCGAGAAGGCATTCTGGGCGAGGTTGGTGATCGCCGGCGGCAGGCCGAGCTGCTGGCCGAGCTGTCCGATGACTTCCTTGACGATCGCGGCACCAAGCGTGCGGGTCGCGAGCGCTGCCCAGCCGGCGGGGCCGGCGGCCAGCAGGCCGAAGTTGACGGGATTGAGGAACGAACCGGTGATGCCGCCGAGGATGCTCATGTGGTTACCCTTTCACACTCGAATTTCGCGCTCCGTGCGGGGAGCTGGCCGGTTGCGACTTCCGCCGCGACAAGGAGAAATTGCCCGAAACGGGCCGCCCCCGCGCTCCACGATTCGTTTAGATCGCCTAAACGAATCGCTTAGGAGGAGCGGCCTCATTCGAGCGGCAGGAAAAGCAGTCCCGCCAGGCTGTTCAATTCGCGCACGCCGTCGAGATCGAGCTTGCGGATCGCGTTGTTCATGTGGGTCCTGACCGTATTCTCGGTCATGTTGAGCAGGGTGCCGATATCGCCATTGGCACGGCCCCAGCCGAGGAAGCGCAGCACCGCCGCCTCGTTGCGAGTCAGCGTCTGCAGACCGGCGAGGTGAAGGAGGGGCACCCGCCAGCCGGCGACGGTGAACTCGCCGATCAGGATCTCGCGGCCATGAGCGTCGCGCCGGGCTTCGGCCTCGCGCAGCCGCTCGACGAGCTGGGCGAGGTCGTCGGTCCCGGCAGGGCTCTCGCGGCCAGGCTCGGCGCGGGGCGCCGGGCGGGGGGCGTTGCCGCCGATCATCGCGGCTGCGCCGTACGCTGGAGGACTCCGCCGGCAATGCCTTCACGGGAGCCGAGATCGGCGATGATCGCCTGCGCCAGCAGCGGCAAAGTGAGGATGACCACGAAGATCGCTCCCGCCGCCTTGATCGGCATCGACATCGAGAAGACGTTGAACGACTGGGCGAAGCGATTGAGGAAGCCCATGCCGAGATCGATCACGTAGAGCACGGTCAGCACCGGCGCCGCGAACAGAAAGGCGAGGGCGAACAGCCGGCCGAATTCGCCTTCGAAGAATTGCAGCGCGCGCATGTCGAGGGCGAGGCCGCCGGGGCCGAGCGGCCAGAGCAGATAGCTGCCCATCACCGTGCCCACGAGAAGGGTCAGCCCGCCGGCACTGACGAACACCACTTCGGCGAAGCGGCCGAGCAGGATTCCGGTCAGCGAGGTGGTGGTGCCGCTCAGCGGATCGACGAGCTGGCCGATGGTCGCGCCGACCTTGGTGTCGATGAGCTCGCCCGCCGCCGCCAGCGCCCACATCACCGTACCGAAGAACAGGCCGATGATGCCACCCGCGGCCGCTTCCTTGAACAGCATCGTCGCCCAATCCATCGCGGTGAGATTGGCGGGCGCGAAATTCGCCTGGCTGGAGAGCGCGACCAGGCCGAAGGTGACGATGATCGAATTGCGCACCGTCGCCGGCATCACCTCCCGCGAGAAGACCGGCACGAACACGAAGGCGAAGGCAAAGCGGGTCGCCGCCACGCCGACGGTAAGCAATTGATCGAGCCACGGCATTGCAGCGAACAGCGGAATGCCGACGCCGGGAGGGGCTGCCTCGATCATCGGCCGACCCCGGCAAGGCTCATGAAGATGCCGTCGGCATAGGAGTAGAGCGTTCCCGCCATCAGGCTGGCGGTCACGAAGATGCTGACCACGATCGCGAAGAATTTCAGCGTATATTGCAGCGTCTGCTCCTGCAGCTGGGTCGCCGCCTGCAGGACCGCGACGAGCAGCCCGACCACCGACGCCGCGATGATCGGCGGCGCCGACAGCAGCAGCACCAGCCACAGCGCCTGAGTGGTGAGGGTGATGACGTCGTCGGTCAAAGCGGGCGGCCCCTACGCATAGGACAGGACCAGCCCGTGACTGAGCTTCACCCAGCCGTCGACGAGGACGAACAGCAGGATCTTGAA
The DNA here is from genome assembly GCF_004135585.1 of Sphingosinicella sp. BN140058. Taxonomy (NCBI): domain Bacteria; kingdom Pseudomonadati; phylum Pseudomonadota; class Alphaproteobacteria; order Sphingomonadales; family Sphingosinicellaceae; genus Sphingosinicella; species Sphingosinicella sp. BN140058. The sequence goes on along the minus strand of NZ_CP035501.1, from coordinate 630,998 downwards.
CGGAAGCGAAATCGTCACCGGCGACAGCATCATCATGCCCATCGCCAGCAGGATGTTCGAAATGACGAGATCGATCACCAAGAATGGCAGGAAGATCAGGAAGCCGATCTGGAAAGCGAGCTTCAGTTCCTTGACCACGAACGAGGGAATGACGACGACGAAATCGCTTTCCTTGAGATCGCGGACGCTGCCCTGATCGCCCATGCGCTGCTGCGTGCGCAGGAAGAAGGCGCGCTCGCGCGGATCGCTGTGCTTCATCAGGAACTCGCGCAGTGGCTCCTTGGCGCGATCGGCGGTGGCGAAGATGTCGCCGTTGCTCTCGATCGGATTCTCGGCCGAGACCGGCTCCCCCGGCATGGTCGCGGTGGTCGGTGATTCGATCGCGGCCGCCGCCTGCATCTTCTCGAGCGTCGGGTACATGACGAACACCGACAGGATCAGCGCCAGGCCGTTGAGGACGAGGTTGGGCGGCACCTGCTGCAGGCCGAGCGCGTTGCGGACCAGGCTGAGCACGACGACGATCTTGGTGAAGCTGGTCACCATCACGGCAAAGAACGGCGCCAGCGAGATCAGAACGACTGTGATCAGCGCCGAGCCGGGAGTGAATTCGGCAAGGTTCACGCGCGCACCTCCGATTCCCCGGCGGCCGGATCCTGGCCGGCGGCCTCGACCGGAGCCGCGGCGCTATCGTCGATGCCGGACCGTTCCTCGATCAGCACCGCGAAGCGATCGCCGAGCTGGACGAGCTCGCCCCGCGCCAGGGTGCGGCCGGCCACGAGCAATTCGACCGGCATGCCGTCGGTCAACGGCCCCAGCGGAAGCGCGGTACCGGGGCGCAGATCGGCCAAGCTGGCGGCGCTGGTCATGCGATCGGGAAGCCTGATCGTCAGCGGTACGGCAAAGTCGCGGGCAGGCCCCGTGCCCTCATCAGCCATCGTGGTTCCTTGCGTTTGCAGGGTGAAATCTCCCGAGAGAAAATCGAGCAGGCCGGCGACACGTCCGGCTTCGCTCGCCAGAATAGCGGTGGTGCGCGCACTGAGCAGGACGAGATCGCCGGCTTCGAGCGCGCCGGCCTCGGCCATCGGCAGGCGCGGCCCGTCGGCGAGAAGATGAACCAGCACCGGCATCGCGCCGGGTGCGGGCGTCAGCGCATCCGCTTCCGCGCGCCAGCGCGCTGCCGCCGGATGATCGACCGGCAGCGCAATCTCCGCCGCAAGCCCTTCGCCGCGCACCAGCAGGATCACGGCGTCCCCAAGCCCTTCGCGGATCTCGCTGGGTTCCAGGTCAAGGCCGAGACCATGCTCCAGCCGCTCGAGCAGGGGCTCACCGCGGTCGAGCATCCTGACGGCATCGCCGATCCGGGCGTCGTCGAGCGGGCCGCTGTCGCGCAATTGGAAGCAGACATGGTCGGTGCAGCCGAACCAGGCGCCGGGCGCGATCGTGTGGAGGATCTCCGCGTCGAGGCCGCGCGCCGCGATCAGCGCCGCCGCGGCGGCACCGAGCGCGGCCGCGTCCGGATCGATCCGGCGCAGGCTGCCGAGCGCCTCGAAGCGGAGTGCGGTCGCCATCACAGCCGCCTAAGGCTCGGCTCGGCCGGCAGCGGCGTGCCGCCCGGCCAGCGCGCGAGCAGGGTGATCGAACCGGCGGTGACGCCGACCAGCATGGTCTCGCCGCGTGCCTCGATCAGCACCACCCGCTCGCGCTGGCCCAGCGGCATCGAACGCAGGAAGCGGATCGGCTGCGATTCCTCGCCGTTGACGCCAGCGGCGAGCTGCCGGTCCTGAACCTTCTTCAGCAGCCAGATCACGCCCCACGCCATGCCGAGCACCAGCGCAAGCGCGATCACGATCGCGATTATGGACGAAATTACCGCTCCAATTCCCATGTCGGTTCACTGTCTCCGTTGCTTCAATTGGTCGCGGCGGCAGCGGCAGCCGGCAGCGCATCATCGTCCATATCGTGCCACATCGGCGCTTCGCCGCTCTTCGCCTTCGCCGCCCACAGGATCACGGCCGCGATCGCATCGAACATGTCCTCGGGCACGATCTCGCCGATTTCTCCGCGGGCCCACAGACTGCGTGCGGTCGGAATGTTGCGGATGATCGGGACCCCGGCGCGCTCGGCTTCAATACGCATCGCGGCGGCGACGTCGCCCATACCCTTGGCGGCGATCACCGGCACCGGGCAGGTTTCCTGATCGTAATCGAGCGCGATCGCGATGTGGGTCGGATTGACCAGCAGGGCGGCAGAGCCGCGGGTCGCGCCGATCGTGTTCTGGTTCGCCCATTCCTGGTGCATCTCGCGGCGCATCGACTTGACCTGGGGATCGCCCTCATCCTCCTTATGCTCCTGCTTGATGTCGCGGCGGCTCATCTTCATCTTCTTGATGAAGCTGTGCTTGGCGTAGATCCGGTCTGCGACCGCGACGAAAAGGAAGACGGCGACGACCATCGCAAGCATCTGCAGGGTCAGCGAATAGGTCTGGTCGAGCACCGCCATCGCGGCGACCTGGCCGCTATTGTCGATCGGCGAACTGCCGGCGAGCCGCACGACCTGGCCGGCGCCGTTCAAGGCGGTGCGGACGGTGAGATAGATGATCGCGCAGATCAACCCGGCCTTGACCAGGGTCTTGACCAGCTCGAACAGCCCGTCCTTGCCGAACATACGCTTCAGGCCCTCGACCGGATTCATCTTCTCGAGCCCGAACTTCATCTTCTCGACCGTGACCAATGGCCCGACCTGAAGGAATTCAGTGAGCGTGGCGAGCAGCGCCACCGGGACCAAGGTCGCCAAGGTGATCCGAAGAAGCGTGGCGGCCGCGTTCCAGCCGAGATTGGTCGCAGCCTTGTCGAACGGCAGGCTGGTCGCACCTGCAATGGTTTCCGACGCGAGCGTCGCCAGCTGGCTTGCTGCATAGCCGGAGACGGCAAGAAACAGGATCATCCAGGCAAGCGTCAGCAGCCCGGTGCCCAAGTCCTTCGATTTTGCGACATCGCCCTTTTTACGTGCGTCCCGAAGCTTCTTCGGTGTCGGTAGCTCGTTCTTGTCGGCACTGTCGTTGCCTTGGGCCACTCTTTCGCGTCTCCCCTGCACGAGACCGGCGCATGCACAAGAAAAAGGTGCAGCGTTGGCCTCGTCAGCCCGAGCAGGTCATGCGGTCGACTGTCCGTGGGGCGGGACAACCGACCCCCTATTGATCCTGCAAGTTGCAACCCCGGGTCAATCACCTAATTCGGACATTGGGATTGTAGAAGCCAGGCTAAATGCTTGATTTCCCTCTGCCCCGGTTGATTCGACTCAGGATGAACCGTGCGACGGACGCGGCGAAGCGTATCGACATGAGTGTCAGCTGATCCGTAACGAAAAAAAGTTCCCGCGAAATTCGCAATTCATCGCTCCCAGCCAACGGCTTACCGCAGTTAACCATTCGGAAATAAATATGGCTAATGACTTGAAAACGCAACAAAAGCTCGACAAGCTTAAGGCGTTCCCGGACGAGCAGGCCGGAAACAGTGGGGCATCGTGTACAGACAAGGATTGGTCGCAAGGACCAGTAACTTGGGGAGCGATGCAGTATGAAATGCTTGTTTCAAAAGGCGCTCGGGATCGGGGTCCTGGGTGTCGTGGCTTTGGTTCCGGCGGCGCAGGCCAAGGACCGGCCGAAGCCTCCGCCGCCCTGTCCGCTGACCTCCACCTTGCGCGTCGCCGAGGCGGGTTCGCTCGAGGGCATTCAGTCGCTCGCCACCTGCACCAACGTGATCGTCGCCCCCGCGATCCCGGCCGAAGTGCCGCCGGCACCGCAGATCCGCATCGCGCCGCCGGCGGAGCCGCGTGAGCGCAATGCCGCCTCAGTCTTCCTGACCTCGGCCGGCGGCTTCGAGGCGAAAGCGGCTGGAGCCCAAGGGTTCGAAGCAGGTGGCCAGTCGGCCGTTCAGGGCAAGTTCGCTACCAAGACGCTCGCCAGCGGGCCGATGCAGATCGCCGCGATCGCGCCGGCCGCCGACGAGCCGCCGGCGCCGGTGGAACTCGCCGGCCTGTCGGCCGAGCTCCCGGCAATCGAAGCCGAGACCATCCTGGCGATGCGGCCGATGTCCTACACCACGCAATATGACGCGATGATCAGCCGGGTGGCGGCACGGCATCGCATCGATCCGCTGTTGCTCCACGCGGTGATCGATCAGGAATCACGCTATCAGCGTACCGCCACCAGCCATGCCGGCGCCCGCGGGCTGATGCAGCTGATGCCGGGCACGGCGAGCATGCTCAACGTCCGCGGGGCCGCGATCGTCGATGCCGAGGCCAATGTCGACGGCGGCGCCCGGCTGCTGCGCCAGCTGCACGGCCGCTTCAACGATTTCTCGCTGACGCTTGCCGCCTACAATGCGGGCGAAGGCGCGGTTCGCAAATACGGCAATCAGGTGCCGCCCTATCGCGAGACCCAGGATTATGTGCGCAAGGTGATGGCCCGCTACAACAAGCTGGTCGCGGAACAGGCCATCGGGACCCGCTGAACATGGCCCGTGCCTTGTCGCTTCGCCGCATAAGGGCGCTTCCGATCCGCGCCGCGGACATGCTGCTGGTCGGCATCCTGATCGCGGTCGTCATGCTGATGATCGTGCCGATCCCGCCGCTGGCGATGGACGTGCTGATCGCGGTCAACATGACGATCGGGATCCTGCTCCTGCTCAGCAGCCTCTACGTCACCAAGCCGCTCGATTTCTCGACCTTCCCGACCGTGCTGCTGCTGTCGACCCTGTTCCGGCTGGCGATCAGCATCTCGACGACGCGGATGATCCTGACCCACATGGATGCGGGCGACATCGTCCAGCAATTCGGCGAGATGGTCGCCGGCGGCAATCTGGTGGTCGGCCTGGTGGTGTTCCTGATCATCACCATCGTCCAGTTCATCGTCATATCGAAGGGTGCGGAGCGGGTTGCCGAAGTCGCGGCGCGGTTCAGCCTGGACGCGATGCCGGGCAAGCAATTGTCGATCGACAGCGATCTTCGCTCGGGCATCCTGTCCAAGGACGAAGCGCGCGAGAAACGGCGCACGCTCGAGCTGGAGAGCAAGCTGCACGGCAGCCTGGATGGCGCGATGAAGTTCGTGAAGGGCGATGCGATCGCCTCGATCGTGATCGTGCTGGTCAATCTGATCGGCGGCCTCGCGGTCGGTACGCTCTACCATGACATGTCGGCGGGCGAAGCGGCGGCGACCTTCTCGATCCTCACCATCGGTGACGGTCTCGTCGCGCAGGTGCCGGCCCTTTTCTCCGCCATGGCGGCGGGCCTGCTGGTCACCCGCACCACCGACGAGGAGCGCGACCGCGATCTCGGCCCCGCCATCGCCCGGCAGATATCGGGCAAGCCGCACGTGCTGATGATCGCAGGCGGCCTTGCCGTCCTGCTCGGCCTGGTGCCCGGTTTCCCGACCATCGTCTTCTTCGGTCTGGCCGCGCTGCTGTTCGGCGGCGGTGCGCTCAGCCACCCGACCTCGGGCGCCTGGATCCGCGGCAAGTTCGGAATCGAAGCCGCCAGCGACACCGCGATCGTCGGCGAGGCGCTGATCGAGGCACGGGCGCTGCCGACCCTCGATGCGCTGCGGCTGACCGTCGGCCTTCCCGCGGAGAGCGCCGAATTCCAGGCACTGGCGGCGCGGGTGCGGACCGGCGTGGCTGCGCTTCAGGAGCGCAGCGGCGTCGCCATCCCGGATCTCCGGATCGTCGCCGATGCCGACATCGGCGAGCAGCGCTGGGTGCTCGCGGCGCACGACGCGCCGCTCGGCTCCGGCAAGGCCGAAGGGGCCGACCCGGTGGCGACGATCGGCCTCTATGTCGAGCAATTGCTCGGCCGCAACCTCGTCCTGTTCCTCGGCCTGCAGGAGGTCACCGACCAGCTCAACCGGCTCGGCGAGAGCCATCCGGAGGTGGTCAAGGAAGCGGTGCGGGCGGTGCCGACCGGCCGAATCGGCGAAGTGCTGCGGCTGCTCGCCGAGGAGCGCGTGCCGCTGCGCAACTTCCGCGACGCGGTCGAGGCGATCGGCGAAGTGGGCCAATATGAACGCGAGGCGGTCGCCATGGCCGAGCGCGTCCGGGTTGCCATGCGCCGCCACCTGATCGCGCCGCTGTGCGACGAAGGACGGCTGCGGGTGCTGATCGTCGGCACGAACCTGGAAGACATCATTCGCCAGACGCTGACTCCGGTCGACGGACAGATGCGGCTCGCGATCAACCCGCATCAGATGCGCGCGCTCAACACCCTGCTCGCCGAGCAGATCGCCGCCTCCGGCGCGCGCGCGATCCTGACCGCGCAGGATCTGCGCCGGCCGCTGCGGCTGCTGATCGCCGGCGATCTGTTCGAGGTGCCGGTAATCTCGTTCAACGAGCTCAACCCCGCGGTCCCGCTGGACATCGTCGGCGAGCTCAATTCCGCCCCAGAGAGCCTGGCCAGCCAGGCGCAAGACGAGTTTGCTCTATGATCCGATCGTCCTGTTCCCTGATGATACTGGCTTGTGCCGCCGCTTTGTCCGCGCCCGCGGCGGCGGAAGCGCCGCCGTTCGCGAACAAGCCGATCACGCTCACCGCGCGCGATCAGCGCGTCGACGCGGCGATCGTCGACCTGTTCACCCAGGCCGGTTTGCAGGTGAAGGTGAGCTCGGCGATCACCGGCAAGATGAACGGCGTGTTCTCGGGCACGCCGAAGAAGATCTGGTCGCAGCTGTCCAAGGCGTTCAACCTGGTCGCTTATTATGACGGCGCCGTCGTCCGGGTCTATTCGGTGGGCGAGGTCCAGTCGCGCAGCTTTGCCTCGGCCAATCCGGCCGGGGTGGTGCGCGATGCGAAGAAGATGCGGCTGCTGGACGGGCCCAACAAGGTCTCGGCTTCTTCGAACGGAGTGAGCGCAACCGGCGTTCCGGCCTTTCTCGATCGCGTCGCCCAGCTCGCCGGCACGACTCCGACCGAGAGCGGGCCGGCGGTGATCCAGGCCTCCGCCACTCCGGCCAATGCGCCGCTGATCTCGCCATTGCTCGGGCCCAACGCGATGGCGACGGTAACCAGCGCGCCGCTGCGTTCGCGCACGCTGAGCGCCGCCACCGCGCGGTCGCCCTACGAAGTGCGGATCTTCTATCTGCGCTACGCCCGTGCCGACGACACCATCCAGAAGAGCTTCGACCGGACCATCACCATTCCGGGCGTCGCTTCGATCCTGCGCGGCATGATGGGCGATGGACGTCCTTCCAACACGGTCTCGACCAGCGGCGGCAATTTCGACATTCAGCGCCAGTCGCTGCCCCGGCTCGGCGGCCGTGGGCTCAATGCGGTGGCGCCGGACGAAAGCCAGCGCAGCTTCGACCAGCAGGGCAGCCCGGGGCTCGACACCGTCGTCGTGCGCGAAGCGGCGGCACGCGACGTCAACGGCCCCCGGGTCGAGGTCGATCCGGCCAACAATGCGGTGCTGATCCGCGATCGGCCCGAATCGATGACGGTCTACGAGGACATCGTCCGCGCGCTCGACGTCGAGCCGCGCGGCGTGGAGCTCGAAGCGACCATCCTCGAACTCGACACCAGCCGGCTCAAGGAACTCGGCCTCGATTTCGGCTTCCGCACCGGCGGCCTCGGCGCTTTGTTCGGCGGCAATGCGACCAACCCGACCGAGAATTTCTCCGGCGGCAATGCCGTTGCCGGCTATCTGACCGGCTCGCTGGACCTGTTCGCCGTCCGCATCACCGCGCTCGAGAAGAGCGGTGCGCTGCGGGTGATCTCGCGGCCGCGGCTGAGCACGCTCAACAACATCCCGGCCGTGTTCAACAACCAGGTGCAATATTACGTCCGCGTCGCCGGCGACCGCCAGGTCGACCTGTTCCCGGTGACCGCGGGGATGGTGATGCGGGTCAATCCGTCGATCCTGTTCGACGGCGGCGAGCTTCGCACCCGGCTTTCGATCGAGATCCTCGACGGCTCTCCCACCGGCCTGATCGTCGACGGCATTCCGGCGGTGAAGCAGTCCAGCATCAACACCAGCGCCGTCGTCAAGCAGGGCGAGAGCCTGCTGATCGGCGGCATGACGATGGACACCCAATATGATTACAAGTCGAAGGTGCCCGGAGTCGGCGACATCCCCGTCATCGGCCAGGCCTTCCGCAAGCGGCAGAAGGGCAATCAGCATTTTGAGCGGATCTTCCTGATCACGCCGCGGGTGCTGTCGCAGCGCACCCAATTGGCCGGACCGGTGCCGACCAACCCGATCCCGCTCGAGCAGCTGCAGGCGGCCGGCAAGAAGAGCAAGAAGAGGGGGCGGCGATGAACGCGCCGTTCGCGCCCCTGATGGTCGGCACGATGGTGCTGCGCGTGCTCAGCGGACGGCTGAGCGGCGCGGAGCATCGGCTGCATGCCGGCAAGTTCGTGCGCGTCGGCCATGGCTTCGACCATGATATCGTGCTGCGCGATCCCGCGACGCGCGGCCTCTCGCTGGAGCTTCATCTCGGCGACGAGGTCGCCACGATCAGGGTCGTCGCCGGTCAGATCGGCCTGCTCGGCCGCCCGGTTGCGGCGGGCGAGGAGATGACCTTGCCGCCCTACGTGCCGATGATGATCGGCGGCTTTGCCGTCGCGATCGGCGATCCGGCGTCCGAACGCTGGCAGGAGAGTGCGCGGTTGTGCTCGACGCTGGCGCCGGTCGACGCCGCCGCCGGCGAGGTCGCGCGGCAGCAGGCCGCACTCGGTGAGCGGATCGCGACACGGCTCTACCCGATGCGCGGGGCGCTGTCGCTGGAGCGCCGCTGGCCGGCTTACGCTGCCGTGGCGGCCGTTCTGCTGCTGTTGCTGACGCTCGCGGCACCGGCCGGGCAATGGGTGTCGCGCCAGTTGAACGACACCGGCTCGGATCAGGTGGTGCTTGCCGCCGCGGGCTTCGGCGATCTAACCCTCACCGACGGCCCGAACGGGCCGATCATCCGCGGCATCGTCAAGGACGATGCGGCGCTCGCCAATTTGCGCATGATCGTTGCGCAACGTATCGGCGCAGCAACCTTGGACGTCCAGACCATGGAGGGCCTTGCCGCGGCGGCGACCGATCTGCTGCGGGCGCAGGGCGTCGACGGCGAAGCGGTACCCCGCCGCGGCCATGCCCTGCTGGTCAATGCCGAGTTCCTGCCCGCGGATCGGCAGGCGGAGCTCGCCCGGCTGATCAAGCAGGACGTGCCCGGCGTCAGCCGTGTCCACTTCGCGGCCGACCCGGGCCGCGGCGACCGCGACCTGCAATATTTCTTCTCCGGATCGGAATACGGCCTCGCCAGCTTCGTCGACGGCGATCCGGGCTACATCACCACGGCCGATGGCACGCGGTGGTTCGCCGGCGCGCAAGTGCCGACCGGGCACCGCATCGTCACCATCGGCAACGGCCGCGCCACGTTCGAGCGCGACGGCCGGATCGAGGAACTCGTCCTGGGCCCCAGTACGCCGCCAGCCCAGGGCGCCACCGAAGGCGGCCAGACCACCGGAGAGACGCAATCATGACCAACCCGATCACCAGTGCTTCGCTCGGCACGCTCGTGTCGCTCGGCAACATGGGAACGACCGATGCCCGCAGCGGCCGCGGCAACTGGTTCGAAGCGTTCAGCCAAGCCTGGGGCAAGGCACTCGACACCCAGGCGGATGCGATCACCGCGCAGGCCGACGTCGTTTCGCAAGGCGGCGACAAGCCGTCCGACATCACCCAGCTGACCACCGAATCGATGCGGATGACCTTCATGGCGAACAGCTCGCACACGTCGATCGACAGCGTGTCCAAGGCGCTCGAGACGATGGCACGGAAGAACTGATCATGAGCATCGAAGCGATCGGCGCCGCGCTCGGGCCGGCCGGCGCCACAGGCTCGGCCGGGGCCGGCAGTCGCGCCATGGATCTGCTGCCGCCGGGCGGCGGCGGCACCAGCCCCCAGCTCGAAGGCCGCTTCCAGGCGGCGGTGGACCGCGCCGGCGGTCTCGACGGCGTGGTCCCCGCCGGTCCGCTGCCGCCGGCGATCAAGAACATGTTCGGTGCCCTCGATCAGGTGAACATGCAGGCGCAGTCGGTGTCGCGCTATGCGGAAGCGGCCGAAGCCAGCGGCGGCCAGCTGACTCCGGGTGAGATCGTTCAGCTGACGATGAAATGCTCGGAATTCATGTTCCAGGCCCAGCTCACCTCCAACATCGCCAACCGCAGCTCGGACGGCGTCCAGCAATTGTTCAAGCAGCAATGACGGCGGCGGCCTCCTTTCGTCGCCGGCCGGGGCGGGCCGCTCTGCCCCTGCTGTTGCTCGCCGCCGTCACTCTCTCCGGCTGCGGCCGGCAGGAGGTCTATGGCAAGCTGACGGAGAATGCCGCCAACGAGATGGTTGCGGTGCTCAGCCAGGCCGGGATCGAAGCCGGCAAGGCCAAGGGCGAGAAAGAGGAATGGAGCGTCACCGTCAGCCAGGGCGATTTCGCCAAGGCGGTGGAGACGCTTCGCGCCCAAGGCCTGCCGCACGAGAATTTCGACGATCTGGGTACGGTGTTCAAGAAGGAGGGCTTTACCTCGACCCCGCTCGAGGAGCGGGCGCGGCTGATCTACGGCCTGTCGCAGGAGCTGAGCCGGACGATCAGCGACATCGACGGAGTGGTCCAGGCGCGGGTCCACCTCACCATGCCGGAGGCGGATCCGTTGTCCCGGGAAGCCAAGCCGTCGGCGGCCTCGGTGTTCGTCAAATATCGCACCGGCTTCGACCTGCGCAGCCAGACCGGCGCGATCAAGGCGCTGGTCACCAACGCGATCGACGGGCTTACCTACGACCGGGTTTCGGTGGTGATGGTTCCGGCGCAGGCGTTGCCGATGCTGCCGCAGAATGACGACAGCGTCTCGATCTCGACCCTGGTCCGTGGGCTGGTGGTTGTCGTCGCGGCATCCGTGCTTGCCTTTGCCGGCCTTGCCTTGTTGCGGATGCGGCGCCGCCGGCCCGGCCTGCCGGACGTGGTGCGGCCGTGAACGCAGAGGCGCGGCACCGCCGCTATGCGCTGCTCGCCGAGGCCGCACCGGATGGGCGCGGTGCCCGCTTCGCGCGGCGCCGCGCCAACCAGCCGGGCCCGCTTTATTCGGACCTCGCGAAGATGCCGGATTGGCTGGCGGCGGGAGAGGCGGACCGACATCGCCTCGCCGCACTGGCCGGTCTGCTTCACTACCGCCGCGCGATCGATGCCGAGCTTTCCGGCCCCAAGCTTGCGACGATCGCAGCGGCGCTCGGCGAGGATCTGCTCGACGCGGCCTGCGACGCCGATCTCGACCAGGACGGCCCAACCACTCTGCCGCCCCCCGAGCGGATCCTGGCCGAGGGGCGGGACTTGCTCGAGGCCGCGTTGCCCGTCTCGCTCGCCGTCACTTTTCCCGGCGCGCGCGACGACGCGCGGGCGCGCAGCCTGGTGATGCAGGCCCATGTTCTCGAAAGGGCCATGGCGTGACCTTTCACCTGTTCCATGCCGACAAGAACAGTCTGCTCGCGAGCGACCGGGCGGTGATCAAGCGATCGGACCGCAAGGATTTCACCGACGCGGCGGCCCTGCTCCAGGCGGCGAGCGCCATCCGTGACGAGGCCGTCGCCGCGACCGAAGCGGCGCGGCGCGAAGGCCACGCCCAGGGGCTCGCCGAAGCGCGCGACACGATCGAGGCGCAGTTGGCCGAGCAGATTGCCGGCTTCGCAGCCGCGCTCGATGGGCACGAGCAAGCCCGGCGGAGCGACATCGCCGAAGCCGCTTATGCCGCGGTGCGCGCGATCGTCGGCGAGATCGCCGACGAAGAGCTCGTGCCGCGGATGGTGGAGCGAACGCTCGCCCGGCTGCCGGCAGAAGGACCGGTTGCCCTGTTCGTCGCGGAAGCCCTGGCCACCAAGGTCTCGGAGCGGCTCGGCACGGCCAGCCACGTCGTCGTCAGTGCCGAGCCGGGGCTCGGTCCGACCGACTGCGTCGTTCGGACCAGCGCCGGGCAGGTGATTGCGAGCCTCTCCGTGCAGCTCGATTCGCTCGCCAAACGCTGGGGCGTCGCCGCGTGACCGGCCGCGCCGATACGCTCGCCCTCGTCCGCGCCCTCGATGCGGCGCCGATGTTCGAACAGCATGGCCGAATCGTCGGCGCGATCGGCACCACCTTGCGAGTGACCGGGGTACGCGCGCGGATCGGCGAAAGCTGCGAGATCGTCGACGCGGAAACCGGCTTCTCGCTGTGGGCGGAGGTCGTCGGTCTTGCCGATGGGGGCGCCATCCTTACCCCGCTCGGCGACCTTCGCGGCCTGTCACTCGACAGCGACGTGATCCTGCGCAGCGGCGACGATCGCACGCCATACGGCCCCGACATGTTCGGGCGCGTGCTCGACGCCCGGCTGCAGCCGCTCGACGGCCTGGGCCCGGTTCGGCGCGGCGACGACCGGCCGATCCACGGCAGCTCGCCCAATCCGATGGGCCGCAGGCCGATCGACCGGGCGATGGAGACCGGGATCCGCGCGATCGACGGTTTGCTCACCGTCGGCGTCGGCCAGAGAGTCGGCATCTTCGCGAGCGCGGGCGTCGGCAAATCGACCCTGCTCGCCAATCTCGCCCGCCAGGCGCAATGCGACGCGATCGTGATCGCGATGATCGGCGAGCGTGGCCGCGAGGTGCGCGAGTTCGTCGAGGAAACGCTGGGCGAGGACGGGCTCGCCCGATCGGTGGTGATCGTCGCCACCTCCGACCGGCCGGCGATGGAACGCGTTCGCGCAGCCCATGTCGCGACTGCGATCGCGGAAGGGCTGCGCGACGAGGGCAAGCACGTGCTGCTGCTGATGGACAGCGTCACGCGCTTCGCCAGGGCGCTCCGCGAGATCGGCCTCGCGGCGGGCGAGCCGGCGGTGCGCCGCGGCTTCCCGCCCTCCGTCTTCGCCGAGCTGCCGCGTCTGTTCGAGCGCAGCGGCGCTTCGGCCGCGGGCGTCATCACGGCGCTCTACACCGTCTTGCTCGAGGACGAGGAGGGCGATCCGATCGGCGAAGAGGTGCGTTCGCTGCTCGATGGCCACATCGTGCTGTCGCGCAAGCTCGCCGCGCGCGGCCACTTCCCGGCGATCGACGTGCTCGGTAGCCAGTCGCGCCTGTTCACCAAGCTCGCCGGCGCGGGCCAGCAACGCGCCGCCGCCGGCTTGCGCGCGATGCTCGCGAAGCTCGACGAGATCGAGCTGCTGGTGCAGATCGGCGAGTATCAGCCGGGCCGCGACCAGCTTGCCGACCGCGCCCTTGCCGAGCGCGGCGCGATCGCCGCCTTCCTTCGCCAGACCCGGGACGATCGCGCTTCGCTCACCGAATGCGTCGCGCGGCTCCGCACTTTCGAGGAGATGGATCATGGCCGCTGACCAGCGCGGGCCGATGCTCGCTAGGATCGCGGAGGTGCGGGCGCAAAGGCTGACCCGCGCCGCCGCAGAGGCGCACGCCGCCCGCAATGCCGCCGAGGCCGCGGCCGAGCGCGCCCGCCTGGAGCGGGAAACGGCGGCGGCGACTCGGCGCGAAGCCCGTGCGCTGTTCGTCGGAACGCCCGCTTGCGCGCAGGCGCGGCTTTGGCTCGACCGCACCATTGCGGGCGAGACCAGCGCCATTGCCGAGCTTTCGGAGCGATCGGGCCGACTCGATCTCGCCCGAGATTCGCACGATCAAGCGGTCGGCGCCCTTGCCCGCCACCAGATCCGCAGCGACGCGGTCGCGGGCCACCATCTGGCGGCCGTACGTGCCGAGCGGCGGCGGAGCGAGGATCGGGCGGAGACGGATGCGCCCGCCGTCCGGGTGCGCGCCTCGTGAACGGCGGCGCACAAATCAAGTCGGCCAAGGCGCCGGCGCTGGCGCCGAGCCGCCCGGCTGCGCCCGGCAGCCAGACTCCGGAACCGCTGCCCAGCCATCGCCGCGCCTTTGCGGAGGCGCTGACCCGGCACGGCGGCAAGATGCGCGACCAAGCGCTGGACATGATCGGGGATGCCGGCGCGGTTGCGAGCCCGCGTCCGTTCGCCGCCATCGCTTCGGCAGATGCGCCGATCGCCGCCGGCGACGTCGATCCGGCGCTGCATGCGCAATTCGAGCGGATCGCGGCGGCCATCGCCGAAGTCGCCAAGTCAGGGGTCGAGCCCGAAGTCCACCTGTCGCTGCCGCTCGGCGCCTACCGAGTCGAAGGCGCGGTGCTCGGCCGCGATCTTGCCGGCCAGATCAATGTCGCGTTGATTCCGGGAAGCGTGGTGCCGCCGGCGGTGGCGGCGCAGTGGAGCGAGCAATTGAGCGAGCGCCTGGTGCGGCGCCAGTTGCGGATCGGCCGGATCAGCGTTCAGCCGTCGAATCGTCGGGCATTCTCGCCGGCATAGAGGGCCATCGATCGGTAGACGTCGATCGCCTGGGGACGGCGCTCGGTCTCGCTCGGCTGGTTGCGTCCGATCGTCAGCATCAGCGAATCGATCTGGTTGTAAGCGACGAAGCTCGAGATTGCCTCACAGATCTCGCCGAGGCTCAACGTATCCTGGTCGGGCCCGTAGAGGCCGCCGACCGCCGTCTGATCGAGCACGCTCTGATCGACGGCATTGCCATATTCGTCGCTCCACGTGCCGGTCAGGTCACTGACGATGGTGAGCCCATCGCGGGTCGCAGCATCGATCGCTTCGCCATCGAAGCTCTGGACGACGGCGAGATCGCCGAGCGTCGTCTCGGCGATGCCGGTGATCACCATCGCCCGGTCGTCGCGCGTGACGGTGAGGCGATCGAGCCGGAAGAGATCGGCGACCAGCGCATCGACCGCAGTCTCCATCGTGATCTTGGTGCCGTTGCCGAGCTCGACGCTGGTGGTGCCCCAGAAGCGGGCGGCATCGGCGCCGTCGAGAGCGATCTCGGCCGCGCCCCAGACCAGAATCGACTCGCCGGTGAGCGCATTGGCGACGAACACCGCCGATTGCAGCTCGTCGATGGACAGGGAATAGCCGTCGGCGAGATCGAACACGACGTTGCCGATCGACACCGCCTTGACCTCGAAAGCCGGAGGGCCGGAAATGGCCGGGAGATCGTCCGAGGGGGCGATGTACACGGCGACGTTCACCGACGACGGCAGCGCTGCATCGCTATCGGCGGGCGCCGCCATCGGATCGAGCAGCACCACCGCGGCGATGAACTGACCATCGTCGCCTTGGCCATCGAGGCCGAGGGTGGCGGCGCTCGGCGGCGCTACAGCTCCGGTTTCCATGGCGCATCTTCGCGGAGCCGGAACACGCCGGCCTCGACTGCCGCCACCGCATAGTCGGCGTCCGTGCAGCCAGCCCGTCCGTCCGGGTCGGTGAGATTGAAGTGGAGGTCGGCAAGGGCGCCGAGCACGCTGCTATGCGGTCGCGCCGTCAGCAGCGAGGCGACCTCTCCGGCAAATTCGTGCAGCGCGCGCGACAGGCGGCCGGCATCGGTCGGGCTGGCACGGAGCACGTTGGCGAGTTCGCCGGCGAGGGCGTCGACGCCGTAATAATCACCTGCCTTGCTGCCGGCGGGAGCGCCGCCGCCGCCGCCGGAAAGGCCCAGTTCGCGGGCGATCGTCGCCGCGATGCGGCTCGACAGGGTCGACATTGCTGCCGCCGCCTGCGCACCGGGGCCGTTGCGGACGCCGCCGGCGCCGCCGAGGGAGGTGGCCTGTACGCCGCCGCTGCCGATCGACTGGATCATCTCATTTCTCGTCCGAAGCCTGGAACATGTTGCCGTGAATAGACGAATATTCGCGGCGGCGCGCTCAACGAATCGCTTAGGCAATGTTACGCACCGCAGGGGCCCATCGGGAGTGACTTGGATGATCGTAACCCTCGCCGCCGGCCTTGCCGCCACCGCCGCGCAAATTCCCGCTGCCGAGCGCAGCGTGCTAATGGATGTCGCCCGCCAGCCGGTGCTGAAACGCCTCGGCAAGCCGGTGGAATTCGTGGTTCGAAGGCTCGAGCGACAGGGCGATTGGGCGTTCCTGATCGCGGCCATGCAGGACAAATCGGGACGCCCGATCAGCTATGCCGGCACGCCGCTCGCCTCTGCCGAGGCGGAGGGCATTGTCTCGAAGGATTATGTCGCCTTGCTCCGGCTGAGCGGAGGGCAGTGGCGGGTAATCGATGCCGCGGTCGGCCCGACCGACGTTGCCTGGGCGGATTGGGCCGAAAAGCACCGGGCACCGAAGGCTTTGTTCCCCTGAGCGGCTTTTCCGCAAACGGCGGACGCGATCAGTAGCTGCCGTGTTCGTTGCCGGCCGTCCAATATTGGAAGGTGCGGCGAAGATCGCGTGTCGAGAAGACGACGTTGCCGCGATTGCGCTCATAAGCCATTGCCGGGGCGCCATCGAGCGTTCCGGACCACCAGCCCGATTGCCGTCTGCCGACGAAGACGGCGCGCTTGCCGCTCTTGCCGCGCGCCTGCATCCGCATGGTGCCACCGGCCACGCTGAAGCCGACCTGGCAGGCTTCGGGGGGCGCCGTGCCGAAAACGCAGGTTGCCGGTTCCGCGGGGACGGCGGCCGCGACCGCCAGAGCCGCCGCGAACAGCGCCAGGCTCATCTCTGCATGATCGAAGCGGCCACCCGTGCGCGCTGCGCGGAATCGCCGACGATGTCGGCCGGGCGCTCATAATAGCGGCAGACGATCGCTGCGGCGTCGCCGGCGCTCGAGGCGCCGCGCAGGCGCTGGCCGGCACTGCTCTCAGACGTCGACAGCTCGTGCTGGACGAAGCGCAGCTGCTCGGTAAAGGTCGAGCTGCGGATGTCATGGCCCGCCCAGGCTGCGAATGCCGCCTGCCGTGGCCCTTCCCATTGTGCGAGCCCGTAGCCGGGGCCGCCGCCCTGCTGGCGAATGTTGGCGTTCATGCCGCTTTCCCCATCGAGATTGGCGACGATGCCGGCGGCCTGCGCCCGCGTCCAGCCCTGGCTCTGGAAGAAGGCCATCGCCTGATCGATGCGGCCCTCGCGGGTTGCGGCGGCGGTTCCGACCTGGCCGGTACGCGCCGTGTCGTCCGCCGCCGCCCGCGTCGCGCCTTGACCCTGTACACTGGCGGGCGCGCGCAGAATCTTGCCGCCATTGGAAAGCGCCCACGAGAGATTGCCGTAGGTGACTTTCTGGCTGCCGTCCGGATTGCGGTTGTTGGAGCCGATCGTCTGGCCGTTGCCGGCGTAGAGGACGGTGTGCGAGACTCCGCCGCCCTGGATGATGACGACGTCGCCGGGCTTGGCCTCGGACGCGCTGACTTCGGTCCAGCCGCGCGCGCGCAGAGTGGAATTGAGCTGCGCGACCGAATCGGTGTGGAGATTGCCGGGCAGCTGGCCGGCCTCGGTCAGCACGGCGGAGACGAAATTGGCGCAGCAGACGTTCGCCGGCACGTTGGCGTTCATCGGCAGATTGTCGCTGCGGTCCGCACGCAGTTCCGATGCGTTGCGGCCGAGATATTGCTTGGCGATGTCGGCCGGATTGCGGCCGTTGCCCGTGCCTCCCGAGCTTTCGGTGCCGCCGACACTGCCGGTGCCGCCGGCCTGGCCGCCGCGCCCGTCGAGCCGGATCGTCTGGTTGGGGAAGATGAGGTTGGGGTTGGCGAGGCCGTTGTCGAGCGCGAGATCGCGCCAGTCCAGGCCGAATTTGGCGGCGATGCCCGACAAGGTATCGCCGGGCTGCACCGTGTAGCTTCCGCCCGCCGCCGCCGCCGAACCGCCCGACGGGATCGTCACGTGCTGATTGGCGAAGATCAGGTTGGGGTTCGAGATCTGGGGATTGGCGGCCTTGAGCGCGGCGAGCGAGACGCCGTGGCGGGCGGCGATGCCGGAGAGCGTGTCGCCGGTCTGGACGGTGTAGCGCCCGGAAGCGCCGCTCCCGCCGGTGGACTGGGTGCGGGCTGCGGTAATCGACTCGACCATCTTCGCCTCCGTAGAGTGTCGAAGCCTGGATCGCATTCGGTTCCGCCGCTGTCTCTCAACGATTCGTTTAGGCCGGCTCCAGATGGAGGGATGTCCATGCCGCTACCGCAACGTCGGCGAGCCATCTCTTTAGCCGTTTGCGACGACTTATGTTCGCGCTAACACCCACGCAACAACGATAAGGGAGACCAGGATGACCGCCAGCTTCGATCGCCGTGCCATGCTCGCCGGAGGCCTTGCCGCATCCGCCGCGACATTGATGCCGCTGAGCCAGGCATTCGCGCAGCGGCGGGGCCGGGTGTCCGCGAACGACAAGGTGCAGGTGGGCGTGATCGGCTGCAAGGGCATGGGCTGGGCGGACCTCACCGCGATGATCAAGGGCGCCGACGTGACGCCCGTCGCGCTGTGCGACGTCGACCTGGAAGTCCTCTCCGGCCGCGGCAGAGAGCTGCAACAGGCCTCCGGCCGCGCACCGCGGCTCTACGGCGATTATCGCCGGATGCTCGACGACCAGAATGTGGACGCCGTGATCATCGGCACCCCCGACCATTGGCATGCGCTGCAGCTGACCGACGCGATGTCGGCCGGCAAGGACGTCTATTGCGAGAAGCCGCTGGGCAACTCGATCGCCGAATGCCGCGCGATGGTCGCGGCCAAGCAGCGCCATGGCCGAGTCGTCCAGGTCGGCCAGTGGCAGCGCAGCAACCGGCATTGGGCCGACGCCATCGCCCACGTCCAATCCGGTGGCATCGGCAGGGTCCGGAAGGTCAAGGCCTGGGCCTATATGGGCTGGATGAAGAACATCGCGCCAAAGCCGGACCAGGCGCCGCCCGAAGGCGTCGACTACGATCGCTGGCTGGGGCCGGCGGCGCAGCGCGCTTTCAACCCCAATCGCTTCCATTTCAACTGGCGCTGGTATTGGGATTATGCGGGCGGCCTGATGACCGACTGGGGCGTGCACCTGATCGACATCGCCTTGCTCGGCATGAAGGCCCAGACGCCGAAATCGATCAGCTCGCTGGGCGGGGCCTACGCCTATCCGGATTCCGCCATGGAAACGCCCGACACCCAGACCGCGATCTACGATTTCGGCGACTTTTCGGTGGAATGGGAACATGCGGTCGGCATCAGCCGCGGCCCCTATGACGGCCATGACCATGGCGTCGCCTTCGTGGGCGAGACCGGCACCCTGATCGTCGACCGCAGCAAATGGTGGGTCACGCCGGAGACGAGCGACGGCAAGCCGATGACGCGGGAAGTTCCGGTCACCAAGGCCAGCGACAGCGGACTCGATCGGCACACGGCGGACTTCATCGCCTGCGTGAAGGATCGCGCCCGCACGCCCGCCTGCCCGATCGAATCGGCCGCCAATACGGCCATCGTCTGCCAGATGGGCAACGTCGCCTGGCGTACCGGCCGCAAGCTGCACTGGGACAATGCCGGTGGCCAGTTCAAGGGCGATGCCGAAGCCAACGCCCTGATCACGCCCCGTTACCGCGCGCCGTACCGCCTGCCGGCCTGAGCGTAGTGCTTCCATGATGGCGAGGAGAAGCTGACCCGAGGGTCGTGCTTCTCCCCGACCGATGTACATCGGCCCTGGAGCGTTGCCGAACGTCGCTCTTCTGCGCCTGGATGACAGGCCATCAGGCAGAGGCGGCCTACGTAATATTACCAGTCACTGCAGGGAAGCTGCGGCTGAAGCGTCTTAGTGAGCCTCGGCTATTCCCATGATCGCGCGACAATATCTGCGCGAATAGCGGCCGCTCGAATCGAAGCCGCGCGCATTTCCGGCTAAAACATCTGCGGTGCTTGGGACCGATCGAGGTTCGTACGGCCTATAACGTATTCGCCCACTCGGCAAACCAGATATCAGATCCAAACAGGACATCAAATGAAGAGCACACTTCTTTCAAGTGCGGCGCTGGCCGCGCTTGTCTTCGCCGCGCCGGCGTTCGCGCAGGGCAGTGCGACCGATCAGCAGGAACTCGTCTCGCTGCTGAAGGCCCAGGCGGCCGAGATTGCAGCGCTGCGCGCGCGCCTCGACAAGATCGAAGGCACCGCCGCCGCGTCTGCGGCGCGTGACGGCGCAACCCTGCCGGCGCAGCCGGTCGTCGTCGCCCAGCGCGTGGGCGTTGCCAACGAAGAAAATGCCCAGGAGTCCTTCGCGCCGCAGATCGTTCCGCCCGGCCCGGCCGACCAAGACGTCGCTCGAGCGCGTGCGGCCATGAATGCCAACGTCACCACGGAATGGCGCGGTGGCCTGCCGACCTTCCGTTCGCCCGACGGCAAGTTCATGTTCAAGATGCGCGGCCGCATCATCAATCACGTCAGCTCGACCTTCGGATCGGACTATGACGCCCGCAACATCACCACCACCGGCGCCCGCGCATTGCGCATCGGCATCGAAGGCGCGGTCGGCCCGCACTTCTTCTACCAGTTCGAGAACGATTTCGCCGACAACACGTCGGACGTCGGCACCATGTTCGTCGGCTGGCGCGACAGCACCGGCGGTATCTCCTACGACGTTCGCTTCGGCAACATGTTCAACGACCGCAGCTTCGAAGGCTCGAGCGGCTCCGATGCGCCGCCGTTCCTGGAACGCAACGTCGTCGCCACCTCGATCATTCCGCAGCGCGGCTTTTACGGCATGGCGCTGATGCCCCGCATCTTCTGGAAGACCGGCCACGCGTCGATTACCTTGAGCGGGGATGCCGTCGATGCGAGCCAGGCGGTGGGCGACAGCCGTACCGTACTCGCCCGCGCGCATTGGAATCCGCTCAAGACCGATGACTCCATCGTCCATCTCGGGCTGTGGGGCTTCGACGAGAAGCTCGCCAAGGGTCCGGGCACGCTGACCCGCAACACCGTGATCGGCGGTCGTTTCAACAGCACGCTGCGAGTCTCGACCGGCACGCTGGTCGGCGGCACCGGCACCACCGGCTATGGCGTCGAAGTCGGTGGCTATACCGGGCCGTTCTGGATGATGGGCGAGGCCGGCCGGCGCGAAGCGCGGCTCGATGCCGGACGGCCGGATTTTGAGAGCAAGGCGTGGAGCCTGTCCGGCGGCTGGTTCGTCACCGGCGACCTGCCTCCGTACAATCCGCGTCTCGGCACCTTCGCCCAGCCGCGGGTGCTGCGCCCTGTCTTCGACGGCGGCCCCGGCGCGATCGAGATCCTCGCCCGCTACGAGGATATCGATTATTCGGGACTGCCGACCCTTGGCGAAGGCAGTGCCGCCACGGCGGGGGTGAATTGGTATCTGGACAGCATCATGCGCCTCCAGTTCAACTTCATTCACTGGAACACCAACAACCGCGCCGGCGCCTATACCGGCAAGGACAGCGGCGAGACGGTCAGCGCCGGCTTCGGGGTGACCTTCTAAGCGCTCGCGACATGCCGTGGCTGCCGCCCGAGAGGGGGCAGCCACGGTCTATCCTCCGATTTGATGATGCGGCCGGCGAAAAGCCGGCCCATTGCGCACCCGCCGAACCTGGCTAACCTCAGGCCATGCGTCGCCCGATCCGGAGCGCTGCAGCCAGGGAGGAGGCCATGTCCGAGCATTCTTTTCGCCGACTGAGTCTCGCCGATGCGCCCGATCTGCTCGTCGTCATGCGGCGCGCCGAGGGCGGGCTCGGGCGTCTCCCCGGCGAAATGGACCTGCCCTGGATGGAGGAGGCGCTTGCGGGCGCGCTGGCCGGAGGCGTCGCGATCGGCGCCTGGGACGGACACCGCCTGATCGGCATGATCAAGGCCAGCCGGATGCCCTCCGTGCAGTTCCAACACGTACTCTGGGATCTGACGATCGCGGTCGATCCCGATGTCCAGGGCTGCGGCGTTGCGCGGGCGCTGTTCGCGCACCTGCTTGAGAGCGCCGCAACGCTGACGCCCAGGGTCGAGCGGATCGAGCTGGTCGTCAGGGAAGGGCTGACTCACGCGATCCGGCTCTACCAACGGGTGGGCTTCCGACAGGAGGGCAGGTTCGAGCGCCGGTTCCGGCTTGCCGACGGACGATTCGAAGCGGATCTGCCGATGGCGATGTTGCTGTAGCGGATGCGCCGCGGATCAGTTCGCGCGATCCTGCCGCATGCGCTCGAGTATCTGGGGTGCCACCGTCATCCCGGCTCTGGCCATTGCGGCCGTCGGCCAAGCGCCGGTCACGACCATCTGGCGCACGTGGGCGCGCTCCGGCGGCGGCCAGCCGATCGGGCTCTTGCGTGCCCGGTCGAGCAGGCGCGCGCGTGCCGCCTGCATCTCGGCGCTGGTGAAGATCACCGGTTCGGCGGCAAGCTCATGCGCGGCCATGCTGCCATCCTCGGCGACGCTCCAAAGCGTGCCGCCCTTTTCGACGAGCAGTTCGGCGATGTCCGCCTGTTCGGCGTCGAGGGCGAGGCGGACCCGGTCGATGCCGAGCGGATCGGCCCAGCGCGGATCGGCACCGTGGCGGAGCAGGGTCATGACCGCGCCGATATTGGAGAAGGTGATCGCCGCGCGCATCGGATCCTCGCCCTGAGGCAGATGCTGCGGATCCGGGGACGCGCCGGCCTGGAGCAGGCGCTCCGCAAGCTCCGGCCCATCGGCCAGGACGGCGAGAGACAGAGCGTTGCCGGGGAGGGTGCCGTCCGCCGGCATGCCAGCGCCGAGCAGCATCGCGATCCCATCGGCGTCGCAGCGGGAAACGGCGAGGGTCAGCAGGTCGCCATATTGGCCGGTGGGCGCTTGCGGCATGCGTGGGTCATGGGTGACGATCGTCCCGATCAGGCGCGGATCGCGACGCAGCATCGCCTGCGCATCCTCCACGCGGCCATCGAGCATAGCCTCGGCGAGGGCACGGCCCGAGGCGCCGTTGGACACGTTGCTCAGCACCAGGTTGCGATCGGGCAGGACGACCGACGGTCGCTTGGTAAAGCAGGAAGGTTCGGTGGCCATGCATCCCCCAGTTGGCGCAATCGCCAGCATGGCGGCAGCGGCGATACGCAGGCGGCGGTTCACCGCTTCAGCCTGTAGGCAGTCTCGAAAGGGTTCGTCAATTGGCGCCGAGGCTGCTCAGCACCCAGTTCATGCCGTGACGCGCGACGGGATTATCCTGATACCAATGCGTGCCCTCGGGCCGGACGGCGTCGAGCGGCATGCGGGTGCCATAGGCTTCGGGCGCGTCGGCGAAGATCGCGCCGAGCGGGCCGCCGAAGATCGCGCCGGCGACGCGGTCGCCGCCATCCTGGACGGCGGACAGAATTTCGCCGCGGACGTAGAAAGCGGCGATGTCCGGCGCAGCGCCGCCATTTGCGGAGCGGATCGTCTCCGCCTGGCGGATGGTGTTGTCGCTGAGTCCGGCGGCGTTGAAGGTGGCGGCGTCGCGGCCGCTGGCCAGCGCCGCCGCGGAGGCGAGGCCGCCGCCGAGCGAGTGGCCGGCGAGGGTGATGTCGGCGTCCGGATGGCGGCCGATCGCCTTGGCGATCATCAGCGCCTTGGCATATTGATCGGACGGAAGGCCGACCGCCTGCTGGGCGTTCGCCTTCCAGTCGCTGCCGTCGGTCGAACCGCGGAAGCTCACGACATATTGGGGACCGCCATCGCCCTCCTTGACGTAGACTCGGGCGCGGAAGGCGCTCTGCGGCGAGGAAAGGTCCTGCGTGCGCAGGCCGACGCGCGAAAGGTCGCTCTCGGTCGCCACGCGATAGCCCGGCGGCGGCGCCGGAATGTCGTTGTAGACGTCGTCGGCGAGCAGCGCGAGCTCGCGGGTCGTCGGCGCGGTCGCCGCGCCGGCGGCGGCGGGCGCGGCCGCTCTCTCGACCGGGGCGACCGTCGTCGGCTGCGGGGCGGCCTGGATCGGGGGTGCGGGCTGCTGCCAGGCGAGCGCCTCGCGGGCGGGGATATGCTGTGCCTGGAACTCGGCGCTCGCCGCTTCGCGTCCCCGTGCGGAGATCGCGCTTGCCGGATTGATGCTGTGGCTGCGATTGGCAAAGGCTTCGACGTTCATCCGGTCCTCGCGACTGGCCCCGCCGAAAACGACGCGCGGGTGCGAACCAGTCTGATGCCACGGACCGCCACGGCCGTCCCTAGACGATTCGTTTAGGCGATCTAAGCGATCCGATGAGTGTGGCCTGCCCGCATGCATGGCACTTCATCCTCCAGTTCACGCCATCTCGGCATCAGGAGGAGCGAAGCCATGACCAACATATCGGCCGGCGCGTCGGCGCAGTTCGCAGCGAGTGCAAACGTTCTCGCCAATGGCAGCGCGCTGATGATGGCGGCGGGCATTCTCGCCGGATCCTTCCGTCCCCTCAACGCAGGGCCGTTGGCGTTCGGGATGCTTCCGGCGGCGTTCGCGATCAAGCTGGGCACGCTGGCGCAAGGCGCGGCACCCACCCAGCTCCAGCAGCAGGCCGGCTTCACGGCAAAGATTTCGGGTCAGCATACCGCCAAGGTCGATCTCGGCGACGGCTACCGGCTCGAGATCGACGAGCGGAACAGCGAGATGACGATCGTCAACGCCGAGACCGGACAGAGCACCCGGATCTGGGGCGATCCGCATGTCGACGTCAACGGCAAGCATCAGTTCGACTTCTACGGCACGACCACCTTCGAGCTCGCCAACGGTACCAAGCTGACGATCAACACCGAGCAATGGGCGGGCAATCCCAACGCCTATGTCGCGAGCCAGGTGGTGGTGACCCGCGGCGACAATGCGGTGGTGATCGACGGAATCAGCCAGAACCAGCTCGGCGATCTTTCGGTGAGCGTGTCGACCAACGGCTATGCCCTCGACGCCGCCCATCGCGACGGCTTCACCGTCCATGAAAATGCCGGCGGCTGGCAGACCGAACTCGGCCAGAAGGTGACTCAGGCCGAAGCGGACATCACCCGTCCGGGCGCGCTCTACGGGCCCGGCAGCGGAGCGCTGAGCCTTGCCGAGGCGGGAACCGCGATCGGTGCCTTCCTCTTCCTGGGCAGCCTGTTCGGGGCTGGCCTCGATGCGTCCGCGCGCAGCCAGAATGGCGGCTTCGAATCCGCCAAGCTGCTGCGCCAGATCCTGCTGGCCTGAGCCTTCGAGCGAGGAGCGTGAAATGATCGACGGCGTCAATGGACTCGGCAGCGTCAGCAGAAGCCTGTCCAACAGCAGCGGCCTCGGCGAGGCGCTGGTCGTTGCCAATCGCAGCGGCCGCGGGGTCGACGTCGCCGGTCTGACACGCGACCTCGCCCAGCTCGCGCTGCGCGATCCGAAGGGGGCGGCCGATGCGATCGAGGCTGCGCGCAAGGACCTGACCCCGGTCCAGCGCGGCGAGTTCGATCGGCTGCTGCCCGACGCGATCTCGTCCGGGCAGCGCGCCGGCAATAGCCCGCCGGGCGGCCTCACCGATGCCCAGAAGGAGCTCGCGCTCGATCTCACCCAGATGGGCCTGGACGTCGCCGGGCTGTTCGATCCGACGCCGATTTCCGATGGCGCGAACGGCATCGTCTCGCTGTTTCGCGGCGATTGGCTGGGCGCCGGCATCTCCGCGGTCAGCATGATCCCCTATGTCGGCGACGCTGCGAAACTCGGCAAGCTCGGCAAGTGGGGCGAGACGGTGATGAAGGCGGTCGACCTTGCCAAGACCGACAGCGCCTTCGCCCAGGCGGTCGGCCCCGCGCTCAAGAAGATCTCGGACGCGATCGGCGCCGCGCCAGAGAGCGTGCTCAACGCCTTGCCCGAATCCGCTCGCAACACTTTGTCGACGATGAAGCGCCAGATCGACGAGCTCTCCTCGCCGGCGGCGCGCAGCGTCGACGAGATCGCCGCACCGACCGTGCACAGCGCCAAGCTCGGCAACAATCAGGTGACCTGGACGGTGGACGCGCAGGGGCGCCCGACTTCGGCCTCTGCGACGCTTTCCGACGTGCAGCCCAAGGGCAGCAAGCGCGGCAATGACGAGCTGAACGCGCAGGACAATGTCCGCGGTCGCGGCGTCGCCGAAGACGATGCGGGGCACATCATCGGCCATCGCTTCATGGGCGATCAGGGCGAGCGGAACATGTTTCCGCAGAATTTCAACTTCAATCGCTCCGCCTACAAGACGATGGAGAACGAATGGGCCGCCTGGATCGAGGCCGGCGCGACGGTGAAGGTCAACGTCGCGCTGAAGGGCGGCACTGCGGACCGCCCGGACCAGGTCGGCGTGGTGTACCAGGTGTTCGACCAGAGCGGCAAACGGGTGTTCAAGAACAGCGAACTCTTCGATAATGCGGCAGGGCAGGTGTTCGACCGCGTTTCGCGCGCGGACATTGACAAACTGCTCGGCAAGTGACGGCATTTGCCGCGATCGTGGTTGAGGTGATGGCAATGACAAGCGTGACGTTCGACCAGAAGCGCGCGGACGCACTCGTTCACGACATCGGGCAGGCGATCCTCGCCGATGCCAATTATGTCGAGCGCGACTGGAGCGGGATCGCGCTGGTGGTCGAAGTCGGGCAGCGCAAGCGCATGTACGGCTACGTCTACGACGCCGAGGGCGAATGGGAGGCCGAGACCCCGGACGATTTCGACGTCATCGATCATGCGCGCGCATTGGCCGACGTGATGGCGCAAGGCGGCAGTCGCTGGCAGCGCTGCCTCGTCCAGATCTCCCGTCCAGGGCCGAAGATCGACATCCGCTTCGATTTCGACGACAGCGCCGAGTGGGTGGTGACCCCGGGCAATTCCGCGGAGATGGCCGAGAAACTGCGCCCCTGAACGCTTTCGCTTTCCGGTTTGGAGCCTGATCCACGCCTCAGGTCGGAGCTAAATGCTCCAACCAAGACGATCAGACTCCAGGCTCAGAGCGCGAGCGGGCCGTTCCGTCCCTGCTCGGCGGCATGGGTGATCGCTTCGCACAGGCGATGGGTTTCGAGCGCGTCACGCGCATCGATGCGCCCTCCGGCGGTCACCGCATCGAGGAACACGCGGCAAATCTCTTCGAAGCCGCGCGCCCTGGTGACCGGTGTCCAGTCGGAGGGCAGCATCGAGCCACGGCTGCCGCCGCGGTGCTCAAGCACTTCGCGGACGTTTTCGACCCGGGTCTTCTCGCCGCCGCCGATCACTTCCAGGAATTCCTCGTCGCTGCCGCTCGTGCGGACCATTATGCCCAGGGCGGCGAAGCCCCGGCCGGAAAGGGCAAGCGAGACGTGCTCGAGCATGCCGTCCGCAACCCGGGTCTCGACCGCAATCCGCTCGATATCGCCCTCGGCGAGGAAGCGGATCGTGTCGACCACATGGATGAAATCGTCGAATACCACGCGACGGGGCGGTGCGGGGAGAGCGTGCCGGTTCTTCTCCATCACCACGACCGGCCGCGGCCTGTCGCGTAGCGCCGCATAGGCTGGCGCGTGTCGGCGGTTGAAGCCGACCATGAGCGATCGATCGCGCTGCTCGGCGAGACGGACCAGCCGATCGGCCTCGGCGAGCGTGTCGGCGATCGGCTTGTCGACATAGACATGGATGCCGGCGCGGAGCAGCCGTTCGACCAGGGCTGGATGGGCCTCGGTCGCGGCGTGGACGAAGGCGGCCTCGATCCCGGCCCCGATCAGCGCATCGACATCCGTGTGGCGGCCCTCGATCCGATACGCGTCGCCGACCCGGCGCAGCGTTTCCGGATTGCGGCTGGCGATATGGAGCTCGACGCCGGGCATCGCCGCCAGGACCGGCAGATAGGCCTTGCAGGCGATGTCGCCGATCCCAACGGATCCGACCTTCATCGGCACGCCGCCGCCGCCGCGTCAGGCATGACGCGCTTCGGCCCGGCCGTCGGCGCCGTCGATCCAGGTCTCGATCACCTGGAGGTCGTCGTCGGCCGCGGCCAGGCTCGCCCGGTAGCCCGGGGCGATGCGCCCGAGTTCGTCGCCGAGGCCGAGGAATTCGGCGGGGTTACGGCTCGCCATCCGGACGGCATCGGCAAGGTCGATGTCGAGCATCTCGACGCTGTTGCGGACCGCGGCCGCCATGTCGAGATCGGAGCCGGCAAGCGTGCCCTTGTCGTCGACGCAGACACCGTTCAGGACGTTGATCGTTTTTCCCTGGAGCTCGAACGACTTGGTCTCGGCACCGACGGTCGGCATCGCGTCGGTCACCAGCATGAACCGCTCCATGCGGCTGCAGCGGAGGGCGAGCTGGAGAACGACGGGGGCGACGTGGGCGCCGTCGACGATGATCCCGCACCAGCTGCGATCGTCGGCCAGCGCGGCGCCGACCGTGCCCGGCTCGCGGCTGCCGAGCGGCGACATCGCGTTGAACAAATGGGTGAACCCGCGCAGGCCCTGCTCGAGCGCCTCCGTCATGATCGCATAGGTCGCGTTGGTGTGACCGGCGCAGACCAGCAGGCCGGCCCGCGCAAGATCTTTGATGCCTTCGGCGGCGACCATCTCCGGCGCCAGGGTGACCATGCGGACGCCGCGGCCCGGGCGCTTCAGAACCGCCAGCCCCTCGGCATCGGCGCGGCGGATGTGGTCGGCGGCGTGGATGCCCTTACGCTCGACGTTGAGGAACGGACCTTCGATGTGCACGCCCAGCACCCCCGGGCTCTTCGCAGCAATGGCGGCGTCGACGGCAGCGATGCTGCGGGCGACCTGATCGAGATCGTCGCTGATCAGGGTGGGCATGAAGCCGGTCGTGCCGAACCGGCGATGGGCACGGCCGATGGCGGCGATGCCGTCCGGCGTCGGCACGTCGTTGAACAGCACGCCGCCGCCGCCATTCACCTGGGTGTCGATGAAGCCGGGGAGGAGCAGGGCATTGTCGAGATCGCGGCGCTCAAGGCCGGACGGGATGTCGCCGGCATCGACGATCGCGGAAATGCTCTCGCCCTCGATGATCACGGCCTTGTCGGTGCGGAAGCCGTCGTCGAGCAGCACGCGGCCATTGGTCAGCGCGAAGCCCATCAGATCGTCTCCGTCACCTTGGACAGGTGGGGCGGGCGATCGGGATCGAAGCCGCGGGCGAAGGACAGAGCGTTGGCCGCGCGGTAGAAGCTCTGGATCTGCAGGATCGGCTGCAGCACCGGATGGGAGTCGACGCAGGGAAGGGCGATCGTGCCGGCCGGGCCTTCCCCCGCCACCGCGACCCTGCTGCCGCGCGCGGCCAATTCGGCAACAAGCTCCGTCACCCCGACCGCGGTCTTGTCGCGCTGCCGGAAGACCAGGATCGGGAAATCCTTGCCGACGATCGCCATCGGTCCATGGCGGACCTCGGCGGCGCTGAACGCTTCGGCATGGAGCCCGCAGGTCTCCTTTAGCTTGAGCGCGGCTTCCTGAGCGACGCCGAGCGCGATGCCGCGGCCGATCGTGTAGAGATTGGTACGATCCCGGAGCAGATCGACGAGCGGGCTCCAGTCGAGCTCCCAGGCCTGGCGGAGCAGGGCCGGTGCGCCTGCGAGCGCCTCGCGCAGCGGATCGTCCTGCGCCCACTCCGCAACCAGGCCGGTGATCGCGGCCAGCGAGGCGATGTAGGATTTGGTGGCGGCGACGCTGAGCTCGGGCCCGGCGTGCAGCGGCAGCACCTCGTGGGCCAGCGCCGCCAACGGTGAATCGGGCTGGTTGACGAGCACGATCACATAGGCGCCGGCATTGCGCGCCGTTTCGACCGACGCCAGCAGGTCGGGGCTTTTCCCGGACTGCGAGACGGCGATGCAGAGGGTGCCATCGAGCTTGGGCTTGCCCTCGTAGACGGAGGTGATCGACGGCGCCGCCGAGGCGGTCGTCGCCCCGGTCTTGGTCTCGATCAGATATTTGGCGAAGGTTGCGGCGTGATCGGAGCTGCCGCGGGCGCAGGTGACGACCAGCTGCGGGGCGAGGCTGCGCAAACGCGCGCCGATCCGCTGACGCTGGGCGAGGTTTTCGTCGAGCTGGCGGGCAACGGCGTCGCCGGCTTCGGCGGCTTCGGCGAACATGCGGCTTTGCGAGGTGATCGTGGAGTCCATTTTCATCCGTTCAGTTCGGCGACGAAGTCATAAGCATCGCCGCGATAGTAAGACTGGGTTGTTTCAACGGCGCGACCATCGTCCAGGAACGCGCGCCGTTCGATGAAGAGCCCCGGCGACCCCGGCTGGATGCCGAGCAACGCCGCCTGCGTTTCGCTGAACAGGACCGCGCGAAGCCGCTGCAGCGCCCGCGTCGGACGGCAGCCGGCCGCATCGAGCGCTTCGTACAGGGATTCCCCGACGGCATCGGCGGACGCCAGGCAGAAGCCCGATATGGTCGACTGCTCCAGCGCCATCGGCTCCTCGTCGGCATAGCGCACGCGGTTGAATCGATAGACGCGGGTTCCGGGGCTGAGGCCCAGCATCAGCGACTCGTCCGGAGTCACCGCCCCTTCGGAGCGACTGAGCCATTTGCTGTGCGACGTGCGGCCGCGCGCGGCCATGTCCTCGGTGAACGAAGACAGCATCGAAAAGCTCTTCTCGACGCGGCGGGCGACGAAGGTGCCGGCGCCCTGCCTGCGGGTGAGCAATCCGTCCGCAACCAGCCCGTCCAGAGCCTTGCGCACGGTGATCCGGGACACTGCGAGCTGCTCGGCAAGATCGCGCTCGGGCGGGAGCGGATCCTCGGCCCGGAGCACGTTGTTCTCGATCGCCTGCCGGATCGCCTTGCGAAGCTGATGATAGAGCGGGGTTTCCAACCCGCTGTCCAGGCTTCCGATCTTCTCGATCAAGCTCATCCCGCTGCCTCCCTCATGTTCACGCTAACATAGGACCAATGGCGTACCAAATGCCAGCGTTTTTGATCAGGACTGAATTTTTGCACGCTTGACGAGTTCCGGCAAAGAGAGGATGGTCATATCCAATGAGTGTTGAGTACGAAAGAGGTTATTACCAATAAAACGATAAACAGCAGGGAGACATGTAATGGTGTTGCGCACGATGATGGTGGCGTCGGCAAGTTTGCTGGCGATCGGAGTGAGTGGGGCGGCCTATGCACAGGCTGGTGGGACCGAGGGCAGTCCGACCGACCAGGCACCATCGGGGGACCAGTCCTCCCTGTCCGGCGCGGACGACGAAATCGTCGTCACCGGCATCCGCGGGTCCCTGCGTCAGGCGATCGAGGCCAAGCGCCAGTCGGACGTAGTTTCCGACGTGATCACCGCCGAGGACATCGGCAAGTTCCCCGACAAGAATGCAGCCGAGGCGCTGCAGCGCATCCCCGGCATCGTCATCAATCGTGAATTCGGCGAAGGCGAGCGGGTCAGCCTGCGCGGCACCGCGCCGAACCTGACCCGAACCTTGTTGAACGGTCATGCCGTGGCGACCGCCGACTGGTTCATCCTCGAGCAGCTCGCGGCGACCCGCAGCTTCAACTATCTGACCTTGCCGGTGGATGTCGTCGGGCAAATCGACGTCTACAAGAGCCCCCAGGCCAATGTCGAGGAAGGCGGAATCGGCGGCACCATCAACGTGCACACCCGCAACCCGCTGGATCTGCAGCCGTTCGTGCTGACCGGATCGCTCCAGGGGGCCTATACTGAGAAATCCGACTCGCTCGATCCGCAGGCCTCGGCTCTGATCAGCTGGAAGAACGATGCGGAGACGGTGGGTCTGCTGTTCGGCGCGGTCTACCAGAAGCGCGACATTCGCCGCGACGGCGTCGAGGTGCTCGGCTATTTCACGCCGGCCGGAGCAGCCGCGGGTGCCGGCCAGGTGCCGTCGTTGATCGGCTCGGCGCTGTTCCAGCAGGAGCGCGAGCGTTACGGCGCGAACACCACTCTCCAGTTCCGCCCGTCCGACCGGCTGGAGATCAACCTGACCGGGCTCTACTCCCATTTCGGCGCCAACAATTTCAACCAGAACTATCTTGCCTGGGGCGCCAACGCGCTCGGCGGCGGCGGCACGCTGACCAATGCGACGGTTGAGGACGGAACCGTCGTCAAAGGGCGGATCACGTCGACGCCGGGCGGGCGCGCGGTCGTGTACGATGCGATCGATCGTGAGGCCTTTGCAGAGAATTGGTCTGCCGATTTCGACAC
Organism: Sphingosinicella sp. BN140058; assembly: GCF_004135585.1. Taxonomy (NCBI): domain Bacteria; kingdom Pseudomonadati; phylum Pseudomonadota; class Alphaproteobacteria; order Sphingomonadales; family Sphingosinicellaceae; genus Sphingosinicella; species Sphingosinicella sp. BN140058. The sequence continues at coordinate 599,127 of NZ_CP035501.1, read as the reverse complement.
CGTTTACCGACCGACCGACACCTCCAAAATCCACCTCAAGCTCGGCTACACCAAGGCCAGCGGCGACACCAAGTCGCAGCCCTTTTACGAAGGCGGCGCGCCGGGTGCGTTCGACTTCGATCTGACCGGGCGGGTACCGCAAGTGTCCTTCATCGGAGTCGACCCAACCGATCCGAGCGACCTCGCCTTCGACTTCGCCTCGCTCCACAAGATCACCAACGACGACAAGGAAAAATACGCCTATTTCGACGTCGAGCAGGAGGTCGGCTGGGGCCCGATCCGGTCGCTCAGCGCCGGCCTCAAATATACCGACCATGACCGCGTAACGCGGTTCGACGCGACCACTTTCGGCGGCTTCTTCCTGCCGCTGCTCGCGTCCGGCTGCGGCGGTCCGTGCACCTCGCCCTTCTTCGCCGGGGGGGCGACACCCAACGACTTCGTGGACGGCATGGCCGAACCCGGCACATTGACCCGCTTCTTCCAGATCGACCGCGAGGTGTTGCGCCGGACGTTGCTCGGCCTGCCGGCGGAGGTGCGTGCCCGCATCCCCAACCCGCCAGAGAATTACGCGATCAACGAGAAGGCCTATGGCGGCTACGTGATGGCGACCCTTGGCCGCGAAGGCGGCAAGTGGAGCGGCAATGTCGGCGTCCGGGTAGTGCGAACCGACCAGACGTCGCGCGGCAACATCGTCGGCACGGCGGGCCCGGGCTCGATCTCCAACGCGTTCGGCGATTTCCGGCCGGTGGTGGTCGAGCGTTCCTATACCGACGTGCTGCCGAGCGCGAACTTGAAGTTCGATCTTTCCGAGCAGTTCGTGCTGCGCCTGGGTGCGGGACGCACGATGGCGCGGCCGGATTTCACCGACATCGTACCGCGGGTGAGCCTCAATCCGGGTACCCTGACCGCGGATTCGGGCGATCCCTTCGTCGATCCGTTCCGCGCCACCACCGCCGACGTTTCGCTCGAATGGTATCCGGATCGTGACACGATCGTCGCCCTCGCGCTTTATTACAAGGACATCGAATCCTACATCGTCAACCGCACCACCCAGGGCATCTTCCCGGTGCAGACCGCGACCCCCAATCTGTCGCGCTGCACGCCGGTGTCCGGATCGACCGACAATCTCTTCAACTGCCTGTTCGACGTGAACCGCCGTTCCAATGGTGGCGGCGGCACCAACAAGGGCTTCGAGATCCAGGCGTCGCGGCCGATCTTCGGCGGCTTCGGAATCCAGGCCAATTACACCTATTCCGATGCCAGCTCGTCGGGCGGCGATCCGATCCCCGGAAATTCCAAGCACTCGCTCAATCTCACCGGCTATTATGAGAGTGACTGGCTGAGCGCTCGCCTCGCCTACAATTACCGTTCGAGTTTCTTCATCAACATCGACCGGGCAACGCCGCTCAATCAGGGATCGACCGAGTCGCTCGACGCCTCGGTCAACATCGACGTGCTCGACAACGTCACCCTGACCTTCGATGCCGTCAATCTCACCAACGACAAGATCTTCCAATATGCCGGCACCGAAAGCCGGTTCCGTGCCATGTACGACAACGGACGCCAATTCTATTTCGGCGTGCGGCTGCGCTACTGAGGACGGCAGGGCAGGGGCGCGGGTCAGCCACGGCAGACGCGGTTCCTGCCCTTCTTCTTGGCGCGATAAAGGGGTTCGTCGGCCTGACGATCAGCGGGGTTGCGCCGGCGCGAGCGTCCGCAATTCCGGCCGAAATTTGGTCAATGGCTGTGCCGCTTCCGGAATGAACGGGTGCTATGCTGCATTTCGTCGCAAAGGTCGGGTGCGCCCGGGAACGGGCGCGGCGATGCGACGTTCATCGTCCCGATGCCTGTCGTTTCCCGAAAGATCGCTGCCGACGAACTTCGGCGGCGTGCCTCGCACTATCGCCTGCTCGCCAGTGATTGCGCCTATCCGGAAGGCATCGACCTGCTGTTGCTGATGGCCGAAGTCCATGAAGACGAGGCGCTGGCGGCCGAGAGCGAGCATATCATCGCGGGGTCACCGATCGCAACCTGCTGAGGCGAACCCCGCCGGCGTCCCATTTCAGGCAGCAACCAGTCCAAGAACCTCATCGAGCTCGTCGAACAGGATATCGGGCGCGAACGGCTTCTCCAGGATCTTGTTTGCGCCAAGCCGCTTGGCATCGATCTCGAGATCGAATTCCGCATGACCGGTCATCATGATCACCGGCCAGTCGCAGGTCTGTCTCCGAAGCTCCCGAAGCGCCGAAAGGCCGTCCATGCCCGGCAGGCACACATCGAGCAGAACGCAGCCGCGCGGCAGATGCGGAAGGCGGCGCAGAAAGGCGTCCGCCGAGGCGAAATGATCGACCTTGAGATCCCGCATCTGGAGCAGGACCATCAGCGAGCGCGCGACGGCTTCATCGTCTTCAACCAGGTAAACGCAACATTCGAGGACCACCACTTGCCCTCCCAAAATGGGTGTGCCGAACACTGGCACGGGGCAAGCTTAACAGCTGTTCAGGTGCCGTGTTGCGGAATATCGTGCTCAACACACGGTTTACCACAAGGATGCGGCTTCACGGCCACAACCCATCCAGTTTGGATCATTCGCTTTTTTCCGATCCGGCAACGATCGGGCGGGGTCGATCGGCTTTGATGATGCCGACCAGAGCAGGCCCGCCTTCGGCGCCATGATGGCGCCGAAGGCGGGGACACGAAGACATCCGTACCGCTGAGACCTGTACCCGTGCCCAAAAACGCCGACGCCGGCATGCGCCCGATCAGAGCGGCCTCGCTAGAACGAGAACTTGATCGTTCCTCCCCAGGTGCGCGGATCGCCGAGCTGGGCCGAGATCAGGCCGGTATTGCCCGGAGTGACCGCCAGCGATTCGAAATAATCCTCGTCGAAGGCGTTGCGCACCCATCCGAAGATGTCGAAATCGTCGGTGCGGAAGCCGGCGCGGAAATTGTGGATCGAGTAGCCGGAGATATCGGTGTAGATCGAACGTGAGGCGTTGGAAGAAAACTTCGAGCGATAGTTGACGTCGTACCCGAAATAAACCTGGCCCTCACGGCCAAGCAGGTTCGCCGGCAGGTTATATTCGCTGCCCCACGAGAATGCCCATTTCGAGACACCGGGCAACCATTGGCCGGAGACGTCGCAATTGGCCGGGCTGATGCCGCCCGGAGTTCCGGGCGCACTCGGCGTCTGGCCAGCCGCCGCCGTGGTGCCTCCGGCCAGTTCGGGCGGGCAGGGGGCATCGACGAACCTGCGGAATTCGTGATCGGTGAACGCGCCGTTCAGATAGGCGCTGACCCGCTCGGAAGGCCGCAGCGAAAAATCCGCTTCGATCCCGCGCACGCGCACCTTTTCGGCGTTGGCGAGATAGCCGCGCAGCACGTTGCTGCCGCTGACGTTGCTGATCACGCTGGCCTGGAAGTCCTTGATCTCGGTCCAGAAGCCGGTGACGTTCAAGGTGGCCCGGCGGTTCCAGAACTGGGTCTTCAGGCCGATTTCAAAATGATCGACCTTTTCCGGCCTGATCTGTGCGACCTGCAGCGCAGGGGTGCCGTCTGGATTGCTCGGCACGCCGTTGAGGTTGATGCCGCCGGTCTTGAACGACCTCGCATAGGTCGCATAAGCGAGGATATCGGGCGCGACCTTGTAGGCGATGTTGAGATCGTAGCTGAGGTTCCAGTCGCTATATTGGGGCTCGAAGAATTGCGAGGCCTGCACCCCGCGCTGCGCGGCCGTCCACGGATCGTTGAAATAAGGACTTCGAGGATCACTGCTGATCACCTGGCGGCTGCCGTCGGACGCCGTCCCGGTGACGACCGAATTGTAGAGCCCGTCCTTCTTGTCGTGATTGACCCGGACGCCGGGCGAGATGGTCAGCGCGTCGGTCACCTTCCAGTTGAGCTTGCCGAACAGGGCAAGGCTCAGATTCTTCAGCCGGATGTCGTTTTCGGCGAGCACGCCGTTGAGCACGGCGGGATTGCGCGAGAGCGCGCTGCTCGGCGCGAGCAGCCAGGCACTGGCGGCCCTGCCGGTCTCCTGGACACCGGTGGTGTGGATCTTCTGGTAGAAACCGAAGCCGCCGAGGACGAAGTCGAACCGGCTCGCCTCGTAAGCGTAGCGCAGTTCCTGCGTATACTGGTCCTGGTGGGTCGGGTTGTTGACGCGGGTGTAGACGGGGAGGCCGGTGAAATCGCGGTCGTTCTTCGGGCCCCAATCCCAATAGCGCCATGCGGTGACCGAGGTCAGCGTGCCGTCGCCGAGCCCCCATTCCGCGCGCAGCGAGGCGCCGCCCATTTCGTTGCGGGCGGCGAGATCGGCGTCGAGATCGGTGAGCCGATCGAAGGGGTCCGTGCTCGGCACCGCATAGCCGGGGAACAGCGCGGTGAGCGCGGCATATTGCCGGTTGAGCGCGCGCTGGGTGCGGCCGACCCGGGCGTAGATCTGACCGCAGCAGATCGGATCCTGCAGGTTCCAGTCGCCGGAAAGCGTGAGGTTGAGCGTGTCCGTGGGCTTCCAGAGCAGCGCGCCGCGTATGCCGATATTGTCCTGGGAGTTGATCCAGCTGTCGCTGGTCACGTTGTAGATGGTGCCGCGGCGGTCCGTGCTCGAGACGCTGATCCGTGCCGCGACAGTCTCGCCGAGAGGACCGGAAACCGACGCCTTGCCCTGCTTGAAATTGTAATTGCCAAGGGAAACCTCGGCCTTGCCTTCGAAATCGAAGGTCGGTGCGCGCGTGGTGATGTTGATCGCGCCGGCGGTGGTGTTCTTGCCGTAGAGCGTGCCCTGAGGGCCGCGCAGGACTTCGATCTGCTCGACGTCGACGAAGTCGAGCGTCGCCGCGGCGATCCGGTTATAATAGACCTGATCGATGTAGATGCCGACCCCTTGTTCGAAGCCGTCGTTGGTGAGGCCGAACGGAGCGCCGAGGCCGCGCACGTTGATGAACGTGTTGCGCGGGTTGGTGGAGAAGAATTGCAGCGTAGGCTGCAACTGGGTCAGACGATTGATGTTGTACGTGCCCTGCGCCTCCAGGGTCTCGCCGCCGAGCACCGCGACCGCGACCGGGACGTCCTGCAGATTCTCCGCCCGGCGACGTGCGGTGACGATGATCGCGCCGTCGTCCACGTCCGCAGGCGTGACCGTCGCGCCCGCGGGCGGCTGCGGCGACACGGCGGCGTCGATAGCCTGGGCCGATGCAGCGGCCGGCGCCGAGAGCGCGGCCACAGCGGCGCCCGCGTAGAACATGGTCTTGAGTGTCGCCGCCGAGGTGGCGGGCAGCATGAAGCGTGCGATCACGAGAAGCTCCCCTGATGGATCGCGACACTTCCGGTGGCCCGGTCAGCATCGATGGATTCGGATGGTGATGTGCCGCGCTCAGGCGAGCGCCTTGTAGACTCCGTAGAGGCTGGTGAGGGTGAGCAGGCAGCCGACGAAGATCAGCAGCGCCTTGCCCGGGGCCTTCTTGACGACGAAAGCTCCCAGGGGGGCTGCGATCACGCCGCCGATGAGCAGACCCAGAGTGGCTTCGGTGAACGCCTCCCAGCCCAGATTGGCGATGAAGGTCGCCGAGATCGTCAAGGTGAGCACGAATTCGGACGCGCTCACCGTGCCGATCGTCTTGCGGGGCTCGTGCCCCTGAACGAGCAGATTGCCGGTCACGACAGGGCCCCAGCCACCGCCGCCCGCCGCATCGAGAAAGCCGCCGGCGAGGCCGAGTGGCTCCACGATCTTGGCCGCCTTGTGCTCGCCGGCAAGATGGAAACCGCGCCAGATCAGATAGACTCCGATGATGGCGAGATAGGCCATAACGAACGGGCGCGCGACGCCGGCATCGATGTTGCTGAGCAGATAGGCTCCGCATACCCCACCGATCACACCGGGGATGGCGAGCCGCGCGAACAGCTTCCAGTCGACGTTGCGGTGAAGGATGTGGCTCAGCCCGGAAATGCCGGTGGTGAAGGTTTCGACGGTGTGCACGCCCGCCGACGCGGCCGCGGGCGGAACGCCGAGGCTCAGCAGCAGGGTGGATGAAATCACCCCGAAGGCCATGCCCAACGCGCCGTCGACCAGCTGCGCGGCAAACCCAACGGCAATGAACGGCAGGAGATCGGTCAGGCCAAAGCCGTCCATTGAGATACTTTCTTGAGGTGCGCAAAAGCGGTCTTCATTGTGGGGGAGGGCTGCCCGCCGTCAACCGGCGAAGCGCCGCTTCTCGGTAACCTCGAGCTGGGTCAGCCGGCCCTCATGGATGGTGAGGGTGATCGTTCCGAAGCGGACCGAGCCCGCTTTCTCGCGCACGACGCGCATCGCCTCATCGAGTGCCTGAAGCGGCTGCGGCCTCGTTCCAAAGGTCATGTCGCTCATCGATTCCTCCTCGCCGACTTTTGTCGATTCGTGGTGCAGAGTAACTCAACCAGATTGGTTGACAATAGCCCCTGTGAAAAATTCTCCAACTTTCCTGCGCGCAGGAGATGGTTCGAGGCGCCCCGGTCCGTCGTCCGGGGCGCCTCGAGAGCAGCCCACCTCGCAGAGGCTGCCCAAGCTCATGTTCGCCCCTCAGGCAAAGGCAGTCCTCAACCCCAGTTCGGCGACGAGCAGATTGGGATTGTGACCGGTGAGCCGCGCCAGCAGGGGCAGCCCTTCCGCCCAGACGCCGACGGGCGATTCCGCGTTGATGTGGCCGGCGAAGCCGGCGTCGACGAACTCGCTGCCCCAGGCCGTTGCGATGTCCTGGGCCCGCGAGAAGCTGCAATAGGGATCGTTGCGGCTGCCGACGACGATGCTTGGAAACGGCAGCCGCACCCGTGGAATCGGCCGGAAATCGCGGATCCGGGCGTCGGTTTCCGCAGCGTCGACATCCGGTGGTGCAACCAGCAGGGCGCCGCAGACTTTCTCGCGAAAGGCTTCGCTCCAGGAGAGGGCCGCCCACCACGACAGAGCGAGGCAGCCGAGGCTGTGGGCGACCAGAACCACGTTGCGGGGGCTCTCGCGCACCGCGCGATCGAGCTTCGGCACCCAATCGTGCAGCTTAGGCTCGCTCCATGCTTCGAAATCGACGCGGGTGAAATGGGGCAGCCGATCCCATGCGCTCTGCCAGTGCCGTGGGCCGGAATTTTCGAGCCCGGGAATGGTCAGCACGCCGTGCGGGCCGACCTCCTCACCGAAATCATGGTGGCGCTTTGCGCTGCTGTGATGAAGTTCCAATTGCACCTGTGCCTCCTTGCAATCTGCGATCAGCAGTCTGGTCTGAAGGAGCCCTCCGGTGGTCCGGTCGATGCTGCCGTTCGCGTTCTCGAGTCCTCGTTTCCGAGTCGATGAGGTTGGAGCGACAACAGCAGAAGAATAGCTAAGTGCCATGGTTGACAATGGCCCCGCGTCCAACCGGTCGAATCGAAAGCCGGTCCGAAATCGTGGCGGGGCACCGATCTGCGCAGCACCTGCTTGCGCTCCGGCGAAGCCGCTTTAACGTCGCGCCGGCCACGGCGGGGAGGGATGATGATGCAGGCAGGACAGCGTCTCGAGCTGATCGATTCTTTGCGCGGTTACGCGCTGATGGGGCTGTTCCTGGTGCATTGCGTCGAGCTGTTCGAGCTCCACTGGGTCCATCCGCAGCCGAGCCTTGCCTTCGATCTCGTCTTCGCCCTGTTCGCAGGCAAGGCCTTCTCCCTGTTTGCCTTGTGCTTCGGCCTCAGTTTCTCGATCATCGTCGAACGTGCCCGGGCGCGGGGCGAAGCGCCGGAAGCTCGCTTCGCCTGGCGTCTGTTCCTGCTGCTGCTGATCGGGATCGTGCACAGCCTCGTCTATCGCGGCGACATCCTCCAGCTGCTGGCGCCCCTCGGGCTGCTCCTGCTCGTCGTCGACCGTGTCCGCAGCAATCGCGTGCTGCTCCTGATGGCGCTGCTCTGCTTCCTGCAACCGCCGTTGATTGCGCGTGCGGTGGCGGCGTTCGCCGGCGCCGATTGGGCCAATGCGCCGCCCCTCTTCATGGCCGAATCCGGCACGGCAATGCTGACCGACGGCAGCTTCGCGGACGTGGTGCGGGTCAACGCGGTCGCGGGACGAATTGCGTCCTGGTCCTATTATGTCGAGACCGGGCGGTTGCTGCAGGTCATCGGCCTCTTCCTCGTCGGCCTGGTGCTTGGCCGCACCGGCTTCTTCGCCGCGCCAGAACGCTTCCTTCGCGCCCGGCGCTGGACCGGCGCGATCGCGGGCGTGATGATGGTGGCGCTGTGGGCCGCGAAGCCGGCGCTGCTCGGCATGGTGGATGCAAAAGCGCCGGCGGCGGTCGGCGCCAATCTCGGCTGGTTGGTTTCGGGATGGATCGCGCTCTGCTCGCTTGCCGTGCAGATCGTCCTGTTCATCGAAGCCTTCGAAGCTCTGCGCGGTCGCATTCTCGCCGGCCTGGCACCGGCCGGCCGAATGACGCTCAGCCTTTATGTCGGGCAGTCGCTGGTCTTCGTGCCGATCTTCTACGGCTTCGGACTAGGCCTGCACGACGATCTCAGCGGAGGACAGGCGCTCCTTCTCGGCCTGTTCGCGTTCGCGCTCCAGCTGGCGCTCGCCCGTTGGTGGTTCGGCCGTTTCCAATATGGCCCGCTGGAATGGCTCTGGCGGGCAGGCACGCGCCGTACGCTCGATATACCGTTCGTGCGTCCCGCGATCGCCTGAGCGTGCCGCGCCACGCTCCAGCCTATTCCTGGCGGGATGATCCGCGGGTGCCTGCCTTTCCCGACGACAGGCCGCTGATCGTCTTCGACGGACTGTGCGTTCTCTGCTCCGCCAACGCGCAGTTCGTGCTCCGCCATGACCGGCAGAGGCGATTTCGCCTCACCATCGCGCAGGGACCGATCGGCGAGGCTCTCTATCGCCATTTCGGCCTGGTGAAAGGCGATTACGAGACGCTGCTCGTGCTCGACCGCGGACGGCTGCTCACCCATTCGGATGCCGCGATCGCGATCGCGCGGCAGCTCGGATGGCCCTGGCGGGCCGCGACCGTGGCCCGCCTCGTGCCGAGACCGCTTCGCGACCGGCTGTACCTGCTGATCGCGCGCAACCGCTATCGTCTGTTCGGCCGTCGAGAGACGTGCTGGATGCCCTCGGACAAGGATCGGGCGCGGATCCTTTGAAGCGCATACTCGTCCTCGGCGGCTATGGCACGTTCGGCGGGCGTATCGCCCTGCGCGCCGCTGCAGCGGGCTTCGAAGTGCTGGTCGCCGGCAGAGACGCGGCGAAGGCGCGCGCCTTTTGTGCAGGCCGCGAACGGCTCGTCCCGATCGTGGTCGATCGCGACGCGGGGTTGGCGGACGCATTGCGGCGCCTCGATCCGTTCGCCCTGGTCGACGCTGCGGGCCCGTTTCAGGGCGAACGGCATGATGTTGCCAAGGCGGCGATCGCAGCGGGCGTTCACTATCTCGACATTGCCGACGGGCGCCACTTCGTCACCGGCATCACCGCGCTCGACGACGCGGCGCAGGCGGCCGGCGTGGTCGTCATCTCCGGCGCGTCAAGCCTGCCGGCCTTGTCCGGGGCGGCGGTGTCGCGGCTCGCCGAGGGGCTGGACAGGGTCGACGCCGTCGAGATCGTGCTCAGCGCCTCGAGCCGCGGCACGGCAGGCGTATCGGTGGCGGCCGCGATCCTGTCGTATCTCGGCAGACCGGTGCGGCTCTGGCGGGGACGGAGATGGACGTCGGGCTTTGGTTGGCAGGCGCTCAGGCGCGAGGATTTTCGCGTCGCCGGCGTAAGGCCGCTGCGTCGGCGGCTGGTCGGCATTGCCGACGTTCCGGATCTCGATCTGCTGCCGGCGCGGCTGCCAGGACGTCCTGCGGTCGACTTCCTCGCTGGAACCGACGTGCGGCTGCACATGCTCGGTCTGTGGCTGCTCAGCTGGGCGGTACGCTGGCGCTGGCTGGAGAGCGCCTCGATGCTCACGCCGGTGATGGTGCGCCTGCATGGCTGGACCCGCTGGACGTCTTCGCTGCGGTCGGCGTTCGAAGTGCGCCTCTATGGGAGATCGGGACAGCGCAGGGTCGCGCGCAGCTGGACCCTGATCGCCGAGCAGGGCGAAGGGCCGGAGATACCGAGCCTCGCTGCCGCGATCCTGCTCGAGCGGCTGGAGGCGCTCCCGCCCGGGGCCCGCGACGCGGGCGGGGTCCTGAGGCTGGAGGATTTCGATGCGTCGCTCGGCAGCTTGGCGACCTCCTCGGAGACGCGGGAAAGTCTGCTGCCTCCGCCAGTTTATGCCCACGTGATGGCCGAAGCCTTCGACACGCTGGCGCCATCCTTGCGGGAATTGCACGGAGTCCTGCGCAACGGCGGCGGCGCCGGACGGGCGAGGGTGGTGCGCGGTCGCAACCCGCTGGCGCGGCTGGTCGCACGCCTGTTCCGCTTTCCCGCCGAGGGTGAGCACCCGCTCCACGTGGAGCTTACCGAGTGCAAGGGGCTGGAGACCTGGATCCGAGATTTCGGAGGGCGCAGATTCCAGAGCAATCTTTACGCGCGGGGCGGACTCCTAGTGGAGCGGTTCGGCCTGCTACGCTTCGGTTTCGCGCTTCCGACCGACGGTACCGGCGGTCTGGCGATGGTGATGCGGCGCTGGTGGCTAGGCCCCGTGCGCCTACCGCTCACCATCGCGCCGCGAGCGCCTGCCCGCGAGTGGGAGGAAGACGGCCGGTTCCATTTCGATGTCTCGATCGCTTTGCCGTTGATCGGCCTGGTCGTCGCCTACCGCGGGTGGCTGAACGTGTAAGGGGTGGAACGGCGCGAAGGCACGGGGCAATAAGGCGCGCATGGATTTCGACGATCAACTCCGCCGCTATTTCGGAACCGCCGATCTGGCCGCCGTGCCGCCGGCAGCGCTCGAGGCAGGGCTCGACCGGATGCGGGTCGACCTCGGCCTCGAACAGGATCGCGGGCGGCGCTTCGCCTTGTGGGCGCTCATGCACATGCTCGGCGGAGCACCGGATCTGGACGTCGCCTTCCAGACCGAGGCGGATCGTGAGGCCGCCCGCAATTTCATGGATCTTGCGGGCGGCCTCGAGCCGCACTGAACTCAGCGCAGTTTCAGAACGACCACCGACCCGGCCGGCAAGGTTGCGGCGAGGCTGTTGCCGGAAAGCTGCGCACCGGTAAACGCGACCGGCTGCACTGCGCCCGGCGCATCGAAGCTGTTGTGCGCCTGGATGCTGGCACCCGCGAGCACCCGTCCGGTCACCGAGGTGGCGGTTGCGCTGCCGAGGTTCACGTTCACCGTTGCCGGCTGGTTCGGATCGACGTTGACGAGCGCGATCAGGATCGCGCCGCTGGCGTCGCGGGCGGCGGTGGCGCTCACCGCCGGAACCGTGAACTGCTCCTTGTTGTACCAGGGCGAGGCGACCTCCACCGGCAATGCCGTCGCGTCCTGGAAATCCTTGTACATCTCGAACACGTGATAGGTCGGCGTCAGGACCATCTTCGCGCCATCGGTCAGGATCATCGCCTGCAGGACGTTCACCATCTGGGCGATGTTGGTCATCCGGACCCGATCGGCATGATGGGTGAAGATGTTGATGTTGAGCGCGGCGACGACCGCGTCGCGCATCGTATTCTGCTGGAAGAGGAAGCCCGGATTGGTGCCCGGCTCGACATCGTACCAGGTGCCCCATTCGTCGACGGCGAGGTTCACGCGCTTTTCGGGATCATATTTGTCCATGACGGCTGCATGCTTGCGGATCAGCTCGTCCATCAGCAGCGTCTTGGAAATGGTGCGGGCGTAATCCTCTTCGCTGAACGCGGTCGCGGAGCCTTTCTTCTCCCAATTGCCCGGCACGGTGTAATAATGGACGCCGATGCCGTCGACCGTCTTGCCGGCCTCCCGCATCATGACCTCGGTCCAATCGTAATCGGTGGAGTTCGCACCGCTCGCGATCTTCTGGATCTTGGTGCCCTGGGGTGCCTTGACGAAGGTTCCGTAGCGGCGGGTAAGGTCCGCGGCATAGTCCGCCGTCATGTTGCCGCCGCAGCCCCAAAGCTCGTTGCCCAAGCCGAAGAAGGGCAGCTTCCAAGGCTGCTTGCGGCCGTTCTTCGCACGCAGATCGGCAAGGCTGCCGGCGGGCGCCGTCATATATTCGACCCATTCGGCCATTTCCTGCGGCGTGCCGTTGCCGACATTGCCGGAGACGTAGGCTTCCGCGCCGATCAGCTCGGCGAAATTCATGAACTCATGGGTGCCGAAGCTGTTCGGTTCGGTGACGCCGCCCCAATGGGTGTTGACCTTCACCGGACGCTGGTTGCGCGGCCCGATGCCCTCGCGCCAATGATATTCGTCGGCGAAGCAGCCGCCCGGCCAGCGCACCACCGGCACCTTGAGGTTGCGCAAGGCAGCGACGACGTCGTTGCGATAGCCATTCGTGTTCGGGATCTTGGAATTCTGGCCGACCCAGATGCCGCCGTAAATGCCGCTGCCGAGATGCTCGGCGAACTGGCTGAAAATGCGCCGGTCGATCTTCGCACCCGGCGCATCCGCCTTGAGCGTGATCGCGGTCGCGCGCGCGGCCGCGCTCTGCGCACCGGCCGGCGTCGAAACCAGCGCGGCTGCCGCCAACGCGATCGCTGCGCAGCCCAGCAATGCGCGGCGCACTCTCTTCTCACCCTTCATCAAGTCTCTCTCCCTTGTGTGCCCGTTTTCGATATGAACAATCATTAACTCAGACAAGAGGCTTCCGCGCGTGATCGCGGAACTGGACGAACTAGCGGGCGCGCCGCTATCGCCGCTGGGTGACCCATTTTCCTCTTCGGCTCCGCATCGACGGGCAGGCGCTCGTCTCCAACTGGCGCTGGCTGGCCGGCCGCAGCGGCCCGGCGGCATGCGGCGCCGCGGTCAAGGCGAATGGCTACGGAACCGGCGCCGGGGAGGTGGTCACTTTGCTCCGCGCCGCAGGATGCCGCGATTTCTTCGTCGCGACCTGGAACGAGGCGGAGGCGGTGCTGCCGCTGATCGGCGATGCCTCACTTTCCGTCCTGCACGGGGTTCAGGAGGAGGATATGAGCGGCGCGCTCGCATCTGCGGCGCGGCCGGTGCTCAACACGCCGCTGCAGGTCCGGCGCTGGCGCGAGGCGGCAGGCGGACGCGCCTGCGACGTTATGCTCGACACCGGAATGAACCGACTCGGATTGACGGAAGCAGATGTCGCGACAGGTCTGCTCGATGGGCTTGCCATCGACACTCTGATGAGTCACCTCGCCTGCGCCGACGAGGACAGCGCGATGAACGAACGCCAGCGTGGACGGTTCGCCGCGCTGGCGGGGTCCATTCCCGCGCGGCGGCGCAGCCTTGCCAACAGCGCCGGCATCTGCCTCGGCGCCGATTACGGGTTCGATCTCACCAGGCCGGGCATTGCGCTTTATGGCGGCATTCCGCGCCCGGAGGCGCAGGGCATAATCCGGCAGGTGGTTCGGCTCGAAGCGCAGATCATCCAGCGGCGGAGGGCCGATGCGGGCGAGAGCGTCGGCTACAATGCCACTTTCACGGCCGAGCGGCCGGTGGAACTCGCCGTGCTCAACATCGGCTACGCCGACGGCTATCTGCGCGGCTTTTCCGGCCGGGGCCGCGCCTTGGCCGAAGGAGCGGTGCTACCGGTGATCGGCCGGGTCTCGATGGATCTGACCACGATCGGGGTCGACGCGGCGCCGCATCTGCGCGAAGGAGACTGGGTCGCCCTCGACTACGATCTCGCTGCGGCCGCCGCCCAGTCCGGCCTTTCGCAATATGAGCTGCTGACGATCCTCGGCCGCCGCCATCAACGGCTCTGGACCTGAACGCGGGGCCGGTCGTTCAACCCCCATGTCGACCATTGCCCATCTCTCAGACGTCCATTTCGGACGCCACGATCCGGAGATCGTCGCGGCCGTCGAAACCTTCCTGTTCGAGGCGAAACCGGATCTCGTCGTGATCAGCGGCGACTTCACCCAGCGTGCGCGAGTCGAGCAGTACCGGCTCGCCTCGGAGTGGCTCGAGCGGCTCGAAAGCGGCGGCCTGGTCACGCTTGCGGTGCCGGGCAATCACGACGTTCCGCTCTACGACATCCTCCGCCGCTTCGCCCGGCCGCTGCACCGCTACCGGCGCTTCATCGACGATGATCTCTGTCCGTTCGTCGAGAGCGACGACGTCGCCGTGCTCGGGATCAACACCGCGCGGTCGCTGACGATCAAGGACGGCAGCGTCAGCCGCGAGCAGATCGATCTCATTCGCGACCGCTTCCGCGACGTGGAGCAGGGGAAGACCCGGATCCTCGTCACTCACCACCCGCTCTTCGCGATGCCGATCGGCGAGGAGGGCGCGCTCAGCAAGGTGGTCAAGCGCGATGCGGATGCCTTGCAGGCGGTCGCCGACGCCGGTGTCGACATCCTGCTCGCCGGGCATTTCCACCGGACCTATGCGCAATCGGCCCGTGAAATGGTGAAGACCGCGGGCGCCGCGCTCGTCATCCAGGCCGGGACCGCCACCTCGACCCGTCTCCGTGGCGACGAACTGCAGAGCTTCAACATGATCGAGCTCTCCCCCGGACGGGTGCAATTGCAGGTCCAGCGCTGGGACGGAGCCGGGCTGGTCGGCGGCCGGCCGACGATCTTCGCGCATGACGGCGACAATTGGCTCTTCGAAGGTCGGCGCGAGGACGAAGGCACCCCGGCGCCGGTCGTTGCCGCGAGGGCGGACGCGATCGCCGAGGGGTGATGCTCAATAGGGCGTGAGCGGCTGCGGCGACGGAAAGGTGAAGCGCGCCTTGCGGATCCAGCGGGTCGCGATCAGCTTGGTGCCCCGAGTCACCGGCAAGCCGGCATGCTGCGAGGTTGGATCGGGCCGACCATCGGCGCCGACATTGCCGAACAGCAGAGCATCGCCGACGCCGCCGCGGAAGCTGAGGCCGCTCCGCGAAAAGGTGGTCGCGCCTCCGTCATAGCCGTCGTTCAGATAGATGATGACGGTGAGGATGCGCTGGTTCGCCTCACCGGGAAGCGCGTCCATGTGCGCCCGATATTCGCCGCCGGGACGATAGCGAAGCAGTTGCAGCGGCTCGCCCTGGTCGGCCGCCGTGCCGCTCGCGGCGGCGATGCGCCGATTGATCGCGTTGACGACGAGATCTTCCGAATAGACCCCGAACTGGCTGTTGTCGGAGGTGCGGATCGGGTGCGGCATCAGGTGGCCGCTTTGCGGATCGACGACCATCGAGGGCTGCAGCGACGGGCTGCCGGCCTCGATCAGATAGGCGCATTCTTCGGGGGAGAGCAGCGCCCGCAGCGCCTCGACCCGGGGTGCACTGCCGCTCAGCACCTCCCGCCGGGCAAGGGTTTGCGGCGTTCCGTCCGCCTCGATCGGCATACCGTCGATCAGGGCCAGCTGGCTGCGGGCCCGATCATCGTGGCGCGCCAGCCGCCGCAGCAGTGCGAGCGCCGACCCCCAGTCGGCAGGTCCGCCGACCCCGCAGGCGACGAAGGCGGCGTGGAGCATGGCGGAGTCGCGGTCGCCCGCCGTTCCGGCACGGCCCAACAGGGTGCGGGCAGCGGCAAGGTCCCTGCGGACGATGGCACCCGAGATGCGCCAATGGCCGAGCTGCGCAACCGCGCCGGCATCGCCCGCGGCCGCCGCCTGCAGGAGCAGCTGCGCCGCGTCGGCGAAACGGCGCCCGTTCACAAGCGCTTCGACGCGGGCGGAGACATTGGAGATCATCTGTCGGGGATAGGACGGCCGGCCGTGCCGGGAAAGGGGTGCGGCTTGCGCTTTTGAGGGCACTTTTCTACCCGAAGCCGATGAAGGTGATCGGCAACTACCAAGAGCAGGGCTATGCCCATCTTCAGGGCCTCGTTGCGCCCGAGATCACGCAGGCCTTCCTGCAGTCGCTCAAGGCCGACATCGGGCCCGACGCCATTCCGCTGAGCCGGGTGCGCGAGCATCCGAATTTGCTGACCCGGCCGGCCTTCGAAATCTACGGCCATCATTACAAGCCGATGCTGGCGTTCCTGTGGGGCCTGACGCCGATCGTCAGCCAGCTCGTCGGCAAGGAATTGCTGCCAACCTACGATTATCTGCGCATCTATCGGGAGGGCGATCTGTGCCGGGTCCATTCGGATCGCTATTCCTGCGAGCACAGCCTGTCACTGACGCTCGATTATAGCGACGGCGCGACCTGGGATCTGCAGGTCGAGACGGCGGCGACCGATCCTTCGGCGCGCGTGGAAGAGGATTTCGGCGCCCAATCATTCGCCTCGATCGGCATGGGGATCGGCGATGCCGTCCTCTATCGCGGCGTCCACCACCGGCACGGCCGGATCAAGCCCAATCCGAATGCCTGGTCGGCGCACCTCTTCCTGCACTGGGTCGATCGCGACGGGCCCTATCGTGAGCATGCCTTCGATGGGCAGATCAGCCCCACGAAGGTGAACTTCCGCTTCGCCTGATTGCGCAGAGCGGCGCGCCTCTCGCCAGTTCGATATCGTTCACCGCACAAAAAAAGGGCCGGAGCATAAGCTCCGGCCCGATCTCGCAGGTGGTCGTTCGTTCGTCTTAGAACTTCGCGACCACACCGCCATAGAAGAAGCGCCCACGAAGATCGTAGATGCTGCTCCCGCCACCGATGCCGGTGAGCCCAAGCGGGGGCTTGCGGTTGAACGCGTTGTCGACGCCCACGTAGAAGTTGAACTTGTCGGTGGCGTCGATGCCGAGACGGAAATCGTGGTAGAAGACCTTCGGGTAGAAGTCGCGGTCGGCATAATCCGCATTTTCCGGATCACGGCCCTGCACCGAGAAGATGTCTTCCGCGAAGTTGATCACCTGCTTGCCGATGAAGTTCAGGCGATAGCCGAACGTGTAGGCACCGACCTTGAGGTCCGCACGGAAGTTGAACGCATCCTTCGGATCGCCCAGCTCGTAGAGGATCTGATCGGCAACGCTCGGGTCGACCGGGTTGAGGAAGTCATCGCGCTGCAGCACGTGCGTGTAGGTGAGGCGCGTGCTCAGCTGACCGAAATCGAACGTGTGCCGGTAGGCGATTTCGGTGTCGATCCCGCGGGCCTTGAGGCTCGCGAAGTTGAGCGAAGACTGCAGCAGGGTTCCCTCGAGGATCTGGAACGGGATCTCGCCGTTGGGGCCGCCGCTGGCACCGGCGCGCTGGAACAGGTCGCAATAGGGATTGTCGAGTGAAGCCTGGTCATAGCACTGGTCGGCGATGTCCTGCGCCGTCAGGGACGAGATCACGTTGTCGACCTTGATGTTGTAATAGTCGACCGAGATCGAGAGCCCGGGAATGAAGCTGGGCTGGAACACGCCGCCCAACGTCCAGGACTTCGAGGTCTCCTCGCGAAGATCCGGATTGCCGCCGCTGACGATTTCCAGCGAGCCGTTGTAGACGAAGTCGTAACCGGCGGGGCGTCCAGCCGCCGTGCAGTTGGCCGCACGGGTAGCAGAGCCGGTGCCGATGTTCCGCTCGGAGCAAGGATCGACGAAGCCCGGTGCGAAGTTCTGCCCCTGCGCCGAGTAGAGCTCGACCAGGTTGGGAGCGCGCACCGCGCGCGAGTAGTTGCCGCGCAGGTGGAGATCGCGGATCGGCGACCAGTCGACACCTACATTGTAGGCGAAGACGGTTCCGGTCGCGTTGTTATAGTCGGCGACGCGGCCGGCGGCGCTGACGGTCAGTTCCTTGAAGAACGGGGTGTCCTTCAGGATCGGAACGCGAAGTTCGCCGAAGGCTTCCTTCACTTCGAAGGCCGGCGGATTGAACGTCGGCAGAGCGTTGTAGAAGGTGTAGCCCTGTTCAACCAGCGGATCGGCGCGGAACGAGTTGGTCTCGCGCCGGTATTCCGCGCCAAGCGCGAAGCCGATCGGCCCACCCGGAAGCTCGAACAGCTGGCTGAGATCGCCCGAGAGGAAGGCGTTGCCGACGAACTGGGTGATCTTGCCCACGGAGGTGGTGTTCTGCAGCAGGTAATCACGCTGCGCCTGCGTGAACTGACCGCCGAAGAGGTTGAGCGGGGTGCAGGCGGCCACGTCGCCGGCGAGCAGCGAGCTGCCATCGACATAGGGGATCGCTGCGGCGGGATTGAACTGCGAGCGGCAGCGTATCTGTCCGTTCGACGGATCGATCGCGGCATCGGCGGCGAGCAGGAAGCGCTGGACGTTCAGGTTGCCCTGAACTTCGGTCTTCTCCTTGAACTGGCCGTAATTGGCCGAGACTTCATACTGCCAGTCGTCGTTGAACGTGCCGCGAACGCCAACGACTCCACGCCAGGTCTCGCGAACCGCTTCCTCTGCGCGAACGCCGAGGCCAAGCAGGTTTTCACGCAGGTTGAAGCGGAACGTACCGGCGGTAACCGCCGCGCGCTGTGCCGCAAGCTGCTCCGCCGCCGTCGTGATCGAGCCGTCGTCGTTTTCGATATCCTCGAAAGCCGCACCGGTGTTGACGTTGACGGCCGAGCGCAGGAAGTTCTCGGTGAGGACACCGCGGGCCTGCGCGCTGAGATAGGGATTGTCGAGACGGACGCGCTCACGCGAGCTGCCGAGGGTGGTTCCGGTGATGAAGGCCGGACCGCTGCTTCCCGAGCCATAGGTTTCGGTGCGGGAATACTTGCCTTCGAAGAACGGCTCGAACGCGTCGGAGACGGTGAAGTGTCCGATGACGTTGATGTTGTAGCGATCGAGCTTGGGCGCGAGCTGGAACTGCTCGCCGCCACGGAAATTCTCGCCGCTGCCGCCGATGAAACTGCCGTTCGGACCGATGCCGACGCGCGTGCCGGTGACGGGAACGAGCTGTCCGTCGGTGGTGAACTGGTACGGGCAGTTGAAGAAGCTGCCGTTCGCGGCACGG
The DNA here is from genome assembly GCF_004135585.1 of Sphingosinicella sp. BN140058. Taxonomy (NCBI): domain Bacteria; kingdom Pseudomonadati; phylum Pseudomonadota; class Alphaproteobacteria; order Sphingomonadales; family Sphingosinicellaceae; genus Sphingosinicella; species Sphingosinicella sp. BN140058. The sequence continues at coordinate 580,296 of NZ_CP035501.1, read as the reverse complement.
CCGCAGTTGAACGCGGAATTGGCGTCACGGCCGAACTGGACGAGGCCCGTATTGTTCAGGGTCGCCGAGCGGATGTCGCGGAAGAACACGCGGTCCGGATTGCCGTCGCTGCCGATCGGATCGGTGTCGACGACGAGGAAGCCGTCCTGACGCGCGATGTTCGGGCGGCCGGAACCGAAATACTGGTTCTGGTGTGCATATTCCGCGTTGATCGCGATGTTGCCGCGATCCCCAGCGAAGTTCTTGCCGAGCAGGACGCTGCCGAAATAGGAGCCGGCATCGCCATAGGAGCTGACGCCGCCCTGACCGCGAACCTGGGCACCTTCGAAATTCTGCTTCAGGACGAAGTTGACGACGCCAGCAATGGCATCGGAACCGTAGATCGCCGAGTTGCCGCCGGTGACGACATCGACACGTTCGATCAGATCGGTCGGGATGGTGTTGATGTCGGTCGAAACAGCGTTGTTCAGGATGTCGCCGGCAACGTGACGGCGGCCGTTGACCAGCACCAGCGAGCGCTGCGTGCCGAGGCCGCGAAGATCGACCAGGTTGAGGCCGGCGGTACCGAGGAAGCGGGTCGAGTTCGACTGGCTGAACGTGGACCGGAGCGCCGGAAGATCGTTGAGGACGTCACCGACCGAAACGTTGCCGGTCTCGAAGAACTCCTCGCCGCCGATCGAGGTGATCGGAACGGTCGACTCGAGATTGGGTCGACGGATACGCGACCCGGTAATCGTGATCACCTGGTCGGTGCTGGCGTTGTCGACAGCGGTGTCCGACTCGATCTCGGCTTCGCTCTGCGCGCCGCTCGCGGTCTCATCGTCTTCCGGAGCGGTCTGCGCCAGAGCCGGCGTGAAGGCCGCGATCGAAGCGGCCACGAACACGGCAGAGCGAATCGCGCTCGTGCCCAGAAGTCCGGTCTTTCTCATCCCTAAGATATCCCTTTGCATCTGACCGCATTTCACCGCGGCCTCTGGGGCGTGCAGAGACCAATAAGCAAAGGCTATCAAGGGGTCAGGCGGAAAGCGGTGCGGAAATGCGACTGATGTAACCGAATTGCAACACAACGGGATGGACCGCGGGGAGGGTCAACGTGCCTGCCTGTCCCCGCAGCGCTCGGACTACGCGACATGGGTATGCAGGCTTGGTTGCCGGCGCCGGCTTCGCAGGCTGTGGGCTGCGCACACCGCGGTTGCGGCGCGTTGCCAGAAATTGCCGGAAGGGTGGTTGGAAACTCCGAGATGGTCCTGGGTGCGGTCGCTGAATGATTTCCCGATCAAGCGGTGCGACGGGGTCCGCCAAAGGAGCGCAGCTGCAAAGTTCCCGGCTTGGATAGCGCCGTCAACCAGCGGGGGAGACCGCCGTGAACAACGCGGTCACTTCATGTCTCTCCCGTTCCGTCAGTTCCGGCCGCCAGATATCGAAGATCAGCACGATCCGGTCATCCTTGCCGTCGTTCCAGGCTTCGTGCTCGATCGTGTCGTCGAAGATGAAAAGCTTGCCGATTTCCCATTCCCGCACCTCGTTGCCGACCCGGAAGCCGCAAGCGGGCGGCACGATCAGCGGCAGGTGACAGACCAAGCGTGTGTTGAACATGCCGGTATGCGGCACGATGCGGCTGCCCGGACGCAAGAGGGAGAACATGACGCTGGGCGAGTTCGTCATGTGGGGCAAGGGCGCCGCTTGCACGGCGTTCCAGGTCTCCGGACAGCGAGCGATGATCTCGTCCGCACGCCTGCCGTTCTCGATCAGAAACAGGGCGCTCCAATTCGGGCTGTCGAGCAGAGGATTGTCGTCACGCCGGGGTCGGTTCGGGTCAGACTGTATATAGGGCCGGAAATCTCTGGTGCCGGTGACTTCCACTAGCTGTGTCAGCTCTTGCCGGATCGCATCTGTGCGCGCCTCGACGTCGGCGACCCAGTCGAAGGCCGCCCGGTCATAGAACTGGATTTGAGGAAGCCCCGGGAAGTAGAAGGCCGTGGGTTCCTGCACATAGATCCGCTTGCGACCCGAAAGAATGTCGAGCGCCTGCTGAAATCTGGGGCTGCGATTTGCCGGAGTGAGGCCCAACTGGGTGAGGGACGCTTCTCTTCGGGCCTCGATGCCGGCTTTCAAGCCTTGGATCGCCGTCTCCACACGCCGCAGTTCGGCAGCGAGATCCGCCGGAAGCGACTGCCCCTCGGCGATCAGCCGCGCGCCCTCATAGAAGCCCAGTGCAGCCGCATCGTCGCCTGCAATCGCCCGGCAATCGGCTTTCAGAATATGTGCGCGCACCATTCGGGGCTCGAGCGCGAGTAGCCGGTCCACAGCGGCTTCGGTTCCCGCCGCATCGCCTTCACTGCGACATGCGGTTGCCAGGAGCAGCCATATCTGTGCGTTCGCGCGTCCGGTGTCGGTTACCCTTTCGAACAGCGAACGCGCCACCGATGCGCGGCCGTTCTGAAGCGCCTGCACGCCCTCCCGGATCAGACGTTCCGCTTGTTCATTGCTGAGCTGCTGCATCGGAAAGCCTCAAGATGGAGATCGTCGCGCCGGCCTGCTCTGTCGGCGCCGCGATCATAACAAAGGTGTGCCACGTGCAAAGGGTCGGCAGCTCGGATGGTCGCTGCGGCCTTCGGGGACGCGCGTCTCGCTGCGACAAAAAAAGGGGCCGGGAACGACGTTCCCAGCCCCATCCTCTGTTTGCTCGTGATCTTAGAAGCGGGCGCGGACGCCAGCGTAGAACGTTCGCCCAAGCGCCTCAAAGATCGATGCGTTACCCGTGCCGCGATCACCACCGGCGCCTCCGGTGCCCGTGCCGGTCAGGCCGAGCGGCGGGAAGGTGTTCAGCAGATTGTCGATCCCGCCATAGAGCCGGAACTTGCTCTCCCCGCCATTTGCACCGGGGATGTCCCACTGCAGGCGGATATTATGGTAGAAGGTTTTCGGATACTTGATCGTGTCCGCGTAATCCGGGTTTTCAGCCGGTCGGCCCTGCAGTTCATTGAAGTCCTCATAGACACTCACGTATTGAGGCCCAATGTAGCGCATCTGATAGCCGAAGGTGAATTCATTGAAGGCAAGATCCGTATCCCAACGGAACTCGTCCTTCGGAGTCCCGAGCTCGCTGAGAACCCGGTTTTCGAAGTCCGGATTCTGAGGATCCTGGAAATTGCTGTTCTTGAGATTGTGGACGTAGATGAGGTTGGTGCTCAAGCGAGCCTTGTCGCCCAGACGCGTGCGATAAGACACATCGAAGTCGATGCCGCGACGGACGCGGCTTGCGAAGTTGAGCGGGACCTGGCGGAGGCTGTTGCCCAAGATCTGACCCGGTATTTCGCCGGACGGACCTGGGTTCGCACCGCGGTAGCGCTCGAACAGGTCGCAGAACGCGTTTTCGAGCGTCGGCGAGTCATAGCAATTGTTGGCAATCGCCTGAGCGCCGAGTGCAACGATCACATTCTTGACCTTGATGTCGAAGTAGTCCGCGCTGAAGGAAAGGCCCGGGATCATGCGCGGCTGAATGACGACACCGACCGTGTACGAGTCCGATTTCTCTTCGGCGAGATCCGGATTGCTTCCGCTCAGCACAGGCAGTGACGGCGCACCGAGCGAGGAGATGCTGGCCAGAAGGTCAGCCCCCAAGTCCGACAGGCAATTCGCAGCCCGCGTTGCGGAGCCCGTCGCGATCTGGGATCCCGAACAAGGGTCAGCGAAGCCCGGCGCGAAATTTGGAACAACAGGGAACGCCGTTTCCGACTGATTGGGGGCGCGAACCGACCGGCCATAATTGGCCCTGAAACGGACGTCGCGGATCGGCGCCCACTCGATGCCCGCATTGTAGGCATAGACGGTCCCGATAGTGTTGTAGTCGGACACGCGACCCGCTGCGGTGACGGTCAATTCCTCGAAGAAGGGAACATCCTTGAGGATCGGGAGCTGGATCTCGGCGAAAGCTTCCTTGACCTTCGTCGCCGCGGGCGTCGCCGTGCCGAGTACCACGGCGTTCGTTACGCCCTGCAGTGCAATCGGATCGTTGATATATTCGGCATCTTCCCGCCGGTATTCCCCGCCGAGCGCAAAGCGCACAGGCCCGCCTGGAAGCTCGAACGCCTGGCTGCTGTCGCCGGATACGAAGCCGGAGATCACAAGCTGGTCGATCTTCGCGCTATCATGGTTGGTGTAGACGAAATAGTTCGATGCCGCCTGGTTCTGGGCACCACCTGGTCCGAACGGATTGTAGGGAACGCACGCGGCGATGTCAGACGCAAGCCGTGCGGCAATGAAGGCGTTCTGCGCTGCCGTAAGGATTGCCGACTGGAAAGGCACACGGGCGGCCGGATCGAACTTCGCGCGGCACTGAATGCCTGCGCCCGGATTGGCCGGATCGATGCCCGCATCGAGTGAAAGCAGGAAGCGTTGCCGGTCAACGAAGCCGCGATTCGTGTTGTCTTGCTTGAAGACGCCGTAATTTGCGGAGACCTCGTAGCTCCAGTCATCGTTGAACGTGCCACGCAGTCCGACTACGCCGCGATATGTCTCGCGCTTGAACACCTCATCCCGGATGCCGATGTCGAGGAATTGCTTGCCGATCGGGAAACGATAGGTTCCGGCCATGATCTGCGCAATTTCCGCCGCAGAAAGGCGGGTTCCGCTCGCCGCAGTGGGCGGCGTCGTCACGGGAGGCGGCGCGGCGCAGGCAGACCCGGTTATCGTCGGATCGCAGCCGGACGTGATGAACGCGTTCGCCAAGAAGGCCCGGTCGGCAGGGTTGAGGAACGGGTTGTCGAGGCGGAAGCGCTCGCGCTGCGGGGTCGCGCTGCCCAATCCGTTTTCCGTGAAAGAGCCGCCTTGGGTAAATGTCGGGCTTGCGTTGTTGCCGATCGCGTCGGCGCGGGCATATTTCGCTTCAACGAAGAACTCGACGGCGTCGCTAAACTGGTAATGCCCGAGCAGGTTGACGTTATAGCGCTGGACCTCCGGGAGGATCGAAAGGAGCGTGTCCTCGCGACCAGTCTGTCCGTTCCCGCCGATGAATGACCCATTGAGGGTCGTGCCAACGCGCGTGCCGGTCTGCGGCATCAGTCGCCCTGCCGCATCAAAGATGTAGACGCAGTTGAACGGTGCGGCATTTGCTGCTCCGCTCGTGCCGCAGGGCGCGGCCCCGCCAATGGCCTGCGTTACCGGGACCAATCCATTCCGGTTGTTGGTCGCGCTGCGTACGTCGCGGAAAAAGATGCGGTCCGGATTCCCGTCGCTGGGCGTGGAATCTACATCGACGGTGATAAGCCCGTTCACCTGCCGATAGCGCGGAACCTGGGAGCCGAACACCCGCTCTTGGTTGGCATACTCGGCGTGGAGCGTCACGTTGCCGCGATTGTCGCCGAAGTTCTTGCCGACCATCGCAGAGACATACTGCTCTCCGCCATAGCCTTCTTCGGCAACAGCAGCATTGCCGCGGATCTGAGCGCCTTCAAAGTCGCGGCGAAGAACGAAGTTCACGACGCCGGCAATGGCGTCCGAGCCGTAAATCGCGGATTGCGCCCCGGTGACGATATCAACCCGTTCGATGAGATCGTTGGGGATGGTGTTGATGTCGACAGAGGCAGCATTGTTCGTGATGTCAGCGGCAACGTGACGTCTTCCGTTGACCAGGACGAGCGTGCGCTGCGGCCCCAACTGACGAAGATCCAGGAGATTGAGGCCGGCGATGCCGATCCCCAAACCTGGATTCTGTTGTGCGAAGGTGCTGGCGAGTTGGGGAAGCTCATTCAGCGCGTCGCCGATGTTGGTGTCGCCGGCCTGGATGAAGGACTCACCAGCGATCGACGTTACCGGAACGTTCGAATCCAGGTTCGGCCGGCGGATGCGCGAGCCGGTGACGGTGATCGTCTCTTCGCCCTGCGCGCCTGCGGAGGCATCCTGACCGGATTCGATCTCCTGCTCGCTCTGCAGCGTCGCGGGATCGTCGGTGTTGCCGGCGCCGTCCTGCGCAAGTGCGGGCGTAATCGAAGCTGCTACGAGCCCCGCGAAAGCGACCGAGCGAATTGCGCTCGTGCCGAGAAGTCCAATTTTCCTCATCCCTCAACCCCTGAATAGGTGCGCGCCGCTTAGTCTGCGGCTTCTGCGGCTCAAAGATACCAACGTGAGGGGCTGTTCAAGGCCTAGATGAACGGAAATTCAGAAAGCGGAGACAATGTCTCATACTTGCAACACTTGTCACATGTTGCTCGAAATATGGTATTGAAACGAAACCTATAAGGTTCGACGCTTTTGTGAACGATTTGAACGGGGAACGACCTTCTCTCGGCTCTCGTGTTTCGGGATGCCTTCAGAGTAGGCCGCACTTCTTCGGCCCGGGCACCACGCTGAGGAGCGGGCGCACGAGGTTGCTTGTGACGGCTCAAAGGGGAATGGGAATGAAGGGAAGCTGCGCCCGGATCAGTCGCGTTCGACGCAGAGGGCAATGCCCATGCCGCCGCCGATGCACAGGGTGGCGAGGCCCTTCTTGGCGTCGCGGCGCCCCATTTCATAGAGCAGGGTGGTCAGCACGCGGGCGCCCGAGGCGCCGATCGGGTGGCCGATGGCGATCGCCCCACCGTTGACGTTGACCTTGTCGGCATCCCAGCCGAGCTCCTTGCCGACCGCGAGCGCCTGCGCCGCGAAGGCTTCATTGGCTTCGATGAGGTCGAGATCGGCGATCGTCCAGCCCGCTTTCTCGAGCGCGCGCTGGGTCGCGGGAACCGGGCCGATGCCCATGATCGAAGGATCGACGCCGGCCGAGGCCCAGCTCGCGACCCGGCCGAGGATCGGTGCGCCGCGGCGCTCGGCTTCCTCACGGCTCATCAGCACCAGCGCCGCAGCGCCGTCGTTGAGACCCGAAGCATTGCCGGCGGTGACGGTGCCGTCCTTGCGGAAGGCCGGCCGAAGCCCGGCAAGGCCGGACTGCTCGACGCCGTCGCGGATATATTCGTCCTTGTCGACGACGCTCTCGCCCTTGCGGGTCTTGAGCGTCACCGGCACGATCTCGTCGGCAAAGCGGCCTTCCGCCCGCGCCGCGCTCGCCTTGTTCTGCGACGCGGTGGCGAAGGCGTCCTGATCCTCGCGCGTGACCTGATAGCGCTCGGCGAGATTCTCCGCGGTGATGCCCATATGATAGCCGTTGAAGGCGTCTGTTAGACCGTCCTTGATCATCGTGTCGACCAGTTCGAGGCCGCCCATCTTGGTGCCGGCGCGCAGCGCCTGGGCGTGGTTCGAAAGGCTCATGCTCTCCTGGCCGCCGGCGACGACGATGGTCGCATCGCCGGTCTGGATCGCCTGCGTCGCAAGGGCGACGGCGCGAAGCCCGGAGCCGCAGACCTGGTTGACGCCCCAAGCCGGGATCTCCTTCGGCACGCCGGCGGCCATCGACGCCTGACGCGCCGGATTCTGGCCCTGCGCGGCAGTCAGCACCTGGCCCAGGATGACCTCCGAGACGTCCTCGGGCGCGACACCGGCCTGCTCGAGCGCGGCGGCAACCGCGATTCGGCCGAGCTCGTGGGCCGGGGTGGTCGCGAACGCGCCGAGGAACGCGCCGACGGGGGTGCGCTTGGCAGCGGTGATGACGACATCGGTCATGAACGGATCTCCTGGCGGACGCGGGCGCGTCGAGTTCGGCCGTGCCCTAGCAGCTTGCTCAGACCCGGAAAAGCCAATCGCTCAAGGGGCGCCAAAGGCGCTCGCGGGCGCCGCCGCCGATCACCATGCCGACATGGCCCTTGTCGATCTCCAGTCGCTGGCCGGCGTCTGCGGCGCTCTCGGCGGGAACGATTCGATCGATCGTGGAGACGATGTTGAGCAGCGGCACCGACAGGTTCGTCGGATCGACGGGCCTGCCGCCGACCTTCCACGCGCCACGGCCCGGCAGATCGGCTGCGAACAGATCCTCGAACATTTCGCGCGCCGCGGCGCCGCCGAGGGGAGGGCCGTCATTGGCCCAGTCCTCCAGCAGGACGAAGCCGCGTGCCCCGTCGCTATCGGGCTCCAGACCCGCGAACCGCTCGAACTTGGCGACGGTGCGGGCCGGATCCAGGCTCCAGAAGGCGCTTTGCAGCAGCTCCATCGGGAAGAGCCCGAGCCGATCGGCGCTCGGCCGGCCCTGTTCCCACAATCGGGCGAGCAGCGCCCGTGCCTGCTCCGGATAGCTGGAAAAGCGCCACGGCACGGCGATCGTGGCGAGGCTTCGAACCGGCGCCACCGACGCCGCCGCGAGCGCCATGGTGCCGCCGAGGCAATAACCGACCAGGGCAGCGGGCTCTCCGATCGACTCGACGAGTGGAACCAGGATCTTCTCGACATGATCGGTCACCGAGAGATCCCGGCGCAGCGCCACATCCGCACCCCAATCGACCAGCAGCGGGCGATGCCCTGCCGCGACCAGCCAGCGCAAAAGGGAGCGCTCGGCGGCAAGATCGAGGATATTGGGCGGGTTGATCAGCGACGGTACGAACACCACCGGCCGTCCGTCGCCGCCGTAATCGCGCAGCGCTGCGCCGTGCGCTTCCGCAATTGCCGGCAGCGGCGGGAGCGGGGTGGCGCGGGGCGCTTCCTGATAGGCGCGGAGGCCGAGAAGCGCCTGGGCCAACCGGTTCGGCGATTGTGCGGTTTCGCTGCGCAACATGGCAAGGAACAGAGGGAGTGGACGCGGCTTCTGTTGCGGTGCAGAAAGCGTTGGTGCTAATGCACTTTGCAAAGGCTCGGGAGGACGGTTCATGGCAGCTGGGTCCGGCGACGATGTCGTCATCATCAAGAAATATGCAAACCGCCGCCTCTATGACACGGAAAGCTCCAGCTACATAACCCTGGAACGGCTGGCCGAGATGGTCCGGCAGAAACGGGAATTCAAAGTCGTCGACGCGAAGACGGCCGAGGATATCACCCACGCGGTGCTGACCCAGATCATCATGGACGAGGAAGCGCGCGGCAAGACGATGCTGCCGGTCAATTTCCTCCGCCAGCTGATCGGCATGTATGGCGGTCAGATGCAGTCTCTGGTGCCGGAATATCTGGAAGCCTCGCTGGAGGCGTTCCAGCGCAATCAGGAGCAGTTTCGCGACGCGCTCGCCGGTGCGTTCACCGGCGGTCCGTTCGCCGAGATGGCCCGTCGGAACATGGAGCTGTTCCAGAATGCGGCAGGCCGCGCAGCGCCCGCATCGGCAAAGACAGGCGCCGCCGAACCGGCTCCGCCCGCGCGCGAGAACGAGATCGACCGTCTGCGCAACGAGCTCGCCGCGCTCCAGGCGAAGGTCGACAAGCTCGGCAAGTAGAGGCCTGGCGGCGCCGAGGCGTCGGCCGGCAACGGTCGGCGCGGGGCCGGCGGCAAGGGGGGAATTCCATGCGACTCGCACTCGCCGGATTGCTGATCGCATCCGGCTCTTCCGCGCTTGCCGTCCAGCCGTCTGCCGTCACCCATTCCGAAGGACGATCGACCGTCATTCATGCCGGTCACCTGCTCGATCGGCCCGGCCGGGCCGTGCGCGGGCCGTCGACCATCATCGTTCGCGACGGGCGGATCAGCGAGATCATCGACGGATTGGCGCCGCCGCCCGTCGGCGCGCGGCTGATCGATCTCTCGGCGGCGTACGTGCTGCCGGGACTGATCGACACCCACGTCCACCTCGAAACGGATGCGGGCGGTGTCGCAGCTTTGGTCGAGGACGTCAGCGACAATGCACCCGCAAAGACGCTGCGTGCGCTCGCCAATGCCCGCAAGACGATCAAGGCCGGATTCACCACGGTGCGCAACCTGGGCGACGGCAGCGGCGCCACGCTGGCAATCCGCGACGCAGCGGCGCGCGGAGAATTGGTTTCCCCGCGCATCGTCGATGCCGGGCGCGCCATCTCCACCACCAGCGGCCACATGGATTCGACGCTCAGCCTGGCGGAGGATCTCCACGCCGGCATCATCCAGGACAATCTGTGCGACGGCGCCGATGCGTGCCGGCGTGCGGTGCGCCTGCAGGTGCGCCGCGGCGCCGACGTGATCAAGATCGCAACCACCGGCGGGGTCAATAGTCGCATCGGCGCCGGCCTCGGCGCACAGATGTTCGACGATGAAGCCAAAGCGATCGCCGACACCGCGCGGCTCTACGGCAAGAAGGTCGCCGTGCACGCCCATGGTGCGGACGGCATCAATCTGGCGCTCGCCGCCGGGGCGGCGTCGATCGAGCATGGCACGATGCTGGACGACGAGAGCGTTCGGCTGTTCAAGCGCAGCGGCGCCTATCTGGTGCCGACCCTGTCGACCGTGAACGGCTATCTCGAGCGGCTCGCCGCCGACCCCAACGCCTATTCGGCGGAGGTCATGCCGAAGATTCGCTGGCGGATCGGGATCACCGGGAAGAATGTCGAAAAGGCTTATCCGGCGGGGGTGAAGATCGCATTCGGAACCGATGCCGGAGTTTCCAGACACGGCAGCAACGCCGACGAGTTCGAATTGCTGGTCAAGCACGGCCTGCCGCCCGCGGAAGCGATCAAGGCGGCAACGGTCAATGCCGCCGACCTGCTCGATCTCTCCGCGGAGATCGGGACTCTGGAGCCCGGCAAGCGCGCGGATGTGATCGCCGTCGCCGGCGACCCGCTCCAGGACGTGACCGTGCTGAAGCGGGTCGCCTTCGTCATGAAGGACGGGATGGTGGTGAAGGACTGATCAGTCCGGCTTGACGAACTTCAGCGTCATGCGATCGCTTTCGCCGATCGCCGCAAAACGATCCCGGTCGACGTCGCCGCCGCGGAAGGTCGGGGGCAGGGACCAGACTCCGTTCGGGTGATCCTTGGTATCGCGGGGATTGGCGTTGATCTCCGATTCTGCGGCGAGCCGGAAACCTGCGGCTTCGGCGAGGCGGCGCACGGTCGAAACCTTTACGTAGCCCGACGAACGCTCGCGCGCCGCATCGGCGCTTTCGGGCAGCCGGTGATCGACGACACCCAGGACGCCGCCGGGCTTCAGCATCGCGAACGCCTGACGGAAAGCCTCCTCGCCGATCGGCGGCTCCGCCATCAGCCAGTTGTGGACATTGCGGAAGGTGAGGACGACGTCCGCGCTGCCCTCCGGCACACGTGCGTCCGATCCCTGCGCCGGGAAGGCGGCAAGACGGATCTGACCATAGGTCGCCGGATCCTTGGCGATCAGGCCGCGGACGCCGTTCAGCCCCCGCTCGGACGCCACCGCCCAATACGTCCCCCGTTCGCGCAGCAGGGGTGCGAGGATTTCGGTGTACCAGCCGCCGCCGGGCCAGATCTCGACGACGGTGTCGTCCGGCTCAACGCCGAAGAAGCTCAGCGTCTCGCGCGGGTGACGATATTGGTCGCGGGCGACGTTGGCGGGCGTGCGGGTCTCGGCGCCGATCGCGGCGGCGATCGAAGTGTCGGCATAGACGGAGGCGGCTGCAGCGCGCTCCGCCCCGGCCGTGGGGCCGCAGCCCGAGAGGAGGGTTCCTGCGACAATTGCGGCGAACATGGTCTGGCGGATCATCAACCTCTCCCTATCTCACGTCGGCAAGCTCATGACGGAAGGGTAACGGTGAGGCAAGCGCGCAGGAAGACAAGGGTCCATAGCAGAGCGACGGCGCGCACATGAGCGATCTCGATTTCACCGACCCCGGCACTTTCCTCTGGGCCGCGGCAGGCGTGCTGTTCGTCCTCGCCGCAACCGCGGCCGTCGCCGAGCACCGCCGCAATCGTCGGCGGCACCTGGATCGCGTCGGATGGGTTCCCTGGAACCTGATTCAGGTTTTGTCCTTCATGGCGTCGGTGGTCGCGCTCGCGCTGGCGATCAAGGCGGGCTGATCCGCCCTGGTTCGACTCCTGCCGGGTGGTCGGCTAGTCCGTCATCGGCCGGATCTGGGAGAGGCACGATTCGCGAGATTGCCCAAGACGTTGCCGCGATTGCGGCGATCGACGCCGTGCCGACGATCCTGAGCGCGGTCTGCCGGGTAACCGGTATGCGCTTCGCAGCCGTGGCACGAGTCACCGATCAGAGCTGGACCGCGTGCGCGGTGCGCGACGACATCGGTTTCGGGATTGCGCCGGGCGGGGAGCTCGTTCTCGCCACGACGATCTGCGACGAAATCAGGCAAAGCGGCCGCGCAGTGATCATCGATCACGTCGCCAACGATCCCGACTTTCGCGATCATCCGACCCCGCAGATGTACGGCTTCCAGAGCTACATCTCGATGCCGATCGTGCGCACCAACGGCGAGTTTTTCGGCACCCTGTGCGCGATCGATCCCGAGCCGGCGCGGCTCAAGGAAGGTCCGGCGGTCGAGACCTTCTCGCTGTTCGCGGAGCTGATCGCCTTGCACCTCGATGCGGGCGAGCGGCTGCGGCGCAGCGAGGCGGCGCTGATCGACGCGACCCACGCGGCGGAGCTGCGCGACCAGTTCATCGCCGTTCTCGGCCACGACCTGCGCAACCCCCTCGCGTCTATCGAGGCCGGAACCCGTCTGCTCGCCGATGCGAAGCTCGACGGTCGTCCTGCCAAGGTGCTGTCGCTGATGCAGGATTCCTGCCGCCGTATGGCGCGGCTGATCGACGACGTTCTCGATTTCGCCCGGGGGCGGCTCGGTGGCGGCGTCACCCTGCGCCTTGCAATCAACGGCGACCTTGCCGCAGCGCTCGAACAAGTGGTCGCGGAGCTCCGCGCGGTCTACCCGGAGCGGGACATCCGCGCGGAGATCGAACCCGTGCCGACCGTCATCTGCGACGCAGCGCGTCTCGCCCAATTGTTGTCCAACCTGCTCGGCAACGCGCTTCGTCACGGCGATCCGGAGCAGCCGGTGACGGTACGCGCCTCGTGCCGGGACGGGCAATTTCTGCTCTCAGTGGCGAATGGCGGCGCTCCGATTTCCGAAGAGCGGCGCCGCACCCTGTTCGATCCGTTCAAGCGCGGTGGCCCGGGCGGGCGCAGCGAAGGCCTTGGTCTCGGCCTCTATATCGCCGCCGAGATCGCCCGTGCGCACGGCGGAACGCTGTCGCTCGGATCGGAGGAATCGGCGACCGTCTTCACCTTCTCCATGAGCGCCGAGCCCGACCTTCCCGATCGGGTGCGACCGGACGAGGCGTGCATCCCTGTCTGATCGGGCTTCGCTGGAGCGGCGCTGGCTGGATCTGACCAAGCGGATTTTGCCGGGGGCAGCGGTCGAACGAGGGTGGCCGGTCCGCGACGACCATTGCTTCCAGCGTATTCTGCTCGATGCCGCATGCGGCGGCATCTGGTACGACCATGTCGCCGGACGTCCGGCTTATGCGCATATCGACGAAGCCAAACTCGCTGCCGCAACGGCGCTCGCCGAGCGAGTGCTTGCCGGAACCGCCGATCTCGGCGATCTCAACCGGCGGTCCTTGGACTGGCGGCGACGGCGCAGGCGTACGGCTTAGAGACACGCCTCCAGATAAGGTTGGTCGAAGCCATATTGCTTGGCCTTCTCGAGCGTGTAGGGGCGCAGGCCCATTGCGCGATATTCGCCGATGATCTTGCCGTCCGCGGTCTCGTCCAGATATTCGAACTTGAACAATTCCTGGGTGACGATCACGTCGCCTTCCATGCCGATCACTTCAGTGATGTTGGTGGTGCGGCGGGAGCCGTCACGAAGGCGCTTCACCTGGACGATGAGATCGACCGAATCCGCGATCTGGCGGCTGATCGCTTCCTTGGGAACCTTGATATCGCTCATCATCACCATGTTCTCCATACGCGCGAGGCATTCGCGCGGAGAGTTGGAGTGGAGCGTTGCCATCGAGCCGTCATGGCCGGTGTTCATCGCGGCGAGCAGATCGAAACACTCGCTGCCGCGAATCTCGCCGAGGATGATGCGGTCTGGGCGCATACGCAGAGCGTTGATGACGAGATCGCGGATCGTGATCGCGCCCTGGCCCTCGAGGTTGGGCGGGCGGGTTTCGAGCGGCAGCCAGTGCGGCTGCTGCAGGCGAAGTTCGGCCGCGTCCTCGATCGTGATCACGCGTTCGCCGGGATCGATCAGCTTCGACAGGGCATTGAGCATCGTCGTCTTGCCCGAGCCGGTACCGCCGGAAATGACGATGTTGAAGCGGCTGGCGCCGGCGATCTTCAGGCAGGTCGCCATCTTCTCCGACATCGATCCGAAATTCTTCATCATGTCGACCGTGATCGGCTTTTCCGAGAATTTACGAATCGAGATGGCGGTGCCGCGCAGCGACAGCGGCGGCACGATGACGTTGACGCGGCTGCCGTCCGGGAGACGGGCGTCGGCGAGCGGCGTCGTCTGGTCGATGCGGCGGCCGACCTTGTTGACGATGCGCTGAGCGATCTGGAACAGATGTTCCTCGTCGCGAAACTGGATGTTGGCGACCTGCAGCTTGCCGCGCTTCTCGATGAAGGTCTGGTTGGGGCCGTTGACCATGATGTCGCTGATCTCAGGGTCGTTGAGCAGCTCTTCCAGCGGGCCGAGGCCGAGCAGCTCGTCGACCAGCACCTTTTCCAGCGCGAACTGCTCGCGTCGGTTGAGATTGATCTTCAGCTCGGCGAGCACTTCGCCGATGATCGGCCGGAATTCCTCGGCAAGCTCGTCCTTGGACAGGGTTGCGGCCGCTTCCGGATCGACTCGCTCCAGCAAACGGGGGAGGACCTGCTCCTTGATCCGGTGGATCGAGGCTTCGAAGCCCTCGTTGCGTGAGACCGGCGACTCGCTGATGGCGGCCATCCGGTCGGCCAGCCGCGACATCGCGTCGGTGCGATCCGGACCGCCGGGCGTGACGTCTTCCGACGCGAACTCCATTGCGTCGATCGGCGGGAATTGATCGCCACCGGACGCAGCCGGCTCGGGGGAAAGCGGGGTCGGGCCGCCGGGGCCCTTCATCGGCTTAGCCACGCCGAACGCGGGCCTCAGCCCGGATCCGCCACTACCGCCTCGCCTTCCGAATGCACTCATATTGCGCGAACCCTAAGAAACATGTTCGAGGGTGGTGAATAGGCGGGAAACTTTGACAATTGCCTAATCGCGGAAGAAGGGGCGCCGTGGCTTCGACGACCTTCGCTCCCGCTCGCGCCTCTGCGCGAACCGCACTCCTGATAGCGCTTTGCGGTTTCGTCAGCCTTTCATGCGGCGACGCCGTCGTGAAATCGATGGCGGGCGAATGGCCGGCCCCAGCGGTCTCGGCGCTGCGCTATACGTTCGGCACGATCGGCCTCGCCCTGCTGGTGGCGCTGCGGCATGGCCGCGGCGGTTTCGTGCTGCCGCGGCCCGCTTTGCAATTCGGACGCGGCGTCGCCGTTTCGGTGGCGACGCTCTGTTTCTTCGGCGGGGTGATGGTGATGCCGCTCGCCGATGCCACCGCAATTCAGTTCACCAGCCCGATCATGACCGCTCTGCTGGCGCCGCTGGTCCTCGGCGAGCGCACCACGCGGGCGACCTGGCTGGCGACCCTGCTCGCCTTTGCGGGCGTACTCGTCGTGCTGCGGCCCAATCTGTACGCGCTCGGCGCCGTGGCACTGTTTCCGATCGGCGCGGCCTTCGGGATGAGCTGGCTGATGATGTTCAACCGCAAGGCGGCCGGAGATGCGCCGATGCTGGTCATGCAATTGCTGCTCGCCGCGATCGCCGCGCCGCTGCTGATCGCGGCCGCGTTCGTGCTGTCGAGGCTCGGCCTCGCGGCGATCGGGTTGCCCTCGCCGGCGGTGGTCGGGAAATGCCTTGCGGTCGCCTGCTTCGCCACCCTGGGGCACGCGCTGATCTTCGCCGCCGTCGAGCGCGCCGACGCGTCGGTGGTCGCGCCGATGACCTATGTGCAATTGCTCGTCGCCGCCGGCCTCGGCTGGATCGCGTTCGGCGATGCACCCGATGCGGCCGCCTTCGGCGGGGCCGCCCTGATCATCGCCGGCGGCCTGCTGCTGTGGCGCGCGCAAAGAGTGAAGGACCTGGGCGGAGCGCCGAGCTAGACTATGCGATCCGGGAGAGGAGTCGCCCATGCTGTTGCTTGCGCTCGTGATCGCCGCCCCCACGCCGGATCTCGGCTGGCTCGCCGGCAGCTGGACCGCGGAAGACGGCTCGCGCTGGACTCAGGAGACCTGGTCGGCGCAGCGCGGGGGCGTGCTGCTCGGCACCGGCCTCAGCGGGAACGGCGAGGTCGCCAAGAGCTTCGAGTTCATGCGGATCGCGCCGGATGCGGAGGGAAGGCTGGTTTTCTGGGGATCACCGGAGGGAAAGGCACCGGTCGCATTCCGGTGGGAGGCCGGCGCCGCAGGGGAGGCGGTATTCGTCAATGCAGCGCACGATTACCCGCAGCGCATCGCCTATCGCCGCGACGGCCCAGCACTGATCGCCACCATTTCGCTGGCGGACGGCAGCAGAGCCCAGAGCTGGCGCTATACCAGGGACAAATAGAAAGGGCCGCGCTCCGGTTGGAAGCGCGGCCCCGTTGTCGGCTCTCGACGGGCGTCAGGCGGGAACGTCGGCCCGCTCGGCGAGCACGGTCAGGCCGCGATCGCTGACTTCGGCGAAGCCGCCTTCGACCGGGATCCGTTCCGGCTCCGCACCGGCGGTGCGGTAGATGGCGATGTCGCCGTTGCGCAGAGTGGACATGAAGGGCGCATGGCCGGCGAGCACGCCGAATTCACCCTCGCTGCCGGGAACCACGACCATGTAGACGTCGTCGCTGCGGACGAGACGCTCTGGCGTGACGAGTTCGAAATGGAGATCGGCCATTGGTTCATTTCCTTACCTCCTCTCCCCTTTTGGGGAGAGGCCGGGAGAGGGGAGTCTCCAAACCCGCAGCGCGAGCGACTCTTCCCTCTCCCCGACCCTTTCCCCTGAAGGGGAGAGGGAGTGACACTTACGCCGCTTCGGCGGCCAGCTTCTGGGCCTTGGCGACCGCTTCCTCGATGCCGCCGACCATGTAGAAGGCCGCTTCGGGAAGGTGGTCGTATTCGCCGTTGATGACCGCCTTGAACGAGCGGACGGTGTCGTCGACCTGGACGAACTTGCCCGGAATGCCGGTGAACACTTCGGCGACGTGGAAGGGCTGCGACAGGAAGCGCTGGATCTTGCGGGCGCGGCTGACGACCAGCTTATCCTCTTCCGACAGCTCGTCCATGCCGAGAATGGCGATGATGTCCTGGAGCGACTTGTAGCGCTGCAGGATCTCCTGAACGGCGCGGGCGGTCTCGTAATGCTCCTGGCCGACGGTGCGCGGCTCCAGCACGCGGCTGGTCGAATCGAGCGGATCAACGGCCGGGTAGATGCCGAGCTCGGAGATGGCGCGCGAGAGAACGGTGGTCGCGTCCAGGTGGGCGAAGGAGGTCGCCGGCGCCGGATCGGTAAGATCGTCGGCCGGAACGTAGATCGCCTGAACCGAGGTGATCGAGCCCTTGTTGGTGGAGGTGATGCGCTCCTGCAGCTGGCCCATGTCGGTCGACAGGGTCGGCTGATAGCCCACCGCCGAAGGAATGCGGCCGAGCAACGCCGACACTTCCGAACCCGCCTGGGTGAAGCGGAAGATATTGTCGACGAAGAACAGCACGTCCTGGCCTTCCTGATCCCGGAAATATTCCGCGATGGTGAGGCCCGACAGAGCGACGCGGGCGCGGGCTCCCGGCGGCTCGTTCATCTGGCCGAACACCAGAGCAACCTTCGAGCCTTCCGGCGTCGGATTGCCTTCGGCATCCTTGGCGATGACGCCGGCATCGAGGAACTCGTGATAGAGATCGTTGCCCTCGCGGGTGCGCTCGCCGACGCCGGCGAACACCGAGGTGCCGCCATGGCCCTTGGCGATGTTGTTGATCAGTTCCTGGATGAGCACGGTCTTGCCGACCCCGGCGCCGCCGAACAGGCCGATCTTGCCGCCCTTCGCGTAGGGGGCGAGCAGGTCGATGACCTTGATGCCGGTGACCAGGATCGAGGTCTCGGTCGACTGATCCACGAACAAGGGCGCCTCGGCATGGATCGGGGCGGTATCGGTGGCGCCGATCGGGCCGCGCTCGTCGATCGGCTCGCCGACGACGTTCATGATCCGGCCCAGGGTCATCGGGCCGACCGGGACCCGGATTTGCGAGCCGGTGTCGCGCACGGGCTGGCCGCGGGTGAGGCCGTCGGTCGAATCCATCGCGATCGTGCGGACCGTATTCTCGCCGAGATGCTGGGCGACTTCGAGGACCAGGCGGTTGCCGTTATTCTCGGTCTCGAGCGCGGAGAGAATCTCCGGCAGCTCGCCGTCGAAGGTCACGTCGACGACGGCGCCGATGACCTGGCTGATGCGCCCGGTGGCGGTGGTGGTGGCGTTTGCGGCGGTGGCCATGGCTTTTTTCCTTGCCTTCTGACTGTCTTAGAGCGCTTCGGCGCCCGAGATGATTTCGACGAGCTCGGTGGTGATCGCAGCCTGACGAGTCCGGTTGTACTGGATGGTCAGGCGGTTGATCATGTCGCCGGCATTGCGGGTGGCATTGTCCATCGCGGTCATCCGGCTGCCCTGTTCGGACGCGGCATTTTCCAGCAATGCGCGGAAGATCTGCACGGCCACGTTGCGCGGCAGCAGAGCGGCGAGGATGTCTTCCTCCTCCGGCTCATATTCCACCGCCGCTTCGACGCCTGTGGCCGCCGCGCCGCTGCTCTCGGGCATCGAAACCGGGATGATCTGCTGGGTCACCGGATCCTGGACGAGCGCCGACTGGAAGTGGGCGTAGAACAGGTGGGCGACGTCGAACTGGCCCGCTTCGTAGCGCTGGACCAGATCCTGCGCGATCTCCTGCGCGTCGTCGAAACGCACCTGCTTGATCGAGCCGGTATCGTGCTGGTGGACGATCTGCTTGGGGAAGAGGCGCCCGATCACCGCGCGGCCCTTGCGGCCGACCAGGTAGAAATGGACGGTCTTGCCCTCGCGGATCAGATCGTCGGCTTTCTTGCGCGCGGCGCGGACGATGTTGGTGTTGAACGCACCGGCGAGGCCGCGATCGGAGGTGCAGACGACGAGAAGATGGGTCTGCTCGGCGCCGGTGCCGGCGATCAGCCTCGGGCTCTGCGGGCCGACGACGACCTTGGACGCGAGGCTTGCCATCACCTTTTCCATGCGCTGGGCATAGGGGCGGCCGGCCTCCGCCGCCTGCTGGGCGCGGCGCAGCTTGGCGGCGGCGACCATCTTCATCGCCTTGGTGATCTTCTGCGTCGACTTGACCGACGCGATCCGCCCTTTGAGCGTCTTGAGGCTGGCCATTCTTTTCCTGCTTCTACAATTCCGTTCGGGCCGAGCCTGTCGAAGCCCTCTCCTTGTTCATCCCGAAAGGGAGAAAGAAGGTCCTTCGACAGGCTCAGGACGAACGGCGTTTCCCTTAAGCGAAGGTCTTGGCGAAATCGCCGATCAGCGTCTTGAGCTGGCCGGTGGTCTCGTCGTCGAGCGCCTTGGTATCGCGGATCTTGCCGAGCACTTCGGGGTGTTCGGAGCGGAAGAAGGCGAGCAGGGCGCTTTCGAAGCGGGTCACGGCATTGACCGGCACCGTATCGATAAAGCCGTTCACCCCGGCGAAGATCGAGACGACCTGCTCTTCGACCGGCATCGGCTTGAACTGCGGCTGCTTCAGGAGCTCGGTCAAGCGTGCGCCGCGGTTCAGCAGGCGCTGGGTCGAGGCGTCGAGATCGGAGCCGAACTGGGCAAACGCCGCCATCTCGCGATACTGGGCGAGCTCGAGCTTGATCGAGCCGGCGACCTTCTTCATCGCCTTGGTCTGCGCGGCGGAGCCGACGCGGCTGACCGAGAGGCCGACGTTGATGGCCGGACGGATGCCCTGGTAGAAGAGCTCGGTCTCGAGGAAGATCTGGCCGTCGGTGATCGAGATGACGTTGGTCGGAATGTAGGCCGACACGTCGCCCGCCTGCGTTTCGATGATGGGCAGCGCGGTCAGCGAGCCCGAGCCGTTCGCCTCGTTCATCTTGGCGGCGCGCTCGAGCAGGCGCGAGTGGAGATAGAAGACGTCGCCCGGATAGGCTTCGCGGCCCGGCGGACGGCGCAGCAGCAGCGACATCTGACGGTAGGCGACCGCCTGCTTCGACAGATCGTCATAGACGATGACGGCGTGCATGCCGTTGTCGCGGAAATACTCGCCCATCGTGCAGCCGGTGTAGGGCGAAAGAAATTGCAGCGGCGCCGGCTCGGACGCGGTGGCGGCGACGACGATCGAATATTCCATCGCGCCATTCTCTTCCAGGGCGCGGACGATCTGGGCGACGGTCGAGCGCTTCTGGCCGACGGCGACGTAGATGCAATAGAGCTTCTGGCTCTCGTCATCGCCCTGGTTGGCGGCGCGCTGGTTGATGAAGGTATCGAGCGCGACGGCCGACTTGCCGGTCTGGCGATCGCCGATGATCAGCTCGCGCTGGCCGCGGCCGACGGGGACGAGCGCGTCGAGCGCCTTCAGACCGGTCTGCACCGGCTCGTGCACCGACTTGCGCGGAATGATGCCGGGCGCCTTCACCTCGACGCGGCGGCGCTCGACCGAATCGATCGGGCCCTTGCCGTCGATCGGGTTGCCGAGACCATCGACGACGCGGCCGAGCAGACCCTTGCCGACCGGAACGTCGACGATGGTGCCGGTGCGGCGGACGGTATCGCCCTCGCGGATCTCCGAGTCGGAGCCGAAGATCACGACGCCGACATTGTCGGCTTCGAGGTTCAGGGCCATGCCCTTGATGCCGTTGGCGAACTCGACCATCTCGCCGGCCTGGACGTTGTCGAGGCCGTAGACGCGGGCGATGCCGTCGCCGACCGACAGCACGGTGCCGACTTCGGAGACTTCGGCCTCGGTGCCGAAGCTGGCGATCTGGTCGCGGATGACCTTGGAAATTTCAGCGGCGCGGATGTCCATTATCAGCCTTTCATCGAAGCCGTTGCGGGCTTTCAGCCCTTCATTGCGTGGGCGAGGGTGTTGAGTTTGGTGCGGATGGAGTCGTCGATCATCTGCGAGCCGACCTTGACGACGAGGCCGCCCAGGATGGCGGGATCGACGGTCAGGTCGACCGCGACGTCGCGGCCCAGCCGGGTCTTGAGATTGCTCTTCAGCGCCGCGATCTGATCGTCGTTCAGCGGGTGCGCCGACTTGACCTCCGCGGTAGTCTCGCCGCGATGCCGTGCGGCGAGCAGGTTGAAGAAGCGGATGACGTTGCCGAGCTGGCCGAGGCGCCGGTTCTGGGCAAGAACGCCGAGGAAATTGGAGGTGATCGGATCGAGGCCCATCGATGCGGCGGTGGCGCGGATCGCCTTCACGCTTTCGTCGCGGCCGATCAGCGGGCTGGTGGTCAGCGCCTGCAGATCCGCCGAATCGCGCAGCGCATCGCGCACGGCGTTGAGGCTTGCGCCGACCGCTTCGAGCTGCCGTTCGTCACGGGCCAGTTCGAACAAAGCGGTCGCATAGCGGCCCGCGAGACTTGCCTGAATGCCGCCGGAATTCTCCACGCGCGCTCCACCCTCCAGAATCGAAACCATGAAGCCTGTTGTGCGCCCCCCGACGGAGAGCGCGGCCCCATAAAGCCCATGCAAAAAGGGGGCTTGCGAACCAAGCCCCGATGGGTTGCGCGCGCCGTAGCAAAGGCGTTTGGGGGATGCAAGGCGCGGCAGGGCCTCGCAAGCCCCTGACTTTGAAAGCAAGCGCCGGGGTGTGGCGCCGATCCGGCGGACGTATAGCGAAGGCATGGAACAGATGGAAATCAGACAGGCATCGATCGATGCCGAAGCCGCCTGGGCGGCGGTGATCGCCCGCGACAAGGCGGCGGACGGACGCTTCGTCACCGGCGTGCTGACCACCGGCATCTACTGCCGGCCGTCCTGCGCCGCCCGCCATCCCAAGCGCGAGAATGTACGCTTTTTCGCCAGCGGCAGCGAGGCGGCGGCGGCGGGCCTCAGAGCCTGTCTGCGCTGCCGGCCGGACGAGGTCAGCCGCGAAGCGGCGGCTTTGCGCAAGGCGCTGCGCTTGATCGAGACCGCCGAAACGCCGCCGCCGCTCGAGGCGCTGGCCGACGCGGCCGGCTATTCACCCTTTCATTTTCACCGACTGTTCAAACGGGCGACCGGCCTGACCCCGGCTGCCTACGCACGCGGCAAGAGGGCAAGGACGATGACGGAAAGCTTGGCGGACGGCGCAAGCATCACCGAGGCGATGTACGATGCCGGCTATTCGGGACCAGGGCGATTCTATGCCGAAGCCAAAGGGCGGCTCGGAATGACTCCGTCGGCGTGGCGGGACGGCGGCCGCGGCGAGACGATAAGGTGGGCGGTCGCCGAGACTTCGCTCGGCACGATGCTGGTCGCGGCGACCGCCAAGGGCATATGCAGCCTGACCTTCGACCAGGACGAAACCGATCTGCGCGCACGTTTCCCGCACGCGACGATCGAGGAGGGTGGTGCTGCGATGGCCGATCTCGTGCGCCGGACGGTGGCTGCGGTCGAGGCGCCGGCGCGGCCGCATGACCTGCCGCTCGACGTCCGGGGTACCGCCTTTCAGGAGGCGGTGTGGCGCGAGCTGTCGAGAATACCGCCCGGCGAAAGCCTGAGCTATGCCGCGCTCGCCGCCCGCGCCGGCAAACCCGGCGCGGCGCGTGCCGCCGGCACGGCGTGCGGATCGAACAAGGTGGCGATCCTCATCCCATGCCACCGTGCCCAGCGCGGCGACGGATCACCGGGTGGCTATGCCTGGGGCCTCGAACGCAAGGCGCATTTGCTCGCCAAGGAACGCGGGGGCTGACCGGCGACCTTAGTCGGCGGGGCCGCATTGATAGACGAGACGCTCGTTGGGAAGATTAGGAAGGCTGGCCCGGATCGTGTCCTGCCGATCGCCGAGAATGGCGAGCTGTTCCTCGTCGGCCGAGCAGGCCTTGATGTTGATCCCTTCGCGCAGGCGGCGAGCCTCGGCCATCGCTTCCTGGCTCATCAGATAGCGGGTGACCACATATTCGCTGCGCGCCGGGCGATATTCGAGCACCGAGACGGTGGCGTCGCCATTGGGGACCAGCACCCGACGCCAGACGTCGCCGGCACGAGCATATTGGGTGCGGCCGTTCATGCAGCCGCCGGGTGCCCAATCGAGGTTGACGTTTTCGGTCGACGAAACCGTCACCCGGCTGCGATTTTCGACGAGCTTGCAGACGCTCTTGCCCGTCGCCTCGGAGATCCCCGCCTTGGCGTCGCTGGTCTTGACGGCGGCGTCGGGCTGGATGTGGAGATCGTCACGCGAGGGGCGTGACAGAAAGGCGAAGGTGGCGCCGATCAGCAGCAGGGCGCCGCCGCCGGCGAACATCATCGCGGGACGGGTCTTGTCCTTCCAGGCCATCAGGCCGGCACCGCCGAAAGCGGCGAGGCTGAGCACGCCGAGCACGATCGCGATCGCGGCCCGGTTCTCACGGGCATCCTCATTCTCGGCCTGGGCCCTGGCGAGCGCTTCCTGATCGGCCTTGTCCTTCGCACGCGTTTCCAGGGCTTCGGCGCGCGCTTTCTCCTGCTCCTCGCGGGAACGCTCCGCGTTGAGCCGGTCTTCCATGCTGACGCAGGGGCTGCTGACCGCGGAGAAATTCTGTTTCGCGGCCCGCAGGAAGGTCGCGACCTCGCTATTGGAGATGGCGAAGCCGAACGGCGCGTCGCCCTCCTCGCCGCGGGTGATGAAGGTGTTGACGCCGACGATCCGGCCGCAGGGATCGAGCAGGGGGCCGCCGCTGTTGCCGCGGGCAATGTTGGCGGTGTGCAGCAGGGCGCGGATGCCGTCGACCTGGCGCTCGTTCGAATAATTGCCGGCCGAGCGGGTCGGCGCCTGCGGCGTGATATAGTCGTCGGCCGATTGGGCGGTGGCGAGATCGACGTTGCCGGGATAGCCGAGCGCAACGACGTCGCCCCCTTCCGCAAACGGGCCCATGTACAAGGAGGCCGGCGGCAGGCTGCCTTCGGTGAGCTCGAGCAAGGCGAGATCGCGGGCCGCATCGTAGGCGACGAGGCGCGCGCCGAACGATTTGCTGCCCTCCGACGGCACCACGCCGACCGCGACATTCTCCGGATGCTCGGCGGCGAGCGCAACGACGTGGGCGTTGGTTACGACCCGGTTCCCCGCCACCGCGAAGCCGCTGCCATGGCCGAATCCGACCACTTCCTCGCCGTCGACGGCGATCACGACCACCCGCACCACGCTGCGCGCCGTGGCGGAGATGTCGTCGGCCCGGGCCGGCGATGCCAGCGCAAACGCCAGGGCGATCTGGACGAGGAAGAAAGAAGCGATACGGCCCATGGCTACCCCGATGTCAGTGGTCGGGCTCCCTTAGGCCAGAATGCCGCGTCAGAGGAAGCTGTAAGGGTCGACGTCGATCGCGACGCGTACGCCGCGCGGCCATTCGAGCTTGCCGAGCCATTCCCGGATGACATCCTGGACGTCGAGGCTGCGCGCCGCATGGACGAGCAGGCGCTGGCGATGACGGCCGCGCAGCATCGCCAGCGGCGCCGGGGCGGGGCCGAACACGGCCATGTTCTCCACCGTCGGGGCGCTGCGGCCGATGAGGCGCGCCGTCTCGGTGGCCTCGGCGAGATCCTCGGATGAGACGATGATCCCGGCGAGGCGGCCGAACGGCGGCATCGCCGCCTCGCGCCGCGCTTCGGTCTCCGCCTCGTAGAAGCTCTCCTCGTCGCCGCTGACCAAGGCGCTGATCACCGGCGCGCCCGGCTCGTGGGTCTGGACGAGCACCCGGCCCGGCTTTTCGCCGCGGCCGGCGCGGCCGGCGACCTGGGCGATCTGCTGGAAGCTGCGCTCGGCCGCGCGAAGGTCTCCGCCCGACAGGCCGAGATCGGCGTCGATCACCCCGACCAGGGTAAGATTGGGGAAGTGGTAGCCCTTGGTCACGAGTTGGGTGCCAACGACGATGTCGATGGCACCCGCCTCCATGCGCGCGACGAACTCCGCCGCCTTGGCCGGCGACCAGATCGTGTCGGACGTGACGATCGCAGTACGCGCATCCGGGAACAAGGCCCGAACCTCGTCCGCGATGCGCTCCACGCCCGGACCGACCGGGACCAGACTGTCCGGCTCCTTGCATTCGGGGCAGAGCTCGGGCGGCGGCATGACGTGACCGCAATGGTGGCAGGCGAGCCGCGACACCAGCCGGTGCTCGACCATCCAGGCAGTGCAGTTCGGGCATTGGAAACGGTGGCCGCAATTGCGGCAGAGGGTCAGCGGCGCATAGCCGCGGCGATTGAGGAAGAGCAGCGCCTGCTCGCCGCGTTCGAGATTCTCCTTGAGCTCGGCGACCAGGCGCGGAGCGATCCAGCGGCCGCGCGGCGGCGGCTCCGCGATGAGATCGATCGCCTCGATATCGGGCAGCTCCGCGGCACCATAGCGCCCGGGCAGCCGCACTTCCCGATAAACGCCGATCTCCGCCATCTGCCGGGTCTCGATCGCCGGCGTCGCCGAGGCGAGGATCACCGGGATTCGTTCGAGCTTGGCGCGCATCACCGCGACGTCACGCGCATGATATTGGACGCCATCCTCCTGCTTGAAGCTGGTCTCATGGGCTTCGTCGACGACGACCAGGCCAAGGTCGCGATACGGCAGGAACAGCGAAGAGCGCGCGCCGACGACGACCTTTGCATCCCCGGTCGAGATCGCGCGCCAGGCCCGGCGGCGCTGGGATTGGCGAAGGCCCGAATGCCAGGCGACCGGCTCATGCCCGAACCGCGCCGCGAAACGCTTGAGGAACGGTTCGGTCAACGCGATTTCCGGAAGCAGGACGAGCGTCTGCCGGCCGCCGCGCAGGGCCTCGGCAATGGCTTCGAAATAGACTTCGGTCTTCCCCGATCCGGTCACGCCGTGGAGCAGGAACGGGGCGAAGTCGGGGGCGCGTACCGCGTCGACGAAGATCTGCGCCGCCTCGCGCTGCGCCGCTTCGAGCGCCGGCGGGGCGAAATCCGGGTCGGGCTCGGCGAACGGATCGTCCACCGATACCTCCACCGCCTCGATCGCGCCGACCTTGATCAGGCCGCGGATCACCGCGTCGGAGACGTCGGCGGCCATTGCGAGCTCGCGGCAGAGACCCTGACGCTCGCCGATCCGCTCCAGCGCCTGTTCGCGCTGGGGGGTCAGCCGATCGGGAACGAGGCCGGTGGCGCGATATTCGGTGACGGTCCGGCCGCCTTCCAGCGCCGAGGCGGAGGCGAGCGCCATCCGCAGCACTGCCGCGGTCGGCGCGAGATAATAATCCGCGGTCCATTCGATCAAACGCCGCAATGGGGCGGCCAGCGGCGGCAGCGCATAGGCCTGAACGAGCGGGCGCAGGCGATTGTCGCCGACGCTTTCAGCGTCCAGCCGATCCTCCTCCCAGACGACGCCGGTCAGCTGGCGTGGGCCGAGCGGCGCGAGCACGATCGAGCCTGGCTCGACCGCCATGCCGTAGGGCACGCGGTAGTCGAGCGGTCCAAGGGCCTGGTTGAGGAGGAGGACACGGACGCGGCTCATCGGCTCCCGCCATATGGCGATTGACGCAATTTGGGAAAGGGGCGGCGTTGCGGCATCCATTCAAGTGCACGGAAGGCCTGCGCGGCACCCATGCCACAGTCTGCGAGCCTCAGGAGGAAGCCTTGCCAGAGGTGCCGGCTGCGGACGGCCCGTGCGCAATCCTGTCGAGGTTGGCGATGACACGCTTGAGCATGCTGATCAGCAATTCGGTCTCGTCCCTGGTGAAGCCATCGAGCACCTCGCGATTGCCTTCGAGCAGCACGTCGATGGCGTCGGGCAGGCGCGCTTGCGCGGCGGCCGTTAAGGTGATCCGGCTGCTGCGTCCGTCTTCGGGATCCGGCGTCCGCTCGATCAGGCCGTCCCGAGCCATGCGGTCGAGCATCTGCGCCATCGGCGGCTGCTCGACCCGCGCGAAGCGCGCGAGATCGCGCTGGCTGCTGGCCTTGCCGTCGCGAAGTGCGACCAGCACCGGCAGGTGTCCGACCCCGAAGCCGAGCGGCTTGAGCCGTGCCTCACTGAGGCGGGCAAAGCCGCGCGCCGCCAGGCTGATCAGGTGACCGGGCGTGGAAAGCACATCCGAGATCATCGTCCATCCTTTGTTGCATCTCCCCAGACGCGGATGCATACGTGCATATATATCGCTTCTGAACGACTCTCAAGCGGCTGAGGAGAGACAGCATGGACGAAGACGTCCGAACCCTGCAGCGCATCTACGAACGCTTCAACGCGCGCGACATCGACGCCGTGCTGACCGCGCTTTCGGACGACGTGGCGTGGGCGAACGGCATGGAGGGCGGGCACGTCCACGGCCATGAAGCGGTGCGGGACTATTGGACCCGGCAGTGGGCGATCGTCAGCCCGCGCGTCGAGCCGCTCGCGTTCCGGCGCGAGCCCGATGGCGCGATCCTGGCGGAGGTCCGCCAATCCGTTCGCGATCTCGACGGCAGCCCGCTGGCGGGGCAGGCGCACGGGCTCGCCGATCGGATCGTGGGACACGTCTTCCAATTCCGCCAAGGCTTGATCGTGCGCTTCGACATCCGGGATCTTGCCTGACCCGCAGGACTCCGGGCACGGTGGGACGGTGACGACGCGCGCCGTTCGTCAGCGGCGCACGGAGCGACGTCGCAGCCTCATTTCGGTCGGCCCGTATAGCCTGCCGCCGTCCGCAATGCGTCGCCGTCCATGACGTAGCCGTCGCTGACCACGGTCAGCACCCGTCTAAGGGCTCCGAGCTCCCTGGATGGATCGCCGTCGACCAGCACCATATCGGCCTCCTTGCCCACTGCGATCGACCCGGTGCGGGCGTCGGCACCGACGACCCGGGCGGGAACGATGGTCGCGCTCTGCAGGGCTTCGGCCGGGGTGAAGCCGGCCTGCTGGTAGATTTCCAGCTCGCGGATCAGCTCGACTCCCCAGCCATCGGTGCCGGCAACGATGGGAACGCCGGCCTTGTGGAGCTTGCCGACCAAAGCGACCATCTTCGCATAGCTCTTGCGATAATCGTCGCGGGTGAAGCCTTCGACCAGCGGATAGCCGCCGCTGGTGAAGACCGAGCGTTCGATCACCGGCGAGATGATCCCCATATAGGGCGCGTAGGCCGGGTGCGGCTTGCCGCCGTCCTGGGTGAGCATGCCCTCGAAGATGACGATGGTCGGGTCGACGATTGTCTTGCGCCGGGCGAGATCGGCGACGAAGCCGGTCATCAGCGGCCCATCGAGGTCGACGTCCTTGAACAATCGGGCCGGTCCCTCCATCCGCTGCCTGGTATTTGCCCGATCGACGACGTCCTTGGGCATGGCTTCCATGGCGACGAAATTGAGGTGGGTAAGCTCGTCATAGCCGGCGGCGACCGCCTGGCTCGGCTTCATCGTCGCGGGGACGTGACCGTGGACGTGAAGGCCGAGCCGGTGGGCTTCCGCCGCGGCCGGCGCGATCCACGCCGGATTCATCGAGGTGTAGAATTTGACGCCCCAGAGGCCCGCCGCCTTGATCCGCCGTACCGCCTCGACCGCCTCCGCCTCGCTGGAGACGACCTCGGCACCCTGGGCCGCGAGCGGATCCTTCTTGTCGATGATGGCCGAGATGAACGGCTCGCCCATCAGCAGGCTGCCTTCCGCGCGGCGCCTGGTCGCGTCGACGGCGCGATCGAGCGTGGTGCCGGGGCTGCGGAAGCTGGTCATGCCGCTGGCGACGTTGGACAGCACGCTCCAATCGTCGCCGATATGCATGTGGCTGTCCCAGATGCCCGGAATCAGCGTCTTGCCGCTGCCGTCGATGATGCGCGCGCCGGGCGGCGCCTTCACCGTACCGGCCGAACCGATGGCGGAGATCTTGCCGTTCTGGGCGAGCACTGCCTGCGCCGGCAGAAATTGCCCGCGATCGGCGTCGAACAGCCGGACGTTATCGAACAGAACCGGAGCCCGGGCCGCCGGCGTCAGGAAGCGGTGCGCGATCGCCTTCACCTCGGCGGCGGTGGCGGCGTCCTGCGTGTCGCGGAGAACTTTAAGCGCGGCTTCATAGCCCGCGGGTATGGTGGAGATGAAGCTGACTTCGCCGAAGTAGCTCTTGTCTTCGTTCAGCCAGACCGGGATCGGCGAAGGCAGGATGCCGCGAATGAAAGCGAGCTGGACGGTCTTTTGGCCGTTGGGGCCGGCGATGGTGAGCGTCTGCCCCAGATTCATCCGGCCCTTGCCGCTCGGCAGGAACGCAACGCCCTCGTCACCCGCCTTGGCGAGCGCTTCGATCAGCGGCGCCCCGGCGATCGAGACGCCGCCGGCCGGAATGTACCAGCCGCCGGCCTGCGCCGAGCCGCTGTCGGTCGCCGTCTTCCAGCTTGCGCGGCCATTCGCGACTCGGAATTCCTCGGCGGCGTCGCCCGTCATCGTGACGCCGCGGACGGTGGTTGCGGCGATCGTCCCGTCGGGGGCGAAGGCGGTCACCTGATCCATTTCGGTGATCCAGCCGCGCAGCTCCTGCGACCAGCGATAGGCGGTGCGGCCGTCGGCAAGCTGCCAGCGCCATTGATCGCCGTGCTTGCCGGCCTCCGAGACGACGACATAATGCACTGCGTCTGCGGGCGGCTTGAGCAGTTTCTCCTTGGCGACGGGGCTTGATGCGTTCGTCGGCGCTGCCGTTTCGTGCGCCTGGACGGCGGCCGGAGCGACTGCGGCAAACAAGGCCGCGACGAGGATCGAGCGCATCTTCATTCTCCCCCTGCAATCCGGCAAGCGTGGCAAGTCCGGCGCGCAAAGGCAACCGGGAGATCCGTCATCGTTCGAAGGTACCACGCTCGAGCCGCGGCAGGAGCAGAGCCTGGCCCGCTGCGCGCACGACCAGGAACAGGCTGAAGGCGAGCCACAGGCCGTGATTGCCGAGCGGGGCGGCGGCGAGCAGGAGCAGCGCATAAGCGGCAAAGGCGAGTGCCATCGTCGCCAGCAGCGCGCGTGTCCAGGTCGCGCCGATATAGATTCCGTCGAAGACGTAGGAGGCGACGCCGAGCAGGGGCAGCATCATCGCCCAGGGAAGAAAGGCGAGGGTGGCGGCGGTGACCGCCGGATCGGTGCTGAAGCTTGCCGCGAACGGCCTGCCCGCCGCCAGATAGGCGAGGCTGATCAAAGCGCCGAACCCAACGCCCCAGGCCATGATCGTCGCCGCCAGTCGACGGAAGCGGGCGCGATCCCCCGCTCCGACGGCCTCGCCGCAAAGCACCTGGGCGGCGCTCTCGAAGCCGTCGAGAATCAGGGCCGAGAGGATGAACAGTTGATAGAGGATGCCGTTGGCGGCGAGCACCACGGCACCTTGCTCCGCCCCCTGGCGGACGAGCAGCAGGATGGCGCCGGTGAGCAGCAGCGTTCGCAGGAACAGATCGCGATTGAGCCGGAACAGCAATCCGAGTTCTTCGCCGTTCCAGGTGTCGCGCCGCCGCAAGAGGCGGAGGGCGTCCCCCGCCGGCGGCTCGCGAACGGCGATCGCGAAGGCCGCCGCGAGTTTCAGCCCTTCGGAGAGCAAGGTTGCCGTCGCCACGCCTTCGACGCCCCAGCCGAGCGCGAGCACGAACAGCAGATCGAGCCCGACATGGACGAAATTGGCGACGATCTCGATCCAGAGCACCTGGCGCACGCGCCTGCGCCCGATCAGCCAGCCGACCAGCACTGCGTTGAACAGCCAGAGCAGCCCGCCCCAGTAGCGGATGCCGATATAGGCCCCAGCGGTCGTGGCGACCCCGCCCTTCGCCTGGAGCAGGTCGAGCCCGGCGGGGATTGCGAGAGGCATCACGGCGAGCAGGAGCAGGCCGATGGCGAGCGCAGCGCCGCCCGCGCGGACGAGGGTGGCTGCCTGGCTTTCCGAATCGCCGCGGCCAGCCGCCTGCGCCGTCAGCGCGACGGTGCCGCTGCGCAGGAAGTTGAAGACGATCAGCAGGCCCATCATGAACTTGGCGCCGAGCTCGACACCGGCTTGCGCATCGGCGTCGCCCAATCGTCCGATCACCCACAGATCGGCGATGCCGAACAGGGCGGTGGCGACGTTGGTCAGCATGGAGGGAAGGGCGATCGCCCAGATCGCCCGGTGGAGGCCCGCGTCGCGCATCTCTTGTCGTCGTCCCCCGCCGCCGTGACTCGCGCCCGCCGCCCGATTAGAAGAGCGCGCGAATCCTACTCCTCGCCAGAAGGGCATGCCCGAGATGAAATTCTTCGTCGACACCGCCGACACCAATGACATCCGCGATCTCGCCGAAACCGGCCTGCTCGACGGGGTCACCACCAATCCGTCGCTGATCAACAAATCGGGCCGCAACTTCCTCGAGGTGGTCAAGGAGATCTGCGAGATCGTGCCCGGCCCGGTGTCGGCCGAGGTCGTCGCCCTCGATCATGCCGAGATGATGCGGGAGGCAGAGATCCTGCGGAAGATCGCCGACAACATCACCGTCAAGGTGCCGCTGACCATCGATGGCCTCAAGACCTGCAAGGCGCTGACCAGCGACGGCACCATGGTCAACGTCACTCTCTGCTTCACCGCCAACCAGGCGCTGCTCGCCGCAAAGGCCGGCGCGACGTTCATCTCGCCCTTCGTCGGCCGCCACGACGACATCGGGTTCGACGGCATGCAGATCATCTCGGAGATTCGCACGATCTACGATAATTACGATTTCCAGACCCAGATCCTGGTTGCCAGCGTCCGGCACCCGATCCACGTGCTGCAATCGGCGATGATCGGCGCCGACGTGGTGACCGCGCCGCCGGCCGTGATCCGCCAGCTGTTCAAGCATCCCCTGACCGACAAGGGACTCGAGAACTTCCTCGCCGATTGGCAGAAGACCGGCCAGTCGATCGCCTGATCGGCGCTCGCCGAAGGTGCTGCTCTCGCCTCACGAACGGCTGGTCATCAAGCGCTACATCGTGCCCAAAGGCGGCGAGCGGATCATCGTGCTCGTCGCCTCGATCAGCCTGATCGCGGTGACGCTCGGCGTTGCCGCGCTCGTGATCGTGGCGAGCGTGATGAACGGCTACCACCAGTTCATCTTCGACAAGGTGGTCGAGACCACCGGGCATGCGGTGATCCGGGGCGACAAGGGGCAGTTGCCCGGCTGGCAGCGAATCGCCGCCGAGGCGCGGGGCACCACCGGTGTGACCGCGGTGAGCCCGCTGGTCGAGCAAAGGTTGATGGCCTCCTCCGCCGGGCGCGTCGCGCCGGCGAGGTTGCACGGCGTTCCGGCGGCCCAGATCGCGACCCCGGCGCTGCGCAAGAGCCTCGTCGCCGGCCGTCTGGAGCTCGATCCGGCCGGCGGCGAAGTCGTGATCGGCAGCGAGCTCGCCTCGATGCTGCCGAGCGCGGTCGGCGCCAGCATCGAGTTGATGATCGTCACCGGCAAGGACCCGGATCTCGACGTGCGCTCGGTCTCCTACCGCGTTGCGGGGATCGTCGAGACCGGCGCGCCGGATTTCGATTCCGAAGCGGTGCTGATGCCGATCGGAGAGGCGCAGATCCTGCTCGGCCTCGGCCCGTCCATCACCTCGCTTGCACTCGCGACGAACGATGCGCGCCGCGCCGATCTGCTGCTCGCGCCGCTTGCGCACCGGCTTCCGCCCGGCGCGACGCTGCGGACGTGGAAGGACCTGAACGCGGAGCTGTTCACGGCGCTTGCGGTCGACAAGATCGGCATGTTCGTCGTGCTCGCGATCATCATCCTGGTCGCCGTGTTCAACATCCTTTCGGCGCTGGTGATGCTGGTCCGCGCCAAGACGGGCGACATCGCGATCATGCGGACGATGGGCGCGAGCCGCAGCTCGATGCTGCGGATCTTCATTGCCATCGGCAGCGCGATCGGCGCGCTCGGCACCCTCGGAGGCCTGGCCCTGGGCCTGCTCTTCCTGCAATTTCGCGGTCCCATCGGAGTCGCCATCCAGCTCGTCACGCGGCCGTCGACGGAAGCGGCCTCCGAATTCCTGGTCCAGCTCCCGGCGGTGATCGATCCGGTCGAAATCGCCGTCATCGTCGTCTCGGCGCTGGTGCTCAGCATTGCCGCGACGCTGTACCCGGCCCTGCGCGCGGCCGGCACGGATCCGGTCAGGGTGCTGAAATACGGCTGATTTGCGACGATCCGCTTCGACACGGAGCATCTAGGGCATCGCTTATTAACCGTCTTCGGGTTAGGCTTTGCCGATGGGTACGGTGATCAGCTTCGAGGAAAAGGCGGTCGCGAATCTGCGCGCCCGGGTCGCGGCGGCGGAAGAGGCGAACCAGGATCTGATCGCCTTTGCCCGCGGCCATTCCGGTGCCGTCGCCTCGATCCACGAAGCGGTGATCGCGGCGATCGAGGCGGAGGGTTTCGATCACCTGATCCACATCGTCACCCAGGAATGGCCGCAGATCCTCGGCCTCGACGCCGTCGCGGTGGCGCTGTTCGTCGGGGACAAGGGTGTCCGTGCGGATGCCTCCGGGCTCCAGTTCGTCGACCCGCGCGTGATCGAGCGTTCGGTCGATGGCCTGGAGGGGGTCGTGCTGCGCGGCGTCCAGCGCGGCCATCCGATCTTCGGCCCGGCCTGCGACCTGATCCGTGCCGAGGCATTGGTCCGGCTCGACAGCGAAGCGCCGCTGCCCGGAGGCCTGCTGGCACTCGGCCAGCGCGCCGCGCAAGGGTTCGAGACCCGGCATGGCTCCGAGCTTCTGCTCTTTCTCGGCCGCGTGCTGACGCGCTGCATGGGCCGGTGCCTGATTTCCTGAGCGACGCCGGCGCGCATCCGGCGCGGCAGATCGCGCACGACTGGCAGAACCATCTCGCCCGCGACCGGCGACGGTCTCCCCATACCGTGCGCGCTTATGGTGCCACCGCCCATCGCCTGATCGACTTTCTCGCCGAGCATCTGGGCGGGCCTGTCGACGGGGCGGCTCTGACCGGGCTGCAGTCGGCCGATCTGCGCGCGTATCTGGCAAAACGCCGCACCGCCGGGATCGGCAACGCGTCGGCGGCGCGAGAGCTCTCCGCGCTGCGCAATTTCCTGGGCTTTGCAGGCACAGGCGCAAGCGCGGAGGCAGGGGTGCCCAGGCTGAAGGGCCCGAAGGTGCCGCGCAACGTGCCTCGGCCGGTCTCGCCGCAGGAGGCGGTCGCGTTGGCCGAGGAGGTCGGCGAGGACGCGAGCGCCGAGTGGATCGCCGCCCGCGACTTCGCGATCCTGCTGCTTCTCTACGGATCCGGGCTTCGAGTCGGCGAGGCGCTCGGGCTTACCGGAGGAGCCTTGCCGCTGGGCGAGACCCTGAGCGTCACCGGGAAGCGGGCCAAGACCCGGATCGTGCCATTGCTGCCGCAAGTGCGCGCG
Organism: Sphingosinicella sp. BN140058; assembly: GCF_004135585.1. Lineage (NCBI taxonomy): Bacteria > Pseudomonadati > Pseudomonadota > Alphaproteobacteria > Sphingomonadales > Sphingosinicellaceae > Sphingosinicella > Sphingosinicella sp. BN140058. Next base: position 546,027 of record NZ_CP035501.1, on the reverse strand, counting down.
GCGATCGACCGCTACGTCGCGCTCTCGCCCTGGGGGGGCGCCCGGTCCGAGCCGCTGTTCAGAGGCGCGCGGGGCGGTCCGCTCAACGGCGAGATGGTGCGGCGGGTGGTGCGCCGCGCCCGCGGGCGCCTCGGCCTTTCCGACCGGACCACCCCGCACGCGCTGCGCCACAGCTTCGCCACGCACCTGCTCGGCCGTGGTGCCGATCTTCGAGCGCTGCAGGAACTGCTCGGCCATGCCAGCCTGTCGTCGACCCAGATCTACACCGAAGTGGACATGGCCCATCTGCTCGACGTCTATCGCAACGCGCACCCGCGCGCGTGAGCGCCTGTCCGGTCAGGCGTCCGGGTGGCGCTTGCGCCAGGTGAGCTGGCGCCAGACATAGGCCAGCACGATCAGGGCGATGATCGCCGACGAGAGCGGACCGAGGATCTTGTTGATGTCGTCGAACTGCTTGCCGAGCACATAGCCGGCGACGGCCAGAGCCGAACTCCAGCCCGCAGTGCCGATCGTCGACCAGATGAGGAAGCTGCGCAGCCGCATCTTGAGCAGGCCGGCCGGGATCGACACGACCGACCGCACCGTCGGCAGCAACCGCCCCACGCCGACGACCACCGAGCCGAACCGCCCGAACAGTTTCTCGGACTTCTCGACGTCGTACCAGTCGAGGGTCAGCCAGCGGCCGTGCTTCTCGATGAAGGGACGGAAGCGTTCCAGACCGATCACCCGCGCGACCAGATACCAGAAGACATTGCCGAACATCGCGCCCGCGGTGCCGCTGGCGATCACGCCGCCCAGGGTCATCGATCCCTGCGCGGCGGCAACGCCGGCGACCGGCATGATCACTTCCGAAGGGATCGGCGGAAACACGGTTTCGAGGAACATCAGAAAGCCGACGCCGATATAGCCGGTCTTGTCGATGAGGGTAACGACCCAATCGCTCATTGCGCGGCCGCCTTGCTCTTGGTTTCGATCGCGTTCCAGATCAAAGCAGGGGTGTCGGTACCGTTGAACCGGTCGATGGCGA